>SVMM01000008.1 GCA_015067435.1 Oscillospiraceae bacterium | reverse complement strand
CAGTGATGTTTCAAATCTACTTGAGGTATCTTTTTGCGTCAACCCCTGTCACGTTTCAACTATACAGGAAGCTCCCGGAATCAATTTATCTGACAGTATAATGCCTTTTTCCGCGATTGGCAACCATTTTTCCAAGTTTGCCGGCAACCGGAGGGCAGTGCGAAGCCCCGGAAAGACCAGATTCTGTGAAATCGTGACGGTTTGTGATAATTTTTTTGGATAAAAGCAAAAAAAGTATTTTACTTATTCGGAAAGTGTGGTATACTCTTAGACTGCTAGAGAATGGCGGGCGTGTTTGATGCCCGCTGGCAGGTGATTCATGTTTGTATTTTGGTAGCGTCCGTTTCTTTAAAAATCTGATTTTTATCGCGGTCTGCATCCTGATTATGATACCGTCCCTGCTTGCCGTAAAGTTCTACCGGCAGGCTGTGCGGAGCGCCGCGCCTCAAACGGAAACTACCGAATCCGTAGAGCCCACGGCGCCGGAGCAGACGGAGCCGGCGAAACCCACGGAGCCCGCAGAGCCCGGACAGCCGCAGCCGGTGGGCGTATACGAACCGGAGGGCGTGCCCGAGCTGACGGAGCCGGAGCCGCCGGCCGATCCCATTGAGCCGGATGCGCAGCCAAACGAAGCCGTCCTGCCACCCTCAGCCGACCCGCCCGATTACGAGCAGCTGTATCCCGATTTCTACGCGCCGCAGCCCTATCACGCCACGGAACGCGTGGAAAACACGATCTATCTGACCTTTGACGACGGTCCGTCCGAACGGACGGACGAGATACTGAAGGTGCTGGCGGAAAAGAACGTCAAGGCAACGTTTTTCGTCGTCGGCCAGTCCGATCCGGCCAATCTGGCGCGTATGCGCAAGATCGTCGAAGCTGGGCATACGATCGGAATGCATTCCTTCTCGCACAGTTACGCCGAGGTATACACCTCTGTCGAAAGCTTTCTGGACGAGTTCCACCGGAACTTTGTGCAAATACAGGAGGCGACCGGCGTGACGCCCACGGTGTTCCGCTTCCCCGGCGGCAGCATCAACGGTTATGACGGCGGTTTTTATCAGGAGGTTCTCTCCGAGATGATCCGGCGCGGCTTTGTCCCCTTTGACTGGAACATCTCAAGCGAGGACGCCGTCGGCTCGCAGAAGACGGCTCAGGCAATTGTCGATCAGGTGGTCAGCAGCGCGGAGGGTAAGGTTCGCGGCTTCGTCCTGTTCCACGACACCTCCTCGAAAACGTCGACCGCCGCCGCAATCGGTCCGGTGATCGACCGGCTTCGTGCGATGGGCTTTACTTTCTCGGAAATAACGCCATCCACCATGCCTGTTCTTTACAATTATCCATATTAATCAATATAAGGGAAATGAGGAAATCGAAATGAGCAAGAAAGACAACTTCAGCCAGGCAATGTATGAAATGTTCGGCTTGGGCAAAGCGCCGGAGGACGGCGAGGACGAGCTGGAGGATCTCAATCAATTGGAAAGGCTGGAGGATGTTCCTGCTGAGGCTCCCGCCGCCGAGAGCTTTGCCGAGCCCGCCGCATCCGAGCCTGCCCCCGCGCCCGCGCAGGAGCCGGCCGCCTTTGAGGAGCCCGTCCAGTGGCCGAGCGAGCAGCCTGCCGCCGCCGAGCCGGTCGCGCCCGCGCCCGCTCCGGCTCCCGCACCTGCCCCCGCGCCGGCGCCGCAGCCTGTTTTTGAAAGCGCTCCCGCGCCGCAACCTGCGCCGCAGCCCGTGCGCTCCGCTCCGGTCAGGCGCGCCAACTGCACCTACTTCGCCGAGGGCACCTCGATGGAGGGCACGCTCCGCTCGGACAGCGACGTGGAGATCTGCGGCGACTTCAAGGGCGAGATCGCGTCCGACGGCAAGGTGACGATCCACGCCAACACCACCAGCAGCATCGCGGCTGCGGAGCTCGTTCTGGTCGACTGCACGCTCATCGGCGACGCCATGGTGGGCGGCGACGTGTCCATCAACGAGGTTTCGTCCGTCAACGGCAACATCCGCGCCAACAACATCGTCTGCTCCGGCACGATCCGCGGCAACCTCAACGTGCAGAACAACATCACGCTGACCGAGAATGCACAGGTCATCGGCGACATCAAAACCGGCACGCTCGCCATGTCCCGTGGTGCCAAGGTCTCCGGCAAGATCGACATGGGCGGCAACTGATTTTTGCGCAAGATAACGAAAAGAAACACGGCCTTTTGGCCGTGTTTCTTTTCGTTGTGGGAGGTTACGGGATCTGGGGCGTCCAGTAGTTCTGCCCGTAGATGTCGGTGAAGCGATACATTGCGTTCGCCTTTGACGCGTCGATGATGACGTTGCTGATCTGCGCGTCCGCGTGATACGTCCACGGCGCGCCGAAGAGAAAGCTGTCGTAATACTCGCCGCCGTAGGTGTAGTAGTCGCAGATGAACTCGACCTTGTCGCCGTCGACGAGCTCGCCGGAGCTTTTGGCGACGGTTTCTGTCGTGTTCTCGTCGTACACCGCGCGATAGCCCGTGATATATCCGTAGGGATGCTCGTTGTCGAACATCAGCAGCAGCTCCGCGCGCTCGCCGTTCACCATGCAGGGCACATAGCCGGAGATCGCGTAGCTGTCGCCGTCATAGACGTCGCCGGTGTGATAATACGCCACCGGCTGATTGTCGATGGCAAGCCATGTGCCGTCGTACACACCCTTGAGCGCGCCGCTGTCCGTAAACTCAAACACGTTGTCCAGACCCAGATCGATATAGCCGTTGCCGTCGTCGTAGAACACGCTCAGCGCCAGATCGTTGACGAGGCTCCACTGCTCCTCGCTCAGCGCGATCTGCGGCTCGTCGCCCAGCCAGACCAGCTGCGCGGAGTCGAACTGGTTGTCCGTCAGATACGCAGCCGCGCGGTCGGTGTCGATGGAGCGCCCGCCGGTCATGCTGCTCGCGAGCACGTTCAACAGCACCTGAGAGACCATGTCGCCGCCCGCGATGCTGCTGCCGCTGCCGCCGGACGCCACCGCGCCGAGAAGCGAGGACAGCGGGCTCGCCGCGTTGCCGGACACGCTGCTCGACACCGTCTGTCCGGCGGTTCCCATGCTGGCAAACTGCTGGATGCAGCGCGTGTACTCGTCGTCGAGTCCGATGGCGTCATACGTCGCCGCCGCCGTCTTGACCTTCGAGGTCTTCTGGTACGGGAAGTAGATGGAAAGCCCGTAGGCGTTGGACACCGTGGAAGAGGTCTTGTTGTACTTCACTGCGGAGAGCAACGTGTTCGCAAGCTCTTTGCTCTCCGTGCTGCCGAGGTTCGTCGCCAGATGGACGAGATCGACCTGATCGATCTTGTTGGACGCGGCGAACTCCCGCGTCTGGCCGCGCGCGTTCGAGACGCGCTTGAACTCGCTGTTTTGCAGCTGGATCGTCTCGACGGCAAAGTCCTTGAACGCGTTCGGCACCGTCGCCTCCAGCTCCGCGAGGTCGACGACCGAGAGGGTCGTGTCCTGCCCCCTGCACTTCTGGTTGCAGACGCTGACGAAGTCGTCGACGATGTTCTTGCCGATCTCCAGCGTCGGCATGGACGTGTTCTTGGAAAGCGCCGTGAGCCAGTTGGTGTAGTACCAGCCGACGCCCGGCTCCGTCTCCTCCGACGCGATCAGATAGTCGGCGTAATTCGTGAGCATCAGTGCGTTTTCCAGCGTCGCCATCAGGCAGGCGTCGAAGCCGATGAAGTCAAAGGTCACGCCGCCGTCCTTGAGCGCCTGATTGATGCCGCTGAGGCTCATGGAGCCCGCGCTCGTGTTCTTCTCGTCGTAGCCGTAGCCGCTCAGCGAGCCGCCGCCGTGATCCCAGAAGATCAGCTCGTTGCGGTTCGCGGGATAGTTCTGCGCGCAGTACTGGATAAAGCCGCTGAGCGTGGATGGCAGCGTCATCGCGGGAGCGCTGCGGTCCTGCGCCAGCGCCTGCAATCCGCCGTTCTCCACCTTGTAGATCTGGTTGACGCTGCTGCTGACGACGTTGTTCTTCCACTTCTTGCACCCGCCGGTGTAGACGATGATGTTGACCTTGTCGCTGATCGTCGCCGACGCCATCTCATTGAGATCCGCCGTGCCCATGCCATATTTGGACTCCAGATCGGTGCCGCACATATAGACCATGATGGTCACGGTGTCCTTGCCGCCGCCGAGGATCTGGGTGCGCTTGGCGCGCGCGCCGCTCGCGACCTCCGTGTTCAGCCGGCCGGTGTTGCTGCCCGCGCTCCAGCCGGTGGACACGTTGCCGAAGCTGCCGAGCATGCTGCTCAGATTCGCGCTCATGCCGCCGGAGGACTGTTGCTGTTGCTGCTGCGTATAGCCGCTCGGCGTGGTCGTCGTCGTGCCGCCCTGTCCGGACGAGCCGCCCAGCAGCCCGCTCAGCCCTGCGCCTCCGCCGCCGAGCAGCACGATCGCGGCGATGATGATGGTCAAAAGCGAGCTGCCGCCGCCGGCGCGCTTGCCTCCGCCGCCGCTGCCGCCCGATCCCGTCCTTCCGGCGTGTCCGTCCGCGCTGCCGACCGGCCCCGTGCCGAGTCCGTCCCCGCGTTTATAGATATCCTTGCCCTCGCCGGTAACATGCTTTTCCCTGCCTCTGGGTCTGTTGTCATCCATGCTTCATTCCTCCCATCCGTTCGCAGTTTGCTGTCGTTATGATATCACGTTTCCCACGCCAAAGTCAAATTTCTGTTTCATGATTAATTCTTGACAACCATTATTGGGCTTGATACACTATATTCGTAACTTTAATACTTTAGGGGGCCGATATGTTAAACCGCATCCGCGACCTTCTGCTCGGAAAGCCCCTGAAGGACTCCGAGCTTGCCAACGAGCGGCTCAGCATCTTCTGGGGCGTTCCCGTTTTTTCCAGCGATACGATCTCGACCGTTACCTACGCGGGTGAAGAAATTCTGCTTGTTTTGATCCCGATCCTCGGCGCCGCCGCCTATCGGGAGTTCTTCGGCATCGTCTGCGCGCTGATCGCGCTGCTGGTGCTTCTCGTGCTGTGCTACACGCAGACGATCGACGCCTACCCGCAGGGCGGAGGCGCTTATGCCGTTGCGCTCGACAACCTCGGCGAGCGGGCGGGTCTTGTCGCGGGCGCGTCGCTTATCATCGGCTATGTGCTGATCGTCGCCGTCAGCGCCAGCGCCGCCGCCGCGGCGGTGACCTCCGCCATTCCCGGCGCGGCGCCGTACAAGCTCTGGATCGCGCTCGCGCTCACCGGCATGCTCACATGGCTGCATCTGCGCGGCACCCGCACGGCGGCGATCTTCGTCGGTATCCCGACGTACCTGTTCGTTCTGACGATCATTATCATGGTCGCGGTCGGCCTCTTCCACTGGTATTCCGGCAACTACCCTGTGCCTGTTCCCCACCAGGAACCCGTTGAACTGACCGAGCCCGTCATCTTTCTGCTGCTTCGCGCCTTTGCCGCAGGCTGTACGGCGCTCTCCGGCATCGAGGCTGTGTCGAACGGCGTTGCCAACTTCAAGGAGCCGTCGTACCGGACGGCAAAGGGCGTGCTGATCGTCATGGGCGTCATCGTGGGCTCGATCTTTCTCGGCACCAGCCGTCTAATCAGCCTCTACCGCATCGTGCCCGGCGAGCTCGCCACCACGTTCAGTATGATTGCAAGCACCGTCTTCGGCTACCGCAGCGCGATGTACTATACCGTGCAGATCATGACGGTAGTCATCCTTGCGCTCGCCGCAAACACTGCCTTTGCCGACCTCCCGCACCTGATGGCGATGATGGCGGAGGACCACTATCTCCCCCGCCGCATGATCTTCCGCGGCAGCCGCCTCAACTACTCCAACGGCATTCTGTTCCTTCTGGCTGCTTCCGCGGTGCTTATCATCGCCTTCAACGCGGATCAGCACAGGCTGCTTCCGCTTTACGCCAGCGGCGTGTTCATCTCGTTCTTTCTCAACCAGCTGGGGATGCTCCGCTGGCAGTGCCGCAAAAGGCTGGGCGCAAGCTGGGGCGTCAAGGCGCTGATAAACGCCGTTGCGCTCTGCGTCACCTCGGTCACGCTGACCGTCCTGATCCTGACGCAGTTTATGCAGGGCGCGTGGGTCACGCTGGGCAGCATCGCGCTGCAAAGTATCCTGATGATGCGCATCTGCCGCCACTACCGCAAGGTGCGCAGGGAACTCGCGGTGGACTCCTTCGAGGACGCGCAGAAAATGCTCAGTTCCACGCGCGCGGGCAAGGCGATCCTCCCTGTGCACACGCTAAACCGCGCTTTCATCAAGGCATACAACTGCGCGCAGGACATGGGTTTCTCCGAGATCGAGCTGTACTACGTCGGCAGCAGCGAGGAGGAGGCGCTGGAGCTCAAGTCCAAGATCGAGGCGCTGGAGCTCAAATGCACTTTTGCCTATGAGATCACGGAGTACCGGAACACGGAGGACCTGCTCATCCGCCACATTGAGGAGGCGGACATGCAGTTGAAGCGGCACCAGCACCTGACGGTCGTGCTGCCCAATCTGGTCACGCGGAATCCCTTCCGGCAGTATCTGCACAACGAGACGTCGCACATTCTGGTGCGCCGCATGGCACGTTACCGCTACGTCTACATCTTCCAGGTCCCCTATCTCTTTGAATAGCGCATACAACAGCACGGCGGCGTCCCAAGGGGCGCCGCCGTGCTGTTGCTCAAATTACGGTTGGTTGAGGTGCAGATAATCGTCGAGAAACTCCGCGTTGCTGTTGTCCTCTCCCTCGCCGCCTTGCGCCGTGCCGCCGGGCTCCGTCGTGCCGCCCGGATTGTTGGGATCGATGGGCATCAGCGGTCCCAGCGGGTTTTCAAACCAGTCAACGGGGTTGCCCGGATCCGGAGTGACGGTCGGATCGGTCGGGTTCGGGTTGTTCGGGTCGATCTCACCGCCGGGCTCGATGGGATTCAGCGGATCGACGGTCTCCTGCGGCGTCAGATGGAAAATGCAGGGGCCGAGATACTCAAGGCTCTCCTTCATCCGCCACGTGTCGTTCGCCTCAAGGGGCACGCCGCTGGGGATCGATTCCCGCAGCCCTGCCTCCACCTGCGCGGCGTAGATCTCGTACTGCCAGTCGGAAACCGAGCGCCAGAACGGCTCGCGCGTGTAGCCGAAGCCCGCCGCGGTATTCGGCGCGGTCAGGTCGACAAACCAGCGCATCTCGATCTGATCCTCTGGGCAGAACTCCCCGGCGGGAAGATCGCTCTCCTTGCAGAACGGAACGCCGACATGCGCGTCGCAGGTGTACACGGGCGCCAGCCCCTGCGGAACCATCACCGTGCGCGTCTCGCCGCAGCCGGAGCCGGCGAGCAGTCCAGTTTTATTGCACACGGTCACGCTCACCATGCCGTCCGATGTCGTCGGGAACGCCGCGTCCTCAAGCCCCTCGTGCACCTGGCTCATGACTTTTTTCCACGCGTAGACGGCGGGGTTGTCGTTGGTGTCGATACGCGAAGGCGTCGGATAGCCGCACCAGCACGCCGCGGTGTAGTACGGCGTATAGCCGACGAAGTAACGGTCGCGGCGCGAACTGGTCGTGCCGGTCTTGCCCGCCATCGTCATGCCGGAAAGCTCCGCCTCGGCGCCGGTTCCGCCGTCCCTGACGACGTTCTTGAGCAGTTCGTTGATGGTGTAGACCGTGGACTCCTTCAGGGCAACGCAGGTGTCGCGCTTGCTGTCGATCACGACGTTGCCGTAGCGGTCGCGCACCTCGACGAACGTGCGCGGCGCGGTGTAGATACCGTTGTTGGCAAACATGGAATACGCCGCCGCCATTTCGATGGTCGAAACGCCGTAGGTCAGGCCGCCCAGCGCCAGCGCGCCGTCGGACGAAAGATCCTCGGGCGCGAGCTCGATGCCCAGCTTATCCGTCAGGAACGTGTAGGACTCCGCCGCCGTCAGCTCCTCCAGCACGCGCACCGCCGTCGTATTCGACGAGATGCGCAGCGCGTCCTGGATCGTCAGCAGCCCGCGGTAGCCGGAATAGGCATTGGTCGGCCACGCGCTGTCGTTGAGCTTGAACACCGGATAATCGTCGATGACGCTCGCCGCCGTGATGATGCCCGCGTCCAGCGCGGGCGCGTAGACCGACAGCGGCTTGATCGCCGAGCCGCAGGGGCTCTTGCTCGCGGCGTAGCTCCACTCCAGCGCGCCATTTCGTTCGCCCACGCGGCCCGCGATGGCGACAATGTTGTGGGTGCGGTTGTCGATGATGGTCATGCCGGACTGGAGCATTTCGCCCTTGTCCGATTTGTAGTTAAAGTTGTTCTGATCTGCGTAGACCCGCTCGATGATTTCCTGAATCTCCGGGTCGAGCGTGCAGTAGATCTGATAGCCGCCCGTGTACAGAAGATCCTGCGCCGCCTGACGGCTGTAGCCCTTGTCCATCAGGGCCTCTACCACGTCGCGGAACAGCTGCTCGACAAAGAAGGAATCCAGCTCGTTCTTCGCCGTTGCCGCCTCAGCCGTCTCCTCCTCCGTCTCTTCCTCGACATAGTCCGCGTCGCCGACAAAGACCATCTTTTCCGCCTTCGCCAGCTCGTACTCGCGGTCGCTCAGCCAGCCCTGTTCGTTCATCTTGTAGAGCACGTTGAGCTGGCGCTCGCGGTTCTTGCTGCGCGCCCACTCGGAGCGCAGCGCGTCGTACTGCCACGGGTTCTGCGTGATGCCGACGATCGCCGCGCCCTCGGCGACGGTCAGCTCGCTGACATCCTTGCCGAAGTAGGTCTCCGCCGCGGCGCTGATGCCGTAGGCGTTATGGCCAAAGTAGACCAGATTGAGATACATCTCAAGGATCTCTTTTTCCGAGTATTTCTCGTGGAACCGCAGCGCGCGGAAGATCTCAAGGATCTTGCGCCGGATCGTGACCTGCTTTTCGCCGGTCAGGTTCTTGATGAGCTGCTGCGTGATGGTGGACGCGCCGCGGGCGTTGTTGCCCGTGAGCGTATCGACCACGCTGCGCGCCGTACTCCTCCAGTCCACGCCGTTGTGCTCGTAAAACCGCTGGTCCTCGATGGAGATCAGCGCCTTGACCACATGATCCGGGATCTGGTCGTAATCCACGAGCGTGCGGTTCTCGCTGCCGTGGATCTTTTGCAGCTCGACCCACTGTCCGTGCACCTTGTCCTCGTAGTAAATGACGGAACTCTGCTTGAGCACGTACGCCGACGCGTCAATGTCCATCTCCGGCTCAAGCACCGTGTTGACATAGTGCATGAAGGTGCGGTAAAAGAGGCCCGCGGTCAGAAGTCCGATGACCATCAGGGTAAAGAACACTTTCAGGATACCGAGCAGGATACCGCCGAATGTGACGCGTTTTTTCCTCTTCCTTCGGGATGGGACGCTGCCCGTCGTGCTTCGCCGCGGTTCGGCGCGGTTATCATCCATGACGGCGCCTCCTTTCTTGCTGTGCTGGGTGCTGCGATGATATGCACACAATACGTGATTTTATCATTTTCATAATTCTACCACACGTGTCAAGTCCGGGAAATCGCCGTATCACGCCGATTTTGGACTTTTTGCCCGCTGCGTCCCTGTGTTTTTCGCCGTTTTGCAAGAAAATGAATACCTTTGTCTTTTTTTACAAAAGAGCTCTTGCATACAGCGCGAATGTCGTGTATAATAACCACATAAATCAATTGGAGGTATCCCCATGAGTGAGGATTTCGGCCCCAATTTCGTGACGATCATCAGCGAGGAAACCGGCGAGGAGATCGAACTGGAGTTCATTGATGCGCTGGAGTACAACGGCGTCCTCTACCGCGCGTTTTTCCCGGTGATCGATGAGGAAGCGGAAGCGGAGACGGACGAGGACGAATATGGTTTGATTATCCTCAAGTCCGAGATGGTCGACGGTGAGGAAATGCTCGTCCAGATCGAGGATGAGGACGAGATCAACACCGTGTACGACAAGTTCATGGAGCAGCTTCTGGAGGACGAGGAAAACTGAGCGATCGCACCGGATCAGGCTTGCGGCGCGGCAAAGGGCGGGACGGATCATGGATGCTGTGAAAGGAATACTGGCGACCGTAACGGGCGTTGTCGGACCGGTTTTCGGCTCTATCGACCGGGTTCTCTCCGCCGTCGTGCAGATTTTAACGCAGTTCAGCGTCGCCATCTTCGTCGCGGGCTTTGTCGGCATCCTGTTCGCGTTCCTGTGGTTCCTGTTCCGCTATCTGGACAAGAAGAAGATCACCATTCCCGCGCTGGTATTCACGCTTTTCTTTCTGATTTTCCTCAGCGGCAACATGCTGCTCATCGCGCGCGACGCGAAGCTGCGGGAATCCTCCTCACAGGAAACCGCGGTGCAGAGCGCCGTGGCTTCCGAGGACGCGGAATCTCCCGGCGAGGTCTCGATTTGACCTTACTTTCGTAAAATACCCTGCGGGGTTCGTGATAGCGATTTCTATAACCCACATTTCGTTATACGGGATGCCGGATCGGATGGCGGTTTGCAGGCCTCCCGGCTGCATTCGCGGCTGGAAGTTGGAAGCAGTAATGCCGGACGGAGGCGACCCACCTGTCCTGAGGGTGCAGGTTATAACGCGCGCTACACGGCCTCGCGGGGTATCCCAAAAGCTTTGCTTTTGGGATATTCTATCGCCATTTCGCTCGCCGCTGCGCGGCAACCGCGAAATTTGGCTGCGCAAACGGTTCCGTAAGCGCCGTTTGCTGAAATACAATATTCAGCTGAAACGTAGTGCTTCGCGCACGGGCTAAAGATTTTTGCCCCGGCGAAGCACCTTTTTTGAGCAAATATGAGATTTATTAATAAGGAGGAGCAAAACATGACACTGGTCACCAACGGAAGGCTCATCACACGTGACGCGGACGCAAAGGGCTATTACGAGCACGGAGCCGTCGCCTACGAGGGCACGAGGATCGTCGAGGTCGGCGAGGAAGCGGCCCTGCGCGCGAAGTATCCCGGCGCGGAGATCGTCGACGCAAGGGGCGGCGTCATCATGCCCGCCTTTATCAACGCGCACACGCATATTTATTCCGCGCTCGCCCGCGGTCTCTCCATCGCCGGCAACAACCCGACGAATTTCTACGAGGTACTCGACGGAACGTGGTGGGCAATCGACCGCCACCTCTACATGGACGGCACGAAGGCGAGCGCCGACGCACTCTATCTCGACTGCATCAAGCAGGGCGTGACGACCATCTTCGACCACCACGCGAGCTATGGCGAGATCCCCGGCACGCTGCACACCATCGCCGAGAGCGCGAAGGAGTTCGGCATCCGCTCGTGCCTGTGCTACGAGGTAAGCGACCGCGACGGCGAGGAAAAGTGCCTGCAGGCGATCCAGGAGAACGCGGATTGGATCACCGAGTGTGAGAAGAACAAGGACCCCATGCTCGCGGCAATGTTCGGCGGCCACGCGCTGTTCACGATCTCGGACAAGACCTTCGACCGCATGGTCGAGGCGAACAACGGGCGCACGGGCTACCACATCCACGTCAGCGAGGGCATGAACGACGTGTACGACAGCCTGCAGAACTACGGACGCCGTCCGGTACAGCGCCTGCAGGATCACGGCATTCTCGGCGAAAAGACCATCCTCGGCCACTGCATCCACGTCAACAGCGCGGAGATCGAGCTCATCAAGAACACAAACACGATGGTCGTCAACAACCCCGAGAGCAACATGGGCAACGCTGTCGGCATCTGCCCGGTGCTGCCGTTGTACAAGGCGGGCATCCTGCTCGGCATGGGCACCGACGCCTACACCAACGACATGCTGGAGTCCATCAAGGTCGCGCTCTGCTCCCAGCGCTCGAACGCCTGCCTCCCGAACGTCGCGTGGTGCGAGGTGACGGACATGCTCTTCAAGAACAACGCGAAGATCGGTGCGAAGTACTTCCCCGACCCGCTCGGCGTCCTCAAGCCCGGCGCGGCGGCGGACATCATCGTCATGGACTACAAGCCCTTTACCCCGTTCTCCGACGCGAACATCGACGGTCACATGATCTTCGGCATGACGGGCCGCCAGTGCCAGACGACGATCGCGAACGGCAAGGTTCTGATGAAAGACCGCGAGCTGGTCGGCGTCGACGAGGAGGCTGTCAACGCGCGCATCCTCGAAGCGGCGAAAAAGCTCTGGGGCGAGCTCAACCACTGCACGTACTGAGGAAGCCGAGCCATGAAAAAGATCGAATTGTCCGACCGGCAGCTCACCGTTTTGTTTGTCATCTTTCTGACGCTTTCCACCGTTTACGGACTCTGCGGCTTTCTGGCCGGCAGGGCGCTCTACGGGCGGAAGCTGCGCCGTCAACAATAAGAACAGGAGGTTTCGACCATGTCCGAAAAAATGTACCCCATCCCCTTTGCGTCCCTGATGAACTGGATCGTGACGGAGTACGCCGCGAACGGCGATATCTTCGGCGTCCACAAGTCGTATCACGCGTCCGGCAAGACGCTGCCCATCTTCGGCGAGCGCATTGAGACGCCCTTCGGCCCCGCCGCCGGCCCGAACAGCCAGCTCGCGCAGAACATCATCGCGTCCTACTTCGCCGGCGCGCGCTTTTTCGAGGTCAAGACCGTGCAGAAGATGGACGGCGCCGAGCTCGCCGCCTGCGTGCCGCGCCCCTGCATCCTCGCCATGGACGAGGGCTACAATCAGGAGTGGAGCACTGAGCTGACCGTGCCGCAGGCGCAGGACGAGTACATCAAGGCGTGGTGCGCGCTCAAGGTCATCTCCAAGGTCTACGGCCTCGGCGACCCCAACGGCTTCGTGTTCAACATGTCCGTCGGTTATGATCTGGAGGGCATCAAGGGCGATAAGGTCAACACCTACATCGACAACATGATGGACGCGAGCAAGACGCCGCAGTTCATCGAGTGCAAAAAGGTCCTGAAAGAGCTTTTTCCCGCCGAGACCGCGTTCATCGACGGCATTTCCCCGCGCGTTTCCCGCTCCGTCACGGTCTCGACGCTGCACGGATGTCCGCCGGACGAGATCGAGCGCATCGCGTCGTACCTGATCTCCGAAAAGCACCTGCACACCTTCGTCAAGTGCAATCCGACCATCCTCGGCTACAAGACCGCGCGCACGATCCTCGACGGCATGGGCTATGACTACATCGTCTTCGACGAGCACCACTTCAACGAGGATCTGCAGTGGGAGGACGCCGTGCCGATGTTCGAGCGCCTGCAGAAGCTCGCGGACAAGTGCGGTCTCGAATTTGGCCTCAAGCTCTCCAACACCTTCCCCGTCGACACCACGAGAAACGAGCTGCCCGGCAATGAGATGTACATGTCCGGCCGCAGCCTCTTCCCGCTGACCATCGAGATGTGCAGCCGTATCTCCCGCGCGTTCGGCGGCAAAATGCGCATCTCGTTCGCGGGCGGCGCGGAGTTCTTTAACTGCGACAAGCTCTTTGCCGCGGGCATCTGGCCGATCACCGTCGCCACAACGATCCTCAAGCCCGGCGGCTACAACCGCCTGCGCCAGATGGTCGAAAAGGTGGAGGCGCTCCCCTATCACGCGTTCGACGGCACGTACACCGCCGGCATCTCGGAGCTTGCCGCCGCCGCGCAGCGCGACGTCCACCACCGCAAGCCCATCAAGCCCCTGCCCACCCGCAAGAGCAAGGAGCAGGTGCCGTGGCTCGACTGTTTCGTCGCGCCCTGCACGGGCGGCTGCCCCATCGAGCAGGATATCCCCGAGTACATGGAGCTGTGCCGCAAGGGTCTCTACGGCCCCGCGCTCAAGCTCATTACCGAGAAAAACGCCCTGCCGTTCATCACGGGCACCATCTGCGCGCACCGCTGCCAGAACAAGTGCTCGCGCAACTTCTACGACGAGAGCATCCACATCCGCGACACCAAGCTCATCGCCGCCGCGCACGGCTACGACGCGCTGATGGCGTCGATCAAAAAGCCCGAAAAGGTTGCGGGCAAGAAGGCCGCCATCGTCGGCGGCGGCCCGACCGGTATCGCCGCGGCGTACTTCCTTGGCAGAGCCGGCGTCGAGACCACGATCTTCGAGCGTGAGGAGAAGCTCGGCGGCGTGCCGCGCTACGTCATCCCCGCCTTCCGCATCAGCGATGAGGCGATCGACAAGGACATCGCGCTCATGCAGAAGTACGGCGTTGAGATCAAGTGCGGCGCGCCCGCCCCGTCCGTGGACGAGTTGAAAAAGCAGGGCTACACGCACATCCTCATGGCGACCGGCGCATGGAAGGCAGGAAAACTTGACATTGAGGGCAACGTTGCGGGCGTCATCCAATGGATGAAGGAGATGAAGACGCAGGTCAAGCCCAGCCTCACGGGCAGCGTCGTGGTCGTCGGCGCGGGCAACACAGCCATGGACGCCGCGCGCGTCGCCAAGCGCGCCGGGGCGCACGCATCCATCCTCTATCGCCGCACGAAGAAGGAGATGCCCGCCGATGAGCACGAGCTCCAGCTCGCCATCGACGAGGGCGTCACGTTTATCGAGCTCGCCGCGCCGGTCAGGCAGGCGGACGGCCTGCTCACCTGCGAAAAAATGAAGCTCGGTGCGCCGGACGCGTCCGGTCGCCGCAGCCCCGAGCCCACGGGCGAGACCTTCACCATCCCCTGCGGCCTCGTCGTCTCCGCCGTCGGCGAGAAGGTGGACGACGCGCTCATGGCGGCGAACGGCATCGAACTGGAGCGCAAGGGTCCCGCGTTCCAGACGAACGTCGATGGCGTCTGGTGCGCGGGCGACGCCCACCGCGGCCCCGCGACCATTGTCGAGGGCATCGCGGACGCCGCCGCGTTCTGCGAGGCTGTCACCGGCAAAAAGCACGAGTACGACATTCCCGAGGAAGCGTACGCCTGCCACGCGGGCACGATCGCCAAGAAGGGCGTGCTCGCCATGGCGTCCGACGTGTGCTGCGAGGGCGAGCGCTGCCTCCAGTGCCGCGTCATCTGCGAAAACTGCGTCGATTCCTGCCCCAACCGTGCCAATGTGGTCATCAAGCTGCACGGCGACTCCCACCAGATCCTGCACGTGGACAAGATGTGCAACGAGTGCGGCAACTGCACGCAGTTCTGCCCCTACGCCTCCGAGCCTTGCCGCGACAAGTTCACCCTGTTCCAGACCGCGGAGGACATGGCGGACAGCAAAAACGCGGGCGTGCTGTTCCTCGGCGGCGACAAGATCCGCGTGCGCATGTTCGCGGGCGAACAGGATATTGACCTCTCCTCGGCGGACACCGGACTCCCGCCGATGCTGGAGGAAATGATTCGCACCATCCGCGACAAGTACAGCTATCTCTATCAATAACCGCTATCGTAAAGGAGAGACACCTTACGGCGTCTCTCCTTTATTTTTGGGTAGAAATCCGGTGCAAAATGTGCTATGCTGTTCGTTGGACAAATGAACGGCAAAGGAGTGACTCCTATGAAAACCATTCTGCGCGGCGGCTTTGTGGTCAGCGGGCGATCCTGCAAGCGCGCCGACGTGCTCATCGACGGCGAAAAGATTGAGAAGGTCGGCCACGTCCTCAAGGACGCGCCGTGGGACAGCAAGGTCGTCGACGTGAGCGACTGCTACCTCTTCCCCGGCTTCATCGACGCGCATACGCATTTTGACCTCGACGTGTGCAACACCACGACGGCGGACGATTTCGAGAGCGGCACCCGCGCCGCGATCCGCGGCGGCACCACCTCCGTCATCGACTTCGCCTGCCCCAACAAGGGCGAAACGCTTGCCCACGGGCTGAAGCTCTGGCACGAAAAGGCGGACGGCAAGTGCTGGTGCGACTACGGCTTCCACATGACCATCGACGACTGGAACGAGAGCATCGAGCGCGAGCTGGACGACATGTTCGCCGCCGGCATCACCTCGTTCAAGATGTACCTCACCTACCCCGCCATGATGCTGCCGGACGAGACGATCTACCGCGCGCTCAAGGCGTTGAAGGCACGCGGCGGCATCTGCGGCTTCCATTGCGAGAACGCGGGCGTCATCGACGCGCGCATCGCGGAGCTCAAGGCGGCGGGACACGGTGCGGAGGTGTCCTCCCATCCGCTCGCGCGCCCGGACTATCTGGAGGCGGAGGCGGTACACCGCGTTCTGCGCATCGCGCAGGCGGCGGACGCGCCCGTCATCATCGTCCACACGACCAACCGCGCAGCGCTCGCGGAGATCGAGGCGGCGCGCAAGCGCGGCCAGACGGTCTATGCTGAGACCTGCCCGCAGTATCTGCTGCTCGACGACTCCGTGTACTACGATCCCGACTGGTCGCTGGCGGCGCGCTTCGTCTGCGCGCCCCCGATCCGCACGCAGGACGACGCCGCCGCGCTCTGGCACGCGCTCAAGCGCGGCTCGGTGCAGACGGTGTCCACGGACCACTGCTCGTTCACGCTCGCGCAGAAGGATATGGGCCGCGAGGACTTCACCAGGATCCCCGGCGGTCTGCCCGGCGTCGAAACACGCGGCGAGCTGATCTACACCGCGGGCGTCGCGCAGCACCGCATCAGCCTCGCCGATATGTGCCGCGCGCTGTCGGAGAACCCCGCGAAGCTCTACGGCCTCTATCCGCGCAAGGGCGCGCTCGCGGAGGGCAGCGACGCCGACATCGTGGTCTACGACCCGAACGCGGATCACGTGCTGCGCGGCGCGGAGCTCGCTTCCAAGGCGGGCTATACGCCGTTTGAGGGCTTCAAGACCTCGGGCTCGATCCGCTCGGTGTATCTGCACGGCGCGCTCGCGGTAGACCGCGGGACGCTCGTCGGCGAAAAGGCGGGGCAGTACCTCGCGCGCGAAAAGTGCATGCTGTAAAGGAGGACGTTCGCCGTGACGTGGAAATATTTGCTGTTTGCCCAGTTTCCGGCGTTTGCGCTGCTCTCGGTGCTCTTCTTGGTCAACTATCTGCGCGTGCGCAAAAGCTCGGCGGTCAAGTCGATGATGTGGGTGCTGCTCTTCGGCGTGGCGCTCGCCTGCTGCGTGCTGTTTATCTTCCTCGGCGTTCCCGATTTCTGGACGCTGAAAACTCTTTTCCCCCTCGGCGCCGCCAGCTGGATCGGCATCGTACTGGTGCTGGTGACGGTGATCGCGCGCATCGTGCATCTCTTTGAGAAGAAGCACAACCAGAAGGTGATGGAAAAGGAGCTGCAAAAGGCGGCAAAGGAGAAGGAAGACGCCGTCGCGCAGGCGCGCGAGGAGGCGGCGGAGGCCGCCCGTCAGGCGCACGAGGAAGGCAGAAAGGCGGCACAGCAGGAGGCGGAGGCCGCCCGCTTCGATCAGGCTGCGCTGCAGGCCGACGCGGAAGCGGCGTCCAGCGAGATTGGCAGCGCCGTGCAGACCCCCATCGAGCTGATGCTGGACGCAACGCCGCAAGGTGCCTTCCCGCAGGAGCCGCCCGCGTTCGACCCCGCGACCGGTCTTCCGCTCGGCGGCATGACGGAGCCGCCCGCGTTCGACCCCGCGACCGGTCTTCCGCTCGGCGGCACAGCGGAGCCGCCCGCGTTCGACCCCGCGACCGGTTTGCCGCTCGGCGGCATGACGGAGTCGTTTGCGTTCGACCCCACGACCGGCCAGCCGCTCGGCGGTGCGGCGGAAAATCCGAATCCCTGATACAAAAAGGGCGTTTGGCTTTTTAGCCAAACGCCCTTTTGCGTAAATTACTTGGTTTTGAGCCCGCGCTTGTCGATCTCGGCAACCAGCGCGTCCAGATCGTTCGGAAGCTTCATCGGCTCGCCGCAGAACTTGATCGCGTTTGCGACGTCCTTGAGGCCGTTGCCCGTCACCACCGACACAACCGTGTCGTTTTTTCCGATGACGCCCTGCTCGCAGAGCTTCTTGAGCCCTGCCGTGCCCGTGACGCCCGCCGGCTCGCCGAAGACGCCGCAGGTCGTGCCGAGCAGCTTCTGCGCCGCCATGATCTCCTCGTCCGTGACGTTCACGACGATGCCGTTCGATTCGCGGATCGCCATGAGCGCCTTGTCCGCGTTGCGCGGCACGCCGACAGCGATGGAGTCGGCAAGCGTGTTCTCCTCCATCGGCTCCCACGGCTTGTTCTCCGCGATGGCGCGGTTGATGGGGTGGCAGCCCTCCGCCTGCGTGGAGATGAGCCGCGGCAGCTTATCGATAAACCCGATGGCGTAGAGGTCCTTGAGGCCCTTCCACACGCCCGCGATGGTGCAGCCGTCGCCGACCGAGATGGCGAGATAATCCGGCATCTTCCAGCCAAGCTGCTCCGCGATCTCCAGCGAGACAGTCTTCTTGCCCTCGGAGAGGTACGGGTTGATCGCCGCGTTGCGGTTGTACCAGCCCCACTTGTCGATTGCCTTTTTCGAGAGCTCGAACGTCTCCTCATAGTTGCCCTGCACCGAGATCACGTTCGCGCCGAAGGTCATCAGCTGCGCGACCTTGCCCTTGGGCGCGCGCTCTGGCACAAAGATGAATGTGCGCAGCCCTGCCGCAGCGGCGTTGCCAGCCAAAGAACTGGCGGCATTGCCAGTAGAGGAACAGGCAATGATGACGGCGCCCGCCTCCTTTGCCTTCGCGACTGCCATGGCGCTTGCGCGGTCCTTGAGCGACGCGGTGGGGTTCTGCCCGTCGTCCTTGATCCACAGCTTTTTGACGCCCAGTTTTTCGCCGAGCCTGTCAGCCTCGTACAGCGGGCTCCAGCCCACGCGCAGCGGCGTGTCGGGCGTCGTCTCCTCGACGGGCAGCAGCTCGCGGTAGCGCCACATGGTGTTCGGACGGGATGCGAGCTTTTCCTTCGTGAGGTTCGCCTTGATGTAGTCGTAATCGTAGATAATGTCGAGGATGCCGCCGCAGGAGCAGTTGGTGAGGTTCGGTGTCGCCTCGTAGGTCTTGCCGCACTTGACGCATTTCGCGTGAATGACGTTTTTCATAGCTTATCTCCTTATAGAGCAAAGGCGGGGCTTCTGCCCCGCCTTTGAGGCGTTGATGTGGTGTGCTTACAGCTTCTTGAGCAGGCCGACCTCGTCGTTGAAGGCGTTGATGAGCTTGTCAAGTTCCTTCGCCTGCGCGTGGACGGCGTCCCACGTGTGCTTGGTGTCGTACCACTGGGCGTTGAGGTCCTCGACGTTCATGCCCTGCTGCTCGACCCATGTGTAATACTTGAGGTTGTGGACGCGCTTGCGCTCGGCATAGGTCAGCTCCAGCATGCTGTCGGTCTTGAGGCCGAGCATGTGCAGCGCGTGATCCTTGCCGGCTTCGTTCACGCTGTACTTGCCGTACATCTTGTTGAGCTCCTTGACGCGGGACTGGTACATCACCGCGGAGTCGGTCAGGACGGTGACGAGGATGTCGTTCTCGGTCAGCTCGTAATACTTCGCCATCTTGATGCAGCAAAGCACGTTCGCGATGCCGGAAATGCCCATCCACGTGAGCTTTTCGATCAGCTCGTCGTCGAGCCCCAGCTCGTTCTTGAGGTACTTCTGGCCCTCGGTCGTGTTGAACAGGCGCAGCAGGCGCTGGCTGTCCTCGTCGTCGATGGCGATCGCCATGTCGGTGTTGCGGACGTTGTGCACCCACGGGATGTGCTTGTCGCCGATGCCCTCGATGCGGTGGCCGCCGAAGCCGTTGTCAAGGATGGTCGGGCACTGCAGCGCCTCGCCGACGGCGAGCTTGCTGTACGGATAGCGTTCCTTGAGGAGGTCACCCGCGGACATCGTGCCGGCGGAGCCGGAGGTGAACGCGGCGCCGGCCAGCTTCTGACCGGGCTTCTTGACCGCCTCAAACAGCTCAGCAAGGGCGTAGCCCGTGACGTTGTAGTGCCACAGCGGGTTGCCCATCTCGGCGAACTGGTTGAAGATCATCATGCTGGGGTCCTGCTTGAGCTCCCAGGTCTTGTCGAAGATCTCCTTGACGTTGGACTCGCAGCCCGGCGTCGCAATGATCTGACCCGCGATCTTCTTGAGCCAGTCAAAGCGCTCCTTGGACATATCCTGCGGCAGGATCGCCACGCTGTCGCACGCGAGCAGCTTGGAGTTGAACGCGCCGCCGCGGCAGTAGTTGCCGGTCGACGGCCACACGGCATGGTGATAGGTCGCGTCGAACTGACCGGTCACCAGACGCGGGGCGAGGCAGCCGAAGGACGCGCCGACCTTGTGGCAGCCCGTCGGGAACCACTTGCCGCTCATGGCGAGGATGCGGCACGGCACACCGGAAAGCTCGCTGGGGATCTCGACGTAGTTGGGCACCTTCTGATAGAGGCCGCCGGTCTCCTTCGCCTCGTTGTGCCAGTTGATGCGGAAGAGGTTGACGGGATCGACGTCCCACAGGCCCGTCTTCTTCAGCTTCTTCTTGATCGGCTCGGGGATCTTGTCGGGGTCCTGCATCTGCGCGATGGTCGGGATGATGATGTTGTTCTCCCGCGCCTTCTCGATGTTGTGCTTGAGGCCTTCCTTGTTGATCTTGAGATCGATCTTACCCATTTTGCTTGTCCTCCTGTTTGTCGATGTATGAATATAGTGTATATTTTGAGATACCGAAGTACTTTGCGATCTTGTCTCCGGACTTGGTGACGAGGAAGGCCCCGCTCTGGCTCAAAAAGCCGATGGCTTTCATCTTGTCCTCCTTGTTCATCAGCGCGACCGGCTTGCCGACGATCGTGACCGACTGGGCGATCAGCTCGTCGAGCAGATCGTTGACGTTCACGATCTTCTGCGGCTCGCCGCGCTCCGGCTCCGCCGTCGCCACCAGCTCGTGCATCGCCGACTCCGCCAGCAGCAGCCCCGACACGTCGTAGTTGATGCCGAGGATCGCCGTCACCTTGCCATTCTTGCCGCGGATGAACATCGTCGTGGACTTGAGCACCTTGCCGTCCGGTGTCTTGGTGAGGTAGCACATGTGATCCACCGGCTGCGCGTCGGCGTCCAGCGTCTGCTCCAGCACCACCTGCGACGCGCCGTCGCCGACCTTCCGCCCACTCACATGCCCGTTTTCGATCGCGACGATCGTGCTGTCGGTCCCCTTGCCGCTCACGTCGTGGACCACGACCTCGCAATTGCTGCCGAACGTCGCCGCTATGCCCTTCGCGATCTGTTTGAGCTCCTTCAACTGCGCCGTCTCGATACGCGCCGCCTCCCCTCGTCCATTTTCTCTCATATCTTAATACAGATGCGAGGCAAATTGCAATGCTTTTTCAAAAATTTTTTCAGCATTTCTAAATTTTTGTTTGACAACGCCGTTCCATATGATATGATAAGGAATGATGAATCATCGGGTGACTTAACGCAAATTCAGAAATGGAGGTTGTTCCACATGGATTTTGAAGCGATCAAAAAGGCAGCGCAGGCCTACGGCCCCGACATGACGCGGTTCCTCCGCGACATGATCGCCATCCCCAGCGAGAGCTGCGAGGAGGAGGGCGTCGTCAAGCGCATCAAGACGGAGATGGAAAAGCTCGGCTATGACAAGGTCGAGATCGACGGTCTCGGCAACGTCATCGGCTGGATGGGCGACGGCGACAGGATCATCGCCATCGACAGCCACATCGACACCGTCGGCATCGGCAACCGCGCCAACTGGACGGACGACCCGTATCAGGGCTGGGAGAACGAAACCCAGATCTACGGCCGCGGCGGCTCCGATCAGGAGGGCGGCATGGCGTCCGCCACCTACGGCGTGAAGATCATGAAGGATCTCGGCCTCATTCCCGCGGGCTACAAAATCATGGTCGTCGGCTCCGTGCAGGAAGAGGACTGCGACGGCATGTGCTGGCAGTACATCGCCAACAAGGATTTCGCCTCCCTCGAAGAGGCGCAGAAGAAGGTCGAGTTCGTCATCTCCACCGAGCCGACCGACGGCGGCATCTACCGCGGCCACCGCGGCCGCATGGAGATCCGCGTCGACGTCAAGGGCGTCTCCTGCCACGGCAGCGCGCCGGAGCGCGGCGACAACGCGATCTACAAGATGGCGGACATTCTGCAGGACGTGCGCGCACTGAACGAGAACCCCGCCGACGATTCCGTCGAGATCAAGGGTCTCGTCAAGATGCTCGACCCCAAGTACAACCCCGAGCACTATGAGGACGCGCGCTTCCTCGGCCGCGGCACCTGCACCACCAGCCAGATCTTCTACACCTCCCCGTCCCGCTGCGCCGTCGCGGACTCCTGCGCGATCTCCATCGACCGCCGCATGACCGCGGGCGAGACCTACCAGTCCTGCCTCAAGGAGATCGAGGACCTGCCGAGCGTCAAGAAGTACGGCGACGACGTGAAGGTCAGCATGTACTGGTATGACCGTCCCGCGTGGACCGGCGAGGTCTACAAGACCGAGGCGTTCTTCCCCACGTGGATCAACAAGGAGACCGCGCCACATGTGCAGGCACTCGTCGACGCGTACCACGGCCTCTGGGGCACCGAGCGCATCTGGGCGGACGATCTCGCCAAGTCCAAGCGCGAAGGCCGCCCGCTGACCGACAAGTGGACGTTCTCCACCAACGGCGTGTCCATTCAGGGCCGCTACGGCATCCCCTGCGTCGGCTTCGGCCCCGGCGCCGAGTCCCAGGCGCACGCGCCCAACGAGGTCACGTGGAAACAGGATCTCGTCACCTGCGCCGCGCTCTATGCCGCCGTTCCGATGCTCTACAAGCCCGAGAATAAGGACGGCTCCGCCACGAGCTTCCGTCAGGAGCTGACCGGCAACGATATCAAGTAACTTTACTTTACAGAATTTGAAAGGAGCTGGTTTTCCATGAGCAAGACCATTGAACTCGCCCGTCAGCTGGAGTTGCTGCACATCAACAATATGTACAAGAACGACTTCTACTGGACGTGGGACAAGACCGACGAGGAGATCGCCGCGGTGTTTGCCGTCGCCGACGCGCTGCGCGACCTGCGCGAGCGCAACAAATCCACCCGCATCTTTGACTCCGGTCTCGGCATCTCGATCTTCCGCGACAATTCCACCCGCACGCGTTTCTCCTTCGCCTCCGCCTGCAATCTCCTCGGTCTTGAGGAGCAGGTGCTCGACGAGAAGGTCAGTCAGATCGCCCACGGCGAGACCGTGCGCGAGACCGCGAACATGGTATCCTTCATGGCGGACGTCATCGGCATCCGCGACGATATGTTCATCGGCGAGGGCCACAAGTATCAGAAGACGTTTATGGATTCCCTCGAAGAGGGCTATCGCGACGGCATTCTGGAGCAGCGCCCGACGCTCGTCAACCTCCAGTGCGACGTCGACCATCCGACGCAGTGCATGGCGGACATGCTGCACATCATCCACCAGTTCGGCGGCGTGGAGAACCTCAAGGGCAAGAAGGTCGCGATGACGTGGGCGTATTCCCCGTCCTACGGCAAGCCGCTCTCCGTCCCGCAGGGCGTCATCGGCCTGTTCACCCGCTTCGGCATGGACGTCACGCTCGCCCATCCGGAGGGCTACGAGGTCATGCCCGAGATCGAGGAGATCGCCAAGAAGAACGCCGAGGCAACCGGCGGCAGCTTCAAGAAGTGCAACTCCATGAAGGAAGCCTTCGTGGACGCCGACATTGTGTATCCCAAGTCCTGGGCGCCGTTCGCCGCCATGGAGGAACGCACGAAGCTCTACCAGAAGGGCGACAAGGACGGCATTGCCGCGCTGGAGAAAAAGCTGCTCGCGCAGAACGCCGAGCACAAGGACTGGGCGTGCACCGAGGACATGATGAAGCTGACGAAGGACGGCAAGGCGCTGTATCTGCACTGCCTGCCCGCCGACATCACCGGCCTCTCCTGCGCTGAGGGCGAGGTGGACAACTCCGTGTTCGACCGCTATCGCGTGCCGCTGTACAAGCAGGCGTCCTTCAAGCCGTACATCATCGCGGCGATGATCTTCCTCGCGAAGGTCAAGGATCCCGTGGGCACGCTCATGGCGCTGGACGCGTCGAAGTGGCAGCGCAAGATTTATTAATAAAATTGCCAGTTCACCGGCTTATCTTTTGTTGAAAACGTCATATTTTTCTTATTGTCTTTTTTGAGCGAATTCGTTATGATTAGGTTGTTGAGGAACGCAGGAGCTTTTCCGGCGTCCCGAAAACAAAAATATGCGATTGGATCAAAGAAAAGGAGGAAAAACATGAAGAAGTACCTTGCACTGTTCCTTGCGCTTGTCATGGCCCTCGCACTGGTCGCCTGCAACGGCGGCGGTGGCGGCACCACCGAGCCCGCGACGCCCGCGACGCCCGCCACCCCCGCGACTCCGGCGACTCCTGCTACTCCTGAAACGCCCGCGACTCCGGCGACGCCCGCGACGCCCGAGGCCAGCAAGCTGAAGGTCGGCGTCGTCCTCGTCGGCGACGAGAACGAGGGCTACACCTTCGCCCACATCGACGGCATCCGCAAGGCCGCCGCCGCGGTCGGCCTGTCCGATTCCGACATCGTCTGGTTCTACAACATCGGCGAGACCGAGGACTGCTACGACAAGTGCATTGAGTGCGTTGAGCAGGGCTGCACGCTCGTCATCACCAACTCCTACGGCCATCAGACCTACTGCCAGCAGGCCGCCGACGAGAACCCCGACATCCAGTTTGTCGCCATGACCGGCGACACGGCGCTCAAGTCCGGCCTCCCCAACTTCCACAACGCGTTCAACATGACCTTTGAGTCCCGTTATGTCAGCGGCATCGTCGCCGGCATGAAGCTCAAGGAGATGATGGATGCCGGCCTCGTCACCGATCCTTACATCGGCTACGTCGGCGCGTATCCCTACGCGGAAGTGGTCTCCGGCTACACCGGCTTCTTCCTGGGCATCAAGTCCATCGTTCCCGAGGCGCACATGGACGTCCAGTACACCAATTCCTGGTTCGACATTCAGGCTGAGGGCAAGGCTGCCGAGGCTCTGATGGCGCGCGGCTGCTGCATCATCGGCCAGCACGCCGACTCCACCGGCGCTCCGAAGGCTGTCCAGACCGCGAAGGACAACGGCAAGGCCGTCTACTCCGTCGGCTACAACATCGACATGCTCGCCGCGGCTCCGACCGCCGCCCTGACCTCCTCCACCAACGACTGGAGCGTCTACTACACCGAGGCGTTCCAGACCATGCTCGACGGCGGCACCCTGCCTACCGACTGGTCCAAGGGCTATGACGCCGGCGCGGTCGCCATCACCCCGCTTGGCCCCGAGGTCGCTGCGGGCACCGCTGAGGCTGTCAAGGCCGCTGAAGACGCCATCAAGGCCGGCACGCTGCATGTCTTCGACACCAGCACCTTCACCGTCGGCGGCGCGCCCGTCACCAGCGCCTTCACCTTCGACTCCGACGGCGACTGGACGAACGACACCAACGAGGGTATCGTGGACGGTTACTATCACGAGTCTGAGTACATCTCCGCGCCGTCCTTCTCCCTGCGCATCGACGGCATCACCGAGCTCAACTGATCTTTTCCCCGCGAAGGGGCTGCCGTCCGGCAGCCCCTTCTTTCTTTTTTGCTTCGCCCCGCCAAAGCAAACAAATTTTTTGGTTTCAAGCAAATTTTTTTGTTCTTTTTGTTTACAACGCTTTTTGAATATGTTAGACTGGACGGGTAAGTAATTGGGAGGGGCGCTTTTTCCATTTTCAGTTCCTTCCCGAGCAAAGAGAGGATGATTGCGTTGAGCGCTTCCTGTGCCATCAAAATGGAAAACGTCACCAAGCGCTTCGGAAAGGTCGTGGCGAACGACCATGTCAATCTGGAGCTGCGCGAGGGCGAAATCTTGTCGCTGCTGGGCGAAAACGGCAGCGGAAAAACAACGCTGATGAACCAGCTCTCCGGCATCTACTTCCCCGACGAGGGACAGATCTATGTCCACGGCAAGCCTGTGACCATCGGCTCGCCCAAGGACGCCTTCGACAACGGTATCGGCATGATCCACCAGCACTTCAAGCTGGTCGACGTGTTCACCGCGACGGAGAACATCGTGCTCGGTCTGGAGGGCGAGGGCAAGCTGGATCTGAAAAAGGCGGGTGAAAAGGTTGCGGAGATCTGCGGGCGTTACGGCTTCGACATCAAGCCCGACCAGAAGATCTACGACATGTCCGTATCGCAGAAGCAGACGGTGGAGATCGTCAAGGTGCTCTACCGCGGCGCGGACATTCTGATCCTCGACGAGCCCACCGCCGTGCTCACCCCGCAGGAGACGGACAAGCTCTTCGACATCATGCGCGCGATGAAGAAGGACGGCAAGTCCCTCATCATCATCACGCACAAGCTGCATGAGGTGCTTGACGTTTCCGACCGCGTAGCGGTGCTGCGCAAGGGCGAATACATCGGCGACGTGATGACGAAGGACGCCGACCAGCAGTCGCTGACCGACATGATGGTGGGCCACGCCGTCACACTGAACATCGACCGCCCCATGCCTGTCGATCCCAAGCCGCGTCTGGAGATCAAGAACCTGACGGTCTTTGACGAGCTGGGCGTCAAGCGCCTCGACGACGTGTCGTTCATCGCCATGAGCGGCGAGATCCTCGGCATCGCGGGCGTTGCCGGCAGCGGACAGAAGGAGCTGCTGGAATCCATCGCCGGCCTCTACCCCGTGCGCGAGGGTGAGATCGTCTTCCACGACCCCGCCAGCGGGCAGTCGAAGAATCTGGTCGGCATGGACCCGCTGGATATCAAGAAAACCGGCGTCGGCATGGCTTTCGTGCCGGAAGACCGCCTCGGCATGGGCCTTGTGGGAACCATGGGCATGACGGGCAACATGATGCTCCGCTCGTGGCGCAAGGGCAAGGGCCTGTTCGTGGACCGGAAGAATCCGGAAAAGCTGGCAAACGACATCTGGAAGGAGTTGGAGGTCGTCACGCCCAGCACCTCCTTCCCCGTGCGCCGCATGTCCGGCGGCAACGTGCAGAAGGTGCTCGTCGGGCGCGAGATCGCGCAGGAGCCCTCCGTTTTGATGACGGCATACGCCGTGCGCGGTCTTGACATCAACACGTCCTATACGATCTATAACCTGCTCACACAGGAGAAGATGAAGGGCGTCGCGGTGGTGTACGTCGGCGAGGATCTGGACGTGCTGCTGGAGCTGTGCGACCGGCTGGTCGTCCTCTGCGGCGGACAGGTCTCCGGCGTCGTGGACGCGCGGACGATCACAAAGGAAGAAGTCGGCCTTCTGATGACGCAGCACAGAAAGGAGGGTGCCTGATGGGTAAGGAGCATACCGGCCACGAGCCGCTCATCCGCATGTCCAAGCGCGGCGAGATGCTGCCCGCATGGAAGGCATGGGGCATCCGTGTCATCGCGTTTTTCCTCAGTCTGGTCGTCAGCGGCATCGTCATTGTTGCGATCTCCAAGCTCAATCCCGCGGCGGTGTTCGCCACGATGGCAGACGGCGCGGTCGGCACGTCCAAGCGCATGTGGGTCACGATCCGCGACGCGATGACGCTTTTGTGCATCGCCGTCGGCCTTGCCCCCGCGTTCAAGATGCGCTTCTGGAACATCGGCGCGGAGGGACAGATCCTCGTCGGTGCCATCGCCTCCGCGGCGTGCATGATCTACTTCAAGAACCTCCCCACCCCCGTGCTGCTGCTTGTGATGATCGTCTCCAGTCTGGTCGCGGGCGGCATCTGGGGTTTCTTCCCCGGCCTGTTCAAGGCGCGCTGGAACACTAACGAAACGCTGTTCACGCTGATGATGAACTACATCGCCATCCAGCTCACCAGCTATTTTGTGGCGCTGTGGGAAAACCCCTTCGGCTCGAACAGCGTCGGCGTGATCAACTCGCAGACAAAAGCGGGCTGGCTCCCCAACCTGCTCTCGGAGGGCTACAACAAGGATTTCGGATGGAACGTCGTCATCGTGCTGGCGGTCACGCTGATCATGTACCTGTACATGAACCACTCCAAGCACGGCTATGAGATCGCCGTCATCGGTGACAGCGAGAACACCGCGCGCTACGCCGGCATCCGCGTCAATCAGGCGTATGTCCGCACCATCGTGTTCTCCGGCGCGGTCTGCGGCCTCGCGGGATTCGTCGCCGTCTCCGGCGCGAGCCACACCATCTCCACCTCCACCGCCGGCGGGCGCGGCTTCACGGCGATCATCGTCGCGTGGCTGGCACAGTTCAACAGCGTGGTCATGATCATCTTCTCGTTCCTGCTCGTGTTCCTGCAAAAGGGTGCGCAGGCCATCGCCTCCACCTACAACCTCTCGCAGGAGGTCAGCGAGATGATCACCGGCATCATCCTGTTCTTCCTGCTCGGAAGCGAGTTTTTTGTCAACTACACGGTCCGCTTCAACAAAGGAAAGGGGGCGAAGAATTGATGGTAACGCAAGACCAGCTGCTGGCCCTCATCAATTCCGCCATCGCGTTCGGCACGATCATCATGCTCGGCGCCATCGGCGAGATCCTGATCGAAAAGGCGGGCAACCTCAACCTCGGTATCCCCGGCATCATGTACCTCGGCGGTATCGGCGGCATGATCGCCGCGTTTTACTACGAGCTCGGCGGCGGCGTTTCTCCCGTGACGGGTCTGATCCTCAGCTTCCTGTGCTCCATGCTGTTCGCAGCGCTGGGCGGCCTTATCTACGCTTTCCTGACCATCACCCTGCGCGCCAACCAGAACGTCACCGGTCTTACGCTGACCATCTTCGGCGGCGGCGTCGCGAACTTCTTCGGCGCCAGCCTCAATACGCTGGCGGGCGGCGTCGGCCAGATCTCCGTGCCCATCACCTCCAGCGCGTACATCGCCTATACCCCGCTGGGCTACATGGGCACCGTCGGCAAGCTGTTGTTTGCCCACGGCTTCATGGCGTATCTCGCCATCGTACTCGCCATCCTGATGCGCCACTTCCTCAACCGCACGCGCACGGGCCTCAACCTCCGCGCCGTGGGCGAGAATCCCGGCACGGCGGATGCCGCGGGCATCAACGTCACGAAGTACAAGTACCTCGCCATCATCGTCGGCTCCGCGGTCGCAGGCCTTGGCGGCCTCTTCTACACGATGGACTACGTCAAGGGCACCTGGGCGAACGACGGCACGATCGAGGGGCTCGGCTGGCTCGCCGTGGCGCTGGTCATCTTCGCCACGTGGAAGCCCGTCAGCGCGATCTGGGGCTCCTACCTCTTCGGTTTCGTCTACTGGGCGTACCTTTACATCCCCGGCCTCTCCCGCCGGACGCTGGAGATCTTCAAGATGCTGCCCTATGTCATCACGCTGGTAGTGCTCATCATCGTGTCGCTGCGCAAGAAGCGCGAGAACCAGCCCCCCGCCAGCCTTGGCCTGAGCTACTTCCGCGAAGAACGCTGACACATCAAAAAAAGAGCGGCTCCTGCCGCTCTTTTTGTTCAGGAGGAACCGTCTATGTCTACCCTGCTCATCAAAAACATCCGCACGCTCGTGACCTGCGACGACAACGACGCGGTGCTTGAAAACGTCGACCTCTACGCCGAGGATGGCGTGATCCGCGCCGTCGGCGCCGCCCTGTCCCAGACCGCGGACGAGGTTCTCGACGCGTCGCGGATGCTCTGCTATCCGGGGCTCGTGAACACGCACCACCACCTCTATCAGGTTTTCTCCCGCAATCTGCCGGAGGTGCAGAATATGGAGCTGTTCGACTGGCTCAAGACGCTCTATGAGATCTGGAAAAACCTCGACGAGGACGTGGTGCGCCTCTCCTCCCTCGCCGGGATGGGCGAGCTGATGAAGCACGGCTGCACGACCTGCTTCGACCATCACTATGTCTTTCCCCGCGGCGCCGGCGACCTCACGGGCGCGCAGTTCACGGCGGCGGACGCGCTGGGGATGCGCTTCCACGCCTCCCGCGGCAGCATGGATCTCTCGGTCAAGGACGGCGGGCTCCCGCCCGACAGCGTGGTGCAGACGGTGGACGAGATCCTGCGCGACAGCGAGCGCGCGATTGACCGCTTCCATGACCCGAAGCCCTACGCCATGCACCGCGTCGCGCTCGCGCCCTGCTCGCCGTTCTCCGTCTCCGCCGACCTGCTGCGCGAGAGCGCGCTTTTGGCTCGTGCCAAGGGCGTGCGGCTGCACACCCACCTGTGCGAGACAAAGGACGAGGAAAACTACATGCTCGCGCGCGAGGGCGTCCGCCCGCTTGCCTACATGGAGCGCCTCGGCTGGATCGGCAGCGACGTCTGGTACGCCCACGGCATCCACTTCAACGACGGCGAGCTGAAGCTGCTCGCGGATACAGGCACCGGCGTCGCCCACTGCCCCATCTCGAACATGAAGCTCTCCTCCGGTGTGGCGCGCGTGTCCGACATGCTGCGGCTCGGCGTTCCCGTCGGCCTCGCGGTGGACGGCTCGGCGTCGAACGACGGCTCCAGCCTCATGGAGGAGATGCGCGTCGCGTATCTGCTCCACCGGCTCTGCTCCGGCAAGAACGCGCCCTCCGGCTATGATCTCCTCAAGATGGCGACGCGCGGCAGCGCGCGCCTGCTCGGGCGCGACGACATCGGTCAGCTCGCCGTCGGCAAGTGCTGCGACCTGTTCCTTGTCGACGCGGAGCGTCTGGAGCTGGCCGGCGCGCTCTACGACCCCAGGGCGGTGCTCGCCACCGTCGGGCTGCGCGGCGCGGTGGACTGCACCGTGGTCAACGGGCGCGTCACGGTACGGTACGGGCGGCTGGTCACGGTGGACGAGGAGCGGATCGCCGCGGAAGCGAACGCGAAGTGCAAGGAATATCTCCGCCGCTGATATCTCCAATGATGATGCGAGGACGGCTTGCGCCGTCCTCGTTTTTCACATATTCCGGTTCATCTTTTTGGAGATCACGTCGAGCTGCTCGTTGATCTGCTGGTTGCTCTCGCGCAGCTTCTCCATGCGCTCACGGAAGAAGCGGCGCACCTCGTCCTTCCTCGTCCGGATCATCTCGCGCAGCTCATCCCAGTCAGAAGTCACGTCGCCGACCAGCTCGTCCCAGTCGGCGGTCATATCCTCGATCAGCTCGTCGCGGGCGGCTTCCATGATGGCGAAGCTGTCCATCAGCTCCCCCTGCGACTTGAAAAAGCCGTCCATCGGGCGCTTGTGCGGCGGATACTTCCCGCTGCGGTAGTTGTCGATGACGATCTCGTAGCGCTCGTACGCGCGCGCGACGGCGTCTTCCCATGAGAGATACAGCTCCCGCTCCGCGTTTTCACCGACGCGGCGCATCGCCTCCGGCGCGGCGCACAGCTCTGTGAGCTTCGCGGCAAGGGACTCGGCGTTCTCTTCGATGAAAAAGCCGTTCTGCCCATCCGTGACGCCCTCCGCGGCGCAGGAGCCCGCCACCATGACCGTCGCCGTGCCGCTCGCCGCCGCCTCCCGCACGACCAGACCGTTGGTGTCGAAGGTTGAGGGGAACAGAAACAGGTCGGCGCGGGTGTACCACGCGCGGATCGTCTCGCGGTCAGAGATCGAGCCGGTGAAAAAACACACGTCATCCAGCTTCTTCTCGCCGGCGTAGGCGCGCACCTCCGCGCCGTCCGCGCCGTCGCCGACAAACACCATGCGGAAATCGGTTCCCCTGCCGCGCAGCGCGGCGAGCGCGTCGAGGATGATGCGAAGGCCCTTGTACCACATCAGCCGCCCGACGAACAGGAACATCGGCACGTCCCGCGGCAGGTCGTATCCGCCGGTCGCCGCGTCGATCGCCTCGCCCGACACGCCGCCGCGCGGCACGTCCACGCCGTTCTCCATCACGATAAACTCGCCCTCGTAGCCGAGCGAGCGCAGGTTCTCCCCCGCGCCGCGGCTCACGACCCACACCTCGTCGCAGGCGGTGACGTTCTGCACCAGCGCGCGGATCGCGCTCTCCTGCAGCAGCTTGCTCTTGATCGCCTTGGCGATGTCGATGTCGAACTTCGTGTGATAGGTCAGCACCAGCGGCGTATCCAGCACGTCGCGCAGCTCACGGGCAAGGATGGCGGAGGAAACCGGACAATGCGTGTGCAGCAGCGCCGTGTGCTCGTCCTGCAAGCGCCGAGCCGTCTCCGGCGAAAACGGATAGCCCGCGACATAGCCGACCAGCTTGCGCGTGTCGATGCTCGGATAGCGCAGCACGGGAAAGGAATAGGCGCTGTCGTCCGCGCCGGGCACGGCGGGCGTCGCCACCACCGCATGACCGTGGCGCGCCTCAATGTTTTTCGCGTAATTTACGACCGCGTTCGCCACGCCGTCGATCACCGGCGGGAACGAGTCGTTCAAAAGGCAGATCGTATGCTTGTCGGACATAGGAAATGTCTCCTTTTTATGGTTTTTGCGTGTGAAACAGTATAGCACAGCGCTCGCAAATATGCTATAGTATTTCCGGAATCTTTGCAAAACGGAGGTATCGCGCATGATCTACGAGAAAAGCTGCGGCGCGGTCGTTTACACAAGGGCGTTCGGAGAGGCGCGCTTTCTCATCGAGACGATGCGGAAGGGCCACATCTCGCTCTGCAAGGGCCACGTGGAGCCGGAGGACGACGGCGAGCTCGGCACGGCGAGCCGTGAGATCCGCGAGGAGACCGGCCTTGCCGTCCGCTTTGCGGACGGTTTTCGCGAAACGATCCGCTACAGCCCCTACGAGGGCTGCGAAAAGGATGTCGTGTTCTTTCTCGCCGAGGCGGAGAGCGTTGAGCTGACGCCGCAGGAGGCTGAGGTCAGCGTTCTGCGCTGGCTGCCGCTTGCGGAGGCGCTGGACGCGCTGACCTATCCCGACGACCGGCGCGTACTGCGCGCGGCTGCGCAGGCGCTGGGCGTCGCATAACGGCCATGCGCACGCTTTCCTATACCGTTTCAGCTGAGCGTGACGGCGTACCGCTTCGCAATATTCTGCGCGGCGAGCTGCGTCTTTCCTACACGCTGCTCAAAAGCCTCAAGTGGCGCGAGGGCGCCATCCTGCTCAACGGCGCGCCCGCCCATGTCAACGCGATTGTCCGTATGGGCGACGTCGTGTCCGTCACGCTTGAGGAGCGGCGCGCCGCGCGGGAGCTTGCGCCGTGCGCGCTGCCGCTGGACATCGTCTACGAGGACGAAGACCTGCTGGTCATCAACAAACCCGCAAACGTCGCCATGCATCCCCGCCGCGCCGAGCCCGGCGCGCCCGACGTCGCCTCCGCGCTGTATTCCTACCTCGGCGACGGCAGCGCCGCGCACTTTGTCAGCCGGCTCGACAAGGGCACCAGCGGCCTTTTCATCGCCGCAAAGACCGGATACGTCCACGACCGCCTGCGCGTTGCGCTGCACAGTGAAGCGCTGCGGCGGGAGTACCGCGCCGTCGCCGTGGGGCATGTCAAGCCGGAGCGCGGCGTGATCGATCTGCCCATCGGCCGCGCGGAGGGCTCGATCGTCCGCCGCTGCGTGCGTCCGGACGGGCTTCCGTCCGTGACCGAATACGAGACGCTTGCCCGAAACGAACGCTTCACGCTCCTGCGGCTCGTCCCCCGGACGGGACGCACCCATCAGCTACGCGTCCACATGAGCGCGCTCGGCTTCCCGCTCGCGGGCGACTGGCTCTACGGCACGGAGGACAGGGAGTTGATCGCGCGGCCCGCGCTGCACTCCTTCGAGCTGTGGTTTGCGCACCCTCTGTCCGGTAAGGATATGTACTTTACAGCACCTGTACCGGACGATATGGCCAGACTTATCTGCCCGGAAGCGCAGGCGTTTGGTCCGATTCGCTAAAATCTTACGTTCTTCTTGCGCACCGGAGCGCTTTTGTATTATAATACCCGCAAACGCCAAAAAAGGATGTGTTATCAATGAGCGAAAACTTGATCTTCTGCTTCTCCGGCACGGGCAACTGTCTGGATATGGCGAAAAACATCGCGCGTGAGCTGGGCGATACCGATATCATCATGATGCGCCGCAAGCCGACCGTAACGGACGTGCGCGACGCGAAGCGCGTGGGCTTCGTCTTCCCATGCTACGCCGGCGGCCTGCCCGGCGGCGTCGAGGAAACGCTGGATTCACTGCAAATTAACCCCATCTCCTACAAGTTCGCCGTCGCGCAGTGCGCCGCCTACCCCGGCACCGGCCTCTCCATCGTGGACAAGGCGTTCCACCTCGATTACTGGCAGGTCGTAACGCACCAGTGCTCCTGCATCTGGCTGTTCCCGCACACGATGATGATGCCGCCGCTCTCGCCCGAGGGCGCGCAGGAGCGCTCGGAGCGCGAGGCAAAGCGCATCGGCGGCGAGGTCAAGGCGATGAAACGCTCGGAGAAGTCTCCGAAGGCGAACGCCTTCAACGTCGCCGAGAGCAAGGCGTGGCCCAAGCTCTCCAAAAAGAAGGCGAAGGGCTTCGCCGTCGGCTCGATGTGCGTCGGCTGCGGCACCTGCGCCAAGGTGTGTCCGAAGGACAACATCCGCCTCATCGACGGCAAACCCCAGTTCGGCACCGACTGCCTGCAATGTCTCGCCTGCCTCCAATACTGCCCGCAGGAGGCGATCTCCATCGGAAGGATCACGCAGAAGCGCGAGCATTATCACAACCCGAACGTCACGGTGGACGACCTCGTCCGGTCCGTCATCCACGTCGACTGAATGAAAAGCGAACAACTGCGCCGCGACGTTCTGCACGGCGCGCGTGACGGCCTGCCCATCGGGCTGGGCTACTTTGCCGTCGCGTTTTCTCTCGGCATCACGGCGCACAACGCCGGCCTGGTGCCCCTGCAGGGCTTTATCTCCAGCTTTCTGAACCATGCCTCGGCGGGCGAATACGCGCTGCTGTCCCTCATCGCGGCAAACGCCGCCTACTGGGAGGTCGCGGTCGTCATCTGCATCACGAACGCGCGGTATCTGCTCATGAGCGCCGCGCTGAGCCAGCGCTTCTCCCCCGACACGCCGTTTATCCACCGGCTGCTGGTCGGCTTCGGCATCACGGACGAGATCTTCGGCCTCGGCATCGCGCAAAAGGGCTGGGTCTCCCCGCCCTACATGTACGCCGCGTTTCTGGTTGCCGAGCTGTTCTGGTCGTCCGGCACCGCGACGGGCATCGCCGCGGGCAACATCCTGCCCGCGAACGTGGTCAGCGCGCTGAGCGTCGCGATCTACGGCATGTTCCTTGCCATCATCATCCCGCCCGCGCGGGAAAACCGCGTGGTGGCGGTTCTGGTGCCGCTGTCGTTCGCGTGCAGCTTCGCCTTTTCGATCCTGCCGCTCTTCAGCACACTGTCCGACGGCATGAAGACCATCATTCTGACCGTGGCGATCTCCGCAGGCGCGGCAGCGCTCTTCCCGGTGCGGGACGAGGAAGGGGGCGGCGCGGCATGACAAGAAGCATCTACGTCTACATCCTCGTCGCCGCGCTTGTCAGCTTTGTCATCCGCGTACTGCCGCTGACGCTCATCCGCAAACAGATCACCAACCGCTTTCTGCGCTCGTTCCTCTTTTACGTCCCCTATGTCACGCTGGCGGTCATGACCTTCCCCGCGATCATCAGCGCCGCGCAGTACCCGCTCGCGGGCGCCGTCGCGCTGGCGGTCGGCATCGTGCTGGCTTGGCTCGGCGCGGGGCTCTTCCCCGTCGCGGTATCCTGCTGTGTGGCGGTGTTCCTCGTGGAGCAGCTGATCGGCGTACTGTGACAATTTCAAATCAAGCAAAAAACGGCTGGCAGGCAATCCTGTCAGCCGTTTTCTTGATTATCTCCGCTTTTCCGCCGCGGCGCGGATCTGCCGCAGCTTCAGGTCGGTATTGTAGAAATCCTTTGTGGTGCAGCCCGCGCGGCCGCCTCCGGCGCAGGCACAGGCGCACGCACAGGCGCAGGCGCAGGAGCTGTGCGCGCAGGACGAGCGGCTGCCGCGCGACGAAGAAGAGGAGCTGCTCTTGGGCGCGGGCACGTGCGTCACATGCACGCGGATATAGGTGTCCGGCTGAGAGTGATAGCGGTACAAGCCGTCCTTGTTTTTCTGCCGGATCTCCTTCTCCTCCTTGGGGATATCCTTCTCCTCGATGACCTCCTCGCTCTTGATAAAGCTCCTGCCGCAGTAGTTGCAGTTGTTCTTGCCGTCCGGCCGCGGCGCGCCGCAGCCCGGGCAGGTCGGATAGTACACAACCTTGGTGCGGGTGATCTTCTTCGTGGTGCCGTCGGAGAAGTTGGCGGTCTTCTTGAACGCCGAAATGATCGTAGCGATAATGACGAAGGGAATGCCCGTGATAATGAGGGCGATAAGCCCGAAAATCACCGACTCAAAGCCGTTCAGCTCGCCGTCATCGCCCTCCTCCAACGTCTTGGTCAGGTCGAAAGCAAAGGCGTCGTTCGGATAGCTCACGGTGACGGTGAACTTCTGCCCCTTGGGGAGATCGGTTTCCCATGTGAAATAGCCCTCGCCGTCCGTCGTACAGGCGGGCGTCTGGCTCAGCGCACGGTCGGCGTTCCACCGGATCGTCAGCTGGTCCACCCGAATGTCGTCGAACCAGCCCGGCGTGAAGCGATAGACCGTCTCACCCTCGGCGAGCTGGTCCACCTGATACATATAGTCCTGCACCAGTTCGAATTCGATCGGCACGACCTCGCCCGCCTTGTACGCACGGTCCAGATCGATGCGGGCATAGCTGCCGCCGGAGGACGAGCTGTAGCCGATCTTTTTGATGGCGGCGCTGCGCGCGTTCATGGAGAGATAGTGGCTGTTGGGGATGCCGATCTCCACCCACGTCAGCGGCCCGTCAGAGGTGGAGTCGAGCACCTTCCAGTCGATGTGATAGACCATGTACAGCGTGGCGTCCTCGTTCACATCCACGGTGATGGAGTAGTTGAGGATCTCGTCGAGCTCCTTGGCGTCCGCGTGCAGCGTCAGCAGCGGGAGTACCAGGAGCAAGCACAGCGTCAAAACAAATCCGCGTTTCTTCATGGCGTCAACCCTCCTCGCTCTGCCGCGGCGTGCGCAGGATGCGGAGCGGGCACTCGCAGCGCATCAGTGCGGAGAAATCCCGCCGCTCCCGGCAGCGCGCGCCGTTCCAGATCGTCTGCCAGTCGTCGCGCAGCATGTTGCCCAGCGGCTCGTCGGACAGCCAACTCTGGCAGGGCACCACGTTGCCCCCCGGCGTGACCGCCATGTTGCTCAGGCACGCGCCGCAGTTGGGCGTGGTGATCCCCAGCTCACGGCAGAAATCGTCGTCCACCCAGCCAGGCGAGGTGAAGCTGATCTCCATCTCGTTCGCGAAGCAGTACGCGACGCTCTCTTTCAGGATGTCCCGCAGCTCCGCATGGCTCAATTGCAGGCTCTCGGACGCCTCTGTCGCCGCGTTGCCCGTGGTGATGAGCCCCGAGCAGGTGACGTAGCGCACACCCTTGTCGTGCAGATACCGCAGCGTGGACACGTAGTCGCGGTTGAGCGTGCACAGCGGCGTGTTAACGCTCAGGTTGATCCCCGCGGCAAGCGCGTTTTCGATGCCGGCGGCGGTGTCGCGGAAGCGCTCCGCGCCCACGAGCCGGTTGTGGATTGCCTCGTCCGCGGAATAGAACGTGATCTGCATGCTGTCCAGCGACGCCGCCTTGAGCTTCTGACAGTACTCCGGCGTCAGGCGGACGCCGTTGGTGTTCAGCCGCGTGATGAACCAGCGGGCGTGATCGATCAGCTCCGGCAGATCGTCGCGCAGCGTGGGCTCGCCGCCGGTAAAGGTCACCTGCGGGATGCACGCGGCGCGGCAGCGGTCGAGGATCGTCTTCCACTCCTCCGTGGAAAGCTCCTTCTCCTCCGCGTTCGCCTGTCCCGCCGCGTAGCAGTGGACGCATTGCTGGTTGCAGTGCCAATGCCCGTCCACGGTCATAGCGCTGACCATCAGGTCCATGCGGTGCGGCGCGCGCATCCGCGGCGCGTACTCGCCGAGCGTCATGTACTCGACCGGCGTCTCCGGTTCCTCGCCGTAGGCGATCTGACGGAAGGTCTCCATGATGGTGCGGATGTCGCTTTTCAGGCGCTTGCGGCTGATGAGCGGATAGACCTTCTTCGCGCCCTCGCACGCCTTGTCCACGATGCGCGCCGCCTCCTCGTCGGTGATGGGGCGCCCGCTGTACTCGTTGACCGCCTCGATAAACTCCGCCAGCAGGATGCTCCACGCGGTGTTCACCGGCACAATGTCCTGCCCGTTGAGGATGGCGACGCTCGCGCCGATCTCGCCGTCGCGCACCAGCGGCGGCACCATATGAATGCGCACAACGCCGGGCCCCTCCGGGTTCAGCGTGGTGTGGTGTACCTCGCCGAAATGGCGCGCCGCGTATTCCAGTTCTCGTTTGGATGCTTTCATATGACTTTACCTCATTGTTCCTGTTCTTGAGCCGACGGCATGATTATATGCGATTTCCCGCCAAATGGCAAGAAAAACGAAAGCCGCGTCTCATCAAATTGCCGCCGCCCGCGCTGAAGCGCGGGCGGCGGCTTGGGATTTCGGAGAGGATCACTCCTCCAAGGGCCTCAGGTGCGCGTCAAGGTACAGGACGTGGTTCTCCAGATGGTGGTGGACATCATAGACCTCGAAGACGTCATGGTCCACCTTGAACACGTCACCTTCCTCGGGCGTCTTTTCCATCGTGTTGAACACAAAGGTCGGGCGGATCGTGGAATTGTCGACAAAGAATCTGTACATGTCATTCTCCTTTCCATTCTGCCTGTGCGATAACAAGATACGGGAGGCCCTCCCGAAATCTTTCAGATGTTTGCCAGCTCGTCCTCGTCGATGAGCCGGATCCCCTGCGCGCCCAGCGCCGCGCAGGCTTTTTCGTTGTCCGCCACGCGGAAGATCATATAGGCAGTCCCCTTGCTGGCGCCGAAGAAGGCGTACATGTACTCGATGTTGACCTGCGCGTCCGCGAGCACCGCCAGCACACGGTCGAGACCGCCGGGCGTATCGGAAAGCACGACGCCGATCACAGGCGTGATCTTGTGGACGAAGCCCGCGTCCCGGAGCACCGTCGTGGTCTTGTAGACGTCGTTCACGATCACGCGCGCGATGCCGAACTCGCTGGTCTCCGCAAGTGAGAATGCGCGCATGTCGATCTGGTTCTCCGCCAGTACGCCGGTCATCGCCTTGAGCGCGCCGGGCTTGTTCTCTAGAAATACGGAAATCTGCTTGACGTTCATTGCTGCACCTCCTCAGATCTTACGGTTGTCGATGACGCGGACCGCCTTGCCCTCGCTGCGCACAATGGACTTCGGCGCGACAAGCGTGACCTTCGCGGTGAGGCCCAGCATGGAGCGCAGGCCCTCCACGATGCTCTTCTGGCGCGCGGCGATCTCGCCCATGTTGTCCGTGAACATCTCCGGCGTCATCTCGACCTTGACCTCCAGCGTGTCGGTGTGGTTGACGCGCCCGACGATGATCTGATAGTTCGCGCCGTAGCCGAGGTTGAGCAGCACCGTCTCAATCTGGGACGGGAAGACGTTGACGCCGCGGATGATGAGCATGTCGTCCGTGCGTCCGCGAGGCTTCGCCATGCGCACGTGCGTGCGCCCGCAGGAGCATTTCTCGTGTGAAAGCACGCACACGTCGCGCGTGCGGTAGCGCAGCAGCGGGAACGCCCGCTTCGTGATCGAGGTAAACACCAGCTCGCCCTGCTGCCCGTCGGGCAGCACCTCGCTGGTCTCCGGGTCGATGATCTCGGCGATGAAGTGGTCCTCGTTGATGTGCATGCCCTGCTGGGCGGAGCACTCGAACGCGACGCCGGGACCGGAGAGCTCGGTCAGGCCGTAGATGTCGTACGCCTTGATGCCCAGCGTCTTCTGGATATCCTGCCGCATCTCCTCGCTCCACGCCTCCGCGCCGAAGATGCCCGCCTTGAGCGGGATCTGGTCGGGCGTGAGGCCCATCTCCTTCATCGTCTCGGCGATGTAGGCGGCGTAGGACGGCGTGCAGCACAGGATGGTGGCATTCAAATCCCGAATGAACATGATCTGGCGTTCGGTATTGCCGGACGAGGTCGGCACCGTCAGGCAGCCGACCTTGTGGCTGCCGCCGTTGAGTCCCGGGCCGCCGGTGAACAGGCCGTAGCCGTAGCTGACCTGGCACACATCCTCGTTCGTGCCGCCCGCGGCGACGATGGCGCGCGCGCAGCAGTCCTCCCAGAGGTCGATATCCTCCTTCGTATAGAACGCGACGACGCGCTTTCCGGTCGTGCCGGAGGTGGACTGGATGCGAACGCAGTCCTTGAGCGGTACGGCGACCAGCCCGTAAGGATACGCCTCGCGCAGGTCCGCCTTTGTGACGAAGGGCAGCTTGCGCAGATCCTCCACGCCCTTGATGTCGTCCGGGGTCAGCCCCTTCTCCTCCATCTTCGCGCGGTAATACGGCACGTTGTCCCAGACGTGGCGAACCTGCCGTACGAGCCGCTCGCTTTGCCACGCGCGGATCTGCTCCGGCGCGGCGGTTTCGATTTCCGGTTGATAGTAGCGCTCCATCGAATTCATCCTTTCTTTTTTATCATAGCATATCTTTGTCCGAATTGCTATTGGATTTTGGGAAAAAGATAAAAAACGCGGCTCCGTCCCGAAGGACGAAGCCGCGTCTGCTTTCCGATCGTTCAGCGGTACGCGTTCATCTTACGGGCGGTCTGTTTTCGGCATGGCGAAAAAGCGGCTAAAGCTAAAGCCGCCAATAAAGCCGAAAAACAAACCGCTGCGCTTGCTCATCGCCGTACCCCTTTCCCGTTTTTAGCAGTATAGCGCATTAATGCGTTGAAGTCAATGGTCGGAATCCACAAAGCATTTGGGCGCAATTCATTCGCGTTTTCGCGAATTGCCCAGTCAGGCGTTCCGGCCGAGCGCGAATGCCTTTTGGTTCAGCTCCAGGAATTTCGCGGGCACCAGCGCGCGCAGCGCGTCCTGCCACGCCTGCTCCGGCAGGTCGAAGTAGTACGACAGCCGTCCCAGCAGAACGACGTTGACCGCTTTGCTGCTGCCCGCCTCATCGGCGAGCGTCAGGCAGTCCAGCGCGTCCACCTTCGCGCCCGACGCGCGCATCTTCTCGACCAGCCCCTCCGGATACTGTGCCGCGCCGGTGATGACCGGCATGGGGTCAATGCGCTGCGTGGAGGTGACGATCTGTCCGCCCGGCTTGAGATATTCGAGCCAGCGCGCCGCCTCCAGCAGCTCGAAGGACACGATGTAGTCCGCCTCGCCCTTGTCGATGACCGGGGACGCGACGCGGTCGCCGTAGCGCACATAGGTCACGACGCTGCCGCCGCGCTGGCTCATGCCGTGCACCTCGGAGACCTTGACGTCATAGCCCTGCTCCAGCAGGATATGCCCCAGCAGCTTGCTCGCCAGCAGGCTTCCCTGCCCGCCGACGCCGACGATCATGATGTTTTTCGTCTCCATCGCTCAACCCTCCTTTTCCGCGGTGCTCTCGAACGCGCCGACCTTGCAAAGCTGCGCGCAGACGCCGCAGCCGACGCACAGTGTCTGATCCACGGTCGCCTTGCCGTCGTGGATCGAGATCGCCGGACAGCCGATGCGCATACAGGACTTGCAGCCCACGCACTTGTCGGCGTCCACCCGCAGCGGCGCCTTGTGCTTGACGTACTTGAGCAGCGCGCAGGGGCGGCGCGAGATGATGACCGACGCCTCGTCCGCCGCCAGTTCCTCCTTGACTGCGGCGTCGCACGCGGCGAGATCATAGGGATCGACGACGCGAACCCGTGTAAAGCCCATTGCCTTGCAAAGTGCTTCCAAATCGATCTTTCCCGCTGGTTCACCCTTAATGTTGTAGCCGGTGGTCGGGTTTTGCTGGTGCCCGGTCATGCCGGTGATGGAATTGTCCAGAATAATGACCGTCGAGTGCGAGCCGTTGTAGGCGATGTTGGCAAGCCCCGTCATGCCGGAGTGCATGAACGTCGAATCGCCGATGACCGCGACGGTGCGCCGCTCGCTCTCCGCGCCGAGCGCCTTGTTGTAGCCGTGCGCGGCGCTGACCGACGCGCCCATGCAGAGCGTCATCTCGATCGCATTGAGCGGCGCGGCGGCGCCGAGCGTGTAGCAGCCGATATCGCCGAGGACGGTGCACTTGTTTTTGCTGAGCGTGTAGAACAGGCCGCGGTGCGGACATCCCGCGCACATCGCGGGCGGACGCGGCGGGATGTTCTCGTCCAGCGCGACGCCCTTGTGGACGGGCAGGCCCATCTTCTCGGCGACGACATTCTGCGAAAACTCGCCAAGCGGCGGGAAGAATGCCTTGCCGGAGCAGGCGATGCCGAGCTCACGGAGATAGGTCTCGATGAAGCTGTCCAGCTCCTCCACGACCGTCACCGTGGTCACGGAGGCGGCAAAGTCGCGAATCTTTTTCTCCGGCAGCGGCCAGATCATACCGAGCTTGAGGATCGGGAACCGGTCGCCGCACACCTCGCGCACATACTGATAGCAGGTCGAGGACGTGATGATACCCACGGCGCGGTCGCTGCCCTCCTCCACGCGGTTGAGCGCGCTCGTCTCGGCGAATTCCGCCAGCTTCTCCATGCGCTCCTCCACCTTGGGATGGCGGCGGATGGCGTTGGCGGGCGTCATGACGTACTTGGCGATGTTCTTCTCGTACGGCTTCTCCGGCGGCGCCACGCGCTCCCCCGTCTCGACGACCGACTGCGAATGCGCGACGCGCGTGCACATCTTCAAAAGCACCGGACAGTCGAACTGCTCGGAGAGCTCAAACGCCTGCTTCGCGAAGTTCAGCGCCTCGGCGGAGTCCGACGGCTCCAGCATCGGCAGCTTCGCGGAGCGCGCATAGTGGCGCGAATCCTGCTCGTTCTGGCTCGAGTGCATCCCCGCGTCGTCCGCGACGGCGATGACCATACCGGCGTTCACGCCCGTATAGGACACGGTAAACAGCGGGTCGGCGGCAACGTTGAGTCCCACGTGCTTCATGCCGCAAAAGCTGCGCTTGCCCGCGAGGCTCGCGCCGAACGCGGTCTCCATCGCAACCTTCTCGTTCGGCGCCCACTCGCTGTATACCTCGTCGTACTTCGCCAGCTCCTCCGTGATCTCCGTGCTCGGCGTACCGGGATAGCTCGACGCCACCGCGACGCCCGCCTCGTACAGTCCGCGCGCGGCGGCGGCGTTTCCCAGCATCAACTGCTTCATGGCTGTTCTCCTTACGTCAAAAAAATGATTGCGGTCATCTTACCACAGATTTTCGGCGTCGTAAACTGTTTTTTTCTGCCGTGTTGAGGCAAAATCCGGTCAAGCGCAATTGATCCTTGACAATTTCGCCGCTGTGCGCTATGCTCTTTAGAAGTTTAATGCTTTAATGCGCAAAACGAAGTCCGGCGCGTTAATGAGAAAGGATACCATCATGCCCATTACCGACCTTTTGGAACGCAACAGCAAGCTCTACGGCAGCGAGGTCTGTCTGGTGGAGATCAACCCCGCGGTGCAGGAGAAGCCGCGCGTCACATGGAAGGAATACGAGCTGATCCAGCCCTCCTCCGCCGCGCCGTACCGCCGCGAGATCACATGGAGCGTCTTCGACGAGAAGGCGAACCGCGTGGCGAATATGCTGCTCTCCCGCGGGATCAAAAAAGGCCAGAAGGTCGCGATCCTTCTGATGAACTGTCTGGAGTGGCTGCCGATCTACTTCGGCATTCTCAAGTCCGGCGCGGTCGCCGTGCCGCTCAACTTCCGCTACACGGCGGACGAGATCAAATACTGCGTGGAGCTGGCGGACGCGGATATCCTGTTCTTCGGCCCCGAATTCATCGGGCGCGTCGAAGACATCGCCGAGGAGCTGGGCGCGCGCCGTATGCTGATCTTTGTCGGCGAGGGGCGCCCCTCCTTTGCCGAAAACTACCACGACCTGACCGCAAACTGTTCCTCCTCCGCGCCGAAGGTGCTCGTCGAGGACACGGACGACGCGGCGATCTACTACTCCTCCGGCACGACGGGCTTCCCCAAGGCGATCCTGCTGGATCACACGGCGCTGCTCCAGTCCGCGCGCATGGAGGCGAAGCATCACGAGACCACGCACGACGACGTGTTCCTCTGCATCCCCCCGCTCTACCACACGGGCGCGAAGATGCACTGGTTCGGCTCGCTCTTCACCGGCAGCCGCGCGGTGCTGCTCAAGGGCAACTCGCCGCAGGCGATCTTTGACGCGGTGTCGCAGGAGAAGTGCACCATCGTCTGGCTGCTGGTGCCGTGGGCGCAGGACATTCTCGCGGCGCTCGACCGCGGCGACCTGAAGATCGAGGACTACACCCTCTCGCAGTGGCGGCTGATGCACATCGGCGCACAGCCGGTCCCGCCGTCCCTCATCCGGCACTGGCTGCAATACTTCCCCAACCACAAGTATGACACGAACTACGGCCTGTCCGAGTCCACGGGCCCGGGCTGCGTCCATCTGGGGATGGAGAATGTCCACAAGGTCGGCGCCATCGGCGTGCCGGGCTTCGGCTGGAAGTGCAAGATCATTGACGAGCAGGGCGCGGAGGTCAAGCAGGGCGAGGTCGGCGAGCTGTGCGTCAGCGGCCCCGGCGTCATGCGCTGCTACTACCATGACCCCAAGGCGACCGACGAGGTGCTGCGCGACGGCTGGCTTCACACCGGCGACATGGCAAAGCTGGACGAGGACGGCTTCATCTTCCTCGTCGACCGCAAGAAGGACGTCATCATCTCCGGCGGCGAGAACCTCTACCCCGTGCAGATCGAGGACTTCCTCGCGGCGCATCCCAAGGTACACGACGTGGCGGTCATCGGCCTGCCCGATGCGCGTCTCGGCGAGATCGCCGCGGCGATCATTCAGGTCAAGGAGGGCATGACCTGTACGCAGGAGGAGATCGACGAGTTCTGCCTCGATCTGCCCCGCTATAAGCGCCCGCGCAAGATCATCTTCGCGCCCGTGCCCCGCAACCCGACCGGCAAGATCGAAAAGCCCAAGCTGCGCGAGCAGTACTGCGGCGTGCGTCTCGTCGAGGCGCAGAATAAAGGATAACAAGAAAGCATCCGGCGAAAGCCGGATGCTTTCTTGTTATGAGAATCAATTGAGGTTCCGCACCGCGTCCGTGAGCAGCGGCAGCGTCGTCTCGAAGTCGACGCCGTACCACGGCTTCGCGGGATTTTGCAGCGTCACGCGGATCGTCTCCGCCGTGTAGTCCGCGGCGAGCTTCATCGCCTCGCGCAGCTCCATGCCGCGCAGCAGCGCGCCGACGCAGACGCTGGAAAAGATATCGCCGGTGCCGTGATAGCTGGCGTCCACGCGGTCGTTCTGATAGGTGAAATACTCCCCGCGCGCGCCGTCATAGCCCATGACGCCCGTCTTCCCCGCGGAGAGCGACACGCCGGTGAGCACCGTCGTCTTCGCGCCGAGGGTGCGCAGCTTGTCCAGCAGGCCGGTGATATAGCTCTCGTCGTAGCTCTCGCGGTACTCCGTGCCCGTCATGAAGCAGGCTTCGGTGATGTTGGGCACGATGACGTCCGCGCAGCCGCAGAGCTTCGCGTTCAGCGCGGCGTAACTCTCGTCAAAGGCGGGGTACATCTTGCCGTTGTCCGCCATGACCGGGTCGATGAAGACCATCGTGTCCTTCGAGCCGAACATCTCGAACACGCGGCGCGCGATGTCGATCTCCTCCGCGCTGCCGAGATAGCCCGTGTAGATTGCGTCAAAGGTGACGTTCTCGTTCTTCCAGTGCTCCACAATGGGCATCAGCTGGTCGGTCAGATCCTTGACCGTGAAGTTTTTGAACATCGTATGCGTCGACAACACCGCCGTCGGCAGGATCGTCGTCTCCACGCCCATCGCCGAAATCACGGGCAGTGCAACGGTGATCGAGCATTTGCCGAGGCAGGAGATATCCTGAATGGTGAGCACTCTTTTCATGGGGTTTCCTCCTGTTTTCGCCGCGCACCGCGGCGGTTTGTGTCAGAATACCCCAAACATGGCATGATTCAAATAGTCAGAATGGTATAAAACTATAAGACCAGATGCCCTATCCCCGCTTCTTCGGACGGTAGACGACCTCGCTGACGTTGTAGACCGTGATGAACGCGGTGGGGTCGGTCTCGCCAATGAAATCCATCAGCTTGCGGTACTCCTGCATGTTGACGATGGTGATGACCTCTTTCTTCTTCTCGTCGGTGAACGCGCCCGTCGCCTCGTAGATCGTCGCGCCGCTGTGCAGCTCGGTCGTGATGTAGCGGATCATCTCGTCCTGCTTCTGCGAGAGGATGCAAACGCGCTTTTTGAGCGTGGAGTTGAAGAGGAAGTGGTCGAGCACGATGCCGTTGAGATAGGTGCCCAGCAGGCTCAGCAGCACGGTGCGGACGTCGTAGGCGAAAGCAGCGGACAGCGCCACGCACAGTCCCGCCATGGAGATCGCGCGCCCCAGCTCGATGTGAAAGAACTTGTTGAGCAGCTTGCCCACGATGTCCAGCCCGCCGGAGGAGGCGTTGCACCGGAACAGGATTGCCTGACCGAGGCTGACGATGAACAGATAGCACGCCAAGTCGGACAGCGCGTCCTGCGTCAGCGAGGCCACATCGGGAAACAGCCGCTCCAGAACGCCGATGAACACGGGCAGGATCACGGAGGTATACACCGTTTTCGCGCCGAATTCGCGTCCGATCAGCAGAAATCCGACGACCAGCAGCCCCACGTTGACGATCAGTGAGATCGCGGAAACGGACAGCGGGATAAAGTTGGTCAGCACGATGGCGAGGCCCGCCACGCTGCCCAGCGCCAGATGGCTGGGCGTCAGGAAAAAGAACACCGCCGCGGCGATGATCGCGGTACCCGCGGTGATAACCGCAAAGTCCGCCAGCGTGCTCTTCCAGCCGGATCGTTCCATACCTGCCTTCTCTCCTTTCGCTCCGTCGGCGTTCAGCGCTCAAACATCCGGAGCAGCGCCATCTTGTAGCGGTTGCGCACGCCGCCGTAGGGGTGCTCGCGCAGCGGGAGGTTCAGCTTTGTCGAGCCGTAGAGCACGGTGGAGGGATGCGTGAACTCGCGGAAGCCCCATTCGCCGTGATAGGCGCCCATACCCGAGTGACCCGTGCCGTTGAACGGCGCGCCCCTGACCATCAGGTGAAGGATGACCTCGTTGACGCAGCCGCCGCCGTACTGCTGCGTCTGCATGACGCGCTCCGCCCAGCGGAGATCCTTCGTAAAGAGATAGAGCGCCAGCCCGTGCTCCCGGCGCGCGATCGTGTCCATCAGCGCGTCTGCCTCCGCGTCCGGGAACGGCACGACGGGCAGGATCGGGCAGAAAAGCTCCCGCTGTACAAGCTCCTCGTCCACGCCGACCGGATAAAGCACCGTCGGCGCGTAGCGGCGAGCCTGCGGATCGCCCGTCCCGCCGAACACAATTCGGTTCGCGTTCTGCATCGCCGCATCCTCGCACTTGCGGTACGCCGCGTCGTTGATGAGGCAGGCGTACTCCGGGTTTTTCGCGGGGTTTTCGCCGAGCTGACGGACAAACGCCGCCTTCAGCTCCCGCAGGAAGTCGTCCGCGACCTCCTCCGCGACGGCGACCTGATTGATGTTGATGCAGATCTGCCCGCTGTTGCACGCCTTGAAAAACGCGATCTTGCGCGCGGCGTCCTTCAGATTGGCGTCTCTGCGCACGACGCACCAGTTGCCGTTCTCCCCGCCGAGCTCCAGCGCAACGGGCGTGAGGTGCTTCGCGGCGCTCTCCATCACGTGCACGCCCACGTGGGGCGAGCCGGTGTAAAAGACCTTGTCGAACCGCTCGGCAAGGCACAGATCCGCCACGTCGTGCCCGCCGTCCACCACGGCGACATACTCCTCCGGGAATGTGCGCTCGATCAGCTTTTGCAGTATCGCCGTGCAGGCGGGGCTCTTGGAGCTCGCCTTGATGACCGCGGTGTTGCCTCCCGCGATGGCGGCGGTCAGCACGCCGAGCGAGAGCAGAATTGGAAAATTGAACGGGCTGACGATCAGCGACACGCCGTAGGGCATCTTATACACCTTCGTCAGCACGCTCGGAAAGCACAGGAGCCCACTGTAACGCGTCTCCGGCTTCGCCCAGCGCCGGACGCCGCGGATCGTCTCGTTGATCTCCAGAATCGTCGAGCCGATGTCGCAGAGAAACGCCTCCTCCGCGCTCCTGCCGAGATCGGCCGCCAGCGCGCGCTTGAGCTCCTCCTCATGCAATATGACCGCGCGCTTGAGCTTTTGCAGCATCTCGATGCGCCACGCGACGTCCAGCGTCACGCCGCTTTGAAAATACGCGCGCTGACGCTCCGTCAGCGCATGGATCCGTTCCTCCGTCCACATGGCGGTTCCTCCCCGTTCTCTCGCATTTTGTCACTCTTGTCGAAAATCCGGCGCATATTTTATACCGCTTCGCCACTTGACAGCATTATACACGAATACTATACTAAAGTCAACTTGTGAATTATTGTTCACGTCTGGAGGCTGTATGTACAAAAAACTGGAGGAAAAGGACGTCAACGCCATTCTGGAGGCGGGCATCGAGGCTTTCGCGGAGGGCGGGCTGGATCGCACGAGCGTCAGCACCGTGGCGTGCGCCGCCGGGGTGAGCGTGGGCGTCATCTATAAATACTTTGAGGATAAAGAGGCGTTTTTCCTCGCCTGCGTACGCTACGCGCTGCGGGAACTGGACGCCGCGCTCTCGCAGGCGACGGAGCACCAGCGGGATGTGCGCGGCGCGATCCGCGCGCTGGTCGGCGCGCTCATCGAGCACAGTCGCCGCCATCCGAGCCACAACCGGCTCTACAACGAGATCACCTCGGGCAGCTGCCGCCAGTACGCGCCGCAGCTCGCCCGCGAGATCGAGAGCCGCAGCGCCGCGGTCTATGTGCAGATGATGGAGCGTCTCCCCGCCTCCTCCGGCGCGCGCGGCACGGCGGATCCCCGCCTGTTCGCCTTTTTCTTCGACAATCTGCTCGTCACGCTGCAATTCTCCTACGGCTGCGAATATTACCGAGAGCGCATGAAGCTCTTTTGCGGCGAGGAGCTGCTCGCCGACGACGACGCCGTCGCAGAGGCGCTGATGCGCTTTCTGTGCGCGGCACTGGGTATTTGATCGGAAACGGAGGTAAAAGCATGCTGTATGCCATTGCCTATGACGTGGGCACGACCGGCGTAAAGACCTGCCTGTTTGAGATCGACCGCGAGGTGCGCCTGCTGGGCGGCGAATACGAGGGCTACGACCTTTGGATCCTGCCGGACGGCGGCGCGGAGCAGGACGCGGACCAGTGGTGGCAGGCGATGTGCGCGACCACGCGGCGGCTGCTGGAAAGGACGCGGATCGCGCCGGAGCAGATCGGCGGGCTGTCCTTCTGCTCCCAGATGCAGGGCATGGTGCTGGTGGACAGGGACGGAAACGCGCTGCGCCGCCCCATGAGCTACATGGACCAGCGCGGCGTGCAGGAGTTCCGCGCGGTCCAGACCCACGGCATCACCATCTCCGGCGTGGAGCTTTCGATCCTGCTGCGCAGTCTGCGCATCACGCACGCGGTGTCCACCAGCGTCAAGGACCCGCTGTGGAAGTACAAATGGGTGCAATCGCACGAGCCGGAGCTGTTCGCGCGCGCACACAAGTGGCTGGACGTCAAGGAATATCTCATTTGCCGCTGCACCGGCGAGTGCGTCATGACGCGCGACAGCGCGTACGCCACGTTCCTGTACGACACCCGGCGCGGTCACGAGGGTTGGAGCCGTGAGCTGTGCGGCGTCTACGGTGTGGACGAAAACCACCTGCCCCGCGTGATCGAGTGCACGGACAAGGCGGGGTTGCTGACGGAGCGCGCCGCGGCGGAGCTGGGGCTTGCTCCCGGCACGCCGGTCTACGGCGGCGGCGGGGATGCGACGCTCATCGGCGTGGGCGCCGGCTGCACCCGCCTCGGCGACACGCACATCTACTCCGGCACCTCCGGCTGGGTCGGCACGGTCATCGACCGGCAGGTCGTTGACGTCACCTCGATGATCGCGGGAATTGTCGGTGCACAGGCCGGAAAGTATAACTACTTTGCAGAGATGGAGACCGCCGGCAAGTGCTTTGAGTGGGTCAAGCGCCACATGGTCGAGGACGAGATCGACGCCTATCTTGAGAAGATCAACGTCGCCGACAGCACCGAGACCGCCTACGAGAGCCTGTACGACTATATGTCCGACGCCATCTCCAAGATCCCCGCGGGCTCCGGCGGCGTCATCTTTACGCCGTGGCTCCACGGCAACCGCTGCCCCTTCGAGGACCCGAACGCGGCGGGCATGTTCTTCAACATCAAGCTCGGCACCGGCGAGACGCAGATGATCCGCGCGGTGCTGGAGGGCATCTGCTTCCATCTGCGCTGGATGCTGGAATGTCAGGACAAGAAGGTCAAGACCGCGCCGGTGCTGCGCTTTGTCGGCGGCGGCGCGCTCTCGGCGGAGACGTGTCAGATCCTCGCGGACGTCACCGGCCGCCCGGTCGAGACCGTGCCGAACACCAAGGACGTCGGCGCCATCGGCGCGGCGATGCTGGTCGCCGTGGGCAGCGGCGTCTACCGCGATCTGGAGGAGGCGGGCGCGCAGGTAAAGCCCGACCGACGCTTTGAGCCCAACACGGCGCACCGCGCGGTGTACGAGCGCAACTATCAGGTTTTCCGTCGGCTCTATGCCAGCAACCGGAAGAATTTCGCAGCGCTGAACGGCGCGGAGGGAGGCAGGGAAAATGGATGAGCAAACCGCACGCGCGCAGGTCGCCGAGACCGGGCGTCTGCTGCTTGCGCAGCAGCTCGTCGCCCGCACATGGGGCAATTTCAGCTGCACGGTGGATGAAAGCCGCTTCTGCATCACGCCCAGCGGCCTCGGCTACGAGGCGATGACGCCGGAGGACGTCGTGCTCTGCGACCGTCGGGACGGCTCCTGGCAGGGCACGCGCAAGCCGTCGAGCGAGCTGGGCATCCACGCGGCGGCATACGCGCTGCTGCCGAACACCGGCTTCGTGATCCACACGCATCAGATCTACGCCTCAGCGCTGGGTCTCACGGGGCCGGACAGCCTGCGCCTTTCCGAGGCGGAGCGGCGGGAGCTGGGCGGCATCGCGTGGGCAAAATACGGCCTGCCCGGCACGAAGACACTGCACAAGAACGTGCAGGATGCCATGGCGACCGGCGCGCGCACCGTGATGATGGTCAACCACGGCGCGCTGATCTGCGGCAAAGACCGCGAGGAGGCAATGGCGCGCGCGCTGCTGCTGGAGGACTTTTGCCGTCGCAGCTGCCTCGGCCAGAGCGATGCGGAGGCGTCTGAAGTGCCCGACGAGCTGCTCCGCCGCGCGCAGGAGCGCTTCCCCACCGCCGCCGTCGCCGATACGAGCGCCGTGCTCGCGCTCGCCGCGCTGCGTGAACCGCTGCGCGCGCAGCTGGACGACATGGCGCAGATGATCGGGCGCGTCGCCCCCGCCGCCGCGGACACAGGTGAGGCGCTGCGGCTGCTCGAAAAGCACAACACCGTCCTGCTCCCCGGCGTCGGCGCGCTCTTGCGCGGCGAGGACGCGGACGACTCCGAAGCGCTGAAGCTTTTGATCCACAAGGCGGCGGTCGCCGCGCTCCACTGCCGCGCAGCGGGCAGAAACGTCCGGCTCAGCCTTCTGGATGACGCGATCATGCGCAGCTTTTACCTCAAGAAGTATTCCAAGCGGAAAAACGGGTGACGGACATGGATGCAAACAAGCGAAAAGAGGCGCTGCGCGCGGTGAAGTTCACGATCTTCTCCATGAGCGCGGGCCTGATCGAGATCGGTTCGTTCGCCCTGCTCAACGAGACGCTGCATCTGCCCTACCATGTGAGCTACATCACCGCGCTGGTGCTCTCGGTGCTGTGGAACTTCACGCTCAACCGCAAATATACGTTCAAAAGCGCAAACAACGTCCCCAAGGCGATGCTGCTCGTGGCGCTCTTCTACTGCGTGTTCACGCCGCTGACCGGCTGGCTGGAGCACTTCTATACGATGACGCTCGGCTGGAACGAGTACGTCGCGACGATCCTGAACATGGCGCTCAACTTCGTGACCGAGTTTCTCTATGACCGCTTTGTCGTGTTCCGCGACAGCATCGACACCAACGCCCTCGCCCAAAAAGAACAATCGAAGGAGGAAACAACATGACCAACTGCGGCATCAGCCGCTGGGACGACCCGGCGGAGATCAACGCGCGTCTCAAGGCGCTCACCGGCCAGCCCATCTGGGAGGTGACGGACGACTATTACGAGAACGTCGTGCTCAAATACTATGACGAAAAATGCAAGGCGTCCCGCGCCGTTTACGAGGAGTCGAAGAACTATATCCCCGGCGGCGTGCAGCACAACCTCGCGTTCAACAAGCCCTTCCCGATGTGCATGGCGCGTGCGGACGGCGCGTACCTCTACGACAAGGACGGCAATCAATACATCGACTTTTTGCAGGCGGGCGGCCCGACCATCCTCGGCAGCAACTACCCCGCCATCCGCGAGAAGGTCATCGAGCTGCTGAACGAATGCGGCCCCGTCACGGGCCTGCTGCACGAATCCGAGCTGATGATCGCCCGCGAGATCAACCGCCACATGCCGAACGTCGAGATGTTCCGCATGCTCGGCAGCGGCACCGAGGCGGTCATGGCGTCGCTGCGCATCGCGCGCATCGCCACAGGCAAAAAGCACGTCATCAAGATCGGCGGCGCGTACCACGGCTGGTCGGACCAGATGGTCTACGGGCTCAAGATCCCCGGCAGCCGCGCGCTGCTGGAATCCCACGGCATCCCCGGCGGCTGCTTCCAGCTGACGGACGAGGTGCGCCCGAACGACCTTGAAATGCTCGAAGCCGTGCTCAAGCGCAACAAGCTCACCGGCGGCACGGCGGCGGTCATCGTCGAGCCGGTAGGCCCCGAGAGCGGCACCCGCCCGGTCGCGCGCGACTACAACGCGGGCGTGCGGAGCCTCTGCGACCAATACGGCGCGCTGTTCATTTTTGACGAGGTCGTCACCGGCTTCCGCGTGGCGCTCGGCGGCGCGCAGGCGTACTTCGGTGTCGTGCCCGATCTGACCGTCTTCGGCAAGATCGTCGCGGGCGGTTACCCCGCGGCGGGCGGCGTCGGCGGCAAGCGCGAGTACGCGCAGCTGATGGCGGCAGGCCTCGCCACGGGCAAGCACCGCGCCTACGTCGGCGGCACGCTGGCGGCGAATCCCCTCTCCTGCCTCGCGGGCTACACGGCGATCCGTGAGATCGAGCGCACGAACGCCTGCGAGATCGCGGGTCAGATGGGCGACAAGCTGTGCGACGGGCTCAAGGCGCTGCTGGACAAGTACGGCCTGCCGTTTGTCGCCTACAATCAGGGCTCGATCGTACACTTAGAGTGCACGGGCGCGATGAGCTTCGACTTCTCGTCGCTCAGCTTTGCCAAATCCGCGGCGGGACTGCTGCGGCACAAGAAGATGATGTACACGCGCAAGGACTCCATGGAGCGCATGGGCGCGGCGTATATGGCAAACGGCATCGTGACGCTGGCGGGCAGCCGGCTTTACACCTCGCTCGCCGACACACCGGAGATCATCGATGAGGCGCTGAACCGCTTCGAGGAGGTCTTCCGCCACGTCGCCAAGACGAAAAAAGGCCGCTGATCGGCGCACAATCGTATGAAAAATCGGCGCGAAGCCCATTCCGCATCGGAACAGGCTTCGCGCCGTTCACTTTTTCTTTTTATCGCCGCTCGTTGTAAAACGCGAATTCCGAGGCAAGCAGCTCGTCGCCGTAAGCGCGCAGCTTTTCGCAGCAGCGCTCGTACGCCTCCAGAAACTGTCGCGCCTCGTCCGTCAGCACCGCGCCGCCGCCCCCCTTGCCGCCCGTGCTGGACGCGAGCAGCTTGACGCCGAGCCCCTCCTCGGCGTTTTTCATGATCGTCCACGCCTTGGAATACGCCATCTCCATCGACTGCGCCGCCGCGCGCAGCGAGCGGTGCTCGTCCACGCGGCGCAGCAGCTCTGCGACGCCGGGGCCGAAGCACTTCCGGTCGGTGAACAGCCGCACGGACAGCACGGCGCGAAGCTCGTTTTTCATGGCAGCCCCTCCTTGCTTTTTTTCCGATTATATCCCTTGCCGCGGCACTTGTAAAGTGCGGAAAAGCCTGCTATAATCGGCTTGATACTTTGCGGAATACAACGCAGGAGAGGCGGCGCGTTCCCGCGCCCCGGTGAACGGACATGAAGATCGCACCGAATTTGCAGATCGGGCGCGGCGTGACCGCGCTCATCGGCGGCGGCGGCAAGACGACGCTGCTCTATACGCTCGCGGAGGAGCTGCGCAGGAAGGGCACGGTCGTGCTGTGCGCCTCGGCGCACATCCGCGTGCCGGAGCAGTACCCGCTTGTCACCGGCGGCGCGGAGGAGCTGCGCGCCGCGCTGGATGCGCACGGCGCCGTCTGCGCGGGTGCGCCCGTAGAGGACGGCAAGCTGACCGCGCCGCCGATCCCTTTCGAGGCGCTTGCCGCGCTCGCGGACTACGTGCTCGTCGAGGCGGACGGCTCCCGCGGCCTGCCGCTCAAGGCGCATGCGCCGCACGAGCCTGTCATTCCGCCAAACGCGCAGCGCGTGGTGCTTGTGCTCGGTGCGGACGGCTTCGGCAAGCCCATTTCGGACGTCTGCCACCGTCCGGAACTGTACGCGGAGCGCGCGGGCGTTTCACCGGATACGCCCGTTACGCCGGCGCTTGCCGCGCGCGTCGTCGAGGCGGAGGGCTTCGGCGACCGCGTATACGTCAACAAGGTCGAATCCGCGGACGATTATGCCGCGGCGGAGGAGCTGGCAAGGCTTCTCACCTGTCAGGTGACGGCGGGCAGCCTGCACAAGGGGGTATACACATGCTTACGTTGATCCGCGGCGCGGGCGACATCGCCAGCGGGATCGCGCTGCGTCTGCATCGCGCGGGCTTCGCCGTCGTGATGACCGAGATCGAGCACCCGACGACCATCCGCCGCACGGTGGCATTCTCTGACGCAGTGATAAACGGCGAGCAGACGGTCGAGGACGTGACGGCGCTGCGCGCCGAGACGTGGGAGGAGGCCATCCTTTATCTGGAGAAAGACTGCATTCCCGTGCTCGTCGATCCGGACTGCGCCTGCCGCGCGCAGCTTCTGCCGGACGCACTCGTCGACGCCATCCTCGCCAAGCGCAACCTCGGCACGGCAATCGACTTTGCGCCCATCGTCGTCGGCGTGGGGCCGGGCTTCACGGCTGGCGTCGACTGCCGCGCCGTCGTGGAAACCATGCGCGGGCACACGCTGGGCCGCGCCATCTACGAAGGCTCCGCCCTGCCGAACACGAACGTCCCCGGCCTCATCGGCGGCTTTGCGGGCGAGCGCGTACTGCGCGCCCCCGCGGACGGCGTGTTTCAGGGAACGCGCCGGATCGGCGACCGCGTCGAGGCGGGCGATACCGTTGGTTTTGTAGCGGGCGAGCCGATGAAGGCGACCATCGCCGGCGTGCTGCGCGGCCTGCTCGCGGACGGTGTGACGGTCAGACGCGGCATGAAGTCCGGCGACGTCGACCCGCGCGGCGAGAAAAGCTACTGCGATCTCGTCTCCGACAAGGCGCTCGCCGTCGCCGGAGGGGTACTCGAAGCAATTCTGCATTTTTCTTCAAAAAATACAGAATCGTAATGCCATTTCGCTCGCCGCTTGCGCGGCAGCCGCGAAATATGGCGAACCGCTCCGCAAGCGGAGCGATTCGGGCATTTTCAGGAGGCGATAAACCATGGAAAATGAAGTGAAGCTCACCAAGCTCGCCAAGTGCGCGGGCTGCGGCGCGAAGGTCGGTGCGGGCGTGCTGGCGCAGCTGCTCGGCGACCTCAAAACGCTGCGCGACCCGAACCTGCTCGTCGGCTTCGACAAGAGCGACGACGCCAGCGTTTACAAGGTGTCCGACGAGCTCGCGCTGGTGCAGACCGTCGACTTCTTCCCGCCCATTCACGACGATCCCTACACCTTCGGCCAGATCGCCGCGACCAATGCGCTCAGCGACGTGTACGCCATGGGCGGCGAGCCGAAGCTCGCGCTCAACATCATGGCGGTACCGAAGGACATGCCCTCCGAGGCGGTGCACGAGCTGCTGCGCGGCGGCTATGAAAAGGCGTACGAGGCGGGCGCGATCATCACCGGCGGACACAGTATTCTGGACGACGAGCCGAAGTACGGCCTCGCCGTGACGGGCTTTGTGCATCCGGACAAGGTGCTGACCAACAGCGGCGCGAAGCCCGGCGACGTGCTGCTGCTGACAAAACCCCTCGGCGTCGGCATCCTCACGACGGCGGCAAAGGTCGGCATGGCGTCAGAGTCGTCGATGCGCCGCGCCGTGGCGCTGATGACGACGCTCAACCGCTCCGCGCGCGACGCCATGGTCAAGTACCGCGTCCACGCGTGTACGGACGTGACAGGCTTCTCGCTCATGGGACACGGGCTTGAAATGGCGCAGGGCAGCGACGTCGAGCTGCATCTGGACGTCAGCGCCATCGACCTGATGCCGGAGGCGGTGGAGCTTGCCCGCGCCGGCATACTGCCGGAGGGCATGTACCGCAACCGCAAGTTTGCCGAGCCCTATGTCGACCCCGGCGCGGTGGAGCTGGCGCGGCAGGACGTGCTCTACGACCCGCAGACGGCGGGCGGGCTTCTCATCGCGGTTGATCCGTCGGACGCGGACGCGCTGTACGCGGAGCTGCGCGCCGCCGTTCCCTCCGCGCAGCGTATCGGAGCCGTGGAACCGTACCGCGGCGGCAAGCGCATCTTTCTGTGCTGACGTGCATACTCTCCCCTGTTTCCCGACCGGACCGTGCCCTGCGCGGCCCGGCTCGTTATATTTTGGATAATACTACGATTAGCAGGATTTCCAATTGCTTTTTAATATGGATATGGTATAATGATAAAAATTCGTAAGCTCGCCTAAATCTTTTTGGAGAAAATGGCGAAAGGGGATGCGTTATGGCCGTCTTTACAGTCAATGGCAAAACCGTCACGGTGGAGAAAAACCAGAAGCTGCTGCGCTATCTGCGCGACACGCTGCACCTCACCAGCGTCAAGGACGGATGCAGCGAGGGCGCCTGCGGCACCTGCACCGTGCTCATCGACGGCAAGGCGACCAAGGCATGCGTTCCGCAGACGGACAAGCTGGAGGGCAAGAGCGTCGTCACGGTCGAAGGGCTTTCCGGCTGGGAGAAGGACGTGTTCACCTATGCCTTCGGCGAGGCGGGCGCCGTGCAGTGCGGCTTCTGCATCCCCGGCATGGTGATGTGCGCCAAGGCGCTGATTGACCAGAACCCCGACCCCACGCGCGAGGAGGCGGCGTTCGCTATCCGCGGCAACATCTGCCGCTGTACGGGCTATGTCAAGATCATCGACGGCATTTTGCTCGCCGCGAAGGTCTTCCGCGAGGGCAAGATCCCCGCGCCGTCCGAGGACGACTGGCAGGTCGGCTCGCGTGTCCACCGCATCGACGTCGCCGAGAAGGTGCAGGGCTATGGCAAGTACCCTGACGATGTCTATGTCGACGGCATGTGCTACGGCAGCGCCGTGCGCAGCCAGTACCCGCGCGCCCGCGTGCTGTCCATCGACACAAGCGAAGCGGAGGCGCTTCCGGGCGTCGTATGCGTGCTGACGGCGAAGGACATCCCCGGCAAAAACTACGTCGGCCACATTCAGAAGGATCAGGCGACGCTGATCCCGGTCGGCAAGATCACGCACTACCTCGGCGACGCGGTGGCGCTCGTCTGCGCGCGGGATATGGAAACGCTGGAGGCGGCGAAGAAGCTCGTCCGTGTCGAATACGAGGTGCTTCCCGCGGTGCACGACCCGTTTGAGGCGATGGAGGACGGCGCGCCGCGCGTTTTTGAGACGGAGACGGATACGAACGTGCAGGCGCACAAGCACGTCTCCCGCGGCGACGCGGACGGCGCGATCGCAAACAGCAAATATGTCATCACCGAGCACTTTGAGACGCCTTGGACGGAGCATGCGTTTTTGGAGCCGGAGTGCTGCGTGGCGCTGCCGCTCGAAAACGGCGGCGTGAAGCTGCTGACCTCCGACCAGAGCACGCACACGACGATGAACGAGTGCATGGAGATGCTCGGCACGGTGCCGGATCACTGTCTGGTGGAAAACCAGCTTGTCGGCGGCGGCTTCGGCGGCAAGGAGGATATGTCGGTGCAGCACCACGCGGCGTTGATCGCCTATGTCGCGCGCGTGCCGGTCAAGGTGAAGCTCACGCGCGCCGAGTCGATCCTGATCCACCCCAAGCGCCACCCGTTCTGGATGGATTTCACGATGGGCTGCGACGAAAACGGCATCATTCAGGGCGTCAAGGCAAAGGTCATGTCCGACACGGGCGCGTTTGCCTCCCTCGGCGGGCCGGTGCTGGAGCGCGCGTGCACGCACGCGGCGGGGCCGTATGCCTACGAGAATTTTGAGATCGACGGCACCTCGTACTACACGAACAATCCGCCCGCGGGCGCGTTCCGCGGCTTCGGCGTGACGCAGACCTGTTTCGCGACCGAAACGCTTCTCAACATGATGGCGGACAAGGTCGGCATTTCCCCGTGGGAGATCCGCTACCGCAACGCCATCCGCCCCGGCGGCGTATTGCCCAACGGTCAGATCGTCGGCCCAGAAACAGGGCTTGTCGAAACGCTGGAGGCGATCAAGCCGTATTACGACGAGGCGGTCAAAAACGGCGATCCCGTCGGCATCGCCTGCGCGATGAAGAACGCCGGCGTCGGCGTGGGATTGCAGGACTGGGGCCGCGCGAAGCTGATCGTCGGGGACGACGCAAAGGTGCACATCTTCTCCGGCGCGTCCTGCATCGGGCAGGGACTCGGCACGGTGCTGACGCAGATCGTCGTCACCAACGCCGGCGTCAAGCCGGACGACGTCGTCTACGAGCGCAGCAACACCTGGATCGCGCCGGACTCCGGCGACACCTCCGGCTCGCGCCAGACGCTCATCACGGGCGAGGCGGTGCGCCGCGCCTGCGAGCTATTGAAATCCGCGCTGGAGACGGAGACGCTTGACGAACTGAAGGGCCGCGTGTTCTACGGCGCGTATTACGCGAAGACCGACCCGCTCGGCTCCGGCAAACCGAATCCCGTCTCGCACGTCGCCTACGGCTATGCGACGCAGATGTGCGTGCTCGACAGGGAGACCGGCAAGATCAAGCAGCTGGTTGCCGCGCACGACGTGGGCAAGGCGATCAATCCCCTCTCCTGCGAGGGGCAGATCGAGGGCGGCGTTGTGATGTCGACGGGCTTCGCGCTCACGGAGCAGTATCCCATCGACGAGAATTGCAAGCCGACGGCAAAATATGGAACGCTCGGCCTGTTCCGCGCGCCGGACGTTCCGCCGGTGAAGGCGATCGTGGTCGAAAAGCCGGGGCTGGAGTTCGCCAACGGCGCCATCGGCATCGGCGAGATCACGTCCATTCCCACCGCGCCCGCCATCGCGGACGCTTACTTCCGGCTCGACGGCGTGAGGCGCTGCACGCTGCCGCTGGCGAATACGCCGTATGCGCGGAAAAAGTGACGTTTCCTGACACCGCCTTTTCTCTTTTTCTTGAAAAGAGAAAACGCGGTTTCAGACTTCCCCAAAAGAGAAAAACGCCCTCCGTTTCGGTCGGACGTTCCTCTGTTTCCGGCGCAGCGTGTCGAAACGTGTCGCCTCGTTTTTCGCTGTCGCTGCATTGACGCGAAACTCGACACTGCGGGTCGTTCAGGGAGCGCCTGCGTTGTTCAGCTCTTTCAGTGCTTCCTTCGTGTCGACGTCGGTGAGTTCTTCCCCGCCGATCTCAAAGAGCAGCAGGTCGTCTTCGTGCGCGCGGATCACCGCGCTGCCGCCGACGTCGCCCGAGAGGGCGCAGAGCTCCGGAAAGTATTTCTTTGGAAATACGCAGGGGTTCCCCCGCCTCCCGCCGTGCGACGCACCGACGATCCTGTCCGGATGCGCGCGGCAGAAGTCCAGCAGCGCCGCAACGCTTTCCCGCTTGAGGAGCGGCTGGTCAGAGACGAGGTAGAGTATCGCGTCACACTCCCCCGCGAGCGCCTCGGTGCCGAGGCGCACCGTGCGGCTGAGCCCGTCCGCGGGACGGTCGTTGCGCACACAGCGAAAGCCGCAGCGGACGGCAAGCCGCTCCACCTCGTCGTACTGCGTCACGACGCAGACGGCGGACAGCGCGTCCAACGGCACAGCGTCAAGCGCGCGCTCGATGAGCGTTTTGCCGCCCACGGCGGCGGCGAGCTTGTTTTCCCCGAAGCGCTCCGCGTTCCCCGCCGCCATCACGACGCAGCCGACGCGGAGTTCGTTTTGATCCCGCATTTTCATCACCCGCTTCAATGTATCAAACCCAGTATGGACAAGTCAACCTATTTTTAGTCTCCCACAAGGAGGGCGAACGCCATGAGCAAGGTAGGCAAAAGCGAAGTCCGCGTCGACGCCTTTGACAAGGCGAGCGGCCGGACGAAATACTACGAGGACCGCATCCCCGCGGACGCGCTCTACGTCCGCATCAAGCACGCGACCGTCGCGCACGGCATGGTCAAGTCTGTGGACAAGAGCGCGGCGGAGGCGATCCCTGGCGTCGTGAAGGTGCTCACCTGTTTCGACGTGCCGGACATCCCCTTCCCCACCGCGGGCCATCCGTGGTCGATGGACCCCGGCCATCAGGACGTTGCCGACCGGCACCTCCTCAACCGCCACGTCCGCTACTGGGGCGACGACGTCGCCGTCGTCATCGCGGAGAACGAGGTCGCGGCGAATCAGGGCGTGCGCGCGCTGACGGTGGAGTATGAGGAGCTGCCCTTCGTGCTTGACGTGCAGAAGGCGATGGAGGACGGCGCGCCGCAGCTGCACGAGAAGTTCCCCAACAACATCCTCAGGCACACCGACATGAAGAAGGGCGACTATCAGACCGCGATTCAGGAACCCGGTCTCGTCAAGGTCGAGGGCTGGTACGACACGCCGACGGTGCAGCATTGCCACATCGAGAACCACGGCTGCTTCGCGTTTCAGGAGGGCGACCGGCTGGTCGTCGTCGCCTCGACGCAGATCCCGCACATCATCCGCCGCGTCGTGGGGCAGGCGCTCGGCCGTCCGTGGGGCGATATCGAGATCATCAAGCCCTACATCGGCGGCGGCTTCGGCAACAAGCAGGACGCGCTCTACGAGCCGCTGTGCGCGTGGTGCTCCACGCAGGTCGGCGGGCGCTGCGTCCGCCTCGACTGCGCGCGCGAGGAGACCTTCGTCTCGAACCGCGTGCGCCACGCCATCCGCTTCCACATCGTCACATGGCTCAAGCCGGACGGCACGATCCACGCGCGCAAGGTGGAGCTTTTCTCCAACCAGGGCGCATACGCCTCGCACGGGCACTCCATCGTCGCCAAGGCGATGGGCTCCTTCCCGCAGCACTATCCCTGCGAAAACATGGAGTGCGACGCGTATACGGTCTTCACCAACCGCCCCGCCGCCGGCGCGATGCGCGGCTACGGTATGCCGCAGGCGAGCTTCGCCGACGAGAGCAACATCGAGGACTGCGCGAAGGCGCTCGGCATGGACTCCTATGAGTTCCGCAAAAAGAACATCATGCCCAAGGGCTTCCACGACGCGTTCTCCGGCAACACCAACTATGCCGACAGCTTCCGCGAGTGCATGGCGAAGGGCGCGGCGTATCTCGACTACGAGCGCAAGAAGAAGGAATACGCGAACGATACGGGCGATATCCGCCGCGGCGTCGGCATGGCGACGTTCTGGTACAACACGGCGGTCTACCCCATCTCTCTGGAGACGTCCTCCAACCGGATGCTTCTGAATCTTGATGGCACCGTGACGTTCCAGTGCGGCGAAACAGAGATCGGTCAGGGCGCGGACACCGCCTACGCCCAAATGGTCGCCGAGGCGGTCGGCCTTGCAAGCTACCGCGACGTGCACGTCAAATCCTGTCAGGACACCGACACCACGCCGACGGGTCTCGGCGCGTATGCCTCGCGCCAGACGTACGTCGCGGGCTTCTCCATCCGCCAGACCGCCGATCTGCTGCGCGAGAAGATTTTGGCGTACGCCAACGAGGTCACGCGTCAGGCTGCCGCGAACATGGATATCGTCGACGGCAATATCGTCCGCAAGGGCGACGGCTCGGTGCTCATGTCGCTCTCGGAGCTGGCGATGACCGCGCAGTACAACCCCGTCCACAGCGAACACATCACGGCGGAGAGCACCTACACCATCCGCAACAACGCCTACTCCTTCGGCTGCACATTCGCGGAGGTCGAGGTCGATATTCCGATGTGCAAGGTGACGGTCAAGAACATCGTCAACGTCCACGACTGCGGCAAGCTCATCAACCCCGCCCTCGCCGCGGCGCAGGTGCACGGCGGCATGTCCATGGCGATCGGCTACGGCCTGTCCGAGCAGCTGATCTTCGATGAGAAGACCGGCAAGCCGCTCAACGGCAACCTGCTGGACTACAAACTCTCGACGTTCATGGATCACCCGCATCTGGAGGCGGAGTTCGTGGAGAACGCGGAGCCGACCTCGCCGTTCGGCACCAAGGCGCTCGGCGAACCGCCCGCCTGCTCGGGCGCGCCGGCGATCCGCAACGCGATCCTGGACGCGACGGGCGTCGCCATCGACCGCAACCCCATCAACCCCCACGTCCTGTTCGCGGAATTCACCAAGGCAGGGCTCATCCACGACGACTGGCGAGAGGAGGCGTGAGATACCATGTATGATATGAAAGCGCTCTATGAAGCGTCAAGCGTTGAGGAAGCCATTGCGCTGCGCGTCGAGCATCCGGAGGCGCAGATCATCGCCGGCGGCTCGGACGTGCTCGTGCAGATGCGCGAGGGCAAGCGCGCCGGCAAGGAGCTGATCTCCATCTACATGATCGACGCGCTGCGCGGCGTGAGCATCGACGAGGAGGAAAACCTCCGCATCGGCTCGCTCACGAGCTTTTCGCACATCACGCGCGATCCGCTGATTCAGAAATACTGCAACGTCCTCGGCGAAGCGGTGGATCAGGTCGGCTCGCCGCAGATTCGGAACATCGGCACCATCGGCGGCAACACCTGCAACGGCGTGACCTCCGCCGACTCCGCCTCCACGCTCCACGCGTACGAGGCAATCGTCGAGCTGACGGGTCAGAACGGCGTGCGCCGCCTGCCGATCAGGGATTTCTACATCAAGGCGGGCACCGTCGACATCAAGCCGGACGAGATCCAGACGGCGATCCTGATCCCGAAGGCAAGCTATGAGAACACCTTCGGCCACTACATCAAATACGGCATGCGCAACGCCATGGAGATCGCGACGCTCGGGTGCAGCGTGAACGTACGGCTCTCCGCGGATAAGAAGACCATCGATCGCTGCCGCATCGCCTACGGCGTCGCGGGCCCAGTGCCGATGCGCTGCCCGACCGCCGAGGCCGCCACGAACGGCGAAAAACCGTCGAAGGCGCTGGCGGAGCAGTTCGCCCGCGCGGTCATCGACGACATCAACCCCCGCGACTCGTGGCGCGCGAGCAAGGCGTTCCGCCAGCACATCGCGGTCGAGATGGCAAAGCGCGCGCTGACGCGTGCTGTCGAATTGGCGGGAGGTGAGTTGGCATGAGCGTACAGTACAAGCTGGTGCACTGCACCGTCAACGGCAAGGCGGTCGAGAAGATGGTCGACGTGCGCGCGTCGCTGACCGACATGCTGCGAAGCGACTATCACCTCACGTCCGTCAAGAAGGGCTGCGAGGTCGGCGAGTGCGGCGCGTGCAACGTGCTCATCGACGGCGAGGCGTTCAACTCCTGCATCTACCTCGCGGTCTGGGCGGAGGGAAAGGACATCCGCACGCTGGAGGGGCTGATGTCCCCCGACGGCGCGCTTGCCGACATCCAGCAGGCGTTTGTGGACGAGGCGGCGATCCAATGCGGCTTCTGCACGCCCGGCTTCATCATGACGGCGGTGGAGATTCTGGAGACGAACAAGCTCTACACCGATGAAGAGCTGCGCAAGCTGCTCTCCGGCCACCTGTGCCGCTGCACGGGCTATGAGAACATCTTTCGCGCGGTCAAAAAGACGATGTACCACCGTCAAGGCAAAGAGATCGACTTCTAAATAGTACCTACGATATGCAGCGAAGGGAGCGCGGCCGCGCTCCCTTCGCTGTTGTTCCTATCTTGTTTACTGCTGCTGCGGCGTGCCTGCGAGCGCCGCCTCGATCGCCTTAATCAGCTTGGCGGGAACGGCGGGCTTGAGCAGATAGCCCGCGGGGCGCAGCTTGATGACCGCCTCGATATTGTCCTTGTCGTTGACGCTCGTGAGAAAGATCACGGGGATATCGGCGAGATCCGGCTCCGAGCGGATCATCTCCAGCGTCTGCCTTCCGTCGCACACCGGCATTTCATAGTCCAGCAGCACCACGTCCGGGCGCGACTTGGCGATGGTCGTGAGCGCCTTCATGCCGGAGTTGACCAGCGTGATGTCGTACTTGCCGTTGAGCATGAACTTGATGCTGCGCAGCGTCGCGGCGTTGTCGTCCACCACCAGCACCTTTTTCAGCTCAACGTTCGCCTCCTCCGCCTCGTCCTTCACCGCCTGCTCATCCACGCCGAGCTTGCGGCAGACCGCCGAGAACAGCGCCTCGATATTCAGCGGACGGGGCAGGTTTTCCATCTGTCCGCCGACGTAGTACTTGCCGAAGCGCATCCGCTCCTCCACCGTGCCGACCGAAACGACGGGCATGGACGGGAAGTCCGACTTGATCCCGCTGAAAAGCTCCTGCTCCGCGGGCGTAAAGTCGATCAGGCTCATCACGACCATGTCCGGCTCGACCACCTTGATCATTCCCAGCGCCTGCTGCGCGTCCTCCGTGCACAGCTCCACGCGGAAATAGCCGTGCAGGAATTCGCTGATCTCCTCCGTCGTTTCGTTTTTCTTCCCGTAGACAACAATCGTTTTCATTTGCATTGCCTCTCCTGCTCAAATTGTTGTATCTCCGCGGCCGCGCCGCGATCAGGTCAGGGTTTCCTCCATCTGCTTCATGACGCGCTCCGCCTCATCCTCGTCGAGGTCGGCCACCGCCGCCGAAAGCGCGGGCAGCAGCTCCTGCACCGCCGGTTCGTATCGGAAGGAGCGCATCCGCTCCATGACGCCGTCCACCGCGTCCACGTCAAAGTCCGCGAGCGCGTTTCGCAGCATCGTCATCATCGAGCGCAGCATATCCGCGTCCGCCGGTTTTTTGTCTTCGTCCGGCTCCGCTTCCTCCGCGCCGAACACGTCGCCGAGCTTCTCGCGGTACGAGCGCCACTCCGCAAGAAACACGTCGTGCAGCTTTGCCATCGTCTCGATATCGCTGTCGCGCGCCGCAAATTCCAGCATTTTCGCCATGCCGGCGAGCGGTACGATTCCGATGGTCGCGGCGGCGCTCTTCATACCGTGCACCTGAATGCGGTACGCGCTCATCGCGTCCGCGTCCTCCGGCGCGCCGAGAATCGCCTGCCACATTCTGTCCAGCTTGTCCGCCTGAATGCCGATCACGTCGCGGAACTCGCGCACCGTGGATTCCAGCAGCTCCCGCTCCGGCAGGTGCAGCCACGCGTAGCTCCAATCCAGCCCGTCCACCGTCGGCAGATCCTCCGGCGCGGCGGGCGCAGTTTCGAGCGCGCCTTCGCCCTCCCCGCCCTCATAGGGCAGGAGCAGCTCCGGCGGCAGCGTCTCGCGAAGCGCCGTTTCCAGTCTCTCCGACACGACGGGCTTGGAGATGAACCCGTCGAAGCCCGCCTCAAGGTACTGCTCCTTCGCGCCCGTGACCGCGTTCGCGGTCAGCACGAAGATTGGAACCTTGTCGTAGCCCTCGATTTTGCGCATGTGCCCCAGCGTCTCCACGCCGTCCATATCCGGCATCATGTGATCCATGAACACCATGTCGAAGCGCTCGTTCGCCGCCAGCTCCAGCGCTTCCGCGCCGCCTTCCGCCTCCGTGACCTGGATCTGCGTCACCTTGAGAAGGCTGCGGAACACCTTGCGGTTCATCGCGTTGTCGTCCACCACCAGCACGTGCGCTTCCGGCGCGATGAACGCGCCCTCGTGGCAGTAATCCTCGTTCGGGACGTTGATGCTGTCGGTAAAGTTGCCGATGGGCGTGTGGTCGACGACCTGCTGTTTCAGGTCAAACCAGAATTTTGAGCCCTTGCCGTAGACGCTCTCCACCTCCAGCTTGCTGTTCATCATCGAAAGCAGCTGGATCGTGATGGTCATGCCGAGGCCCGTGCCCTCGATGTGGCGGTTGCGCCCCTCCTCGATGCGCTGATACGCCTCGAAGAGCTTGGGAAGATCCTCCTCCTTGATGCCGATGCCCGTGTCCTCGACCTCGACGTGCAGCGTTGCCTCGTCTCCCTCCACCGTGCCGCCGACGCGGAACCAGACGGTGCCGGAGGGCGTGTACTTCACGGCGTTGGTGAGGATGTTCGTCACGACCTGCCGGATGCGCACGTCGTCGCCGAACAGACAGCGCGGGAGGTTTTCGTCGACAGAGAGCTCCAGCCTGAGGTCTTTTGCCTGCGCGCGCTGGATAATCATGTTGCGCAGGTCGCGCACCAGCGTCGCCAACTCATATTCCACCGGCACGATCTCCATCTTGCCGGATTCGATCTTCGAGGAATCCAGAATGTCGTTGATGAGGGACAGCAGCGTGTTGCCCGCCGTGTAGATGTCCGCCGCGTAGCCGCGGATCTCCTCCTCCCGGCTCTCCCGCAGGATCATCTCGTCCATGCCGAGCACGGCATTGATGGGCGTCCGGATCTCGTGGGACATCTGGGCGAGGAATCGCGACTTCGCATGATTGGCGTACTCCGCCTCCTCCTTGGCCTCCTTGATCTGGTCGTACTGCCGGTGAATGATCGCCATGTTGCTCATCTTGGCGATCATCCACGCGAGAAACGCGATGAGCATGGCGCTGACCAGAATGAGATAAGCCTTGTAATACGTATATTCGTACAGCTCCGCTTCCTTGTGCAGCGCGAAGAAGTGCTCCTTCTTCGTCTCGCCGGTCAGCTCGTCCAGAACCTCGACGTGCACCTGATAGTCGCCGTAGGGCAGCGTCATGTTGTACTCGGTGTTCATCTCGTTCTGGTGGATGAGCACGCCGGGATCGTCGACGCCCTCCATGTGGATGGAAACCAGCGGGTTGGAGATCGCGTAGTTGAGCACCGCCGGCCAGATCATCACCCTTCCCTGCCCCGCCGGGATCTGATAGACGCCGTCCACGAGCTCCACCGGCTCGCCCTCGACGGTGAGCGAGGACATCACGATGCGGTAGTTTTCGTTCCAGTCGTCGTAGGTCTTCGTGTTGACGCGCCGGACACCGTCCGTGCAGCAGAGGTACAGCTCGTCTCCGTGCACGGTGTTCCACGCGTTGGAGGTCAGCGTGGTGTCAAAGCCGAGGACATGGTTGAGCAGGACATACTGATAATTCTGATCCGCGATCAGCTGCCCGGTGTCGACCACGAAAAGCCCCGCGCTGGAGCTGACCCACGCCTTGCCGTCATCCGCGACGTAGACGTCGTAGTTGTTGCTGTAGGGGAACGCCTTGAGCCTGCGAACCGCGTCGTTGGCGGTATCCGCCCCCTGAAAATACAGGCCGTTGCTCGTCACATAGAGGTATCCGCCCCCGCAGGGCACGATGCGCATGACGACTTGGGATTGCAGTCCCTCGTCCACGCCGATGTGGCCGATAACGCGCTCGCCCCTGATGTGATAGACGCCGTCGCCGTCGGAGCCGACAAGGACCGTGCCGTCCGGGCACTCCGCGGCGCACAGGATCTTCGGCAGCGTCAGCCCCTCATCCTCCGCGATGACATAGGCGACCGTCCCGTTTCGCAGGAAGTTCAGCCCTTCGGTCGAAGCGGCAAGCACAGTGCCGTCCGACATCTGCATGGTGAAGCGGAACCGGTTGCCGAGCAGCGCATCCTCCTGCTCCTCCTCAATGCACCTCGCCGAACCGTCCGGCGAGATGCAGACGAGGCCGTGTTTTCCGTAGGTGCTGGCCCAGATATCGCCCCGCGCATCCTTCATCAGATGGCGTATTCTCTCTCCGGCAAGGAACTCCGTCGCGGTGTTGTTCACCGGTCCGAAATTGGAGGTGTTGAGGATCTCCAGCCCCGTGTCCGTGCCGACATACAGCCGGTTTCCGTCCGAGAGCAGCGCGTTGACGACGGTTTCCTCCAGTCCCGCCATGTGGGACACGTTGAAAAACGGCGACCGCGCCAGCTTCATGATGCCGTGATTGCTTGAGGCGAACCAGATGTTGTTCTGATAGTCCGTGATAATGTCGGAAACCCCGCTGCCGAAATCATCCCTTTCCAAGGACTCCACGCTCATGTTCCTGCCCACAAAGGCAAGTCCCACGGACGCGGCGACAAAGTATCCGCCCTCCTCCGGCGCGTAGCGGATGCAGTTGACGTCGCTCACCTCCGGGGCGTGGAGCGCCCCCTCCGACTTGAGGCTGCCCTCCGCGTCGACAAGAAAGCGGAACAGGATGCTGCCGGAGGAACCGACCAGCAGCTCGGAATCGCCGTTAAATGCAAGCGCGGAATAAGATGCGTCCGTGTCCGCGCTCTCGCCGGTAAAGACCAGCTTGTTCTCCTTGAGCACGAACAACAGGCCGCGGGAGGTGATGCCGGCGATCCGCTCCCCGCCCAGACTGGCGATCGACTGCACGCCGGAGAGCTGCGGATAGCCGGAAAACGCATGGACGCCGTCCTCGTCGATCCGGCAGAGCTCCATTGTGGTGCCGACGTAGACGCATCCGTTTTCATCCTCGCAGATGGCGCGGATGGAGTCGGAGGAAAGCCCCTCCGCCGTGGAGTAAAACGTCAGCTCCCCGGTCTCCGGCACATAGCGGGCGACGCCGCTGTCGTTCGTGCCGATCCACAGCCCGCCCCTGCTGTCCTCGTACATGCACATCGCGTTGCTGATGCGCTCGTCCAGCTGTATCTGGCGGAATTCCGACCCGTTGTAGCGATAGATGCCGGAGTAGGCACCCGCCCAGATGAAGCCGTCGTCCGTCTGCGCAACGGTGTTGATCTCGGCGGAAACCAGCCCGTCGTCCTTCCCGTAGATGACGGCGGCGTACTCCGCGCCGTAGTTCGTCCGCGCCGCGTCGGCGCAGACCGTCAGCGCCGGCAGACTGATTGCCGCCGCGACGGCCAGCAGAAGCGCGCCGTCCGATTTCTTCTTTCCCGCCTTATCCCGCTGTTTGCGCACAAAAAACAGAATGCTCAGCGCGATGAAGATGCTGATCGCCTTGTCCGGCATGTTGACCAGCAGCTCGCCCGCGACACAGCAGAGCGTCTTGTAATTGATGTGGTACGAGAGCATATCCACCAGCGCGTCGCCCCACGGGTGCCCCACATAGCCGTTGTTAAAATACAGGTTCAGCGGCGTCGAAATCACCGTCATGACAAAGCCCGCGAACAGCGCGGTCGCTATGACGGAAAAAGGCTCGATCTTCCGGTCGCGCGGGAAGAACAGGCCGACGGCGATGCCGCCGCCGATGCTCACGAGGGCAAACCAGATCTCGCCGGGCGAAAAGAACTCGGCGATCACGTTCAGCAATCCGCCGGAGATGGCGCCGGCGAGCGGGCCGAGCAGCACCGCCGCCATAAACGTGCCGATGGAGTCCAGCCAGAAGGGCATCATCAGGCGCTTCGCCAGCCACGCGCCCAGAAAATTGACGCCAGTGCACAGCAGGATCAGCGCGATGTTGCCCGGATTGATTTCAAACGTCCACTTTTTCATCGTGTCTGACCACCCTCAAAAGCGGGATAACGGCAGTTTTACGGCAGGTCGTACCAGACCTCGCCGTCCTCGACCGTGAACATCGCGAAATCGGAGATGTAATAGTCGCCGTAGAGATCGTCGATGCAGAAGGCGAACACGTAGTCGCCGTCCTCCATGATGTCGTAGTAGATCTCGAAATCACCGGTAACAGTGAACTCGACGCCGTGATAGTAGAACTCGTCGTCCGTCTCCAGCGAGTAGGCGTTGTAGAGCGGGACGATCACGTCGCCGGCCTTCAGCTTGACGATCTCGCGCGACGCCGCGCCGTACTCGTTCAGGCCGTCCCACGCGCCCTCGACGGTCACGGTGCCGTCCTCGTAATCCTGCCGCAGGCGCAGGTTGGTCTCCTCGCCGTTGAGCCGGATCGGCGAGGTGTAGATCACATAATCCCCGGTATCCTCGACGATGTAGGTGACAAGATTCTGCCCGTCGGGCAGCGAGAGCCAGTAGCCGTCGAAGTCGTCCATGAAGATGCCGGTGTCCCAGCCGCCGCGCAGATCGTAGGTCTGGCCCAGCTCGATGAGATCCTCGCCGTCCTCCGAAAGCTCGTAGACGAGGCCGTAGACGTCCGCGGCGTACTCCCAGCCGCTGTCGTCCAGCTCAAACCAGAAATCGCCGTCCTCATCCAGATGCGGCTCCACGGCGAAGGTGATCAGCGGGCTTTCGCCGGTCGGCTCATAGTCGTCGAGATAGTCCCAGTAGCCGTCGAACCAGTCGTTCTCGTTCTCATAGTCCTCATCCTGATAGTTCTGGAAGAAAAGGCCCCAGAACCAGTTGCCGTCGTCGTCGAACCAGAAGTCGTCGTCATAGTCGTCCACCGAGTCGACGTCCACGCTGCCCTGATTCTGGCGGTCGACAAAGGAGAGGTAATACGGGCTCGGGCAGATGTCGCCGAAGATGGCAAGCTCCTCGGAGCCCTGCACGCTGAGCGGATAGTACATCGAAAGACCCGACGCCGTTTCGTGCATGTTGCCGCTGACGGAGTAGACCACCGCGTTCTCCAGCGCGTTGAGCGTGTCCCTCGCGCCGTCGGAATAGCTCTCGCAGGCGGAGATGATGCCGCCCATGTCCACCATGTTCGTGTATCCCTCGGAGCGGTTGTTGCCACCGAAGTTGTCCACCTGCGAAATGCCGCGGATCATATCGACGCAGTTCGCCGTGTCCGCCGCGGAATCGTACATGCCGTGGGCAAAGTCGTTGAAGCTCACCAGCAGCGCGTCCAGCTTGGAGAGGTCGATCACCGAGAGCGTGCACAGATCCTCCTCCTCGACCGCCGCGCAGGACTCATAGAAGCTGTCGCAGGTCACGATGCCGAGCTGCTTCGCGTCCGTGTCCGGATTCGCACCGAGGTACTTCCCCATCGCGACATAGTCCCAGCCGGTGCCCGGCTCCGTCTCCTGCGAGGCGTACATGTAGTCGGCGTAGGAGGCGAGGATGTTCGCCGCCTCCAGACTGCCCATCAGGCAGGCGTCGAAGCCGACGAAGTCGAACTTGCGCCCCAGATTGCCGCAGACGCTGAGGAACGCGCCGTCCAGCTCGCGCAGGCTCAGGGAGTCGTAGTCGTCCGTCTCGTCGAAGCAGATGCCCGTGATGCTGCCGCCGCCGTGGTTCCAGAGGATGACGCCCATGTGCTCCGAGGCGTAGTTGTCCACGCCCCACTGCAAAAAGTCGGCAAAGGTCTCCTGCCGTCCCATGCCGGTGCGGCGCTGCTCGTCCACCAGCTCGATGTTCTCGTCCTCCACGAGGAAGCGCTGGAGCTTGTTGGCTCCCACGGTGTCGTTCCACCACTCCTCCGCGCCTCCGGTCTCGACAACGAAGCGCACGCCGTTGCCGACCGCGCCGTCGACGATCTCGATCAGGTCGTCCGTGGCGGAGCCGTAGGAGGTTTCCAGATCGGTGCCGCAGAGGTAGACGAAGATCGTCCACTTCCCGGAATCACCTTTGTTGATCCACGAAGGCAAGGGAACACGCTTGACGCTCAACCGTCCCGTGTCTCGGTTGACGTTCATCGTCAGGCCCTGCACCTCGGAGGAGAAATCAAAGGTTTCGGTCGGTACATTGTTCTGAGTCTGGCCGCTCTGGCCCTGTTGCTGTCCCTGGTTTTGCGATGGGGTTTCCGGCGGTTCCTTTCCCCCGCTTTCGCCGCAGCCGGTGCAAAACAGCGCAAACAGCGCGGCGAGCAGCAGGGCCGCCGCCCTTTTCAGTCCGGTCGTCTTCATCTCTTTTCCATCCTTTCTTCCTCATTTGGTTGTGCGGACAGGGCGGTTCCTCTGCGCCGGAACCGCCCTGATACTCTCATTTGTCCGCCCTTCGTATCATGAGCAGATATTCCACTCCGCTGCTCTTGTCCTGCACGGCGTCGAAGCGCACCTGCATGGGTATGGTCTCCCCGTCCGCGCCCAAAACCGGGAACGCGGGCGAATAATCCGCCATCCGGTCGCCGCTCTCGTCGATCAGGCGCATGAGCATCTCATAGTCCTCGTCCTTGATGCGCCGGCGGAAGCTGCCGCTGTTGAGCTCCTGCTCGAACTCCTCGCGGGAGCAGCCGAACGCCTCCTCCAGACCGTGTACCGTCACTTGGAACAAAAGCCCGCTTTCACGTCTGCGTACAAAAACGATCTCGTCGTTGGAAAGGTTCGTGATCATGCGCATCTGTCCGTTGAGCCGCTCCAGCTGCGTGACGTCGCGGACGGAGCCGTAGAAGCGCATCCCGCTCTCGTCCTCGTCGAGATAGAAGAATTGCAGGCGGAACTGCGAGAACTTGCCGTTGGCGCGCTTGAAGCGAACCACGTCGGCGGCGCCGTTGAGCGGGTCGTTCATCGCGTGCTCCAAAATGCCGTAGAGCACCGGCAGATCCTCGTCCACCACAAGCTTCTGGGCGGACTTCATCAGCAGGTCGAACTGCTCCGTGTTCACCTCGTTGTAGAACTGCTGGTTGTAGCGGATGCAGTCCAGATCCTCCCCGTGCAGCAGGAAGAACGCCACGGGGCCGAGGATGTTGTTGAGCATGATGTCGCTGAACACGTTCTGGTCGAGGAACTCGCGCGTGTGGAACTCCTCGCGAACCTTGAAGACGAAGCCGTTGGTGTCGATGTTCGCCTCGTCGCCGATCAGCGCCTCGAAATCCGGCACGGGCATGGGGCGATAGAAGAAGTAGCCCTGCACGTAGCGGCAGCCGAGGCTGGAGATGAAGTCCGTCTCCTCCTGCGTCTCCACGCCCTCGACGATGATGGGCACGCCCATGGTCTTCGCCATGTTGACGATGGATTCAAGAATATGTACGCCCTTGCGGTCGTCGCCGTTCATGCGCAGGAACTGCGCGTCCAGCTTGATGATATCGACGTTCAGGTTGCGCAGCATGTTGAGCGACGAGTACCCGCTTCCGAAGTCGTCCATCAGGACGAGGAAGCCCTTCTCGCGCAGGCGCTTCACCGTATCCGCCACGATGCCGTCGCCCACGTAGGCGGATTCGGTGATCTCGACCTTGACGACGTCGACCGGCAGGTCGTACTTCTTGAGCAGCATGTCGAAATAGTTCGGCACGTCGATGGAGAAAATGTCGATCTGCGAGACGTTCACGGACACCGGCAGCGGCGTATGCCCGCCGTCGATCCACCGTCTCTGCCACGCGCAGACCTCCTCCCAGACGAACTTGTCGAGGTCGGTGACGAAGCCGTACTGCTCCAGCACGGGGACGAAGACGCCCGGCGAGACCATTTGTCCGTCCGATTTCTTCTTCCAGCGCACCAGAGACTCCGCGCCGACGACCTTGCCGCCCGCGATCTCACACTGCGGCTGGAGCATGATGAACAGCTCGTGATCCTTCAGCGCCTTCTGGAAGTCGGAGAGAATCTGGTAGTCCCGCTCCGTCTTCTTGTACATGGACTCCTCGAACAGCCGGATGCGCGTGTGATAGTTCTCCTTGGCGTGGTGGGAGGCGAGCGACGCACGGTCGTACAGCTCCTGAATGGTGTTCTTCCCGTCCGCCTTGCACACGCCGACAGCGGGCATGAAGCCCACGGACGTGCCGTGATCCATGATCATCCGGTGGATGTCGTCATAGAGAGCGTGGATCCTCTCCTCATCATAGGGCGCAAGCACGCAGAAGTCGTCCATGCCCATGTAACAGGCAAGCCCGCCGGTGATCTCCTCCACGCGCGCCAGCAGCGCGCCGATCTGAGAGAGGAGCTTGTCGCCCTCGTCCATGCCGTACCACTCGTTGAACAGCTTGAAGTGCTCCAGATCCATGGCGATGACGCACCAGCCCTCCGGGTGCTCCCGAAGCAGCTCCTGACCGTTGATGAAAAAGGCGTCCTTCATGATCAGGCCGGTCAGCTCGTTTTTCGCGCTGAGGTTTTCGCTGGTGTTCACGCCGATGAGGATGCTGCTCTCGTCGCCCTGCATCCGCGAGGCGCGCAGACTCACGAGCACGGGCTCGCCATCGGTCATGAGGCGGTAGCTGAGCGTGAACTCGCCGTGCTCATCCAGCGCGCGCGTCACCTTGTCCTTCGTGAACGACTCCAGGAACATATTGACGTCCTCGGGGTACAGCTGATCCCTTGCTTCCCGAACGCTGCAGCCGAAGAAGTCCGTCCCCTGCCGCTCCTCGGACAGATCCTCGTTCCCTCTGTCGGAGCGGTACTCGATGAATACATCGGTCTTCAGATTGACGTAGTACAGGCGCGAGTAGCTCGCGGAAAGCGAGCGGACGATGTTGAGATACATGGTGCTGGCGCTCTTGACGCGCGTCAGCTCCGTGAAGTCGAGGCACATGCCCAGCAGACACACCTTGCCGGTGTGGTCGGTATACTTGAGCTTGGTTGTCCGGAACTGCCTGTGCTCTCCGCCGGCGTCAAGCACGTCCTCGAAAAAGACGTAGGGCTCGTCCATGGCGATTGCCTTCGAATCGTCCTCCACGAAGTGATCCGCCGTGACCTCGTCGAAAATCTCGTGGTCGGTCAGACCCGCGACGCCCTCCGGATCGGGCTTGCCCGCGTACTCGGCGAACGCCTGATTGCACGCCACGTACCTTCTGCTCTCGATGTCCTTGGAGAAGTACATGCCCGGCATGTTGTTCAGGAGCGTCGTCATGGACTTCGTCAGCTCCGCGATCCGCGCCGCGGACTCCGCCTTGTCGCTCAGGCGCTGGTTCTCCTCCTCGATCTCCTTGGCGTAGTTTTTCACCACGAGCGCGCTGGCGGCCTGCTCCTTCATTTCCTTTGAGAGCTTGGCGACGGCGTCAATGAGCATTTTGACCTCGCCGCTCGCCTGAAGATCCTCCGTTTCGATGCTCAGGTCCCCGATGTCGTCAAGCTCGTGGCTCATCTGGGCAAAGCGCAGCGCGCTCTGCTCCAGCGCCTGGATCGGACGCGTGACCCTGTTGCGCAGCCACATCGCCAGCAAAGCGCCGAAGACGGTGCACGCCACGACGATCAGCAGCGCGTAGCGGACGACGTACGCCGATACGGTCTTGTTGACCGTGTCAACCAGATAATCCGCGCAGACGAGCGCGATGGTCTCCCCGTCCGAGGTCTTGAGCGGCTTGCAGCCGGTGTAGCACACGCCCCAGTCGGAGGTCTCCCGGAAAAAGACCACGTCGTCGGCGTTCCACGCATCCAGATAGGATTGCAGCTCATCGCGGGTATAGTCCTCGCTGCAATCGTACATGATCGGCCAGTCCTCGTCGTCTCCGGCAAGGCGCTCCGCCTCGCTCGTGGACGAGACGATGCTGTAGAGCTTGCCGCCGTCCTCGTCGAGCGGGAGCACGATGTAGATGAACTCCGTCTCGAAATCGTCGACCATCTGGTTGACGAGCCGCTGCAGCTCGTCGCGCTTCGGCGAGGACGTCACGTTTTGGATGCACTCACGCAGGTCGTCCGCGTCCGTGTTGTGCTCCAGAAATGTCACAACGTCCCTCAGACGCGCATTATACTGGTCGTACAGCGCGTCCGTGAAGGCATAATTGGTCTGGATCGACAGGATCAGGCTCAGCACGATGATCAGTACCGCGCAGCCCAGTACGATGCTTCGGTTGATGGGGCTTGTCTTGTTTGCCATGGCTGATCCCCCTTATCCGCGTCATATGCACGGCATGATTGCATAATAATACATACTTATAATACATAATCAGCGAGGCAAATGCAAGATAAAATGCGATATTTTTCCGCGCCATTCCGGTACGGCGCGGCGATGGGTCACTCCGCTTCGGCGAGAAACGCCTCGTACCGCTCTTCCAGCCACTCCCGCAGCGCGGCGACGCCCTCCTCGTCCCACGGGAAATCCCGCGTTTCCACGTCGTCCGCCTTCTCGTAGCAGACCTTGGAATAGACGGCGGCGCGGACCAGCTTCTCCTTTTCGTCCTGCGCCAGACGGTAGCGGAAGTCGCTTCCCGGACGCCCGATGGAACCGTTGAACAGATAGGCCCTGCCGAGCCATTGCGGTGTGATCTCCTCAAAGCACTTTTGCATCTTGATCTCCCCTTCCGGTGTTTTGTCCAGTATACCCGTCCCGCCGCGCTTTTGCAAGCGTCCGCCGCGGGATCGTGCCCGGACGATCGGATCAGTCGATTGCATGCCCGCATTGGACATTTTAAGCGGTTTTTCTTGTAAACAATTTCCGTATTCTCTGTGCGGGCGCTTGCAATCGTGTTCTAGTATGGTATAATGAGCATGATTTGTTACACTATCCGGACGACAGGAGGGAGCCCCGCCATGCCATACGCCGAAATCCAGCCTTTCGACCGCTCCCGCACGGATTACTCGGAGCTGCTGTCTCTTGATCTGCAAACCGTCTCCGCGCCGACGCTCCCCCTGATCCATCAGGAGGCGCGGTTTTTGTACATCCTCAGCGGGCGCGGGACGATCCTGGTGCAGGGCCGCCCCATTGAGCTGGTGCCCGACATGCTCTTGAGCATCCTGCCGTGGCAGATCACCGAGGTGACGGACGTGGCGGAGCCGCTGCACTTTTATCTTCTGGTCTACGACATCCGGCTGCTCAACCGCTATATCCAGTCCTTCAGCGACGTCGGCGGCAATTACATCCGTCTGATCGGGCACATGGAGCTCTCCCCCGCTTTCCGTCTCAACGCGTCGCAGGCGCCGACGCTGCGCTCGTACTTTGAGACGCTGCGCGAGGAAATCGGGCTGGAATCGACGCTCTCCAAGGTCGCGGCGCGGCCGCTGCGGACGCTGTGGATCATCAACCGCGCGGTGGAGCTGGTCATCCTCGCCGAGCGCATCTACGCGGAAAACAAGACGCAGACGCCCGCGGATGCCGCGCCGCAGGACGGCGCGCGCGAGGGAATGAACAATCTGCTTCGCTATATGTATTTGCACACGGGCGACAAGCTGACCGTCAGCGCGGTCGCCAAGCGCTTCCGCGTGCCGGAGCACGTCATACGCTCGTACATCAAGTCGATGACGGGGCGCGGCTTCAAGGAGCTGCTGCACGAGATGCGCATCGGCAAGATCAGCGGATATCTGCTCTACACCGACATGACGCTCGACGAGATTGCCAGCCTGATGGGCTACACGGACGCGCCGCACCTGTCCAAGATCTTCTCCGAAATGACGGGGATGCGCATCAGCGACTACCGCAGGGCTTACCGCTCGGTGGACAAGATCTGCCGCTTCGAGCAGGCCGAGCTGGCGTACTCTATCGCGCGGTACGTCTATCGCCACTACAGCGAGCCGCTGAGCGTCAACGGCGTCGCGCGGCAGTTCGGCATCTCAGCGACGGAGGTCAACCGCCTGCTCGTTTCGCAGGCGGAGAAAAACTTCACGGAGCTTTTGAACTTCGCGCGCGTGAATATAGCGAGCCGCCTGATCCTCTCCACCGACCGCACGCTCATCGACATCTCCGCGGAGGTGGGCTACGCGAGCATCAAGACCTTCAACCGCAATTTCCTGCGCTGGCGCGGCATGACCCCCGGCGAATTCCGCAAAACCGTGAAGCTGGAGGACAGTCGGCTTGCCAACAACTTTGAAAATGCCGACGACTGAGCCGTCGGCAAACTGCAGCGCGGACACGGCGTACCTCACATACGCCGCGTCCGCGTTTTTATCGTTTGCCGCCGAGCGCCTCCTCCAGTTTTTGCAGCGCCTGCTTCTCAATGCGCGATACATAGCTTCTGCTGATGCCCAGCTTTGCCGCGATCTCGCGCTGCGTGCGCGGCATCTGCCCGCCGAGCCCGTAGCGCAGCGAGACGATCTCCCTCTCCCGCGGCGTCAGGCACTCGCGCACCAGCGCGCGCACCCGGACGCAGTCCTCCTTGTCCTGCAAATCGGCGTACATCGTGTCCTCCACGCCGACGACGTCGATGAGATAGAGCGAGTTCCCGTCCTTGTCCGTATCGACCGAGTCGGAGAGCGACACCTCGTTCTGTGTCTTCTTGCGCGAGCGGAAGTACATGAGGATCTCGTTTTCGATGCATCTGGCGGCGTAGGTCGCGAGGCGCGTGTTCTTCTCCGGCCTGTAGCTGGAGATCCCCTTGATGAGCCCGATCGTTCCGATGGAGATCAGGTCGTCCTGCTCGCTCTCCTGCGTGTAATACTTCTTCACCACATGGGCGACGAGCCGGAGATTGTGCTCGACGAGCTTATTTCGCGCGTCCGTGTCGCCTTGCGCCATGCGCTCCAGATACGTCCGCTCCTCCGCGGCGGACAGCGGTTTGGGAAACGATCCGGCGCTGCCCGACAGGTGCAGAGACAGAAGCAGGCTGTGTGTCAACAGGTAAATCGCTGCGGAAAGCATCAGCATCCCCCCTGCCGACAGCCTATGCGGAAAAAGGAAGTCCCTATGCCGCCGCGTTTGCGCGGGACACAGGGACTTTTCGTTTTATTCTACCGCGGGCAGCGGCTTGCTGTAGAACGCCTGCGCCAGACGCGCGAGGTGCCCCTCGTCGGCGGCGCCCATCGTCTCATAGGCGGAGTGCATTGCCAACTGCGCGAGCCCGATGTCGACGGCGCGCACCGAAAGCTGCGTGTTGGAGATGTTGCCCAGCGTCGAGCCGCCCGGTACGTCCGAGTGGTTCGCGTACTCCTGATACGGCACGCCGTTGAGCTTGCAGAACTTCTTGAACACCGCCTCGGACACGCCGTCCGTCGTGTACTTCTGCCCCGCCTGATGCTTGAGCACGACGCCCGCGTTCATCTTCGGGCGGTTCACGGCGTCGTACTTCCCGACGTAGTTCGGGTGCAGCGCGTGCGCGTTGTCCGCCGAGAGGAGGAAGCTGTTCGCCACCGCCGCGTCGAACGCCTCGTCGTCCATGCCGAGGCCGCGGCAGATGCGGCGCGCCGTCTTGTCGAGAAAAGTCGATTCCGCGCCCTGATAGGAGCGGCTGCCGACCTCCTCATTGTCGAACACGCAGTGGAGCGCAACGTGGCGCTCCGGCGATGCGTCCAGAAAGCCCGCGAACGAGCCGTAGGCGCAGGCGAGGTCGTCCAGCCGCGGCGCGGAAAAGAACTCGCGGTCCGCGCCCCAGACGGTCGGCGCCTCGCGGCAGGTCAGGAACAGGTCCGCGCCCAGGATCTTCTCCGGCTCGACGCCCAGCTCCCCGCCGAGCAGGCGCTGCCACGCCTTTTCGTCCGTCGCGCCCAGCAGCGGCAGCAGCTCGCTCTGGATGCTGATCGTCCCCTCCTTCTTGTCCCGGTCCAGATGGATCGCAAGCGACGGGATCAACAGCAGGTCACGGTCAAAGTAGACCAGTTTTTCGCGCAGCGCGTCCCCCTCGTCGACCGTCACACGGCCGGCGATCGAGAGCGGGCGGTCAAACCACGAGCGGCGGATCATGCCGCCGTAGCCCTCGACGTTCAGGCGCAGCGTCCCCTCCGACCACAGCGCCGGATCGGGCTTGAGCTTAAAGCTCGGCGAGTCGCTGTGCGAGGCAATGATGTGGAAGCCCTCGGGCTTGTCCGCGGGCAGCTTGAACGACAGGATCGACGAGCCGCCGCGGATCACGTAGTATTTTCCGTCCGGCGCAAGCGTCCAGCGCTCCGACTCCTTCAGCTCCGTGAAGCCCGCGGCGTCCAGCCGGCGCCTGAGCGCGGTGACCGCGTGATAGCAGCCGGGGCTTTCCGTCAGGAACTCCGACAGCTCCCGGATCATATCTCTTTCCATGGTGTTTTTCCTCCGCTATTCTTTGCTCACCAAAAACACGCCGGGCGTGTTCGTGAGATTGACCATTGAGGGATAGTTGACGTCGAATTCAAGGATATCCCCCACCTTGATCTTATCCTTGACCGCCTCGACGTCGAGGATCGTGTGGTCGCTCGACGCGCCGAGAATTTCGACGCCCTCCATGCGCGGCTTTAAATCGAAGCAGTCGCCGTAGTCGACGCGCCCCGCCGCGCAGAGCGCGCGGCGGCGGATGCCGCGGTCCACATAAGTGCGCGTGCGGTGGAACGCGTCGGTGGAGAGCTGACCGACCGGATGGCTCGGCTTGTCGCGGCACTCGACGACCTGCATGCGGAACGTGAACACGTCCTTGTGCAGAAACTCCGGCGAGGCGAAATCCGTCTCGCCCAGCAGCCCGATCTCGCCGAGACGCAGGCAGTTCACGCGGTACGGCAGCGTGCCGTCGAGCAGCATGTACGTCGAGGTCGACGCGCCGCCGCTGACGAAGCGCAGCTCGCGCCCAATGGCGGTCTCCACGTCGTGCGCGAGGCTCACCAGCCCCTGCATGTTGCGCTTGTCCGGCTTGATCGAGCCGTAACAGTTGAAGTTGACGCCCACGCCCAGAAGCTCCAGACAGTCAAGCTCCCGCTCGACCTCCACCGCGGCGTCGACCAGCTCCTCCGCGCTCCAGAAGCCCTCGCGCAGGTCGCCGAGGTCGATCATCAGCAGCACGCCGTGCTTTTTGCCCTGCCGCGCCGCCTCCGCGTTCGTCGCGCGGATGGTATCAAGGTCGCTTTGCAGGCTCGCGTCCGCGAGCGAGACGAGGTCGGGCAGCTCGGAGAGCATGGGGATGCGGATGAGCATAAGCGGCGTCTTCACGCCCATTTCGCGCATTTTGCGCAGCTGGTCGACGCGCGAGGACGCGAGATACGGAAAGCCCATCTCGTCGTAGACGCGCACCGCGCAGTCCCACGCGTTGACGCCCTTGACCACGCCGATGATCCCGACAAAAGAATCCTGACAGCGCTCCCGGAGCGCTGTCAGGTTTTCTTTCAGCTTGCCGAGATCGATTTCCAGTTGGGGATAACGATCTCTTGCATTCATGGCTTGCTGCCTTTCTTACGCCTTTTTCTTCTTCGCCAGACGCACGTTGTTCATGTCCGCGACGGTCAGGCCCATGTACGCCAGAATGATGTTGATGATCGGCATGAGCCAGTTGAAGATGGCATACGGGCCGTAGCCGCCCGCGCCCCAAGCCGTCAGGCCCAGCGTGCTGCGGATATACGCGCCGCAGGTGTTCCAAGGCACCAGCGCGGACGTGACCGTGCCGGAGCTCTCCAGAGCGTTGGAGCAGCAGGCCGGATGCAGGCCCATCTTCTCATACTCGGCGGCATACATACGGCCGGGGATGATGATGGAGATGTACTGCTCGGGCATCGTGATGTTGGAGACCAGGCAGGTCAGCTCGGTCGCGGTGACCAGCGAAGCCGGGGTCTTGACGAGCTTCTTGATCTGATCGACGATGACGCCCATCATGCCGGTGCCTTCCATAATACCGCCGAACATCATCGCAATGATGGTCAGAGAGATGGAGAACAGCATCGAGTCGATACCGCCGCGCTCCAGCAGGCCGTCAACCGCCTCAAGGCCGGTGGACTCGGCGAGGGAGTAGCCGCCATAGCTGGCGACCAGCAGAGAGCCGAGGTTGCAGGCGGGCTGGAAGATCATGCCGAGGATGCCGCCGGAGAAGATGCCGAGGGTGATGCCGGGGATCGCCGGGACCTTCATCGCGATCGCCACGATAACGATGATCGGCGGGAGGATCAGAATGGGGTTGGTGTTGAAGATCGCGCCGATCGCGTCGCCGAGCTCGGCAGCCTGGCTCATGTCGGCATTGCCGCTGACGCCCGTGAAGCCGAAGATCAGGAACACGACCATGCAGATCACGTAGGTGATGCCGGTGGGCAGAAGCATGAACTTGACGTGGCTCATGACGTCGGTGCCCGCCATCGCCGGCGCGAGGTTCGTCGTGTCGGACAGCGGGGACATCTTATCGCCGAAGTACGCGCCCGCCAGCACAGCACCGACGGTGACCGCGGGATTGAGGTTCATACCGTAGGAAATACCGAGGAACGCAACGCCCATCGACGCCATCGTGCCCCAGGAGGTACCGGTCGCGAGAGAGGTGATGGAGCAGATCAGCAGGACGGCCACGAGGAAGATCTTCGGGCTGAGGATCTTGAGGCCGTAGTAGATCATCGTCGGGACGACGCCCGCGTCGATCCACACGCCGACGAGGATACCGACGATGGCAAGGATCAGAATGGACTGGAGGGCCTTGTAGATGCCGTCGAGCATCATCTTCTCAAGGTCTTCCCACTTGAAGCCGATGCACAGCGCCATGATGGCGGCGGCGCAAACGCCGATGAACATCGGGCCGTGGACCTCGTCGACGCCCATAAACAACGGGCTGTCAAGCTCAAGGATCGAGCTCGCCATCACGCAGATAGTAATCAGCAGGACGACCAGCGCGTGCCAGAGCTTTACCTTCGGGAAGTTTTTCTTCTCTTCTTCACTCATTGTTTCTGTTACCAACCTTTCTAAAATTTACACACAATTTGTTTCAGGTGAACTGCGTTTTACGGTAATTTTCTGACGTTCTCTCCCTCATGATTGGCCTTCCAAATACCGACGGCGTCCCCCCTCTCACAGCGGGTATCGTAACACAACCGCCGGCATTTGGCAAGGCTTTTATCAAAAATCCTAATAACACCTATCAATCGAACGCAGAATCGACAGGTGCCACAATCAGCCGATAACTTACCAGCCGAGCTTGGTCATGGCGTCGTCCACCGCCTTAATGACGATGTCGACCTCCTCCTTGGTGGTGACCAGCGGCGGGATGAAGCGCAGGACGTTGCCGTTGGTGTTGTTGATGAGCACCTTGCTATCCTTGAAGCAGAGGTCGACGACCGGCTGGCCGCTCTCCTTCTTGACCTGAATGCCGTTGATGAGGCCGAGGCCGCGGATCTCGTCGATGGCGTCGGGATGGTGCTTCTCGATGACCTCGTGCGCCTGCTGGCGGAAGTACTCGCCGACCTTGGTGCAGTTCTCCAGCACGCCCTCGTTGATCATGACGTCCAGCGTGGTCATCGCCAGCGCGCAGGCGAGCGGGCCGCCCGCGAAGGTGGAGCCGTGGGTGCCGGGGGTGAGCGTCTTGGCGGCGTCGCCCTTCGCGCAGACCGCCGCGATGGGCACGCCGGAGCCGAGCGCCTTCGCCATGGAGCAGCAATCCGGCTCCACGCCGTAATACTGGTGTGCAAACAGCTTGCCGGTACGGCCGGAGCCGACCTGCACCTCGTCGAACATGAGAAGGATACCCTTCTCGTCGCACAGCTCGCGCAGGCCCTGCAGGAACTCCTTGGTCGCCGGACGGACGCCGCCCTCGCCCTGCACGGGCTCGGTCAGGATCGCCGCGGTGTACTCGTCGACCTGCGCCTTGACGCTGTCGAGATCGTTGAACGTCGCATAGCGGAAGCCCGCGGGCAGCGGCTCAAAGTACTTGTGCACGCCGTACTGGCCGGTGGCGGTGCAGGTGGCGAGCGTACGGCCGTGGAAGCTGTTCTTCATCGTGATGACGACGAAGCGCTCGGGATGGCCGTGGTCCTTGGCATACTTGCGGGCGAGCTTGATCTGGCCCTCGTTCGCCTCGGCGCCGGAGTTCGCGAACAGAACCTTCTCGAAGCAGCTGTTCTCGACGATCAGCTTCGCGGTCTGGACGGCGGGCTCGTTGTAGAAGTAGTTGGAGCAGTGGAGCATGGTCTCCGCGCGCTCCTTCAGGCACTCCTGGATGCGGGGATGGCAGTGGCCGAGGCCGTTGACGGCGATGCCGCCGACGTAGTCGAGGTACTTGTTGCCGTCCTCGTCATAGACCCAGCAGCCCTCGCCGCGCTTCATGGCGATGGGCATGCGAATGTGGTTGCCGTAAAGGTACTTGTCGCCGTTCTCGATGACTTCCGCGTTGCTGGTCATTCTCTTGATCATGTCAGTGTTCCTCCTAATATTCTGTAAAGTAATTTTACTTGATGCCGACGCTCTCCTGCGCCGTGCCGATGGTCGTGCCGAGGTTTTCGGTCGTGAACGCCTCATAGAGGATGCTGTGGGGCTTTCTGCCGTCGATGATGTGGACGCTCGTGACGCCCTCCTCGATCGCCTGCACGCAGCAGTCGACCTTGGGGATCATGCCGCCGGCGATGACGCCCTTGTCCTTGAGCCCCTGCACGTCCTTGATGTTCAGGTAGCTGATGACGTCGCGGATCTTGATGTCGTTGCACAGGCCCTCGATGTCGGTGAGCAGGATCAGCTTCTCCGCGCCCAGCGCGCTCGCGAGCTTGCCCGCGGCGGTGTCGCCGTTGATGTTGTAGGTGTTGCCCTGTCCGTCGGTGCCGACCGGCGCGACGACCGGGATAAAGCCCGCGTCCAGCACGGCGTTGATGGCGTCCACATTCACGCAGTCGATGTCGCCGACGAAGCCCAGCTCCTCAGATCGCTTGTGGCAGTGGTAGATGTCGCCGCTGACGCCGGAGAGGCCGACCGCGCGTCCGCCGAGCTTGTTGATGAAGCCGACCAGTTCGGTGTTCACCTGCCCGACGAGCACCGCCTCCACCACGCGCATCGTGTCCTCGGAGGTGTAGCGCAGGCCGTTGATGAACTGCACGGGAATGTTCAGCGTTTCGAGCATCTTGTTGATGCCGGGGCCGCCGCCGTGCGAGAGCACCGGCTTCATGCCGAGCAGCTTGAGCAGGACGATGTCGTGCATGACCGCGTCCTTGAGCTCGGCGTTGATCATGGCGTTGCCGCCGTACTTGATGACGACCGTCTTGCCCGCGTACTTTTGCAGGTAAGGCATGGCCTCCATCAGGGTTTCGACTTTGCTCGCAATGTCACTCATGTCGATCCCCCATCAGGTGCGGTAGTCGCCGTTGATCTTGACGTAATCATACGTGAGGTCGCAGCCCCACGCCTTCGCCTGGCCGTCGCCCTGATAGAAGCGGACGATGACGGTGATGTCATGCTCGGAGAGGATCTTTGTGGCAAACTCCTCGTCGAAGTCGGTACCGAAGCCGTCCTTCATCACCTGCACCTCGCCGACGGAGGACTTGATGATGCAGTCCGCGTGCGTCGGGTCGACGTCCGCGCCGGAGTAGCCGGCAGCCGCCATGATGCGGCCCCAGTTGGCGTCGCGGCCGAAGACCGCCGCCTTGAAGAGCATGGAGCCGGCGATGGACTTCGCGACAAGGCGCGCGTCGTGCTCGGTCGGCAGGTCATACGCCTCGACCTCAATGAGGTGCTGCGCGCCCTCGCCGTCGGAGGCGATACGGCGGGTGATGTCGAGGCAGATGTGCTCGACGAGGCCCGCGAGCGCCTTCTTGTCCTCCTCGGTCTTGATCTCAACGCCGGACGCGCCGTTCGCGAGCAGGAAGATCGAGTCGTTGGTGGAGGTGTCGCCGTCGACGGTGCACATGTTGAAGCTCTTGTCCACCGCGGCGGAGAGCATCTTCTGGAGGTCGGCCGCCTCGGCCTTGGCGTCGGTGGTGACGTAGACGAGCATGGTCGCCATGTTCGGGTGGATCATGCCGGAGCCCTTTGCCATCGCGCCGATGCGCACGGTGCCGCCGGAGAGCTGGAGCTCATAGGCGGATTCCTTCTTCTTGGTGTCGGTGGTCATGATCGCCCACGCGGCGTCGGTGCCCTTCTCCTTGCTCATGTCGGGCACGATGCGGCGCACGCCGTCGAGCACGCGCTCGACCGGCAGGCGCTGGCCGATGACGCCTGTGGAGCAGACGAACACCTCATCCTCGCCGAGGCCGAGCAGCTTTTCAGCCTCGGTCTCGACCGCCTTGGCGTCCTTGATGCCCTGCTCGCCGGTGGCGGCGTTGGCGTTGCCGCTGTTGATGACGATGGCGCGCGCCTTGCCCTTCTTGAGGATCTCGCGGTCGAGGATGACCGGAGCCGCGCAGAACTTGTTCGTGGTGAAGCAGGCCGCGCAGGAGGCGGGCTTCTCGGAATAGATGATGGCGACGTCGGGCTTCTCCTGCTTCTTGTTCGGGTTCTTGACGCCCGCGTACACGGCGCCCGCGGTGTAGCCCTGCGGCGCGGTCACGCCGCCTTCGATGAGTTTGTACTCCATGATGTGTTCCCCTTTCGTTTCGTTTTTATCGAATTTTGATTAAGGATACATGGCGGGATACATGAGGCCGGTGGTCTCCGGGATGCCCATGATGAGGTTCATGTTCTGGATCGCCTGACCGGCGGCGCCCTTGCCGATGTTGTCGATGACGGAGGAGACGATCAGGCGCTTCGTGCGCGCGTCGTAGGTCGGGGTCATGGCGCAGAAGTTCGTGCCGTAGACCCACTTGGTCTGCACGGGCTGGGACGCGGGATAGACCTGCACGAACGGCTCGTTCTCATAGCGCTTGCTGTACAGCTCAAAGAGCTCGTCGTTGGTGTAGTCCTTCTTGAGCGTGGCGTAGATCGTCACCTCAATGCCGCGCACCTGCGGCAGAAGATGCGGCTGGAAGTTGATGAACTGCCAGGTCTCCGGCTTCATCAGATCCTTGCCGGTGATGTAGGCGATGTTCTGCTCGATCTCGGGCGTATGGCGATGGCCGCCGCCGAGGGCGTAGGCGCAGAAGTTGTTCTCCGCCTCGGTGAGCAGCTTGTTCGTCGCCGGACGGCGGCCCGCGCCGGTATAGCCGCTCTTGGAGTCGATCACGATCGTGTTTTCAACAATGTTGCCGGTTTCCAGCATCGGCATGAGGCCCAGCGTGGAGGCGGTCGGATAGCAGCCGGGGTTGGCGATGCAGCTCTTGCCCTTGGCAAGGTCGCGCATGACCTCGGGGATGCAGTAGACCGCGTTGTGCGTCATCTCGGGATTCGGGTGCTTCGCACCGTACCACTTCTCCCACACCGCCACGTCGCGGAAGCGGATGTCCGCGCCGATATCGATGATCTTCTTGCCCGCGCCGAGGATGATCTCCGCCCACTTGGGCACCTCGCCGGACGGGACCTGGATGAAGACGACGTCGCTGTCCTCGGCGGTCTTCTTCACGTTCTCCTCCGTCAGGTCCATGATCTTCTGATCGTAGAACCCGCGCAGGGCGGGATGATGCAACGAGATGGGATCGCCCACGCCGTAGGAATCCAGCACGTTAACGAGCTTTCCCTCCGGGTGCGCGACCATCATGCGAAGCATCTCTCCGCAGACGTAGCCGACGGCGCCGATTGCTGAATAACGAATCATGACAAAAATTCCTCCTTCATGTGTGGTTGGCTGCAATCCGGGAATTCGTCAATTTATGACAACCGGACTTGCAATTTTACATTTGCTATTGTATAATCTGAATAACATATACGCAAGAGAAACTATTTTTTGGTCAACATTCCGGAAAGGAATGTATCGAAAGGTCATTCATGAGCATTCGAAAGTACATCGCCTACCTCCGTGTCGTGGAAACGGGCAGCATCACGCAGACCGCGAACGAGCTGGGCTATACGCAGTCCGCCGTCAGCAAGATGATCGCGGACCTTGAAAGCGAGTGGCAGGTTCGGCTGCTCACCCGCGGACGCTCCGGCATCGAGCTGACGAGCGAGGGGCTTGCGCTCCTGCCCTCGATCCGGACGGTCGTCAAGGACTACAACGATCTCGGCTTCGCCGTCTCCGAGCTGCACGGCCTGCAATCGGGGCTGCTGCGCATCGGCTGCTTCACCAGCATGTCGACCAGCGTGCTGCCGAGCATCCTCAAGGAGTTCCACGAAAAATATCCGAACATCCGCTTCCAGATCGCCGGCGGCGAGTACGAGGACATCACGGACTGGCTGCGCCGCGGCACGGTGGACTGCGGCTTCCTCGCGCTGCCCGCGTCCTCGGAGCTGGAAACACGCTTCCTCCTGCGCGACTCCTTTGTCGCCATATTGCCGGAGGGGCACCCGATGGCGTCCGCGCCGTGCTTTCCGGTCAGCCGGCTGATGCAGGAGGACTTCGTCAAGCTCAACGAGCGCCCGGACTACGAGCTCGACCGCTTTCTGGACAGCCTGTCCGAGAAGCCGCGCACCACATACGAGGCGACGAGCGACTTCGCCCTGCTCGCCATGGTGGAGCGCGGGCTCGGCGTGAGCATCGTACACGACCTGATCCTCTATCCGCGCCACTACCGCGTCGCGCGCCTGCCGCTGGACATCACGCAGTTCCGCGACGTGGGCATCGCGGTGAAAAAGGGCGCCGTGCCATCCTCGATCACAAAGCTGTTCATCGACCACGTCCTCTCCTGCAAAACGCAGCTGGACAACTTTCAGGAGCTCGTCTGACCCCAACATACGGCAAAACCGCCTCCCGTCGCCGGGAGGCGGTTCATTCTATGTCATTTTCGTCAAAGCGCGCCCTTGATCGCGCGGAGCAGATCGTCGTACTCCTCGTACGCGGGAAGCTCCGGATGATCCGCCTTGATCTTCTCCGTCGTGCGGAACAGGAAACCCGCCTTGGACGCGAGGATCATATCGAGGTCGTTGTAACTGTCGCCCGCGGCGATGGTCTCGAAGCCGATGGCCTGCAGGCCCTTCACCGTGGTGAGCTTCGACTTCTCGCAGCGCATTTTGACGCCCGTGAGCATCCCCTTTTCATCCGTTTCCAATGCGTTGCAGAAGATCGTCGGCCAGCCGAGCTTTTTGAGCAGCGGCTTGGCGAACTCCTCGAACGTGTCGGAGAGGATGACCGTCTGCGTCGTCGCGCGCAGCTCGTCCATGAACTCCTTCGCGCCGGGCATCGGGTCGATCTGCGCGATGACCTCCTGAATTTCCTTCAGCCCGAGCCCGTGCTCGCGCAGGATGTCCATGCGGAAACGCATGAGCTTATTGTAATCCGGCTCGTCGCGCGTGGTGCGCTTGAGCTCGGGGATACCGCTGACCTTGGAAAACTCGATCCAGATTTCCGGCGTGATGACGCCCTCCATATCGAGGCAAACGATGTTCATTGTTAAAACCACTCCTTCTGCGATGCTTTTTTGAGCACGTAATCGAGCATCTGCTCGCGGTCGATGACGTCCTTGTGGCGCGCCTCGCGCTCGCGCAGGCCGGTGAGGTTCTTCGGGATCGGCACGCCGGTCTCGTTGCGCACCTGCTCCATCACGTCGAACTCGTCGCCCTTTGCCGCGTGGCCGAGACCCTCCAGCACCGCCGCCGGGAATTTGTACGGCGACGCCGTGGAGAGGATGACGACGGGGTTGTGCTCCGGATGCGCCGCCTTGTACTGCTGCGCCACGTCCCACGCCACCGCGGTGTGCGTGTCACAGAGGTAGCCGTACTCCCGCCAGACCATGCCGATCGCCTTTTTCGTGTCGAGGTCGTCGCAATAGCCCTGCCAGAACACCTCGTGCAGCGCGCGCAGCAGGTCGATGGGCACCTGATACACGCCCGTCTCCTTGAGCTCCTCCATCAGCGTCTTCACCAGCTCCGCGTCGCCGGAGAGCAGGAACAGCAGCCGTTCCAGATTGCTCGACACCAGAATATCCATCGACGGGGACACGGTCTTGTAGAACGGGCGGTTCTTGTCGTAGCGCCCGGTCTCCAGAAAATCGGTGAGCACGTTGTTCGCGTTCGAGGCGCAGACGAGCTTTCCCACCGGCAGCCCCATCTCGCGCGCAAAGTAACCCGCGAGGATGTCGCCGAAGTTGCCCGTCGGCACGACGTAGTCCACCTTGTCGCCCAGCTTGATGCGTCCCTCGCCCACCAGATTCGCGTACGCGCGGAAATAATACACCACCTGCGGCGCGAGACGGCCGATATTGATCGAGTTGGCGCTTGACAGGCGGATTCCCTTGCCCGACAGCAGATTCCGGTCGTTCACGGCGGCAAAGACGTTCTTCACGCCGGTCTGCGCGTCGTCAAAGTTGCCGCGCACCGCGCAGACGCAGGTGTTCTTTCCCGCCTGCGTGACCATCTGCGCCTTCTGCACGGGACTGACGCCGCCGTCGGGATAGAACACGATGATCTTCGTGCCCGGCACGTCGCAGAAGCCCTCCATCGCCGCCTTGCCCGTGTCGCCGCTCGTCGCGGTGAGGATCAATATCTCGTCGTCGACGCCGCACTTCTCCCGCGCCGCCGTCATCAGCTGCGGCAGCATGGAGAGCGCCACGTCCTTGAACGCGCTGGTGGGGCCGCGGAACAGCTCCAGAACCGTGTCGTCCCCCACCTGCACGGTGGGCGTGAGATCCTCGGTCTCGAACTTTCCGGCGTAGGCGCGCCGCACCAGCGCGCGCATCTCCTCTTTTGTAAAGGATGGCAGCAGCGCGGAGAGGATCTCGGTCGCCATGCCCTGTGTGTCGAGTGAAAGCGTCTGTTTCCAGTCAAAAGGGATCTCTCCCAGAGACGCCATGCTGTAAAGTCCGCCATCCGGTGCCAGACCGTTGAGCACCGCCTCGGCAGACGATGCACGAAGCTCCGGATTACGGGTGCTTTGATAATCCATTGTGCAGTTCCTCCAAGTTTTTTGTGCGATTCTCGCAGAATTTTGTCTTTTTTGTTCGGGTTATGAGGGATTGTAATTTGAACGTCCCTATGTTATATTGTTTTCATAGAAAAGTCAAGTGTTTTTCTGTCGTGGACAATTGTCGATAGATCACAGGCTTGAACGAAGAAAAGAGGGATACAGCCATGAACATTGCCCTGTTGGGTTTCGGCACCGTCGGCTCACATTTTTACAAGCTGGCCGAAGAACACGGCGAGCTGAATGTGACCGCGGTGCTCTCGCGGCGCCCCCGTCCGGAGCTCACCTGTACCGTTACCTCGGATTATGACGAGATCATGCGTGATCAGAGCATCGATACCGTTGTGGAGCTGATCGGCGGCGACGAGCCCGCGTATTCCTATGTCACGGCGGCGATGCGCGCCGGAAAGAACGTCGTCACCGCGAACAAGCTGCTGGTCTGCGCGCACTATGACGAGCTGTTGGAGCTGGCGAAGGAAAGCGGTGTCTCGCTGCGCTGCACGGCGGCGGCGGGCGGCGGCATCCCGTGGCTCACGTCGCTCGCGCGCGCAGCGGAGATGGATCGCGTCACTGCGGTTGAGGGCATCCTGAACGGCACGACCAACTATATCCTCTCGTCCATGACGGCGGAGGGCGCAAGCTATGACGAGGCGCTCGCGCGCGCACAGGAGCTCGGCATCGCCGAGGCTGATCCCACCGCCGACGTGGAGGGCTACGACGCGCGGCGCAAGCTGGTGCTTTCCGCCAACCTCGCCTTCGGCGTCTCACTGCGCGAGGAGGACGTCCCCTGCATCGGCATCACGCAGATCGGCAAGCAGGAGATCCGGCTCGCGAAATCGCGCGGCCTGACGTGGAAGCTGATCGCCCGCGCGGAGCGCTGCGGCGACAAGGTCTCCGCCTACGTCTGCCCCACCCTCTTCCCCGACGCCACGGCGGAGGCGCACACGGACGCCGCGGCGAATCTGGTCTCGCTGTACAGCGAGCGGATCGGCAAGCAGAGCTTTGCGGGCTCGGGCGCCGGCGGCTACCCCACCGCCTCCAGCGTACTGTTCGACTGTCTGAGCGTGCTGCGCGGCTGCGGCAGCTACTACACCGATCGGCACGAGCCCTGCGAGGTGGACAATGACGGCGCACCGACCGGTTGGTTGCTGCGCTCCGAATCCGGATTCATGCAGGCGGAGAAGAGCGCGGGCGAAGCGTTCGCCGCGTTCGCGGAGCGAAAGGCCGGCGATTCGAGCACGCCGCTGCTGGCGAGGCTCGCAGGAGGTGCCAAATGGTAAAGGTTGTCAAATTCGGCGGCTCGTCGTGCGCGGACGCGACGCAGTTCGCCAAGGTCAAATCCATCATCCAGTCCGATCCCGCCCGCCGCGTCGTGGTCGTCTCCGCGCCGGGCAAGCGCTTCAAGGACGACCATAAGATCACCGATCTTCTGTATCTCTGCGCCGCGCACATCAAATACGGCGTCGGCTGCGAGGACATCTTCAGCATCATCCGTGGCCGCTACAACGATATCGTGCGCGGCTGCCGGCTCTCGATCGATCTGGACAGCGAGTTCGACGCGCTGTGGGAAAAGATGCGCAGCGGCATCTCTGCGGACGAGCTCGCCTCCCGCGGCGAGTACTTCTCCGCCAAGCTCATGGCGAACTATCTGGGCTTCGACTTCGTCGATTCCGCGCTCTGGGTCAAGTTCCGCTTCGACGGCAGCGTGGATCAGGAGGCCAGCTACGAGGCGCTGCGGCAGGCGGCGGACGGGCGCGGCGTCGTCATCCCCGGCTTCTACGGCGTCATGCCGGACGGCCACATCAAGACCTTCACCCGCGGCGGCAGCGACATCACGGGCGCGCTCGCGGCGGCGGCGCTGGACGCCGACGTCTACGAGAACTGGACGGATGTGTCCGGCATCCTGATGGCGGACCCGCGCATCGTCAAGGACCCCGCGCCGATTCGCTACGTCACCTACAGCGAGCTGCGGGAGCTGAGCTACGTCGGCGCGCAGGTGCTGCACGAGGGCGCGGTCTACCCCGTCCGCGAGAAGAGCATCCCGCTCAACATCCGCAACACGAACGAGCCCGACCATCCCGGCACGATGATCATGGAGACCGTGGACGACACGCAGGACAACAGCGACACCTTCATCACCGGCATTGCGGGCAAGAAGGGCTTTTCGATCATCACCATCGCCAGAACAAGCCTCTCCTCCGAGCACGGCGTCCTGCTGCAAATCATGGAGGTGCTGGAAAAGCACAAGGTCAACGTCGAGTTCATCCTCTCCGGCATCGACACGGTTTCGCTGATGGTCAGCGCCGCGGAGGTGAGCAACCGGCTCTACGAGGTGCTCGGCGAGTTGCAAAAGAAGCTCAAGCCGAATAGTATTACCGTGGCGGAGAACATCGCCATCGTCGCCGCCGTCGGCCGGAAGATGGCCAACCGTCTCGGCACGTCCGGCAAGCTGTTTGCCACGCTGGGCGAGCACGGCGTCAACGTCCGCATGATCACGCAGGGCCCCGATGAGCTGAACATCATCGTCGGCGTGGAGGAAAAGGACTTTGAACAGGCCATCCGTGTCCTGTATGACAGTTTTGTAAAGGAGTAATAGCCATGAAGCAGGTAAACGTCGGTATCCTCGGCGCAACGGGCGCCGTCGGTCAGGAAATGATGAAGATCCTCGCGGAGCGCGACTTCCCCGTCGCGTCCCTCCGCCCCATCGCCTCCGCGCGCAGCGCCGGCACCGCCCTCAAGTTCAAGGGTGAGGACGTCACCATCGTCGAGGCGTCGGACAGCGCCTTCGACGGGCTGGACATCGTGCTCGGCGCGGCGGAAAACGACATCGCGGAGCGTTTTGCGCCGTCCATCGTCAAGGCGGGCGCGACCTTTGTCGACAACTCCAGCGCCTTCCGCCTCGACCCCAAGGTGCCGCTGGTCGTGCCGGAGATCAACCCGGAGGATGTCAAGTGGCACAGCGGCATCATCTCGAACCCCAACTGCACGACCATCATCACGATGGTCGCCATCGCGGCTCTCGCCAAGGAAAGCCCCGTGGAGACGATCGTCGCCTCGTCCTATCAGGCGGCGAGCGGCGCGGGCAAGGCGGGTCTCGACGAGTTGGAGGCCGAGACGCTCGCCTACGCCAAGGGCGAAACCGTGGAGCCGCGGGCGTTCGCCTATCAGCTGGCGTTCAACGTCATCCCGCAGATCGGCGGCGAGCAGTACATGGGCTACACCAGCGAGGAGATGAAGATGCAGAACGAGGGCCGCAAGATCCTCCACCTGCCTGAGATGAAGGTCTCCTGCACCTGCGTGCGCGTGCCCGTGTTCCGCAGCCACAGCGTCTCCGTCGTGCTGCGCACGAAGGAGAAGATCAGCGTCGAGCGCGCGCGCGAGCTGATTGCCGCCGCGCCGGGCTGCAAGCTCGTCGACGACCTCAAAAACAAGGTCTACCCCATGCCGCTGGACACCTCGGATCAGGACATCGTCTTCGTCGGACGCATCCGCGACGACCTCACCGACGAGCGTGGCCTCAACCTCTGGTGCTGCGGCGACCAGATCCGCAAGGGCGCCGCGACCAACACCATCCAGATTGCGGAGCTGCTGCTTCACTGACGCGGAAAGCATTTAAAATCAGATAGCTGTAAAGCCGGATCGGTTCACATCTTTTGAACCGATCCGACTGCCTTTTCTCCGTGCTTTTCTACATTTTTCTTTGCGATTTTGCCTCTTGAAATTTTTTCTCTACAGGTGTAGAGTTTGTTTATACTACAAGTGTAGAGAAAGGAAGTGCGCCGATGTCCGAACCGATCCGCCGCCTGCCCGACGCCGAGCTGGAGGTCATGCAGGCGGTCTGGCGTTTTGACCCGCCCGTTCCGCGCGCGGAGATCGAGCGCGCCGTGGGCGAAACCCGACCCATGGCGCAGACCACGCTGTTGACGCTGCTCTCCCGCCTCGCCGAGAAGGGCTTTCTGCGCATCGAAAAGCAGGGGCGCGGCAGCGTCTACACGCCGCTCGTGTCTGAGCGTGATTACCGCGCGTCGCAGAGCCGCCGCTTCGTGGATTCCCTCTTTGGCGGCAGCATGAGCGCGTTCGCGAGCGCCCTTTGCGACAGCGGGCTTTCCCGCGACGAGCTGGACGAGCTGCGCAGGCTGCTGGGGAGGGACGCGGAATGAGGCTTTTTGACACGCCGCGCCTAATCATAGGGGCGTTTATTACCGTGCTCATTTGGTTCCGCTTCACCGACCGCAACCGTAAGGACAGCGACTGCGGCAGTGACCGCTGGCGTCCCGTATTCGATCCGACCTTTCTGGTGACGGTAGTCCCGATCATTTTCGCGGCGGCGCTGATCCTGAACGGCACCGAAAGATTTCGTATTGTCAGTAATGCTCTTGCCGAGACAATGCTGACCACCGCCGTCTACTTTGCCATCCTGCTTCCGCTTCTGCCGCTGCTGCGGCGCGCTTTCAGCGCGCGCGCCTGCGCGATGCTTTGGCTGCTGCCGAACGTGCTGTACTTTGTGATCTACGATTCTCTGGGTCGGAGCAAGCCGTTCGCTGTGCTGCCCGTCCGTGCAAAGCTGGATTGGCTGCTCTGGGTCTGGCTCGCCGGCGCGGTTGTCGTGATGGCATGGAAGGTCGCGGAGCACATTCGCTTTCGCCGCAAGCTGCTGCGCGACGCCCGCGAGCCGGACGAGGAGACGCTTGCGATTTTCCGGAGTGTGCGTGAGGAGATGGAGACGGAAGCCACGCTCAAAGATCCGCTGCCGCTCCTGATTTCGCCGAATACCGACACGCCGCTGAGCGTTGGTCTTACGCGCAAGTCGCTGCGCGTCGTGCTGCCGGAGCGCCGCTATACGCCCGATGAGCTGCGCCTGATCTTCCGGCACGAGCTGATCCACATCGTGCGGCAGGACGCGGGCACGAAGCTGTTTATGGCCTGCTGTACCGCGCTCATGTGGTGGAACCCGCTGATGTGGCTCGCCATGCGCCGCTGCGCCGACGATCTGGAGCTGGGCTGCGACGAATTCGTACTGCTCGACGAGCCGGAGACCGAGTGCGGGCGCTATGCCAACCTGCTGCTGAAAACCGCGGGCGACGAGCGCGGCTTCACGACCTGCCTGTCCGCCACGGCGGAGGCGCTGCGCTATCGTCTGGAGAACGTCCTGCATCCGAAGAATAAACTGCTCGGCGGCATGATGCTTGGTATTGTGGCGCTTGCGCTGGTCGTTTTCAGCGGCTCGCTTGCCATTGCCTACGCGCCGCAGCGGCTGGACGAGGCGGCAGGCATCGGCACGGACGCGGGGGAGTGGTATTATAATCCGGGCAACGATCTTACAAGTACGCCGTACCCGGACGGCGCCGCACTGTGGGAGGCGCTGCGTTCCCGCGAGGTCTATCAGCTCTCCGGCAACTATCGGCCGGACGCCGATTCCTGGCTCCACGGACATATGGACGAGCAATGGGTCGACATTGCCTGTGCGGGACGCTATGTTTACGTTGAGGTCTATCGCTTTGACGCGGAAAAGGAGCGGAGCAGGCAAGTGCTTCAGCGCTGTTTCGCGTTTGCGGAGGAGCCGGACCGGAACGCGCTGCTCCTCGCGGCGGCGCTCTGACCTCCCCTGTCATGCAAAAAACACGTGCCACATGATGTGACACGTGTTTTTTTGTTGCTCAATAATCGACGACGCCGTTGATGACGTGCAGGTCGTAGGGCTCGAACACCACGTTGCGGTACTTCTCGACGTCCAGCGGCTCGCCCGTCCAGTCGGACTGGAGGTCGCCGTTCTGCTTGATGAGCAGGTCGTAGAGGATGTCCCACGTCACGCCGTTCTCGTCCGTCTCCACGATGGTGGAGTACGGCAGCGTCTTGTGGTAGGTCATGTGCAGGTCCTTGTAGAGGAAGTGGAAACCGTTGCGCATCCGGCAGCCGTCGAGGCCCATGTACTTGAACCGCGCGCGGAGATCCTGCAGGATCGGATCGTTGTCCTCCTCATAGAGGTTCTCCGGTGTCGTCACGGTGTAGTCGTAGCGGAACTGGATGGGAATGCCGTATTTGCGCCAGCGCTCCGCGAAGTCCGGCAGCTGGTCGGACGGATAGTCCTTGTACAGCACGCAGTTGATGCGCTTCGGCGTGGCGATGCGGCCCACAACGTCGTCCGGCGACTCCTCGACGTACGGGTAGACATGGCGGGAGACGTTGATGCAGCTGATCTTATCCTTGTTCTTTTCCGTGAATGCGAGCATCTCCTCCGCGCTGCATCCGGGCTGCACCGGGAAGGTCGTGTTGATGTACACATGATGCGTCGCCGGCACGGCGTCCAGCATCCGCTGAAGCGAGGCAAGGTTTGCAAACGGCTCGCCGCCGGTGAACACGAAGTCGCACGCCGGCGTGATCGCGTCGAGCGTGTGGATGCTTTCGATGATCTTATCTACGGAAAAGCCGGAACAGTTGGCGTATTCCTGCTTATTGACGCAGAAGGGGCAATTGTTGAGGCAGTCGTAGGGCACAAACACCGTTACGGTGGCGCCGCCCTCGCGGGTCTTATAGGGATGGCTCATATGCACTTTCCGTCCTTTGGTCAATTGTAGCTAAAAATCTAGGCTAGTTTACCACATCGCCATCTGTTTTGCAAGGGCAAAAAAGCCGAAATTCCACGGAAAATCCGTGAAATTTCAGCTTTCTTGTTGAAGTCTCTCCCGTACATAGGCAAATGCTGCATCCTCGCCCCGCTCCTTGAGCACCAGCAGCATCTTCTCGATCTCGTCGCTCGTCTCCGGGTGGATCAGGATGTGGTTCTTCGAGCGCATGTAGTATTCGTACGCCGAGGCGTCCGTGTACTTCTCGCCCAGATAGATGCGGCACGCCGCCACGCGGTCGCAAAACATCTCGGCAACGTAGCGGATCGGCATCTTGCAACCGCCCATGTACACGCTGCCGTCCTCGCGCAGGCAGTAGTCGATCCAGTACTCGAAGTGGTGCCGGTTGCGCCCCTTGTGGTGCAGCCACGCAAGCGACACGCCGTTTTCCCGCCGCTCCGCGTCGTTCGGGCTGCGGTAGCCCTGATAGTACTTCGCGCCGCGCCAGAACTCTATCGGGGAATACTTGCTCAGATCATGCGTCAGTCCCTGCCGGTACAGCCCCAGACGGAAGCAGTAGCGGCACACGAGGTTTCTGTGCTGCGTGATGGTTTTCAAATGCGCCAACGGGTGCATAGCTCCGCCCCTTCCCCCAAGATTCCGGCAAAAATCATATTTTCCCGCTTTCCGCAAACAATACAGCCGAGGTGATGGACCATGGAAATCGCGCTCGTCTGCGCGGAGGCAAAAGCGCTGTGCCGCTGCGCCGCCCTCGGCGCGGCGGCTTTTTCGTCCCCCGCGGACGCGGCGGGACACGGATGGGATCTGCTGGCGCTGGATCAGAGCGCCGCGCAGTCTCCGTTTCCCTCCGGACTGCGCACGCGCACCCTGCTCCTGCCGGGTGACAGCGAGCCGTCGATCGCCCTGCGGGCGCAGGCACAGCAGGTCGTCGGCTACGGCTTCTCGCCGCGGGACACGCTCACGCTCTCCAGCTTTTCCGGCGCGGAGCGCCTGCTGTGTCTCCAGCGCAGCGTGCTGACGCTCGGCGGCGCGCTGCTGGAGCCGCAGGAGCTGCCGCTGCCGCCCGCGCTCGCCTTTCTCTCCGAGGAACAGGCGCTGCTCGTCGCGGGCATCCGCCTGCTCGCCGGATAGCACGTCCATTATAGCAGTCCGTCCCCGTCCGGTCAACCGCGGGGCGCGCGCCGCGTCACAGCTTGGTGATGTGCACCCCCGCCGTCTTGAGCAGCAGCTTTTTCGTGCCGACGGAGTCGAAGGCGACCTCGACGAGCGCATCGCCGCCCACGGGCGTCACCGCCGTCACCATGCCGTCGCCGAAGCTCTTGTGGTTGATGCGGTCGCCGGGCTTGAGCTCCGGCATGGCGGCCGGCGCGCGCTTGACGACCGTCGGGCGCTTCGCGGCCGGCGTCGCGCCGTAGGCCGAGGCGCGCACGGCGCCCGTCCGCGCCGTGTGCGCGCTGGTCGACGCGCCGTGCGCCGATCCGAAGCCGGACGGCGCGCCGAAGGAACCGTAACCGTCGCCGAAGTCCTCGCCGCCGAAGCCGCCGGTTTTTGCCTCCGGACGCCCGTACCAGTCGGCGTTCTCCTCCGGCACCTCGCTTAAAAAGCGCGAGGGTGCGTTCGCCGTCGTGTGGCCGAACAGCATGCGCTGGCGCGCGTTGGTCAGCGTCAGCTTCTCCTTCGCCCGCGTCATGGCGACGTAGCAGAGGCGGCGCTCCTCCTCCAGCTCCTCCTCGTCGGCGAACACGCGCTGGCCGGGGAACACGCCCTCCTCCATGCCGACGACGTAGACGCTGGGGAATTCAAGCCCCTTCGCGCTGTGCATGGTCATCATCGTCACGGCGTTGTCCGTCCTGGCGCTGTCGAGGTCGGTGTAAAGCGCGATCTCATTGAGAAAGCCGCTGAGCGTCGCGTCCTCCGGATCGTTTTCAAGGAACGCGAGGATGTTGGATTTGAGCTCCCTCACGTTTTCGAGCCGTCCCCGGCTCTCCATATCGTTCTTCTCCTCCAACGCGCGCGCGTAGCCGCTCTTCTGGCACACCAGATCGTAAAAATCCGGCAGCTCCGTGTCCTCCGCCGCCTCGCGCAGGTCGTCGAGCATCGCGGCAAACTGGCGCAGCTTCGCCGCGCCGCGGCTCAGCTCGGCGTATTCGTCGGCGGCGCGGATGATCTCGACCATCGGCACGCCCTGCTCCGCCGCCAGACGCTGCACGCTCTCGACGCTCGTCGCGCCGATGCCGCGCGGCGGGTTGTTGATGATGCGGCGCAGGCGCAGGTCGTCGGATGGGTTATTGACGACCGCGAGATACGAGAGCATGTCCTTGACCTCGGCGCGCTCGAAGAACTTCATGCCGCCGATGACCTGATACGGCACGCCGTTGCGCTTGAACGCGTATTCCAGCGCGTTGGACTGGGCGTTCATGCGGTACAATATCGCGTTTTCGCTCCACTTCCGGCCGCGGCTGTAGTCGCTCATGATCGACGAGACGACGAAGTTCGCCTCGTCCGCCTCATTGAACACGGTCTTGATCGTCACCTTGCTGCCGTCGCCCGCGTCGGTCCACAGCGTCTTGCCCTTGCGTCCGGCGTTGTTTTGGATAACCGCGTTCGCCGCGCTCAGAATGTGCTGCGTCGAGCGGTAGTTCTGCTCCAGACGGATGGTGCGCGTGTCGGGGAATTCCTTTTCAAAGTTGAGGATGTTGGTGATGTCCGCGCCGCGGAAGCGGTAGATGCTCTGGTCGTCGTCGCCCACGACGCAGATGTTGCCGCCCTTTCCGACCAGCTGCTTCATCAGCAGGTATTGCAGCCGGTTCGTGTCCTGATACTCGTCGATGAGCACGTAGCGGAACTTGCGGCGGTAGTAATCACGCACCTCCGGGTACGATTGCAGCAGCGTCACCGCGTGGAGCAGGATATCGTCGAAGTCCAGCGCGTTCGCCTCGTGCAGGATCTGGTCGTAGCGGGTGTAGATCTTCGCGATGCGCTCCTTGCGCCAGTCGCCGCTGCCCGACCAGTGGGCGGCGAAGTCGCGGGCGGTCTCCATGGCGTCCTTCGCCCGGGAAATGACGCTCAGCACCTCGCGCGGCGCGAACGCCTTTTCGTCCAGTTCCATCTCGCGCACGACGTCGCGCACGACGCGGCGGGAATCGTCGGTATCGTATATGGTGAAGTCCAGCGAGAAACCCAGCTTGTCGATGTCGCGGCGAAGGATGCGCACGCAGGCGGAGTGGAACGTCAGCGCCCACACGTCCTGCGCGCCGCGGATGCCGAAGGCGTCCAGACGGTCGCGCAGCTCGCCCGCCGCCTTGTTGGTGAACGTCACCGCGAGCACCTGCCACGCCCGCGCCGGCTCGACCGCGCACAGGTGTATCATGCGCTCGCGTTCCTCCGGCGTCGGGTGCTTGGGATAGCTCTCCAGAAACGCAAGGTCCTCCTCCGTCGCCCGCTCCGGCACCTCCTCGCAGTCGCTGCCGCGTCCGTAGGTCAGAATGTTGGCGACGCGGTTGATGAGCACCGTCGTCTTCCCGCTGCCCGCGCCGGCGAGCAGCAGAAGCGGCCCCTCGGTCGCCAGCACGCCGCGCCTCTGCTCCGGGTTCAATCGTGCAAAGTCCCGCGCGATCAAGGCACGCCGCGCCTTCACATAGCAGGAGGTAAAATCATCCATATCCGGTAATCCTCTCTTTCTCCGACACATTATAGAGGAAAGCGCGTTTGAATACAAGCCTCTTTTTCCCGTTTCGGCATATTATTTAGAAATTTTGTTCGATTTGTATTGACAAGTACGTTTGTTCGAGTTATAATCCGTATCGAACATTAGTTCTATGGAGGGATCGATCATGACAGGTTCTGCTTTGCTCTTCGTTTTCATCGGCGTGGGCGTTGCGTCCGCAAATCTCATGCGCGTCATCGAATGGCTGGATACGCCGCGCGATGCGCATCGGGAGCGCAGCGTCAGCCGCGCCGCATAATTGCCATGGAGCTGGCGGACAAGCTCGCCATCCTCGCCGACGCCGCGAAATACGACGCGGCGTGCACGTCGAGCGGCGCGCGCCGTTCCCATCGGGAGGGGATGATCGGCAACACCTCGTCCTCCCTCGCCGGCTGCTGCCACAGCTTCTCCGCGGACGGGCGCTGCATCACGCTGTTGAAGGTGCTGCTCTCCAACGACTGCTGTTACGACTGCAAGTACTGCGTCAACCGGCGCACGAACGAGACGCGGCGCGCCACCTTCGAGCCGCGCGAGCTTGCCGAACTGACCATCGGCTTCTATCGGCGCAACTACATCGAGGGGCTGTTCCTTTCCTCCGCCGTCCTCGGCTCGCCCGACCGGACGACGGAGCTGATGATTCGCGCGCTGCGGCTGCTGCGGGAGGAGTACCGCTTCAACGGCTATATTCACGCCAAGGCGATCCCCGGCACGTCGCCGGAGCTTATCGAACAGCTCGGCCTGCTTGCCGACCGTCTGAGCGTGAACATCGAGCTGCCGAGCGAAGCGTCGCTCAGGAGCCTCGCGCCGAACAAGACGAAGCGCGCGATCCTCGCCCCCATGCGGCAGATTCGCGATCAGGTCGTCGAAAACCGGGAGGCGCTGGCAAAATACCGCTCCGCGCCGCACTTCGCCCCCGCCGGACAGGCGACGCAGCTCATCGTCGGCGCCACCGGAGAGAGCGACCGCCACATCCTGCACCTGACCGAATCGCTCTACGAGCGGTATCGGCTCCGCCGCGTGTTCTACTCCGCCTATGTGCCGGTCGTGGAAAACACGATGCTGCCGTCGCTTGAAACCAAGCCGCCGCTGCTGCGGGAGCACCGGCTCTATCAGGCGGACTGGCTGCTGCGGTTCTACGGCTTCCGCGCCGAAGAGCTGCTCAGCGAGGACGCGCCGGACTTCGACCCGAGGCTCGACCCCAAGTGCTGCTGGGCGCTGCGGCACCCGGAGTTCTTCCCCGTGGAGGTCAACCGCGCGGACTACGAAGCGCTGCTGCGCGTGCCCGGCGTCGGCGTTGTTTCGGCGCGGCGCATCCTGACGGCGCGCCGCGCGGGCGCGCTGCATGTCGACGATCTGAAGAAGCTCGGCGTCGTGCTCAAGCGCGCGCAATACTTTCTCACCTGTCAGGGGCGGCTTGTCTCCCCGCTCCGCCTGTCCGCGGCGGGCGTCATGGCAAGCCTGATGGCGGCCGAGCGCGCCGCCCTGCCCGCGGCGCAGTTTGAACAGCTTTCCCTGTTCGACCGCGTCGGCTGAACCGTCAGCAGCGCCCGTCGGTTCCGCGGCGCGGCATATGAGCAACTGCAAGGAGCGTAACATGGCATGGCGCGAGATCATCTATCAGTACGATGGCAGCTTCGACGGGCTTTTGAGCTGTATCTACGAAAGCTACACGCAAAAAGAACGTCCCACCGCCATCGTCGACGCTGGGGACGCTGAACCGTGCATATTCGACGTGCGCACGGTTCCGACCGACCGCGCGCACGCGCAGCGGGTGCTGCGCAGCCTGCGCAAGATTTCGGGCGAAGTCGTGCCGTTTTTGCAGCGTGCGTTCCTCACCTGTCTGCCCGATAAGGAGCTGGCGATCTACCGCTTTGTCGCCAAGCTCTACCGCGAGGGTCCGCAGTACCTCTCGCGGTTGTCGGACGAGGATTACCAGCCGCTGCTGCGCGCCGTGCGGCACATGTCCGGCGAGGTGGAGCACCTGCGCGGTTTTCTGCGCTTCTCGGTGTTCGACGGGATGCTCGGCGCGGAGATCGAACCGAAAAACCGCGTGCTGCCGCTGCTGCGCGGCCACTTCTGCGACCGCTGCTACAACGAGACGTTCTTCATCTACGACCGCACCCACCGCGAGGCACTGCTCTACGCGGGCGGCGTTTCGCGCATCGTGCCGCTCGACGCCTTTGAAATGGCGCAGCCGGACGGAGAGGAGACGGAATACCGCCGTCTCTGGCGCCGGTTCTACGACTCTGTCGCCATCCGCGAGCGGGAAAATTCCAAGCTCCAAATGACGCATCTGCCCCTGCGCTACCGGAGCACGATGACGGAATTCCAGCCGGACGAGGCGCTCAGCGTCGACGGTGAAACAGCCTTGCCGCCGAAAGGAAAATGTGATATGTTACCGGAGGATCATACGGAACGATTAAGAATGGGGTGAGAACCGTGGAAGAACTCTTTTTGCTGGAGCCATGCGCGGAATACGCGGAAGATATCTGGGCCTTTCGGCAGGAAATACTGGATTTCGACGCCGGCAGCAACGATCAGTTTGCCGGGTGCATGTCGCTGAATTCGAGCAGCTCCGCGGAAGAATGGATCGAGATATGCAGATTGCGAAAGAGCGAAGAAACCTGCGGCTCTGTCGGAACTTCCGTTCCTTCGCATATGTTTCTGGCTGTCAGGAAGAGCGACAACCGCATCGTGGGGATCATTGACCTGCGGCACCATATCAATCATCCGATCCTCGGTACATGGGGCGGGCATTGCGGCTATTCGGTCCGACCTTCCGAGCGCGGAAAGGGATATGCAAAAGAAATGCTGCGTCTCAATCGGTCAAATGCGAAGAAGCTCGGCATCGACAGGATGCTTGTCGTATGCGATGAGGACAATTTTGCGAGCGAAAAGACGATTATCGCCAACGGTGGCGTATTTGAAAAAGCCATTGACGTCGACGGGACCAGAATGAAGCGTTACTGGGTCCCGGTTGGCTGACAGCAAACGGCTCCGCCGGGTGATCCCCGCGGAGCCGCTCAGGCTTCCAGTTCCTTTTTCAGATTTTGCAGCGCGCGGCGCTCCAGCCGCGACACCTGCACCTGCGACACGCCCAGCACGCGCGCGGTCTGATCCTGCGTCAGCCCCTTGTAGAAGCGCAGCAGCACCGTCAGCTTTTCCTGCCGCGGCAGCGCGTCGATGCCCGCGCGCAGGGCGATGCGCTCGACCATTCCCTCCTCCGTTGTGCCGGAGCTGAGGATATCCTCCAGCGCCAGACCGTCGCCAAATTCCTGTTGCAGCGATTCCGGCGCGGCGGCGGCGAGTTCCAGCTCCGCCAGCTCCTCGACGGCAAAGCCGGTCTCCTCCGCCAGCTCGGACAGCGCCGGTTCCCGCCCCAGCGCGGCGCGCAGCCGATCCCGCGCGCCGCAGACTGCAAGCGCGCGCTCGCGCACGCTCCGTTCGACCTTGACGGGCCCGTCGTCCCGCAGAAAGCGGCGGATCTCGCCCGCGATCTTCGGCACCGCGTAGGTTGAGAACTGTGTCCCATATGTAAGGTCGAATCCCTTGACAGCCTTGAAGAATCCAAGACATCCGAGCTGATAGAGGTCGTCCGTCTCGACACCGCGTCCGAAAAAGCGCCGCACAACGCTCCAGATAAGGCCCGTGTTCTCGCGGAGCACGCGTTCGCAGGCTTCCTCGTTGCCCTGCTGCGCCATTTCCAGCAGCGACAGGGTCTCCGCGCTCATCTTCTCCCGCCGCGCTGCGCGATCCGGCGCTTCATCGTGATGACGGTGCCCCTGCCCGGCTTCGAGCGCACGGCGAGCGAGTCCATGAAGCTCTCCATGATGGTGAAGCCCATGCCGCTGCGCTCCTCGCCGCCGGTGGTGTAGAGCGGTTCGCGCGCCTTCTCCACGTCCGCGATGCCGCAGCCCCAGTCCCGCACGACGATTTCCAGCATGTTGCCGTCAAACACGCTCGCGCGCAGCGAAATCTTACCGAGCGCGTCGGGATAGGCGTGGACGATGGCGTTTGTCACCGCCTCGCTGACCGCGGTTCTGATGTCGCCCAGCTCGTCGAGCGTCGGGTCAAGCTGCGCGGCGAACGCCGCGACCGCCGTTCGGGCAAACGCCTCGTTGGCACTGCGGCTGAGCAGTTCGATCGCTATGTAATTCTCCGGCTTAACCTTCATGTTCCGATCCCTCCATTGCAACGCGGCTTGAGATCCCCGCCGCGTCGAATACCTTTTTCGCCTGCTTCGGCACGTTGACGAGCACAAGGCTCCCGCCCAGCGCCGTCATGCGTCGGTGCGCGCGCATCACCACCGCGAGGCCGGAGCTGTCCATGAACGTCACGCCGCGGAAATCCAACACAAGCCTCTGCGGCAGCGCCGCGTCCACCGCCCGTTCCAGCGCCGTCACGGTCTCCTGTGCGGCGTGGTGATCCAGCTCGCCGCGGAAGAGAACGGTCAGCTCCCGCCCTTCCGATCTTGTCTGCACATCCATCCTGTGCCCTCCTTCGTGAAGCCGCCCTTCCGTCGGCATAAAAAATCATCCTGCACGAGCGTGCAGGATGATTATAGTTTGTTCCGCCTGTCCGAAGTCGTCGAAACGCGCGCCGGACGGCTTTTCTTTTTCGCTCACTTGCTCTCCGCGAGGATCTTCCAGTATTCCTCGTAGTTCTCGCGCAGCAGCTCCGGCGTGTTGAGGCCGTAGGGGCACTTTGCCGCGCACTGGCCGCAGCGGACGCAGTTCTCCACCTTCTTCATCTCCTGCTGCCAGTATTCGGTCTTCCAGTCCCGCTCTCCGGCGCGCCGCGCCATCAGCACCATGCGCGCGCATTGGTTGATCTGGATGCCCTGCGGACACGGCATACAGTAGCCGCAGCCGCGGCAGAATTCGCCGCTGAGCTCCCCGCGGTCCTTTTCGATGATCGCGCGGCGCTCATCGGTCAGCTCCGCGCCGTTCTTCACGCAGTCGAGGAACTGATCCAGCTCCCACTCGTGCTGCACGCCCCAGATGGGCACGACGTCGTCCTGCGTCTCCATGAACGCGGCGGCGGCATAGCCGTCGCGGATCAGGCCACCCGCCATCGCTTTCATGGCGATGAAGCCCATGCCCTTTGCGCGGCAGCCCGCGACAAGCCCCAGCTCCTGCTCGCCGGAGAGGTAGCTGAACGGGAATTGCAGCGTCGCGTACAGGCCGGATTCGATCGCCTCCCGCGCCACGGCAAGGCGGTGGTTGGTGATGGAGATGTGGCGGATCTTGCCCTCCGCTTTCATCTTGAGCGCCTCGTCGTAGAGGCCGTCCTCGCCGCCGGGCTTCGGGCAGAACGGCGGGTTGTGGAACTGGTAGACGTCGATGTAGTCCGTCCCCAGCGTCCGCAGGCTGGTTTCAAGGTCCTTGCGCAGCGCTGCGGCCTCCTTCGCGCCGGACTTGGTGGCGATGATGATCTTGTCGCGCATCCCCACGAAGGCGTAGCCCATCTTCTCCTCGCTGTCGGTGTATGCGCGGGCGGTGTCGAAGTAGTTGATGCCGCCGTCGTACGCCTTTCGCAGCAGATGTGCCGCCTCGTCGCGTGTGATGCGCTGGATGGGGAGCGCGCCAAAGCCGTTTTTCTCGATCTCAATGCCGGTGGAGCCGAGTAAGATGCGTTTCATGTCATGCCCTCCCTGATATTGTGATTTATTTCTTCATTGCCTTCTCGCTGGCTTCCAGCTTTTCCAGCAGCGCGCGCAGCTTCTCCGCCTTCTCGCGCTCGGCGTTGACGACCGCCTCGGGCGCCTTGGAGACGAAGTTCTCGTTCTTGAGCTTGCCCTCGATGCCCGCGAGCTGCTTTTCCGCGTTCGCCTTTTCCTTAGCGATGCGCGCGAGCTCCTTTTCAAAGTCGACCAGCTCGGAAAGCGGCATGAGCACGCGCGCGGCGTGAGTCACGACCTCGACCATGCCGTCGGCGCTCGGCGCGTCCGCCGCGGCGAGCGTCACCTCGGATGCCGAGGCAAGGCGCAGGAAGAACGGAATGCCTGCGCGGAACGTATCGTCGTGCGCGGTGGCGACGGTGTAGTGCACCTTCTTCGACGGGGCGACGTTCATCTCGTTGCGGCGTGCGCGGACGGCGGAGATCGCCTCGATAACCATGCCCATCGCCTGCTCCTCCGCGGGGAAGGACATTGCGTCGTCCCACTCCGGCCACTTCGATTTCATCAGGAACCGCACGCCCTCGTCGCGCTTGCCGTGCGGCAGCGCCTGCCAGATCTCCTCGGTGATGAACGGCATGAACGGGTGCAGCAGCTTGAGCGTTTCGGTCAGGACGTAGCACAGGACGTTCTGCGCGTTCACCTTCGCCTGCTCGTCCGTGCCGTTGAGGCGCGCCTTCGTCAGCTCGATATACCAGTCGCAGTAGTTGTCCCAGATGAAGTCATAGAGCTTCGCGGACGCGACGCCCAGCTCGAACGCGTCCATGTTGTCCGTGACCTCGCGGATCAGCGTGTTGAGCTTGGAGAGGATCCACTTGTCCTCCAGTTCCAGCTTCTCCGGCAGCTCCACGCGGTCGATGGTGAGGTTCATCATCACGAAGCGGCTGGCGTTCCAGATCTTGTTCGCGAAGTTGCGCATCGCCTCGCACTTCTCGACGTAGAAGCGCATGTCGTTGCCGGGGCTGTTGCCGGTGATGAGGTTGAAGCGCAGCGCGTCCGCGCCGTACTTTTCCGCCATCTCCAGCGGGTCGATGCCGTTGCCGAGGGATTTGGACATCTTGCGGCCCTTGTCGTCGCGGACGAGGCCGTGGATCAGCACGGTCTTGAACGGCTCCTTCTTCATCTGCTCCATACCGGAGAAGATCATGCGCGCGACCCAGAAGAAGATGATGTCGTAGCCCGTGACCATGACGGACGTGGGATACCAGTAGCCCAAGTCGGCGGCGTCCTTGTCGGGCCAGCCCATGGTCGAGAACGGCCAGAGCGCGGAGGAGAACCACGTGTCAAGCACATCCTCCTCGCGCGTCAGCTTGTCGCTGCCGCACTTTTCGCACTTGGTGGGGTCTTCGCGGGAAACATTGATGTGGCCGCACTCGTCGCAGTACCAAGCGGGGATCTGGTGGCCCCACCAGAGCTGGCGCGAGATGCACCAGTCGTGGCAGTTCTCCATCCAGTTCGTGTAGATCTTGGCGAAGCGCTCGGGCACGAACTTGATCGTGCCGTCGTTCACGACGCGCAGCGCCTCCTTCGCCAGCGGCTCCATCTTGACGAACCACTGCGCGGAGATCAGCGGCTCGACGTCGTTGTGGCAGCGGTAGCAGGTGCCGACGTTGTGGCTGTAGTCCTCGGTCTTGACGAGATAGCCCTGCTCCTCCAGATCCTTCACGATCTGCTTGCGGCACTCGTAGCGGTCGAGGCCCTCGTACTTGCCGCCGTTTTCGTTGATCGTACCGTCGTCGGCGATGACGCGGATGACCTCAAGGTTGTGACGCAGGCCGACCTCGAAGTCGTTGGGGTCGTGCGCGGGCGTCATCTTCACCGCGCCGGTGCCGAAGCCAATCTCGCAGTATTCGTCGCCCACGATGGGCATTTCACGGTTCACGAGCGGCAGGATGCAGGTCTTGCCAATCAGGTGCTTGAACTTCTCGTCCTCCGGATTGACCGCGACACCGGAGTCGCCGAGCATCGTCTCCGGACGCGTCGTCGCGACCACGATGTCGCCGCTGCCGTCCGAGAGCGGGTAGCGGATGTACCACAGGTGGCCGGGCTTGTCCACATACTCGACCTCCGCGTCCGAAAGCGCGGTCAGGCAGTGCGGGCACCAGTTGATGATGCGGCTGCCCTTGTAGATAAGTCCCTTGTCATAGAGCTCGCAGAACGTCTCGCGCACCGCCTTCGAGCAGCCCTCGTCCATCGTGAAGCGGGAGCGCGACCAATCGCAGCTCGCGCCCATCTTCTTCTGCTGCTCGACGATGCGGTTGCCGTACTTCTCCTTCCACTGCCACACGCGCTGGAGGAACTTCTCGCGCCCGAGGTCATAGCGGGTCTTGCCCTCGTTGACGCGTAAGTCCTCCTCGACCTTGATCTGCGTGGCGATGCCCGCGTGGTCGGTGCCGGGGAGCCACAGGGCGCTGTAGCCCTGCATCCGCTTAAAGCGCGTCAGGATGTCCTGCAGGGTCGCGTCCATGGCGTGGCCCATATGGAGCTGGCCGGTGACGTTCGGCGGCGGCATGACGATGGAAAACGGCTTCTTGTCCGCATCGATCTCGGCGCGAAAGCAGTTGTTGTCCTCCCACATCTGATAGATGCGCCCCTCCACCTGTTGGGGCTCGTAGACCTTCGGTAATTCTTTCATGGTGCTCTCCTTATCTGAAAATCATTTCATTTTTGTAAACGTCAATCCGGTTTTTCCCTCGATAAAGCCGCGGAACTCCTCCGGATCGCCAACCTGAAAGCCCTGCTTGTCGAAGCACTGGCCGTGCCGCCTGCCGATGAAGAACAGGAAGTAGCGCTCCGTCTCGCACAGGCCCGTGATGTTTTCATACTGCCAGCACGTCTCGGTCGAGTCCGTTTTTACCGTGTAGGCGGCATCCTCGAATACCGTGACCGAGTGCGCCGTGCCGGGGATCATCTGCCGCTTCGCCGCCCACGCGTTGATCTTGTCGTCAAAGACAAGCAGCAACAGCAGCATGACGGTCACGGCGATCATCCACGGCTCGACCGTGGAGCCAATCGCCAGCAGCACCGCGATCAGCAGACACTCCACGGCAAGAAGCACCCACATAGCGATGCGCATGATCTTCCATCCGCGCCGTACCGTCTTGCGCGCCGCGCGGCACAGTACCGTCAGCGACGCATAATCATAAGTCTGTTCTACCCGAAACATTTCTATCCTCCCAAATCAAAACGCCCCGAACCGAAATCGGTTCGGGGCGGATCAAATCCGTGTTACCACCCGAATTCCGCGAGGGTCTTCCCTCCGCGGCACTCTTGCGCGCTGTAACGGGCGCTCCCGTCCGGCTTAGGCGTCTCCGCTTCGGCACGGCCGCTCCGAGGCGACTTCCGCACGCTCTCACGGGGACTTGCACCGTCCGTCCCCTCTCTTCGCATCAAGCCTTGCGTACTGCTCCTCTTCCTCGCATGTAACGCGCGTATTCTACACGCTTTCGCGGCGTTTGTCAACTCATTCGCAGGATTTCTTTCTTCAGCCGCGCGATGATGCGCTTTTCGAGGCGCGAGATGTAGCTCTGGGAAATGCCCAGCAGGTCGGCGACCTCCTTCTGCGTCCGCTCCTCCCGCCCGTCGAGGCCGAAGCGCAGCGTGATGATCTCACGCTCCCGCCCGGTGAGCGTGGAGATCGCGTCGCGCAGCAGCGTCCGGTCGACGTCGTCCTCGATGGGCTTGAGCACGACGTCCTCCTCCGTGCCGAGGATGTCGGAGAGCAACAGCTCGTTGCCGTCCCAGTCGGAGCCCAGCGGCTCGTCAAGGCTGACCTCCGCCTTCTGGCCGGAGATCTTGCGCAGATACATCAGTATTTCATTCTCGATGCAGCGCGAGGCGTAGGTCGCGAGCTTGATATTCTTGTCGCTGCGGTAGGTGTTGATCGCCTTGATGAGCCCGATGGTGCCGATGGAGATCAGGTCCTCGATATTGACGCCCGTGTTCTCAAAGCGCCGCGCGATGTACGCCACAAGGCGCAGATTGTGCTCGATCAGCTCCTTGCGCACCGACTCGTCTCCGGTTTCCAGCCGCGCCAGCAGCTCCGCCTCCCGCTCGCGCGTGACCGGCGGGGGCAGCGTGTCGCTCCCGCCGATGTAGTGGATGCCCTCACGCGGCAGAAAGCCCTGCCGCGCCAGAAAATCGCGCAGTTTATCCCACAGCCGTTTCCAATCCATGCTCTCTCATTTCCTCCCTGTCTTCCGAATACCACAAGCCCTGATACCGGTCCCCGAACGCCTGATCCGACACGGCGATGAGCCGCGCGCCGAGCGCGCGCCCGTCGACGGTCAGCGCGTCGCAGCGGAACGCGTCGAGCTCCGTTTCCCCGCCGCTCACCGTGCGGCAGGGCAGCGCCGTAACGGTCTTATACGCCGCGTCCTCCCCTTTTCCTCCCGAAAAAAGCGGCGCAAGCGCCGATTTTTCGATCACCGGCACGCCCTCGCCCGTCATGGGGTCGGTCAGCAGGTTGCCCGTGTCGCGATAGAGCGTCAGTTCCACGCGCCGGCCGCCGTACTCGATCTGCGCGCGGATCAGCTCGTCCGCCGTGTGGCGTGCGCCGCCGCGGAACACCAGCGTCAGCAGCACATAGGAGAGCCCCGCCGCGGCGCAGAACACCCCCCACGGCAGTCTGGCCCACAGCAGGGCGCGCGCAAGGCGTTCCATGCCGCCGCTCACGCGCCCGAGCAGCAGCACGAGCCCGCCGAACCCGCAGGCGAGCAGCAGAAACAGCAGCGTCAATCTGATGCAGCGCCCCGTGCCGGCGAAGGCGGCGGCGCACATGACGATCAGCGCGGCGGCGAGCGTCCACGGCGAAAACGGCGCCGTAAGCGCCGCGGCGGAGTATGCCGCGCCGAGCCCCGCCGCCGCGGCGATGCGCCGCCGGCGCACACCGCGTCCGTCGAGGCGCAGCGTACCGAGCAGCAGCAGATAGTCCAGCGCGAAGTTCCACAGCGCGACCAGATCCCAGTATACGATCACCGTTCTCACCGCCCTTTGTCCGCATTATAGCCGTGCCGCCGCACAAAAATGCGCGAAAAAAGCGCCTTGCGGCAAGCAGCCGCAGGGCGCGTGTTTCTTCACGGTTCTCCGTTGTTAGAAAAGATACGGGATAATCATCGATCCCAAAAACGACAGCACCATCACCGCAACAATGATGATCGCGATGACTCGCGTGGTCTTTCTGTTCATGCTCCACCCTCCCTTGTGATCGATTTGATGCCCTTTTCCGCCTTTGCGCGCGGGAGCATCACCTCCCGCCCGCAGCTCTCGCACCGGAGCTTGACGTCCATGCCGACGCGTGTGAGCAGCCATGTCCTGCCGCCGCAGGGGTGCGGCTTTTTCATCTCGACGCGGTCATTGACCCTCAGATCCATCGGCATTTTTGATCTTCTCCCAATACTGTGCGGCCGCCTGTTCGTTCTTGTTGTCGCCGAAGCGGTAATACTTCTTGTCCCGGAGCGCGTCCGGCAGGTACTGCTGGCGCACCCAGTGGTTCGGATAGTTGTGCGGATACAGGTAGTTCTGGCGGTTGTCCGTCCCCGTCGTATCCGCGTGGACGTTTTGCAGCTGGCGCGGCACGTCGCCCGTGCGGCCCGCGCGGACGTCCGCCCATGCCGCGCCGATCCCCTCGACGACGCTGTTGGACTTTGGCGCGGTCGCGAGCAGGATCGCCGCCTGCGCCAGCGGAAGCTGCGCCTCCGGAAGCCCCAGCTGCATCGCCGTGTCGACGCAGGCCTTCACGATGGCGACCGCCTGCGGATACGCCATCCCCACGTCCTCGCTGGCGGAGCACAGCAGCCGCCGGCAGGGCGTGATGAGGTCGCCCGCCTCCAGAAAGCGCGCCAGATAGTGCAGCGCTGCGTCCGGGTCGCTGCCGCGCAGGCTCTTCATCAGCGCGCTCGCGCAGTCGTACATGGCGTCGCCGCCCTTGTCGTAGCGCATGGCGCTTTTCTGCGCAAGCTGCTTCGCGTCGTCCATCGTCAGCACAATCTCGCCGTGCCTGACCTCCGCGGCGTCGTACAGCAGCTCGCAGGCGTTGATGGACTTGCGCACGTCGCCGCCGCAGCTCGTCGCGATATGCTCCGGCACGCCGTCCTCCCACGAAAGCGGCAGCTCGCTGCGCTCGCGGAGAATGTTCAGCGCGCGCAGCACGGCGGGCTCGGTCTCCTCCGGCGTTACCGCCTTGAACTCAAACACCGTCGAGCGCGAGAGCAGCGCGCCGTAGACGTAGAAATACGGGTTCTCCGTGGTCGAGGCGATGAGCGTGATGGAACCGTTTTCCATGAACTCCAGCAGGCTCTGCTGCTGCTTTTTGTTGAAATACTGGATCTCGTCGAGGTAAAGCAGCACGCCGCCCGGGGCGAGCAGCGTCCCCACGTCCGCGATGATGTCCTTGACGTCGGAGAGTGACGCCGTCGTCGCGTTGAGCTTGTGCAGCGTCTTGTTCGTGCGCGAGGCGATGATGTTCGCGATCGTCGTCTTCCCCGTGCCCGACGGACCGTAAAAGATCATGTTCGCGCTCGTGCCCGACTCGATCAGGCGGCGCAGCATCCCGCCCTTGCCGATCAGATGTCTCTGCCCGACCACCTCGTCGAGCGACTGCGGGCGTATCTCGTCCGCCAGCGGCCTGTCCATGCTGCGTCACCTCCCTTCGCGCCAGCGGGCGCGTCAATCAGGTCGTGTAGTTGTCGAAATAGCCCTGCACCAGCACGACGGGCGTGCCCTTGTCGCCGCTGCCGCTCGTGAGGTCGCACAGCGAGGCGATCAGATCCGTCAGCTGGCGCGGCGTCGTCCCCTCGGACGCCATCTTGCCGACCAGCTCGCCCTGCTTGGCGCGGATGTCGGCGCTGATGGCGTCTTTGAGCGCCTGCCCCGACAAGTCTTTGTACTTGTCGTCCGCAAGATACTTGAGCTTGAGCTCGCTCGGCGTGCCGACCAGTCCGCCGGTGTACGCGGGCGAGGTGACGGGGTCGGCGAGCTCCCAGATCTTGCCCTGCGGGTCCTTGAACGCGCCGTCGCCGTAAATCATGACCTCGACGTGTTTGCCCGTGGCATCCAGAATGCGCTTCTGCACGTCCTCGACCACACCCTGGCAGTCGCGCGGGAACAGCTTGACCGTGTCCTCGGTGGACTTGTTCGAACCGAGCAGGCCGTACTTCTCGTTGTAGCCGCTGCCGTTGACCGGCGCGGAGAGAATTTCGTCGAGCCCGCAGACGACCTTCGCGCCCGCCGCCTTCAAAAGCCGCTTGGTGCGCGCGCGGGTGTGGATGTCGCAGGCAAGAACGCAGTCGGTATACTTGAGGATATCCGTCGCGTGGTTGGCGAAAAGGATCTCGCACTCCGCTCCCGCGCCCCGCACCAGCTCGGTATAGTAGGCGACGTAGTTGACGCCGGTGAACTCGTGCTTCGGTTCGCCGAACAGCTCCGTGAACCTCTCAGCGCTCAGCACGTCGGAGTAGGGGTTGACGCCCGCCTCGTCCACGGCGTCGAGGCTGACCAGCGCGTTGCCCACCTCGTCGGAGGGATAGCTGAGCAGGACAACGACCTTCTTGCAGCCCTTCGCGATGCCGCGCAGCAATATGGCGAAGCGGTTGCGCGAGAGGATCGGGAACACCACGCCCACCGTGCCGCCGCCGAGCTTCGCGCGCACGTCCTCAGCGATCGCGTCCACGCTCGCGTAGTTGCCCTGCGCGCGCGCCACCACCGACTCGGTGACGGCGATCACGTCACGGTCGCGCAGCGAAAAGCCCTCGCTCTCCGCCGCCTCCAGCACGCTCTGCGCCACGATGGCGGCGATATCGTCGCCCTGCCGGATGATGGGGCAGCGAATGCCGCGGGATACGGTGCCGACGCGTCTTTCCTCAGTACCCATAGTTGAAGTTCCTCCTCACGGCGGGCGTCGCCCGCTGATTATTTCCGCATTACGACGGCATTATAGCACGCGTCCATTTCCGTGTCGAGTAGAATTTCCGCCTCTTTTCGGCTTTCTTTTTGGCATTTTGGCGGAGCTTGCGGGCTTTTTGCCGCCGCCGCAGCGAAAATGTGCAAAAAAAGGTAGATTCCCGCAAAGACCTGTGGTACAATTATATTTTGGTAGAACTATAACGTATCGGGAAAAGCAGATGATTGGGGAGGACGCCGCTCATGTTCAAGCCGGAGGCATTTACCGCCGCCACGCTGGAGTATACCCAAATCGGCGATATCATCGTGGTCGCGATGTGTATTCTGTTCACGTTCCTGCTCCGCGCGTCCTTCGTCAACCGGACGCGCAGCTATGCCGTCTTCAAGCTGATGCTGGCCATGATGGCAATCGCCGCGTATTCCAACATGATCCTCCACGTCCTCTCGGATTCCGCCAAAGCGCCGGGGGTTTTGCTCTCCGCGCTGCGCATCCTGCACTATACCTCGCTGTTCTCCAACCTGTTTCTCTTCATGATCTACTTCACCATGACCATGCACGTCGACGCGCGGCACAGCCGGCGCTACTTGGCCACAGGCGCAGCGGGACTGGCGGGGTTGCTCATATACATGGTGGTGGAATCAACCATAAACACCGGCCGCCTCCACAACGCGCAGACGCGCGCGCAGGCGTGGATGCAGGTCTTCACCGTGGGCTACCTGTTCTTCGCCTGCATCATCGTGTATATGGCGTTCCGCTACCGCGGCAGGATCTACCGGCAGGTGTCGCTCGGCGTGCTCGCCAGCAGCAGCATCGCCTTTTTGCTGCTGATTTTGCAGGCGTATCACTCCCAGAGCTCCTACACCGTCGCCTCCTTCCTCTTCCCCGCCATCTCGCTGCTGTATCTGGTTCACGCCAATCCTTACGATCTCGACATCGGCGCGGTCAATATCTCCGGCTTTGAGGATTTCATCAAATATCACCGCAAGAACGTCAAGGAGCTGCTGCTCATGAGCCTGTTCCTGCCGGAGTATGACGAGAACGGGCGGAAATACCCCGCCGAGCTGCAATGGACGATCCGTCAGTTTTCCTCGCGCTTTTTCCGCGGCGCCGTGCTCTTTCAGGTCACGAGCGGGCGCATGATCCTTGCGGCGGAGACTGCGAAAAACCCCGATTTCGAGGAGACCATCCGCAATGCTCTTGGCAAGTTTGACAAGGAGCATGAAAAATTCCGCCTCGATTACAAGATCGTCATCACGACCACGCTGACCCCTGAACAGGAGGACGGTGAGTTCAACTACGTCAATCTCATCCAGTTTGTCGAGGAGAACATGCCCGTCAACTCCATCCGCCGCGTTCCGGAGGGCGACATCGCGGAATACCGCGACTACTGCTACATCATCAGCGAGCTGGGCGACATCAGCGCCAAACAGAATATGGACGACGAGCGCGTGCAGGTCTACTGTCAGCCGGTGTTCAACCTGCGCACGGGGCACTACGACACGGCGGAGGCGCTGATGCGGCTGGATCTGGACAAGGTCGGTCTTGTCAACCCGACGAAGTTCATTCCGCTCGCGGAGGAGTACAGCTACATCTCCGTGCTGAGCATGATCATCCTCACCAAGACCTGCGAGCAGGTCCGGCAGCTGATGGACGAGGGCTTTTTCGTGCGGCGCATCTCGGTCAACTTCTCCATGCTCGACCTGCGCGACCCCGCTTTCAGCCAAAATATCGAGGAAACCATCCGGAAATGCGGCATCCCCAGCGAAAAGATCGCCATTGAGCTGACCGAAAGCCAGAACGAGCGGGACTTCATGCTCGTCAAGGAGAGGATCAGCGAGCTGCGCGAGAGCGGCATCAAGTTCTATCTGGACGACTTCGGCACCGGTTACTCCAACTTTGACCGCATCATGCAGCTTCCCTTCGACATCATCAAGTTCGACCGCTCGCTCGTCATTGCCAGCGGCACGGACGCCGAAAAGCGGACGATGGTGTCGTACCTCGCGCAGATGTTCAGCGAAATGCACTACTCCGTGCTCTACGAGGGCGTCGAGACGGAATCCGATCAGGAGCGCTGCGCGGCCATGTACGCGGAGTATTTGCAGGGCTACAAGTTCTCCGCGCCCATCCCCATCACAAAGCTGCGGGATTTCTTCCAGAAGGCGGTCCCCGTCGGCGCGGCGGAGTGAGCCGAAGCGCATATTTCACCAGTTGAGAGGCTTGTCTCCGGCAAGCCTCTTCCGATTTCGCGCGGCGGCGCCGTTCCGCGCCGGAAGCCTTGACAACCGGGCATGAAAACGATAAACTGTCAGGGATATTTTTCAGGAGGTTCATCCTATGTCTCTGGATATGGAATACTTTGACATCATGGAGCGCAAGATCCCGCACGGCAAGGTACGCACGCGCTTCGCCCCCTCGCCCACCGGCTACATGCACGTGGGCAATCTGCGCACGGCGCTCTACACCTACCTCATCGCGCGCCACGAGAACGGCACGTTCATCCTCCGCATCGAGGACACCGATCAGGGCCGCCTCGTCGAGGGCGCGACCGACGTCATCTACCGCACGATGGAGGAATGCTCTCTCGACCACGACGAAGGCCCCGACGTCGGCGGTCCGGTCGCGCCGTACATCCAGTCCGAGCGGCGCGACACCTACGGCAAATACGCCGAGCTTCTTTGCGAGCGCGGCCACGCCTACTACTGCTTCTGCGAGAAGACCGAATCGGCGGAGGACACGGGCGAGTTCGACCGCGCGGACGACCCCTGCCGCAGCCTCTCGCTCGACGAGGCCAAGGCGCGCGTCGCCGCGGGCGAGCCCTACGTCGTGCGCCAGCGCATCCCCCACGAGGGCACGACGACCTTCCACGACGCCTCCTTCGGCGACGTGACCGTGGAGAACGCCACGCTGGACGATCAGGTGCTCTTAAAGCGCGACGGGATGCCGACCTACAACTTCGCCAACGTCATCGACGACCACCTCATGGGCATCACCCACGTCGTGCGCGGCAGCGAGTACCTGTCCTCCGCGCCCAAGTACAATCTGCTCTATGAGGCGTTCGGCTGGGAGGTTCCGACCTACGTCCACTGCTCCCCCGTCATGCGCGACGCGCAGCACAAGATGTCCAAGCGCAACGGCGACCCGAGCTACGAGGACCTCAAGGCGCAGGGCTATCTGACCCCCGCCATCCTCAACTATGTGGCGCTGCTCGGCTGGTCGCCGCGCGGCGACAAGGCGGAGCAGGAGTTCTTCACGCTGCCGGAGCTGGTGGAGTCCTTCGACCTCGCGGGCATCTCCAAGTCCCCCGCCATCTTCGACATTGAGAAGCTGACCTATTTCAACGCCAACTACATCCGCTCCATGCCGCCGGAGGATTTCTGTAAAGAAGCTGAGCCTTACATTCGGCAGAGCGTCAAAAACGAGGCATACTCCGTCTCCGAGATCGCCGCGCTGTTGCAGGCGCGTTGCGAAAAGCTGACCGACATCCCGGAGAAGGTCGATTTCTTCGATGCGCTGCCCGATTACGACGTCGCGTTCTACACCAACAAGAAGTCCAAGACCGACGCCGCCGTGTCGCTCGACATGCTGCAAAAGGTGCTGCCGAAGCTGGAGGGCATCGCCGACTGGACAAACGACGCGATCCACGACACGCTCGTCGCCTTCGCGGAGGAGCTCGGCGTCAAGAACGCGACGCTCATGTGGCCGCTGCGCATCGCCGTGGCGGGCAAGCTGGTCACGCCCGGCGGCGCGGTGGAGCTCTGCCACATTCTCGGCAAGGACGAAACGCTCCGCCGTGTGCGTGCGGGCATTGAAAAGCTTTCATGAGCGGAAAAGCCTCCGTCAAGGCATACTTTGACCTCCCCCCGGCTCTTTGGGAGGAGGTCAGAATCACTGCGTCCGCCTTTGCGGTGCTGATCGTCGTGTCCTTCGCCGTTTCCCGCCAGCGTCCCGAGTGGGCGGAGCCCCTGCTGCGCCTGTTCACCGACGCCGCGGCGGAAATCGGGATGTACCAGATCAAAGGCGGCACGCTGATGGTGACGATCCTCTCCAACAACCTGCTGTCGCTGCTGACGGTCATCGCCGTCGGGCTGATCCCGCTGCTGCATCTGCCCGCCCTGTCCCTCGGGCTCAACGCGCTGCTCATCGGCGGCCTTGCGGCGTTTTATCAGCGCGAGGGGCTCGGTCTTGCCGCCTATCTCGCCGGAACGCTGCCCCACGGCATCACGGAGCTCAGCGCGCTGGTGCTCTCCTGCGCCGCGGGCCTGTACGCCTGCCGCGCCGCGACCTACTGCGTGCTCGGCAAGGTGGAAAGGCGCACCGTGGCGAACACGCTCAGCCTCTGTCTGCGCGTCTATACGCACTGGGTCGTGCCGCTGCTGATCTTCTCCGCCGCGGTGGAGGCGTTCATCACACCGCTTATCTTCTCCCGCTTCTATTGATTTTGCAATATTTCCCGCTCCGCCTTGCAATGGCGCGGAAAACGTGATAATATTGATTTGTTTAGGGCATTTTCTGTTTTCAGAATCATTCCACAATGAAAAGGAGATCATTGCTATGTACAGTTCCAAGGTTGAAAAGGTCATCGCGCGCGAGATCCTCGATTCCCGCGGCAATCCCACCGTTGAGGCGGACGTCGTCCTCGACAGCGGCATCGTCGGCACCGGCGCGGCGCCCAGCGGCGCGTCCACGGGCGAGTTTGAGGCGCTCGAGCTTCGCGACGGCGACAAGAAGCGCTATCTCGGCAAGGGCGTGAGCAAGGCGGTCAAGAACGCCAACACCGTCATCAACAAGGCGCTCGCCGGCAAGGACGCCTATGATATCTACGCCATTGACAAGGCGATGCTGGAGGCCGACGGCACGGACGACAAGTCCAAGCTCGGCGCGAACGCGATTCTCGCGGCGTCCATCGCCTGCGCGCGTGCGGCGGCGAACGACCTCGACATCCCCCTCTACCGCTATCTCGGCGGCCAGAACGCCAACACGCTTCCCGTCCCGATGATGAACATTCTCAACGGCGGCGCCCACGCGGACAGCTCCGTCGACACGCAGGAGTTCATGATCATGCCCGTCGGCGCGCCCTCCTTCAAGGAAGGCCTGCGCTGGTGCGCGGAAGTTTTCCATACCCTCAAGAGCCTCATCAAGGAGATGAAGGACGTCACCGCCGTCGGCGACGAGGGCGGCTTCGCCCCCAACAGCCTCAAGGGCGACGAGGAGGCCATCGAGCTGATCCTCAAGGCGATCAAGAAGGCCGGCTACAAGCCCGGCAAGGACTTCGTGCTCGCCATGGACGCCGCCGCTTCCGAGTGGAAGAGCGAGAAGGGCAAGGGCTTCTATCATCAGCCCAAGAGCGGCCGCGACTTCACCACCGACGAGCTGATCGCCCACTGGGAGAGCCTGATCGAGAAGTATCCCGTCTGGTCCATCGAGGACGGTCTCGATGAAGAGGACTGGGAAGGCTGGAAGAAGATGACCGAGAAGCTCGGCGGCAAGTGCCAGCTCGTCGGCGACGACCTGTTCGTCACCAACGTCAAGCGCCTGAGCAAGGGCATCGAGACCGGCTCCGGCAACTCCATCCTCATCAAGCTCAACCAGATCGGCTCCGTCAGCGAAACGCTCAACGCCATCAAGATGGCGCACAAGGCGCACTACACCGCCATCGTCTCCCACCGCTCCGGTGAGACCGAGGACACGACCATCGCCGACCTTGCCGTGGCTCTCAACGCCGGCCAGATCAAGACCGGCGCGCCCAGCCGCAGCGAGCGCGTGGCGAAGTACAACCGCCTCCTCCGCATCGAGGAGGAGCTTGGCGACGCCGCCGTGTACGCGGGCTTCAACGCCTTCAACATCAAGCGCTGATCATTACGCAAAAACAGAGCCTCCGGCGGTGCCGGAGGCTCTGTTTTTGCATTTTACAGCAGTTCTTCCACCGCCGCCTTGACCTTGTCCATTGAGGCCGTCGGCTCGAAGCGGGAGACGATGTTCCCCTCGCGGTCGATGAGGATCTTCGTGAAGTTCCACTTGATGTTGCCGTTGTTCTTGTAGTCCTTGTCCATCGTTTTGACAACGCCGCTCATCATCAGCGCCTGCGGGCCCTTGCCGAAGCCCTCGAACTTAGTGTTCTCGGTCAGCCACTTATACAGCGGGATCGCGTTCTCGCCGTTGACGTCAACCTTGGCGTACTGCGGGAAGGTGATTCCGAAGCGTCCCGTGCAGAAGGTGTGGATCTCCTCGTCGTCGCCGGGCGCCTGATTCGCGAACTGGTTGCACGGGAAGTCGAGGATCTCCAGCCCCTTGTCCTTGTCCGCGTCGTAGATCTCCTGCAGCTCCTTGTACTGCGGGGTAAAGCCGCAGCCGGTGGCGGTATTGACGATCAGCAGGACCTTGCCCTTGAAATCGGAGAGCGCGACGTCCTCCCCCTTGCGCGTCTTAACAGTAAAATCGTAAACGTTCATGTTGTTTCCCCTTTCATATATTTAGTTTAATTTGATTTGACTAAATTCATTATACACGGCAATTTGATTTTGTCAAGCCTTTTTTTGAAAAAATTTGGGGAGCGCACCAGCGCCCCCCTACGGAAGATTGTCCAGAGCCAGTTCGTACGGCGCACCGTCGACGGTGCAGCGCAGCACCCACCGCCCGTCTGTGTCCACACGCACGTCGGTCGCGCCGCGCAAGTGCCGCAGCGCGCGGTACTGCTTCTTCGCGTCCTCCGTGTAGCGGGACATGTCGTCCGAGTGCAGGAATACGCCGCCGATCACGGCGTCCAGCACCGCGAGCATGTCCTTTTGCTTCTTGTTCAGCTTCATATTGTAATCGCGCAGGAAGAATACGTCGGGGTCGCTCAGATACGCGCGGCCGTTGAGCTGGCGGCGGAAGACCGAGTTGCCGATCGCCTGCCGTGTGGACGGACGCTCGCGGTGGATCAGGCGCATGTAGAGTTTGTCGTCCCAGTCAAGCGTCACATCGCAGCTGACGCGGCAGTATTCCACAAGACCAAACGCGGGCATGACCGGCACGCCGCAGCCAAGGATTTTCTTGTCGCCGCAAAACTCGCGCAGCAGCTCCATCGCGCGGATCATACGGCCCGCGCGGCTCTCATTCTCCGTGCCGAACGGCGCGGCGCCGTAGAGGAAGTCCAGCTTGACAAGGTCGAAGCCCCATTCGTCGAAGACGCAGCGAAATGTCCGGCGCAGATAGTCCACGACCGCCGGCTTGTCGATATCCAGCGAGTAGAACCCGCCCCAGTTGACGCCGTCCGACCACATTTCCCCATCGTGGAGGAAAAACCAGTCAGGATGCTCCCGCAGCAGGGCGGAACCCTCCTGCGCCACAAAGGGCGCCAGCCACAATCCCGCCTCGAAGCCCTTTTCGTGGATAGCGTCAACGGCGGCCTTCATGCCCTTGGGGAACTTCTGCGCGTCCGGCTCCAGCCAGTCGCCGACAAACGGCTCCCAGCCGTCGTCGATCTGGAAGAGGTCACCCTTCTCCAGCAGGTCGGCGCAGCCCGCCAGATCCTCCATGATCGACTGCTCGTTGATGTCCTGATAGCGGTTGTACCAGCTGGAATAGCCTGCAATCTTCTCCTGCGTCCGCGGACGGACGCCCATCGCCGCGAACCACGCGTCGAACACCTCGTCCTCGCCGCCCTCGGCGTAGAAGAGGTCAAAGGCGTGGAAATCGCCCTCGCACTTCACGCCCTTGCAGTCGCGCTCGATCGACAGCTCGCCCCGGTTCGCGTCGTAGCGGAAGATCGTGTAGCCCGGGCGCTCGTCCAGCGAGGCGATCAGGCGGTAGGCGCTCCCCCGGCGGAAGTAGCAGTAGGAAAAGCCGTGCGTCAGCCCCGGCTCGTTCGGGTAGTCGACGAAGTGATAGTCGCCGTAGCGGTCGAGCTTGAACTTCTCCACCGCTGCCTTCGGCAGCGGCGCGTAAGGGCGAATGGCGGACTTTGCGGTGTACTCCGGACAGTACGTCCATGTCTGGAAGCCGTTCATGAAGATTTTCTCATCCGCTTCGATGTGCAGCGGCGCCGTCGCGCTCACCGACTGCAAATGGCCTTTCGGCAGCAAGCACACGACGCGCGCTTCCCCTCCTCTCAGCTCGAAGCTGCCTGTCAGCATGCTTGGCCCGTCCTGCTCTGCCACGCCGATCTGATAGTTGAACACCAACATGACGACGCCCTCCCTGTTATGGTTTGGTTCATCATACCATTTTTTGTGAGGACGGGCAAGACGGTTTTTCCGGTTGCCCGTGCCTTGCGAATCATGCTTCCATGCCATGCAGAAACATTTTTGCGGCATCCAGAAGCATTTTTGAGCGGCATGCCTTGACGAACCGGCCGATTTATGCTAAAAACAATGTGGTCACGCGGGTATGGCGGAATTGGCAGACGCGCCGGATTTAGGTTCCGGTGGGCGACCGTGCAGGTTCGAGTCCTGTTACCCGCACCATGGAGAGCGGGAAGCCTTGAAATCAGTGGATTTTAGGGCTTTTCGCTCTTTCCGGCGAAACCTAAATCCGGCGCGTCCGCGCACTTTTTTCTAACATTTTTCTAGAATTCGTAATTCTTCTCATTGTGCTGGTTTGACGCGGTGTGGACACCGAGAGCGCAATCCGGATCGGCTTTGGGATGGTTATCCTTGCTGAACTTGTTTTTCTGAAAGGACTTGGGATTGTTCTGCGCGGTATTTGCCATGTTGGGCGTGGAATCCAACCCGAAAAACGAGGCGTCCACTACGCCCAGATCATAGAGCTTGCGCACAAGCGACGCCATGACGCCTTTCAGAGCACCGTTGTTTGTTTCCTTGATGAATCGCTCGAACGTCCAATAGGACGGCAGCGGTTTGGTGATATCGAAACCGCGGTAATGCGCGATGAGGCGGTTGTTGTCGAGATAATCCCGCAAATCGGTGATATAGCCGAAGCCCTCGCATTTCATGACAATGACCGCGCACAGCATAGCTTCTTTCGGGAATCCCGTGCGCCCCGTCCTGGCACGCAGCAACTCAAAGTCAAGCGAGGTAAAGAGTTTATCATAGAACGACGCAGCGCCCTGGGACGTAAACAGGGTGATGTCGCGGATGATTTCCTGCCGGTAGATAGCGGTCAGCCCCTTTCGGTTTGGTTTTCTTGCAACAAAAATATACCGCAAATGCTGGCCGCTTTCTATACTATTTGGAGTGATTTTCAGTTTCAGCCATGGCTGGAAACGCCCTATTTTACGCGCTTTGTCGCGTTTTGCACATGGCTGTGATATTTTGTGCAAAGGAGGTGCTTCCGTGCGCAAACGTATTGTCATCGGTATCCTCGCCCACGTTGACGCGGGCAAGACCACGCTGTCGGAGGCGCTTCTTTACACCGCCGGCGCGCGGCATACGCTCGGGCGCGTCGACCACGGCGACGCCTTTCTCGACACCGACGCGCTGGAGCGCGAGCGCGGCATCACCATCTACGGCAAAACAGCGCTCTTTTCCGCCGGAGATACGGACTTCACGCTGGTCGACACCCCCGGCCACACGGACTTTTCCGCGGAAATGGAGCGGACGCTCTCCGTGCTGGACTGCGCCGTGCTCGTCGTCAGCGGCACGGACGGCATCCAGAGCCACACCCGCACGCTGCTGCGCCTGCTCGACCGCTACCGCGTGCCGGCCTTTGTGTTCGTCAACAAGCTCGACCTCGCCGGAGCCGACCGCGGTGCGCTGCTTGCGCAGCTCTCCGCCGCGCTGTCCGGCTGCGTCGATTTCGCCGCCGCCGACCGGGACGAAAACGCCGCCATGTGCGACGAGGCCGCGCTGGAGCAGTACCTTGAATCGGGGCGGCTCGACGAGGGCACGCTCTCCGGCCTGATCCGCGCGCGAAAGCTCTTCCCCGTCTTTTTCGGCTCGGCGCTCAAACTGGACGGCGTCGCGCCGCTGCTGGACGCGCTCGCGGCCTATGCGCCCGCTGCGGAGGACGACGGTGCGTTCGGTGCGCGGGTGTTCAAAATCAGCCGGGACGCGCAGGGCGCGCGTCTGACGTGGCTGCGCGTCACGGGCGGCACGCTCAAAAGCAAAGCGCTCCTTTCCTATGCCTCCGGCGGCGCGGACTACGCGGAGAAGGCGGACCAGCTGCGGCTCTATTCCGGCGAAAAATTCCGCCCGGCGGACGAGCTGTGCGCCGGCATGGTCGCCGCCGTCACCGGACTTGTCCACACGCGGCCGGGACAGGCGCTCGGCGCCGCCGCGGAGGCGGAGCAGCCGCTTCTGGAGCCGGTGCTGACGTATCAGATCATCCTGCCGGAGGGCACGGACGCCCACGCCGTGCTGCCGAAGCTGCGCGAGCTGGAGGACGAGGACCCGATGCTTCAACTCGTCTGGGACGAGCGGCTGCGCGAGATCCACGTCCGGCTGATGGGCCCGATCCAGCTGGAGATCCTTCAGCGGCTGATCGCCGACCGCTTCGGCATCGCCGTCACGTTCGGCGCGGGACACGTCGTCTACCGCGAGACCATCGCCGCACCCGTGCTCGGCATGGGACACTTTGAGCCGCTGCGCCACTATGCGGAGGTACACCTGCTGATGGAGCCCGGCGAGCGCGGCAGCGGCGTTCGCGCCGCGTCCGCGGTGTCCACCGACGATCTGGCGCTCAACTGGCAGCGTCTCATTTTCACCCACATCTTCGAGCGCGAGCACCCCGGCGTCCTGACCGGCTCCCCGCTCACCGACGTTAAAATCACGCTCGTCGCGGGGCGCGCGCACCTCAAGCACACGGAGGGCGGAGACTTCCGGCAGGCGACCTACCGCGCGATCCGGCAGGGGCTGATGCAGGCGGAGTCCGTGCTGCTGGAGCCCTACTACGACTTCCGTCTGAGCCTGCCGCCGGAGAACGTCGGCCGCGCCATGACGGACATTCAGGGCATGGGCGGCACGGTGGACGCGCCGGAGAGCGAGGACGATCAGGCGCTGCTGACCGGCTATGCGCCGGTGGCGGGGCTGCGGGACTACGCGCAGACGCTCTCGGCGTACACCCACGGTGCGGGACGGCTGAGCTGCACCGTGCGCGGCTACGGACCCTGCGCCGACGCGAAATCCGTGATCGAACAGCTCGGCTACGACGCGGAGCGCGATGTGGACAACCCCTCCTCGTCCGTTTTCTGCGAGCACGGCGGCAGCGTCACGGTGCCGTGGAACGAGGCGGGCGCGCGCATGCACCTCGACAGCGGCGTCCGCTCCGGCACCCCCGACGAACCGGCGGAAGCCGCGCCGCGCAGGAGCCGTGAGGCGGGCTCCTTTGAAAACGACAAGGAGCTGCAAGGCATCTTCGAGCGCACCTACGGCAAGGTCGAGCGCAAGGCGTTCGAGCCGGCAAAGCCCCCCGCCCGCACCTCGCTCGACGACCGGCGCTACAATGTGGAGCTGCAAACCGGCGGGACGGAATATCTGCTGGTGGACGGCTACAACGTCATTTTCGCGTGGGACGAGCTCAAGAGCCTCGCCGCGCAGGACATTGCCGCGGCGCGCGCCGCGCTGACCGACATTCTCGCAAACTATCAGGGCTTCCGCAAATGCGTCGTCATTCTGGTGTTCGACGCCTACAAGGTCAAGGGCAACCCCGGCTCGGTGGAGACCGTCGACGGCGTGAAGGTCGTCTACACCAGGGAGGCGCAGACCGCCGACGCCTACATCGAGCGCGCGACCTACGAGCTGCGGCGCGAGCGCCGCGTCCGCGTCGCCACCAGCGACAATCTGGAGCAGGTCATCATCCTCGGCCACGGCGCGCAGCGCATCTCCGCCTCCGCCTTCCACGCCGAGATCGTCTCCGCCGACAGCGAGATCGCCGCGCTGCTGGAACGGTACAACGAGCAGAACCGGCGGCGCAACAGGCTCCGCGACGTCGCAACGTTCCGCGAGTAGGTGTCCATCGTTTACAATTTGTTTGCTTGCAAACCGACTTTTGGGACTTATAATAGGTATTCGGACATTTCAATTCAGGAAGGAGGCGGCACATGCTCAAAAGACTTGCAGAGTGTGTCCGCGAATACAAGACGCCCGCCCTGCTGACGCTGCTGTTCATCGTCGGCGAGGCGGTCATCGAGGCGCTGATCCCGTTTCTGACGGCACGGCTCGTCAACGAGATCAAGGGCGGCATCGACATGGGAGAGGTGCTGCGGCTCGGCGCGGTGCTCATCGTGCTGGCGCTCTCCTCGCTCGCCTGCGGCGGACTCGCGGGCTTCACCTCCGCACGGGCGGCGTCCGGCTTCGCGAAGAACGTGCGCCACGACATTTTCCACAAGGTGCAGGAGTTCTCGTTCGAGAACATCGACAAGTTCTCCTCGTCGTCCCTTGTCACGCGCATGACCACCGACATCAACAACGTGCAGATGGCGTTCATGATGCTCATCCGCATCGCCGTCCGCTCACCGCTGATGCTCATTTTCTCGATCATCATGGCGTACATCATGGGCGGCGCGCTCGCGACCAGCTTCGTCGTCATCATCCCCGTGCTCGTGCTCGGTCTCGTGATGATCGCGCGTCACGCGATGCCCGCGTTCCGCGCGGTCTTCAAGAAGTACGACCGGCTCAACGAGTCCATTGAGGAAAACGTCCGCGCCATGCGCGTGGTCAAGGGCTTCGCGCGCGAGCAATATGAAAAAGAGAAGTTCGGCAAGGCGTCCGACGACATCCGCAGCGACTTCACCCGCGCCGAGCGCATCGTCGCCTGCAACATGCCGCTGATGCAGCTTTGTATCTACGGGAACATGGTCTTCGTGCTTCTCGTCGGCTCCAGGCTGGTCATCACCTCGCGCGGCGCGCTGCTGGACGTCGGCCAGATCTCCGCCATGCTGACCTACGGCATGCAGATCCTCATGTCGCTGATGATGCTCTCGATGATCTACGTCATGCTGACGATGTCCGCCGAGAGCGCCAAGCGCATTTACGAGGTGCTGCGCGAGGAAAGCGCGCTGCACGACCCCGCCGAGCCCGTCACCGATGTGCGGGACGGCTCCATCGAATTCGAGAACGTGCGCTTCAAGTACTCCGCCGCGGCGGAACGCTGCGCGCTCGAGGACATCAACATCCGCATCGAGTCCGGCATGACCGTCGGCATCCTCGGCGGCACCGGCGTCGGCAAGTCGACGCTCGTGCAGCTCATTCCGCGCCTCTATGACGCGACGGAGGGCACCGTCCGCGTCGGCGGCGTCGACGTGCGCAGCTACTCGCTCAAGACGCTGCGCGACGCGGTGGCGATTGTGCTGCAAAAGAACGAGCTGTTCTCCGGCACCATCGCGGAGAATCTGCGCTGGGGCAACGCCGACGCGAGCGACGACGAGCTCGCCGCGGCGTGCCGTCTCGCGCAGGCGGACGACTTTATCCGTGCCTTCCCCGACGGGTATGAGACCCACATCGAGCAGGGCGGCACCAACGTCTCCGGCGGGCAGAAGCAGCGCCTGTGCATTGCGCGCGCGCTGCTCAAAAAACCGAAGATCCTGATCCTTGACGACTCGACCAGCGCGGTGGACACGCGCACCGACGCGCTCATCCGTCAGGGCTTCCGCGATTACATCGCCGAGACGACCAAGCTCATCATCGCCCAGCGCGTCGCCTCGGTCAAGGACGCCGACCTCATCCTCGTGATGGACGGCGGGCGGATCGCCGCCGCCGGCACGCACGACGAGCTGCTCGCGTCGAGCGACATCTACCGCGAGACCTGGGAGCAGCAGACGAAGGGAGGTGACGCGGATGCCGCGGAATAATCCAAGGATCAGCGCCGACACCCCGCTCGACAAGCGCGGCCGGCCGCCCTTCAACCTCTCCGCCGTCAAGCGCACGGTGGGGCTGGTGATGGAATTCTATCCCCGCCTCTTTCCCGCCGTTTGCATTCTGACCATCTTCTCCTCCGCCGTCTCCGCCATTCCGTCGATCTTCACGCAGAAGGTCATCGCCATCATCGGCGAGTGGATGGACGGCGGCGACTGGGCGACGGCAAAGGGTCTGATCGTGGCGCAGATCACGCCGCTGATCGTGCTCTACGTTCTCTCCCTCATCGCCGTGGTGCTGCAAACGCAGCTCAGCGCCATCCTGACGCAGGGCTTCCTCTCCAAGCTGCGCCGCAGGCTCTTTGACCGGATGCAGGACCTCCCCATCCGCTACTTTGACTCGCACAAGCACGGCGATATCATGAGCCACTACACCAACGACATCGACACGCTGCGCGAGCTGGTGTCGCAGTCGATCCCGGCGGTGCTGCGCTCCGGCTCGATCGTGGTGGTCGTGTTCTGCATCATGCTGTGGTACAGCCTGCCGCTGACGGGGATGATCGTGCTCGGCGTAGCCGCGATGATGCTCGTCTCCGGCAAGCTCGGCGGCGGCAGCGCGCGCTTCTTCGTGGCGCAGCAGAAGTCCGTCGCCGCGACCGAGGGCTTCATTCAGGAGATGATGGCGGGCCAGAAGGTCGTCAAGGTCTTCAACCACGAAGCGCAGGCCGCCGCGGACTTCGACCGGCTCAACGAGGAGCTGTGCGAGAACGCGCGCAGGGCGCACGCCTACGCCAACACGCTCGCCCCCATCATCATGAACATCGGCAACATCCTCTACGTGCTCATCGCGGTGCTCGGCGGCGCGTATCTGCTCGCGGGGCTGCCGAACCCGTCGATCTCCGGCATGGCGCTGGACATTTCCATCCTCGTCGCCTTCCTCAACATGACCAAGCAGTTCACCGGCAACGTCAACCAGCTCACGCAGCAGGTCAACGCCGTCGTCATGGGCATGGCGGGCGCGGGCCGCGTGTTCCAGCTCATGGACGAGGAGCCGGAAACCGACAACGGCTACGTCACGCTTGTCAACGCGGAGATCGCGCCGGACGGCACGGTGTCCGAGACGGATCACCACACGGGGCATTGGGCGTGGAAGCACCCCCACGGCGACGGTACGCTGACCTACACGGAGCTCAAGGGCGACGTGCGGCTCGTGGACGTGGACTTCTCCTACGTTGAGGGCAAGCAGGTGCTCACCGACGTCAACGTGTTCGCGGAGCCGGGTCAGAAGGTCGCCTTCGTCGGCGCGACCGGCGCGGGCAAGACGACCATCACCAACCTCATCAACCGCTTCTACGACATTGAGGACGGCAAGATCCGCTACGACGGCATCAACATCAACAAAATCAGGAAGGCGGACCTCCGCCGCTCGCTGGGGCTTGTCCTTCAGGAGACGAACCTCTTCACCGGCACGGTCATGGACAACATCCGCTACGGCAAGCTCGACGCCACCGACGAGGAGTGCCGCGCGGCGGCCCGTCTCGCGGGCGCGGACGACTTCATCACGCGCCTGCCGCAGGGCTACAACACGCCGCTCACGGGCAACGGCTCCAATCTCTCGCAGGGCCAGCGCCAGCTGCTCGCCATCGCGCGCGCCGCGGTCGCGGACCCGCCGGTCATGATCCTCGACGAGGCGACCAGCTCCATCGACACGCGCACCGAGGCGATCGTCCAGCGCGGCATGGACAAGCTGATGGAGGACCGCACGGTCTTCGTCATCGCCCACCGGCTCTCGACCGTCATGGACTCCGACGTCATCATGGTGCTCGACCATGGAAAGATCATCGAGCGCGGCTCCCACGAGGAGCTGATTGCCGAGAAGGGCACGTATTACCGTCTCTACACCGGAGCGTTCGAGCTGGAATAACGCCGAATAACGCGCGAAATACCCGCTGCACCGGATTTTTCGTCCGGCACAGCGGGTATTCTCCTATACGTTCAAATTACGGCGCGATGCGAAGCGACACGTCGCCGCTGGTCGTGCGGGCGTCGCAGCGCCCCGCGCCGGCATCGCTCTCCGGCACGCGCACGTCGCCGCTGATGCTGTGGGCGTAAAACGTCTTGGGGGACAGCAGCGTGCCGCTGACGTCGCCGCTGACGCTGACAAGCCGCAGCTCCTGCGCGTCGGAGCGCCGCAGCGCGACGTCGCCGCTCGTCGTCTCCGCGCTCATCATGCCGTCCACGATCGTATCCTCGATCTCGATGTCGCCGCTCTTCCCCTTCGCGGAGAGGTTTCCCGCGCGCAGGTAGTTCATCTCCAAATTGCCGCTGAGGCTGCGCATCGTGACGTCGCCCGCCTGCATCGTCGCAAACCTGACGTCGCCGCTGAGGCTGTCCGCGTCGACACGCTCCTCAGCCTCCAGATGCCGCGCGTCCACGTCGCCGCTCTTGGTGGAGAGCGTCACCGCGCGCGCCTTGAAGTCCTGCACCTCCACGTCGCCGCTGAGCGTGGTGATGTGGACGGTGTCCCACTGCTTGTCCGAGAGATAGATCGTTACCTCGCCGCCGCCGAAGCCCCCGCCGAGGGCGCCGAGGATCGCGCCGATGCCCGTGCGCTGTCCGTGCGGCTCGCCGAGGATAACGGTCAAAACGCCGTCGCAGACCTCAACCGTCTCCTCCACGTTCTCGTCGTGTTCCGTCTCGATGCGCGTCTCCCCGCCGCGGGTGCCCAAAACGCGCACATCCGCCATGCCGACGCGCACATCCAGCGCGTCAAACGGCTCGTCGATGTGGTACTCGCCTCTGTCCTCGCTCTCGTCCTCGTCGCGGAACTCGACGCTGCCGCTTCCGTACTTTTTCCCAATCTCGCGGCCCAGCTCGTCCATCCGATCGCCCAGAGCGTTCATCTCTCTGCTCAGCGCATCGATGCCTTTGTCCGCCGCGTCGATTGCCTTGTCCATGCCCCTCTCTGCCGCGTCAAGCGTCTTGTCCATGCCGCTGCGCAGCACGCCGGCCTCCCGCCGCTCGCGCGGAATATCCTTCATGATCTGCGCCGCGATATCCTCGACGCTGCCCAGCGCCGCGACCGCCTCGCTCTCGCTCATACCGTCCTCGACGCGCTCGTCAACCATCTCGCCGTAGTATTCCAGCAGCCGCGCGATGTCGTTCTTGGAAAGGTCGCGCAGCGCGGCGGCCATCTCCGCGATGAATTCCATCTTGGTCATTGTCCGATTCCTCCGTCCAAAATCATTTTTGATCGCGCCGCCCGTCAGCGAAGCGGGCGCTGCACGTCGACATAGTCGCTGTAGCTCAGGCAGGTCGCGGAGCGCACGACGCTCTCCGCGCTCCAGCGCGTGACATCTTTATAATTATGATCCTGATGCTTCCACATGTCTTTCATCCTCTCTTATGATAAATTGATAGATGGAAAGAATCTCCTGCCACTCCTCCGTGAACTGAGCAATGCGCTCCAGTCCCGCGGGCAGGATGTGATAGTACTTCCGCAGCCGCCCGTTGTGCTCCACGCCGCGCACGCTCAGGCATTCCGCCGTTTCCAGCCGCCGCAGGATCGGATAGAGCGTCGACTCGGAGACCTCGACATACGGCTTGATGTCCTTGACGATCTGATAGCCGTAGGAATCGCCGTTCTTGATTGCGGCAAGCACGCACACGTCCAGCAGCCCGCGCTTGATCTGTATATCCAAGTCAAATACCCCCTTTCGCATAATACTATACATCGCATAGTATTATATGTCAAGAGGTATTTTGCATTTTTGTATCTTTTTTTGCGGGCAAGCCAAACGGAACGCTCCCGAACAGGCTCCGGAAGCGTTCCGCGCGGTTTCGGATCAGTTTTTCAGGCTGTTCAGCGGCGCGGGGATGCGTCCGCCGCGGGCAATGAACGCCGCCGCGCTCTCAGGGTGCACCGGCATCACCGGCGCGGAGCCGAGCAGCCCGCCCATCTCGATGGAGTCGCCCACCTGCTTGCCGGGCACGGGCAGCACGCGCACGGCGGTGGTCTTGTTGTTCACCATGCCGATCGCCGCCTCATCCGCGATGATGGCGGCGACGGTCTCCGCGCTGGTGTCGCCGGGCACGGCGATCATATCCAGCCCCACGGAGCACACGCAGGTCATCGCCTCCAGCTTATCCAGCGTCAGCGTGCCGGAGAGCGCAGCGGCGATCATGCCCTCGTCCTCGCTGACGGGGATGAACGCGCCGGAGAGGCCGCCCACGCTGCTCGACGCCATGACGCCGCCCTTCTTGACCGCGTCGTTGAGGAGCGCCAGCGCGGCGGTGGTGCCGTGTGTGCCGCAGGTCTCAAGCCCCATCTCCTCCAGAATGCGCGCCACGCTGTCGCCGACGGCGGGCGTGGGCGCAAGGCTCAAGTCCACGATGCCGAACGGCGTGTCGAGCCGCTTCGACGCCTCCTGCGCGACGAGCTGCCCCATGCGCGTGACGCGGAACGCGGTCTTCTTCACCGTCTCCGCCACCACGTCGAAGGGCTCACCCTTGACGCTTTGCAGCGCGTGGTAAACGACGCCCGGGCCGGAAACGCCGACGTTGATGACCTTCTCCGCCTCGCCGACGCCGTGGAACGCTCCCGCCATGAAGGGGTTGTCCTCCACCGCGTTGCAGAACACCACCAGCTTCGCGCAGCCGAGACCGTCGCGATCCTTCGTGCGCTCCGCCGTCTCCTTGATCACGCTGCCCATCAGCGCCACGGCGTCCATGTTGATGCCCGCGCGCGTCGAGCCGACGTTGACCGAGGAGCAGACCAGCTCCGTGCGGTCGAGCGCCTCCGGGATCGAACGGATGAGCTTTTCGTCCGCCTTGGTCATGCCCTTTTGCACCAGCGCGCTGTAGCCGCCGATGAAGTTGACGCCGCAGGTCTTCGCCGCGCGGTCCAGCGCGAGGGCGAAGGGCACATAGTCCTCGCACGCGCTCGCCGCGGCGACAAGCGCCATCGGCGTGACGGAAATGCGCTTGTTGACGATGGGGATGCCGAACTCCCGCTCGATGTCCACGCCCACGCGCACCAGATTCTCCGCGTAGCGGCAGATCTTCTCGTATACCTTGTCGCAGGCGGTCTTCGCGTCCGCGTCCGCGCACGAGAGCAGCGAAATGCCCATCGTCACCGTGCGGATGTCGAGATGCTGCCGGTCGATCATGTCAATGGTGGATTGTATTTCCTTCTGTGTGAGCATATGCTCCTCCCAAGTTTCCTGCTATGACGCATCACAGGCGCATCGTGCCGTTGTGACGCGTCAGCCAAATTTTTCGGTTCCTTATATTGTATACATCGCGTCGAAGATCTCCTGGCGCTGGATGTGGATGGTGATGCCCATCTTCTCACCGAGTTCGGTCAGCGCATCGCTGATCTCCGCAAAGGGCGCCGTCGCCTTCTCCAGTGAAACGACCATCATCATGGTGAAGTTGCCGCGCACAATGGTCTGGGAGATATCGAGGATATTGATCTGATAGTCCGCCATTCTGGTGCACACGGCGGCGCAGATGCCGACCTGATTGCGTCCGACGACGCTCACAACTGCGTTCATAGGCACATTCTCCTTGGTTTTTCAAAGAATCTATGTTATTATAGCGACAACAGGGCAAAAAGTAAAGCACAGAAAAAGAGGTATCTGCCATGAAACGCATCAGCTACAACGCGCCGCTCACGCTGACCTTCGCGCTGATTGCGCTGCTCACGCTGCCGCTGGACGCGCTGACCGGCGGCTGGACGACGCGGCACCTGTTCAGCGTGTACCGCTGCTCCCTGCTCGATCCGCTCGCCTACTTCCGCTTCCTCGGCCATGTGCTGGGCCATTCGGGGCTGAGCCACTACATGAGCAACATGACGCTGCTGCTGCTCGTCGGGCCCCCGCTGGAGGAAAAGTACGGCAGCCGCCCGCTGCTCCTCTGTATCGGGGCGACGGCGCTCGCCACGGGACTGGTTGAGTTCCTGTTCTTCCCCGGCTGCGCGCTGCTCGGCGCGTCCGGCGTGGTCTTTATGATGATCGTGCTGTCCTCGTTCACCGGCGCGGAGCGCGGCACCATCCCGCTGACGCTGATTCTTGTGGTCATCCTCTACCTCGGCGGCGAGGTTGCCGCGGGGCTCGCGGGGCCGGACAACGTCTCGCAGCTTGCGCACATCGTCGGCGGCCTGTGCGGCATCGCGTCCGGCTACGTTCTGCGCGAAAAATAGGTTAAAAATTGCTCCCGCTCCGGATGAATGGAGCGGGAGTGTTTCATTTTCCGATCAGGTCGCGCACGACCTCGCCCGCGATCATCAGGCCACCCGCGCCGGGCACAAACGCCGTCGAGCCGGGCAGCGCGCGGCGCTCCGTCTCCTCGTCCGCGGCAAGCGGCACGATCGGTTCCTCGCGCGACCAGAGCACCTTCAACCGCTCCACGCCGCGGCGGCGCAGCTCCCGGCGCATCACCCGCGCCAGCGGACAGACCGAGGTGGCATAGATATCCCCGATCTCCAGCTTCGTCGCGTCAAGCTTGTTGCCGGTACCCAGCGCGCTGATGATCGGCGTCCCCGCGCGCTGCGCGCACAGCACCAGCGCGAGCTTTCCCGCCACGGTGTCGATGGCGTCGACAACGTAGTCGTATTGCGTGAAATCGAACTGCTCCGCGTTCTCCGGCAGGAAAAACGTCCGGTACGTGCGCACGGTGCAGTCGGGCGCGATCTCGGCGATGCGCTCCGCCGCGGCGTCGACCTTCGCGCGGCCGACGGTGCGGTGCGTTGCGATGAGCTGGCGGTTGAGGTTCGTCAGGCACACCTCGTCGTTGTCGATCAGATCCAGCGCGCCCACGCCGCTGCGGGCCAGCGCCTCCACCACATAGCTGCCGACGCCGCCGACGCCGAACACCGCCACGCGCGATGCGCGCAGCCGCGCCATCGCCTCGTCGCCCAGCAACATCCGCGTGCGGGAATATTGATCTGCCAAGTCGCATCACCGCCCATACCTTGATCTTTCTGCGGTGCAGCAACAACGATTCGGACCACAAAAAAAGACGGGCGATGCCCGTCTTTTTTTATGGTCCGAGTGGCGGGATTTGAACCCACGGCCTCTTGGTCCCGAACGGGCCATCTTGCCGAGAATTTCTAACAATTTTGTTAAGAAAGTCTGATATAATCTAATATCATCGAGATTATCTTAACTTATTGTCATGTATTGTTGAGCGCCGTACCAAAGCGTTGTGCGCTTTTTGTGCGCCCGTGCTCCTGATGTGCTCCTAAAAATGCCACAAGTCCCTATCAAAAACAGCCCAAATCTTGCTTCATCCGTGCATTAGCATCACATACTACATATCCGCAAAAAGTCAATACTTAGCCGACAACGCTTTGCTCGTCATTCTATTCTTATTTCATGGCGAGGCAAAGCGTTATTATTTTCAAGGAGGTCATCAAGTGGAAAAGATCAACATCGAATCCCGAGGCGGATACTATCATCTCACCCATTTGCAATATCAAGTTTATTATAGGGTTCAACGAGATTCCACTCACCGATTTTCAAATTGCCACCCATGCGCTTCAATTTCTCTTTCAAATCCATATATAAGCCAGTATTCTGAATCCTCGGCACGCTGGACGTATTGACCACCCTACCGTATATCCTTTTATAACTTCTTTTTAGCGCATTGACTTCCGGCATATCAAGCGTTACGATTAACTGCTTTAGTGCTGTTCGTGTATTGCTACCTTTCAATTCAATAAAAATTGCTCGTCCGTGACCGTGATCTACTTTATCCCTTACGAAATAAGCATAGTCACATCTTTGGGATTCAGCATCATCTACTACTCCGCCATCAATATGCATACACAAAACCTCAACATTTGCTCCGCCATGGTCAAGTGTATAGGTTTTTCCGTTCTCTGTGCAACTCGGTTTTGAACGAGTATCTGAGAAGCAGACACAGCGCTCCCTTTTGTTTGCGTCTCCGCATGGATAGCCTGTGTAAATATGCTTTATCTCAGTGGTATTCGCTTTCTTTTTGCTTTTATTTAAGCCCTTGACTTTCACAGGTTTTTCTTCATGCTTGAATGTCTCTACGCATGTAGGAAACTGTCCACACATCATTTCTCAGTCACCTTATTCTTTCTGTGCAATCTGCCTGTTGAGAAGTTCATCCATCCGTTCATTTATTCGATCAGAGACGCCATCTATTTGCAGCGCATCAATAAGCCCCCGGGTGGGATCGATCAAGTTAATTGCGTTCTTCTTGCTACCGGGAAGCAAGTATGCAGCTACAGAGCCTGATTTCATGCGGAACTGGCGCTCCACGATAGCAGACTCATTGCTTTTTTCCACTTTACCAGAATAGATCAAGAGATTGATAGCCGTGAGCATATATGGGCTGTGTGTTGTCAACAAAACCTCGCTTCCACTGGAATGAATCATTAAAGAAACTAGCTCGGCGATTAGCTCTTGTGCATCTGGAAAAATGTGTGATTCAGGTTCTTCAAACACTAAAAATGTTTTTTCGTTCTGCAATATGGCAAGGAAAATACAGTTTAGAGCCCACAAGACCTCCTGCTGGCCAGATGAGCCGAACATCAGCTTGACCCACTTGTTGTCCTCGTAATACAGCTTTTCTCCGTCCCTATCGCAGACATACTCAGCCTTTAGTATCTTCTTTACAAGATCACACGCAAGCTCAACGTCTTTGTTTCGAATCTGTCCCTTGACGGTTTTTAGATAGTTTTGTGTTATTTCCTCCAACTTAGAACCAAATCTTGCCCGCATTTGTTGAATGTATCTAATAAACTCCTGCGTAATCAAATCCGTGCGGCTGAAATCTATATGCAGCATACTTCTTGTTGCATCTGGATCAGGCTGGATCAAATCCGGAACTGTTGCCAGCAGATTGCGACCTGCCGGAATATAAAGGAGGTTTTCATCATCTGCGAAAATTTTTTTGGCCTGCCGCTTTATTAATTCAAGAATATCACGTTGAGCAAAATATGCATCTGTGATAGAGTCTGGAATACGCTCCGCCGTGTGAACTAGTTCACGGAACAGATTCTCGATTTCTACTCGAAGACTATCGCTAAACTGAAATGAAGCATAGCGATCCTTGTCAAGACTAATTGATACATATTTATTGGCTATCTCATCATAAGTGAACCGGATAGTGAACCGGTCCATATGCTTTGTTGTTCCAAAGCATCCCATAAAAGGGTTTCTGAGATACTTTAGAAAATTAGTGTAGTATTCACTTTGGATTTGCCCATTTAATACTTCTCGGGCATAGTCAGAAAGATAGTCACGAATTTTTCTGCAAAAATAAATCGACTTTCCGAGCGTACTCTTTCCGGATGCCTGAGGTCCAATGATCACCTGAAGCGGGCGATCTAATCGTAACGAAATTCTTCCCAAAGCGCCAAAGTTATCAATACTGATCCGCCTTACCGCCACTCGATTATTGGACAGATCCTGACTGTTTGTTATTTCAGTCATAGCATCAGCTCCCTCAAACATCATTATAACTATCAGAATACTGCTACAGTTAAAAGTATCCTTTATCATTTTCGAATTATCTCGCATTTTATTAAGTATACCACAGCAGAATAATAGATACAAGCCTATTTTAACACACATATGGGCAAGAACACAGCAAATTCCAAAAAGGAGAACAACATGAGCGAAATCAACATCGAATCCTGCGACAGATACTACAAGGAGTTGGCGATCCGGCTTGCCGGAGAAGGCTACGGCGTTGGGCCGATGAAGGACGGCCTCCTCCCCGTGACCTGGCTTGGCGAACCGCTCTGCCGCGTGACCGCGGGCGGCGGCGCGCAGTTCCGCGAGGAGGAGCTTGACCGCGACGGCGGGCGCGAGGCATTCGACCGCGCGGTCGACATTGCAAGAGAGGTTAGACAGTACATGGAACTCATGGACGCCGCACCTGTCCTCAAAGCAAGCGGGCTGGACGAGAACTACAAGCTCCTCGCCGACTTTGGCGGCGCGGTGCTGGCGGGGCATCCCACCTCGCATGGCGTCAAGTTCGTCACGTGGGAGTGGAACTTTGACCGCACCGGCGTATGGGCGGGACACTACTTTGAGGACGAGTACGCCAACGCCAAGCGCGACTTCTGCATGAGGGCGGGGCTGATCGAGCGCGACCAGCTTTTTTCCAAAGATCAGCTCACGGAGGTCTACCGATGTATTCACGAAACGCTGGAGAGCACCTATCCCATCACGGCAGAACGCGAAAAGCTGCTGCAAGCGGCGGCGGAGCAGATCGAGCGGACGGTCCCCGATCTGGAGCAGCGCGTGAATCTATCCAACCAGCGGGAGCTGGAACTGAGCAGACAATATCAATCACAGACCCAGACCATGTACTGAGAGCCGAGGTTTTCCGAACCACAATCGGAAAGCCCCGGCTCTTTTTTCATTTTCGGAGCTTTTGGAGGAAAAATGTGTGGAACGACTGAAATATCACCAAACAAGCTACCACCTCTTTGCAAGCGGCAGAGAATACTTCACGACCTGTCATGCGCCGGAAACAAGGCGGGATGAGCCCGAAAAGCCCGTTTGCACCAAATTTGAACGATGTGAGGGCTGTCCGTATACGTCTGACGGGTTCATCTGCTGGCACGACGAGGAGCATTGCCTATTAACGGAGGTGCGAGAAATCGCAGAAAAGGAGAAGAAACGGAAAAATGAACGCAATCATCTGTAACGGGCAGCACCCCGATTGGGGCTGCGCCACGATCCCGCTGCCCATCCCGGACGAGGAGTACGCCCACAGCATGGAGCTGCTGGAGCAGTTAGGAATCGGCGGCGTTACGGAAAGAGACTGCCACATTGACAGGCTCGACCGCTCCCCCGCCGCGCTGGATGTGCTGGAGGGACAGGAGGTCAACATCGACGAGCTGGACTTCCTCGCCCGGAGCATCGAGCGGTATTGGGGCAACGAGCAGGACAAGTTCGAAGGCATGGCGTACAAGCTGGGGATCAAGGACATCCAAGGCTTTATCAACCTGTCTTTCGGCTGTGAGCAGGCGACGGTCATCACCAACTTTGAGGATCTCAACAGAGCCGGAAAAGACCACTACATGGACACACACGGCGGTGGTGAGCCGGTGAGTGTGCTGGAATCGCTGGGTGGCGAGAAGCTCATCCGCGACCTCATTGCCACGGGCAAAGGCACGGTCACGCCGAGCGGCGTTGTCTTCGACAACGGCTTTCAGCTTGAACCGAGCTACACGGGACAGAACTTCCCCGTCTACTATGACAAGGCATATCTCATGGAAATGGAACTCACGCCGCTGTCGGAGGGCACGCAGCCAACGGTGCTGCTCCTGCCAACGCCAGAAAAGAGGTTGGAGCGTCTGTTGGAGCGTGGCGGCTATCGGTCTGCGGAGGACGTTCAGATCGCCACATGGCGGAGCGATTTGCCGAAACAGATTGAGGATCGGCTCAATATGGCGCACGAAGGCTTGATTGAGCTGAACAGAATGTTCCAAGCGGTTGAAAAGCTGGACGACGCTTCTATGGACCGTCTCGCCGCTGCTGTGCTGTTGGCGGAGCCGGAATATGCCATGCAGGTGCGACGCTTGGCAGAAAACCTCGACCTCTTCGAGTTCGTCCCGAACATCAAAACGCCGGAGGAACTCGGCAGATTCATGATCCAACAGTCCGGGCGCTTTGAGTTCGATCCGAACCTCGACGGGTTTTACGACTACGCCAAGTATGGCGAACAGCGAGTCCGGGAGCAGGCTGGCGCGTTCAACGAGCTGGGCTATATCGGCTATACCGGCGCGATGAGCCTCGACGAGTTGATGATGGAAGATCCCGCCGAGGCGTATCAGCGGGAGCAGAAGGAAGAACAGGGACAGATGATGGGAGGCATGATGTGATGATCCTGACACTGGCGAGGGACAACAGCGGGCGCTGTGTCGGCCTGCAACTGCCCGCGGAGCCTGCAGACATCGCCGCGGCATATGAAAAGCTGGATGCCGTCAGCACGAACGACCGCCAAACCCGCATCCTCAGAGCGGACACAGGCGTCGGCTCGCTGGATTGCTGGCTCCGCGACCGGAAGATGGACCGCCCCGGCGATTACATCGAGCTGGGCGAGCTTGCGGAGAAGATCGGCCAGATGAACGAACAGCAGCGCAAGACCTTTGACGGCGCGCTGGCAGGAGCGGCGTTTGGCAGCGTCGCCGACGTCCTGCGGATCGCCGACTCGCTGGGCGAATATATCTTCATCCACGGCGTCACGACCGAAAAGGAGCTGGGTAGATTCCTCGTGGACACCGGCTACAAGGACTTTCCCGAAAGCGTCAAGCCGTATCTCGACTACGAGGCAATCGGCATCGAATACTACGCCGAGCGCGGCGGCGCGTTCACCGGCGACGGGTACACCCTGCGCCGCGGCTCCGCGGAGCCGATGCTCGCCGAGCAGGAAAGGCAAGTCACGCCGGAGCAGACGATGGGCAATATGCAGATGGCGAGGGCGGCGTCATTGTGAGGGGCGGCTATGTTGCCCAGGACGGCGACCTGGCACAGGACGTCTGGAAATCGCTGGACTTGACGCCGCGCAAACCGGACTACGCCATTCTCGTGGAGCTGATTGCGCCGGACCCGAACGACAACGTGACGCTGGCGCTGCCCGCCCCGCCCGCAGAGCTGGACGCGGCAATGGCGCTCACGGGCGCGCGTGATTTGAGCGAAGTCCCGTGCCTCTGCCTCGACTGCCGCGCCCCGGCGCTGCGGGACGCGCTCACCGACGCGAACAGCCTTGCCGACGCCTGCCGCGCCGCCGACCAGCTTGCGACGCTGACAGAAAGCCAGCTCAAAATCTTCCGCGCGCTTATAACGGCAATGGAGGTCACGGAGCTGGGCGCGGCGCTCGACTTCGCCGAGCGGATCGACGAGTATCTTCTCTCCCCGGAGATGCGCACCTTTGAGGAAACCGCGGAATACGACCTGCGCTTCTGTCTCGGCGACGAGGCAGCGGAGGTGCTCCTCCCTCATGTGAACCTCTACCAGTACGGACGCGCGCTGCAGGAAAGGGAACAATTCGCGCTCACCGACTACGGCAGGGTGCAGCGCGTGGACTGCCAGCCGCTCATGGCGGAAAACCAGAAGGAACAGCCCACGATGGGCGGAATGGAGATGACGCAGGGATGAACACCGACAACAACGAATTCTTCCACCTTCCGCATACCCGTGCCGAGGGCGACTGGATGGAGGAACGCCTCTCGACGCTCTCGGCAAAAGAATCCATTATCCTCGCCGCGGCGCGGCAGCACACCCCGCCCGAAACCGCCTTGGACGCGATCAATCTGCTGGCGAGCTTGCAGGACTACGAGATATGCTTTCCCGCTCATGGCTACGAGGACTTGGGAAGGTTCTATCTCACCGACGCAAATCTGGATCTCCCGGAGCTGGTGCTGGCGCACACGGATATGGAGGCGCTGGGCGTTGCCTTTGAGGACAGTCACCCCGGACTGTTCATCGACGACTGCTACGTCATGTACCCGACCGGAGAGCAGCAGAAACCATATGACGGCACAAATCTCGCAACTCTCAAGGACGAGGATTGGAGCGTCAAAGTCAAGCTGGCCTCCCCCGCCAAGCCGGAGGGCGTCTGGCTGCGCCTGCCTGATTATTCGGACGCCAACGACGGCGCTCCCGACGAAGCCGCCCTCGCGCTTCGGGAACTCGGCGTCCAGAGCGTGAGCAAATGCACTCTGGCAGACGCCAAATGCATCTTCCCCGAAGCAGGAAATCTCATGGAACAGTATGACGATCCCGTGGATCTGATCTACGACGGTAACAACCTCGGCTTCCTTCTGGACGAGCGTGCGCAGGGGATGCAGGGCTTCGAGCGGAAGCTCGCCGCGGCGATGGAGTACGACGACTGCCGCACGCTCAAGGATGTGATCGGCTGCGCTGAGGAGATCAGACGGTTCAGCTTCGTCATGGTTGACAAGCTGGAGGACTACGCGAAAACCGAACTGAAAAAAGCGGGCGCACCGGAGGCGCTCATTGAGGCGGGACTGTTTGACCTGACCGGCTTCGCCGAGGACTCCCTCGAACGGAGCGGATACCGCCTCGACCGCACGGAGAGCGTCTATCTCAAGCCCCGGCAGCAGGAGCAGCAGATGACGCAGAGCGCAATGTCAATGGAGCAGATCATATAAAAACCGGCGGAGCAGATCGCTCACGCCGGTTCGCGCTTACTCTATGACGCCGGACAGCACCGCGCTGGTTTTGGCAAGGGCGCTGACCATGATCCGATACTCAGTCGGATCGTCACGCCGCGTGGGGAGCAGAAAGTCGATTGCCGAGAGAATACGCTGATAATCCGCGCTTGTCAGATCGTTGCTCTGAAGATGCTCATGCACCGAACGATACCCGTCCCGGATACCGCTCTCAAGGCGCGGCGAAATCAGATAATCGCAGATCAGACCGTCGATGACGGCGGCTTCCTCCGGCAGATATGGCACTTGAACCCCTCCCATCACACAAGGGGTAGTATAGCTCATCCATAAGGCAGGCGCAAGAGCAAACAGTTAAAATCGACATTTTGAACAAGGGGCCGTTTCCCGATGGGGACAGCGGCCCCTGTTTTTTATGCCTATTTGCGCCCTTTTCGGGAAAACACGCCCCGGAAAGGAGCGAAATGGAAAAAGAAACCATCGCGGAGCATCTCAAACGATACCACCTTGGCGAGCGGAACGCCGCCACCAGCCGCGATCTGGAAACGGCGTTCGATATCCGCGGCAAGGAACTGCGCGACCTCGTCAATACCCTGCGGCGCAGCGGCGTCCCCATTGCCAGCAGCGGTGCGGGCTACTTCTACGCCGCGACCGAGCAGGAGGTGCGCGCGACCATCGCGCACATGACGCACCGCATCGGCGGCATCGCCGCCGCTATCCGCGGGCTCACGCAGGCGCTGGAGCAGTTCGATACGGCGCAGACGACGCTGCTGCCGGAGGAGCGGATACGTTCCCCGACCGTCCCCAGCAAGAGCGGAGGGGGTGGCCCGCCGTGAACAGCTTTATTAGCTGGGTGGGCGGCAAAAAGGCGCTGCGCGACGAGATCGTGCAGCACTTCCCGTTCCACTATGACCGCTATATCGAGGTCTTCGGCGGCGGAGGCTGGGTGCTCTTCCACAAGCAGCCGAGAGGCGATTTTGAAGTCTACAACGACTTCAACGGCCTGCTGGTCAATCTCTTCCGCTGCGTGCAGAATCGGAGCAAGGCGCGCCGGATGAAAAAGCTCCTCAAATACTCGCTCAACTCCCGGCAGGAGTTTGACCGTATCCGCAAGGTGATGAACGATCCCAACGCGCGGATGGCGGACTACCGCAGGGCGGCGTATTACTACCAGCTCATCCGCTATTCCTACGCATCCGGCCTCGACAGCTTTGCAGCCCAGCCGCACGATATCCGCTCCGATTTTCCGATCATCGACATGGCGACGGCGCGGCTTGCGAACGTCGTGGTCGAGCACGGGAGCTTCGAGCGCGTGATCCGGCACTACGACCGCCCGACCAGCTTCTTCTACTGCGATCCGCCGTATCACGATTCGGAAAAGTTCTATAAGAATGTCGGCGGCTTCGACATTAGAAAGCACATCCTTTTGCGGGATACGCTTCTGAGTATAAACGGACTGTTCCTGCTCTCATACAACGACGATGAATTTGTGAGGAAGCTCTATGACTGCAAGGGCATCTACCTGCTGGAGAAAAAACGTCCGCACAATATGCGCCAGCGTTTCGAGAGCGGCGCGGAGTTCCCGGAGCTGCTCATCGCCAACTATGATCTTAACGATCCGTCCCAGCTTCTGATGGGACAAACCACACTCTTTAATATGAATGGAGGGCTTTTACAGCCATGAACAGCAATCATCTTTCTTTCATCAAGGAAAACACGAAAAACGGACTGCATATCCCGCCCACGGCGCTGATCGTCAGCGGCATCGACGGCACTCCGCTGGAGTACCGCGCGCTCCCCGGCGCGATCGTCGCGTTCAAAAGCCAGATGACGGCAATGGAGCTCATTGACACGATCCATGCGCTGAACCGCTGCGCGTCGGCACTGTTTGCCGACCTTGCGGATACCATAGGCTATTGCGACGACTGCGACGAGCAATGTGGGCTCACCGAGGAGAACAACTTCGGCTACGTCTTCCTGCCGGACGAGCTGCGCGAGCAGGCGGGCATTCCCGCGGACGCGAAGGTGACCGCGATACCCGATCAGGACACCGGCGCCGTCACGGTCATGCAGGCGGACTACGAGCACGACCTGACCGACGTGCCGCCGACGCTGATGGAGGTGTTCAAGTGCAGGGGCGTCTGCCTCGAAACGCTGGAATGCCTCCTCATGGATGAGGAGATCGTCTATGGCAACGCCTGATTATCCGTATCTTTACCGCGGCTCCGGCGGCGACGCCGCGCGGTTACATGAGGAGGAGCTGTGGGAAAAGAGTTTTCGGGAGAACGTCTGCTGTGCCCGCGCCATTGAGAAGGAGATCCGCCAACGCGCCGACCACAACGATCCGTCGTTTCTCCCCGATGACTACATCGCGCCCGTATTGGAGCAGTACGGATTCAAGCGTGTGAGCTATGTGCTGGCGCATACGGTAAAAGAAAACGACGCGATACCCGCGCTCCGCAGCCTCGTCAACGACGAAGCGCGCGAGTGGGCAAACCGCCAGAACGTGATACCGGACTCCGACTATGGCCGCTATTACGAAATCGACGCGGCAATCGTGGACGTCAACCGGCTGGTGCGGCAGGTGCAGGAGGCATATCAGGCGCTTGGCCTGTTTGACCGCGAGCATTGCGCCTTGGGAATGTACGATGAAAACGTGGAGGGCAAGGTGCTCGTCCTCTCGCCGGAAACGCTCAAGGAAACCGCGTGGTCGCCGGAGAACCAGCTCTGGCTGGCGACGGGCGGCTTCGGCTGTGATCCGAAAGCCAGCGGCAGAGCAATCTACGCCACCTGCCTCGGCGACGGAACAGAGACGCGCTGGAACCGCGAGGACTTCTGCGGCGTACTGGACGGGCAGTATCTCCCCGAATGGGCGCTGGAAAAGCTGGAATACCATCTACTTCGAGAATCACCGCAAGCCCACGCTCACGGTCAACAAGGTCTCTTCCGTGACCGGAAAGCCGCTGGAGGGCGCGAAGTTCAACGTCACCTACTCCTCCAACGATACGGATACCGGCGAGATCAACGATCTCGGCACGTTCTATACCGATGAGAACGGTCAGTTCACACTGACGCGCCTCCGCGACGGCTGGTACAAGGTAGAGGAGCTGGCGAGCGTCCCCGGCTATCAGCCCCCGGACGGCAATGCCGTGCAGACGCTCTATGTCGGCGGCGGCTCCAATGCCGTGATGACATTCGAGAACGTCCCGCTCTCTGCCATCACAGTCTATAAGTACGATACTGTCACCGGCGAGGCGGTGCGCGACGCCGTCTTTGAGATCCGCTATCTGACCGACACCTCCGGCACAGGCGGCACGGCCATCGGCCGCTACAAGACCGGCGCAAACGGCAGCTTCACGGTCACCGGACTCATCCGCGGCACCTATATCGTCGAGGAGCTTGCCAGCGACAACGGTCATGTCATCGATTCCGCGCCGCAGACGGCGTTCCTCTCCGGCGAGGATCAGGACGTTGTTCAGCTCTACTTCGGCAACACCCCCAAGGGCAGCCTCCTCGTCAAGAAGGTGTCGACCGCCAACGGCGAGCCGCTCGCGGACACCGAGTTCCTCGTTACCACGAAGGAGGGCACGCTCGTCGGAACGGCCAACGGAAAGTTTAAGACCGCGAGCGACGGCACGTTCCTCATCGAGAACATGGAACCCGGCACGACGCTGGTCATCAAGGAGACTCGCGCGAAGCAGGGGTATCTGTTGGACGATACGGCGCAGGTCGCCACCATTCAGGCGGGCAAGACCGTGGAGCTGGAGTTCCGCAACAAGCCCCTTGGCAACCTCATCATCCGCAAGCTGGACGGCAGCGACAGGAAAACGCCGCTGGAGGGTGTCCGCTTCAAGATCATTTACGCGGACGGCAGCTTTGTCGACGCTGACGGCGGCAAGCGTTCGAGCGACGGCCTGTACGCCACCGACAAGAACGGCCTCATAACGCTCTCCGGCATCGTCGGGACAATCGTTGCGACCGAGGTGTCGAGCATCGACGGCTATACCATCGACGAGGCGACGCAGACGCAGACGGTCGTGGTCAACCCCGACGATACGCAGACGCTGACCTTTTACAACTATCCCATTGGCGGCGTCGAGCTCATCAAGGTCAACGCGGATAACCGCGCCGTGCGTATCCCCAACACCACGTTTGAGATCCGCAAGCTGGACGGCGCTCTCGTGAGCACCGTCACCACGGACGCGAACGGCCGCGCGTTCGCCTCGCTGGAGGATGGCGGATACTACGCGGTCGAGACCGTGGCCGCCAAGAACTACAAACTCGACAGCACCCCCAATTATTTTGAGGTCAAGGGCGGCAAAACCACGGTTCTCACCGTGGCGAATAAGCCGATGTGCGGCATCGAGATCCACAAGACCGACGCCGTCACCGGGGACGGTATCTACGGCGTGAGCTTCCTCCTCTACGACAGCAAGAACAACGTGGTCGGGCAGTATACCTCGGATGACCGCGGCTATGTCCGCATCGAGGAGATCGACGCGGGGACTTACCGGCTGCGGGAGCTGGAGAATCCCGGCTATATCGTGGATACCCAGCTCAAGACTGTCGTGGTCAAGAGCGGCGAGGTGACGCTGGTGGATTGGAAGAACACCCCGATTACCGGCCAGATCCAGATCACCAAGACCAGCGCGGACTACAACTCCATGAACGGCTGGCCGGAGGGCACGCCGATCCCGAACACCGTCTTCGAGGTCTATAACCGCGCGGGCAAGCTGGTCCATACGATCAAGACCGACAAAAACGGCGTCGCCGCCACCAAGCCCCTGCCGCTCGGCCGCTACAAGCTGGTCGAATCCAAGGCGGCGGACTTCTACGCGCTGGATAAGACGCCCATCGAGGTGGAGATCGGATTCGCGGGCCAGATCGTCAGGGCGGCCATGACCAATAAGTCGCTCTATACCAACGTCAGCATCACCAAGCGCGGCTACGTCGAGGTCATGCCCGGTCAGAGCATCCGCTATGACTTCTCGAACATTGCCAACAACTCCAACACGGCGCTCGAATCGTTCTATTGGCGCGATACGCTCCCGACGAACGCTGTCCGCCTCGATAAGATCGTCACCGGCACCTGGAACGCGCGCGGGAATTATAAGATCGTCTACAAGACGAACTACAGCGGCGAGGAGTACCGCGTCCTTGCGGACAATCTGGCAACAAATAAGAACTATGTGCTCAACGCCAGCCCCGCCGCGCTCGGCCTCGGCAGCGGCGAGTATGTGACGGAGTTTATGGCGGTCTTCGGCGTTGTGCCCGCGAACTTCCGTCAGGTGGAAGCGCCGCAGGTCTACTGCACGGTGCTGGATACGCTGGTCGGCGGCGCGGAGTTCTGCAACACGGCGGACGTCGGCGGTCTGTACAACGGTCAGTGGATTATGGCGGTGGACCGTTGGGTGACTCGGGTGTACAAGCCCGCGAAGCCCCTGCCGCGCACGGGGTATTGAGCTATGATGACTCAAGAGAGAAAAGACCAGCTCTATAACGAAATGTTCGGCTGGATTTGTGAGCAAATCCACAACGAAGATGATCTGTTCACCACCCTGCATGATCATTTTGGCATGAGCAAGGAAGAACTCCGTGAGCACGGTGTCAGAAACCTTGACCAGTATTTCTTACAGGAAGATGATGTTCGCGCACGGTTTGAGCAGAAGCTCAGGGACTGCTTCGAGCAGTACAAGGCGGAATGGCTCCAGAAGCCCGTCGCCGCGCTCATTGAGGACGCGGAGGAGATCGCCTCGGTCCAGAGGATGTTCAAGGAGCTGCCCGAAGCGGTCACGGACGAGGACGCGGCGTATCTCCTGCGGTTCAAGAACCCGCTGGAGGTGGTCAGCGACTATTGGACGAGCATGAACGGCTCCGGCACCGTCGTAGACGACGATATGAGTCACATCCTGTGGGAGCTTCGTGACCGGCAGGACGCTGAGGCGGATTACGAGATGGAGCCGGAGTATTACGCTCCTGCCGAGCCGCAGTCCCAAGCGCCCGAACTCACCATGTAACCGAATCAACCATTACGGGAGCGCCATCGCAAGGTGGCGCTCCCAAGACTTTACGGAGGTATCTGAATGAAACGCAAAAGAATCCTTTGCATGATCCTGACGCTCGCGGCGGCGTTTGCGCTGCTGTGCGTCCCCGCGCTCGCGGCGGGCGGTTCCGGCGACGTGTCCGGCGCGGTGGAGCAGACCTGGACTGCTGCGGCAGGCCAGCTCAAGACCATCGTCAACAACGTCGTGTTCCCGGCGCTGGACATGATCCTCGTGATCGCGTTCTTCGTCAAGGTGGGCTCCGCCTACTTCGACTACCGCAAGCACGGCCAGTTTGAGTGGGCGGCCCCGGCGATCCTGCTGGCGTGTCTCATCTTCACGCTGACCGCGCCCAACTACATCTGGGGCATCATCGGGCAGTAAAAGTGCGGGACGGCAGTGCCGTCCCGCATGATTTAATCCTCGCTCGAATTGACAATATGCTCGACGTCCCTGCCGCCGTAAAAAATACGGATAATCTGCACCTTATGTGTCTTTGCGTCCGGCAGGTAGTAGACGACGTAGTTCTCCACAGGCATTTTGCGGACGTCCATGCTGTGCCACGGTTCCCAATCAACGCCCTCGCACATCTCTGCTTGAACGGCAAGATCGCGTATGCTCTTACGAATCCGAGCGGTCAGATCCCATGCCGTCTTGCGCTCTTTCAGATGGAACGCAATGTAGCAGTAGATATCATCCAGATCCGCAATCGCTTCGTCCGAGTAAATGACGGAATACTTCTTCATCCTCCGTATTTCCTCTCAAACATGGCGTCGACCTCATCGGCGGAGCGGGCGCGCCCAGCTTCCAGAGAACGGATGCCCTTCCATAGCTCCGCGTCAAGCTCTTCGCGCGTGAGGGAACCCGCGGCAACGGGCTTCGCCGTGGAAAGCTTCACGTCGAACGGGATGCCGCGCTGCATGACGATCTGGCTGTAGAGCATCTGGATCATGCTGGACGGAGAAATGCCGAGCTGGGCAAGAATTCCTTCCGCGTCCTCTTTGAGCGCGGAGTCAATACGCGCATAAACGGGCGAAGTGTTTGACATCAGAATCGCCTCCTTTGGCGATAGTGTACACCAAAAACAGAAAAAAATCAACAGTTGCTTGCAATCGCTTGCAATCAGGAGGTGATAGCATTTTCATTTGGGATTTTGTCGCGTCCACGGTGCTGGACAGCATTCTGGACTGGATCTTCGCGCAGATCATGGGTTTCCTCGCCAACTTCTTCGCGGCGATGGGCAATATGGGCGTCGAGGTCTTTGATCTTCCGTGGGTGCAGGGCGTTGTGGGCTTTTTCTCAAAGCTCGGCTGGGCGCTCTATGCGGTAAGCCTTATCGTATGCGCCTTTGAGTGCGGCATCGAATACTCCTCTGGCAGAGGAAACGTGCGGCAGGCGGCGATCAACGCGCTCAAGGGCTTTCTGGCGGTCTCGCTGTTCACCACCGTACCCGTGCGCCTCTATGCGCTCTCCGTCTCCTTGCAGGGGACGCTTGCCTACGGCATCACGGGCGCGGGGACGAGCATCGGCTCGGTCGGGCAGCAGATCGTGGACGAGTTTACGACGGCGGACGGCCTTGCCGACGCGCTCTCGAACGCGCACTTCGGCCTCGGCGTACTGACCAGCCCAATCATGCTGTTGTTTTGTATCATTCTTATGGCGTATGCCGTGATAAAGGTGTTTTTCGCCAACCTCAAGCGCGGCGGCATCCTGCTCATCCAGATTGCCGTGGGCTCGCTCTATATGTTCAGCATCCCGCGCGGCTACCTCGACGGGTTTATGCAGTGGATGAAGCAGGTCATCGGCTTGTGCCTCACGGCGTTTTTGCAATCCACCATCCTCGTCGCGGGGCTCATGGCGTTCCGCGACCACGCGCTGCTGGGACTCGGACTCATGCTCTCGGCGACGGAGGTGCCGAGGATCGCCGGAGCGTTCGGGCTCGACACCAGCACCAGGGCGAACATCATGTCCGCCGTCTACACCGCGCAGACCGCCGTCAACACAACGCGCACGATCCTCGCGGCGGCGAAATAACGCAGGAGGAAAAGAAAATGCTCACAATGGGCAGCCTCTTTGATGGGATCGGGGGCTTCCCGCTGGCCGCGGTGCGATATGGCATCGTGCCGCTGTGGGCGAGCGAGATCGAAGCCTTTCCCATCGAAGTAACGAAGTATCACTTTCCCGACATGATCCACGTCGGGGATATCACAAAGCTCAATGGCGCGTTTCTGCCGCCCGTGGACATCGTCTGCGGCGGCAGCCCGTGCCAGGACCTCTCCGTCGCCGGAGCGCGCGCCGGGCTTGCCGGTGAGCGTTCCGGCCTTTTTATGGAGCAGGTCCGCATCGTAAAGGAGATGAGAGATGCAGATATACGAGATGGACAGCCAGCTCAGTTTGTTCGTCCCCGATGGATGTGCTGGGAGAATGTCCCAGGCGCCTTCAGCTCGGGAGAACCAAAGGGCGAGGACTTCCGCATTGTCCTGGAGGAAATCTGCCGAATTAAGTGCGATACCGTTCATGTCCCTCGACCTGACGCCGGGAAGTGGGAACCTGCTGGGCGAATTCTATTGGGAGCTGATTTCTCCCTGGCGTGGCGCGTCCTCGACGCTCAACACTGGGGTCTCGCCCAGCGACGCCGTCGTATCTTCCTTGTCGCAGATTTTGGAGGCCGCACCGCACCCGCGATACTATTTGAGCGCCGTCGCATGCCTCGGTATTCTCCGCAGGGCGAAGGAGCGCGGGAAGCCGCTCCCGCTTACGCTGGAATCGGCATTGCGGATACAAGCGGGACTGCCCCCGCTGAAGCGGACGATGATCCCGACAGGTGATGCCTATCATATCAACCAGCGCAACGAGGGCATCGACCTCGGCGGCGTCAGCGGCGCGTTAATGCATACGCAGAATATACAAATGCAGACATTTGTTACGCAGCCGGAAGAATCGATTGCCTTTGCCGCCAACCAGCGGGACGAGGTGCGGGATCTCCACGATATCGCAGGAGCCCTTGGAGCGCAGCCGGGAATGAAGCAACAGACCTTTGTCGCCGCGTTCTGCGCAGGAGCGGGCTCGTCCGCTGGCGGCATTGGCTATACCGAGGACGGTTCCCCCACGCTCAAGGCATCCGAAAGCGGAACGAACATGGTTCCCGCCGTCCTCTGCCTCAACGACCAGGGCGGCAGGCGCATGGACGTGTCCGAAGGCGTCTCCGGCTCGCTGCGTTCACAGGAGAAGGGACACCAGCCGCTTGTTATGGCAACACAGCAGGGCGGCGCGGAAATTGCAGAGGACTTGTGCCCGACCATCACCTCGGCGGCAGGAACCAGTGGAAATAATCAGCCCGTGCTTTACGAGGGGCATGGCCATGACCAGCGGTATAAACCGATGACGGTCTCGCCCACGCTTTCCTCGGCGGCGGGAATGGGCGGTGGCAACATTCCTCTCATTGGGCAAGGCGATCCGCTTCTATATGAAAACCACGGGATCGACAGCCGCTATACCGGACCGCATCCCGTCGCGCCGACGATGTCCGCGCGCTACGGTACAGGCGGCAACAATGTGCCGCTCATCGAACAGGGAGAACCCGAAACGTACTGCATCGTCGGCAACGTCATCGACCGCCAGCCGGAAAACGGCGGCAACGGCAAGGGATATCAGGAGGACTTGGCATATACCCTTACCGCCACGGATCACTTATCTGGATCTCCAGATAAGTGGTCTAATCCCGAGGATTGAGTTATCCCGAGATTGCCTTGCGGCTGTTTGCAAATGCCTTGATTTGCCAATGTTTTCT
>SVMM01000030.1 GCA_015067435.1 Oscillospiraceae bacterium | reverse complement strand
TTCCTTCTTGCGCTGGCGTTTGATCTGAAAAAGCTGTGGATGAAGCGGGAAAACGGCAGATTGCAGACGCATCTTTCCCAGCTCAACAGCGCGTAGCATAAAAAATAGAACAATTTCCACAGAAAACGCCGGAAAGTGCTCCGGGGCTGGCTTTGCTATGCCCTAAAGCCCCAAAAGCAGCGCGATTATCCACAATTATCCGACTTTTGCGCAGAAAAAGGCGTGTCGCAGAACTGTTCATTCTGCGACACGCCCTTTTTGGTACGCCCGATGCGATTCGAACGCACGACCTTCAGAGTCGGAGCGGCTATTGGGCGTATCAGCGAGTTTCAATCCCCTCGAAACGGTTGCGTGAGTGCCACATAATACCAAGTTCTTTTAACATCTAGTGCTACTTGGTATCACCGCGTTCCACCCGTTATATCGCGTTCCATTAGCAGATTTATTAGCAGGAGCGCAAAAATAGTTAAACGCTTTCAATTCCGGGTCACATTGCACAGGGTCCGAGCTTTTTCAATGACACCACGCTTTTGGGAGCTCTGCGATTTGTTTAGTTTTGGTTATTCTACCATGGAGGTTGCAGGATTACAAGTAAAAGAGAAATGGATTCTCAAAAGATAGCAAGCTGACCGGCTCGTTCTGAACCGGTCAGCTCCATTTTCTCAGAGTGCTTTGGCAAGGCTCTTCAACAGCGTCATTGCCTGCGGATTTGCGAGGAGCTGCATGATAAGCTCCTGATCCTCGCTAGACACTTCGCTTTGTCCTTCTTGCTTGCCGAAGAACGGGAACTTCTTGGTTTTGATGTTGTTGAACTCATAGACCGAACCGACGATATCGCCGACGATCGCGCCATAGAACTTTTTCATCGCTCATCCCTCCGTTTTCTTTCGTTGTGATGCCATTATAACGGCTTCCGGGGAAGAACAGGTCGCCCGCCGTGCGCCAAGTCATTTTCTGACGCGCTCCACGAAGCGGAAATACTCGTCCATGATCGCGTTGAGCATCTCGTCGGGGTTCAGACCGTCGGGGTTGTGGTGCGCGACTTCCGCCTTGAGCCGGTCGGTGTTCTTGTAGCTCACCATGTGCATCTCGCCGTCAAGCAATTTCTTTTCAGTCATCATTGCAACCTCCGTTAGATTTTTCGCCCTGCAGGACACTTTCTATTATAAGAGAATTGCAAATTCGTGTCAAACTTTCGCTCTTTCCTATATATTCTTTCTCCCTTTGTAGGTTCTTTCCTTATTTTTTGACGGCCCGTCGGAGCGCGAAAAAGGATACGCCTCCCAGCGGCTTGTTTACCGGCGGAAAACAGCTTGAAAATCCAAGCGTTTTCTGCGTTTTCGGTCTGGAAATGTGCGTAAAAATATGTTATAATAGGTAGGATAAAAGTCAGGGAGCAATTGTCAGCAAAAACGTTGTGAAGGCGCCGGATGCGCCCGGATATGACGGGAGCCGCCGGTTTGGGCCGCGCGGGTCAGGCTCGCGGCCTGAGATGCTTGCGAAATAACGGAAGGATTGTGAGGCGCGATCGATGAAGGATCATAAAAAGCAGATCGTTTTGGCATTGCTTGTGACAGCGGCATTGTTTGTCTTCTCCGCGTGTTCGTCCGCCGCTCCGGGCGGGAGCGGGCCCTCCGGCGGCCCGGAAGCCGGAGGGGAGCAAACCGCGCCCAAATCGGGCAATTCGGTGCACAGCGCGGTGGACTTCGATCACGAGCTGGATTCGTATGTGCCGCTGAAGAACCACTACAACTTCTATTTCACCTATAAAACCGTCCATCCCTGGTGGGACGCGGTCGCGCTGGGGATGGAGGAAGCCCAGCGGCAATTCCTCGACAAGGGCATCGTGATCACCTACGAGTACATGGCGCCGAACGGCGCTTCCGCCGAGGACCAGACGAAGCGGCTTCTCGCGGCTGAGCGGGGGGGCTACGACGTGATCGGCGTGGACGTCGCGGACGAGCAGATCATCTCTCCCCTGATCGACAGGATGGTGGATTCCGGGACGAAGGTCATGACCTTTTCCAGCTCCGACGCCGCCGAAGGCTGCAAAAGACTCGCGTACGTCGGCAACACGCACAACTATCAGGACGGCGTGGATCTGACCGAGGCGCTCTGCAAAAAGCTGGAGTACCGGGGAAAGATCGCGATCCTCGTGGGAAGCATCGGCGCGCCCTGCCATGAAGACCGCGCAAAGGGCGCCCGGGACACCATCGCCAAGTACGCCGATATGGAGATCGTCGCGACGGAGTACGACATGGATTCCGTGGATCTCGCCTATGACCTGACCTTGCAGATCTTGAAGGATCACCCCGACCTCGACGGGATCGTCTGCTGCAACATGAGCAATCCCGTCGGAGCTGCCAGAGCCATCCTGGATGCGGAAAGCGACGTCGTCATCGTGGGTATGGATCACGACGAGGAAGCGCTTCGCTATTTGAACGACGGCGTGATCTACTGCCTCGGCGTGCAGGACTGCTATTCGATCGGCTTTGACACGATCCGCACCGCCGTGAAAATAGCGGACGGCAATCTGCCCGGCGGACTGTTCCCGGAAAAGACGAACGAGATCACGACGGTGATCTATCAGGAAGACGCTGCTTTGATGCTTGAACTGTTGTATGGTGAGATCGCATGAAACAGGATAGAAAGATAACAAGCAGAACATTCGTATTGACAGCCGTCATCGGCAGCCTCCTCATCATGGCAATACTGACGGTCAATACGGTCTGGATCTCAAACCGGATGAGCGCGGCGACGGAGGAAGCCGTTTCCGCAGTCAGCTCGTTCTATCTTGAAGCGATGGCGGACCGCCGTGCAAAGACCATCACCAACCTGATCAGCAACAGCTTCGATCAGATGGAAAAGGCCGTTTCCTTCATCGCGGAGGAAAAGGTGGGCTCGCAGGAGGAATTGCGGGACGCGCTCGGCAAGGTCAAGTCGCTGCTGGGCCTGAACCGCTTTGCGCTGGTCGACGCAAACGACGTCGTGTATACGCAGTACACGACCTATACCGGCGGGAGCAGGCATACGTTCTTGTCCGACGGGCAGTTAAACGACCGGATCATCAGCACGGTTTCCCTCTACGGTTCCTCCAAGCAGCTGTGTCTTGCGATCCCGACGCCGGGGCTTTCCGTCATGGGGCAGCGCTTCAAGGCGTGCTTCGTGCAATTCGATATCGGCTACATTGTCGATCTGCTGGCGTTTGACGATCAGGGCAGGACCCATTTCGCCCTGTATTCCAAAACCGGCGCCAACCTGTCCGGCACGGAGCTGGGCCCCGTGATCCTGAAGCAGAATTTCTTTGAGGCGATCAAAGGCGTCGTTTCGGAAGAGGTCCGGGAGGAAAACTATCAGAATTTTGCAAACGGGGCCGAGGGCAACCTGTCCTTCGCCTTTGACGGCGCGCAAGAGACCCTGTACTACGTCCCGATCCAGGGCACGGGCTGGGAGATGGCGGTCCTGATCCGTGAGAGCGTGATCCAGGATCAGATCCGGGACATCAGCGAAAAGAACCTTGAGAACAGCAGGAATATGATCATTGTCACATTGGTGTCCGCGCTGATCTTTGCCGCCGTTCTCCTGCTCCAGATCAGAAACATTTCCAGGGCGAAGCTCGAAGTGGAAAAGGAAACCAGCCGGTCGTTCCGCATGATGGCGAATACGGACTCCATGACAGGCGTCAGGAACAAGCACGCCTATTCCGAGGATGAAGCCGCCATCAACCGGATGATAAAGGCCGGAGAGCTCGAAAAGCTGGCGGTTCTGGTGTGCGACGTCAACGGGCTCAAAATCGTCAACGATACGCAGGGACACGCCGCCGGAGATCAGCTGATCAAGGACGCCTGCGCATTGATTTGCAGACAGTTCACGCACGGTTCCGTCTACAGGATCGGCGGCGACGAGTTTGCCGTCCTCCTTGAGGGAAAGGGCTATGATTCGATGCTGGAAGTGCTCGCCGAAACGAACCGCGAAATCGAGGCCAATATCAGCAAAAACGCCGTGGTCGTTTCGATCGGTTACTCTTTTCTGGACCGGAAGGACCAGCAGCTGCGCGACGTTTTCGAACGCGCGGATCAGATGATGTATGAACGCAAGAAAGAGCTGAAAGCCATGGGCGCCGCCAGCCGCATTTGAAGCATTAACAGCGAAATAGGGCGCGTTGCAAAATAACGCGCTGAAAAAGGGCGCGTTGCAGATCGCCAAGTAGCTCGCAAGCGAGAAGGTGTTCAGCCCCAGCTATTACTACTACACGAAGTTTGGCGTGGAGCTGACGGGGCTGGATCTGGACGAGCCGTATAACTGGTGCGCGGCGGGCGTGAGCCACATCCTCGCAAACGAAACCTACCTCGGCAACACGGTCAACCTCAAATATACCACGATATCGTTCAAGAACAAGAAAAAGATCGAGCGCCCGGAGTCCGAGCAGCTCCGCTTCGAGAACACGCACGAGGCGCTAATCGATAACGGAACGTAGGAGATCGTGCAGGAGATCAGGGCGCATAAACGCCGCAGGACGAACATGGACGAGCAGGATATGTTCTCCGGCTTGGTCTACTGCATGGACTGCGGCAGCACGATGACGCTGAGCAGGGCGCATACGATGAAAGAAAGCCAGTACAACTTCACCTGCCAGAACCACTGCAAGAACGGCAAAAATGTCTGCTCGCCGCATTACATCCGCGAGAGCGTTCTCGCAAAGGTCGTCCTGAACGATATTCGGTGGATCACCCACTTCGCGCGGCAGAATGAAGTCCTCTTCGCGCAGCACATCGGAATGAAACGGACGAAGGAGGCGCGCAAAGAGATCAACGCGCTCCAGAAGCGCATCGACGCCGACAGCAGGCGCGATGCGGAGCTTACGAGGCTGTTCAAGCGGCTCTATGAGGACTCGGCCCTCGACCGCATTCCCGACGAACAGTACCGCATCCTCTCCGACGAATACCTCACGGAGCAGAAGCAGATCCAGGAGGAACTGCCCAAGCTGCAGGCACGGCAGCAGGAGCTGAAGGACAGCGTCGCCAACGTCGCGCGGTTCATCGACAAGGCGAGACAGTACGATCATATCGACGAGCTGACGCCGGAGCTCCTGCGGACGTTCGTCAAGCGCATCGAGATCGGTGAACGCAGCAAGCGGTATGCCCGCGACGCGGCGCGCGACGTCAAGATCTACTACCGTGATATCGGATTGGTCGACGACCTGCCGCAGAGCATGGCAGCCGAGAAAGAATCCAAGAAGGAACAGGAGATCGCCTAAAACGGCGCAAATACGGCACAGGGGCCTGTGCACGAACACAGGCCCCTGCCGAGGGAAAACATCATTCAATTAGGTGGTGTCAGAATTTCTCCCTGTCTAAAGCAGCCGGGCTCTTTCTTTTTTCTATAGTGTTAGTTTAAGGTAACACTCACGATTTGTCAAGCTCTTTTTTACTCTCCTGCGTATCTCCGCCGCAGCTCCTCCCACGGCGGCATGGCGGCGCGCTGCGCCGTATCCGAAGCCTTTTGAGATCGGCGCGAACGGCAGGGAGCGTTTTCGTCCCGGTCTCCGCGCTCCCGGCGCGGTTCAGCCGCCGCTCGGCGCCGTGAGCCTGCCCAGCTCCTCCCAGTCGACCCGGTCGAAGGCATCCTTCAGCTCCCGGTACTGCTGCTGCCGGGACCGCGGAACGGAATAACCCGCCAGCATGTCCATCACCATCTGCACGCTGGTGTCGTCATAGGACGCGCACAGATCGTGGATGGCCGAGAGCGCCTCGTCGAACTCCGGCCCCGGCAGCTCCGGCAGCCCCGCGGCGTCTCCCTCCGCGGCGAACAGCCGCTTCAGCGGTTGTTCGCCGCGGCTTCTGTATTCCGCAAGGAGCGCGGGCGTGTCTCTGCGGATCGTCGCAAGGTCCCCGTTGTCCCCCGCCTGCTCCAGCAGCCTCGCGCGCTCCGACAGGCCGAGCGCGCCGACGGCGCGGGAGGTTCTCTTCAGGGCGTGGACCTTTAAGGTATAGCCCTCCACATCCGCCGCGTCCAGACAGTCCTCAAGCTCCGCGTCGATGAGGCGGATATCGAACAGCTCCTTCGGCAGCAGGGCCAAGGCGTTTTCCAGCCCCTCCTCCGCGTCCGTCAGCGTCACCTTCTCCGCGGGAAGATAGCGCAGCAGCGTTTCTTCCATCTCTCCGATATTCACCGGCTTGGACAAATAGTCCGTAAAGCCGGCGTCCAGCATCTTTTCCCGGTCGCCGGAGATCGCGCTGGCGGTCAGGCAGATGACCGGCGTCCGCGCGGCCTTGTCCGGATACAGCTCCTTCAGCTGATTGAGCGTCTCGATGCCGTCCAGGTAGGGCATGCGATAATCCAGAAACACGACGTCGTAGTCCTGCGAGGCAAACTGCTCGATGCACCTCTCGCCGCTCTCGACGGTCTCCACCCGCATCCGGGTCCGCTTGAGCAGGCCGGAGATGACCTGCAGATTCAGGGGCGTATCGTCCACGACCAGGACGCGCGCCTCCGGGGCGACGAAGGGCGTTCTGTCCTTCTCCCGCTTCTCTGCGGCGGTCGGCGCCGCGAGCGGATCGCAGTCGCCGATCGCCGCGGCATCCACGATCTCCTGACGCAGGGTGAAGAAAAACTCGGAGCCCTCGCCATAGCTGCTCCGCACCTCCAGCTCGCCGCCCATGTGAGAGAGCAGCTTGTCCCGCTCCTCCGGGCGGATGCCGATCCCCGTGTCCTTCACCGAAACATAGAAATACGCGGCGTTCTGCTCGACGCGCTCAAGCCGCCAGATCAGCCTGACGGTGCCCTTCTCCGTGTATTTGATCGCGTTCGTCAGCAGATTGGTGAGAATCTGCTTCACGCGCAGCTCGTCGCCGCGAAGCCGGGACGGGGCGGCGGGGTCGATCTCCGCGGTGATCGTCAGGCCCTTTTCCTCCGCCCGCAGCCGCACCAGATTGAGGCTGTCCGCGAGCAGGCCCTTCAAATCGTACTCGCCCGAGAACAGCTCGAGCTTTCCCGCCTCGATCTTGGAAAAGTCCAGGATGTCGTTGATGATGCCCAGCAGGCTGACGCCCGCCTTCTGGATGTTGTCGGAGTATTGCAGGACGTCTTCGTTTTCGCTCTCGCGGCGGATCATCTCGTTCATGCCAAGGATGCCGGTGATGGGCGTGCGGATCTCATGGCTCATATTGGAAAGGAATGCCGATTTTGCCCGACTCGCGTCCTCCGCGGTCTCCAGCGCCTCGCTCAACACCCGGCTCTGCTCCAGCGCCCTGCGCGTGTCCGAATCCACGTCCATGAAGCACATGCTCACCGCGTGGACGATGTGGTCGTCGCGATCCTCGGGGTGGCGCACGCCGGCAAAGCGGATCATCTCATAGGATTCCCTGCCGTGGCGGTTCACCAGATAGCGGAAGGAGATCACCCGATCCGACCGCAGGCCCTCACGCACCGTCTGCGGCTGTATGAAGCGGAGAAAAACCGGACGGTTCGCCTCGGCGACATAGGCCTCGGCATAGTCTGTCAGGCCGCGCAGGAAGGAGAAATGCTCGCCGGTATGAAAGCCGTGGTCCAGCTCGGAATGGATCTGGTAGCAGATCCCCTCGTCCTCGTCCTCGTCCAGCTCGATATAATAGACGCCGTGATAGTCTGATGCGAGCGCGGTGATCAGCTTTTCCTGCTGCGTCCGCAGCCGCTCCTCATCCAGCAGCTTTTCCTGCATGGCGATCCGGCTCTCCAGCTCCTCCCGCTTGATGACGCTCTCCGCCTCCGCCGTCTCCTTCTCAAGCTCAAGCCGGCTTGCCCTGCGGGTCTCATAGATCACGAAGGCAAACACCGCAAACATGAGCGAGGCCACCGCCACGGACTGGATCGTGCTCCGGCGCACGATGCCCTGCGAGATGCTGTTGATCTGCTCGCTGATGATGCTGTCCCGGATCAGATAGGTCAGCATCCAGTTTGTCCCCGTGACCGGAACGTAGTACATGTTTTCCGACGTGCCCCGATAGGCGAAGGCCGCGACGCCCTCCCTGCCCTCCGCAAAGTCCGCCGCGATCCGGTCCAGAGACGAGCCGGGCAGAAACTCCGCCCCGCCCAGCGCCGAGAACAGATTATCGGTATCCGCCTGCCCGCCGAGCACAATGTCGGTCAGCGAGGTGCCATCCTCATAATACAGGTTGCAGAAGGTCGCGGAACGGCAGACGCTCCACGGGGACCGCGATGACGACCTTCTTCCCCGGGGCTTCAAGACCCTTGATCGAGATCTCCGCACCGTCGAGAGAACAATAGTCAAAGCCGTACTCGCCGATGTTGTCCTGCGGCCCGAGCGCGGTGTATATCGTGCCGTCCTCGCCGACGAAGGCGAACTTTTCCAGATCGTACAGCTTCTTCATCCGGCTCTGGAAGGCCTGCAGATGCCCGACGTCCGAAAGGTCGTCCGGCCCCAGCAGCTCAAGCGCGGCGTGCAGCTTGTCGATGCTCGCGTTCAGGTTGGAGGCGACGACCTGCTCGCGGCGTCCGGCAAGCTCCTGCATATAGAAATCGCTGACCGTATGCACCGCCCGCTCGGTGCTGATTTTCGCGCTCCTGCCGATCCAGATGCTGGACAGGACCAAGACCGCGGCGACAAAAATGCCGACAGCGGTCCCGATGCGCCAGTTATTCCTTTTGATTGTCGAGAATAACTTCGATTCCATATCACCATGCCCCGATCCGTAAGGAGTTCAACCGTATGCGGCTGCGTCTTACTTTTTGCTCGCGAAGAACTCGTCCAGCCGCTCGATCAGCGCGTCGCGGCCAATGTTCTTGAGAATGTAGCCGTCCGGCTTGAGGGAGAGGACGGTCTGGACGCTCTGCGCGTCGTCCTTGCCGGTGAGGAAGATCACGGGGATATTCGCGGTGGCGGGCTCGCTGCGGATCATTTCCAGCACCTGGGGGCCGTCCAGCACCGGCATCGAATAGTCAAGCAGGATCAGCGACGGCTTGTTGTTGGCAAGATAGGTCGCCGCCTGCATCCCGCTGTTGACGATCGCCACGCGGTATTTGCGCGAAATCCAGCCCTTGACCATCTTGAGATAGTCCGGATCGTCGTCCACGAGCAGGATCGGCGGCATCTCGCGCTTGTGCGGGTCGCTGACCAGATGGTCGACCCGCATCAGAAAGCGCTTGATGTTCAGCGGCTTCGGAAAGCTTGCCGTGATCGCCTTTGGCGGGAAATAATCCTTGGCGCAGGCAACCTCGTCGTCGTCTCCGATGACGAAGAACAGTTTTTTCGGCGCGGCGCCGACCTCTCCGATGGCGCGCAGGGTATCCTCGTGCTCGGCGAACAGCGCCGGGCCGAGGAACAGCACCACAATATCGTGATCCGCGCCGTAGGTGCGCACAGATTCCTCGTCCGGCGCGACCGACATCACGTCGTAACCCGACGAGGAGAGATTGCCCATAACGGCGTTCATCATAAACGGCGAGCCGCTGCCGAGAAAAAGCACCCTGTTGTTCATTGTATCGAGACCTCCTGACTGCGTTATCGCGGTCTGTTTATTCCTCGCGCATCCGGTAATCCGTGTCCTCGGACATCATTTGCAGCATGATGTCCGCAAACTCCGGGTCGAACTGCGTTGCCTTTCCGCGCTCCAGCTCGGCGCGGATCTTCTCCTGCGGCAGCACGCCGCGGTAGCTCCGGCGGGACGCCATCGCATCATAGGCGTCCGCCACAGCGATGATCCGCGCCTCCGCCGGAATATCCTCTCCGGCGATACCGTCGGGGTAGCCCCCGCCGTCCCAGCGCTCGTGGTGCCAGCGCGCGCCGATGGCCAGCTCCGGGAACTCGGAGATGTTGCCCAGAATTCTGCCGCCCTTCGCGGGATGCGTTTTGATGATCGCATATTCCTCGTCGGTGAGGTGCTCCGGCTTGTTGATGATCCAGTCCGGTATCCCGATCTTTCCGACGTCGTGTAAAAGCCCAGTCATGTAGACGCTCTTCTGGCGCTCCTCGTCCCAGCCGAGGCGCCGCGCGATCTCGCGCGCATACTTCGCCACGCGCTCGGCGTGGCCGTTGGTGTAGGCGTCCTTCGCGTCGACCGCGCCGGCGAGGGCGTGGACGACCTGCGCGTTGATGCGTGTGATCCGCTCCTCCCGCTCCAGCACGGCGCGGGTCTTGTCCTCCACCTGCCGCGCAAGGTCGTTTTGCAGCCGCGTCAGCTCGATGGTGTGGCGTGCCCGCGTAAGGAGCACCTCCGGGACGAATGGCTTGCGGATGAAGTCCATCGCGCCCGCGCGAAGCGCCTGGATCTCCGCGGCGCTGTCCTCCTCCGCCGTTAGGAATATGACCGGCATGGCGGCGAGCGTCGGCAGTGCGCGCATCCGCGCAAGGGTCTCAAAGCCGTCCGGCTCCGGCATGTGGATGTCAAGCAGCATGAGATCCGGCAGCGCTCCGCCCCGTGTAAGGAGACGAAGCGCATCCTCGCCCGAGCGAACGCAGCTTGAGCGCAGCCCGCCGGAAGAGAGAATGCGGCTCGCCCGGTGCAGATTTTCCGCGTCGTCGTCGACGACCAGCACCCAATCCCCGCTGATTTGACCCTTTTCGATCATGCGCGTCACCTTTTCGCTTATTTCTACAAATATCATTATAGGGAAAATGCAGCGTTTTTTCAAGCGTCAAAGGCAAAAAACTTGCATTATATCCGTTTCTGTACTATCATGTTGACGCAATTGATACGCACAGAGGGAGGAGTCGCCCATGCCGGATTTGCGTTTTGAACTGAACGAGCAGACCATGCCGATCGTCAAGCAGATCGGAGCTCATATGCCGGGCGGCTTTTTCATCTATCGCGCGCAGGCGCCGGAGGAGCTGATCTACGCCAATCAGGCGCTCATCGACATATTCGGCTGCGACGATCTGGAGGATTTCAAGCGACTTACGGGCTTTACCTTCCGCGGGATGGTCCACCCGGAGGACTATGACGCGATCGCGGGTTCCATCAGCAATCAAATCGCGGAAAGCGACGACCAGATGGACTATGTGGAGTACCGCATCCTCCGCAAGGACGGCACCGTGCGCATGGTGGACGACTTCGGGCACTATGCGGAGACGGACGCCTACGGCGGGCTGTATTATGTCTTTCTCTCGGACATCACCGAGAAGCGCAAGCAGCAGGAGCTGGAACGGCAGCTCGCCATGCAGGAAAAGCTGCTGGATGAGGAACGGCGGCGGGCGCAGCAGGAAAAGCTGATCACCGCGCTGTCCTCCGACTATCGCGGCGTCTACTACGTTGAGCTGGACAAGGACGAGGGCGTGTGCTACCAGATCCACTCCGGGCTGGACCGCGGCTATCGGACTGGCGAGCGTTTCTCCTTCCTGCGCGGTCTGACGGAGTATGCCGAGGCCTATGTCGCCGGGGAGTACCGCGGCGAGTTCCTCCGCTTCATCCAGCCCGAGTCGATCCGCAGCGGGCTTCGGAACGAGCGCGTCATCTCCTACCGCTATCAGGTCGTCCAGCAGGGGCGGGAATCCTATGAGATGATCCGTTTTGCCGGCGTTCGCCACCCCGAGGACCGCGACGACAACTTTGTCCACGCGGTCAGCATGTGCTTCATGGACGTGGATTCGGACACGCGCCGGACGCTGGAGCAGAGCCGGGCGCTGAGCGACGCGCTCGCGCGCGCGGAGGACGCCAGCAAGGCAAAGACGCTGTTCCTGTCCAACATGAGCCACGAGATCCGCACGCCCATCACCGGCATCCTCGGCATGAACGAAATGATCCGCAGGGAAAGCGACAACGAGGATGTTTTGAGCTATTCCGAGAGCATCAACAAGGCGGGCGTCAGCCTGCTTGGCATCATCAACGACATTCTGGACTTTTCCAAGATCGAGTCCGGCAAGATGGAGCTGGTCGAGGCGGATTACGACCTTGCCGCGCTGATCCGCGACGTTGCGAACCTGATGCGCCTGCGCGCGGAGGAGAAGGGCCTCGTCTTTCAGGTGAGCGTTGACGGCACGCTTCCCGCCCAGCTGCACGGAGACGAGATCCGCATCAAGCAGATCCTGACCAACCTGCTCTCCAACGCGGTGAAATACACGGAGCGCGGCAGCGTGCGCATGAGCTTCGAGCGGCTGGGCGAGGCCGACGGCTTCGTTGAACTGCGCGTATCGGTGACGGACACGGGCATCGGCATCCGTCCCGAGGACGTCAGCAGGCTGTTCACGGCGTTCGAGCGGCTCGATCAGATCCGCACGCGCAAGATCCTCGGCACGGGTCTGGGACTGCCCATCACGCAGAAGATGCTCTCCCTCATGGGCAGCGAGCTGAAGGTGGAGAGCGAGTACGGTGCCGGCTCGACCTTTTCCTTCACGCTGCGCCAAAGCATCTGCGGCGCCGGGCGCATCGGAAGCTTTGACCTGCCGTCCACGGACGGCGCGCTCAGGCGCAGCCGGACGCCCTTTGTCGCCCCCGGGGCGCGCATCCTGATCGTGGACGACACGGAGATGAACATTCAGGTGATCTCCGGCCTTCTCAAGCGCACGAAAATGCAGATCGACACCGCGCAGAGCGGCGCGACGGGCGTCGAACGCTTTTCCGCCGCCGACTACGATCTGGTCTTTATGGACTACCGCATGCCGGGGATGGACGGGATCGAAACGCTCGGCAGGCTGAAAAGCCTGTATCCCGAAAAGGTGCGGCGCACGCCGATCATCTGTCTGACCGCGAGCGCGGTATCCGGCACGCGGGAATACATGATCGAGTCCGGCTTCACGGACTATCTGAGCAAGCCCGTGGACATCGAGAAGATGGAGGCCGTCCTGATCCAGCATCTGCCAAAGGAAAAGGTCACGCTGACAAAGGACGCGCCGCAGGAGGACCCGCTCGCGCTTCTGCCGGCGAAGGTCTTCGACATTCCCGGCCTGGACCCCACCGCCGGCATAGGCTTCTGCGGCGACGCCGAGGCGTACATGGCGGCGCTCCGCTCCTTCGCCGAATCCATCGGATCACGCGCCGAACAGATCGGCCAATGTCTGGCCGCCGCGGATATCGCGGGCTACACGCTCAGGGTCCATTCGCTCAAGAGCACGGCGCGCGCGGTCGGCGCGTCGGAGGTGTCCGACCGCGCCAGAGCGCTGGAGGAGGCGGGCAATCACGGCGACGCCGAGACGCTGCGCCGGGGCACGCCGCTTCTTCTCGAAGCGTACCGCGGCATGCAAGAGCCGCTGGAGGCGCTTTTCCGGGAACTGGAGGGCGCACGGGAGAAGCAGCCCCTGTCCGAGGCGGAGTTCGACGACGCGTGCGCGGCGATCCATGAGCTCTGCGCGCTGTACGACGACGCAGGCATACAGGGCATATTGGACGAGCTGAACAGCCGCGCGATCCCCGCTTCCCGCGAAGGGCTTTACCATGACCTGTTCGAAGCCGCGGGGCGCGTGGACTGGGAGGCGCTTTCCGCGCTTGCCGGGGCGGACGGAGGGCGAAGATGACAGCTTTGCTTTGTCTCCTGCTGGCGGCAGTCTTCGCGCTCTCGCCGGGAGCGGCCGCCCTCGCCGCGGAAGACGCGCCCGGCATGATCCGCGTGGGCTACTATGAAAACGAGGTCTTTCAGGAGGGCGCCCGTCCGGGTGCCGTCAAGACCGGTTATGCCTACGAATACTATCTCAAGCTCTCGGAATACACGGGCTGGAAATACGACTATGTCTACGGGGATTTCGGTGAGCTTTACCAGCAGCTGCTCGACGGCGAGATCGACCTTCTGGCGGGCCTCGCCTGGAAGGAGGAGCGCGCGGGGCGCATCGGCTATCCGAACGACCCCATGGGCAGCGAGACCTACAGCCTGGTCAAGCACGATTCGGACCCGTCGATCACCGCCGAAGCGTCCACGCTCTCCGGCCGGACGATTGGCGTGCTGGACAGCGCGATCGCCGACGCGCTGCGCCAGTACCTCGACGGGCACGCCGTGCGCGCAAACGTCGTCACGTTTTCGGACTACGAGGCGCTCTTCTCCGCGTTTGACGAGCAGCGGGTCGACATCCTCGCCGCGGAGGGGGACGGCGCTTACGGGCGGGAGCACGCCGAGGTGCTGTGCGCCTTCGGCGCGAGCGACTACTACCTTTGCGTCAGCGCCGCGCGCGCGGATCTGCTCGGCGAGCTGAACGCCGCGCAGACGCATCTGTTCTCGGACGAGCCGAACTATATTTCCTCGCTCCGCGCGAAATACTATCCGGTCAGCATCTCCAGCCGCGCCTTTTCAGAAGCAGAAAAGGAATGGATACGGACGCACAGCGGCCTCCGGATCGGTTATCTTGACCACTATCTCCCTTATAGCGACACCAACGCGCAGGGCGAAGTGGACGGCGTCGTGCGGGAGCTTGTCCCGATCGTCGGCGAGGTGCTCGGCATCTCCGGCATTACGGTGAGCTACCGGGGCTTTGAAAGCTATGACGCTCTGGTCGCGGCGATAAACGCTGGGGAGATCGACGCGGCGTTTCCCGTCGGCGGCGGATTGTACTACTCCGAGGAAAACGGCATCTATCAATCCAGCCCCGTGATCTCCGCCTCGACGGAGCTGGTGTTCCGCAGCGAGTCCGGCGGCGATGCGGTCTCGCGCTTTGCGGTGAACGAGAACAACCGCATGCAGTATTACTATGTCCGCACGAATTTCCCGGAGGCCGAGATCGCCTACTATGCGTCCATCGAGAGCTGCCTTGACGCCGTTCTCTCCGGCGAGGCCGACTGCACCACGCTCAACGGGCTACGCGCGAACGATATCCTTCGCAACAGCCGCTACAGCGAGCTTTCGATGCGCCAGCTCAACCGCAGCGACGACCGCTGCTTCGGCGTAAAGATCGGAAACGAGGGGCTTTTGCGCCTGCTCAATCGCGGCATCGGCGTGATCGGCTCCGATTACGCGCAGAATCTCGCTTACCGCTACACGGACGGGCTCTATACCTACACCTTCGCGGACATGGCGCGGCAAAACGCGCTTCTCTTCGGCGCCGTGCTGCTGGGGATCGCCGCGCTGGTCATCGGCCTCGTCGCGCGCGATTCCCGGCGCACGAAGAAAAGCCGCGAGGCGCTTTCAAAGGCGCTGCTCGCCGCCGAGGAGGCGAACCGCGCCAAATCCGATTTCCTGTCCAACATGAGCCACGAGATCCGAACGCCCATCACGGCGATCCTCGGCATGAACGAGATGATCCGCAGGGAGAGCGGCGACGAGGATGTTTTGAGCTATTCCGAGAGCATCAACAGGGCGGGCGAAAGCCTGCTCGGCATCATCAGCGACATTCTGGATTTCTCCAAGATCGAGGCGGGGCACATGGAGCTTGTCCCGACGGAATACGATCTGGCGGGATTGATCGACGATACGCTCAACCTCACGCGCCTGCGCGCCGAGAGCAAGGGCCTGCTGCTGGAAACGGAGGTCGATCCCACCCTGCCGGGCCGCCTGCGCGGCGACGAGATCCGCATCAAGCAGATCCTGACCAACCTGCTCTCCAACGCGGTGAAATACACGGAAAAGGGCAGCGTTTGCCTGTCGCTCGCGTCGGAGCGGACCGAGGGCGATGACGTGTGGATCCGCGTGTCCGTGCAGGATACGGGCATCGGCATCAGCGAGGAGGATCGCAGCAGGCTTTTTTCCGCGTTCGACCGGCTCGACGCCGCGCACACGCGCACGATCGAGGGAACGGGCCTCGGCCTTGCCATCACGCACAAGCTGCTGTCCATGATGGGCAGCGAAATATCCGTCGAGAGCGAGTATGGCGCCGGCTCGACCTTTTCCTTCACGCTGCGCCAGAGCATTGTGGATCGCGAACCGATCGGCAGCCGCGATTTCGCGGCGCGCTCCGGCGCGCTCCGGGCGCGGCACGGCTCGCGGACGCCCTTCCTTGCGCCGGACGCGCGTTTGCTGCTTGTGGACGATACGCAGATGAACCTGCAGGTCATCTGCGGCCTTCTCAAGCGGACGGAGATCCGCATAGACGCCGTCGAAAGCGGCGAGGAATGCCTTGAACGCTTTGGCGCGGAGGACTACGACATTGTCGTCCTCGACTATCGGATGCCGGGGATGGACGGCATCGAGACGCTTGCGCGGCTGGGCGAGCTGTACCCGGAAAAGCGCGCGCGTACGCCCGTGATCTGCCTGACCGCAAGCGCGGTGACGGGCGTCCGGGAGAAGATGCTTGCGGCGGGCTTTACCGATTATGTTACGAAGCCCGTGGATATCGAGCGGATGGAGGCCGTCCTCATCCAGTACCTTCCAAAGGAGAAGATCACGCTGGCGGAGGACGCGCCGCAGGAGGACCCGCTCGCGCTTCTGCCGCCGGAGATCTTCGACATTCCGAATCTGGATCCCGCCGCCGGCATAACCTTCTGCGGCGACGCCGAGTCGTACATGGCGGCGCTCCGCTCCTTTGCCGGCTCCATTGAAGCGCGCGCCGATCAGATCGGGCAATGCCTGGCTTCCGAGGACGTCGCAGGCTACACGCTCCGGGTCCATTCGCTCAAAAGCACGGCGCGCGCGGTCGGCGCGCTGGAGGTATCCGACCGCGCCAAAGCGCTGGAGGAGGCCGGCAATCAGGGCGACGCCGGGGCGCTGCGCCGGGACACGCCCCGTCTCCTTGAGGCATACCGCGGCATGCAAGAGCCGCTGGAGGCGCTTTTCCGGGAACTGGAGGGCGCACGGGAGAAGCAGCCCCTGTCCGAGGCGGAGTTCGACGACGCGTGCGCGACGATCCGCGAGCTCTGCGGGCTTTACGACGACGCGGGCATTCAGGACATATTGGACGAGCTGAACAGCCGCGCGATCCCCGATTCCCGCGCGGCGCTTTACCGGGACCTGTGCGAAGCCGCCGGGCGCGTGGACTGGGAGGCACTTTCCAAGCTTTCCGGGGCGCAGTAAACGAAAAAGAATTAACGGGCAGAGCGTGACCGCTCTGCCCGTTTTGACTTGATGCGATTTGAACGCGCGGCCTTTTCCCGGTCTTCTCCGCAGGGGCGGCGGAGGCGCAGCGCACGTATGTCAGTTCTCAATTGTTCCGAAGGCCGCGACAGCCTGGTCCACGGTCAGCTGTCCGGTGCTCACCCGGTTCCCCGCTCTGCGGACCTGCGTGTCCGGCGCGTCGTCGAGGCCGAGATCCGATATGTAAATGATCTGATCCTGCCCCAGCGCGCCGAAGGACGTATAGACCGCGTCGAGCGACATATCAATGCAGGGCGTCACCATGCGCTTTTCGCGCGCCATCTGATTCAGCTCCTCCGTGCAGATCAAAAAGCGCATGAATTCGTTTGCCATGTCCAGCGCCTTGCTGTTTTTGTTGACCGCAAAGGCCATGGAAACGGTATCGAGGAAATACCCCCCTTCCTCCGTGGAGGGAACGGGATAGAGGCTGTACCGGAAGGGATGGGCGGCAAACGCCTCGGAAAGGCTCTCGCGCTTTTCCGTTCCCGACACCGTGCTTCCCGACGCCAGCATCATCGGCACGTCGCCCTCAAAAAAGCGCAGGATGACCGCCTTGTAATCGTCCTCCAGCTCATCGCAGAGCGCCAGGTCGACATAGCCGCGGCTCATAAAGTCATCGGCCAACTCCAGCGCGCTCCGCATGTATTCTCCCGCGGACGGCCGCATCTCGTTCAGCTCCCGGACGGCGGCTTCGTTCTCACGAAGCTGCGCGCAGAAAAACGGATAGTACAGCGGGTAGGTCAAAAAGCCGCTGTAGCCCATCATCGGGCTGGGATAACCGGCTTTTTTCAGCGCCTCGCATGCGTCCAGAAGCTCGGAATAGGTTTTCGGAACGGAGAGCTTTTCCTTTTCAAAGATATCCTCATTGACCAGCATACCGTAGGTGGAGTCGAAGATCGGCGCATAGGGCACATGTCCCTGCGCGTCCCGGTAAAGGATGCCCTGCCGGATGCAGGAGAGGTCGATCCGCAATGACGGGTCGGAAAGGTTCTCGGCGGCGTCGAACAGCGGCTGGTACGCCTCGTTTCCGGCCATCCACGGATACATGAAAAAGACGTCCGGCGCTTCATCCCCCGTCAGGGCAAGAGCGATCGTCTTGTTGTAGCTGTCCAGCTTGGCATATGTCAGCTCGACCTTGGGATAATACTGCGCAAATCGATTGAAAGCGTTCTCCAGAGACTCGAAATTGTCATAGTGTCCCACGACCTTGACCGTGCATTCGGTCTGCGGATCCATCGCGGGAACAAAGCCCTGCGTTTCCGGTTCCTCCGTCTGCGCGGTACCCGCCGTCCTTCCGCCGCAGGCTGTCATTGCAAGCAGCAGGCAAGCCATCGCCCCGCACAGCGCGCGCTTAGCCATTCTCTTCATCGTTCGCATCTCCTTCCGCACTAATCCGTGACATGGCTTCCCAATCCACGCGGCGCGCCGCGCTTGCCAGCCGCTCGTACCTCTCCCACCGCGACGCGGGGATCTGATAGCCCGCCAGCGTTTCCATGACCGCGTCCACGCCGGAATCGTCATATTCGGCGCAGAATTCGCCGATCGAGCGCATCGCCTCGTCGAACTCCGCTTCGGAGAGCTTTGCTTTCTCCGCGGTGTCTGCCCCGCCGATGTTCAGAATCCGTTCCAGCGGCTGCCGCAGGCTCCGGTATGCCTCCAGCAGCGTCGGCGTGTCCCGAAGCAAAAGCGCCTCGTCCCTTCTGTTCCCCGCCTGCTCCAACGCCTTGGCACGATTGGAAATCTCCAGCGCGCCGATGGTGCGAGACGTGCTTTTGAGGGAGTGAACGCTGATGGTGTACCCCTCCAGATCGCGGCTTGCGAGCTTCCGCTCGATTTCGGCGGCGCGCGATTCGATCGACCTTGCAAAAACGTCCAGCGCCTCCAGATAGCTTTCGGCATCGCCGCAGAACCGCAGGCCCTCCGCCGGATCCAGAAGCGGCACGTCAAAAAGCTCCTCCGGCAGAGTAGAAGCCGGGTCCTCTTCTGTCACGCAGGCTTCCGGCGTCAGCACGACCTTCTCCTTTGGCAGACGGCGGATCAGCATATTTTCCATCTCGTCGATATTGACGGGTTTTGTGATATAGTCGTCGAAGCCCGCGGCGAGCATCTTCTCGCGGTCGCCCGACACGGCGCTGGCGGTCAGGCTGATCACGGGCGTTCGCGCGCGCTTTTCGGGGTACAGCTCCGTCAGCCTGCCGAGCGTTTCGATGCCGTCCATTTCCGGCATACGGTAGTCCAGAAAGATCAAGTCGAAATCCTCGCGTGCAAAGCGGTCGATGCACTCCGCGCCGCTTCCGGCAACCTCTACGTGCATTTCGGTCCGCTTGAGCAGCCCCTTGAACACCTGCAAATTCATCTGCGTGTCGTCCACGATCAGAATACGCGCGTCCGGCGCGACAAACGGCGTTCGGGCGGAATCCCTCGTCTTGTTCTCCCGCTGGGAGCGCATCGGGTCGAAATCGCCCACCGCCGTCCTGTCGATCACTGTCTGGCGGAGCGTGAAGAAAAACGTGGAGCCCTTGCCGTAGGTGCTCTCCACCTTCAGCTCGCTGCCCATCAGCGAGAGCATCTTCGCCGTTATCGCAAGACCCAAGCCCGTGCCTTCCACGGTGCGCGTGTGCTCGGTGTCCAGTCGGTCGAAGGCCGTAAACAGCTTGTCCATCTCCTCCTCGCGGATGCCGATGCCCGTATCGGTCACGGCAAAGTGGATCAGGGCAGCGTCCCCGTCCCACCCGCCAAGCGCGCAGGAAAACGTGACCGATCCCTTTTCCGTGTACTTGACCGCGTTGGAAAGCAGGTTGGTCAAAATCTGCTTGACGCGCATATCGTCGCCCCGCAGGCGCTCCGGCAGCGCCGGATCGACCTCCACGCGCATGGAAAGGCCCTTGCCCTCGGCGCGCAGGAGCGTCAGGTTGACCACGGAGTCTATCATGCCCGTGAGGTCGTAGTCCGCCTCCGTAAGCTCCATTCGCCCCGCTTCGATCTTGGAAAAGTCAAGAATGTCGCTGATGATGCCCAGCAAGCTGACGCCCGCCTTGCGGATGCTGTCGGAATACTCCAGCACGTCCGGGTTCCTGCTCTCGCGCTGGATCATCTCGTTCATGCCGAGGATCGCCGTGATGGGCGTGCGGATCTCATGCGACATATTGGAGAGGAAGTCGCTTTTCGCGCGGCTTGCGTTCTTCGCCGCCTCCGCCGTCCTTTGCAGCGTCCGGTTGAAGGTCTGCATCACGGCAAGGTCGAACGCCAGCAGCAAAAGCAGCGCCGCGACGACGGCAATGAGCAGCGTCCAGTTGACCCCGCTTCGGCTCAGAGACTCCGCCGGCAGGTAGGAAACGATCGCCCATCCCTCCATGGAGTTCACCGGGGTATGGGCGATCAGGCACGTCTCGCCCTTTGAGTTGCGCATGGTAAACGAGCCGGTCGTCGCGGCAAACTCCGTCTCCATGTCGGGCTGCGCGGCATAGTCGGCGAGATTGTAAGATTTGTAGAATTCAAAAAAGCTGGCGTTCTTAAACGACGAGCTCTTGATGATATAGCTGCCGCTCCTGTCGATCAAAGAAATCTCCGCGTCCCTGTACTCCTCGGTCGGAAACACCCATTTGCCCGCCAGCTCGGAGGTCGGCACCACGCGCAGCAACAGCGCGTCGCGCCTGACGCCGTTTTCGCGCAGCGAGACACGGTCATAAAAGGCGATGGACTGCTTCCCGTCCATCGGGTTTGTATAGGCGCGTGTGATATTGACCTCCCGCCCCAGCTCGCCAAGCTCCGCCGCAGGCTTAAAAAGGTTGAGACTGGCATAGGACACGGCATACGCCGAAGCGTCGTCCGTGCGCGCGCGGGTCGAAAGGCCGCTCATGGAGCCGTCGTCCACGTAGATCAAATGGGCGGAGGCCGTTCCGGAATCCGGCTGTATGCGGCGAACGCAGTCACGGGCCTCCTCCATCGTCATCCCGCCCTGCTCCACGCAGCGCGCCCACGTGTCGCAGATCTGCTGCTCCTGCGCGAGATAGTTCGCGGTCACCTGCTCCATGGCAAGCGTCAGGTTTTCAAAGGTCTCCACCCGTGCGGCAAGGATCTCATGGCGCTGTCGGGTCGCATACGCTATGACGAATATGATGATCCCAAGCACAATCACGACGTTTGTGAGGATAATGCCGTATTTCTTCGCGTTCATCGCACCGATCTCCATTGCTGCGGGGAGCGTTTTTGTTCCTTCTGTTTTGGTCTTATATAGTAGCACAAATTCCGCCTGCTTGCAACAGTTTTCGCCTGTGCCGCACAGCAAGGACGATGTCATACTAATATCTGATTAAAAAGATTGAATAATTGTTACCACTATGCTATAATCTTAGTGGTGATGCGAAATGAAG
>SVMM01000029.1 GCA_015067435.1 Oscillospiraceae bacterium | reverse complement strand
CCCGCCTGTGGCTTACCAATCGTGCGCCTGCCTTGCCTGCGCCTCGCTCATGCCGAAATACTCCCACTCGACAAAGCTGTGCTGGTCGCCCCAGGTCGTGTCGATGTGGTACTCCGTGCCGTCGAGGACCGCCACGGTCCAGATGTGCGTGTCGTTGGCCTGCGCGCGGCACTCGATGCCCTCCAGCTTCAAAAAGAGGTTGTACGCGCCGGTGTAGCCGTCGCAGACGGCGGTGCCGCGGAGCAGCGCGCTGTAGGCGATGTGGCTGAGGGAGTAGTCGTCGTGCGCGCCGTGGTCGTCATAGACGCAGTTGTCGCACAGCCATTGAAAATAGACGCGCGCGATCTCGTACTGGCTCATGTCGGCGTTGAGCTGCCCGCTCTCCCAAAGCATATCGTGGATCTCGATCGCCTTTGCCATGGTCTCGTCGCGGTACAGCGCGAGCGCCTCGTCGTTGCAGGCGGTGGCGGAGAAGGTCAGCAGCACCGCGCCGCTGTGGAGGTAGCGCTGGCAGGTGATGGAGTTGTACATCTGCTCGCAGTAGCTCTTGGCGCATGCCATGAAGGCGTTGGCGATCGCCTGTGCCTCGGACTGCGTGATCTCGTAGGGATACCGCAGCGAGAGCGTGTTCTCGCCGGAGGCGAGCATCCGGCGCACCGCGCTGTCCACGGCGGCGGGGTCGTTGTAGGCGGGCGCTTCGGAGGCGTTGTCGGGCGCGTCGACCAGACTTGCGAGCGTCCGGCCCACGGCGGACCACTGCGGAACGACGACCCAATGGAGCATGATGCGCAGCGCGGGATCGACCATGCGCGTGACGACGGCGGCGGTCTCGGCGCGGGTGGTGGTCTCGTCGGGGAGGTAGCTGCCGCTCTCGTCCATGCCGCTCAGCAGGCCCTGCCGGTACATCCAGAGGATCTGCGCCTGATAGGGCGTGGACGTGTCCACGTCGGTGATGTAATCCCCGGAGGCGTAGCCGTTGTCGACCAGCGTGTCGTTCGGCGCGTCGTAGCACTCCTCCGGCAGGGACAGGGCGAAGATGCCCGCCAACTGCGCGCGCGTCGCCGGCGCGGTGAAATCGTCGATCGCGCTGTCCAGCAGCTCCCGGTCGAACAGGTAGCGGACGTAGGGCATGTACCACGCCGCGCCCTCCTCCGGCGCGGGCGCCTGCTCGCCCGTATAGGCGGCGTGCAGCCGCGCCGAGAGCGTCAGCAGCTCCGCGACGGTGATCTGCGCGTCGGGGTCGAACCCGCCGCCGCGGCCTTCAAACAGGCTGTACTCATAGCCGGCGGAGACGTAGCTGTAGTACCATGCGTCCTCGGCCACGTCGGAGAACTGCCCCTCGTAGCCGCGCACACGCGGCAGGAGCGAGTCGTGCTCTGCCTCCATGACGCGGTAGACGCCGGGCGATCCTCCGTAGGGGACGCCGACGACCGTCTTCGCCTGCGCGCCGACGGAGAACAGCAGCGCAAGCGGAAGCAGCAGGGCAAGGATTCGTTGGTGTAAACGCTTCATTGATCTCATGTGTCCTTTCCGGTAGAAAATGGGAAACATCCGGGCTTTTCCGGTGTGTTATGGGACAAAAATGTCGGTTTCCTCCATGGCGACGGGAGCGTCGTAGGGGTTCAGCGCTTCGTTGACCAGCGCGAGCGTCGCGTCGGGGTCGAGCACGTAGACGGATTCGCCGCGCCAGCAGCGCGCGCCGTCGCCGGGGAGCGTGTGGAAGAAGACGCCCTCCGTGCCCGCGTCCAGCGCCGCGCCGCCCAGATAGAGCAGGTTCCCGGCGGTGAGGTCGGTTTTGACATACGAGAAGACCAGCTGCGTGAGCGCCGGTACGTTCGCGAGGCTGGCCGCTTTTTTCGCGACCGCCTTCAAAAACGCCTGCTGCGTGCGGATGCGCCCGAGATCGGCGTCCGGATAGCCGCTGCCGTCGTTGTTCTTGCGCCAGCGCACGACGCCCATCGCCTCCTGCCCGTTCAGGTGCCGGAGCCCCCGCGGCAGGTGGATGTGCAGGTCTTGCGCCGGATCGTCGTAGTCCATGTCCGCGGGCACGTCAAAATCGATGCCGCCGATGCGATCGATCAGGGCGACGAAGCCGCGCAGATCGATCGTGAGCGCGTAGTCGACCGGCACGCCCAGCAGGCGCTCCACCTCGCCGCGCAGCAGCTCCGTGCCGCCGGAGGCGTAGGCATAGTTGAGCTTGTTGCTGTACCACTCGCGGTGGAGCAGCGTGTCCCGCGGCAGGCTGACGGCGTCGATGCGCTTTTGCGCCACGTCGAAGCGGACAAGCAGATTCGTGTCGCTGCCGCCGCCGGAGGCGTCCAGCCCGGAGACGAGCACGGTGTAGCAGTCCGGACGGCGGGTGCGCACGGTGCGCGCGGCGCTCTGCGCGCAGCCCTCGGACGGCAGGGCGGCGGGGGTGACGGTGACGAGCCGCGCGCCGGCGGGCGGCGCCGTCTCCCGCGCGTCGGAGGGAAGCCGCGGCGCGCGCGGCCAAAGCGCGGCGGCAAGCAGCAGCGCGGCGGCGAGCAGGATCCCAAAAACGGCGAGGTATCCGCCCCTCCGGCTGCGAAACACAAACGGCTTCTTTGACATTATAGCCGTTTTCGGGCGCGTCTACAAGAGAAAAATGAGTTTTCCCGCCGCGAAGGCTCCTGTTCAGACGCCCTTGTATTTGCGCCGCGTGGCGATGCCGCCGCGGATATGGCGCTCCGCCTTGTTTTCATCCAGCACCTCCTTCACCTGCGCGTACAGCGCGTGATTGATCCCCGGCAGGCGATCTTGCAGGTCCTTGTGGACGGTGCTCTTGCTGACGCCGAACTTCCGCGCGGCGGCGCGCACGGTGGCGCGGTTTTCTATGATGTAGTCTGCGAGCGCGCAGGCGCGCTCCTCGATGTTTCCCTTCATAGCAGCACTCCCGAATCTCAAGGTGCTACATGATATGAGCGCGCCGCGCGATGTATGCGCCGTCAAGATTTTTCATTGACGAACGGCGGATCATGTCGTAAAATGGCAGACGACAGGACGTTCGTCCGCAATTTATGATGCAGGAGGCTTCGAGCATGGGCAAATTTGTTATCAAAGACGCCAAGGGCGGCTGCAAGTTCAATCTCAAGGCCGGCAACGGCGAGGTCATCCTCACAAGCGAGATCTATACCTCGCTCGCGAGCTGCAAAAACGGCATTGCCAGCGTCCAGAAGAACGCTCCGGCCGCCGCGCTGGAGGATCAGACGGCGGAGGGCTTCGAAAAGCAGAAGAATCCGAAGTTTGAGGTCTATACCGACAAGGCGGGCGAGTTCCGCTTCCGTCTCAAGGCGGGCAACGGCGAGATCATCGGCGCCAGCGAGAGCTACAAGGCGAAGGCAAGCTGCCTCAACGGCATCGAATCCGTCCGCAAGAACGCTGCCGACGGTACGATCGAGGATACCAGAGAGAACAAGTGAAAACAAAAAAATCCCGCCGCAAGGCGGGATTTTTTATGGGCGTTTTCATCTGCTGTGGATCGTGATCGTGCGCGTTGCTTCCTCATAGCCGACGGTGAAGTTCAGCGCGGCGCCGAGCTCGCGCAGCTTGAAGAAGTTGTTGCCGCCGATGTTGTAGGCGGTCAGGTCCGCCGCGCGGCCGTTGATCTCGACGCGCTGCGCGCTGACGACGGCGGTCTCGGAGCGGTCCGTGCCCGTTTGCAGGTCGCCCGCCTGCGGCGTATACGCGCTGCCGGTGCGGACGGTCACGGTGTTGCGCGCGCTGTCGTAGCCCACGGAGAACTGTGAGGGCGTGCCGGTGAGCAGCGCCGCGACGTCGCGCAGCTTGAAGTAGTTGCTGCCGTCGATGTTGTAGATCTCCGCCTGCTTCGCCGCGCCGTTGACGGTGAGCTTCTGCTCGGTCAGCACCGCCTTGGGCGCCGCGCCGTAGACGCAGAGGATGTGGTTGAGCCGGCGGTCGGTGGAGGTCAGCACGCTGCCGGACGCGCTGAGCAGTGAGGACGCGCCGCCGTCGAGCAGCATGGCGTCGCGCGCGTGAAGCGAGAGCAGGTACACGACCAGCTGGCGCGCGCTTGCCGTGCAGGTGCCGAGCATCAGGCTGCCGTCCGACAGGACGGCGGCAAACGTGCGGCTGCCGACGGCGTCCGGGGAGACGGTGCCGGACAGATAACTGTAAGGACTCTCGGCAGGGGCGGCGTTGCCGTTGTGCAGCAGCCACGGACCGCAGGAGACGGCGGTCGTGACGCCGCTCCACGCGCTGTCGGAGAAGGCGGTGGCAAACGAGACGGACGCGCCCACGGCGGGGAGCTGCGACAGGCGGTCCTTGCCGCACACGAAGTAGTAGGTGCCCGGCGCGCAGGCCATCTTGCCGGAGCTGAGGACGGCGCTCACGCGGCCGTTTACGATCTTCGCCGCCTTTGCACTGGCGGGAACGGGCAGGTCGCAGCCCGCCTCCGGCGTGAACAGCAGCGCGGCGTCCGCCTTGTCGGGATAGTACTTGTTGACGCCGTCCACCGCGATCTCCCGCCCGGAGAAGCCGACGCGGAGCGTCGCCTCCGTCACGTCGATGAGCGCCCTGCCGTCCGCGGTGAAGCCGAGATACACGCCCTCACCGCCGCCGTTGACCAGCGCGCCGTTTTTCACAACGCTGGCGTAGCAGCAGGGGACGTTGCCGTACCCGTCTAGCTTCGCCGCGCCGGAGACGTTGAACGTGCCGCCGCTGCACGCCGCGAGAAGGTTGCTTCTCGCCGCGGCGGCGCGCAGAAGCTCCGCGGCGCTCTGATCTTTGCTGACGCTGCCCTGCGCGAAAACGACGTCCGCGCTGACGCCCGCGCCCATCTCGACCGTGACCGTGTGCGCGGCCTTGCCGCCGATGCTCGGCGCGGCGGTCGCCGCAGACGCCGCGGAGGCGCAGAGGCACGCCGCGCACAGCACAAGGGCGATCAGACGTTTCATATTCCGCGCCTCCTTTCCCAATATTGTTTGCGCGGCGGCATTCTGCGCCGCCGCGGGCGGTTTAATGTCATAAAGTATACCACGCCGCCGAAAAAAAACAAGTGTTGAAAGCGCCGCGCTTTTCCGGTATATTATGGATAAGCTGAATTTCGGCGCACACGCAGGACGCATCACGATGAAACGGAGGCATACTATGAAAGCAGCATTGGTCATCATGGCGGCGGGCATGGGCTCGCGCTACGGCGGCAACAAGCAGGTCGACGGCCTTGGCCCGAACGGCGAGATTTTGATGGAATACTCGATCTTCGACGCGATCCGCGCGGGCTTTTCCAAGGTGGTTTTCATCATCAAGCCCGACATGAGGGAGCTGATGGAGGAGCTTTGCGGCAGACGAATCGCGCAGATGAAGGCGAAGGACGGCTCAAACGTCGAGGTCGCCTACGCGTTCCAGGACTTCTCCAGCATCCCGTCGTGGTACAAGATCCCGGCGGAGCGCGTGAAGCCCTTCGGCACGGCGCACGCGGTGCTCTGCGCCCGCGACGTGGTGCACGAGCCGTTCGCCGTCATCAACGCCGACGACTACTACGGCGCCGACGCATTCCCGACCATCTATGAGGAGCTCGTAAGGCTGCCCGCCGAGGGCGCGGCGACCATGGTGGGCTACCGCGTCGACAAGACTGTCAGCGAGAACGGCACCGTCACGCGCGGCGTCTGCCACACCGAGAACGGCAAGCTGACGAAGATCGTCGAGACGTTCAAGATCAAGCTCTACCCCAACGGCGACATCCGCGACATCGAAAACGGCGAGGACAGCCCGCTGATCCCGCCGGATACGCCGGTTTCCATGAACTTCTGGGGCTTCACGCCGTGGATCTTCGGCAAGCTGGAGGCGTACCTCGACGAATTTCTCAAGAGCCTCGCGCCCGACAACATCAAGGGCGAGGCGCTGCTGCCCACGCTGGTCGGCGAGCTCATCGACCGCGGCGAACTGGACGTCTCCGTGCTCCACTCCGGCGCGCGCTGGTTCGGCGTGACCTACAAGGAGGACAAGCCCGCGGTGCAATCGGAGCTCAAAAAGCTGCACGATTCGGGTGTCTATCCCGCCAGCCTGCGCGCATAAACCGCCGCGGCGCGGGGCATACTGCCGCCGGAGGTGACAGCCATGTCCGAGCGGAGCGACAAAGGTCTGCCATACGATGAGACGCCGATGATGAACCCGTTCTTCGGCCAGCCGGAGGACGCGTTCGACCTCATCAACAAGTACGGCACATACAATATCCAGCCCACGAACGAGCAGGAGAACCCCTTTCCCGCCATCATGCAGGCTCTTCCGACGAAGTGGCGCGGCCGCAGGGTCGAAAAAGAGGAGCCGGAACGGGACTCCTGAGCCAAAATCAAGCCGCGCAGACACCCGTCGTCCACCGGACGGCGGGTGTTTTCACACCCTGCCACCCCAAAAAAAACCTTTGTTCATCAGCATTTCACGCCATCCGGAAAATGGAATGAGAGTGCAAAGACTGAACCGTTCCGCAGGGAAAGGTTCAGTCTTTGCGGTATGTTGAAAACGGACTGAAAACGGACTGAAAACGCACCGCAAACGCCGTGTTCATAGGCATTTTCGGGTCCGGAAACCCGCATGGCAAAAGGCATTGCGGCGCGGCTGCGAATCATGGGTGCGGCGATATCAGGAGAAAAAGACACAGCGAACGCGGGCAAAATCTCTCGTTCTATGGAAAAGCGTTCCGTCGAAGCTCCAAAACACCCCATGAGCAGGCAAAATGCCATCGAACGGACACGATATTCATGCCGCAGGAAACAAAAATACCCCGCGGCCGACAGCCGGAGACCGTCGAAAAGCCCCGCGCGTCGGCATCAGGAAGGAAACGCTGTGCCGATGCGGGGTTGACGATTGAAAGCCGTCGAACGGAGCGCCGAAGCGCCCAAAAAGTGCAATAAAAGCACAATAAGTCTATTGACGCGCTGAGGAGGATTTGCAACAAAATGCACGAAAACGCACGGAAACAAATCGTGCGCAGACAGGTGGCATGGGGAACGGAGAAGATCAGCGCATCGAAGGCGCAGCCTGTGCCGCCAAAGCCAAAATTGGGCAAAGACACCGAGAAACTATTGAAATAAGTCTATATTGCGGTGATATATTTTGATAGAATTGTGTTGCACGCAGAAGTTGACCACAATATATTGACGGAATAGCATAAATATAAGTCAAAAAGCAAAATTGAAGAAAACGCGAGCCGCCATTGTTAGGTGGCGGCTCGCGTTGAAACTTAGGTGCGTTTTTACTACTTTTTTGTCTGTTTCATTGAGAGGGAAATTCGCTTCTTTTTCTCGTCCACATCCAGCACCACGACCTTGACAATGTCGCCCACGGCGACCATCTCGCTGGGGTGTTTGATGTAGCGGTCGCACACCTGCGAGATGTGGACCAGCCCGTCCTGGTGCACGCCGATGTCGACGAACACGCCGAAGTCGACGACGTTTCGCACGGTGCCGGTGAGGGGCATGCCGGGCTTGAGGTCCTTGATCTCCAGCACGTCGGTGCGCAGGATCGGGGGCGGCAGCTCGTCGCGCGGATCGCGCCCCGGCTTTTGCAGCTCCTTGGCGATGTCGCGCAGCGTGGGCACGCCGACGCCGCACGCCTCCGCCGCCTTTTCCGCGCCGTAGGCGTCCAGCCTTGCGGCGATGTCCGACAGCGCGCCCTTGCGGAGCGCCGCCTTGTCGTAGTCCAGCAGCTCCAGCAGGCGCTCCGCCGCGTCGTAGCTCTCGGGATGGACGCCGGTGTTGTCCAGCACGTTCCGGCTCTCCGGCACGCGCAGGAAGCCCGCGCACTGCTCAAACGCCTTGGGGCCGAGCTTGGCGACCTTTAAGAGCTGCCTGCGCGTCGTGAATGCGCCGCTCTCCTCGCGATAGGCGACGATGTTCTTCGCCGTCGTGGCGTTCAGTCCCGCCACGCGCTCCAACAGCGGCGCGGACGCCGTGTTGAGATCGACGCCGACCGCGTTGACGCAGTCCTCGACCACGTGGTCCAGCGCCTCGCCCAGCCGCTTCTGCGGCATGTCGTGCTGGTACTGTCCCACGCCGATCGCCTTGGGGTCGATCTTTACCAGCTCCGCCAGCGGGTCCTGGAGCCGCCGCGCGATGGAGACCGCCGAACGGAGGTTGACGTCGTAGTCGGGGAACTCCTCCGCCGCCAGCTTGGAGGCGGAGTAGACCGACGCGCCCGCCTCGTTGACGATCATGTAGCTGACGCCGCCGCCCAGCTCACCGATCAGCTCGACCGCCATCTGCTCCGTCTCGCGGGAGGCGGTGCCGTTGCCGATGGCGATGTGCGCGACGCCGTGGCGCTTCGCCATGACCTTGAGCGTGTCGATGGCGCGGCGCTTCTGCTTGTCGCCCTGCGTGGGATAGACGACCGTCGTGTCGAGCACCTTGCCGGTGCCGTCGACGACGGCGACCTTGCAGCCGTGGGCGTAGCCGGGGTCAAGCCCCATGGTGACGCGCCCCTTGACGGGCGGCTGCATCAGCAGCGGCTTGAGGTTGAGCGCAAACATCCGGATCGCGCCCTCGGACGCCGTGTCGGTCAGCGCCGTGCGCAGCTCGCGCTCCAGAGAGGGCGCGATCAGCCGGTCGTAGGCGTCCTCGCAGGCAGCGCGCATGAAGTCGCGCGCGCTCTTGCCCTTGACGAACGCGCCGTAGACGGCGCTGAGGGCGAAGTCGCGGTCGGCGCTGACGTCGACCTTGAGGAAGCCCTCCTTCTCGCCGCGGTTGAGCGCCAGCACCTGATGCCCCTGCATCCGGGGCACGGGCTGGACGAAATCGTAGTAGAGCCGATAGACGCTGTCGTCCTCCGTCGCGGCGGCGGAGCGCACCATACCCTTCTTCTCATAGAGCGTGCGCAGCGTCTTGCGCAGAGCGGCGTCGTCGGAGATGCGCTCGGCGATGATGTCGCTCGCGCCGGCGAGCGCATCCTCGATGGTCTCCACACCCTTCTCCGCGTCGACGTACGGCTCGGCGAGCAGGTGCAGGTCGGGCAGGTCGTCGCTCTGCGCGAAAATCAGGTCGGCGAGCGGTTCGAGCCCCTTTTCCTTCGCGACGGTGGCACGCGTGCGGCGCTTGGGCTTGTACGGTCTGTAAAGGTCTTCCACTTCCGAGAGGGTCTTGGCGTTGTCGATGGCGGCGGCAAGCTCGTCCGTCAGCTTGCCCTGCTCCGCGATGGAGTTCTTTACGGTTTCGCGCCGCTCCTGCAAAGAGCGGAGATACGCGAGCCGCTCCTCCAGCGTGCGCAGCGTCGTGTCGTCCATCGAGCCGTGCAGCTCCTTGCGGTAGCGCGCGATGAACGGGACGGTGTTGCCCTCGTCGAGCAGCTCGACAACGGCGGCGACGTGCGCCTCGCTGCGGCCCAGCTCGGCGGCGATGATTTGAACAATTGAATCCATATGGTATTTCCTTTAGATAATATTACTTATGGTACAGTCTTTCGACCTCGTACCGGGGTTCGCAGGTGACGTGGATGCCGAGGCTCTTGTAGAGCTGGATATCCTCCTCCGAGATGATGACGGAGAAGTGCGCGTCCGCGCCGCGGAGCTTGCCGAGCTGCTTTTGCGCGCGCGCGGCGAGCGGGTTGGTCAGACCGGAAATCGCCAGCGCCAGCAGCACCTCGTCGGAGTGCAGCCGCGGGTTGTTGTGACCCAGATGGCGCGTTTTCAGATCGGAGATGGGCTTGATGAGCACATCGGGGATGAGGTCGAGATCGTCGTCGATGCGGCCGAGCACCTTGAGCGCGTTCATCAGCATGGAGGCGGAGGCGCCGAGCAGGGACGAGGTCTTGCCGGTGACGAGCCGTCCGTCGGGCAGAACCATCGCGCCAGCGGGCGCGCCGGTCTCCTCTGCCTTGTCCAGCGCAGCGGCAAAGGCGGGGCAGATGTCGGGCGTGACCTCCGCCTTCTGCATGACAAGCTCCAGCTTGCGGATCTGTTCGTCGTCCGCCTCGCCGCGCACGCGCGCGACCATCGTGTTGTAGTAGCGGCGCAGGATCTCCATGCGCGACGCCTGACGGCAGATCTCGTCGTCGATGATGCAGTTGCCCGCCATGTTGACGCCCATGTCGGTGGGCGAGCGGTAGGGGCATTTGCTCTGGATGCGCTCGAAGATCGTGCGCAGCACGGGGAAGATCTCGACGTCGCGGTTGTAGTTGACCGTGGTGACGCCGTAGGCGTCGAGGTGGAAGGGGTCGATCATGTTCACGTCGTTGAGGTCGGCGGTCGCCGCCTCGTAGGCGAGGTTGACGGGGTGGGTGAGCGGCAGGTTCCAGATCGGGAAGGTCTCGAACTTGGCGTAGCCCGCGGAGACGCCGCGCCGGTGCTCGTGGTAGAGCTGGCTCAGGCAGGTCGCCATCTTGCCGCTGCCGGGGCCCGGCGCGGTGACGACGACGAGGGAGTGGGAGGTCTCGATATAGTCGTTTTTGCCGAAGCCCTCGTCGCTGACGATATGCGCCACGTCCGAGGGGTAGCCTGCGATGGGGAAGTGGCGGAAGCTGCGCACGCCCAGCGCGTCGAGCCGCTTCAAAAACGCGTCCGCCGCGCCCTGTCCGGCATACTGCGTGACCACGATGCTGCCGACGAAGAGCCCCAGCGAGCGGAAGGAGTCCATCAGGCGCAGGCAGTCGTCGTCGTAGGTGATGCCGAGGTCGCCGCGCACCTTGTTCTTCTCAATGTCGTTCGCATTGACGGCGATGACGATCTCGACGTCGTCACGGAGCTGCTGGAGCATCCGCACCTTGCTGTCGGGCTGGAAGCCGGGCAGCACGCGCGAGGCGTGGAAGTCGTCGAACAGCTTGCCGCCGAATTCCAGATACAGCTTGCCGCCGAACTGGGCGATGCGCTCGCGGATGTGCGCCGACTGCATGGACAGGTATTTTTCGTTGTCAAAACCGAGCTTTTCCATAAAATGTCCCATTCTCCCCCATATTAAAATACCCATATATTATAATCGTGCGGGTGGTCGAAAAAAAGGCTTGACATTTCAAAACCAATGCGCTAATATATCTCATGCTGACTTGCGCGGTTAGCTCAGCTGGTAGAGCACATGCTTGACGTGCATGGGGTCACAGGTTCGAGTCCTGTACCGCGCACCACGAAAATACCTGATTTCTGTAGAAATCAGGTATTTTTTTTGCGCGTCGCAGGCCAAACGGAAAACGCCTTTTTTCTTGCGCTTCCGCGGGGGTAGATGCTATAATATAAATTCAGGACAAGCCCACTGCATCGGAGACTCCGAAAATCGGGCGCAGAAATGAGGAAAAGAAACTATGAGAAAGTTGAAGAAGACCCTGTCGCTTTTGCTCGTCACGGCGCTGCTTCTGCCCGTGCTGGCTGGTTCCGCGCGCGCCGCGGAAAAGTCGACGCCCGAGGAGATCCTTGCGGGTATGACCATGGAGGAGAAGATCTCGCAGATGCTCATGCCGTCGTTCCGCTATTACCCGGACAAAAACGGCAATCAGCAGGGCGTGACGGAGCTCCCGTCGGACATTGCCGCGGTACTCAAGAATCACGGCTTCGCCGGCGTTGTCCTGTTTGCGCAGAATACGGCCGACACCGCGAAGGCGGTGCGGCTCGTGGACGATATGCAGAAGGCGAACGCGGCGGCGGAGGGCAGGACGCAGCTGCTCATCGCCATCGATCAGGAGGGCGGCCGCGTCACGCGCCTCGGCCACGGCACGCAGATGCCCGGCAACATGGCGCTCGGCGCGGCGAACGACCTGTCGCTCACGGCGGACGCCGCGACGGTCATCGGGCGGGAGATCATGAGCATGGGCATCAACTTCAACTTCGCGCCCGTGCTCGACGTGAACAGCAACCCCAAGAACCCGGTCATCGGCACGCGCTCGTTCTCCGACGACGCCTCTTCCGCGGCGGCGCAGGGCGTGAGCTATATGAAGGCGCTGCAAAGCACCGGCGCGATCTCGACGCTCAAGCATTTCCCCGGACACGGCGACACCGCAACGGACAGCCACACGGGCCTGCCGCTGGTCGACAAGTCCTATGAGGAGCTGAAGCAGTGCGAGCTGGTGCCGTTCCGGGCAGCGATCGACGCGGGCGCGGACGCCGTCATGACGGCGCATATCCAGTACCCGCGGATCGAGAAGGGAGAGTACACCTCCAAGCTCACGGGCGGGAAGGTCAACCTGCCCGCGACGCTCTCCAAGACCATCCTCACGGATATCCTGCGCGGGGACATGGGCTTTGACGGCGTTATCATCACGGACGCGATGGATATGGACGCCATCGCCAAGCACTTTGACCCCTACGACGCGGCGAAGCTGGCGATCGAGGCGGGCGTCGACATCCTGCTGATGCCCGTGGACACCTCCAGCCGCGAAGGGCTTGCCGAGCTGGAGGATTATATCTGGAAGCTCGCCGCGCTTGTCAAGAGGGGCGAGATCTCCGGCGAGAAGGTCGACGCCGCCGTGCTGCGCATTCTGAAGCTCAAGGCGGCGCACGGCCTCACGGAGTCCTATGCCGGCGTCGACGCGGACGCGTCCCGCATCGTCGGCAGCGCCGCGAACCACAAGACGGAGTGGGAAATCACCAAAAAGACCGTTACGCTGGTCAAGAACGACCATGACACGCTGCCGCTGACGCGGGAAAAGCAGAAGATCGCCGTGCTCACCGCCTATGACAACGAGGTTTTGAGCATGGAGTACGCCATCGGGCGATTGAAGGACGAGGGCAAGCTCGCCCGCGGCACCGAGATCACCGTTACATCCATTCAGAAGATGACCGCCGAGGAGGCGGTCGCGTGCACGGCGGGCGCGGAGCACGTCGTCATCATCACGGAGCTGGGCAGCGAGGCGGGGCTGAACAACGATACGGCGAAAACCGTGGACGCACTGATTGAAAGCGTCCATGCCTCGGGCGGCGACGCCATTATCCTCAGCTGCAGCCTGCCCTATGACGCGGCGAGATATCAGGACGCGGACGCGATCGTGCTCGCGTGGTCGGCGCGCGGCATGAGCGAGGACCCGCGCGTCGCGGACGGCGCGGTCGCGCAGTACGGGCCGAGCATGCCCGCGGCGCTGTATCTCATGCTCTCGCCGGACGAGACGCCGACGGGCACGCTCCCGGTCAACATCCCGCATCTCACGGACAAGCAGACCTATTCCGGGGAAATCCTCTATCCGCGCGGCTTCGGTCTGCGCTATGGCGCCGCGCTTCCCTTCACGGACGTGGACGGCGGCGCGTGGTACGCCGAGGGGGTGAGCTTCTGCGTGGAGAACGGCCTGATGAGCGGCGTCAGCGAGACGGAGTTCGCCCCGTCCGCCACGCTCAGCCGCGCGATGATTACCACGATCCTGCACCGCATGGCGGGCTGCCCCGCGGCGGAGGACGCGGACATGTTTTCCGACGTGGCGGACGGCGCGTGGTACGCGCAGGCGGTGCGCTGGGCGGCGGACACGGACGTTGTGGTGGGCTACGACGGGAAATTCGCGCCCGACGATCCGGTCACACGCGAGCAGCTTGCCACGATCCTCTATCGCTTTGCGAGGCTCTACGGCATGGACGTCAGCGCCGACGGGGGTAAGGACATCGCCGGTTATGACGACGCGTCCGACGTCAGCTCGTGGGCGGCGAACGCGATGCGCTGGGCGGTCGGCGCCGGCGTGCTCGGCGGAAAATCGCCCACGACGCTGAATCCGCAGGACACGGCGACGCGCGCCGAGATCGCGCTGATTATGATGAGGTTCCTGAAATGAGGAGATATGAGCCGGTGCCGCGAGGGATGCGCCGCCATATCCGCGGCCTTGCGCGCCTCCTGCCGGCAATATGCCTTCTCTGCGCGCTGACGGCCTGCCAGAAGGCGGCGCAGCCCGCCTCCGCCTTGGACGAGGCAGCGATCACCGCCGCGCTGGAGCGGGCGGGACTGTCGGGTAAAATCTCCGCGGAGGAGACGATGACCACTCCGGAGGGAGACGTCACCTATGTGGTGCGCGACCCGTCGGAGCCCTATAAGGGCACGGATAATCCCGCCCTCGTCGCGGGCGTCACCGCCGGAATGTACGAGGGCGGGCGAATCCTGTCGATCACATTCGACCGAAGCGTCGCTTCGGAGCAGGTCGACTGGGCGGACTGGAAGCGCCAGCTCGTGTTCGCCGCGGCGCTGTACGGCGATCTTGAGGACGAGGAGGTCTGCCGCGCGCTCCTTGACAAGGAGGTTCCCGCCGGCGAGGATCGCTGCCGGTGGGAAGTTCCGCTCACGGCGGGATACTGCGCGGCAACGTGGGTTCACCGCAGCCAGAAGACGATTGACGCGGACGGCTTCGGGGCGCGCGAGCACCACGCGACCCTGTGGGTGACGCTCTACGCATCCCGCTCGCAGTACGAGGCGCTCATGACGGAGCAGCAGAGCCGGACGTCCTCCGTTTTGGGAACAAATCAGGGACGCGCAGCGTCATAAAAAAGACGGGGAAAACACAACAAATACAGAACATCAAAAATCGGGAGGGAATATCATTATGGAATTGCTTCGTTACTTGCCCATCGCCGTCGTCGTGGTCATTTTGCTGATCCTGATCGCCGCGGGCTACGTCAAGGCGCCGCCGGATCAGGCGTACATCATCAGCGGCATGGGCAAGGAGGGGCGCGTGCTGATCGGGCGCGCCGGACTGCGCGTCCCGTTCTTCGAGCGTCTGGACAAGCTCTACCTCGGGCAGATGACCGTCGACATCAAGACCGAGCAGTCGGTGCCGACAAACGACTTCATCAACGTCAACGTGGACGCGGTGGCGAAGGTGCGCATCTCCCCGACGCCGGAGGGTATCCGCCTCGCGGCGAAGAACTTCCTCAACAAGCGTAGCGCCGATATCACGGAGGACCTCAAGGACAGCTTGCAGGGCAACATGCGTGAGATCATCGGCACGCTTTCGCTCAAGAGCATCAACACCGACCGCGACTCGTTCTCCGACCAGGTCATGAGCAAGGCGAGCCGCGACATGGAGAAGCTCGGCATCGAGATCCTCTCCTGCAACATCCAGAACGTCACGGACGAGAACGGGCTTATCAAGGACCTCGGCGCGGACAACACCGCGCGCATCAAGAAGGACGCCGCCATCGCCAAGGCGCAGGCGGAGCGCGACATCGCCATCGCGCAGGCGGAGGCGAACAAGGCGTCCAACGAGGCGGAGGTCGCCAGCCAGCAGGAGATCGCCCAGCGCAACAACGACCTCGCCATCAAAAAGGCGGGCTTGCAGGTCGAGGCGGACACCAAGAAGGCCATCGCCGACGCCGCGTACGAGATCCAGAAGCAGGAGCAGCAGAAGACCATCGAGGCGGCGACCGTGAACGCGCAGATCGCCAAGGCGGAGCGCGAGGCGGAGCTGCGCGCCCGCGAGGTCGACGTCCGGCAGAAGACGCTGGACGCGGAGATCCGCGCGCAGGCGGACGCCGAGCGCTACCGCCAGCAGCAGGAGGCGGAGGCGGACCTCTTCCGCCGCCAGAAGGATGCCGAGGCGAAGAAGTACGAGCAGGAGCAGGCGGCGCTCGCCATGCGCGCGCAGGCGGAGGCGGCGAAGTTCGCCAAGGAGCAGGAGGCCGAGGGCATCAAGGCGGTCGGCGAGGCCGAGGCGGCGGCGATCCGCGCGAAGGCCGTCGCCGAGGCGGAGGGTATCGACCGCAAGGCGGAGGCGATGAAGAAGTACGGCGAGGCGGCGGTGATCGAGATGGTCATGAACGCCCTGCCGGAGATCGCGAAGAACGTCGCCGAGCCGCTTTCCAAGGTCGATCACATCACGATGTACGGCGAGGGCAACAGCGCGAAGCTGTTGCAGGACATCGTCAACGGCACCACGCAGGTCACGGAGGGCATCTCGCACTCCATGGGCATCGACTTCAAGTCCCTCGTCGCGGGCATGGTCGGCGGCAAGCTGATGGCGGACGGCGGCAAGGCACCGCAGATCGTCGTCCAGACCGGCGAGAGCGCGGCGAAGGACGAGCCGAAGCAGGACGAAACCAAGGATGAGGCGTAAGCGATGGCGTTTGGATTCGGTTTCGGAGGATTTGAGGTCCTGTTTACCATAGCGTTCCTGCTGATCTTCGGCATGATCGTCGTGACGGTGATCCGCGGCATCAGCCAGTGGAACAAAAACAACAACTCCCCGCGCCTCGTCGTGGACGCGGAGGTCGTGACGAAGCGCGAGGACGTGTCGCATCACAACACGCCCGTCGCGGGCGACGTCACCGGTGCGCACGGCTTCCATCACACGTCGAGCACGACCTACTACGTCACGTTCGAGGTCAAGGGCGGCGACCGGCTGGAATTTGCCGTCGACGGCAGGGAGTACGGCCAGCTGGCCGAGGGCGACCGCGGCGAGCTGACGTTTCAGGGCACGCGCTACGTCGCCTTTGCGAGAGCGTAAACGGCATATTTTTACATCGGAGAAGCGGTCGCCTTCGGCCGCTTCTCCTTTTTTTCGCGCAAAACCGACCGGATACATATTTTTTCGTCACGGTCTTGCATAAACGGCTGCAATTATATATAATGTGTAAAATCGGTTATTATAGCCCGGAATGCCCACACTGCATGAGGTATATGCTATGGACAAATCGGAAGTACAATATCTCCGCCGGCGCCGGATCTACACCGGCGTGTATCATCTTGTGGTTCTTGCGCTGTTTTTGTATCTCGTGCTCTCGCCGGAGACGAAAAATCCCGTCGGCGGGAAGTCGGGGAAGATGCTCGACTTCTCCGCGGGATGGACGGTCAACGGCGAAGAGAACGTTGACCTCGACGACATCACGGCGTATCAGTACGGCGGCAGCGTGACGATGCAGAAGCGGCTGCCCGATACGCTTGCCTACAACGACCTGCTCTGCTTCACCACCGCCAATCTGCGCTTTACGGTCAGCATCGACGGCGAGGAGGTCTATTCCTTCGACCGTCCGGCGAACCTCACGGGCAAGGGCTACGGCATCGCGTACCACGCGGTCAACCTCTCGCCGGAGCAGGCGGGCAGAACGGTTGTCATCGAGGGCGACTCCGTCTACGACAACCACAAGAGCGGGCGCGTTTATACGCCGCAGATCGGCAGCGACGCGGCGTTCCGCTACTATCTGGCGGGGCGGAGCATGATCTCCATCCTGTTCTCGATCGGTATGCTGTGCGTCGGCGTGATGATGATCCTGCTGTTCGTGTTTATACCGAAAAAGCAGCGGATGCGCCGCGAGATCGTCTCGCTCGGCGCCATCGCCGCCATCATCGGCCTGTGGACGACCAACGACACGGGTATTTTGCGCCTGCTGACGGGCAACGTGGTCGCCGACCGCGTGCTCGACCACGCGCTGCTGCATCTGCTCATTTTTCCGCTGGCGCTGTATATCAGCGTGAACACCAAGGAGCGCAAGCTGTCCTATCTGCGCATGGTCGCCGCGCTGACGGCGGCGGATTTCAGCGTCTCCCTGATCCTGCGCTACGGCTTCGGCCTCGATCTGGCGTGGACGACGCCGCTCCTCGCCGCGTACTATTTCCTGTCCTTCACGGTGCTGGGGATGATGCTCCTCAGCGACAGGAAATACTGTCGGGAGCACAATATCACGGTGGAGCGGGGGCTTGCCAACGCCGGCGTCATCATCATGACGGTTTCGATCGCCCTCGACGTGATCATCTACTTCGCGGGCGTGCGCAGTATGCAGGGGCGCAGCTACTTCATGCGCTTCGGCTTTGTCGTGTTCATCGCGCTCATCCTCGTCCAGACCGTCCGCTGGTGGATCACCGACCGCACGACCGTACACCGCGACCGCTTCGTCAACCGCATCCTGCAATACGCGGTCTCCGCCAGCGATCCGGAGACGAGCCTCCATGCCATGCTGGAATACCTCGGCACCGAGTTGCAAGCCGACCGGGCGTATATCTTCGAGGAGATGCCCGACGGCACCTTCGACAACACCTACGAGTGGTGCCGCAAGGGTGTGAGCGCGGAGATCAACAACCTCAAGGGCCTGCCCTACGAGGGCGTTGTGGACGCGTGGTACAACGAGTACCGGAAGTCCAACAACATCCTGATCTACGACATCGAGGCGTACCGCAGCGTGAGCGAGGGCATGTACAACGTGCTCAAGCCGCAGGGCATCCGGACGCTGGTGACCGGACCGATGGAGGCCAACGGCAAATACATCGGCTTTTTCGGCGTGGACAACCCGCCGCCCGACGCCATGCGCGAGATCTCGGAGATCATCCGCCTGCTGTCCTTCATCTTTGCGCAGCTGGTGATGCACCGCGAGGAGCAGAAGCGGCTCGTGCGCTACAGCTATTACGACGCGATGACGGGCTGCCGCAACCGCCGCGCGCTGGAGGAGTTTGAAAAGAACCGGCTGGACCCCGCGAAGCCCTACGGCTTTGTCATGTGCGATATCAACGGCCTCAAGCAGACGAACGATACCCTCGGCCACGAGGCGGGCGACGCGCTGATCCTTGACGTTTCCTCCAGCCTGATCGAGGTGTTCGGCGCGGAAAACGTCTACCGGACGGGCGGCGACGAGTTTGTGGCGTACGTCCGGCGGGACGGCACGCCGGCGTTCGACGCGGACGTGGCGCGCCTGCGCGCCATGCTGGCGGAAAGGAAGCGCAGCGCCGCCGTCGGCGCCGTGTTCCGCGAGCAGGGAGACGCGGACTACGAGAAGGTAAAATCCGAGGCGGACGCCCTGATGTACGAGGACAAGCGCAAATACTATCAGGGCAGGAACGACCGGCGCAGCTCCTGAGCGGACAAGCCGGAGGCAGGCGGAGGGAACGCGGCGATGACATTCAACCAGATGACGTACTTCCATACGATCGTCGAGGAAGGGAACATGCGGCAGGCGGCGGAACGGCTGTACATCGCGCAGCCGAGCCTCAGCGCGTCCATCGCCAATCTGGAAAAGGAGCTGGGCGTCCGCCTGTTCCAGCGCAGGCACCAGCGCCTGCTCCTTACGCCGGAGGGCGAGGCGTTTTTGCAGCACACGCGGAAGATCCTGCAGGAGGTCGAGGAGACGAAGATCCACATGGACCGCCTTTCCAGCCAGCGGGAGTCGATGATGCGCATCGGCTGCATTTCCCCGCTGCTGCGCGAGTTCTTCCCGCAGAAGATGATGCGTTTTCTGGCGCTGAGCGAAAACCGCGGCGTCCAGTTCAACATCAACGTGGAGCATACGCCCGAGCTGGTGCGCGGGCTGAACAACGGCATTTACGATCTGCTGCTGTGCTCGTGGAGCGAGGACGTCGGCGTGGAGCAGATCCCCATTTTGAGCGACCCGATGGTGTTTATCAGTCCGGCGGACGGCGAAGCGCCTCCGCGGACGTGGGACGATATCGCCGTCCGGCCGCTCATCGGCTATGACAAGGGCTCCGTGATGGACCGGGCGCTGATGAAGATCGCCGCCGAGAACGGCATCGAGCTGTCGTTCTCCCACCGCGCGCCGAACGAGGACGCGATCATCGCGCTGGTGGAGCACGCCTTCGGCTGCGCTGTCATCCCGCGCACGGACACGATCAGGCATCGTCGGGTGCGCAGCTTTGCCCTGCCCAGCGGCAGCTACGACCGCGAGCTGTACCTCACCACGAGGCGGGATCACCTGTCCTACGGCGCGGCGGCGCGGTTCATCGATTTCCTGACGGCGGAGACCAAGGGAGATTGATGAAATTTATGCATCGAATTGATGAATTTCCGACGCGGGAAACCGCGGACTCGGTTGATAGTGAAAATCTATCAACCGAGTCTTTTTTTGTATTTGACATGGCGGACAACATTATAATAGAATGTGTGCCGTAAGAAGCAGAAATCAACAGACGAAACACAGGACAAAACGAACAGACGAACAGACAGATTTTAGGTCAGAAAGGATGAGTATTCAGCATGGCAACTCCCTTCTATTTTACCGAACGGGATGTGGAACGGCTGGAAAAGCAGGCCGTCCAGATCCGACAGGACATCGTGACAATGATCCACGCTGCCAAGGCCGGACATCCGGGCGGTTCGCTCTCGGCGGTCGAGATGGTCACGGCCCTGTACTTCCACGTGATGAACATTGACCCGCAGAACCCCCGCTGGGAGGACCGCGACCGCTTTGTCCTCTCCAAGGGACACTCCTGCCCGGTGCTCTACGCCGCGCTCGCCCGCAGGGGCTACTTCGACCCCGCGCTGCTGACGACGCTGCGCGAGTATCACTCGATCCTGCAGGGGCACCCCGACATGAACAAGTGCCCCGGCGTGGACATGACCGCCGGCTCGCTGGGCAACGGACTCTCGGTCGGCGTCGGCATGGCGCTGTCCGGCAAGCTCCACCATCAGGACTACATGACCTACGTCATGCTCGGCGACGGCGAGATCCAGGAGGGCATGGTTTGGGAGGCCGCGATGGCGGCGAACCACCACGACCTCAAAAACCTCGTCGCGATCGTCGACTGCAACGGCGTGCAGATCAACGGCTGGACGAACGAGATCATGACCGTCGAGCCGATCGCCGACAAGTGGCGCGGCTTCGGCTGGAAGGTCGTCGAGGTCAACGGCCACAACATGAAGGACGTGCTGACCGCGCTGCACACGGCGAAAACCATGCGCCACCCGACCGCGATCCTGATGCGCACGGTCAAGGGCAAGGGCGTGTCGTTCATGGAGGACGATTCCAAGTGGCACGGCGCGGCGCCCAGCGATGAGGAACTCGTCAAGGCAATCAGCGAGATCAAGGAAGGCGGTGTGGTGTAATGGCTAAGACGGTAGCGACCAGAATGGCGTTCGGTGCGGAGATCATCGAGATCGCCAAGACCAACGAAAACTTCGTGGTGTGCAACGCCGACACCAAGACCTGCGGTCTGGAGAAGTTCGGAAAGCTGTTCCCGGGCCGTGAGTTCTCCTTCGGCATCGCCGAGCAGAACCTCGTCGGCGCGTCCGCCGGCCTCGCCGCCTGCGGCAACAAGGTGTTCCTCGCGACCTTCGCGGTGTTCGCCTCCATGCGCGCCTGCGAGCAGGTGCGCACCTTCGTGTGCTATCCCAACCTGAACGTGACCATCATCGGCACGCACGCGGGCCTTCAGGTCGGCGGCGACGGCGCGACCCACGCCGCGATCGAGGACGTCGCGATCATGCGCGCGTTCCCGAACATGACGATCGTCCAGCCCGCCGACGCCGTTGCGGCGCGCGCGGTGGCGCACGCGGCGGTCGAGTTCACCGGCCCGCTGTACGTCCGCCTGCACCGCAACCCGGTCGCGGACCTCTATGATCCCGAGACCTACAAGTTCGAGTGGGGCAAGGCGAACACGGTCGTCGACAACGGCAGCGACATGACGATGATCGTCTCCGGCATCCTGCTCAAGAAGGCGGTGGATGCCGCCGCCATCCTCAAGGAGCAGGGCATCAACGTCCGCGTGCTCGACATGGCGACGATCAAGCCGCTGGACAACGAAGCGGTCATCAAGGCGGCGAAGGAGACCGGCGCGATCATGACCATCGAGGATCACACGATCTTCGGCGGACTCGGCAGCGCGGTTTCGGAGGTCGTGGTGCAGAACTGCCCCGTGCCGATGTCGATCGTCGGCATTCAGGACCGCTTCGGCGAGTCCGGCGACCCGGAGCTCATCTACAAGGATCACGGCATGGACGTCGATTCCATCGTGGCGAAGGCGAAGGCGCTCGTCGCCGGAAAGAGAGGTTGAAGCATGAAAGCACCCCATGTCTGCATTCTCCAGACCAGCTTCGCCAAGCGCGACGACACGATCGAATTTCTCAAGTCCAAGGTGCCCGGCGTGCGCGTGGAGTTCATCACGGACAGCACGCTGCTCACCGAGGTGCGCGCCAACCGCGGCCCGAATCAGGCGGTCATCGACCGCATGACGCTCTACGCAAAGGCTGCGGAGATCTCCGGCGCGGATCTGATCGTCAACTCCTGCTCCACCGTGGGCGAGGTTGCCGACATCTACGCCAAGGAGGTCAACATCCCCGTCATGAAGATCGACCTGCCGATGGCGCAGGAGGCGGTGCGGCTCGGCACGAAGATCGCGCTGATCGCCACGCTGGAGACCACGCTCGGCCCCAGCCAGCGCCTCATCGAGAAGATCGGCGCGGAGCAGGGCAAGAAGATGGAGTGCCAGCAGTTCCTGCAAAATCCCGCGTGGGACGCGCTGGTCGCCGGCCATCCGGAGGAGCACAACCGCATCCTGATGGAGAACATCCGCGAGCTGGACAAGATGGGCTTTGACGCCATCGTCATGGCGCAGGTGTCCATGCGCGCGCTGCTGCCCGATCTGGAGGACGTGAAGACGCCGCTGCTGTGCAGCTTCTTCTCCGGTTACAGCGCGATCGCCGACAAGCTCAACGAGATCGCCGCCGAGAAAAACTGAAATTTCGACTGATAAGGAGAATCGACATATGGCAAAGAAACTGGTGTCTGACCTTTTGGTCAATTATCTGGAGCGCCGGGGCGTAACGAAGCTGTTCGGTCTCTGCGGACATACGGTCATCGGTATGCTGGACGCGCTTTCCCGCAGCGAGAAGATCGAGTACGTCGGCATGCGTCACGAGGCGATCGCCTCCACCGCCGCGGACGGCTACGCGCGCCTGACGCACAAGGCGGCGGTGGTGATGTGCCACCTCGGGCCGGGCATCACGAACGTCATCACCGGCGTCGCGAACGCGTCGCT
>SVMM01000028.1 GCA_015067435.1 Oscillospiraceae bacterium | reverse complement strand
CTTCCACTGGTCGGCGAGTACGCCGCCCGCTGCGCCGAGTGCCGCTGAAATGAGTCCCATGTCTTGATCTCCTTTCTGTTAATGAGCGTTTCTGCCTTGCTGCGGGGGTTGATGCGGAGGCTGCCGATGCTGCGGCGGCTGGGGTCTTTGCTGCGGCTGCTGCGGCCTCTGCTGACCTTGCTGTGGTCTTTGCTGCTGCGAGGATTGCTGCTGCGACTGCGATTTCGCCGTCTTTTCGGTCTTGGTGAACAGGAACATGTCCCGCTTTATGCCCTGACGGACGCTCTGCTCCAGCAGATACGACTTCGCCTGATGCTTCTTGGAAATGGTGTTCATGGCGGCCTTGAGGCTGTTGGCGCGGATCCAGCCGATGAGGATGCCGACCAGCACGGCGATGGCGGTGCCGATGGGGTGGAACGTCCGCCCGCCGAGGAGGAACACCAGCGCCGCGAGAATGACCGCCGCGATGGCGGCGCCGATGCCGAGCTGCTTGGTGTACTCGCCCTTGTCTACGGGCAGCGAGCCGGCGACCTGGCCGGTCTGGCCGTTCATCGCAAAGCTGTAGACCTTGCCCTCGAACTTGGTCGAGAGCATCCAGACCGGCAGCATGGCATACTCGGTCCTGGTGTCGCTGATGCGGATCGACTCGCCCTTGCGGGAAATGGAGTCGTAGTCGCGGCGCGCGGATTCCTCCAGCTTCGAGAGGAAGGTGTTCTGCACGCGCTCGCTGGCGCGGGGCTGCGCGACCGCGGCGTCCACGTCGTAGCGGTCGGCGAGGTAGCCGCTGAAATACGCCGCGTCATAGGCGACGCTCTTGGAAATGTCGTAGGGCTCCAGAGAGTCCATCGTGTCGTCGTCCATCTTTGTGGACGCGTCGACGGGGATGTGCTGGAAGTCCATGTCGGCGGAGCGCACGGCGCGGTAGTGGTCCTGCTTCTCGTATTTGAACTGCTGATCCTCCCACGTCTTTTTCTTGATGCCCTCGAAGGTCGCCGTGCCGCTGGCGTGGCAGCTCATCAGCCAGAACGGGACGTAGAGACCCGTCATGTTCTCCACGCGGTTGTTCTCCGTGAACGAACGCGGAAGCAGCTTTTTGCCGCGGTAGAACGCGCGAAGCGCGTCCTGCGCCTTCTTGCGGTCGACGGTGAAGGGGACCACGAGGTCGGGACGGTACATGCCGTCAAACGACTGCGGGATGATCGCGTTGTTGCCGCAGTAGGGGCACTCGGTCGCGGCGGTCTTCTCGTCCGCCACCATCTCCGCGCCGCATGAGGTGCAGCGGTAGCCGCTGACCTTGCCGTTCTCGTCCGTAATCACGGAGGGCGCGGTCGAGGTCCACGTCATGTCCGAGGACGCCGCGTCCTCGCGCTCGGCCTCCTGCGCGGCCCTTGCCTGCTCGATGGTGAAGCTCGCGCCGCAGTATTCGCAGGTCAGCTCGCCCGTTCCGCCGCTGAAAGAGAGCGCGGCGGTGCAGCAGGGACATTTGAAACTCAAAACATCACTCATGAACTCGCCTCCTTACACAATATGGCAATATTATACGCCTCTTAAATTCACAAGGCAAGAGGATTATACAAATGGTTCTTTATTCTTTTTGCACAATCTTGTATTTCGGCGCGCGCTGTGCTATCCTCTACGCTAGGAAACAAAGGGGGACTTTTTCATGGATCATTTGAAGAAGCAACAATGCCCGCAATGCGGCGGCCCGCTGCGTTTTGACCCCAAAAAAGCCAAGCTGGTGTGCGACTACTGCGGCGCGGAGACGGAGATCGAAGCAACCGGCGAGCAGCAGGCGTCCGGCGCGGCGTCGATCGAGGGCTTCGACTTCGGCTCGCTCAACGCTCAGGCAACGGTGGAGGGCGCGGAGGCGCTGCCCATCTACAACTGCACCGCCTGCGGCGCGGAGGTCATCGCGCCCGCGGAGCAGATGGCGCTGACCTGCCCGTACTGCGGCAACAACATCGTGCTGACGGACAAGGTGTCCGGCAAGCTGCGCCCGGACGGCGTGATCCCGTTCCGCATCACGTCGAAGGAGCTGCCCGACGCGATGACGCGCTTTTACAAGGACAAGGTGCTGCTGCCCAAGAACTTTTTCTCCGACAGCCGCATGGGCAAGATCACCGGCGTCTACGTCCCGTTCTGGGTGTTCAGCGGCCGCTTTTCCGGCACGCTGTCCTACAACGCGTCGAACTCGCACACGTACCGGGAGGGCGACTATGAGGTGACGGACACCGACCATTACCATCTCACGCGGAAGGTGTCGATGGAGTTTGCGGACGTCCCCGTGGACGCCAGCGCCAAGCTGGACGACGAGCTGATGGACTCCATCACGCCGTTTGAGATGGGCGACGTCAAGCCCTTCGACATGCGCTACCTCGCGGGCTTCACGGCGGACCGCTTCGATCAGGCGAGCACCGACGTCGCGCCGCGCGCGGAAAAGTCCATGCGCAGCACGGCGCATGCGCTCGCGGACGCGCAGGCGGGGCGGGGCTACAGCACCTCGTCGCGCACGGGCGGTTCGCTCCGGGCGGATCTGAAGGCGAAGTATCTGCTCTTTCCGGTCTATGTCTTTGAGATCATGCACGGCGGGAAAAACTACCACTTCGCCGTCAACGGCCAGACCGGCAAGGTAATCGGCGAGGTTCCGACGGACAAGGGCGTCAGCGCCGCATACCTTTTCAAGCGCGCCATCGGCGTGTGCGCGGCGGTCGTGGCATTTTCCATCGTGAAATACTTTCTGGGGAGGTGAGCCGGATGCGGAAAAATCGATCCTTTGCGATCCTGCTCGTCCTCTGCCTGTGCCTGTGCGCGACCGCGGCGCATGCCGAGGCGTGGAGCGAGGAGTACTATCGCGCGTGGGACAGCGCCGGCGCGCTCTCCGAGGAGGAGCAGAGCGATCTGGACGCGCAATGCCTTGACTTTGTCGCCCGGTGGCACGTCGACCTCGCGCTGGCGGGCGTCACGCCGGACGATTACCCGGACGAGACGCTGCGGGACTTCGGCGAGGAATTCTATGAGCTCTGCGGCTTCGGCTACGGCAACACGAAGGACGGCTTCCTGTTCGTCTACGACATGGAGACGGAGGAGGCGGAGATATTCACCTTCGGCAGGGCGAGCGGGCTGATCGCGGAGAGCGAGCTCGCGAGCATGGCGGAGTCCGCCGCCGCGCACCGCGAGCAATACCGCGTGTGGGGCGTGATGTACGCCGCCTACCGCCAGCTGTACAACACCATGGAGAGCGCGGGCGCGTCCGGCAACGGAACGCAGACCCAAAACCAGACGCAGAATCCCAACGATCTGCCGGACATCTCCAACCAGACCGCGCGTATGCCGGACTGGTATCCGGCGGACCCGCAGAACTTCACGTTCTTCCACGATGAGGACGCGCCGCGCGCCGTGGACGACGCCGGACTCTTCACCGCCGCCGAGCTGCGGGCGATGGAGCAGCGCCTCGGCGAGCTGCGCGCCGAGCTGGACCGCGACATCGTGGTCTTTACCGACAATTCCTCCCACGGCCTGACGAGGGACGTCTACGCCGCGGATTTCTACGACTTCAACGGCTACGGCTGCGGCAGCGAGCGCGAGGGCCTGTGCCTCTTTATCTGCATGGAGGAGGGCAACCGCGGCTTCTGGACCTGCGCCACCGGCTCGCAGACCCGCGAGCTCTACACCGAGAGCAACGCAAACCAGCTCGATGACGCGCTCTACGAGTACATGGCGGCGGGCGACTACGCCGCGGGCGTCATGGACTGGATGGAGAACATCCAAACGCTGTACGTCAAGGGCATCCCCTTCGCGCCGGACTGGTATCCTGCGCTGGGCGAAAGCGTGGAGCGCACGCACGACCTGACCGCCCCGCGCGTCGTCGACGACGCGAACATACTCGAACCGTCGGAGGAGAGCATGCTGGAGGCGCGGGCCCGGGAGCTGTCCGACCGCTATGGGCTGGACATCGTGCTGATGACCACCCCCAATTGGTACGGCATGACCTCGCAGGATTACGCCGACTTGTTTTATTTCTACAATGGCTACGGCTACGGCGATGACTTCGACGGCCTCATGCTCGGCGTGTTCCACCAGGGCTATGGGGCGTGGAGCCGCATCGCCGCCTCCGGCACGGGCGCGGCGAAGCTCTCCGGGACAAACGAAAACCGGCTTTGCGAGCGCTTTGACGACGAGGTCGTCGGCGACAGGTGCTATCAGGCGATGAACGTGTGGCTCGATCAGGTCGATCACATGCTCCGCACGGGACGCGTGACCCGCACGGTTGCCTCGTGGGCCGGAACGTGCGCGCTCGGCGCGGTCGTCGGCCTGCTGTTCGGCGCGATCTCCCTCGGCGGCGCAAAGCGGCGGATGAAAACAAAGCGGCCGCGCCGCGAGGCGGACGCCTATCTGGTGCCGGGCACGCTGTCCGTCGACAGGCTGCGCGACGACTTCGCCGGGACCACGACTTCCCGCCGCTACAATCCGCCCCCGAAGGACACCGGCTCCGGCGGTTCCGGCGGCTCGTCGTTCTCCAGCTCCTATTCCGGCTCTTCCGGCGCCAGTCATTCCGGCTCCGGACGCAGCTTCTGAGCGGCCATGCGCGCAAAGGTACTGCTGTACCGCCTCGGCGAGGAGACGGAGACCGGGCGCGCGCTGCGCGCCGTGCTGCGCGAGCGGTCGATCCCGGCGCTGACGGTGGACGAGAGCCTGCTGGGAGAAACCGTCGGGCGGCTTGCCTCCGCCAATGCGAACGGCGGCGGCGCGCCGCCGCCGGACACCGTGCCGGAGACGCCGTTCATGCTGCTCTGCGCCCTCGGCGACCGGCAGCTCGACCGGCTGCTTGCCGACATGCGCCGCGCGGGCGTCTCGGTGCCGTACAAGGCGGTGCTTACCGACACGAACCGGAGCTGGACGCTCGGCGCCCTGATCGCGGAGGTCGTGCGCGAGCACGAGCTTATGACGCGGCAATCGTAAAACGCGAAAATCGGTTCGTACCCTTTGGGGTACGGGCCGTTTTTTCGATACGCGACGCCCTCGGTGCTGCGCTGTCACGCATTTCCGCGCGGCGCATAGGATGAAGCGGCGGGGAAACCCGCCTATCCGTAAAGAGGGTGATCGAAATCAATCGTTTCCAGAACAACTGCGGCGTCAATGCCGCGGCGAACAGCGGATGCGGCTGCAAGTGCTTCTGCGGCGGAGGCTGCGGCATCGGTTGCGGCACCGTGTGCTATATCGGCCCGACAGGGCCAACCGGTCCTATGGGTCCGACCGGCCCGCAGGGCGTGCAGGGTATTCAGGGTGTGCAGGGCATTCAGGGTCTGACCGGCCCGACCGGCCCCGCGGGTGAGATCGGCCCGACCGGCCCCGCGGGTGAGATCGGCCCGACCGGCCCCGCGGGTGAGATCGGCCCGACGGGTCCCGCCGGTGAGATCGGCCCGACGGGTCCCGCCGGTGAAACTGGTCCGACGGGCCCGCAGGGCGAAGTCGGCCCCACCGGCCCTGCCGGCGTGGTCACGCCCGCAGCGGCGGTCGCGGACCTCGATCCCACTGCCGAGCTTTCGGCGGTCATCACGTCGTTCAACGAGCTTCTGGCGAACCTGCGCGCTGCGGGTCTGCTGGAGGAGGCTCCGGTCGTCGAATAAGCAAAAGGGGGGACGGCTCCGCCGTCCCCTTTTCCTAAGGAGGGGTTCCCATCTCACACAAGGTCTGTGTTTACGCCATCTGCAAGAACGAGTCGAAGCACGTCGACCGCTTCATGGACTCCGCGTCCGAGGCGGACTGCGTCTGCGTGCTGGACACGGGCTCGACGGACGACACCGTGGAGCGGCTTCGCGCGCGGGGAGCCGTCGTGGAGAGCAAAACCATCGAGCCGTGGCGCTTCGACGACGCGCGCAATGAGTCGCTGAAGCTGATCCCCGCCGACGCGGACATCTGCTGCTGCGTCGATCTGGACGAGCAATTTCGTTCCGGCTGGCGCGCGGCGCTGGAGGCGGCGTGGCGCGCCGACACGACCCGCGCGCGCTACCGCTACACGTGGAGCTTCCAGCCGGACGGCAGCGAGGGTCTGGTCTTCTGGCCGGACAAGATCCACCGAAACGGCGTCTACCGCTGGACGCGTCCCGTCCATGAGGTGCTTGCCTACACGGGGGAGGGGCGGGAGCGGATCGTCACCGTGCCGGGCATCCAGCTGGATCACCACCCCGATCCCGCGAAATCGCGCGGACAATACCTGCCGCTGCTGGAGCTCGCCGTCCGCGAGGACCCGGAGGACGACCGGAGCTGCCACTACCTCGGCCGTGAGTACATGTACCGCGGGGAGTGGCGGAAGGCGATCGACACGCTGCGCCGCCATCTGGCGCTGCCGCGCGCGGTCTGGGCGGACGAGCGCTGCGCCTCGATGCGCTATATCGCGCGCTGCTACCGCAGGCTCGGGCGCGACGATCTCGCCGCGATTTGGCTCCACCGCGCCGTCGCCGAGGCGCCGCACCTGCGCGAGCCGTATGTCGACTACGCGTCGCTGCTCTACGACGCGCGGAACTGGCCGGGGCTGGTCTTCTTCTGCCGCTGCGCCCTCGCGGTCACGGAGCGCGCGCAAACCTATCTCAACGAGGGCTACGCATGGGGCGCGCTCCCGTGGGACTATCTGAGCATCGGATTGTGGCAGCTCGGACAGGCGAGCGGCGCGCTCGACGCGGCGCGGCACGCCGCGGCGCTCGCGCCGGAGGATACGCGGCTGCGGGAGAATCTGGCTTTTTTTGAGCGCGCCGCTTTACAATCCGCTCCGAAGCCGCTATAATAGCGCGGAAACGCCAAAGGATAAGGAAGAAAAACAATGCAAACGAACGATATCTATCAGACGCTCGGCGTCAGCCCCGCGGTGCTCGCCTTCGGCGAGAGCGTGCTCTCGACGCTTTCGGATCGCTTCGCCGCCATCGACGCCAACGCCGAGCTGGGACAGGCAAAGGTGCTCGCCGCGATGCAGAAGAACCGCGTCGCCGCCGCGCACTTCGCCGCCACGACCGGCTACGGCTACGACGACATGGGGCGCGACACGCTGGAGCGTGTCTACGCCGACGTGTTCCACACCGAGGCGGCGCTCGTCCGCCCGCAGCTCGTCTGCGGCACGCACGCGCTGGCGGTGGCGCTCGGCGCGAACTTGCTGCCCGGCGACGAGCTGCTCGCCGTCTCCGGCAAGCCCTACGACACGCTGGAGGAGGTCATCGGCATCCGCCCGTCGCCCTGCTCGCTCGCCGAGTACGGCGTCCGGTACAGGCAGGTGGACCTGCTGGCGGACGGAAGCTTTGACCTGTCCGGCATCCGCGCCGCCGTCAATGAGCGGACGAAGCTGGCGCATATCCAGCGCTCCAAGGGCTATCAGACGCGTCCGACGCTCAGCGTTGCGCAGATCGGGGAAGCCATTGCGCTGCTCAAATCCATCAATCCGGACATCGTCGTCATGGTTGACAACTGCTACGGCGAGTTCGTTGAGTCTATCGAGCCGAGCGACGTCGGCGCCGACATGACGGTCGGCTCGCTCATCAAGAATCCCGGCGGCGGCCTCGCGCCCATCGGAGGCTATATCGTCGGCACGCGCGCGTGCGTCGACCGCTGCGCCTACCGCCTGTCCGCGCCGGGACTCGGGCAGGAGGTCGGGGCGAATCTGGGGCTGCTGCCCGCGCTCTATCAGGGTTTCTTCCTCGCGCCGACGGTGACGGCGGCGGCGCTGCGCGGCGCGGTGTTTGCCGCCGCGGCGTATGAAAAGCTCGGCTTTCGTGTTGTGCCCGCGGCGGCGGAGGAGCGCCACGACGTCATTCAGGCGATCGAGCTGGGCAGTGAGCGGGCGATGTGCGCGTTCTGCGAGGGTATCCAGCGCGCCGCGCCCGTGGACAGCTTCGCGACGCCTGTTCCCGCGCCGATGCCGGGGTACGACGCGCCGGTCATCATGGCGGCGGGCGCCTTCGTGCAGGGCAGCAGCATCGAGCTGTCCGCCGACGGCCCCGTCCGCGAGCCCTACGCGGTGTACTATCAGGGCGGGCTGACATGGCCGCACGCAAAGCTGGGTGTGCTGCTCTCACTGCAAAAGATGCTCGACGCGGGCTTGATTGCATTCTGAATCTATTAAAAATAGAACGAAACGCGCTGATATTCTATATTCGATAGAATTTCAGCGCGTAAGAAATCTATATCAAATAGAAAACAGGCGGCATTCGCCGCCTGTTTTCTATTAATTAAATCGGTATATCTATTACGGAGACCCCGCGGCGCAGCGCGTATTCGATGGTATTGCGCGTGCCGCCGGGCACGCCGTCGTGCGCGGCGAGCAGGAGCGACGAGTGGTCGACCATGTAGCGGTTGCGCCGCTGCATACAGCCGGGCTGATACGTCTCGGAGACCATCGTCTCGAAGTCGCAGCGCTCCAGCAGCGTGAAGTACCGCTGCCGCGACGATTCGCTCCAGCGGTCCGCCTGCGTGGGGCAGGGCAGCGCCGCCTCCATCGTGATGTGGGGATAGCGCGCCTTGAGTTCCAGCACGATCTCGCAGAAATAGAGGTCGCAGCCCTCCGCCATGCCGCAGATGAAGTGCTCCATCCCCTCCAGAACGGCGCTTTCCACCGCGGCGCGCAGCCGCGCCTTGAGGGCGACGCAGCGCACGTCGCTCTCGTCGTTCCCCCACGGCAGCTTCGCCGGACGGTGTCCGGTAAAGCAGCAGGCACTTTGTCTTCCGCGCACGGTGCTCACCCCCTCTCCAGAACATTATAGAACGCTCGTTCTTGTTTGTAAAGAGTTTTTTGCCGATGAATTTTCGCGTGTATCCGAAATAATTTGCCACGCGATATTTGCCACTTGACAAATCCGTGCCATGCGTGTATGGTTAAAAACGACAACTGAATCACCAGTCTTCGAGGCGGGGTGAGATTCCCCACCGGCGGTATAGTCCGCAAGCGGTTTTCCGCATGAGCCGGCGCAATTCCGGCACCGACGGTAGAGGCCAAAAACCTCTGACAGTCCGGATGAGAGAAGATGTGTATACGCTGTTTCCGCGCTTCTTTGCGTCATGCACCCGAAGGCTTGTCTTTCGGTGCATTTTTCGTAAAGGAGTGTTTTCTTATGTCCCAAATGTCTCAAACCGGTACCGTTTCCTTTGCTGCCGGAGCGCAGCGCACCCACAAGCTTGCCGTCGCGGGAATGCTCTCGGCGGTGGCGTTCGTGCTGATGTACATTGAGTTCCCGATCCCCGCGCTGATCCCCGCGTTCATCAAGCTCGACATCTCCGATCTGCCCGAGCTGCTCGCCGCCTTTGCCCTCGGCCCCATCTGGGGCGTGGTGGTGACGCTCTTGAAGAACGTCCTGTTCTCCATCCTCCACGGCACGTCCTCCAACTACGTCGGCGAGCTGTGCAACTTCCTGCTCGGCAGTGTGTTCGCCTTCACGGCGGGCATTATCTACCACCGCGGCAAGAGCCGCAAGAGCGCGCTGATCGGCGCGGTCGCGGGCGCGGTGCTGATGGCGCTGATCTCCCTGCCCGTCAACTACTTCATCGTCTATCCCGCCTACGTGGTGGTTTACGGCATGCCGATGGAGGCGATCATCGGGATGTATCAGGCGATCAACCCCGCCGCGGGCGACCTGATGAAGTGCCTGGTGATGTTCAACGTTCCGTTCACGCTCTGCAAGGGCCTGCTGGACGTCGTGCTCTGCTTCCTGATCTACAAGCCGCTCAGCCCCATTCTGCACAGATAATTTCTGCATTCCTGCTTTTATGCTACCTTTCACAAGAAGAGATGCCCTCCGGTTTCATGCGCCGGAGGCATCTCTTCTTTTTGATGGATAATTGAGGGGTTTCTTCGTTTACGGGCTCTATTTACGCAGAAAATAGTTGCTATTGATCGCACTTTTTGGTATGCTGTGAGCGTTCAACCAACATGTAATAAAATATGAAGAAAGGTTCTGATCCCATGCCAGTGACTATGCACCACTTTGGTGCGCTGCGCGACGGCACCGCAGTCACCGCCGCGCGGCTTGAAAACAGCTCCGGCGCGACGGCGACGGTGATAGACTACGGCGCGACGCTTCAATCCCTGTGTGTGAAAGACCGCGGCGGCAGGCTCGTAGACGTGGTACTTGGCTATAATGACGCTTTGCAGTACGAATCACACGGCGACTATCTCGGCGGTACCATCGGGCGCGTGGGCAACCGCATCGGCGGCGCGCGATTTTCGCTTGGCGGCAGGGAATACGCACTTGCAAAGAACGACGGTGAAAACCACCTCCACGGCGGGCCGATGGGCTTCGACCGCCGGATGTGGAGCATGTGTGCCGAGGGGGATGCCGTTGTGTGCGAGAGGCTTTCTCCCGACGGGGAAGAGGGCTATCCCGGCAATCTGCGCGTGCGCGTCACCTACACGCTGACGGAGGACAACACGCTGCGCATTGCCTACGACGCCGATTCGGACGCCGACACGCTGTTCAATCCGACCAACCATTCGTATTTCAACCTCAATGGCGGTGGGAGCGCGGAGGGGCACTGGCTGCAAATCTTCGCCGACCGCTTCTGCGAGAACGACGCGGCAACGCTGCCCACGGGTCGGCTCCTCCCCGTGGAGGGTACGCCCTTCGACTTCCGCGCGGGAAAGCCCGTCGGCGCGGACATCGGCGCACAGGACGAGCAGCTTACCCGCGCGGGGGGCTACGACCACAATTTCTGCCTTGCGGGGCTGCGTGCCGCCGTTTTGCGCGGAGACAAGAGCGGCATTGAGATGACGACGTATACCGATATGCCCGGGATACAGCTCTACACCGCGAACTTTCTTTCCGTGCGCGCCGGCAAGGGTGGGAGCACCATGGCACCGCGCGGGGCGGTGTGTCTGGAAACGCAGCTCTATCCCAATGCCATGAACTGCTACGGTTTCCCGTCCCCCGTGCTGCGCGCGGGGCGGCATATGCACAGCGAAACGGTTTACGCCTTTGCTTGCGCGGAATAAAGCATGTAACAAAGAGAAACGATATCGGAGCTGCGTCTTCGGTATCGTTTTTGCGTCCTTGACACGGTATCCGCCGTGTGGTAGATTGATAATGGTAGAGACTACGCACATAGCAGAGACAAGGTCAGAGAACCGACGAAAGCATGGAGGTATCTTCTATGGAGCAATTGACCCGTGACGAAAAAATCTTCAAATTGGCAAAGGTCATCACCGACCGCAAGGAGATCCTGCTCGGCATGGAGAAAATGTCGACGGAGGCTCCGGAGTATTGGGGCATCGACTGCGGTTTGCAGTACGCGGAGCGCCGCTATGGCAAAAACGTCGCCGACGACTGCCTCGACGTTGCCCTCACGATGGGCAAGCGCAAGCCCAAGACCTTCGCACAGCTCAAGAAGCTCAGCGGCTTTGACGACGAGCGGCTGACGCTGACGCTGGAGGCGCTGTGCCAGGCGAGCCTGATCGAATTCAACAACGAGAACGAGGACGGCAAGAACCCCCAGCACGAGCGCCGCTGGGTGCTCGACATGTTCGTGCCGGGCAGCGCGGAGATCATGGTCATGCGGCCGGAGATCTCGCCGGTCACGCCGCAGGTCACCGACTTCTTCGAGCGCATGACGTATCTGCCGCTGGCGGGCATCACGCATCTCGTGCCGCCCGGCGGCGCGGGCATCGGCATGCACGTCATCCCCGTCGAGCAGGCGATCCCCGCCGAGTGCGGCTCGCTGGACATCGAGCATATCTCCTACTGGCTCAAGAAGTACGAGGGCCAGATCGGCGTCGGCATCTGCTCCTGCCGCAAGCAGCAGCGCATCCGCGGCGAGGGCTCCGGCGACATCGAGCAGTACTGGTGCATTGGCCTGGGCGACTTCGCGGACTACTGCCGCGAGACCGGCATGGGCCACGACATCACGTACGATGAGGCGATGGAGATCCTGCGCAACGCCGAGGAGCGCGGCTATGTCCATCAGATCACGAACATCGACGGCGAGAACAAGATCTTCGCCATCTGCAACTGCGCGGTGGGCGTGTGCAACGCGCTGCGCACCTCCCAGCTGTTCAACACGCCGAACATGTCCCGCTCCGCCTACACCGCGGAGGTCAATCCCGAGAACTGCGTCGCCTGCGGCAAGTGCGTCGAGGTATGTCCCGCCGGCGCGGTGCGTCTCGGCCAGAAGCTCTGCACCAAGGAGGGCGAGATCGAGTATCCCAAGGCGGAGCTGCCCGACGATACCGAATGGAACGAGGACAAGTGGCACTGGAACTATAAGAACGAGAACGGCATCATCCAGACCTGGCCGACGGGCACCGCGCCGTGCAAGGCGGCATGTCCGCTGCACATCGGCATTCAGGGCTACATCAAGAAGGCAGGCGAGGGCAAGTACCGCGAGGCGCTGGAGCTCATCAAGAAGGACAACCCCTTCCCGGCGGTCTGCGGCGCGATCTGCCGCAAGTACTGCGAGGACGAGTGCACCCGCGGCACGGTCGACGAGGCGCTTGCCATCGACGACATCAAGCAGTTCATCGCCGCGCAGGACTTGAACGCGGAGAACCGCTACGTCCCGCCCATGGTTTCCAGCAAGATCGACAAGTTTGATCAGAAGATCGCCATCATCGGCTCCGGCCCGGCGGGCCTCTCCTGCGCGTACTTCCTTGCCATCGCGGGCTACAGTCCCGTCGTGTTCGAGAAGGACGCCGTCCCCGGCGGCATGATGGTCACGGGCATTCCGAACTTCCGCCTTGAAAAGGACGTCGTCAACGCGGAGATCGACATTCTGCGCGAGATGGGCGTGCAGTTCAAGTGCGGCGTCGAGGTCGGCAAGGATGTCACGATCCAGCAGCTGCGCGACGAGGGCTACAAGGGCTTCTTCCTCGGCGTCGGCCTGCAGTTCGGCGGCAAGCTGGGCATCCCCGGCGACGACGCGGAGAACGTCATGCCGGGCGTCGATTATCTCAAGACCGTCAACACCGGCACGGCGAAGAAGCTCAGCGGCAACGTCGTGGTCATCGGCGGCGGCAACATCGGCGCGGACGTCGCGCGCACCGCGATCCGTCAGGGCGCGGAGAGCGTGCAGCTCTACTGCCTGGAGTCCTACGACGAGATGCCGATGGGCGAGGAGGATCAGGAGCTGTGCAAGGCCGACGGCGTCGTCATCCACGACGGCTGGGGCCAGACCGAGATCGAGGTCAAGGACGGCAAGTGCGCGGGCATCAAGTTCCGCAAGTGCGTCTCCGTCAAGAACGCCGAGGGCCGCTTCGACCCGAAGTTCGACGACGGCGAGACCACGTCCGAGAAGTGCACGACCGTCCTCTACTGCATCGGCCAGAAGGTTGAGTGGAAGGAGCTGCTCAAGGGCACGAAGGTCGAGTTCAACCGCAACGGCACCGCCATCGCCGACCCCGTGACGCTCCAGACCGGCGAGCCGGATATCTTCGCCGGCGGCGACGCGGTCTCCGGCCAGAAGTTCGTGGTCGACGCGCTTGCCATGGGCCGCGAAGGCGCCGTGTCCCTGCACCGCTTCGTCAACGAGGGCCAGTCGCTCACGATCCACCGCAACACCCGCCACTTTACGCCGCTCAACAAGGACGACCTCGTCCTGCCCGTCGACGCGTACAAGAAGCCGGCGCGCAACGTCAAGGGCGTGGACAAGGCGAAGGTGCGCACGATGAGCGACGAGCGCCTGATCTTCACCGAGGAGCAGATCAAGAGCGAGGCGAGCCGCTGCCTGAGCTGCGGCCGCAGCGTGGTCGATACGAACAAGTGCCTGGGCTGCGGCATGTGCACCGTCCAGTGCAAGTTCGACGCCATCCACCTCACGCGCTCCATGGGCGACGCGTACTCCAAGATGATCCCGGCGGAGGACAAGTTCAAGGCGATCGGCGCCTACGCCGCGAAGAGGAGCATCAAGATCCTCAAGAAGAAGGCCGCCGCGAAGAAGTGAGCGGGGGAGCATCGGAAAAGCGGTATGCATGAGCTTGGTTTGGTAAACTATGTGGTCAAGCAGGTCAGCAAAATCGCGGAGGAGAACGGGGTCGAGAAGGTCTGCTCGGTGACGCTGGAGTTCGGCGAGGTGTCGGGCGTCGTCAGCTCGTACCTCTACAACTACTGGAACTGGTACACGAAGAAGTTCCCGCTCTTCGACGGGGCGAGGCTCCTGTGCGAGACGATCCCCGCCGTTACCTGGTGCGATGACTGCAAGCAGGCCTATCCCACCGTACAGTACGGCAAGACCTGCCCCCACTGCGGCAGCGGCAACACGTGGCTGCAGCAGGGGAACGAGATGAACATCAAGCAGATCGAGGTCGAATAGGCCTCGGGTGAAGGAGGAGCAAATGGACAATCAGGAACTGCGCAGGATGAAGGAACAGCTCGGCCTGATCGACTTCAAGATCGGCTACAAGACCGGCGTCCACTACGGCGTAATCGAGGATTTCTTCTCGGGCAAGACCGACGAGCTTGCCCCGAAGGATCGCCAGAAGATCGAGGCGCTGTTCGAGGCGGAGGCCAAAAAGCGCTGATTTCGATTTTGAATCAAAAACACGGAGCGACGGCTTTTGCCGTCGCTCCGTGTTTTTGCAGAACGTGGATCAATAGGCGAATTTCGTGATGGAGATCTCCTGAAAGCTGCGCTCGATCGCCTCGCCGAACACGGGCGCGACGGTCAGGTACTTGATGCGGGCGCGCTCGGCCTCCGGATGCGCGGGGATCGTGTCAAGCAGCGCCAGCTCCTCGATATTGCCGCGCTCCAGCAGCTCAATCGCGCGGTCGGAGAGCACGCCGTGCGTCGCGCAGGCGTAGACGCGGCTCGCGCCGGCGTCCTTGAGCGCCTTCGCCGCGCTGACGATCGTCACCGCGGTGTCGACGATGTCGGCGAGCAGGATGCAGTCCCTGCCCTGCACCTCACCGATGACGCTCATGCTGCCGTCCTCGTCCGCGTGCGACTGGCGGCGGTCGACGATGGCAAGCCCCGCCTCCAGCTTTTCGGCAAACTTGCGGGCGCGGGCGATGGGACCGACGTCGGGCGACACGACGACCATGCTCTTGAGCCCGTCCCCGAATTTCTTGGCGTAGTAGTCGGCGAGGATGGGATAGCTGAGCAGATTGTCGGCGGGAATGTCAAAAAAGCCCTGAATCTGCGCGGCGTGGAGATCCATCGTCAGGATGCGGTCGGCGCCGGCGGCGACGATCATGTTGGCGATGAGCTTGGCGCTGATGGGGTCGCGGGACTTCGTCTTGCGGTCCTGCCGCGCGTAGCCGAAGTAGGGGATGACCGCCGTGACGCGCCCCGCGCTGGCGCGGCGGCAGGCGTCGATCATGATCAGCAGCTCCATCAGGTTGTCGTTCACCGGTTTGCAGATGGACTGGACGATGAAAACGTCGCTGCCGCGGACGGACTCGTTGATTGAGCAGGAGACCTCGCCGTCGGCGAAGCTCTTGACCTCGTTTTCGCTCGGCGAGATGCCGATGGATTTGCAGATGTCCTCCGCGAGCTTTTTGTTCGAGTTGCCGGTAAAGACCTTGATGCCGCGTTCATGAGAGATCATGGCGTTGCTTCCTTTCTCCTCGCCCCGAAGGGGGGCACAATTCTTTCGCGAGACAGTGTAGCACACTTTAGGCGGCTTGAACACCTTTTTTCTGAAAATCTGCGAAATCAACAAAAACGACAAATCATCGGGCAAGCCTTGCGCTTTTCGGGCAAATATGGTAATAATATTCATACGCTTATTTTCAACCGAAACAGGCGGACTACAAGGGAAAAGGAGAGACAATATGGAGAAAATCAGGGCAATGACCCAAAAAGCCGCCGCCGTGCTGCTGACGCTGTGCCTGCTGCTGACGCTCGCGCCCGCGGCGATGGCTGCGGAGCCGGCGCTGCCGAAGGTCGGCGACACGGTGCACGGCTTTACGGTGAAGGAGAAGCGGGACTTCCCGCTCATCGGCGCCGAGATGATCCTCTTTGAGCACGGAAAGACCGGCGCAAAGCTCGTGTACATCGCAAATGAGGACACGGACCGCGCGTTTGACCTCACCTTCCTGACGGAAGCGGTGGACAACACGGGTCTGCCCCATGTGTTTGAGCACAGCACGCTGGACGGTTCGGACAAGTACCCGTCCAAGGCGCTGTTCTTCAACCTGATCTATCAGACCTACAACACGTTCATGAACGCCATGACCTACCAGTGGATGACGAGCTATCCCGTCGCCAGCCTCTCGGAGGCGCAGCTGCTCAAGTACGCTGACTACTACACCGACAGCTGCCTGCACCCGATGATCCTCAAGGACGAGAGCATCTACCGCGAGGAGGCGTGGCGCTACCGCATGGCGGACGAGGATTCCCCGCTGACCATCGAGGGCACCGTCTACTCCGAGATGCTCGGCGCCATCGACCTGAGCTCCGCTGCCTACACCAACAGCATCCGCACCGCGTTCCCCGGCTCCCGCGCGGGCAACGAGTCGGGCGGCGATCCGGAGTACATCCCCGACATGACGTGGCAGATGCTCAAGGACTACCACGACGCGTATTATCATCCCTCCAACTGCCTTGCCTTCCTCTACGGCAAGTTTGAGGACTATACGGCGTTTTTGAAGCTGCTGGACGACGCGTTCTCCCCCTATGAGAAGAGCACGGTCAAGTTCCGCGAGGACGCCGGCTACACGCCGATCACCGCGCCGGTGGTCAAGAGCTATCCCTTTGCGGTGGAGAGCGGCTCGGACACGAAGAACGCCTCCACGGTCTACTACTCCGTCGTCTGCCCCGGCCTGACCGGACGGGACAAGCTGGTGCTCAATACGCTTACCGATCTGCTGACCTCCGACGCGTCCGCGCTGCAGCAGGCGCTGAAGAAGGCGCTGCCGTCGGGCAGCTTCGGCTGCTACATTGAGAGCGTCGGCCCCGAGCCCGCCATCGTTTTCGCGGCTGAGAATGTGGGCAAGGACGACGGCGAGACCTTTAAGAAGACCGTCGACGCCGCGCTTGCCGAGGTTGCGAAGAACGGCTTCCCGCAGGATCTGGTCGACGCCGTGATGACCTCCAGCTCCATCGACACGATGCTCGTGAGCGAGAACGGCGAGGTCGGCGTCAACATGATCCAGAACATCGCTTACTATTACTCCTACGACCGCGAGCTCTGGGGCTTCCCGGACTATGTCGAGGCGCTGGACAAGATGGACGAATGGAACAGCCAGGGCCTCTATGCCAAGGCGGTCGGGCAGTATCTGATCGGCAGCAAGACCACGGCGCTGACGACCACCTATCCCGAGCCCGGCCTCAAGGAGAAGAACGACGCCGCGCTCGCCGAAAAGCTCGCCGCGGTCAAGGCGTCGATGTCCGCGGAGGAGATCGCCGCCGTTATCGCCGCCTCCAACGCCGCGGACGACGGGGAGGACGACGCGTCGAAGTATATCGCGCAGCTGCAGGCGGTCACCGTGCAGTCCCTGCCGGAGGAGACGCGCGCCTTTGACGTGACGGATACGACGAAGGACGGCGTGCGCCACATCGACGCGGTTGCCGGCGTGGACGGCATCGGCCAGGTCGCCCTGCTGCTCGACGCCGCGGGCGTGCCGCAGGAGGAGCTGCACTGGTTCCAGCTCTTCACGGCGCTGGTCGGCGAGACCGACACGGCGAAGCACAGCCGCGAGGAGATCGCCACGCTGTCCGGCCGTTACCTTTACAACGGCAACACCTACGTCTCGCTGACGGAGCAGGACGGCTTCCATCCCTATCTGCGCATGGGCTGGATCTCGCTGGACGACGACCTTGCCGAGGGCTACGACCTGATGCGCGAGATGGTGTTCGAGGCGAAGGTCGACGACGCGCAGACCGTTCTGGAGAATGTGCAGGCGCTCAGGGCTTCGCTCAAGAGCTCGATCAACGCCTCGCCCTACAGCGTGCAGCTGCGCCGCGCGCTTGCCACGGAGAGCGAGCTGTACCGCTATCAGGAGTACCTGAACGGCCTCGACTACTACGCCTTCCTCGCGGATGCGGAGCAGCTGCTGGAGACGAAGCCCGAGGAGGCGGTCGCGCACCTTGTCGGCGTGCAGAAGCTGCTGAACAACAGCACGAACGCCGTGGCGATCTTCGCCGGCAACAAGGACAGCATTGCGCTCAACCGCCCGCTCGCGGACAAATTCCTTGCCTCGCTGGGCAAGGCGTCGATTACCCCCGCAGCCTACGACCTTCCGGTTCCCGCGGAGAGCGAGGGCCTTGTCATCGACGGCAACGTGCAGTTCAACGCGCTGGTCGCAAGCTTTGACGATCTGGGGCTCGACGAGTATGACGGCGGCATGGACGCCGTGACGAGCCTTGTGACCGACACGTTCCTCTATCCGCTGCTGCGCGACCAGTACGGCGCGTACGGCGTGTTCCACGGCTGCTACGGCAGCGACGGCGTGTACATCATCTCCTACCGCGACCCCAACGTGGGCGAGACCTTCGCCGTCTATGATTCCCTGCCGGAGCTGATCGCGGAACTGGATCTCGATCAGGATACGCTCGACGGCTATATCCTCTCCTCCTACGTCGGCTACGCCATGCCGCAGGGCGAGCTCAGCGGCGCGCTCGGCGCGGCGTTCGGCGCGCTGGAGGACAAGGATCAGGACGAGACTCTGACCTACATGAAGCAGCTCAAGGCGATCACGCCGGAGACCTTCGCAAAGTACGCGGCGTTGTATGAAAAGCTCGTCGACAACGGTGTGCGCTCCACCTCCGGCTCCGCCGCGAAGATCAACGCGAACGCGGAGCGCTACGAGGCGATCCTCGATCCGTTCGGCGTCAAGGACGCGCCCGCGGCCGTGTTCGGATACGCGGACGTCGCCGAGGGCGCGTGGGAACGCGAGGCGGTGGAGTTCGTCTGGGAGAACGATTTGATGGGCGGCATCTCCGAGACCGCGTTCGCGCCCGCGCAGAAGCTGACGAAGGGCGAGCTCGGCGCCGCGTTCTACGGCCTCTACACCATGCTGACCACCGGCGCCGGCGAGATCGTCGACCCGCAGGAGGGCATGGCGTGGGCAAGCGAGCTCGGCCTGCTGGACGGCAATGCCGACGACGTTCTGACGCGCGAGGAGCTTGTCACGCTGGTCTATGAGCTCGCGGAGGCGTTCGGCCTCGACGTGAGCGCGGACGACGCGCTCGGCGTGTTCGCTGACGGCGGCAGCGTCAGCGCCGGCGCGCGCGACGCGATGTCGTGGGCGGTTTCCGCCGGGCTCATCAACGGCGTGGGCGACGGCCTGCTCGCGCCCGCCGAGCCCGCGACCCGCGCGCAGGCGGCGTCCGTGCTGATGCGCCTCTTCACGAACGTGCTGATGGGCTGATTCGCACAGACTTGCATATCGTATCCCGGCTTCCCGTGGGAAGTCGGGATACTTTTGCGTCTCAAGACTTGCGGACGTGGCGTCTTGCGGCTATAATAGGAAAAGCCGCGCCATATGACGCGGTGCGGAGGAGATACAAAAGATGGCAAATATGTTTGATTATCTGGACTGGCGCGGCGACATCCCCGTGTCCTGCGACGGGTTCAACGAGGTGGACAACCTCATCTTGAGCAAGCTGGTCTACATCGACTTTGCTGGTATCGTGCCCGCGCCGGGGCAGGGGCGCGGCGTGCCGCTGCGCAGCGCAATGGACGCCTTTTTCGCCGCGCGCGGTCCTGTGGACGATATGGGGGTGCTCGTGCCAGACGACATCATCGAGCTGCTGCGCCGCGCGGCGCAAACCGCCCGCTTCGGCGGGATGCGCCTCGACGCCTACGAGGCGGTGCTCGACGAGGAGAAGGAGGAGCAGTTCGCCGCCGTCAGCTTCGACTGCGGGGACGGCACGCTCTACTGCGCCTTCCGCGGCACCGACGATACGCTCGTCGGCTGGAAGGAGGATCTCAATCTTGGCTTTATGGAGGTCATCCCCTCGCAGAAGCAGGCGCTTTCCTACCTCACGTCCGTCGCGCGGCGGCACAGGAGAAAGGGCCTGCGCGTCGGCGGGCACTCCAAGGGCGGCAACCTCGCGGTCTTCAGCGCGGTCTTCGCGCCGGAGGCGGTGCAGAAGCGCATCGTGCAGATCTATGACAACGACGGTCCCGGCTTCAACCGCGACCTGACGGGCACGCCGGAGTACAAACGCGTCGCGCGGCGCATCCTCGCGCTCAAGCCGCAGGCGTCGGTCATCGGCCAGCTGCTGGAGCACTCGCGCGTCAAGACCGTGGTGTACAGCACGGGCAGCGGCGTCGGCCAGCACAACGGCTTCACGTGGGAGGTCAAGGGAAACTCCTTTGTGCACATGGCGGAGCTCTCGCGCGAGGGCAAGCGCAACGAGGATACGCTGGAATCCGTGGCGGAGGCGCTCAGCATGCCCCAGCGGCAGGCGTTTGTCGAGGCGCTTTACGAGGTGCTGACCGGCACGGGCGCGCGCACGCTGAGCGATCTGAGCGAGGAAAAGCTCCACAACGCCGCGGGGATGCTCAAGACCTACCGCGATTTGGACGCGCCGACGCGGCAGGCGCTTTTCGACGCGTTCAAGCTCCTGTTCAAGCACGGCGCGAAGAACTTCATGCGCGATGTGCGCACCTCGCAGGGGCACGGCCTGGACGAGCTGCTTCGCTGGGCGGACGACGCGCGGCGCCGGTTCTTCGATCAGGAGCCGCGGCACGAATAAACGCGCCGGAAAAATCATCGGAGGGTATGGCAAGTTGAAGAAAATCAAGGACATTTGCACGGTGTGGCGCATCTATCTGCTCGCGCTGGCAAAATGGCTGGCGGTCGCCGCGCTGACGGGGCCGCTGTGCGGCGCGATCGGCGCGGCGTTCCACGTCGGCGTCGAGCGCGTCACGGAGCTGCGCGCGGCGCACGGCTGGCTGCTCTACACGCTGCCGCTGCTCGGCCTTGCCATCGGCGGGATCTACAAGCTGTTCGGCACGTCGGGCGTGAGCACGAACAATATTCTGGAGGAGGTGCACTCCGGACGCGGCGTCTCCCTTGCCCTGTTGCCGACCATCTTCGCCGCCACGCTTTTGACGCATCTGGGCGGCGGCAGCGTCGGCCGCGAGGGCGCGGCGCTGCAAATGGGCGGAACCATCGGCTACCAGACCGGCCGGCTGCTGCGGCTGGACGACAGCGACCTGCGTACGGCGACCACCGTCGGCATGGCGGCGTTCTTCGCCGCGCTGTTCGGCACGCCCATGGCGGCGACGGTGTTCGCCATGGGCATCACAAACGTCGGGCGCGTGTACTACGTGAGCCTTTTGCCCTGCCTTGCCGCCGCGCTGTCTGCCTACGGCGTCTCGCTGCTGCTCGGCGTGGAGCCGACCGCGTTCGCGGTGGACGCGCCCGCGCTCGCGCCGGGGATGCTGCTGCGCGTCGCCGCGCTGGCGGTGCTCTGCGCGTTCGTCTCGGTGCTGTTCTGCGAGACGATCCATCTGGCGGAGCGGCTGGCGTCGAAGTATCTCCCGAACGAGTGGCTGTGCGTGGTCGCGGGCGGCTGCGCGATCGTGGGGCTGACGCTGCTGCTGGGCACGACGGACTACAACGGCGCGGGCATGGCGGTCATCACGCGTGCGGTGGAGCGGGGCGAGGCGGCGCCCGCCGCGTTCCTCTTAAAGCTCCTGTTCACCGCGGTGTCGCTTTCGACCGGCTTCAAGGGCGGCGAGGTCGTGCCCTCGTTCTTTGTCGGGGCGACATTCGGCTGCATCGTGGGGCCGCTGCTCGGTATTCCGGCGCACTTCGCCGCGGCGGTGGGGCTTGTTTCGGTGTTCTGCGGGGCGGTCAACTGCCCGCTGGCGTCGACTTTCCTTGCGCTGGAGCTGTTCGGCGCGGCAGGGATGCTCTACTTTGCGCTCGCCTGCGCGCTGAGTTTCGTGCTCTCGGGCTACAGCGGCATCTACTCCAGCCAGCGCATCCTCTACGACAAGCTCAAGGCGCAGTACATCAACGTGCAGACCAACGCGCACCACGCGGGGAAGTGAGCTTTTTTGCTTGCATTTTCCAAAAGAGTATTTATAATGTGGGATTGGCATTGAAAAAACCAACAGATAAGGAGATCGGCAACATGAACCATTTTTCTGTCATCCGCGAGAAGCTGGACGAATACGGCATCGACGCGATGCTGCTCACCTGCGAGGCGAACCGCTTCTACGCCTCCGGCTTCCACTCCACGGGCACCGACGGCACCGCGCTCGTGACGAAGGACGAGACCTACTACTGGACGGACTCCCGCTACATCGAGGCGGCGCAGCAGCAGGTCAAGGACGCGAAGATCGAGATGACGACGACCGGCCACGGCTACGCGGCATTTCTGAGCGAGGCGGTGGAGCGCCACGGGCTCAAGACCATCGGCTTCGAGGACGAATACATGACCGTCGCGGAGCTCAAGGACTATCAGAAGAAGGTCAAGGCGGAGTTTAAGGGCGCGACGAAGCTGCTCACCAATCTGCGTATGGTCAAGGACGACGCAGAGATCGAGGCGCTCATCAGCGCGCAGCGCATCGCGGAAAAGGCGCTTGCGGAGATCTACAATGACATCAGGCCCGGCGTGACCGAGAAGGAGATCGCCGCGAAGCTGACCTATCTCATGCTGAGCTTCGGCGCGGAGAATATGTCCTTCGATCCCATCGTCGCCTCCGGCGCGAACGGCAGCAAGCCGCACGCCGTGCCCAGCGAGAAGAAGATCGAGGCGGGCGACTTTGTCACCATGGACTTCGGCTGCATCTACCACGGCTACTGCTCCGACATGACGCGCACCGTTGCGGTCGGGCACGTGACCGAGGAGATGGACAAGGTCTATCACACCGTTCTGAAGGCGCAGCTTGCCGGCATTGCCGCGGCGAAGGCGGGCGTGCCGGGCTGCGACGTGCACAACGCCGCGGCGAAGATCATCGCGGACGCGGGCTACGGCGAGTACTTCGGCCACGGCTTCGGCCACGGCGTCGGCGTGGAGATCCACGAGTCGCCGCGCGCAAGCGCCACGTGGAAGGAACCGCTGCCCGCGGGCGCCGTTATCTCCGCGGAGCCGGGTATTTATCTGCCGGGCCGCTTCGGCGTGCGCATCGAGGATTGCGTGATCCTGCGCGAGGGCGGCTGCGAGAATCTCCACAAGGCGCCCAAGGAACTGATGATCCTTTGATGAAGAGGCTTCTCAAAAATGCCGTCCTGCTGGCGCTGGCCGTGCTCGCCGCTCTGCTGGTGCACGACCGCGTCCGCAAAGAGAAGGAAGCGCAGACCGCCGGGCGCGGCGGGACGGAGCAGGCGGAATCGCAGGGCACGGAGCCGCAGGACGCCGAGTCCATGGAGGTCATCGGCACGGAAAGCGGCGTGACGCTCGGCAGGCTTGAGGAGAACCCGTCCGGCGGCGTCCGCGTCATCGTCACGGCTGAGGACGGCACGGTGCAGGCGTATACGTTTACCGACGTCGCGCCGGACAGCTGGTATGCCGACGCCGTCAACTTCGTCGTCTCCGCCGGGCTGATGACCGGCTCCGGCGAGGAGGACCTCTTCCACCCGGAGTACGGCATCCTGCGCGAATCCTTTGCCGCGATCCTCTACCGTTTCACCAACGGCGTCAGCGTGGAGCCCAGCGTCCATTTTGACGACGTCTCGGAGGGCAGCTGGTACTATGACGCGGTGAACTGGGTCACAAACGACCGGCTGATGACCTCGCTGACGCCCGCCACGTTCGGCGTCGGGGAGTTCATGACCTGCGAACAGGCACTCGTCTGCCTCTACCGCGTCGCGGGGCTTCCGGAGACGGACGGCGCGCTGACCGGCTATCCCTACGCCTCCAAGGTCACGGCCTCCGGCCGCAGGGCGGTGGACTGGGCGTGGAAAAACGGCCTGATCACCGAGGTGGAGTGCGTTTGGTATCCCACGCAGGCAATCAGCCGCGCGCAGGTCGCCCTGCTGCTGATGCGCTACAGCGCAATGGCGGAAAACGGCTGATTTCGGCAGGAATAAAAAAATTTCGAAAATTTAAAAATTTCCTCTTGACAAGTCGGTAATAGGGTGGTATTCTAATCAGGCTCCGCAGCGAGCGAGTACCTTGTAAATTAAACAACGAAGAACAGACAAGCACCAGAGTTCGATGCGGGAGACCGCATTGAAA
>SVMM01000007.1 GCA_015067435.1 Oscillospiraceae bacterium | reverse complement strand
AGTACCCCGATGACATCATCCTCCTGTGCTGCGACGGAGCTGCATGGCATAAGGCTGGGTCGCTCCGCATTCCCCCCTATATAGAACTATTCTATATTCCGCCGTACACACCGGAAATGAATCCCATAGAACAGATATGGAAAGAACTCCGTAAAATGGGTTTCTGCAACGAGGTGTTTGCTACGTTAGAAAAGGTCGTGACTCGGCTTTGCGATACTATTTGTGCATTAACTAGGGATACGATCAAAAGCGTTACCGGACGCAGTTGGATTATCAATTGTTTTAATTAGAGTTTAGTATTATACCCAAAAACGCGCAAAATATGCCAACATTTGCGGAGAAATATTCCAAACAAAAGAGGAACCGCCGTTTGCGGTTCCTCTTTTGCCGTGTGACGAGATCATGTTCGCTCCATGCTCTCCCGTTCCGGGCGCGTCAGGTCCTTGACCACCTCGCCCGCAATGATGAGTCCCGCGACCGACGGCACAAACGCCATCGAGCCGGGGATATCGCGTCGTTGCAGGCAGGTGCGCTCCGCGCCGGGCGGGCAGATACAGTGCGAACGGCAGGAAATTGACATGTCCTCCAGTGGGCGCGTCGGTTTTTCCTTGGAATAGACCACCTTCAACCGCTCGACGCCGCGCTTGCGCAGCTCCCGCCGCATGACGCGCGCCAAAGGACACACGGAGGTCTCGTAGATGTCCGCAACCTCGAAGAGCGACGCTTCCAGCTTGTTTCCAGCGCCCATCGCGCTGATGATCGGCGTCCCCGCGGCACGCGCGTTCATCACCAGCGCGATCTTGCCGGATACGGTGTCGATGGCGTCGATGATGTAGTCGTACTGCGTGAAATCGAAAGCCTTCTCCGTTTCCGGCAGGTAGAAGGTCTTGTACGTCCGCACGGCGCAGCGCGGCTCGATCTCCGCGATCCGCTCCGCGGCGGCGTCGACCTTGTGGCGGCCAACTGTTTTGCGCGTGGCGAACAGCTGACGATTGAGGTTTGTTAAGCACACGCGGTCATCGTCGATCAGATCGAGCGCGCCGACGCCGCTGCGCGCGAGCGCCTCGACGGCATAACCGCCCACGCCGCCGATGCCGAAGACGGCGACGTGCGATCGCCGCAGCTTTTCCACCGCCGCTTTGCCGATCAGGATCTGCGTTCTGGAGTATTGGTCTAACATAGCTTGCCTTCCTCTGTATTTCTCGTCTCTTCCATGCGCGATTTTTCCCTTACAGATAGAGCTCCGGTCTGCGCAAGCCGGTATAGGGTCTGCTGCGTCGGGTGCTCGTCGATTTTGCGAGGTCGATGTCCGCCAGAACAAGCCGCTCCCGGTCATCCGCCAAAACAACGCGCTTTCCGTCGGCGTCCGCGACCAGCGAAGCGCCCGAAAACTCCATGCCGTCCTCCCGTCCGACGCGGTTGCACATGGCGATCGCCACGCTGTTCTGAAACGCCTGCACACGGATCTCCCACTCAAACAGTTCCATCGGCTCACGGCAGGTATTCGCAGTCGGGATCAAAATCAGTTCCGCGCCCATCAGCGCCTCGGTGCGGACGCTTTCGGGATAGTGCCGGTCAAAGCAAATGACAATGCCGATCTTTCCAAACGGCGTATCGTACACGCGAAAGCCGTCTTCGGACGGAGCATAGTAATCCTGCTCATAGAACTGCTCCGCCTGCGCGATGTGCACCATCTTGGAAACGCCCAGAAGCTCGCCGCAATCGTCGATCAGCAGCGACGCGTCATAGTATTTGCCGTTCTCCGAAAGGTAGATGTTCGGCGAGGCGAAAATGCCGATTTCCCGGCACGCATCGCGCAGGGAAAGCACCGCGGGGTCGTCGGGCGTCATAACATATTGCTCCGCGTCGCGCCCCTCATACTGCGGGAAGAACGATGAAAGCTGTATCTCCGGGAAGAAGATCAGCTCCGCGCCGTTTTCCTTTGCCGAACGCATAAAGCGCAGCGATTTTTCGAGGTTTTCCTCCGCGTCGCCGCTCATGCGCATCTGCGCCATTGCCAGTCTCATTGCTTATCCCTCGCTTTGATAAGTTCACTTTTGGATCGGCCGATCAATAGTCGTCCAAAAAGCTGTGCGCGGTGCCGTCCTTCTGGTAAGAGATCAGCGTTTCGAGGCTGACGTTGTTCACGCTGTTGAAGATATTCGCCTCGACGTGCGGGTTTGTCTCTTTTAACTTACGAATCAGGAGCTTCGTGTCCATGCGCTTCGAGACCGGCGCGCCGTCCGCGCGGCAGGAGGAGCAGGTGTCCGTAAAGTGGCAGGCGCATTGGATGAAGTGCAGCCGGTTCGCGTCGCGCCACGCGATGATGTCGCCCTCGCGGATGAGATACATCGGGCGGATGAGCTCCATGCCGGGGAAGTTCTTGCTGTGCAGCTTCGGCATCATCGTCTGCGTCTGCCCGCTCCACAGCATCCCCATCAGGATCGTTTCGATCACGTCGTCATAGTGGTGCCCAAGCGCGATCTTGTTGCAGCCCAGCTCCTGCGCCTTCTTGTAAAGGTGTCCGCGGCGCATCCGCGCACAGAGATAGCAGGGGGATTTTTCGATCCGGTCTACCGCGTCGAAGATCTGCGTTTCAAACACCGTGATCGGCACGCCGAGCGTCACGGCGTTGTTCTCGATCACCGTGCGGTTCAGCTCGTTGTAGCCGGGGTCCATCACGAGGAACACCAGCTCAAATGGAAACTTGCGGCAGCGCTCCAGCTCCTGAAAGAGCTTTGCCATCAGCATGGAGTCCTTGCCGCCGCTGATGCACACCGCGATTTTGTCGTTCGGCTGCACCAGCTCGTATTTGACAACCGCCTTGGCGAAGCGGCTGAACAACTTTTCGTGGAAGACGCGCCGCCGAAGCGACGCCTCGATCTCCGCCGAGCGGTCTACGGGCCGGAGCGAGGCGCGCAGCCACGCGCCATACCCGCCGCGCAGGCTCCGCGCGTCGTAGCCCATTTCCCGCAGTTCCTCCGCCAGCGGCAGGCTTTGCTGGCCGTGCATGCAAAAAAGCACGACGGTCTTGTCACACGGCAGCTCACCTCGCTCCGCCGCGCCCAGAACATCAGGCATGCTGACCGCATTGGATATGGTCCCGTAGCGGTGGGAAACCTCGTCGCGGACGTCGAGCAGCCGATACGCGCCCTCCGGCATATCCGTCAGCTCCGCTATTGTGATCTCAGCTTCCAAGCAGCACCTCCGATGAGCCGATATTACGGTTATTCTTCCACGGTGATGGAGCCGCGCAGCATCCCCATCCAGCAGGTGTAGGGAATGACCCCCGGCTCGTCCGCGGTGAACTCCACCACGTTGTCTCCGGGGTGCAGGGGCACGCGAAGGTCCAGCGCCGGGATCACCATTTCGTTGTTGCAGCCGGTGATCCGGTCCTCCTCCGTGTGGATCACCCAGCGCACCGGCACCCCCGCCTGAACAGTGATGTCGGGATAGCTCCGCCATTCCAGCTCGGAGCGCACCAGCTGCACCCCCTCCTCCGCCGACGCGGTATCCGCGGCGCGGTCAGAAAGCTCAGGCAGCCTCACCCCTGCCAGCGCCGCGCCGTTCAGCAGCATTGTGGTCCCCATGACGAGGATCAGCGCGCCGGAGGCAAGCCGCATCGGTTTTGCAAAGCGAACGTTGAGCCGCCCGCCCAACAGTCCGACTCCCAGCATCAGCGGCACCGTGCCGAGGCTGAAGCAGAGCATCGACAGCGCGCCCATCCACCAGCTGCCCGCCGAGAGCGCATAGAGCTGCATCGCCTGCAGCGGGCCGCAGGGCATCAGTCCGTTGAGCAGCCCCAGATACAGCGACGAGCCTGCGCCGTGCGACACAAGGCGCAGCCGCAGGCTTTGCGGCAGCAGGAATCCGCCACGGCCGACGGCGCCCAGCATGGCAAACGCCATCATCAGCATGGCGGCCGCCGCAAGGAGCTGGATCGCCGCCTGCGCCTCCGTGCTGAACCGGAGCGCCGTCCCCAGCGCGCCGACGATCACACCCGTCGCGGTGTAGGAGAGCACGCGTCCCAGATTATAGAGCACGTTGGCACGGGTCACCTTCCCGCCCCGCTGCGCGGTCAGGGCGCTTTGCGTCAGGTTGATGCCGCCGCACATGCCCACACAGTGCAGTGAGGTCAGAAGTCCCAGCGTAAACAGCGCGCCGAGGCCCATTCCGGCGCGTACCGCCGGAAACACGCTCAGCGTTGATCGGATCGGCGTCAGCACCAGCACCGCTGATACCGCCGGCACCGCCAGCAAAGCCGCCAGCAGCCGGAGCCTCCGGCGGCGTCTGCCTTCCCGCAGCGGCACCAACGTGTAGCCCGCCTCCGCGACGCGCTCCGCGATCCGCTTTTCCGGCGACGTTTTTCCGTCCCACCGCGCACTCAGCGTGTCGGCGCGGTAATCCGCCCGAATATCGTCAAGGCCGCTCATATCCCGCAGCGCGCGGCGGATGGCAGTTTCGCAATGCGGGCAGAACATGCCCTCAATTTGCCATGTTGTCACCTGTACCGCCATTTCAGCCAAACGCCTTCCAGTTTTTGAACAGCTCCTTTGCGGAGGAAAGCACGCTGCCCGGAATTGTCACGCTGTCTCCGTCCACCGCAAAGTCCGTGATGGTCACGGGATTGCAGCCCGCCGCCTTCGTCGTTCCCACCGTTTCGGTGCGGAACGTCAGGCCGCAGTTCTGGCATTGCAGGGTGTCGTCTCCGATGTACTCGAACCACGCGTAGGGCGAGCCGCCGCAGGACTGGCAGGTGTTGATCGCCAGGCGCACCGTGTTGTCGGCGTCCTTGATCGCAATGAGCTGCATGGCAACGCCGTCCTGCGTGTGGTCGATGAACGTCGGCTCCGCGCCGAGCGCGGCGGTGTCGATGCGCAGCGCGGACTGCTCGGTTTCGCTCGCGCCGCAGGCGGCAAAAGACGCCGCAAGCGCCAGACAGAAGGCGGCAATCAAGAATAATCGTTTCACGTTGTTTAAACTCCCTTCGGTTTGATCGTCCCGCTCACAGTTCCACCGCGCGCAGCGCCCGATCGAGATCGGCGATGATGTCCTCCGACTCCTCCAGCCCCACGCTGAAGCGGATAAAGCCCTTGCGGAACCGCTCAGGGTACAGGTCGATCCGCTCGTCATAGCTTGGTTGCGGAAAGATCAGGCTCTCGTCGTGGCCGAGCGAGACCGCGAAGGTCACGACCTTGAGCGCGGCGCAGAATCGCTCCACCGTTTTGTCGTCCGCGGCGACGCCGAAGGAGATCACGCCGCCGTACCCGTTTTGCATTTGCCGCTCCGCAAGCTCGTGTCCCGGGTTGCTAGCAAGCCCGGGATAGGAAACGAAGGTCACATTTTTCCGCTGCTCCAGCCATTCCGCGATCTTTTGGGAAGACTCATTGATCCTCTGCATCCGAAGAGGGAACGTCACTGATCCGCGGAAGATCTGCCATGCATTGAACGGGCTGATGACCGCTCCAACGTTTACCTGCGCCTCATAGCGGATGCGGTCCATCGTCTCAAGGTCGTTGGAGATGATCGCGCCTCCCTGCGCGTCGCCGTGGCCGTTGATGAACTTCGTCAGCGCCTCCACCACGAAATCCGCGCCAAGCTCCAGCGGTTTTTGGTTGAGCGGCGAGGCGAAGGTGTTGTCCACCGACAGCAGCGCACCGTTTTGGTGTGCGATCTCGGCGACCGCCGCAATATCCGTCACGCCCACGGTCGGGTTGTCCGGCGTTTCGATGTGGACGAGGCGCGTCCCCGGTGTAATGGCTTCTCGCACCGCGTCGAGATCCGTCATGTCCACCATGACCGTCTCTACGCCGAATTTGCGGTTGAACAGCTCGTGGAACATCCGGTAGACCGCCATGTAGCTGACCTTCGGATAGACGACGCGGTCGCCGCTTTTCAGCAGCGTCCAGAACAGCGCGTGGAGTGCGCCGACGCCGCTGGCGAGCACGATGGCGTCGTCCGCGCCGTGCAGCGCGGCGATCTTCTCCTCCAGCCAGTGTTGGTTCGCGTTCCCGTTGCGGGAATACATCAGAAGGTCGGTGGATGAATAGTTGACCTGCGAGAGGTCATCCGGCAGCTTGTAGCTGTTCGCCATGTGCAGCGGGCGGCGAACTGCGCCGGTCTCCGCGTCGTAATCTGTGCCGGTGTGGATCGCCTGCGTGGCAATACCATAGTCCTTGAATCTGTTCTCTTTTCTTGCCATTGCGTGAGCATCCTTTCATATCCTCGCGCTGACCGCTTCCGCCGGTGCGGGGAAAAGCCTGTGCGGCAACTGTACCCTATAATTCCTATCTTGTCAATATACTTAATCAACACAGTATGCGTCAAGTGCGCGTTGGCAGGTCGCTCATATGTCTAAAACCTTGAATTTTGGAAAAATAATTCAATATCGTTTCTTGAGATAAGTTTCGGTTTATGCGCCTTACGGCAAAGTGCGGCTTGACGATTTTGTCCAGCCGCTTGCGGCACACCTTCGCCACCGCGTCCTTGTAGCTCTGCGACCGCGGCTTGTCCAAATATGCTTGCATCATGGCTTGGAACGCTTCCGAATCCCTCGGCCGGTGCAGTTTTCTGTTTTTCTCCGCGTTGTTCTCGTCGTCGACGTCACAAATGAGGTCGCCAAGAATGCGGTATCCGCCGAAGCGAAAGTCAGAAAGCAGAGGAAAGAAATCTTCAAGGTCGGGAATCTGGTCGCACAGAAAATCCAGCCGCGCCTCCCGAATGTGACCACCCTGCTCCACGGCGGCGTGGACAAGCAGACGGTCGCCGACCTCGCCGGTCACGGGGACACGTCGTTTCTGGAGCGCACCTATTGCCACCCGCAGATGGAGCGCAAGCTCGAAGCGGCGCGCGTAATCTCCGGCATCATCCCGAACAGCGTAGAAGATAAGAGCGCGTAGCAGACGACAAGGGCATCGGTGCGAAACGTCGCACCGATGCCCTCTGTTTTTCATCTAATAAGTTCGATCCTTACAGATCCATTCTCTTTTCAAACCGAAACATTCCCTCCGGGAACTGCTCGTCAAGCTCCCGCGCTGTGTCCGGGTCGTTGGGGTCGGGATGATGCGCGTTGAAGAATTCCACGATATGAAAGCCGCATCGGTTTACATAAAAATGAATGTTCCGCTGTTCAAAGTATGGTGTGACCGTCTCCCATACCCGCACCTCCGGGTGCAGGCGCTCCACCGCGCGCCACGCGGCATAGCCGACGCCCCTGCTGTGGATGCGCGGGGAAACGAACAGCAGTTCAAGATTGCCGCGCTCTCCGTCGACCTTGAGCACCACGCCGCCGACTTTTTCTCCGTCCAGCAGGATGCGATACGCCTCGCCGCTGTCGATGGACGCCTCGATGGTCTCGTGGGAGATGATCTCGCCGTCCTCCTCGAAGTGGTCGTCCCGGCGCCCGAACTCCTCCAGCGCACCGTAGTTGAAACGCCTCCTGATTGTCGTGGATGAACTGCTCGCGGTCAGACGGCTGAAGCGGCTGAAGTTCTACCCTTGCGTCCGTTTTCAATGCGTTTCCGCCTTTCCGTTTTCGATGGTTTTTCTCATATAAGCAAAGGAAAGGTCACGCTCTCCCCGTTCTTCCTTGAAAATGCGATAGCCGAGCTGTTCGTACAGCCGGATGTTGCTATAGCTTTTCGTGCAGGTATAAAGCTCGAATGTGTCCTCCCGCGTCATTTCTTCGACCGCTCGCATCAAATCGCTTGCCACGCCCCGGTTTCTGTGCTCCGGCGCGACCATCAGCCTGCCGACGTCGATGTGGTCGCCCAGCTTCCTGTATCGGACCGCGCCGATGATCCTGCCCGCTTCGTCCCGCCTGACCAGGACAGTCCAATGATCAAAGTCCGCCCGGTTCTCTTCGCGTGATTCCATCAGCGCCGGCACGCTGCGGCTGCCGATCATTTCAGCTTCGCTTTCAAACGCCCGTAGCTGCAGGGCATATAGTTCCTCAATATCTTCTTTGCCGGCAATTTCGTATTCCATACGCCTTTCAGTTCCCGTGGCAGTGATGATCCGCGCAGCTTCCGTGACCGCACTCGCCGCCGTGGTGCTCGTGGTTGTGGTGGTCGCAGCGCGCGTTGGGGTCGTAGTCGAGCCGTCCCTCGGTCAGTGCCTTCGCCGCCTCGTCCGCGCTGCCCTGCACGCCGCCGTAGAGCCTGATGCCTGCGTCGGCGAGCGCCATCTGCGCGCCCATGCCGATGCCGCCGCAGATCAGCGCGTCCACCTGCGCCGCCTGCAGAAAGCCTGCCAGCGCGCCGTGTCCGCTGCCGTTGGTGTCGATGACCTGTTCGTTTGTGATCTTCCCGTCCTCCACGTCGTAGAGCTTGAACTGCTCCGTGTGTCCGAAGTGCTGGAAGATCTCTCCGTTTTCATAAGTGACCGCGATTCTCATGGTTGTGTTTCCTTTCTCCATAATGGCTTGTTTGATTTCAACCGGTTCAAACGCGCAGCAGCCCCCTGTGATCAGCAGCCGCTTTCCGTGGACGAGCGCGTCCGCGACCTTCTTGCGCGCGCTTAAATAGATCGCCGTGACCGTGGTGCGGGCGATGTTCATGCGCTCGGCGCAGGCCTCCTGCGTAAGCCCTTCGTCGTCCAGGAGGCGCAGGGCTTCAAACTCATCCACCGTCATGCGCACGCTTTCGGCGGCATCCGCATCGTCGGGCGAAAAGCTGCGGTAGACCGGCAGTCGTTCGATTCTCCGGCATCTGGTTGGTCTCGGCATAGGCGTCTCCTTTCTGACATATGTCGATTATAAGAATAGCTCATTTTGCGACATATGTCAATAACGCATTCTGGAAAAGCACACATATTATTGCTTTGGTAGAATCTGCGTTTCCGCGCATCTTTACAGTAGCTTTCTCCCGCGCTTCTCGGTATGTTTATTGCGAAAGCTACGCTTTCGTAATAAACCCATGATGCCATTTCGCTCGCCCCTTGCGGGGCAACCGCGAAATATGGCGAAAGGCTTTACCAAAAAGCTCAACTGGATTGAGCGTAAAAGGAAAGAGGTTGAACACAATGGCAAGCATCCGAAAACGCGGGAACAGCTACCTTCTCGTCGTGTCGATGGGTTACGATCCCAGCGGCAAGCGGCGGGCGGCACAGCAGAAAACCGTCCGGCCGCCCGACGGTCTCACGCCGAAGCAGAAGGAAAGATGGCTCGACGAGCAGGCGATCCTCTTCGAACGCGAGTGCAGGAATCTGCCGCAGGCGGTGAACCGCAACATCACGCTCGCGGAGTACACGGAGCTTTGGCTTCAAAACGTCGCACCGAACAAACTGGCGAAATCCACGCTCACCCGTGAAAGGCGGGATATTGACCGCTTCCTCCCCGCGCTCGGCCACATCAAGCTGACCGACCTGCGCGCCGAGCACTTCCGCAAGCTCTACGCAGAGCTGCGGAAAACAAAAAGCAAAAACAATGGAAAGCCGCTCTCCGAAAACACCGTCGAGGGTGTCCACGCCTGTCTGTGTGGCATCCTCTCCGATGCGATGGAGAGCGGCTTTCTCGATCACAACCCCGCGTGGCGCACCTATCGCTACGCGGGGCGCAAGTGCGAACGCTTCATCGCCGACGAGGAAACGGCGCAGCGCGTCATCGCGGCGGTGGAGAACGAAAGCATCAAATATGGTCAGCGCGCCGGTGGCGGCGTTCACGGTCACGGCGCTGCCGGACTTGAGCGCGTAGCTGAGTGTGCCGTTGCCGCTGGTCGTGGCGCTGATGCTCACGCCCGTGTCGCCGTAGGTGGCGGTCACATTGGAGGCGGTGATCGTCTGCGAGGACTTGCTGCGGACAGTCACGGTGGCGCTGCCCGTCTTGGTGATGTAGTTGTCCGCCGTCACCTGATAATAGACGGTCAGCGTTCCCGCCTCGGTCTGCGTCGGGCTGGCGTCGAGGTCATAGGTTCCCTCGGCCGTGCCGTATTTCACGATATAGCCGGAGGCGGGGTCGGTCACTCGCACGGTGATGCCGTGGGGCTGGCCGTCGCGGGTCACGGTCACGTCCGACGCGCTGACGGTCATAGCCTTGGGGTTGACCGTCACGGTTACGTCCTTCGCTGCCGCCGCGTAATCGGCGGTTTCCGCCGCCGTCACAGTGACGGTGGCAGTACCGACATGATTGATGGTCAGCGCGCCGGTGGAGGCGTCCACGGTCACGGCGTCGCCGCTTGTGACCGCATAGCTGAGAGTGCCGCCGCCGTTGGTGCTGGCGATAACGGCCTTGCCTGTGTCGCCGTAGGTGGCGGCCACGTTCTCGGCGGTGATGGTCTGTGCGTCCTTCGCCGTGGTGCTGATCGTTGCGCTGCTGGCGGAAGAGGCATTGTTGTTGACAGTCTCTTTGATACGCTCATAAAACGTGTAGGATGTGCTGGGCGTGAGTCCTGTGAATGTCGGGCTGTCCTGCCAGTTCGTTCCGTCCTTGCTGTACTCGCATCCATCCACCGTTGTCAGCGTGATGCTGTTCTTGCTCGCAGTTGCCGCTGTCGGCGCGGACGGCGCGCTGGGCGTGGACTTGGTAATTTCGAACGTCCAGCCGTCGCCGTAGAGCACGGCTGTGCTGGCGGTGTAATTATCGCCCTCGGCAATCGTTGCGCCGACATAATAGGTGCCGACGTTCTCGGGCGTTGCCTCGGTGGTGCGGCTGGCGTCACTGTAATACTTCACCGTAATCGTGCCCATGCCCGTCACGCCGGACGCTGCTTCAACGGTCGCAGCCTTGTCGCTGCCGCTGTAAACAAGGTCAGACGGTGCGGTATAGGTCAGGTCGGTCGCCGCTGGGGTTTTCTTCGGGATGACCAGGGTGACGGTCATTGTCCCGCTGGGATTATCTTGCGTGATCGTGGTCGTGTCCCCCTCCGCCGAGGCTGGGACAACAAACATCCCGGTGATCATGGCGAACATCAGTACCCACGATAATAGTCTTTTTCGTTTCATATACACACCTCTTTGTATGTAGTTGGGTTTATCGTACTTCAAGTGTCAGTTGTATCTCCGCTCCGTTGAGCGGGGTGTTGTCGTTGAGGGAAAAGCAGTCGTAATTGAGCGTCGCGGGGTACTCGCCCGCTTCAAGCGCCTTATTCAGCGTGATGCGGGTGAAAGCCTCGCCGGGGGAGAGCGCCTCGCCCGTCCAGAGGGTTTCGCCGCTTTCGTCCAGCGTGAGGGTGAGGACGAAGGTACAGGCGTTCTCCGGCGGGTTTTTGAAGCTCACGGTCTGCGCGGTCTTACCCGCCGTGAAGTCCAGCTTCTCATAGCCCGGTATGGCGATGTTCTCGCCGCTGCCGGGGCTCGCCTCCGCGAACCGCTCCACCCTGTCGCCGCCCGCGCCGCAGGCGGTCAGCGCAAGGGCAAAGGCAAGGACGAGAAAGGCCGCAAGGATACCATCGCCATAGGTCTTGTAGAATTCGTACAGGCCGCCCAGCATACTCTGGCCCACTGACCATGACTCGCCGTTCCATGTTTCTTTCACGAGCCGCATCATTTTCTCGTAGCGGTCCGGTCCCAACTGCTTATATGAGTCATAAGCGCGTTTTACGGCGGTGATGTTCCCATCGCGCACAGTCCTCGCACCCGGCGTGATCTCGAAGCCGCATCGCCGTGTCCGCTCCAGAAAGTCGACCGCCTCCAGATCTCCCGCGGCCTCCAGCGCACGGAGCTTGTAGGGAATCCCTACTTTTTTGGCGTTGCCCTGCTGCTTGGCGAAGAGGATAGCTTCTTCCTCGTAGGTCAGTCCGTAGTAGATCTTGCAGAGTACGGGAAAGTCCTTCTTTCCATTGATTGCGCGGAGCGCGGCGAGGGTGTGCCCGCCGTCGAAGACGTAGTAGTGGCCGTCCCGCGCCGATACTTTCAACAGGTTCACCAGCGCGGGGTCAAACTGCGATACGATGCTCCGCACCCTTTCGGGTTCCGTCGGCCGCTGGTAGCTGTAGTCCAGCTCCAGCTGGCTGCTGTTCAGGCTCCCGATCTCCGTCCCGCGGATCTCGCATTGCTCCGCCGCGGGTGTGCTGGCGTTCGGTGCTACCGGCGCTGTCCGGCGGACTTTTCTTGATTTTCTGCTCATGGCTGCTTTTCCTCCTGATGTTCATTGCAATATTTTTTGACCGTTTGCACGGCTTTTTTTCCGACATCCTCGACGATGGCGAGGATTTGCTCCAAGCCCTCCCGTTCCGCCTCCTTCAGCTCCTTATCCAGCCCGTCGAGAAAGGCTCGCCCCAATTCCCGTACCCGCTCCGCGGCGGTATTTTCCTCTGCCTCCTCCGGCTCATCGGGCGGAGCGGTCGGCGCTATCGGCTCAAACGGGATGGGTTTCATATATGTCGGGGGTTCATAATGGTCAAAGATGGGCTTTTTTAGCAGAGAAGTGTACTCCTGCTTCTTTACGGGGACAGGCTCCGAGGCAGGCTTCTCCGTGTCCTTTTCTTCTTTCTGGTTTCCTTCTGTCAGCGAGGAATAGGCGCGGTGGATCGACAGCTCGCCGCGGCGAAGCCGGTCTTTCGTTTCCTCGTCGGCGGATTCCATGATTCTTTTCGCCTTATCCAGACTGCCGTGGGACACTCCCGCCATCTCTGCCAAAGCATCTCTGGTTCTTTCCAGACCATGTGCCAAATTTGGCACATGGTCTGGAAGCAGACCCTTACCACTCAACTTCCTTTTTTGCGCCTCCGCTTTGAGCCGCTCCTCCAGCGGAAGCACCAGTTCGCACCGCTGGAAGTCGGAAAGGTTGCGCCGTCCGAGCTGATTCCTGATGATCCAGATCTCCGCCGCCTCGCGGCTGTCAAACGCCTTTTCCTCTACGGCGAACGGCACGCCGTTCTCACGGCAGACGCGGTATCGGTTATGCCCGTCCACGATGGTTCCGTTCCAGACCACCAGCGGCATTTCGCACCCGTTGGCGAGGATGCTGTCGGTAAGCACCGACAACTCCGCATCCTGGAGCGGTGGGATCAAGTCAGCAAATTCGGGGTCTATCGTTAGTTCATAAAGCTGCTTTTCCATCTGCAACCTCCGTTTTGGTGAATTTTTCTCTGAAAACGAAAAAAGAGCCGGAGCTTTCCGATTTGTGGTTCGGAAAACCCCAGCTCAGTACATGGTTTGGGTCTGTGATTGATATTGTCTGCTCAGTTCCAGCTCCCGCTGGTTGGATAGATTCACGCGCTGCTCCAGATCGGGGACCGTCCGCTCGATCTGCTCCGCCGCTGCATGCAGCAGCTTTTCGCGCTCCGCGGTAATGAGGTAGGTGTTCTCCAGCGTTTCGTGGATACTTCGGTAGACCTCTGTGAGCTGCTCTTTGGAAAAGAGCTGGTCGCGGTCGATCAGTCCCGCCCTCATGCAGAAGTCGCGCTTGGCGTTGGCGTATTCGTCCTCGAAGTAGTGACCCGCCCATACGCCGGTGCGGTCGAAGTTCCACTCCCATGTGACGAACTTGACGCCGCGCGAGGTGGGATGCCCCGCCAGCACCGCGCCGCCAAAATCTGCGAGGAGCTTGTAGTTCTCGTCCAGCCCGCTTGCTTTGAGGACAGGCGCGGCGTCCATGAGATTCATATACTGCTTGACCTCTCTGGCAATGTCCACCGCGCGGTCGAACGCGGCGCGACCTCCGTCGCGGTCGAGCTCCGCCTCACGGAACTGTGCGCCGCCGCCCGCGGTCACGCGGCAGAGCGGTTCGCCGAGCCAGCGCACGGGGAGGATGCCGTCCTCCATCGGCTCGACGCCGTAGCCCTCCCCGGTGAGCCGGATCGCCAGTTCCTTATAGTACCTGTCTCGCGCTTCGATGTTGATTTCTTCCATGTTGTTCTCCTTTTCGGGCAAAAAAATAAGGCCGCGCCTTGTGTGGCGCGGCCTGTGGTGCGTGGATGCTGTTTTTTTGATGTCGAGGGTTCGAGTCCTGTTGGTTTGGCGTTTCAGCGGAAATGTAGGAAAATTTCAAGGCTGCTTCGGTACGAACCGAAACAGCCTTGAAACCCGCATGGTTGCGGTGTTTGTTGACAGAATAGGATTTTTATTCTGTCTTTCTGGTACGCCCGATGCGATTCGAACGCACGACCTTCAGAGTCGGAGTCTGACACTCTATCCAGCTGAGCTACGGGCGCATATTTGGTTGTTCTCCCGAAACGGGTGCAGGACAGGGGCGCGGGACGGCATCGACGGACGCCGGACGCGACTGTCGACTACGGTAGTATAACAAATCTCTCGGCGGAAGTAAAGAAAAAAATGTCAGCGAAAAAGATTGTTAAAAAAGTTGACAACTTTTTGCGGATAGCCTACAATAAACACAGGGTTCCAAGTGATGCAGAGAAAGAGGCTTGCTTGATGAAAAGGCAACATATCTCCGACGCGGTCATCCGCCGCCTGCCGCGCTATTACCGCTATCTCGACGAGCTGCATTCCCGCGGCGTGGTACGCATCTCCTCCAGCACGCTCGGCAAGCGCATGGGCGTCACCGCCTCGCAGATCCGGCAGGATCTGAGCTGCTTCGGTGAATTCGGCCAGCAGGGCTACGGCTACAACATCATGGAGCTGCGCTCCGAGATTGGGCACATCCTCGGCGTGGACGAGCCGCGCCGCCTCATCATCATCGGCGCGGGCCACCTCGGCCACGCGCTGATGCAGAACTTTGACTTCGCACAGGGTGGCTTCCGCCTTGACACGGCGTTTGACGTGTCCGACGCGCTCGTCGGCACGGAGATCAACGGCGTCCATGTCCGCTCGATGGACGAGCTGGGCGGCTACTGTGCCGAGCACTGTCCCGCCGTCGCGGTGCTGACCATACCGAAGGCCGCCGCGCAGGAGACCGCCGACCGCCTCATTCGGCTGGGCGTGCGGGGAATCTGGAATTTCACCAACGTGGAGCTGTCCGCCCCGGAGGAGGTCTTTGTCGAAAACGTCCACTTCGCCGACAGCCTGCTGACGCTGAGCTACCGGATCGCCAAGGAGCCGATTGCAAAGAAGGACTGACTATGAAAAAAAGAACCGCATTGTTGTCCCTGCTGCTCGCCGCCGCGCTGCTGCTGGGCTTCGCCTCCGCCGCCGGCGGCGACGCGAACGATCCGCTGATCTCGCTGGACTACCTGCAAAGCGTCTTCCGCCCGCAGGCGGAGCAGGCGATGCAGGACCGGATGGAGGCGTCCGGCAATATGATCTACGAGCGGACGGAGGACAAATGGCGCGAGGCGGTCGCCGCGCTCGGCGGCGAAAGCGCCGCCGTGCCGGCGTGCGCCGCGGAGTGGACGGAGGCGTGCCTCAAGCAGAACGACCTGCTCTCCGGCGTCACGGGCACGATGGTCATGCTGCTCACGGGCAGCGTCGCCGCGCAGTTTGCCTCCGGCGCGGTCGTCGACGTGACCGACGGAACGGAGCTCCCCTCCGGCACCGTGATGCTCCCGCGCCACCGCTACATGGTCGCGGAGGACACCGCGGCGACGTTCACCGTCATCTCGCGCACGGCGGTACTCGACTACTGCGGCGGCTACCGTTTCTCCGTCTCCTCGGGCGTGCCGGACTACCACGCGATGGCGTCGGCGCTCAAGGCGCTGTCCCTGTTCCGCGGCACCGACACGGGCTACGGCTCCGGCTTCGATCTGGAGGCCGCGCCGAGCCGGATGCAGGCGCTGGTCATGCTGATCCGTCTGCTCGGCGAGGAGGAGGAAGCGCTCGCGTGCACCTCCCCCGCTCCGTTCAAGGACATCGTCTACGGTTACTGGGGGCGCCCCTACGTCGCTTACGCCTACGAGCAGGGCTACACCAACGGCGTGGAGGGCAACAAATTCGCGCCGGAGCGCACCGCGAGCGAGGGGATGTACGTCGAGTTCGTCCTGCGCGCCCTCGGCTACAGCGACACCACGCAGACCGACGTCTCCACGGCGGCGGAGCGCGCCGTCGAGGCGGGCTTCCTCACGCCCGGCGAGGCGTCCGCCCTGCAATCGAACGACTTCCTGCGCGCGGACGTGGTCTACCTCTCCTGGTACGCGCTGGGCGTCCAGATCTGCGACGAGACGATATCGCTGAGCGACAGGCTGCGCGAGGCGGGGGTCTTCACCGACACCGACTACCGCGCCGCCGCCGCGCTGGTCACCTCCAGGCGGCTGTAGGCACGTTTTCCCACAAGGCGCATACTATGAACTGAGACCGCCGAGGGCTGTCTTAGGGGCGTTCGCCCATATCTTCATAGGAGGTTGCGCTATGTATAACAACAACTGCTTTGGCGGCAACGGCTGCTGCTGGATCATCATCCTGATCCTCATCCTGTTCCTCTGCGGCGGCAGCGGCTGCGGCAACAGCTGCGGCAACGGCGGCAACAGCTGCGGCTGCGGCTGCTGAACTCCGCGCCATACACAAGGCTCCCGCTTCGGCGGGAGCCTTTCATTTTGGCTTGCAAAGCGGCGTAGGGTATGCTAGAATGAAGAAAATCTTTACGGAAAGGACATACCGCTTATGGATTTTCTGTCTAACAAGCCGCTGCTCATCACCGACACCATTCTCCGCGACGCCCACCAGTCGCAGGCGGCGACGCGCATGACGCTCGAAGATATGCTCCCCGCTTGCGAGGTGCTCGACTCCATCGGTTACTACTCGCTGGAGTGCTGGGGCGGCGCGACGTTCGACTCCTGCATGCGCTTCCTCGACGAAGACCCGTGGGTGCGCCTGCGCACGCTGCGCGCGCATCTGCCGCACACGAAGCTGCAAATGCTCTTCCGCGGCCAGAACATCCTCGGCTACAAGCACTACGCCGACGACGTGGTGGATATGTTCTGCGCGAAGTCGATCGAAAACGGCATCGACATCATCCGTATCTTCGACGCGCTCAACGACATCCGCAATCTGGAGCAGGCGATCAAGTCCACCAAGAAGTACGGCGGCCACGTCGAGGCGACGCTCTCGTATACGATCTCCCCGATCCACAACGAGGACTATTTCGTCGACCTTGCCAAGCAGCTTGAACAGATGGGTGCCGACTCCCTGTGCATCAAGGATATGGCGAACCTGCTGCTGCCGATGGACGCCTATTCCCTCGTCAAGCGCCTCAAGGAGACCGTCTCCATGCCCATCCACCTGCACACGCACAACACCACCGGCACGGGCGACATGGTCAACCTGATGGCCGCCTACGCGGGCGTCGACATCGTCGACACCGCTCTCTCCCCGCTCGCCAACGGCACCTCCCAGCCCGCGACGGAATCCCTCGTCGCGACGCTCAAGGGCACGGTGCGCGACACGGGGCTCGACCTCGGCAAGATGAGCGAGGCCGCCGTGCACTTCCGCAAGGTCGCCCAGCGCCTCAAGGACACCGGCGCGCTCGACCCGAAGGTGCTCAACGTCGACACGAACACGCTTCTCTATCAGGTCCCCGGCGGTATGCTCTCCAACCTCATTTCCCAGCTCAAGCAGGCGGGCAAGGAGGACAAGTATTACGACGTGCTCGCCGAGATCCCGCGCGTGCGCGAGGACTTCGGCTATCCCCCGCTGGTCACGCCGTCGAGCCAGATCGTCGGCACGCAGGCGGTGATGAACATCATCACCGGCGAGCGCTACAAGATGATCCCCAAGGAGTCCCGCGCCATGCTCAAGGGCGAGTACGGCAAGCTCCCCGGCGTCGTCAACGAGGAGGTGCGCGCCAAGGCGGGCATCAAGCCGGAGGAGGTCGTCACCTGCCGTCCCGCCGATCTGCTGGAGCCGGAGCTTCCGAAGTACCGCGCCGAGTACGCCGGTCTTGCGCAGAGCGAGGAGGATGTGCTGTCGCTGGCGCTGTTCCCGCAGGTCGCGCCGAACTTCATCAAGCGGCGCAACCTCCGCACCCCGCCGCTCCCGCGCACGATCGAGCCGCTGGAGCACCGCGAGCAGGAGCGCAGCGTCGCCCCCATCAGCCGCGGCTGAGAATGCCGGAATATCGCAAACGCCACATCGGGCGTCCGCCGCAGGGCGGGCGCCCGATTTTTGCTTTTTCACGCGAAAAAAGGATTTACAACGCGCCGGAAAATGGGGTATAGTAGCAGTATGAACAAGAAGAGTACAAAAATCGAATCCTTCCGCAAGAAGCTGGCGCGCATCGTTGAGGTCGGCGCCTCGGACGACCTGATCAGCCGCGGCTACGACTTCTTCATCACGGCGGTCATCGTCGTCAACCTCATCGCGTCCGTGCTCGCCACCTTCCAGAACATCCAGACGTCCTACGGCGGCGCGCTGGACGCCGTCGAGACGGTTACGGCGGCGTGTTTCGCGGCGGACTACATCCTGCGTCTGTTCGCCGCGCGGTACATCTACGGCATCCGCTCGGAATCGCGCGCCATCGCGCGCTACGCCCTGTCCTTCGGCGGCATTGTCGACCTGCTGAGCTTCCTGCCGTACTATCTGCCCGTGTTCTTTCCGGCGGGCGCGGTGGCGTTCCGGATGTTCCGCGTCGTGCGCATCTTCCGCCTGTTCCGCATCAACGCCTACTACGATTCGCTCAACGCGATCACGGAGGTGCTCTCGAAGAAAAAGCAGCAGCTGCTCTCCTCGGTGTTCATCATCCTCGTGCTGATGCTGGGCTCCAGCCTGTGCATGTACAGCGTGGAGCATGATGCGCAGCCGGACGTCTTTGAAAACGCCTTCTCCGGCATCTGGTGGTCGGTGTCCACGCTGCTGACCGTCGGCTACGGCGACATCTACCCCATCACGACGCTCGGCAAGCTGCTCGGCACGATCATCACCTTCCTCGGCGTCGGCATGGTCGCCATCCCCACCGGTATCATCAGCGCCGGCTTCGTCGAGCAGTACGCCCAGCTCCAGACCACGGGCACCGTGGCGCGCGAGCGCGACATCAGCTTCATCCGCTTCCGCCTCGGCGCGAACGACGCGTGGTGCGGCAAGATGATCCGCGAGCTCCAGCTCCCCCACGGCGTCATCCTCACGGCGGTCCACCGCGACGGTGAGATGCTGATCCCGAAGGGCGACCTCGCATTGCAGGACGGCGACGCCGTTGTGCTCGGCGCGGAGCCGCTGAGCGACCACATCAACATCGTCCTCAAGGAGGTCACGCTGCTGGAAAAGAGCCCGTGGAACGGCGAGCTGGTGCGCGATCTGGACATCTCGCGCCAGACGATCCTGGTCATGGTCAAGCGCGGCAGCCGCGTCATCATCCCCAAGGGCACGACGCGCCTGCGCGCGGGCGACGTGCTGCTGCTGCACACCAAGGCGAACCTCCCCGGCAGCAAGGACGTGAAAATTTAACGACCGGCAGCAAAAAAGAGCGGCGTGAGCCGCTCTTTTCGTCTTAATATGGGTTACTGCTCCTTTTCCTCGTCCGCGAACGCCTTGTCCGTGTCCTCCATGCACTCCATGTACAGATTGGAGACGCGGCGGTCGCCGAGGCGGAGCTTGATGTCCGGGAAATACATCGCGTTGGACGCCTGCTCGTACGCCATCGCGTATTGCAGGTACGCGGTGTACTCGCTCTCCTCCGTGCCCAGCAGCGCGGCCTCCGCGGCGGCCGGAAGCGGCAGCTCCTTGAGGATGCTGTCGATCGTCGAATTCGTCAGCTGATCCAGCAGGCTGAAAATGCCCATGAAGAAGCCCGGGTCCTTTGCGATCGTGGTCTCCGAGTTCTGGATCAGCCGCTCGACAAAGCGCCCGCGCAGGAACGCGCGGCGCGCCAGCTCGTCGGAGCTGGACGTGTTGGTCTGCTTGAGGAACTGCGCCGTCGTCCACAGGCGCAAGCCCTCGATGCCCAGCAGCGTCATGCCGTGGCGGATCGCGCCGGCGACGTTCTCGCGGTTGTAGCGCGTCTTGAGCACGTGGCGCAGGAAGAGGTGCGTCAGCATGGAGTCGCCCTCCACGATGCGGCAGCACATCTCGAAGTTCGGGAAGGGCTTCATCAGCTCGGCAAACAGCTTGCCGTAGGGCGTGGAGGTCAGCGAGACCTGCTTGCTCACACAGTCCGGACGCTCGAAGTAATAGCCCTGAAAGAGCGTGAACTTGAGCGCCTGCACCATCTCGAACTCCGCCTCGGTCTCCACGCGCTCGGCAAGCAGCTGGGCGCGGCTGAAGCGCAGACGCTGGAGAATGTCCTTGAGCTGTAAGCGGTTCATGCCGCCGGTGCGAACGCGGATGACGTCGAAGGAGTTGATGATGCGGTCAAACTTGATGCGGCCGTTCTGCTCGTTGTAGCTGTTGAGCGAGAGGCGGTAGCCCGCGCGCTGGAGTCCGGAGAGCTTGCCGACCAGCGCGTCGTTGACGAAGACCTCCGCCGGGACCTCCACGATGATCTCGTTGGGGTCGAACAGGTACGCGAAGTCGTCCATGATAAGGTTGCGCGTGAAGTTGATGTAAGCGGGCAGACCGTTCGTCAGGTTCATGATGCCGAACACGTTGACCGCGTCGAGCAGGACGCTCTTGGTCATCTCGTCGCCGTCCATGTCCAGGCCCGCGGCGCCGATCCGGTCGTTCCGGCGGTACAGCAGCTCGTAGCCGGAAACGTCGAAAACCTTATTATAGATCGCCTGACGCCCGATATATGCGAACATGGCACCGCTTCCTTTCCGCTACACCTACATAGATATAGATATTTTACTCTACGCCGAGCGCTTTTGTCAAGAATAATGCACGCCATCGGGCAACGGAACTTACAAAAACGGCACAGGCCGCCGCGCCTGTGCCGTTCATGCCGTATTTACCGCCTTTGCGCCGCCGCGTCCGGCGCTTCCGCCCGTTCCGGCGCGCCGCGGAAGCCGAGGCGCAGCGCGTCCTTCGGGCACGCCGCGACGCACGCGCCGCAGCGGATGCACTCCGCGCCGTTCGGCGTTTTGACCGGATCGACCTGCATTGGGCAGGCGCGCGCGCAGGCGCCGCAGCCGACGCATTTCTCCGCCGAGACGTGCATCCGGTAGAGCGCGAAGCGGTTCATCACACCGTAGATCGCCCCCAGCGGGCAGAGGTACTTGCAGAACGGGCGGAAAATGAACAGGCAGGCGACGAGCACGATCACGAGGATCGTCGCCTTGCGGTAGAAGATCGTCCCCAGCGTCAGGCGCAGCTTCCCGCCGTGGATCAGCACCAGCGGGATGCCGCCCTCCAGCGTCCCCGCGGGGCAGAGGTACTTGCAGAACACGGGCGTCCAGCCCACAACGATGGGCAGAACGACGACCATCAGCGCCAGCACCGCGTACTTGACCCACCGCAGCGGTCGGTCGCCGGGGAAGCGCCCCAGCTTTTTCCGCGGCAGCGGCAGCTTGTGCAGCAGCTCCTGCACGAAGCCGAACGGGCACAGAAATCCGCAGATCGCGCGCCCCAGCACCGCGCCGAAGAACAGCAGCAGCCCCACGACGTAGTAGGGAAAGCGGAACGGGCGCGAGCCGAGGAAGTTTTGCAGCGAGCCGATCGGGCACGCGCCGAGCGCACCGGGACAGGAATAGCAGTTCAGCCCCGGCACGCACACGCTTTTCAGCTTGCCCTGATAGATTTTTCCGGTAAAGAATCCGCGCAGGTCGGCGTTTTGCAGCAGCGCCGCGACCAGCTGGATCCTGCCTCTGCTCTTACTAGCCAACACCGATACACTCCAAACATACGTGGATCGCCTTCGTCATCACCAGCCGCTCCTGCCCCTGCGCAACGCCGAGGGCGAGCAGGGCGGCGGCGAGCAAAAGCGCGACCGCAGGCACATACTTCTTCATCTGATGTAACCGTCGATCAGGCTCGCCCACGCGCTGTAGCTCTGGCTGCCGATCACGGGATCGTCCAGCACCTTGCCGAACTTGTTCACAAAGATCGTGGTGGGGAAGTAGCCCGTGTCCATATACTCATCGAACTCGCCCGTGTAGCGCAGGCACGGATATGTCACGCCCAGCTGCTTGAGCATGGCGATGTTGTCCTCCTCGTACTCCTCATAGGAGATGCCGAGCATCTGCACGCCCCTGGACGCGTAGTCGTCCGCGAGCTTTTGCAGGTCCGGCAGCTCGCGCACGCAGGGGCCGCACCAGTATGCCCAGAGGTTGATGACCGTCAGCTCATGGTCGCCGAAGCACGCCTCCGTCCACTCGTTCCCGTCCATGTCCACGGTGGTAAAGCAGATATCCGCGTTGGAGGCATTCGGCGTATTGATGAGCATCGTCCGGCGCGCCTCGTCGTAGTCCACGTCGAAGCCCAGCGCGGTGCCGAGGTCGCGGAGCTTGAAATAGTTGTTGCCGTCAATGTTGTAGGCGATGAGCGAGGTGTTCTTCTTCCCGTTGATGTAGATCGTCTGCGTGCTCAGTACGGCGTTCTTCGCGCCGGAACCGACCGCGGCAAGTTCCCCGCCGACCTTGCTGTAGACGCCGCCCGTGACGATGGTCACGGCGTTCGCCGCCCGGTCGTAGCCGACGCTGAACTGCGAATGTGTCCCGCTGAGGAAATACGCGACGTCGCGCAGCTTGAAGTAGTTGCTGCCGCCGATGTTGTACGGCGTCACGGACACGGGGCCTCCGTTGAGCTCCAGCTTCTGCGTCGAGGGCGTCGCGGTCGCCGCGTGCGCGCCGACGCACAGCGCCAGCGTCATCGCCAGCGCCATCGCCGCGCAGGATACTCTTTTCCATAGCTTCATGGTTTCTCTCTCCTTCCGGTTGATTGCCCGTTCCGGCTCGGCCGGGACGTTTTTATCCGTTCAGGTAGCCGTCGATTATGCCCGCCCACTCGTCGTATTCCTGCGAGCCGATCACCGCCTCGTCCAGCACCTTGCCGTCGCTGTTGACGAAGATCGTCGTGGGGATGTAGCCCGTCTCCATGTAGGGGTCGAACTCCGCCGTGTAGCGCAGGCACGGGTAGGTCACGCCCAGCTCCTTGAGCATGGAGATGTTGTCCGCCTCGTCTTCGGGATAGCCGATGCCGATGATCCGCACGCCCTTGGAGGCGTAGTCGTCCGAGATCCGCTGCAAATCGGGCAGCTCGCCCACGCAGGGACCGCACCAGTGCGCCCAGAGGTTGACGACCGTCAACTTGTTTTCGGCAAAGCACCGATCCGTCCACTCGTTCCCGTCCATGTCCACGGTGGAAAAGCTGACGTCCGGGCTCCATCCGGCGGGCGCCGGCGCCGGCGAAGGCTCCGGCGCGGGTGCAGACGAGGGCTCCGGCGCGGGTGCAGGCGAGGGCTCCGGCGCGGGGGGCGGAGTCGTGGGCGCCACGGGCGTGTCGACGACGAACGTTTCGGTCGGAACCGGCGCGGGCGCGGGTTCCTTCTGCGCGCAGCCCGCGGCGAGCAAGGCACACAGTACAAGCAGTACGGCAAGACAGCGTTTCATGGATGATCCTCCCTGTTTTGAAACAAACTAACGGTATTATAGCGCAGCTTGTCCGGCATGGCAAGCCGCAATCCGTCGATTGTTTGGACGGCTGTTCGGGGGCGATTGTTCCCCGCGCGCAAAAGGGCGCGGGCATGCCGCCCGCGCCCTTTCGCCGTATGATTCAGCTTCCCATCGCTTCCGCGTCGCGCCTGCGGCGCTCTTCGATGGCGTCCTTGAGCACCATGTCCTTGACCTTCATCAGCCGGATGGTGTTCGCGCGCTCGTTTTCCTCCAGCTTCATCGTGATGTACTTGATGCTCTCCTGCATCTCGGGGATCTTGACGTACTCCAGCGCGTTGACGCGGCGGCGCGTCTTTTCGATCTCCTCCGCCATCAGCTGCGCCGACTTCTCGATCTGCGCCAGCTTGAGCATCTTGCGGAACACGTGGCCAAGCGCATCCACCGCCGCGTCCAGCTCGCCGCTCGTGGCGGCGAAGCCGTAGGGGTAGATGTCCGCGTCGGACTTGCTCTTGGTCTGGAAATCGTAGACCGGCACGTTGACCGACATGATGTTCTGGAAGGTCATCGTCAGCTCCACGCTCTGCTTCGGGTACAGCAGCGCCTGCTCCAGCGCCTGCGAGCTCATCAGCGCCGAGGCGACGGTGAAGGAGCCGTGCACCTTCATCAGCTCGTCCTCGACCTCCGCGCGCAGGGCGCGCACCTCGCGCACGGTCTCGAGGAACTGCTTCATCAGCTCGTCCCGCTTGTCCTTGAGCAGCTTATGCCCGCGCTGGGCGGTACGCAGCTTGCCCTTGAGGCGGGTCAGCTCCATTCTGGTCGGGTTCACCGCTACGTTCGGCATGGTTCACCCTCCCCTCTCAAGCCTTGTCCTTCGGCCAATACTTCTCGATATACTCCGGCTTGATGCGCTTGAGCTCCGCCTTCGGCAGGATGGACAAAAGCTCCCAGCCGAGATTGAGCGTCTCCTCTATCGTGCGGTTCTGATCGTAGCCCTGGTTTACATAACGGCGTTCAAACTCGTCCGCAAACTTCGCGTACAGCAGGTCGGTCGGCGTGAGCGCCGCCTCGCCGAGGATGGACATGAGCTCCTTGTTCTCCTTGCCGGTGGAATACGCAGCGAAGAGCTGGTTCATGGTGTTGGCGTGGTCCTCGCGGGTCTTGCCCTCGCCGATGCCCTTGTCCTTCAGGCGGCTCAGCGACGGCATGACGTCCACGGGCGGCTCGATGCCCTGACGGTACAGCGCGCGGGAGAGGATGATCTGCCCCTCGGTGATGTAGCCGGTCAGGTCGGGGATCGGGTGGGTCTTGTCGTCCTCGGGCATGGTGAGGATCGGGATCAGCGTGATGGAGCCGGGCTTTCCGAGCTGGCGGCCCGCGCGCTCATAGAGCGTGGCAAGGTCGGTGTAGAGGTAGCCGGGGAAGCCGCGGCGGCCCGGGACCTCCTTCTTCGCCGCCGAGACCTCGCGCAGCGCCTCGGCGTAGTTGGTGATGTCGGTCATGATGACCAGCACGTGCATGTTTTTCTCAAACGCCAGATACTCCGCGGCGGTCAGCGCCATGCGCGGCGTGGAGATACGCTCGACCGCGGGGTCGTTGGCGAGGTTGGAGAACAGCACCGTGCGGTCGATGGCGCCGGTGCGGCGGAACTCGCTGACGAAGAACTCCGACTCCTCGAACGTGATGCCGATGGCGGCGAACACGACCGCGAAGTTGGACGCCGCGTCACCGAGCACCTTCGCCTGACGCGCGATCTGCGCGGCGAGGTTCGCGTGCGGAAGGCCGGAGCCGGAGAAGATCGGCAGCTTCTGCCCGCGGACGAGGGTGTTCAGGCCGTCGATCGTCGAAACGCCGGTCTGGATGAACTCGTTGGGGTAGTCGCGCGCCGCCGGGTTCATCGGCAGGCCGTTGATGTCGCGGTATTCCTCCGGCAGGATCTCGGGACCGCCGTCGATGGGCTGGCCCATGCCGTTGAAGACGCGGCCGAGCATGTCGCCCGAGACGCCGAGCTGGAGCGGGTGCCCGAGGAAGCGCACCTTCGCGTCGGCGAGGTTGATGCCCGCGGCGGACTCGAAGAGCTGGACGACAGCGGTGTCGCCGTTGACCTCCAGCACCTTGCCGCGGCGGATCGAGCCGTCGTGCAGCTCGATCTCGACGAGCTCGTCGTAGGTGACGCCCTCGACCATACGGACCATCATCAGAGGGCTTACGACCTCTTCCACGGTTTTGTATTCACGGATCATCAGTCCTCACCTCCCTCTGCGACGATCGCTTCGATCTCCTTCGCCATGCTGAGGCGGATCTTCGAATACGCCTCGGGATACTCGTCCACGGGCACGCTCTTGGCGCGGCCGATGGTCTCGCGCTGCGGGATGTCGAACAGCTTCGTCACCTGCGCGCCCTTGGCGATGGCGTCGCGGCAGCGGCGCTCGTATTCGAGGATCAGGTCGAGCAACTGGCCCTGCCGGTCATAGCTCGAATAGCCGTCGATGTCGGTGAAGGCGTTCTGCTGCAAATAGTCCTCGCGGATCATGCGCGCGACCTCCAGCGTCAGCTGGTCGCCGGGGGACAGCGCGTCCTTGCCGACGAGCTGGACGATCTCGTTGAGGCTCGCCTCGCTCTGGAGGATCGACATCGCCGTGGTGCGGTTGCGCATGAAGCTCTCGCCCAGATTCTCGTCGAACCACGGCTTGAGGGAGTCGAGGTACAGCGAGTAGGAGTTGAGCCAGTTGATCGCCGGGAAGTGGCGGCGATAGGCGAGCGACGCGTCCAGCGCCCAGAACACCTTGACGATACGCATCGTCGCCTGGGACACCGGCTCGGACAGATCGCCGCCCGGGGGCGAGACCGCGCCGACGGCGGTCAGGCTGCCGCGGCGCTCGTCGGAGCCGAGGCACTCCACGCTGCCCGCGCGCTCATAGAACTGCGCGAGACGGGAGGCAAGGTACGCGGGGTAGCCCTCCTCGCCGGGCATCTCCTCAAGTCGGCCGGACATCTCGCGCAGCGCCTCCGCCCAGCGGGAGGTGGAGTCCGCGATGACCGCCACGTCGTAGCCCATGTCGCGGAAGTACTCCGCGATGGTGATACCGGTGTAGACCGACGCTTCGCGCGCCGCGACCGGCATGTCGGAGGTGTTGGCGATCAGCACCGTGCGCTTCATCAGGCTCTCGCCCGTGCGCGGGTCCTTCAGCTCCGGGAACTCGCGCAGAACGTCGGTCATCTCGTTGCCGCGCTCGCCGCAGCCGATGTAGATGACGATGTCCACGTCCGACCATTTCGCCAGCTGGTGCTGCACGACGGTCTTGCCCGAGCCGAACGGACCGGGGACCGCCGCCGTGCCGCCCTTGGCGATGGGGAACAGCGTGTCGATGATGCGCTGACCGGAAGAAAGCGGACGCTTGGGCGGATATTTCTTCTCATAGGGGCGGCCGATACGCACCGGCCACTTCTGAAGCATCCGGAGCGGGACTTCCTTCCCGTCGTCGGTCTTGAGCGTGCCGAACTGCTCGGTGACGTTGAAGCTGCCGCTCTTGATGTCGGTGATCGTGCCCTTGAGCGTGGGCGGCACCATGATCTTGTGGAGCACGACGCTCGTCTCCGGCACGGTGCCGAGGACGTCGCCGCCCGTCACCTTGTCGCCGACCTTCGCCGTGGCGGTAAATTCCCACTTTTTCTCGTGGTCGACGGCGGGGACCTCGACGCCGCGCGTGATGTTCGCGCCGACCTTTTCCACGATCTTCTCCAGCGGGCGCTGGATGCCGTCGTAAATGCCCTCGATCATGCCGGGGGCAAGCTCGACGCTCATCGGCGCGCCGGTGGTCTCGACGTCCGCGCCGGGGCCGAGACCGGACGTCTCCTCATAGACCTGAATGGAGGCGGTGTCGCCCTTCATGGTCAGGATCTCGCCGATCAGGCGCTGGGGGCCGACGCGCACGACGTCGGACATGTTCGCGTCGGACAGCCCCGTCGCGACCACCAGCGGCCCGGAAACCTTAACAATCTTACCAGCCAAGAGTAAATCCCCTCTTTCTTAAAAGGATATGCTGTTCCGCGGGCGTGTCCCGCGGAACGCGCCATATTTCGCGGTTGCCGCGCAAGCGGCGAGCGAAATGGCATACCTGTTATTTTGTTGCAAGCGCAGCTTGCTACAAAATATCCGCGCCGACGGCGCGCTCAATCGCTCTTTGTATGTTTTCCTTCCCGATGCCCAGCGAGCCTTCGCGTCCCGGGATCAGGATGATCGCCGGGCGCAGCTCGTCCTTGTAGCGGTCGAGCACATCCGGCAGGGCCTTTGCCAGCGTCTCCGTCAGATAGATGACGGCGCAGTCGGTCTTGGCGAGGGAACGGATCTCCTCGCGCGCCTGCTCCGGGCTCGACACGGGGTGCGTGTCCAACCCCAGCGCGCGGAAGCCCATCACGGACTCCCAGTCGCCGACGACGGCAATGCTGTACGTCGCTGCCATGGTTCCGTCTCGCCTCCCTTACACGCACCCGGCGCGCAGCCGGGAGCGGATGACGTCCGCCGGCACAAGCGCGGCGCGTCCCATCAGAATGATGCGCAGATTGGTGTACTCCGTCTCCAGCGCCGCCAGATACGCGAGCACCGGCTCCTCGCCGAAGGGGATCAGGCTCGTGTCCGCGAGGAAGGCGCTCACCGCGTCGTCGCAGCGCTTTTCAAACTCGGTCAGCAGTCCGCCGCGCAGCGCCGCCGCGCCCTCCTCCGCCGCTTCGGCGAGGCGGGTGGGCGCGTAGAGCTCGGCAAGGCCGTTCCCGCCGTTCGCGCACACGCGCAGCAGCTCGTCCGGGTCGACGCCGCCGCCCGCGATCAACACGCCGCGCAAAAAGTCTGTGTTTTTCCCCATGCGCAGCGTGCGCACCAGCGTGCGCAGGTTCACCGCGTCGAGCTGGAGCCGGACATATTCCGCGAGAAACGCGCTGTCCGTCTCCTCCGCCGTTTGCAGCATGTCGCGGAAGTACTGCTTGTCGACCGCCACGTCGCACAGCTGCGGGTCGCGGGTGGACGAGAGCACCTCGCGCCCCTCGCGCACGGTCTCGCCGAGGCAGCCGGGCAGGTTGTCCACGGCGTTCTCGCGCACGGCGGCGGCAAGCTCCTCCACGCGCACGCGCCCAAGGTCGGCGAGCAGGCCGTCGGTGCTGACGTTCATCGCCTCTGCCTTGAGCAGGGCTTTGACGTTGTGATAGTCGTATTTGATCTTGAACACGTCGAGCAGGCCGGGATCGGGCAGGATGGCGGCAAGGTCCTCCAGCGCCTCCGCGCGCACCGCGGTCAGGTCCGCGTCCAGTGCCTCCGGATGCCGGGGGTCCAGCTCGCCGTAGCCGAAGGACTGCAGCAGCTTCGACAGCTCGTCGTTGTCCTTCGCGGCGAGCAGCTGATCCAGCTTCTCCGCCGTCAGCAGCTCGTTTTCCAGCGCGCGCACGCGCGCCGAAACGCCCAGATAGTCGACGTCCTTGATTTTTTTGGCCAAGGCGTTTCCTCCTTGTCTCCGGTCGGGCGGGCGCCCTCGCGCCCCTCCCGCGCCGGGTTATTCCTGAAACAGCAGCTTTGCGACCGCGCCGGACGTCTCCGCCTTTTGCAGGCGTACCAGCGTCTCAAACGAGCAGTTGACCTCCACGTTTTTGTCGCGCAGGATGAAGCCGCCGCGGATCGGCGCGGTGTCGGCGGAGAGCGTCAGGTGCTTGCCGGACGCCGCGTTCGCCTTCTCCACCGCCTTTTTGCCCGCTTCGGCGTCCGCGGCGGAGAAGACCGCCTCCTCCGTGCCGGTGGACGAGGCGCGCAGCAGCAGGTCGGAGAGCAGCTTGACCTTCTCCTCGCCGCCGAGCGAGCAGAGCTTGTCGAGCGCGAGCGCGTACGCCTCGCCGACCATCTCCTGCTTCGCCGCGAGGATGGTCTTGCGCTCGTCCATCTCCGCCGCGCTCTTGAGGCGCTCCTCGCGCTCCGCCGCCGCCTTCTCGTTGCGGTCGGCCAGCGCGCGGGTCTCGGCGTCGATGCGCTCGCGCCACGCGTTCACGATGCGCTGCGCCTCCGCCTTGCCAGCGTCGAGAATGGCGTCGACCTCGCTCTTCGCCTCCGATTCGATGCGGCCCGTGATCCGTTCGAGTCCGTTCATTCCGAACCCTCCCTTCTCACTTCATGAACAGCAGCATCAGCATCGACGCAAGCAGCGAAAGAATGGCGTAGAACTCAACGATACCGCAGAGGATCAGGCCCTTGGACCAGTCGTCCGGCTTCTTGGCGAGGATGTTGATGGAGCCGGCGGCGACGCGGCCCTGCGCGATTGCGGACAGAAGGCCGCCGAGCGCCATCGGCAGGCACGCCATGAAGTACTTGAAGCCGTCCGCCGACGACGCGGGCACCGAGCCGCCGAGGATGCCGATGCGCGTCAGGCACACGAAGAACACGACGAGGCCGTACAGACCCTGCGTGCCGGGCAGCAGCTGAAGCACCATGACCTTACCGGACTTGCTGGGGTCCTGGCTCAAAAGCCCCGTGCCGGCTTCGCCGGCGATGCCGGTGCCCTTCGCGCTTCCGACGCAGGAAAGGCCCACCGCGAGACCGGCGCCGAGCAGTGCGAGCGACATACCGCCGATTTGTTCAAAGAATCCCATGATTGTTTCCTCCCAAAAATATATTTTTGATTAGTTGTTGACGATATCCACGTATCTGGTCTGGATGCTCAGCGGCTTGAACGGCTTGCCGCCGTCCTCATAGAACCGGCCGAAGAACTCCAGACATTGCAGACGCATGTCGTGCACGTAGCAGCCCAGCAGGTTCAGCGCGAAGTTGAGCGCGTTGCCCAGCATCGAGATGATGAAGAAGGCGACCACGTTGTTCGTGATGGCGCCGATGGTGTTGAACACCTGCGCGATGACCGCGCCGGCGAGCATCAGCGCCATGAGACGCGAGTAGGACAAAATGTCGCTGAAATAGCCGGTGATGTTGCTGTAGAGCGAGCCGAACACGCCCATCACCTTGCCCACGATCCCCTGCTTGCCGTAGCCCTGCGTGAGGACGAGCAGCGCGAGGATGATCCACACGAACACCATGTTCTTCGTCAGCACCGCCGCGGCGCCGAGGGCGAACACCAGATACCACGCGCCCTCGTTGCACAGCGCGTCCATCACCTGTCCGCGCCGCACCTTCATGCTCACGCTCACGCCCATGCCGAAGAAGATGTGGACGACGCCCAGCACCAGCGAGCCGATCAGCGCCGTCACCGCGTCGTCCAGCGGGTTAAAGAGCGCGGGCATCGTGAACGTGCTGGCAGGGTTGATAAGTTTACATAACTGCGGGATGAAATCCCCGAAGAAGCCGCCGGTCAGCGCGCCCATGATGAACGTCGCGACGCCGCAGTAGCCCATCAGGGGCATCATGTTGCGCATCGTCGGGCCGTTGGGCTTCGACTTTTTGATGACGACGAGCGACAGCAGGATCATCACCAGCCCGTAGCCCATGTCCGCCATCATGATGCCGTAGAACAATATGAAGAAGAACGACATCAGCGGGTTCGGATCGACGCCCTTGTACGACGGCAGGGAGTACATGTCCGTCACCATGTTCAGTGGACGCGAGAACCAGTTGTTCTTCAGCGCCACCGGCACGTCCGGCGTCTCCTCCTCCGTGGGGTCTCTCGCCTCCCACGCGCACTGGCACTCGTCGAGGAGCCTCCCGACCTCGCCCATGCGCTCTTCGGGCGCCCAGCCCTCGAAAAAGAGGATCGTCCCGTCGGTGAGCAGCGCCTCCTCGTTCTCCTCGCGCAGCGTCTCGGTGGTGAGACGGTCCGCGTAGAGGCGGAGCGCGTCGCGGTCCTTCCCGCTGCGGCACAGGTCTTCGACGACCTCCTTCTGCGCCGCGCGGTTCTGCTCCAGCCGCTCGTCCTCGCGTGCGATGTTCTCCCGCGCCGTTCCGCCGGGCACGGAGAAGGTCGTCACGCTGAACCCCGCGGCGCGCAGGATCTCCTGCGCTCGCTCCTCGTCCGCGCGGTGGCAGAGCAGGTACATGTACCGCTGCTGCCGGTCCGCGCCGACCTCGTAGAGCTCCGCGGCGACGTCCGCCGCGTCCAGCGCCGCGCGCACCGCGTCCGGCTCGACGCCGGCGGGGCAGACCTCCAGCCGGCTGACCGTATGTACGGTGCCCTGGTGGTCGAGCGGCACATCCAGCTTCTCCCACGGTTCCAGACTCGCGCGCAGCGAGAGCATCCGGTTCTCGTCCGTTTGCAGCTGCGCAAGGCGTTTGAGCGCGTCGTTGATCCCTCGGCTCGCCGCGTCCGCCTTTTCGGCGGCGTCGGCGTCCAGAAACACCGCTTCCGTCACGCCGGGGCGCAGGTGGAGCATTTTCTCCTTGTTGTTGCCGTAGCGCGCGATGGCGTCCAGCGCGCTGTGCACGTCCGCAAGCTCCTGCCGGCGCTTCGCCAGCGCGGAGTCCTGCCGGTGCAGCAGCGCCGCCCATTCGGGATCGGCAAGCTTGTCCGCCGGCTCGCTGATCTCCATGCAGCCGAGGTGCAGCAGGCCGTCCATCAGCCGCTTGCGGTCGTCGGCCATCGCGATCACGCGAAGCCGCTTCATTTTGACGATCATTTCAGCTGTTCACGACCCTTCCGACGATCATTTCCGCCGCCTCGTCCAGGCGGCCGCGCGCCGCCTTGCGCAGCGCGTCGCTCTCCGCCTCGGCGCGTTTGGCGATCTCCTCCGCTGCCTTCGCGGCGCGCTCCTCCGCCTGGCGGAGCAGCTCCTTCCCGTGATCCGACGCCTCGTGTCGCGCCTTTTGGAGCTGCGCCTGACCCTCGCGCTCCGCCTCGGAGAGCGCCTGCTTGACGCGCGCCTCCGCGTCCGCCTTTTCCGCGCGGCTCCGGTTTTCGAGCTCCGTGATCTGCTCGATGGCTTCCATTGTCATGCTATCACCACTCTTTCCGTCTCTATTCAAAAACCTTATAGATTATATTATAATTTCACCTGTTTTTCAACAGTCATTTTCGTCTCCCTGCACAATTGCGAGCAGCAGCCAGACGTATGGCGCTGTGATACACGTCGAAATTGAGAACATCGCCATCGCGCCGTAGCATAGAAGCGCCGTGCCGCAGATCGCGAAGCGCGCCTCCTCCGCCCGCCGGAAACAGCGCGCGAGCGCGCAAAGCAGCAGTCCCAGATACGCCGCGAGCGCGAGCGCCCCCTGATTGACCAGAATGTTGAGGTACTCGTTGTGCGCCGCGGTGATGTCAGCGGGCACCACATTTCCGTGGTGCAGCCAGCGCAGCGGCTCCACCCCCCGCAGCCAGAGCGTGTCCGGCCCGCCGCCGAGCAGCAGGCGCTCCCGCACAAGCGGGATGCAGTCGCGCCAGATGGCGACGCGCCCGGAGCCGAACGAGCTGTCCCACTCGCCGTGCAGCACGCGCGACGCCTGCGCGAGCAGCGTTCTGTCGCCGTCGTAGCGCCACAGCAGCGCGAGCAGGGCGAGCGTAAGCGCGGCGGAGGCGAGCAGCGCCGCGCGGCGGTGTCGCGGGAAGAGCAGCGCGAGCCCCCACACCGCCGCGGCGGCAAGCCCCACCCACGCCGCGGAGACGTCCAGCCGCCAGAGCACAAAGAGCGCCAGCGCCGGCGCGGGCAAAAGCGTGAGAGCGCGGCGGCGAACCGCCGCGGCGAGCACGACGCAGGCCGCGAGCGCGAGCAAAAACGCCGTGAAGTCGACGTTGCCCGACACGCCCGCGTAGAAGCCCGTGTGCTCCACGTCGCCGGCGTAGTAGTTCAGGCCGTCGGGATAGAGCCGGAGCGGGTTCCCGCCCGCAAGCTGCCAGAGCGCCAGCAGGCAGCACAGCGCTGCGGCGCCGGCGGTGAAGGCGACAAGCCGCCCGTCGGCACGCAGCCACCGCGACAGCAGGAAAAAGAGCGCCGCGTAGATCGCCAGCGTCAGCAGCCCGTCGCGCCGCGGTCCGCCCAGCAGCGTCCGCGCGCCGTAGGGCGAGCAGAGCGCCGAGAGCGCGGAGAAGCCGAGGTACGCCGCCGCGCACCACCGCATCGGCGTCATGCGCGGCTTATCGAGGGGCGCGAGCACCGAGAGCACGGCGACGGCTCCGAGCGAGAGCGCAAGGAAGCAGAAGTATTTGCCCTCCATCATGCGCTCGTAGCCGCCGAAGGGCAGAAAAAGATAGAGGACGGTCAGCAGCGCGCAGGCATACAGATAGGCCGCGCGACTTGCCGTCGCGCGCGAACGAACCCTGCGCGGCATCCTGACCGCCCCCTCTCGACGCGTTGAATCTATTATATACAAGTCGGGAACTTTTTGCAAATTTTGTCGTCAAAGCGGTTATCAGCCACTTGACATAAAACACTATATCTTGTAGAATACTGTCACATGAGGTTTCAAGGAGGGCAATCCAATGGAAGGTCGCCGTGTCACTCGCAAGAGTAAAAAATATAATCCCCTGTTCATCCTGTTTCTGTGTCTGGTCGCCGCCGTTTTCATCCTGCTGATCGTGTCGATCGTGCTGGGCGTCCGCCTCGGCTCCGCGAACAAGAAGCTCAAAGCGTCGGAAAAGCAGGTCGCGGAGCTCACCGAAACCGTCAACCGACTGGAGGAGGAGATCGAGAAGGCGAACAAGACGCCCGCCCCGTCGACTCCCGCGCCCGCGCTGCCCTCCAGCAGCGTCGGCACCGATCCCGCCGCCACGACCAACCCCACCGGTGCCGAGACGCCGGGCGCGGCCACCGGCGACTGGCTCGACCTCACGGGGCACAGCGAGGTGAAGATCAAGCCCACCACGCTGCTCTCCGGCTTCACCGATTACTACACCACCGCGGGCGTCAACATGCGCAGCGGCCCCGCCACCAGCTATGACCGCATCGACACCATCGACTACGGCGAGAAGGTGCAGGTCGCCGCGCGCGAGGGCGGCTGGTCGTTCGCCAAGTACGAGAACAAGTTCGGCTGGATCAGCTCGGACTACCTCTCCACCACGGAGCCGCCGAAGACGAGTTCCTCGTCCTCGTCCACCCGCACGGAGGCGACCTCCGGCAGTATCCGCCGCTGAGGCACACATAATCGAGAAGGGACGGCACGCGCCGTCCCTTCTTTTTGTCTCATGCCGGTTCACGACCGCGGCGCGTCGTGCGGTATCGCGCACGTATCCTTGAAGCCGCAGTAGTTGCAGGTGTTGCTCGGGTCGCAGGCGATCGCCTGCCCCAGATAGGCGCGCACCGCCTCGTCCGCGCCGCCGGATGCGCCCGTGGAGAGCAGGACGCCGGACGAGGCGAGCGAGCGCCGCTCCTCCTCCGCCGGCTCGGCGCAGAGCAGCACGTCGACGCCCCGGCGCTCCAGCAGCGCGAGCGCGGCGTCGAAGCCCGTCTCCTCCATCGGCACGTCGGTCGTGCGCACGACATGTCCGTGATCGTCCTCGTAAAAACGAAACGCCTCGCACGCGCCGAGGGACGCGGCGACGTCCTTCCCCGTCATGGGAACCGCAATGCGCATCAAATCGCCTCCTGTCATATATTATCCGCAACCATCTTACCACAGGTGCTTTCTGTTTGCAACGCTCAGACACACGGCGGAAGATCGGCGCAAATTATAGCTTTTTGCCATTGCTTTTTTGTGCCGAAGCGTCTATAATGCGGAATTTGGAGCGTCTGCTCCGCACTATAGTCAAAAAGGAAGTTCTCATTATGGTCGCATTGCTCAATGTCGCGTTCGCCCTGCTTGCCGGGCTGATGATGACGCGGCTGTTCAATAAATGGCATTTGCCCGACGTCACGGCGTTCCTCGTCGCCGGCGTGCTGATCGGGCCGTTCTGCCTCGGGCGCATCGGCGTCCCGGGCCTCGGCTTCTCCTCCTACGACGAGGTCGCCCAGTTGAGCGTCATCTCCAACGTCGCGATGGGCTTCATCGCGTTTTCCATCGGCAACGAGTTCCGGCTGGAAAACCTGCGCAAGACGGGCCGTCAGGCGTTCATCATCGGCGTGGTGCAGGCGCTCGCCGCCTGCGCGCTGGTCGACGTGGCGCTGCTGGCGTTCCATATGGCGCGCCCGGACCTGCTCTCCGCGCCCGCCGCGATCACGCTCGGCGCCATTGCCACCGCCACCGCGCCCGCTGCGACGCTGATGGTCGTGCGCCAGTATAAGGCGAAGGGCGAGCTGACAAGCTTGCTGCTCCCGATCGTCGCCCTCGACGACGCGGTGGGTCTGATCGTCTTCGCCGTCTCGTTCGGCATTGCGCGCGCAATGCTCTCCGGCGCGGTCAGCCTCGTCTCCGTGATCGTCGAGCCGCTGGTGGAGATCCTCTGCTCGCTGCTGCTCGGTGCGATCGCCGGCTCGGCGCTCACGAAGCTGGAGACGATGTTCCACTCGAACACGAACCGCACGTCCATGACGATCGCCTTTGTGTTCCTCACCGTCGCCCTCTCCTCCGTTCGCTTCACGGTCGGCACGGTCAACTTCGGCTTCTCGTCGCTGCTGGTGTGCATGATGCTCGGCACGATGTTCTGCAACTACAGCCCGCTGTCCGACGACCTGATGGGCCGCGCAGACCGCTGGTCGCAGCCGCTGCTGGCGGTGTTTTTCGTCATCAGCGGCGCGGAGCTGCAATTGGAGGTCTTTTCCCAGCCGATGCTGGTGCTCATCGGCGTGATCTACATCATCTCGCGCTCGCTGGGCAAGTACTTCGGCGCTTACTTCTCCGCCCGCGGCACCGGATGCAGCCCGAACGTCGTCAAGCACCTCGGCGTCACGCTGCTGCCGCAGGCGGGCGTCGCGCTGGGCATGTGTGTCACGGCGCGGCAGCTCGGCAGCGTCGACGGCGCGCTTGTGCGCAACATCATCCTGTTCTCCGTGCTGATCTACGAGCTGGTCGGCCCGCTGATGACGAAGGAGGCGCTCCGCGCCGCCGGCGAGATCAGCGAAAAGCCGAAGGAGGTCGTCGAGCGCCGCGCCCGCGCGCTAGAAGCGGCGCAGCCCAAGGAGCTGGCGGATCGGTACCGCGAGCGCCGCGGCCGGCGGTACTCAAAATAATCTTTCTTCGCCGGCCCGGCGGAGGGGAGTGTTCCGCGTCTGCGGGCGCGGGGCGCTGTTTCCGCCGACCCCGGCGGAGGGGGAGGCTTCCGCCTGCGGGCGGAGTAACTTTTTCGCCGCCGAAAAAGTTACCAAAAAGCCGCCAAAACCTGCGGTTTTGGAATCTCTTTCCGACTGTCGGCGCCGATGGAAGCCATCCGGCGTACCGTGTCGATACGCCGATAGTCTCCTTGCGCTGTCGCGCTCGTTCATCAAGGTGTAGCATTGTACGTCTGCGCGGCGGCGCCTGCTTTATCTCAAACCAGAAGATTTATCCCTCCGAGGCGCGCGGCGCGGAAACGCACAGCGTTTCGCGCGGAGAAACGCAGCGACAGCGGAAAAAGTGCATACCGGTATCGACGACAATCGCGCCGAGCGGTCACAGCAGCATGACCGTCGGCGCGATTGGCTTTTCCTTTCTTTGGAAGTCTGAAAACGGTTCTTTCCTTTTCCCGAAAAGGAAAGAACTGGTTTCAGGTTCCGCCCCCCTAGCTTCGCGTGACGCCGTTGAAGCACGGATTGCCGCGCAGGTCGTGCCACACGCCGTCCAGCCCGTCGCGCAGGGCGCAGGCAAGCGTACCGTAATACAGCGGCGAGAGCGCCGTATCCCGCAGGAGCAGCACCTCGGCGTCGTGCAGGAAGGCGGCGCGCGCCGCGGGATCGTCAGATGTCTCCGCCACGCCGATGAGCAGGTCGTAGGACGTGCTGGCAAAGTGCAGCGCGTTGTCCGCGCCGACGCCCGCAAAGGGCGCGAGAAATTCCATCGCGTCGCCGCGGCGGGAGGCGAGCGTATCGATGGCGAGCTCGTAATCTCCCTCGCTCACGCGGCGGTCAAACTCCTCGCGCGACACGCCCAGCGTCGCCACGGAGACGCCGAGGCCTTCGCTCCAGGACGCCGCCACAGCGGCAGCCGTGGTGCGCGTCTCGTCCTCCGCGACGTACATGCAGCTGACCGTCGGAATGCTCTCGCCGCTCCAGTAGCCGCCGTCGTGCAGCTCCTGCACGGCGAGGAGGCAGCGCGCTCCGTAGCCTCCGGCGTCCGCGGCGCACAGCGCGCCGCCCGCCGCGCGGAAATCGTCCTCCGCCGCGGCGTCCGTCATGCCAGGCGGCACCAGCCCCTCCGCCGGCGCAACGCCCTCGCCCAGCGCCGCGGCGATCGACGCGCGGTCGAGCGAGAGGTCGAAGGCGCGGCGGATGTGTTTGTTGGAGAACAGATCGCTCATGTGGTTGTAGAGCACGCAGACGGTGGCGCGCAGGGGCACGAAGCTCTCCCCCGCCGCGTCTCCCGGCGGCACGAGGGCGTAGTCCGCGCGCCCGTCAGCATACATGCGCAGCGACTCCTCCTCGCCGGAGGTGAAGATGAAGCGCAGCGTGTCCGGCCCCGTCTTGCGCGCGCCGTAATACGAGTCGCTGCGGCGCAGCTGGATGTACTCGTCCTCCGACCACACGCTGACCTGATACGCCCCGTTGCTCTTTGCCGAGATCGTCGACGTCCACTCCGGATCGTTCTCCACGGCGTCGCTGCGCAGCGGCATGGTTGCCACCGCGGTGCACGCCTCGCCGATGAAGAACGCGCAGGGCGCGGCGAGCGTGACGCGCAGCGTGGTGTCCCCCTCCGCCTTCACGCCGAACTGCGTGAGGTCGCCCGTCGTGCGGGCGATCTCGTAGCCCTGCACCATCGAGAGCGCGGCGTGGTTCGGCGAGTCGGTCGCGGGGTCGACCAGACGGCGCCACGCGTAGGCAAAGTCCCGCGCGCGCACGCGCTTGCCGTCCGACCAGCGGGCGGATGAGCGCAGCGTGAACACATAGTCGACGGTGCCGTCGGCATTCTCCGTCTCCTGATATGACTTGGCGATGCCGGGCACGACGCGGACATGCCCCGTCCCGTCGTCCTCGACGCGCATCAGGTTCTCATAGAGCGCATAAAAAATGCTCTCGGCGCGGGGATCCACGTTCATCGCGGGATCGAGCGAATCGAGCCGGGAGCAGACGGCGGCGCGCAGCACGAAGCGCTCGTCTCCGGACGCTTCCTCCCCCGCACAGCCGAAAAGCGCGCTCATCAGCATGAGCGCGCTGAGCAGGATGCAGATTTTCTTTCTGATGCGCAGCTGCATAGGCGTCAACGGGGCATTTCTCCCTCAACCAGCTTTCCCTGTTCGTCAAAATGCGCGGTCAGCAGCGTGCTGCCCGTGACCTTGGCGATCTCGTCCAGCTTCATCTTGGACGGATAGTCCGCCACGAGCGTGAACGCGATGCCGCGGCGCTTCGCGCGCCCCGTGCGCCCGATGCGGTGAACGTAGTACTCGTTCTCCTGCGGCACGTCGTAGTTGAACACGGCGTCCACGTCGTCCACGTCGATGCCGCGGGCGGCGACGTCGGTCGCGATGAAGACCGGCAGCTCGCCGCGGCGGAAGCGCGCCATAACCTGCTCGCGCTTCTTCTGCGGGATGTCGCCGTGGATGCAGTCGACGTCGAGGCCTTCCATCTCAAGGTATTTCTTCAGCCGCTCGACCATGCCCTTGGTGTTGCAGAACACGATCACGCGCTCCAACTCGCCCTGGCGCACGATGCGCGCGATGGCGGCGACCTTGTCGCTCTGGTCCACGTCGATGCGGTATTGCAGAATGTCGGGCTTGTTCTCCTCCTCGGCGGGGACGGTGATCTCCTCCGGGTCGCGCTGGTACATCCAGCTGATGTCCAGCACCTCGCGGGAGATGGTCGCGGAGAACATGCCGAGGTTTTTGCGCGACGGGATCTTGTCCATGATGCGCGTGACGTCCTGCACGAAGCCCATGTCCAGCATCCGGTCCGCCTCGTCGAGGATGACGGTGTCCACGTGGTCAAGCCGCACGGTGCGCCGCTTCATGTGGTCGCTCAGGCGTCCCGGCGTCGCCACGACGATCTGCGGTTTCTTCTTGAGCTGGTCGATCTGCTTGCCGATGGGCGCGCCGCCGTAGAGGCAGACCGTGCGGATGCCGGGCAGGAACGCGCAGAGATCGCGCAGCTCGTCCGTGATCTGCATGGCGAGCTCGCGCGTCGGCGCGAGGATCACCGCCTGCACCTCCTCGCGCTCCGCGCCGATGTGCTCGATGATCGGAATGCCGAAGGCAAACGTCTTGCCCGTGCCGGTCGGCGCCTTGGCGATGACGTCCTTCCATTCCCGCATCGGTGGAATGCAGCCCGCCTGCACCGGCGTCGACTCCTCGATGCCCTTCTTTTCCAGCGCGCGCTGCATCTCCGGCATCAGTCCGAGCGTGTCAAAGCGCACGCCTTGTGTTACTTCCATACTTGTGTATCCTTTATCTTATCTTTTTGGATTCATTCCGCCGGACCCCGGCGGCGGGGAGTGTTCCGCACCTGCGGGCGCGGGGGTGCGGTTTCCGCCAGTCTGGCGGAGGGGTTTTTCCGCCTGCGGGCGGAGTGACTTTTTCGCCGCCGAAAAAGTCACCAAAAAGCTGCCAAAACCTGCGGTTTTGGAATCCCTTTTCCACTGTCGACGCCGATGAATGCCGTCCGGCGCTCCATGTCGATACGTTGCGTGTCTCCTTGCGCTGACGCGCTTGTTCATCGAGGAGCGGCCGCGTGCGTCTGCGCGGCGGCGCCTACATTATCTCAAACCGGAAGATTCATCCCCCCCGAGGCGCGCGGCGCAGCGACGAACAGCATCGCGCGCGGAGAAGCGCAGCGACAGCGGAAAGAGGAAATACCGGTATCGTTTACGCTCGCGCCGAGCGGGTCACAGCGGCGCCAGCGGAAAACGCGACAGACTTTTCCTTTCTTTGGAAGTCTGAAAACGGTTCTTTCCTTTTCCCGAAAAGGAAAGAACTGGTTTCAGAATCGTCCCCCCTCAGCGATGCGGGATATGCCAAATATTGTCGGCATACTCCGCGACCGCGCGGTCCGCGGCGAAGATACCGCTGCGCGCGATGTTGCACAGCGACATGCGGTTCCACGCGTCCTTGTCCGCGTACGCCGTCATGACACGCTTCTCCGCGTCGCAGTAGGACTCAAAGTCCTCCAGCAGCATATACTCGTCGTTCATCAGCAGGCGCTGCACAAGGTCGTCGTAGGAGATGCCGTCGCGGAAGCCAAACTTGAGCTGGTCGATGACGCGGTGCACCTTCTCGTCGTGCATGTAGATCATCTGGGGCATATAGCCCTCCGCCTTGCGGCGCACGACCTCGTCGGCGTGCAGGCCGAAGAGAAACATGTTCTCGTCGCCCAGCACCTCGTGCATCTCGACGTTCGCGCCGTCCAGCGTGCCGACGGTCAGCGCGCCGTTCATCATGAACTTCATGTTGCCCGTGCCGCTCGCCTCCTTGCCCGCGAGCGAGATCTGCTGGCTCACCTCGGAGGCGGGCATCAGGATCTCCGCGAGCGAGACGCGGTAGTTCTCCAGAAACACGACCTGGAGCCTGCCCTTGCAGACGGGATCGTTCGCAATCTGGTCCGCGAGCGAGTTGATGAGGCGGATGATCCGCTTCGCCACCGCGTAGCCCGGCGCAGCCTTGGCGCCGAAGAGGAACGTGTGCGGCTGCATCTCCATGTTGGGATTATCCTGTAAGGCATGGTAGAGCGAGATGATGTGCAGCACGTTCAAAAGCTGGCGCTTATACTCGTGCAGACGCTTCGCCTGCACGTCGAAGATGGCATTTGGGTCGAGCACGACGCCGGAGGCGCGCTTGACGTGCTTGGCGAGGCGTTCCTTGTTCTCGCGCTTGATGACGCTCAGCCGGTCGAGCACGACGGGATCGTCGGCAAACTTCTCCAGCTTGCGCAGCTCCAGCGGGCGCATCAGGTAGTCCTTGCCGCCGGTGAGCTCGATAATCAGGTGGTTCAGCCCCGGATTGATCTCCGAGAGCCAGCGGCGGTGGTCGATGCCGTTGGTGACGTTCTGGAACTTCTCCGGCATCATGCCGCAGGCGTCGCGGAACAGGTCGCGGCGCAGGATGTCGGAGTGCAGCGCGCTGACGCCGTTGACCGCCGTGCAAACCGCGACGCACAGGTTCGCCATGCGCACCTGCCCGTCCCAGACGATCGCCATTTCGGCGGTCTTGATGGGATCGTGGTAGAATTCATCCACCTGCTCCTGATAGCGGCGCGCGATCTCGACGATGATCTCCCACACGCGCGGCAGCAGCGTCTGGATCAGCTCCTGCGGCCAGCGCTCCAGCGCCTCGGAGAGCACCGTGTGGTTGGTGTAGGCGACGGACTGGCGCGTGATCTCCCACGCCTCGTCCCAGCTTAGCCCCGCGTCGTCCATCAGAATGCGCATCAGCTCCGGAATGACGAGCGAGGGATGCGTGTCGTTGATCTGGAAAACGTTTTTCTCGTGGAAGTCCATCACGGTGCCGTAGGTCTCGATGTGCTTGCGCACCACCGACTGCACCGTGGCGGAGACGAAGAAATACTGCTGCTTGAGGCGCAGGGACTTGCCCTCGTAGTGGTTGTCCTCCGGATAGAGCACCTTGGCGATGGTCTCCGCCATGGCGTGCTGCTCGGTCGCGCGCAGGTACTCGCCCTGCGAGAAAAGCGACATATCGAGCGGCGTGGTGGACTTCGCGTCCCACAATCGCAGCGTGTTCACGTGGTCGGTCTTGTAGCCGGCGATGTCCATGTCGCAGGGCACGGCGAGCACCTCGGTCGCGCCCTCGTTGACGATGTGGAGGCGTTCGCTGTCCCAGAAGCGGCGGAGCGTGCCGCCGAAGTAGACCTTCTCCGCCTCCTGCGGCTTGGGCAGAAGCCACGCGCTGCCCAGCTCCTTCCAGTCGTCGGGCAGCTCGACCTGCTGGCCGTCCACGATGCGCTGGCGGAAGATGCCCAGCTCGTAGCAGATCGAATAGCCGGTCGCCGGGATCTCCAGCGTCGAGAGCGAGTCGAGGTAGCAGGCGGCGAGGCGGCCGAGGCCGCCGTTGCCGAGCGCGGCGTCCGGCTCGGCGTCGAACACGTCGGCGGCGTGGAAGCCCAGCTCGTCGAGCGCCTTCGCCAGAATCTCGTGCACGCCCAGATTGTAGGCGTTCTTCATGAGGCTGCGCCCCATGAGAAACTCCATGGAGAGATAGTGTACCTGACGAAGGTGCTCCTCGCGCGTCGCCCGCTTGGTGGCGATCTCGCGATCCGCCATGATCTCGCGCAGCACCAGCGCGCTCGCGCGCATCATCTGTGCCTCCGTCGCTTCGTCCACCGCGCAGCCGAAGTTGAGCTTCAGCTTGTCGCAGATGGCCTTTTTCATCTTTTCTACGCTGTTGATTGAACGCATGAATGATTGCTCCTAATAGTTTAGAGATAACACCGTTTTCGAAAGCAAAGCTTTCACAGGATCGACTGGTAAATATTATGATATGCCTCGGCGCTGCGCTTCCAGCTGAAGTCCTCGGTCATGCCGCGCGTTTGCAGGACGCGGAACGCGTCCGGGTTGTTGTGGTACAGATCCACCGCCTCGCAGATGACGTGGCACATGTCGCCGGCATTGTAGTTGGCGAAGCTGAACCCGTTGCCCGAGCCGTTCCATGCCTCGTAGGCGTGCACGGTGTCCTTGAGGCCGCCGGTCTCGCGCACGATGGGCACCGTGCCGTAGCGCATGGCGATCATCTGTGAAAGGCCGCAGGGCTCGCTCTTCGACGGCATGAGGAACAGGTCGGCGCCGGCGTAGATCTGGCGCGCGAGCGCGTCGGAATAGCCGAGATAGACCGCCACGCGGCCGGGATAGCGCTGGCAGGCGTAGTTAAAGAACGCCTCGTACTGCGCCTCACCCTTGCCGAGCACGGCGAACTGCACATCTTTTTCCATGATGGAGTCCAGCGTCTCGCACACGAGGTCGAGGCCCTTGTGGCTGACGAGGCGCGAGACCATGGCGATGACGGGCGTGTCCGGACGTACCTGGAGGCCCATCGTCTGCTGGAGCTGCTCCTTGTCCTTCGCCTTGCCCGAAAGGTCGTCGACGTTGTAGGCCGCGAGGATGCACTGGTCGCTCGCGGGGTCGAAGTTCTTCACGTCGATGCCGTTGAGCACGCCGTGGAGCTTACTGTCGCACATGGCGATGACGTTCTCCAGCCCGTGGGCGAAATAGGCGTACTTGAGCTCCTGCGCATAGGTGGGACTGACGGTCGTCACCGCCTCGGCGTTGATGATCGCGCCCTTGAGGAGGTTGATGTCGTCCTCGTACGCCATCGTGCCGCCGCTGTACCAGCCCTGCGCGAGGCCGAACAGGTCGCCGAGCAGCTCGCGCCCGTAGCGGCCCTGATACTCGATGTTGTGGATGGTGATGACGGTGCGGAAGCTCTTGTAGAAGTCCTCGCGCACGGCCTCGTCGTGGATATAGATCGGCACCAGCGCGCACTGCCAGTCGTTGCAGTGCACCACGTCCGGCTTTTCGGGCAGCTCGCGCAGCAGCTCCGTCACCGCGCGGGAGAAGAAGCCGAAGCGCTCCGCGTCGTCAAAGTAGCCGTAGAGGTCGGGGCGCTTGAAGTAGTACTCGTTGTCCACGAAGTACCACGTCACGCCGTCGCGCTCGATGGAGAACAGGCCGCAGTACACGCTGCGCCACGCGAGGCGCACGTACGTCCAGCGCTCGAATTTGAGCTGATCCTGCCATTTGTCGGCGACGCTCTGGTACAGCGGCAGGATGACGCTGACGCTGTCGCCGCCCTCGGCGAGCGCCTGCGGCAGGCTGCCCGCCACGTCCGCAAGGCCGCCGGTCTTGCAGAAAGGCGCGGCCTCGCTCGTCACATACAGTATATTCATAGTATCCTCCTTGGTTCCGCGAGTGTCTCGCGGCATTTGCCGCCCGCGGGGCGGAAGAGGTCAGATCACGGTGTGCTTGGAGATCGCCATCGGGTAGTTCTCGTGTCCGGTCAGCGTGCCGCCGCGGCGGATGCGGACATACTTGTCGGCGATGATATAGCTGACGGAGGCGTTCTCCTCCACGCGGGAGTTCTTGAACAGCACGCAGTTTTTGACGCTTGCGCCCTTCTCCACGTGCACGCCGGGGAAGAGAATGCTGTTCTCGACCGTGCCCTCGATGGTGCAGCCGTCGGCGATCAGGGAGTTGACGCAGCGGCTCTCCGGCGCGATATAGGTCGGCGCTTCGTCGTCCTCCTTGGCGCGGATGGGGTGCCCGGTGTCGGAGACCGCGCGATAGACCGCGGGGTCGAGCATCCGCATACTCTTGTCGAAATACTCCTTGAGCGTGCGGATCTGGGCGGCGGGGCCGTCCCAGACATAGCCGCGGATGTCCAGCCTGTCCGCCATGCCGTTGAGCACGTCGCGGCGGAAGCTGAACTTCTCCTCGGCGGCGCACTCGTCCACAAGCCGCAGCAGCAGCTCCTTGCTCAGCACGTAGATCTCCAGGCAGTGATAGCCCTCCGGCTTCTTGGGGTTGCACAGCGTCTTGACGACGCGGCCGCCCTCGCCGAGGCAGAAGAACGTGGCATCCTCGGTCTGGTCGTATTTCTCCGTGCAGACGCAGGTGATGTCCGCGCCGGAGGCGATGTGCGCCTCGTACACATCCGCGAGCCTGATGTTGATGATGATGTCGCTGTCCGTGAGCACGACGTAGTCCTGGCGAATTTCCTCCAGATACGAGCGCACGCCCGCGAGCGCCTCCATCTTGCCGTGGAACTCCTCGCTCTGGTAGCGGCTGCCCGCGCTGGCGAACGGCGGCAGCATCTTGAGTCCGCCGTACTTGCGGGACATGTCCCACGTCTTGCCGTTGCCCACGTGGTCGAGCAGGCTCTGATAGTTGCCGTGCAGCACGATGCCCACGTCGGTGATGCCCGCGTCGTGCATGTTCGAGAGCATGAAATCGATGATGCGGTAGCGGCCGCCGAAGGGGATCGAGGCGGGCATGCGGTGCTCGACCAGCTCGCGAAGGCCGGGTTCCTTCTCGTAGGAGAAAATGATGCCGTGCAGGCCGTTCATCTCGCCACCTCCTTCATGGATTTGCTGAGCATGCGGTTTGCCGCGAGCTTGTAGCCGTCGGGGACCTCCGTCTCCGGTCCGACGACCGTGACGCCCCAGCCCTCGGCGCCGTCCGGCGACGCGCCGATTGACGCGCCCGCGCCGACGACGCTGTCCTCGCCGATGATGGCGTAGGAGACCTTCGCGCCTTTCTTCACCACCGCGCCGGGCATCAGGATCGAATACTCGACGGAGGCGTCCGTCTCGATCACGCTGCCCTCGGAGAGCACCGAGTTCTCGGCGCTGCCCTCAACGATGCAGCCGCGGGTGACGACGCTGTGCTCCACGTGGGAGTCCCTGCCGAGGAACGCGGGCGGCGCGGAGGTGCTGCGCCCGTAGATGGGCCAGTCGCGCTCCAAAAGGTTCAGGCCGCTGCCCGGGGCGAGCATGTCCATGTTCGCGTCCCAGAGGGAATCCAGCGTTCCGACGTCCTTCCAGTAGCCGGCGAAACGGAAAGCGACCATCTTCTCCTTCGCGGCGAGCATGGCGGGGATGATGTTCTTGCCGAAGTCGTTGTCGCTGTTGGGGTCGTTCTCGTCCGCGATCAGATACTCGCGCATCTTGCTCCACGTGAACACGTAGATGCCCATGGAGGCGAGGTTGCTCTTGGGCTCCTTGGGCTTCTCGGCGAACTCGGTGATGTTGTCCTCCGCGTCCACGCTCATGATGCCGAAGCGCGACGCCTCGCTCCACGGCACCTCCATGACGGAGATGGTGCACGCGGCGCCGGCTTTCTTGTGCTGCGCGACCATTTCCGCGTAGTCCATCTTATAGATGTGGTCGCCGGAGAGCACCACGACGTAGTCGGGGTCATACATATCGACGAAGCCGATGTTCTGGTAGATGGCGTTCGCCGTGCCCTTGTACCAGCTCGCGCCCGTGGCGCTCTGGTACGGCGGGAGGATGTGGACGCCGCCGTCGTCACGGTCCAGATCCCAGGGCTGTCCGGAACCGATGTAGCTGTTGAGCTCCAGCGGGCGGTACTGCGTCAGGACGCCGACGGTGTCGATCCCGGCGTTGGTGCAGTTGGAGAGGGGAAAATCGATGATGCGGAACTTTCCGCCAAAGGGTACGGCGGGCTTTGCCATGTTCTCCGTCAGCACGTAGAGCCGGCTTCCCTGTCCGCCGGCGAGCAGCATGGCGATGCATTCTTTTTTCACGCTGAAATCTCCTCCTTATTCACTTCGTCTGGTTCCCGGTCATTCCTTCGTCTTGCGCGTGCGTCCGGAGGCGCGTTTTTTCGGCTCCGTTTTCGCGCTCTTCGCGGCGGCCGCTCCGGGCTTTTTCGTTTCCTTCGCGGCTTTCGCGCTCTTTGTCTCCTTTGTTGCCTTCGGCGGCTTCGGCGCGGGCAGCTTGCCGCTGCCGCGGAAGTATACGGCACCGTAGGGCGGGAGCTTGACCGCGATGGACGCCTCCTTGCCGTGGGAGGGGACGCGCTCGCACTTCACCGTGCCGTTGAAGTTCCAGCCGCTGCCGCCGAACTCCGGCCGGTCGGTGTTGAACACCTCGGTGTACTCCTTCTTCGACGGAACGCCGAAGCGGTACCCCTCATAGGGGTTCGGCGAGAAGTTGACCGCGCAGACCAGCTCGTCGCCCTTCTTGTCGCGGCGCAGGAAGACCACGACGTTATTCTGCACGTCGTCCGGCACCAGCCACTCGAAGCCCTCCCAGCTGAAATCGATCTCCCAGAGCTCGGGAGAGTCGAGGTAGAAGCGGTTGATCGCGCGGAAGAAGTCCTGCATCTGGCGGTTTTCCTCGTTCTCGCGCAGCAGATACCAGTCGATCTCGTTCGCGAAGTCCCACTCGTGCCACTGGCCCAGCTCCGCGCCCATGAACGTCAGCTGCTTGCCGGGATGGCCGTAGAGGTACGCCGTGAAGCCGCGCACGCTTGCGAGCTGGCCCCAGTCGTCGCCGGGCATTTTTCCGCGCAGCGAGCCCTTCATGTGCACCACCTCGTCGTGTGAGATGGGCAGCACGTAGTTTTCGGAGAACGCGTACATCAGCGAGAACGTGATGTCCTTGTGGTGGAACTGGCGGAACCACGGGTCGAGCTTGAGATAGTGGCACATGTCGTTCATCCAGCCCATGTTCCACTTGAGGTTGAAGCCGAGACCGCCGACGTCCGTCGGGCGCGTGACAAGCGGCCACGCGGTGGACTCCTCGGCGACCATCATGACGCCGGGATCGATGGAGAATGCCATGCGGTTGAGCTCGCGCAGAAACTCGATCGCCTCGATGTTCTCGTGCCCGCCGTACTGGTTGGGCGACCACTCGCCGTCGCGGCGGTCGTAGTCGAGGTAGAGCATCGACGCCACGGCGTCCACGCGCAGGCCGTCGATGTGGAATTCGCGCAGCCAGAAGGCGGCGGAGGACAGCAGGAAGCTCTTGACCTCGCCGCGGCCGTAGTCGAACACGCGGGTGCCCCAGCTCAAATGCTCGCGCTTGCGCGGGTCCTCGTACTCATAGCAGCTCGTGCCGTCGAAGTCGCGCAAACCGTGGGTGTCCTTGCAGAAGTGGGAGGGCACCCAGTCGAGGATGATGGACACGCCCTTCTCGTGCATCTTGTCCACAAAGTACATGAAGTCCTTGGGCGTGCCGTAGCGGCTCGTCGCGGCAAAGTAGCCCGTGACCTGATAGCCCCAGGACGCGTCGAAGGGATACTCGGTGACGGGCATCAGCTCCACGCAGTTGTAGCCGAGGTCCGCCACGTATGCCGACAGCTCGTCGGCGAGGGAGCGGTAGTCGTAGAACGCGCCGTTTTCGCGCCGGCGCCATGAGCCGAGATGCACCTCGTAGATGTTCAGCGGATGGTCGTAGACCTGCCTATCGCGGCGGTGCTTCATCCACTCCCCGTCGTGCCACTCGTAGCCGCGGATGTCGTAGAGCTTGCTCGCGGTGCCGGGGCGCGTCTCGGCGTGATAGCCGTAGGGGTCCGCCTTGAGCGTCACATCCCCCTTGGGGCCTGTCACGGCGAACTTATAGGCGTCGTACTCGGCGAGGCCGGGGATGAACGTCTCCCACATATTGTGCTCGTTGCGCCACATTTTCCACGCGTTCCGGTCCCAGCCGCAGAAATCGCCCACGACCGCCACCGACTGCGCGTTCGGCGCCCACGTGCGGAAGACCCAGCCGTCCCTGCCGTCCCGCTTCGCCGGATGCGCGCCGAAGTAGTCATAGGCGTCGTAGAGATTGCCGCCGTAGAACGCCATGGTGTCGAGGTGCTGCAAATCGCCCATGTGAATCTCTCCCCCTGTCCGTAATATTCGATTGCCGCCTTCCCGCGCCCGTCCGGATGCGCGGCGGTTACTTCTCCTCCTGTACGGCAGTCGCTCCGCCGCCGAAACCGAGCCCGAAGTCGCGCTCGACGCTGCCGAGGTCGCGCGTGAGCATGTTCTCCATCACGCGGATATCCGCGTCCACGTCCATCGCCTCGCTGCGGTACAGCTCGTCGAGCTGCTTTTCGAAGTTCTCCAGCAGCGTGTCCATGATGGACTCGATGCGTTCCTTCGCCTGGCGCAGGTTCTCGCCCTCGATGCCCGCCTCCTCAAACTGCGTGTAGGTGCCCAGCAGCTTGAGCGTCGTGGGCAGATAGTAGTCGAAGAAGGTGGAGACCTGCTTCTGCTTCTCCGGGTGCGCCTCGACCTCCTTGAAGATCTTCGCGGCGATCTCCTCCATGTGGTCCAGCTTCTCGGAGAACACCGGGTCGGGGATCATGTCGTTCGCCTGACGGATGGCGCGCAGCGCGCCGGAGTAACCCTCCTGCACCTCCTCGGGCGTGCGGTTCTCCTTCTTCGAGCGCTCCTGCAAAAAGCGCTGGTAGGCGTCCGCGCTGCGGAAGAGGATGCCGTGTCCCGCGTCGAAGAACGCGCCGGTCTCGAACATGTTCTGCTGGAGCATGTAGTCGATGTCCTTCTCGATCACGCTCTGCTTGCGGCCGGTGATGGCGGACATCTCCTCGATCGTGATGAAGTCGCGGTTGCCCATGACCGCCTTGTAGCGCTCGATCCGGTTGCGGCGGCGCTGCATCTTGCGCCCGAAGCCGAACATGGTCGCGCCGCCGACGACAAAGCCCATCAGCGTGAGCACGCCCTCCCAGTCCAGCCAGCTCAACCCGTAGTTGAACACGTCGCCGACCTCGGAGAGAAGCCCGATGCCGAACACCGCCATGATCGCGATGCCGACGATCTGGAGCACCTTGCCGGTCTTGTTCGTCTCCTTGGGCGACTTCGTCACCCGCTTCGCCGCGTCGCTGACGCGCGAGGTCGTCTCCCGCGTCGCGGTGCGCTGCTCCGTCTTGCGCACGCCGGAGGTGCGCTCCGTCGTGGTGGTGGTCGTGGTGGTCGTGGTCGTGGTATAGGTGCGCTGCGCGGGGCGGCGCTTGTCATCCTTGAGCTTGTTGATCAGCAGGATGAGGCCGATCCACCAGCCCCAGCCGCTTGTAAACAGCAATCCGATGATGACCCAGCTGATCCAGTCGTTTCCGCTCTTTTTGCTCTGATAACCCTGATAATTTCCACGGCTCGGCTCCGTCGGCCGGAACGTGCCGCTCTGTTCGTCATATCTCCACTCTTCGCTCATGTTGGCTCCTTCTCACCCCAGCGGGTCAGTTTTTTCTTGTTGCCGTGCTCGTCCACGAAATACGTGTTGTCGAGCTGTGCCTTCAGGCTCCCCGTGACGGCATTGATGTATTCCTGCCGCAGCGCCGCGCGCTCGACCTTCTCCTCGTCGGTCAGGCCCTCCGGCGATTTTGCCTTGCGCGCCAGGGCGTTGATGCGGTCGATCTTTTCCTGCTCCATATGCTTCCTCTCATAAATACCGGCGGACAACGATGCCCCTCCGGCCCTTCCTGCTCAGCCCGCCGACCTCGGCAAGCTCAAATTTCCCGACGCCGCGCGCCGAGACCACGTCCCCCTCGCGCATCGGCGCGTCGGGCTTGAGCGTCTCGCGATGGTTGAGCTGCACGCGGCCGGAGGCGATCAGCTCCGCCGCCTTTGCGCGGCTCATCGAAAATCCGACGGACGCCACCGCGTCCAGCCGCAGCGTCGCCACGGTGTCGCGGATCTCCTTCACCTTCTGCTCCGGCACGCACAGCGCGGAAAGCGCAATGCGCTCCGCGTGCAGCCGCACATGTCCGGCGCTTGTCCACTCGTCCGCCAGATGCTCCGCCAGCTCCGCGGCGACGATGACGTCCGCGCTGCGCGGCGAGACCAGAATGTCGCCCAGCTTGCCGCGCGTGACGCCCAGCGCCATGAGGCTGCCGAGCAGGTCGCGGTGCGTCAGCTCCTCCGTCTCGTGCCAGCGCACGCGCAGCGCCGCCATGTACTCCGCCTCGTCCGGCTCGTCCTGCCAGTCGGGCAGGAAGCACAGCATCCGCCGCTCCGCGCGCGCATAGCCGCCGGCGAACGCCCATCCGTCATGATACGCCGCGGCGTGCAGCGCCTCCTCCGCGCTCCGCGCCTCGGCGGGACTGAGAAAATCCGTGTGCGAGGGGGAGTTCCGCGTCCGGCTCTGCTCGCACCGGTCCAGCACATGCGCCAGCAAAACGCGCTCCTGCGCGTCGCGCGCGGCATGATCCAGTATCTGCTTTCTGTCCGCCATGACCCACCCCGTCAGATAGTCTCCCACTCATAAGAATAGCACACTCATTCTGCATATGCAAGGCAAAAAAAGGAAGCGCTCCGGCACGGAATTCTTCGTTGTCCGATTGACTTTTTTGAAAAACATGATAAAATTCTTTCATCCTTTATTGAATGGGAGGTCACCATGAAAAGAATTCTCAGTCTTGCTCTTGCGCTGGCGATGGTCTTCGCCCTTGCCGCCTGCGGCGGTCAGACCAACGCGCCGGCCACCAACGCACCCGCATCCAACGCGCCCGCATCCAACGCGCCCGCAGCCGCTCCCGCGGCTCCGGCAGCCCCCGCAGCCCCCGCGACACCCGAGACTCCCGCGACTCCCGAGGCTTCCAAGCCCCACATCGGCATCGTGACCGGCTCCGTCTCCCAGTCCGAGGACGACCGCCGCGGCGCCGAAGCGTTCCAGGCGATGTACGGCGAGGACGCCGTCACGCTCGCCATCTATCCCGACAACTTCACCGAAGAGCTGGAAACCACCATCCAGACCATCGTCAACCTGTCCGACGATCCGGACATGAAGGCGATCATCGTCAACCAGGCGGTGCCCGGCACCACCGAGGCGTTCCGTCAGATCAAGGAGCGCCGCCCCGACATCCTGTGCATCGCCGGCGAGAGCCACGAGGATCTGCCGGAGATCGGCTCCGCCGCCGACCTCGTGTGCAACAACGACTTCGTCGCCCGCGGCTACCTCATCATCCGCACCGCGCACGAGCTGGGCTGCGACACGTTCGTGCACATCTCCTTCCCGCGCCACATGTCCTATGAGACCATGAGCCGCCGCGTTGCCATCATGAAGGCGGCTTGCGACGAGTTCGGCATGAGCTTCGTCCTTGAGACCGCGCCCGATCCCACCACCGACGTCGGCGTCGCCGGCGCGCAGGCGTACATCCTCGAAAAGGTGCCCGAGTGGGTCGACAAGTACGGCACGAACGCCGCTTACTTCTGCACGAACGACGCCCACACCGAGCCTCTGCTCAAGCAGCTGCTCGAATACGGCGGCTATTTCATCGAGGCGGACCTGCCCTCCCCGACCATGGGCTATCCCGGCGCGCTGGGCATCGACCTGACCGCCGAGGCGGGCGACTACGCCAAGATCCTCGCCAAGGTCGAGCAGGCGGTCGTCGAAAAGGGCGGCGCCGGCAAGTTCGGCACCTGGGCGTACTCCTACGGCTACACCGTGTCCGCGGGTCTCGCGCAGCACGCGCTCAACGTCATCAACGGCGAGAGCGAGCTTTGCGACATCGACGACATCGCCAAGGCGTACGAGGTCTTCTCCCCCGGCGCGGCGTGGAACGGCTCCAACTACACCAACGCCCAGACCGGCGTGAAGGCGGAGAACACCTTCCTGGTCTATCAGGACACCTACATCATGGGCAACCCGGGCAAGTACATGGGCTCCACCTCCGTCGAGGTTCCCGAGAAGTACTTCACCATCGCGTGATCCGACCGCTTTGAAACGGGAGGGAGGCAAGCTCCCTCCCGTTTTTGAGCGTATATCCAATCCTTGAACATGGAGGACAAGTATGAGTAACGCTCCTCTTTTGGAGATGCGGAACATCAGGAAGGACTTTTTCGGCAATCAGGTGCTGGAGGACATCAACCTGACGCTGCACGAGGGTGAGGTGCTCGGATTGTGCGGCGAGAACGGCGCCGGAAAAAGCACCCTGATGAAGATCCTCTTCGGCATGGACGTCATCCGCGAGACCGGCGGCTACGGCGGCGACATCCTGATTAACGGAGAGAAGGTCGAGTTCGCGACTCCGTTTGACGCGCTCGCCGCGGGCATCGGCATGGTGCATCAGGAATTCTCCCTGATCCCCGGCTTCACCGCCACGGAAAACATCCTGCTCAACCGCGAGCCGACGAAGCACAGCGTGCTGTCCGAGGTCTTCGGATCGCGTCTGGACACTTTGAACAACAGGGAAATGGCCTCGCGCAGCGACACTGCCATTGAGAAGATGGGCGTGCGCATCGACGCGGACATGACCATCAACAGCATGCCCGTGGGCCACAAGCAGTTCACCGAGATCGCCCGCGAGCTGAGCAAGGAGCAGCTGCGGCTGCTGATCCTCGACGAGCCGACCGCCGTGCTGACGGAGAAGGAAGCCGAGGCGCTGCTCGAATCCATCCGCGGCATGTCGAAGCGCGGCATCGCCATCATTTTCATCACCCACCGCCTGCACGAGATCCTGTCCGTGTGCGGCAAGGTCGTCGTCATGCGCGACGGCCATGTGGTTTCGGACGTACCCGCCGCGGACACCACCGTGGAGGAGATCACCCGCCAGATGGTCGGGCGCAGCGTCGAAACCGGCGCCGCGGCGCAGGAGGCGCGCAGCCTCGACGGCGCGCGGACGATCATGTCCATCCGGAAGCTCTGGGTGGACATGCCCGGCGAGCTCGTGCGCTGCGTCGACCTCGACGTGCGCGAGGGCGAGATCCTCGGCATCGGCGGCCTCGCCGGGCAGGGGAAGCTCGGCATCCCCAACGGCATCATGGGCCTGTACGAGGCGGGCGGCAGCGTGACGCTCGACGGGAAGGACATCCCGCTCAACAGCCCGCGCAAATGCCTCGACGCCTCGCTCGCCTTCGTCTCGGAGGACCGGCGCGGCGTGGGCCTGCTGCTCGACGAGAGCCTTGAGTGGAACGTCGCGTTTCCGGCGATGCAGGTGCAGAACAAGTTCTTAAAGCCGCTGCTCGGCGGCCTCGTCAAGTGGCGCGACGAGAAAGCGATCCGCGCCGTGACGGAGAAGTACGTCGAGGAGCTCGCCATCAAGTGCACCGGCACGCGCCAGAAGGCGAAGGAGCTCTCCGGCGGCAACCAGCAGAAGATCTGCCTCGCCAAGGCGTTCGCGCTGGAGCCGAAGTTCCTCTTCGTCTCCGAGCCGACGCGCGGCATCGACGTCGGCGCGAAGGCGCTGGTGCTCGAAGCGCTGCGCAAGTTCAACCGCGAGAGCGGCGTCACCGTGGTGATGATCTCCTCCGAGCTGGAGGAGCTGCGCTCGGTGTGCGACCGCATCGCCATCGTGTCCGGCGGGCGCATCTCCGGCGTCCTGCCGGCGTCGGCGTCCAGCGAGGAGCTGGGCATGCTGATGGTCAGTCAGGTCGTGTAAGGGGGTGGGGACGAAATGAGCGAAAAGAAAGACAACAATCTCAACAGCCCGTCCAAGCTTAACGACGAGCTGAGATCCGCGATCACCCCCGCCGCGGCGCCGTCAGCGCTGCAAATGCGCGAGATGGGGCCCCTGCGGGCGCTGGCGGCGTCCTTCGGTCTGCCGCGCCTCATCATCACGGGCTTCCTGCTGCTGATGTTCATTGTCGCGCCGTTCGTCGGCAACGACTTCTGGAAGCAGGTGGCCAACGTCATCAACCGCTTCAGCTGGAACGCGGTGCTCGTGCTCGCCATGGTGCCGATGATCCACTCCGGCTGCGGCCTCAACTTCGGGCTGCCGCTGGGCATCATCTCGGGTCTTCTCGGCGCGACGATGTCCATTGAACTGGGCTTCACCGGCGTCGGCAGCTTCTTTGCCGCGATTTTGATCGCGACGCCCATCGCCATCGTGCTCGGCAGCGGCTACGGCTGGCTCCTCAACCGCATCAAGGGCGGCGAAATGATGATCGCGACCTACGTCGGCTTCTCGTCGGTGTCGTTCATGTGCATGATGTGGCTGCTGCTGCCCTACCACAGCCCGACGATGGTCTGGGGCTTCGCGGGCAAGGGCCTGCGCACCACGATCTCGCTGGAGGGCTTCTACGACAAGGCGCTGGCGAACTTCCTGGCGATCAAATTCAGCGACGACTTTATCCTGCCGACCGGAACGCTTCTGTTCTTCGCGCTGCTGGCGTTCCTGATGTGGGCGTTCCTGCACACGAAGACCGGCACGGCGATGACCGCCGTCGGCTCGAACCCGACGTTCGCGCGCGCCGCGGGCGTCAACGTCGACCGGATGCGCCTGCTGTCCGTCATCCTCTCGACGTGGCTGGGCGCGATGGGCATTCTCGTCTACGAGCAGGGCTTCGGCTTCATCCAGCTCTACAACGCGCCGTTCTACATGGCGCTGCCCGCCGTGTCCGCCATCCTGATCGGCGGCGCGAGCGTCAACAAGGCGAGCATCGCCAACGTCGTCATCGGCACGTTCCTGTTTCAGGGCATGGTCACGATGACGCCAACGGTGATGAACTCCGCGATCCACATGGATATGAGCGAGGTCATCCGCGTCATCGTCTCGCAGGGCATGATCCTCTACGCGCTCACGCGCAAAACGGAAGGAGGCGGACGCTGATGGAAGAGAACAAGGGCTTCGGCGCGAAGGCGCTGGAATTTGTCCGCAACAACATCGTCCCGATCCTGTTTATCCTCATCTGTGCGTTCTGCATCCCGCTCTCCGGGTTTTCGCCCGCATATCTCATCAACGAGATCGTCACGCGCATGGGGCGCAACATCTTCCTCATTCTCTGCCTGCTGATCCCCATCATGGCGGGTATGGGTCTCAACTTCGCCATGACGCTCGGCGCCATGGCGGGCGAGATTGCGCTGATCTTCGTCTCCGACTGGCAGATCTGGGGCATCCCGGGCGTCGTGCTGGCGATGATTTTGCAGATCCCGTTCTCAATTTTGCTCGGTCTTTTGTGCGGCAGCATATTGAACCATTCCAAGGGCCGCGAGATGATCACGAGCTACATCATCAGCTTCTTTATGACCGGCGTGTATCAGCTGGTCGTGCTGTACATGATGGGCTCGATCATCCCGATCAAACACTTTTCGGTCAAGCTGCCGCGCGGCTACGGCATCCGCAACACCGTGAGCCTGCTGAACATGCGCCAGTGCCTTGACAACCTGCTGGCGGTGAACATCGGCGGCGTGAAGGTGCCGGTGCTGACGTTCCTCATCATCGGCGTGCTGTGCCTGTTCATCCTCTGGTTCCGCAAGACGAAGCTGGGACAGGACATGCGCGCCGTCGGGCAGGACATGGAGGTCGCGCGCGACGCGGGCATCAACGTCGAGCGCACGCGCCTCATCTCCATCGTGATCTCGACGGTCATGGCGGGCTTCGGCATGATCATCTACCTGCAAAACATGGGCAACATCTCCACCTACTCCTCCCACTCCCAGATCGGCATGTTCTGCATCGCCGCGCTGCTGGTGGGCGGCGCGAGCGTGGACAAGGCGAGCATCGGCAACGTGTTCCTCGGCGTGATATTGTTCCACACGATGTTCATTGTGGCGCCGAAGGCCGGCGCGGCGATCACCGGCGACTCGATGATCGGCGAATACTTCCGCGTCTTCTGCTCCTACGGCGTCATCACGATCGCGCTGGTGATGTATGAGACGAAGAAGCGCCGCAACAAGAGCCGCACCGCGCAGGAGCTGGCGCGCGCCGCGGCGGAGGAAGCGGCAAAGGAGGCGGCGAAGTGAAGAACGGGAAAAAGCTGCTGATCCGCTGCGCCTTTGTGGCGGCGCTCCTCGCCGTCGCAGCCGTAATGATGGTCATCGGGCGCGGCCACACGGTGTACTTCGACAACAAGGCGCTGGAGTACAACGGCCAGACCTGCGGCGTGCCCTACAAGGTCGTGGTCTACATCAAGGGCGAGCAGGTCGCCAAGCTCTACAACAAGGAGCGCGGCATGACGACCCACATCGGTCAGAACTTCGGCATGGCGCTGGGCATCACGCAGGAAAAGGGCGGCGACGAGCAGATCATCGAGGTCTCGCAGAAGCTGCCCTACAGCATGGACGGCGTCATCATCAACATCCCCGGCTTCCTCGCGGGCCTGCCGGAGGAGGCGTACCTCTCCGAGTTCATCGCGGAGCCGACCGCGGAGGAGATGCAGGACGACACGCTGACCGGCGAGGAGGACGAGCTGGTCATCGACGCCGAGTTCTGACGCCATGCGGATTTTGGTCGTGGAGGATGAAAAGCACCTCAACGCGATGATCGCCGAGGCGCTGACGGACGACGGCTACAGCGTCGATTCCTGCTACAACGGGCAAGAGGCGCTGGACTTCATGGCGTGCGCGGACTTCGACGTCGTCGTTCTGGACGTCATGATGCCGAAAATGGACGGGCTGACGCTCGTGCGCACCCTGCGCGCGCAGGGGAACGCGACGCCCGTGCTGTTCCTCACCTCGCGCGACAGCGTGGCGGACAAGGTGGAGGGGCTGGAGAGCGGCGGGGACTACTACCTCGTCAAGCCCTTCCACTTCGACGAGCTGCTCGCCGTCGTGCGCGCGATGACGCGCAAGTACACGGGCAACCGCTCCAACGTCTACACGATTGCCGACCTCTCGCTCGACGCCTCCGCCAAAACGGTGACGCGCGCGGGAAAGCCCATCGATCTGACGGCGAAGGAGTTCTCGCTGCTGGAGTACATGCTGCGCAACCGCGGCGTCGTGCTCTCGCGCGAGATGATCGAAAACAACCTCTGGAACTACGACTACGAGGGCGGCACCAACGTCGTGGACGTCTACGTGGGGTATCTGCGCAAGAAGATGGACACGGGCTTCGACAAGAAACTCATCCACACGGTCTGGGGCACGGGCTGGGTGCTGCGGGAGGACTGACGCGATGGCAAGGATCAACCTCTCCGCCAAGCTGCGGCTCACGGCGTGGTTCACGCTGATGATCCTGCTGCTCTCGGCGATGGTTCTGGTGTTCGTATTCGTCATCAACGGCGCGAGCGTCACCGACGACCCGGCGGGGCGTCTCGTCAAGGTCGTGCAGCACAACGCGAGCCGCGTGGAGTTCGACAACGGCGGCTTCGAGTGGGAGGACATCGACTTCTACCGCCGCGGCGTCTATTGCAGCGTCTTTGATGCGGACGGCGTCCTGCTGCGCGGCGCGGAGATCGAGGGCGCGGAGATCGACGTTCCCTTTGACGACAGCGTCGTCCGCACCGTCCGCGCCGGCGGGAGCGATTACTTCGTCTACGACGTGTTTGTGGACATGACGGTGACGACGCTGTGGATACGCGGCGTGATCGATTCCGCCGACCGCAGCGGGCTGATGCACACGATCATGGTGCTGACGTGGACGCTGCTGCCCTGCATCCTTCTGCTCACCGCTGTCGGCGGCTGGCTCATCGCGCGCAATGCGTTCCGGCCCATGGAGCTGATCGTGAAGCGCGCGAACAGTATCTCCGACGGGCAGGATCTCTCCGCGCGCATCGATCTGCGCCGCGGGCCGAGCGAGATGCGCCTGCTGGGCCGAACGTTCGACCGGATGTTCGGGCGGCTGGAGGCGTCGTTTAACGCCGAGCGGCAGTTCGCCTCCGACGCCGCACACGAGCTGCGCACGCCCGTCGCCGTCATCCTTGCCCAATGCGACCGCGCGCGGCGCAAGGACAAAACGCCGGAGGACTATCTCAAATCGATGGACGTCATCGAGGCGCAGGGGCACCGGATGTCGGAGCTGATCGACCAGCTGCTGAGCCTGACGCGCCTGCAGCAGGGCGTCGACCGCTATCCCCTGCGCGCGGCGGACTTAAGCGAATTCCTCACGGCGCTGAACGACGAGTTCGTCCCCGCGGCGGAGCGCGGCATCACGCGCACCGCGGAGATCGAGCCGGGCGTGACCGCGCGCTTCAACCCGTCGCTCATGGCGCGCATCGTGCAGAACCTGCTGCAAAACGCGTACAAGTACGGCAGGGACAACGGCCGCGTCGCGCTTTCGCTGAAAAAGGAGGGCAAAACCGCCGTGCTGCGCGTCACGGACGACGGCATCGGCATCGCGAAGGAGGATCAGGACAAGATCTGGCAGCGCTTCTGGCAGGCGGACGCCTCCCGCGGGGAGGACGGCGGCTCCGGTCTCGGGCTTTCGATGGTGCGCGAGATGGCGGAGTTTCAGGGCGGCGCGGCAAGCGTGGAAAGTACCCTCGGCGAGGGCAGCACCTTCACCGTCACGCTGCCGCTGTAAGTTTACATAAAATTGAGACCCGGAGTTTTTTGAGGAAAACTTCGGGTCTTAATTTTTTTCTTAATTTTCTCCGCTATGCTGAAACCATCAAAGGAACAAACCACTCCGCTCCGGCGGAACGACATATGAATTTGAAAGGAGCCTATCACCATGCAGAACATTCTTGCCAATACCGCCGTTCAGGCTGCCGCCGCCTATGCACGCCTCGCCGTCACCGAGCTCTCCGACCTCTGCGTCCTCCACAGCGACGGGCTTTTCGAGATCCGCTTCGACACCGACTGGATGCGCTACGACTGCTACGTCGACGACGCCGACGGCGAGGTGCTGGGCTTCGACTGCCGCCCGATCCCGGAGCAGCAGATGCTCGGCGAGATCGTGCGCCTCTCCGCGTAACGCGCGCCCCATTTTTACACAGCCCACCGCAAAACGGGACCCCGCGGCTGCCCCCAATGCCGCGGGATCCCGTTTTTTGTTCAGATAAACGCGTCGGGCGCCTTTTGATACGCGCCGCGGATCGCGCCGACGAGGTAGAGCGAGCCGAACGCGACCACCGCGCCGTCCGTCCCCGCCGCCGCAAAGGCGGCGCGCAGGCCGTCTTCGATCGTCCCACAGGCGCGCGCCGCCGCGCCATGCTCCCGCAGATGCGCCGACAGCTCCTCCGCCGGAAGCGCGCGCGGACTCAGCGGCGTGAGGCACACAAACTCCTGCGCCAGCGGCGAAAGCGTCTCCATCATGCGCGGATAGTCCTTGTCCGCGAGCACGCCGAGCAGGAACACGACCTTTTTCTCCGGCAGAAGCCTTTGCAGGCTTCCGGCAAGCGCCTCCGCGCACTGGGGATTGTGCCCGCCGTCGATCAGAAACAGCGGCGTGCGGCGCATGACCTCCATGCGCGCGGGCCATTTGACGCCGGCAAGCCCCGCGCGTACGGCGCGTTCCGGGATATCCCAGCCGCCCTCGCGCAGCGCCGCCACGGTTTCCAGCACCGTCGCGGCATTGCGGAGCTGGTGCGCGCCGAGCAGTGCGAGATCGTAAGTCTCGCCATGCCACGAAAAGCGCTGGCCGTCCAGCGTCTCGGAAAGCGGCGTCACAGCGGCATAGTCCGCCACGCGCAGCGGCACGTTCCTCTCCGCGCACACCTCCCGCACGACCGCCGTGACCTCCGGCGCGCCGTCGTAGCACACCGCGCGGCAGCCGGGCTTGATGATGCCCGATTTCGTCGCGGCGATCTTTTCGACCGTGTCGCCCAGATACTCCGTGTGCTCCAGGCCGATGTTCGTGATGACAGCCGCCTCCGGGCAGTCGATGGCGTTGGTGGAGTCCAGCGCGCCGCCCATGCCGACCTCCAGCACCACGATGTCGCAGCGCCGCTCGGCAAAGTACAGCATTGCCGCGGCGGTCACAAGCTCAAACTGGCTGGGGTGGTCCTCCATCGCCTCCGCGGCGTCGCGCACGGTCTCCGTCACCGCCGCGAGCGCGTCGCCGGGGATGTTCTCGCCGTCGACCTGGATGCGCTCGCAGAAATCCTGAATGTAGGGCGAGGTGTACAGCCCCGTGCGATACCCCGCCGCGCGCATGATCGCGTCCAGCATGGCGCAGGTGCTGCCCTTGCCGTTGCTGCCCGCGACGTGGACGAATTTGAGCTTCTTCTGCGGCTCGCCGATGCGGCGCAGCAGCTCCCGCGTCCGGTCGAGGCCGAGGCGCGTCGTGCTCCAGCCGTAGTGCTCGATGTAGGCGATCGCCTCCCGCGCCGTCATGCCACGCCTCCGCTTTTCCCGACGCTCGCGGCGCGCCGCAGCGAGAGCAGCAGCGGCGGCAGGGCAAAGGAATACGCCACCGCCTTGCCCACGCAGATCGCGAGGCGCAGTGCGAGCGAGCCGGTAATGAGCGCGGGGGTGTAGTAGCCGTAGAGCTTGCTGTCGACGTAGATCACGCCGGTGTTGAGCAGCGTGACCATCAGCTCGGCGAGCACGACGATTGAAAGCGTCTGCGTCTGGCTGAGCGCAAAGCGGCGCGAGCGCGCGTACCAGCCGACGAGCGCGCCGCAGAGCACATATGGCAGGATCCACAGCGCCGTCGTGGCGGACACGCCGTAGCGCAGCAGCTGGTAAACCAGCGTGCCGACGAGGCCGATCGCCGCGCCGTCCGCCGGCCCGAACAGCAGCGCGCCGACGAGAATGGGAACGCTCTCGAACGTGATCTTGAGGCGTACGATGTCGAGCGCGAGGTAGCCGAGCACCGCGCACATGGCGGCAAGCATGGCGTCGATCGCCAGCTGTCTGGTGTTTTTGAACATAAAAAGTCCTCCCTTCGCAGCGGTTGCTGCGAAAGGAGGCATTTTCCTTTTGCAGCAGCGGATGCGGATACAGCACCGCGGGCATCCTGCCCTTCGTCCGCCGGCAACTTCCCATCCGACGGCACTTAACGCGCTGTTCCTACTCTGTGTTTGCAGGTATTTCTTTGTCGCTCCGCGTCAGCAGAACGTCCGGTACACGTCCTCGTAGACCTTTTCCGCGACGGGCCAGTACTTCGCCATGCCCTCGTCGACGTGGGCGTTGATCTTCTCGGCGTACGCGCAGTCCTGCATCAGCTTGGTGTTGACCTTGACGTTCACCGCCGCGCCGTACATCGCGCCCCAGCAGAGCACCACGCCCGTCGCCGCGTCGGAGATCACGAGCCGGCTGCCCTTCGCGGCAAACTCGCGCTGTAACTCGATTGCTTCGCAGCAGAGGTCAAAGATCTCCAGCGGGACGCTTGCCGCGTCGCGCAGGCACTTTTCCATGATCTCATTCCGCGCGGGGTCGTCCTTGGGAATACTATAGGCGCGGCTCAGCGGCTCGAACAGCCGCGCGTCCTTCTCGACGCAGGCGAGTAGCCGCACGCGCAGCGTCTGCGCGCGCGCCATCAAATCCTTGATCTCGTCCTCCACGTCGGCATACTTCTTCTTGCCGACGGTCAGCTCACCGACCATGTCGCCCAGCGCGACGCCGATGGCGCCGACAAGGGCGCTGGCTCCCCCGCCGCCCGGCACGGGCGCGGGAGAGGCAAGCTGCTCGGTAAATTCGGTGACGGTCGTGTTCAGTAAATCCATAAATTGCCTCGCAGAGTTTAAAAGAGACCGGAAATGACGCCGTTCTCGTCCACGTCGATCTTCTCGGCGGCGGGGACCTTCGGCAGGCCCGGCATCGTCATGATGTCGCCGGTCAGCGCGACGAGGAAGCCCGCGCCGGCGCAGACCTTGAGGTTGCGCACCGTGACGGTGAAGCCCTTGGGCGCGCCGAGGAGGGACGCGTTGTCAGAGAACGAGTACTGCGTCTTCGCCATGCAGATCGGCAGCTTGTCGAAGCCCAGCTCCGTGAGCTGCGCGAGCTGCTTCTTCGCGTTCGCGTCGAGGCTCACGCCATCCGCATGATAAATCTTCCGGCAGATCGTGTCAAGCTTTTCCTGGATGGAGGCGTTGACGTCGTAGACGAAGTTGAAGCTGTTCGGCTGCTCGCACAGGCGCACGACCTCCTCGGCAAGCGCCTTGCCGCCCTCGCCGCCCTTCGCCCAGACCTCGGAAAGCGCGACGTTGACGCCAAGCTCGCGGCACTTCTTCTCGACGAGGGCAAGCTCCGCCTCCGTGTCGGTCGGGAACGCGTTGATCGCGACCACGCAGGGCACGCCGAAGACGTCCTTGACGTTGGAGACGTGCTGGAGGAGGTTCGGCAGGCCCTTTTCGAGCGCGTCGAGGTTTTCTGCGTTCAGCTCCGCCTTGGGCACGCCGCCGTGGTATTTTAACGCGCGCACCGTCGCAACGATGACGATCGCCGACGGCTTGAGCCCCGCCATGCGGCACTTGATGTCGATGAATTTCTCCGCGCCGAGGTCGGCGGCGAAGCCCGCCTCCGTGACGGCGTAGTCGCCGAGCTTGAGCGCCATGCGCGTCGCCATCACGCTGTTGCAGCCGTGGGCGATGTTGGCGAACGGGCCGCCGTGGATGAACGCGGGCGTGCCCTCAAGCGTCTGGACGAGGTTGGGCTTGATTGCGTCCTTCAAAAGCGCCGCCATCGCGCCCTCCGCTTTGAGGTCATGGGCGGTGACGGGCTTGCCGGCGTAGGTGTAGCCGACGATGATGCGGCCGAGGCGCTCCTTGAGGTCGGTGATGCTGCTGGAAAGGCACAGCACCGCCATGACCTCGCTCGCGACCGTGATCTCGAAGCCGTCCTCGCGCGGCACGCCCTGCACGCGTCCGCCGAGGCCGTCGACGATGTGGCGGAGCTGGCGGTCGTTCATGTCGACGGCGCGCTTCCACGTGATCGCCTTCGGGTCGATGCCCAGCGCGTTGCCCTGCTGGATGTGGTTGTCGAGCATGGCGGCGAGCAGGTTGTTCGCCGCGCCGATGGCGTGGAAATCGCCGGTGAAGTGGAGGTTGATGTCCTCCATCGGCACGACCTGCGCGTATCCGCCGCCGGCGGCGCCGCCCTTGATGCCGAACACGGGGCCGAGGCTCGGCTCGCGCAGCGCGACGATCGCGTTCTTGCCGAGTTTGCGCAGCCCGTCGGTCAAGCCCACGCTTGTGGTGGTCTTGCCCTCGCCCGCGGGGGTCGGCGTGATGGCTGTGACGAGGACCAGCTTGCCGTCCGGCTTGTCCGCCAGATCCTTGAGGAGCTTGTAGTCGACCTTCGCCTTGTAGTTTCCGTACTGCTCGATATACGCCTCGTCAATGCCCGCCTTGGCGGCAATGGCGGTGATCTTCTGCTTTTCGCACGCCTGCGCGATCTCGATGTCGGACTTGAAGCCCATGTTGATCTCCTCCTGCTCTTTCGATCCGCGGGGCGCTGCGCCCGCGGTTTCTTTTTCATTGCGCTGCCATTGTACTATGCCGGCGCGCTGTTTGTAAATGACTTTCTTTCGTCAGACGACGCGGCCCCGCTTGATGACCGTCTCCGCCAGATTGCTGCCCACGCGGTAGCAGATGTAGTCGAGGTCCGGCGCGTCCCAGACGACGAGATCGCCGAGCTTCCCCGGCTCGACAGAACCGACCTTGTCCGCAAGATCGATCGCCGCGGCGGCGTTGAGCGTCACGGCGGTCAGCACCTCCTCGGGCGTCAGCTTATACTTGAGGCAGCCGAGGTTGATGACGAACTGCATGTTGAGGCACGGACAGGAGCCGGGGTTGAAGTCCGTCGCCATGGCGACGGGCACGCCGGCGTTCACCATGTCGCGCGCCGGGGCGAACACCGCGCCGAGGTTGAAGCTCGTCGCGGGCAGAAGGCACGCGATCACGCCGCCCTTCGCCATGCTCTCGATACCCTCCGGCGGGCAGACGATCAGGTGCTCCGCCGAGATGGCGTGAAGCTCGCCCGCGAGCACGCTGCCGCCGATCGCCTCGATCTCGTCGGCGTGGATCTTGGGGCGCAGGCCGTATTTGAGCCCCGCTTCGAGGATGGCACGCGACTCCTCGACCGTGAAGGTGTCCGCCTCGCAGAACACGTCGCAGAACTGCGCGATGCCCTGCTCGTGCACGAGCGGGATCATCTCCTCGCACACGAGGCGGACGTATTCCGCGCGATCGTGCTTGTACTCGGCGGGTACGAGATGCGCGCCCATAAAGGTCGCGACAAGGTCGATGGGGTGGCACTCGTCCAGCTCGCGGATGACGCGCAGCGCCTTGAGCTCGTGCTCGGTGGCAAGGCCGTAGCCGCTCTTCGCCTCGCATGTGGTGGTGCCGAAGCGCAGCATCTCGTCGAGCGCCTTCGCCGCCTTCGCCGCCAGCTCGCCCTCAGTGGCGGCACGGGTGGCGTTGGTGGTGGACTGGATGCCGCCGCCCGCGTTCTGGATGTCCAGATAGCTCGCGCCGTGGAGCTTGAGCCCCAGCTCGTTCTGCCGCCAGCCGCCGAAAATGAGGTGCGTGTGCGCGTCGACCAAGCCCGGCGTCACCAGCTTGCCCCCCGCGTCGACGATCTCCGGCGCTGCGGGCGGGGTTTGCGTGCCGACGGCGGCGATCACGCCGTCCTCGATCAGCACCCACGCGCCGCGCAGGACCTCGATCTCGCCCTGCGCCGCGCCGCGCTTCACGCCCGTCCCCTTGGGCGTGGCGAGCATCCCGATGTTCTTGACCAGCATTTTACTCATGGTTCTATCCTTTCAAAGGAGAGGGCTTGCGCCCTCTCCCCTTTTTCGGTTTCAGCCCTCGACGCTCTTGAGCGCGTCGGCGACGATTTGGTCGTCCGCGACGTAGGGCATGGTGATGTGGTCCTGCCCGGCGTACATCTTATTGTACTCCGCGGCGGTGGTCATGGCGTTCTCGTTGCGCGCCCAGCTGCGGCGGGCGACGCCGACCATCGTATCCCACGGCATCGACATGCGCAGGATCGTGTCCACGCGCTCCGAGCCGTCGAGCACCATGCCGAAGCCGCCGTTGATGGCGCGGCCGATGCCCGTGCCGCCGCCGTTGTGCAGCGCGATGTAGCTCATACCGCGCGCGGCGTTGCCGGCGTAGCACTGCGTCGCCATCTCCGCCATGATGTTCGAGCCGTCCTTGATGTTCGAGGTCTCGCGGAACGGCGCGTCGGTGCCGCCGGTGTCGTGGTGGTCGCGGCCGAGGATGACCGGCCCGATCTCGCCGTTTCTGACCATCTCGTTGAACTTGAGCGCGATGTTCATGCGGCCCATGGCATCCTGATAGAGGATGCGGCACTGCGTGCCGACAACGAGCTTGTTCTTCTCCGCGTCGCGCACCCAGACGTAGTTGTCGTAGTCCTGATAGCGGCGGTTGTGCGCCTTGATGTACTCCGCCGCCGCCATGTCGGTCTTACGCAGATCCTCCGGTTTGCGGCTCAGGCAGCACCAGCGGAACGGCCCGTAGCCGAAGTCGAAGAGGCACGGGCCGAGGATATCCTCGACATAGGACGGGAAGATGAAGCCGTCGAGGTCGTTTTCGCCGTTCTTGCAGATGCTCTTGACGCCCGTGTCGTAGACCGCCTTGAGGAAGCTGTTGCCGTAGTCGAAGAAGTAGGTGCCGCGCTCGTGGAACTTGCAGATCATCTCGTAGTGGTGCCGCAGCGTCTTGTCGACGAGCTTGCGGAAGCCCTCGGGGTCGCTGCCGAGCATCTCGGTGCGCTGCGCGAAGGTGAGCCCCTGCGGGCAGTAGCCGCCGTCGTAGGGCACGTGGCAGGAGGTCTGGTCGCTCATGAGGTCGACGTGGACGTTCTTCTCATAGAGGTATTCCAGCAGGTCGACGATGTTGCCGTGGTAGGCGACGGCGCACGCCTTGCCCTCCTTCTGATGGTCGGTCGCGATCTTCACCGCCTCTTCGAGGCTGTCCGTGCGGTGGCTGACCCAGCCCTGCGTGTAGCGCGTGTCGATGCGCGAGTCGTCGACCTCCGCGATGATGGACGCGGCGCCGGCGATCTCCGCCGCCTTGCCCTGCGCGCCGCTCATACCGCCGAGACCGGCGGAGACGAACAGCTTGCCCGCGAGATCCTTGTCCTGCGCGATGCCGAGCTTGAGGCGTCCCGCGTTCAAAAGCGTGTTGAACGTGCCGTGGACGATGCCCTGCGGCCCGATGTACATCCAGCCGCCGGCGGTCATCTGGCCGTAGTTCGCGACGCCGAGCGCCGCGGCACGGTTGAAGTTCTCCTGATCGTCGAAGGTGCCGACCATGAGGCCGTTCGAGATGATGACGCGCGGGGCAAGCTTGTGGGAGTGGAACAGCCCCAGCGGGTGGCCGGACATGACGACCAGCGTCTGCTCGTCGGTCAGCTCCTCCAGATATTTCTTGATGAGGCGGTACTGCATCCAGTTCTGGCAGACCTGCCCCGTCTCGCCGTAGGTGACGAGCTCGTAGGGATAGAGCGCGACGTCGAAGTCGAGGTTGTTGTCGATCATGACCTGAATGGCGCGGCCCTCGATGCACTTGCCCTTGTACTCGTCGATGGGCTTGCCGTACAGCTTGCCCTCGGGACGGAAGCGGTAGCCGTAGATGCGGCCGTGCTCCTCCAGCTCGCGGGCGAATTCCTTCGCCATCTGCGCGTGGTGGTCGGGGTGGATGTAGCGCAGCGCGTTCTTGATCGCGAGCAGCTTGTCGGCCTGCGTCAAATGCGACTCGCGGCGCGGCGCGCGGCGGTAGCAGCTCTCCATTTTGGGATATTCGGGAAGCTCATAGTCCAGCTTGATGGTCATGGCTTCGCTTGCAAGGTCTTTCATGAAAAACGCCTCTCTTTCAAGATCAGTCAAAGTCCGGGAAGAACCCGCGCACGATCTCCAGCAGCTCGCCGGAGCGGATCATGCTCTCGCAGGCGCGGATGTCCGGCGCGATCTCGCGGTCGACCTCGTAGAACGCGACCTTCTCGCGCACATGCTCGTAGAGCGCCTGATGCAGCGGCGTGACGCCCTGTCCGTGCGTCGCGACGTGGCGGCGGATGTCGATCGCCTGACAGGCGGTCATCAGCTCGTCGGCGAGCACGTCCTGCGTGTTCTTGAGGATCATGCGCGCCTTGCGCGCGGCGGTCGTGCCCATGGAGACGATGTCCTCCTGATTCATGGACGAGGGGATGGAGTCGACGGAGGCGGGATGGGCGTAGACCTTGTTCTCGCTGACCATCGAGGCGGCGGCGTACTGCACGATCATGAAGCCGGAGTTGACGCCCGCCTTTGTGGTGAGAAACGGCGTGAGGCCGTTCGAAAGCTGAGCGTTGACCATGCGCTCTGTGCGGCGCTCGGACGCGTCCGCCAGCTCCGCCGCGGCGATGCCGAGGAAGTCGAACGGCAGCGCCATCGGCTCGCCGTGGAAGTTGCCGCCGGAGATGACCGCCTCGTCGTCGAGGAACATCAGCGGGTTGTCCGTCACGGCGTTGAGCTCGATCTCCACCTTCTCGCGCACGAATGCGAGCGCGTCGCGGCAGGCGCCGTGGATCTGCGGCACGCAGCGCAGGGCGTAGGCGTCCTGCACGCGGTCGTGCTGGCAGTTGTCGAGAATTTCCGAGCCGTCGAGCAGCTTGCGCATGTTCGCGGCGACGAGCATCTGCCCCTTCTGTCCGCGCACGGCGTGGACGCGGGGGTCGAATGCGTCGCGCTGGGCGGTCAGCCCCTCGAACGAGAGCGACGCGATCACGTCCGCGAGCTGGGACGCGCAGATCGTGTCATACAGCGCCAGCGCGCCGACGGAGGTCATGGCGCAGGTGCCGTTGGTCATGCCGAGGCCCTCCTTGCTCACGAGGGTGTCGAGCGTCTGAATGCCGGCCCTTTTCATCGCCTCGGCGCCGCTCAGGCGTTCGCCCTGATACCACGCCTCGCCCTTGCCGAGCATCGGCAGCGTCATATGCGCCAGCGGCGCGAGGTCGCCGGAGGAGCCCAGCGAGCCCTTTTCCGGAATGATGGGAGTAACGCCCTTGTTGAGCATGTCGAGCAGCATCTCGACCAGCAGCGGGCGCACGCCGGACACGCCGCCGCACAGCGCGTTCGCGCGCAGCAGCATCATGCCGCGGGAGATCTCCGGATCGTAGGGGTCGCCGGCGGCGGTGCAGTGGCTGAGGATCAGGTTCGTGGAGAGCTGGTTGGACATCTCCTTGGGCACGGCGACCTTCTGGAACTCGCCGAAGCCCGTGGTGATGCCGTAGGCGACGCGGCCCTCCGCCGCGATCTTGTCCGCCAGCGCGCGGGACTTCTCCATCGCCTCCAGCGCGCTCGGCGCCAGCTCGACCTTCGCGTTGAAGCGCGCGACGGCGACAAAGCTCTCCAGCGTCAGGCTTTTGCCGTCGACAACGACCTTCTCGATCGCGGATGGATTCAATATCATGGTGAATTACCTTCCCTTTCTGCTCTTGTTGCCTTGCCGGACGCACCGGCAGACGCCGTGTGTGAGAAGCACGGAGCGCGGCGGCGTTTTCCCGCCTGCCCAAAGCGGATCGCCGCGCCTCGCAGGAGCAGACTTGCCCCCTGTATCCTCCCCATCATAACACGTTTTTGTACAATGTCAACAGATTATCCGAAATAATTCCATTGATTTTTGTACATTATAACAATAGTCAGATAACATACCACCATGCTAAAGCGTTTGCGGCAGGAAAAAGGCCGCGGTCGCCCGCAGCCGATGTTCCCTGTGATTATTTCCGGCGCTTCTGCGCGGCGGCGGCAGCCCTTCCGCGCGCCTCCTGTCCGTCGTAGACGCGGACGCCGGGGTTTTGCTCCTTCGCCATGCGGAGCACCGCCTCCGCTTCGTCCCGCTTGAAGCTCTGGCGCTTCGTTCGGTCGCCCTTCGTGAAGTACAGCAGCGTCTGCGTCGTGTTTTTGGGGTCTGGCTCGTGCGTCACCGCCTCGATCTCATCCCAGCGCCAGATCTCGTAGTTCGTGGTGATCTGCATCTGGTGGAAGATCTCCAGCCCGCGCCGCGTCACGGCGACGGTCTTCTCCATCACCAGCGCCAGCGCGTAGAGCACGCCGAACACCAGCGCGATCCTCCAGCGCGTCATCACCCCCGCGCCGAGCAGGATGACGACCAGCACCCAGCCGCCGACCTTGACCCAGCCCTTGCGCGGCAGGGTGTCGACGGCATAGTATTTCGGATCGGGCACGGACTCCCACGGAAACGGCGTATTGCGCACGGCGGACGCCCTCCTTTTCTTTCAGGAAAGCGAGGGGAGCACGCTCCCCTCGCTTTGCGTTTTCGGTTTTTGCTCAGGCCTGCGCCTTCGGCGCCTTGCCCGCGACGCGGCGCTCTTCGAGCTGCTTCACGGCGTAGGCGTGCGCCTCCTCGGGCGCGGCGGCGGGCTTCTTCATGACGGTCTTGCCCAGCAGGTTGGTGTAGGCGCCGTCCGCCCAGAAGATGTTGCGGCCGAGGAACGCGGTGACCGCCGCGTAGATCGGGTTGAGCAGGTTCACGAACGCGAACGGGAAGTAGACGAACGGGCTCATGCCCAGAACGCCCATCTGGTACGCGCCGCACGCTGTCCACGGGAACATCGGGCTCCACAGGGTGCCGGCGTCCTCCAGGGTGCGGGAGAGCATGTTGCGGGAGAGGCCCATTTCGTCATACTTGTCGACGTAGAGCGGGGCGGGCACGCCAATGCCGAGGAACTGGTCGCACATGGCGGCGTCGCAGAACACGGAGGTGAGCAGCGTGGCGAGCACGAGGGAGCCGACGGAGTTGAGCTTGTGCTTCAGGCCGCCGAACAGCGTCTCGACGCAGCCGCAGCGCTCCAGCGCGCCGCCGTAGGCAAGCGCCAGCAGCACAAGGTTGATCGTCCACATCTGGTTGTCCATGCCGCCCTTGGCGAGCGCGGCGTCAACGAACTCGTTGCCGGTCTCGGTCCACGGGCCGTAGTGCAGGATGTCAAAGATCTCGGCGAGCGAGAGGCTGCCCTGGAAGATGAGGCCGAAGATCACGCCGGTCGCGACGGAGAGGATGACGCCGACCAGACCCGGCAGGCGCAGCACGCAGGCGACGATAACGACGATGATCGGGAGCAGCACCAGCGGATTGAGATTGAAGTTCTCCGCGATCGCCTCCTGAATGCCCGCGGCGATGGAGGAATCGTAGCCGCCGGCGTTGACGTTCAGACCGAGGATCGTGTAGAGCACCAGCGCGATCACGAAGGTCGGGCCGGTGGTGGAAACCATCGCCGTCACGTGGTCGAACAGGCCCGTGTTGGAAACGGCGGCGGCGAGGTTGGTGGTGTCGGACAGCGGGGAAAACTTATCGCCGACGTACGCGCCGGAGATAATCATGCCGGCGGTCAGCGCGGGGTTGATGCCAAGACCCGTGCCGATGGTCAGGAACGCGATACCGATGGTCGCGGTCGTCGTCCACGACGAGCCGCAGGCAAGGCCGACGATGGCGCAGAGGATGCAGCCGACCGGCAGGAACGTCTTCGGCGTCAGCAGGTCGAGACCGTAGTAGATCAGCGCGGGGATCGTGCCGGACATCATGAAGGACGAAACCAGCAATCCGACCGTGCAGAGGATCAGCACCGCCTCCAGAGACGCGCTCAGGCGCTCCAGCATGCCGGCCATCATGTCCGAAAAGCTGTGGCCGCAGAAGTAGCCGACGATGCAGGCGACCACGATCGAGCAGATCAGCGGCATATGCGCGCCGTCGTAGTTCTCGCCCTTGTCGATGCCGAACACGTAGATCATCAGCGCCATCATCGCCACGATGGGCAGCAGCGCCTCCCATATCTTCGGGAGCCTGACTTCTCTTGTCTTCTTTTCGTTTGCCATCAGATTTTTACCTCTCTCCTTTTTTCACTTGCTTTGTCCCGCCTCGCCGGAAACCGCCCGGGCAAGCGGCTCTCACACACGTCCCGGCTGCGCGGGGTTTCGCCGCGGCGGAGAATGCCGCCGCGGCACCGAGAGCATCATAACACAAGGTTTCGTTGTTTTCAACAAAAATTTTTGCATTTATTCCGTCTTTTTTTGTTTTTTGTAACCATATCACAGTAATCCGATACTATGTTACCGCTTTATCGTGGTATTTTGCGATTCTTGCTTGACAATTCCGGAGGGGGTGCATACAATAGAAAAATCGATAATTCAGCAGACGTCTGGGAGGATCTCAACAATGGAAAAAATCAAACCGCGCACCCTGTCCGGCTTCATGGAGCTGCTGCCCCCCGCGCAGATGCAGATGGACCGGATCATGGATATCATCCGCACCTCTTACGAGCTGTACGGCTATACGCCGTTGGACACGCCGCTCATTGAGGCGAGCGAAATTCTGCTGGCGAAGGGCGGCGGCGAAACCGAAAAGCAGATCTACCGCTTTACCAAGGGCGACTCCGACCTGAGCCTGCGCTTCGACCTGACCGTGCCGCTGGCGAAGTACGTCTCGCTGCACTACGCCGAGCTCGCCTTTCCGTTCAAGCGCTGCCAGATCGGCAAGGTCTACCGCGGCGAGCGCGCGCAGCGCGGCCGCTTCCGCGAGTTCTATCAGGCGGACGTGGACGTCATCGGCGACGGCGCGCTGGACATCACGAACGACGCCGAGATCCCCGCGATCATCTACACCGTCTTCTCGCGTCTTGGGCTCAAGCGCTTCCAGATCCGCATCAACAACCGCAAGATCCTCAACGGTTTTTACGCCATGCTCGGCCTGAGCGAGAAGTCCGGCGACATCATGCGCACGGTGGACAAGCTGGAGAAGATCGGCAAGGACGGCGTGCGCGCGATCCTCGTCGACGACCTGTCCCTCTCCGCGGCGCAGGCGGACGAGATCCTCGGCTTCACCGCCATCCGCGGCACGAACGGCAAGGTGCTCGCCGCGCTGGACGGCTACCGCGGCAGGAACGAAACGTTCGATCAGGGCCTCGACGAGCTCAGGACCGTGGCGCGCTACCTCGACGGTTTCGGCGTGCCGGAGACGAACTTCGCGGTCGATCTCACCATCGCCCGCGGCCTTGACTACTACACGGGCACCGTGTACGAGACGACGCTGCTCGACCACCCGGAGATCGGCTCGGTCTGCTCCGGCGGGCGCTACGACAACCTCGCCGAGTACTACACCGACCGCCAGCTCCCCGGCGTCGGCATCTCCATCGGCCTGACGCGTCTTTTCTACGTGCTCGGCGAGCAGGGGATGCTCAACGGCGACGTGCCCACCGCCCCCGCCGACGTGCTGATCCTGCCGATGACGGAGGACTTCTCCGACGCCGTGGCGCTCGCCACCATGCTGCGCGGACGCGGCCTGCGCACGCAGCTTTACACCGAGGCGAAGAAGTTCAAGGCAAAGATGAGCTACGCCGACAAGCTGGGCGTGCCCTTCGTCCTGTTCCTCGGCGAGGACGAGATCGCGAACGGCGTCGTGACCTGCAAGAACATGAAGACCGGCGAGCAGGAAAAGCTCTCCGGCGCCGACGCCGCGGAGAAGATCGCCGCGTTCGTCGAATCGCAGAAGCAGCTTGCCCCGATCCTGGAGGTCTGAAAACAGCAGACGTCCCGCTCCGAAAAGAGCGGGACGTTTTTTGTGTTTAGGACGCGCGGGGTCTTATTCGCCCGGCTGCTTCCGGCTGCACCGGTCGAGCACGGTCTTGTAGCCGTCCGCGCCGTAGCACAGGCACTTGTTGACGCGCGTGATCGTCGTGGAGGAAACGCCGATCTTCTTGGAGATCTGCGAAAAGGTATTGCCCGCGTACAGCTCCTCCGCGACCTGATAGCGCTGCGACATGGCAAGGATCTCCCCGAACGTGCACAGATCGTCGAAGAAGCGGTAACACTCCTCCACCGATTGCAGCGACAATATCGCTTCAAATAAATGCTCGGTCTCCTCCGACTTCATCTTGCTCTCGTACATGAAGATCCCCCTTCTTTGGCAATTATCCACAAATTATTATACACATTGCCGCCCCGTTTTTCAAGTTTTTTCTGGTGGGATTCCGCCGCGCCGCGCCGTTTTCTCCCGCTCTTTCCCGTCCGGCGAAAAAAAAGAAAAGTTTTGGGTTTACGAACGGCACCGCCGCGCGTTATAATAGCTGCCGTGAGTCTGTTCCCACAGCAATCGACGTTTATTTTTCAGGAGGTTTTTCTGTCATGGCAAAGCTCGTTGAATGCATCCCCAATTTCAGCTGCAGCAAGGAAAAGGACGAGGCGACCTACAACGCCCTCGTCGAAACCGCGAACAGCGTCCCCGGCTGCACGCTGTTCGACGCTCAGACCGACGGCAACCACAACCGCTGCGTGTTCACGCTCGTCGGCTCGCCGGAGGCGATCGAGGAGGTCACGTTCCGTCTGACGAAGGTCGCCGCCGAGCGCATCGACATGCGCAAGCACAAGGGCGAGCACAAGCGCATGGGCGCGACCGACGTCATTCCCTTCGTCCCGCAGATGGACGTCACCGTGGAGGAGTGCGTGGAGCTGTCCAAGCGCGTCGCGCAGCGTATCTGGGACGAGCTGCAGATCCCCTCCTTCCTGTATGAGGACAGCGCCACCCGTCCGGAGCGCCGCAACCTCGCCACCTGCCGCAAGGGCGAGTTCGAGGGCATGCCCGAAAAGCTGCTCGAGCCCGACTGGGCGCCCGACTACGGCGAGCGCAGGATCCATCCGACCGCCGGCATCACCGCCATCGGCGCGCGCATGCCGCTCATCGCGTTCAACTGCAACCTCGCGACCTCCGACGTGGAGATTGCCAAGAAGATCGCCAAGGTCATCCGCGCCTCCTCCGGCGGCTTCCGCAGCTGCAAGGCGATGGGCTTCATGCTCGAAGACCGCGGCATCGCGCAGGTCTCGATGAACATGGTCAACTTCGAGGACACCCCGCTCTACGTGGTCTATGAGATGATTAAGTCCCTCGCCGAGCGTTACGGCACCACCGTCATCGAAAGCGAGATCGTCGGCCTCACCCCCGCCAAGGCGATGATCGACTGCGCCGAGTTCTACCTCAAGGCAAAGGACTTCGACTGCAAGAATCAGGTCATGGAATACCACCTGATCGACATGAACCATTAAAGGGGTGATCGCCATGAAGCTTGCCGATATGACCGTCACCCGGTTCGTCGACACCGTCGCGTCCGACGCGCCCGCGCCGGGCGGCGGCTCCGTCGCGGCGCTCGCCGGCTCCATCGGCGCGGCGCTGACCGCCATGGTCGCGAACCTTACGCAGGGTCGCAAAAAGTACGCCGAATACGCCGAGTACGCCGCCGAGGTCGAGAAGAAGGGCAACGATTTGAAGGCGCGCCTGCTCGACGTCATGGACCGCGACACCGAGGCGTTCAACGTCGTCTCCGACGCGTTCTCGATGCCCAAGGACACCGACGAGCAGAAGGCGGCGCGCTCCGCCGCCATTCAGGAGGGCCTCAAGGGCTGCACCCGCACCCCGATGGAGATGATGGAGCTGTGTGCCGACGCCATCGCGCTGTGCGCATCCTTGCAGGAACGCGGCTTCAACGACACGTCCGCGAGCGACCTCGGCGTCGCGTTTCTGAGCCTCAAGTCGGGCCTTCAGGGCGCGTGGCTCAACGTGCTCATCAACATCGGTTCGCTCAAAGACCGCGCCTTTGCCGAGGACTGCCGCAAGAAGGGCGAAATTCTGCTCGACCGCGCGCTGCCGCTCGCCGACGCGGGCTTTGCCAAAATCGTTTCGATGATCGAGGACGAATGACATGGAGCCTGTACTGACGCTGCTCACCCCCGCCGACTACGTCACGACGCAGTGGGCGGGCGGCACGACGACGCAGCTCGCCATCGCCCCCGCGGGCGCGGTCTACGCCGAGCGCAGCTTCCTCTGGCGCGTGAGCAGCGCGACGGTGGAGCTGGAGGAATCCGCCTTCACGGCGCTGCCCGGCTACCGCCGCCTGATCTCCACCGTGCGCGGCGACATGACGCTCTCACACAACGACGGCGCGGAGGTGACGCTGCACCCCGGCGACGTGCACGCATTCGACGGCGGGGACGAGACCCGCTCCCGCGGACGCTGCACCGACTTCAACCTGATGCTCCGCAAGGGCGCGGCGGAGGGCGATATGCGTGCGCTGCGCTTCGGCGTGGGCCACGGCGTGTTTGTCACCGGCGCGCGCGCGGACACGGCGCTGCTCCACTGCGTCTCCGGACGCTGCACGGTGCGCTGCGGCGAGGCGGTGTGCGGCGTGTCGGCGGGTGAAACGCTGCGCGTCGAGAACGCGCGGGAGACGGCGCTCACCTTCGACGCCGCGGAGGACACCGCGTTCATGGCGGCGCAGATTTGGGCGCAATAAACACAAGGGAGGACCTTCAGATGCTGGAGGCGGAAAAGAAGAATCTTACGGATGCCATTTTGCGTGTGATCGGCACGATGGAGCCCGACAGCGACGGCTGGGTCGAGCTGGCGCGGATGGGCGCCCCGCTCGCCGCGGCGGGCGTGAACTATAAAGAGCACGGGTTCGCCAAGCTGCGCGCGTTCCTCTGCGAGTTTTCGGATATACTGGAGCTCCGGGAGGATCAGGCCGGCGAGGGCAAGCCGCCCGTCATCTACGCGCGCGTCCTGAAAAAGCCCACGGTGCCCGCCGCACCGGCGCCCGCTTCCGCGCCCGCGGCCGCGCCGGTGAATGCGGCGGCAAGCGCGGCAGGTCCGGAGGAGGTGCGCGGCGAGCGGCAACGGAGCGCCGCCGCTCCGGGAAAGCGGGAACCCTCGAAGAACACCGAGCTGAACGCCTGGGCGATCATCCACCACGACAAGTACCGCGCGCTGGCGGACATGGCGCTGGAGGAAAAGTGGTACTACGGCGACGGCGCGGGGCTCGGCCCGGACGACCTCCCCATCCTGCGGAACTATCTCAAATACACGTTCCACCGTCTGGCGATCGAGAACAAGATCCGCTTCGGGACGGACGAGGCGCGCGGCGACGAGTACGCGGCGTTCAACACAGGGCTGGTGGACAAGAAGTACGAGTACATCTACGCGCTGTTCAAGAAAAACACGCGCGTCACCGCCCAGTATTCCCAATACTGGTATCTGCTCGACTTCGTGGTCGCGGGCGAGAACATCGGCAAGACGCTGGTCGCGTACATCAACCCCCTGCCGGAGCGGGCGGATTACTTCGAGGGCAAGATCCAGAACATGCTCTTCGACACGTCCACGGGCGACCTCTCCTGCGACTACGAGCACATCATCGCCGAGCGCACCGAGCGCTTCCCGCGCGAGTTTCTGGAGGACAACTGTCCGGACGACTTTCTGACCGTCAACGGCGTCACGCTGGACAGCATTTATGAAAAGCGCCCCAACGACCCCGCCAGAAGGCAGTTCTTCCGCGAGCTGGGGGAGAAAATCAGCAGCAATCCGAGGATATTAAAGCGCCTGAAAAACCGCGTCGAGGACGCGATCGAGCTGGCGATCAAGCGCGTGGAGTGGAACTACAAGACCGCGATCCCCATGTACTATCCGACGCGGAACTGCGGCTCCCTGCTGCTGCCGCTGTGTCTGGTGGACGAGGACTGCGTCGATCTCGCGCTGGTGGTGGAGCGGACGCCCTCCGGCGCCTATCAGGGGCAGACTGTCCTGACGCTCGATCTCGCCTACTCCGACAGCCGCCTCGTCACGCGCCCGGACAGCGACTGGCTCAAAACGGACAGCGTACAGGCGGGCGCCGCCGACGATCTGGACGACGACTGAAGCATCATAAGCAAAGGATCGTGAAGCACATCAAGGCTTCACGATCCCTTTTCTTTTACGCAGATAGATGAACTGCACGGTCAGGAGCATGCACACCGCGCAGGCGAGGAAAAAGAGGTAGGCGGGACGGTACGAGCCGCCGGAGCGGTCGGCGAGGATGCCCGGCAGCGAGGAAAACAGCAGCCCGCCGCCCGAATAGCCGATTTGGAAGCGTCCGACGGTGGAATCGTACCGCTCCTCGGTGCTCCAGTCGCCCGCCCACGCCGTCAGGCCCACCGTGGTGAGCGAGAGCCCGACGCCGTAAGCCGCCATGGCGAGGTACAGCAGCGCGCTGTTTTTCACCGGCAGGCACAGAAGCACCAGACCCGCGACGAGGATCAATCCGAAGATCCAGTTGCCCGCGTACATGCCCGCGCGCTCTGAGACCCAGCCGAAGGCGATCTTCCCCAGCATCAGCGCAATGCCGGAGACCGTGATGCCGAAGGCGGCGACGTGGGGCGAGTAGCCCATGGCGGACATGTGCACCGTCAGGTGGCTGTAGCCGACGCTCGTCACCGCGCCGATCAGCAGAAGCGTCGGCGCGAGCACCGCCCAGTCGCCCTTCGTCAGATCCGCGCCGCCCCGACGCCGCCGCACAGCCGCGGCCTCGCCGTGGGCGTAGGGCGCAAGGCCCAGCTCGGCGGGCTTGTTGCGCAGCAGCGCCCAGCTCACAAGCGTGAGCAGCGCGATCGCGGCGCTGCCCACCAGAAAGCCCGCGCGCAGGCTGTACTCCTCGATGAGCGCCGTGAGCATCGACGGGATGCCCAGCGTCGAGAGCCCCGTCACCGCCGAGCAGGCGCCCAGCGCCAGCGTGCGGTCGGTCAGAAACCAGCGGTCGAGCAGGATGGCGATGGGGATCATCGTCCCCACGCCGTAGCCCAGCCCCACCAGCGCCGCGGCGGCGCAGTAGACGGCGTAATTCCCGGCGAGGGCGAAGGTCAGAAAGCCCAGCGCGACCGTCATCCCCGCGATCGTCATGCCCGCGCGCAGGGAAAAATGCCGGTAGTAGAGCCCCGCCGAGAGCATGGACAGGAACGTGAACAGGCTCCGGATCGTGATGAGCGTGGACGACTGCGCGTTCGTGAAGCCGTTCACCTTGAGGATGTAGGGCTGATAGACGGTGAAGGCGTTGACGGCGAGCCCGCTGGTGCAGAACAGCAGCAGCGCGCAGCCCACGCATACCCACCATGCGTAATGTATGTGCTTCATATTGCGATTCTCTTATCTCCCTCCGCGCAGCGTCTTCCCCGCCGCCGCGCCTGTCGCCGCTCCGTCCGCGAAGGCGAGAGCGCCGTTCACCCAGACCATGTCCATGCCCTGCGCGAGCTGCCGCGGCTCGGCAAACGTTCCCGGCTCGTGCACGCGCCCGAGGTCGAACAGGCACAGGTCCGCGTCCGCCCCGACGGCGACGCGCCCCTTGTTCTTCAGTCCGAAGCGCTCCGCCGCGTGCAGCGTCACCCTGTGCACCGCCTCCGGCAGGGTCAGGACGCCCCGCTCGCGCACGAAACGCTCCAACAGGCGCGCGTACGTGCCGTAGACGCGCGGGTGCGGCAGCCCCGCCGCGGGATAGGTGCCGTCCGAGATGACGGTGGCGTACGGCGCGCGCAGGATGTCCTCGATGTCCGCCTCGTCGGAGATGCTGTCGATCATCGCGGGGGTGCAGTGCTCCGCCGCCAGCAGGTCGAACAGCGCGTCGTACACGTCCTTCCCCTGCCGCGCGGCGATCTCCGTGAGCGTCAGGCGCTCGAACGGCTGATCCTCCGGCTGGCGCAGCGACGTGACGCGCACGTTTTCAAAGCCGACGAGATGCGTGATATTCTCAAAGTCCGCGCCGGTCTCCATGCGTTCGCGCATCGCCCGCCGAACCGCCGCATCGTGCAGCGCCGCGGTCAGCGCCGTCAGTCCGCCGCGCTGGTACTCCGGCGGCAGCACGTGGATGAGCTGCGTCGAGCCGGCGGTGTAGATGTGCGCGTCGCAGGTGACGTCCATGCCGTCGCCGCGCGCCTCGTCAATGAGGCGCAGCATCTCCGGCACGCTCCTGCGCCACTGTTTTTTGCCGATTGCCTTGAGGTGGCTGATCTCCAAGGGGATGCGCAGCGTGCGCGCGACGGAAAGCATCTCGCGCAGCGCGTCCACGACGCCCTCGCCCTCCTGCCGCATGTGGACGGCGACCGGGATGTCCCCGCCGCGCAGCGGCTCCAGCGCGCGGACAAGCCCCTCGGCCGAGTAGAAGCACTCCGGCGCGTAGCCGAGCCCCAGCGACACGCCCAGCGCGCCGTCGGCGAGCGCTCGCTCCAGCAGACGGTGCAGCTCCCGCAGCGCGCCGCCGTCCAGATCGCCGTTTTCAAAGCCGGTCACGCAGGTGCGCAGCGTGCCCATGCCGATCAGCATCCCGTGGTTGAGCCGGGGCGCGGCGCGCTCCGCCGCGTCCAGATACGCCCCCAGCGTTTCAAAGCGCAGCGCAGGCGGCAGGTCGCCGACGATGGGCGAGAGGTAAAGCGCCGATTCGTCGGCATACGCGCCGAACACCGGCGCGAGCGAGAGCCCGCAGTTGCCGTTGACGACAGTGGTCAGCCCCTGCGCCAGCTCCGCCTCGCCGAAGCCGGGTTCGAGCGCCGCCGCGTCGGCGTGGCGGTGGACGTCGATGAAGCCGGGCGAAAGATACCGCCCCGCCGCGTCCACGACCGTGTCGGCGCGCGCGTCACCCAGCGCGCCGACGGCGGCGATCCGCCCGCCGATGAGCGCGACGTCCGCCGGAAACGCGTCCGCGCCGGTGCCGTCCAGCACCAGCGCGCCGCGAATGATCGTATCGAATGTCATCATCCCACCGAGTGCTCGTAGAAGCCCGTGCGGGACACGGATTCCACGCCGTTTTCCGTTTCAAGGTTGAGCATCAGCGTGCCGACCATCGTTTTGCCCTCGCAATACGCCCAGAACATATCCTCGTTCTCGCCGCCGGACATCAGGATACCGTAGCCGTTGTTCGCGTCGCCGGCGGGCAGCAGCTCGGCATAGGTGAACTCGTTGTGGTACGGGTCCGGACCGGCGCTGTCCAGAATGACGGTGCCGTCGTCGAGGAACGTAAGGACCTCGAACATGCCGTCGGGCAGATCGTCGCTGCGGTCGCCCTCGACCTCGACGCCGGTGAGCACCCATGTGCCGATCAGCGGCTCATAGACCGAACGCAGGCTCGGCAGAGTCTCCCATACGCCGCCGTCCAGCGCCTCCGTCTCGCTGTACTCGTCCAGCGGCACGCGCAGATAGCGCAGCGCGCCCGGCGCATACGCCGTGCGCCAGCCGATGTCGGCGTCCTCATCGCGGTATGCCTCCGCGACGATGATGTATGCCGCGCCGCCCATCGTCTCCGCGCTCTGCGCGATGTAGGTAAAGTCCGAATACTCGTCGACCGGCAGGAAGGACGGGACCAGCAGTATCCCGTTTTCCGCTGTCTCGTACCACCACAGGTCCTTGTCCTCGTAGGTGATCTCCAGCTCGCCCGGCGCGTGCTCCGCGCACACCAGCTCGCCGTTGTCCAGCCTGGCAAGCTTCGGAACGTAGGGGTACTCCGCGTCCTGCTCGTCCTCGACGACGTCCAGGCTGTCCTGCGTATTCAGCTTCGCGTGCACGACCAGCGGCTCCGCGAGGAAGTGCCCCGTGCCCTCGTAAACGCCGAAGGTGCACCAGACGTCGTCGCCGTCGAGCAGGCACTGCTCAAACTCCCAGCTATACGCGGCGATGTCTTCGGGCAGGTCGGGCAGGAAGCCAAGGAGCTTCTCATGTCCGTCCGCGTCCAGGCAGTCAAGCTTGCCCTCGTTCGCGTCGTAATCATAGGTGTAGTAAACCAGCGTGCCGTCATCCGACACGGCGCAGAAATCGACAAAGTCGGCCTCCGCGGCGAGCGTAAGAACACCCTCCGTGCCCTCGAAAACCCTGATGATATCGCCGTTCTGCACCGCGGCGAAGCGCCCGTTGTCCGAAACGCCGGCGACCCTTCCCTCGCCCAGCACGGTTTCCGTGCCGTCGAGCGCCTTGAAGTACGCCTCGGCGTCCGCCTCGCCCAGCGGGCGGGAGAGATAGAACCCGTCCACGCCGAACCACAGCGCGCCGAAGCCGTCGTCGGTCATGGCGTCCACAACGGCGCCGCGCAGCTCGTCGTAATAGCAGAGCGTGGAGGTGACGGGGTGGGACGGCCACACCTTCAGGAAGTCGCCCCAGAGCTGTGTTTCGTCAATGGCGCCGTCGTCGTAGCGGCGGAACCAGACCTGATCGTCCACGCGGACGAACTCGCCGCCGTTGCTCTCGACCTCGGGGCGCTCCGCCGCGGCGGGAGCCGTTAGCGCCGCGGGCTGCGCCGGCTCCGTCTGTGACGGCGCCTTCGGCGGTTCAAACTGCACGGGCTCCTGCTGCACCTGCTGCGCGCATGCGGTCAGCGCCAGCGCGGCAATCAGCAGCAGCGCAAAAAGGCTTCTCTTCTTCATCTTTCCTTCTCCTTTTTCAATATGATCTCGCGGTAAAGCGTCTTTCCTCGATCACGGGGATCTCGCGCGCGTCCATGTCCTCGATGACGATATAGCGCTGGTGATGGAGCTGGACAAGGAGCTGCTCCACGGCCCTCTCCTCGCCCTGCACCTCCATCTCCACGCGGCCGTCCGTCAGGTTGCGCACCCAGCCCGTCAGCCCCAGCGGGCGGGCGAGGTACATCGCGCTGTAGCGGAAGCCCACGCCCTGCACCTCGCCGGAAAAGTAGATATGCTTTCGGATCACGGCCGGATCGCCTCCCATGCCGCGGCAAGGTCGGCAAAAACGCCGAAGCACATGCCGCGCACCGCGTCCGTCGGCTGCACGAGGTCGGGGATCATGACCGCGCGGCAGCCCGCGCGCCAGCCCGCCTCGACGCCGCTGAAGCTGTCCTCGAAGACCCAGCACTCCTCCGGCGGGATGCCCAGCCGCTCCGCCGCCAACAGAAAGACGTCCGGCGCGGGCTTTCCGTTCGTCACCTCGCGTCCGGAGGTCAGCACGTCGAAGCAGTCCTCCAGACCGTCCGCGCGCAGGTTGTGGCGGATCATGTCCATCGGGCTGCTGCTCGCCACCGCGATGCGATAGCCCGCCGCGCGCAGGCCGCCCAGAATCGTGCGCACGCCCGGCTTGAGCGGCACGCCGTCCTCCTCCAGCCGGTGGACGCGCGCGGAGCACTCCCGCAGCACCTCCGCCGGATCGTCGTTTTGGAAATACCGCCGCAAAACAGTGCGCGTCAGTTCGCCCGACGTGCCGCAGATCTCGGCGGCGAACGTCTCGCCCAGCGTGATCCCCCGCTCGCCGGCGAGGGCGCGCCACTGGCTCTGCCAGATCCTCTCCGAGTCGATCAACAGTCCGTCCATGTCGAAAATCGCACCGCGCATACCTTCTCTCCCCATTCTTTGTTCTGTGGAGATTATAGTCCACGCGCGGCGATAGGGCAAGCAGAAAAATCGCCGCCTTTCGGCGGCGGTTTTCCGTTTTGATGCGCCGTACTCACACGACGGCGAAAAACTTGATGATGAACAGCAGCGAGATGACGTAGGTCAGGACGCTGACCTCCTTCGCCTTGCCGGAGAACGCCTTGATGACCGTGTAGGAGATCATCGCAAGGCCGATGCCGTGGCCGATGGAGCCGGAGATCGGCATGGCGAGCAGCATGATGCACACGGGCACGATCTGGTCGATGTCGTTGAAGTCGATGTTTTGCAGGCCCTGCATCATCAGGATGCCGACGTAAATGAGCGCCGCAGAGGTCGCGGGCGGCGGAATGATCGCCGCGATGGGCGCGATGAAGATGCAGGCGAGGAACATCACCGCGGCGGTGAGCGCGGTCAGCCCCGTGCGGCCGCCCGCCTCGACGCCGGAGGCGGACTCGACGAAGGTGGTGACGGTGCTCGTGCCGGAGCAGGCGCCCGTCACCGTGCCGATGGCGTCGGAGAGCAGCGCCTCCTTCATGTTGGGCATGTTGCCCTCCTTGTCGGTCATGCCCGCGCGGGACGCGGTGCCGACGAGGGTGCCGATGGTGTCGAACATGTCGATCATGCAGAAGGTGATGATCAGCGTGACGGCGGTGAACCACCCGATGCTGAAGAAATGGGCAAAGTCAAACTTGAAGAGCGTGGTCTCCGCCATGTCGGCAAACGGCGGCAGGAACGACGCCGTTTCGAGCGAGGCGAAGGGGTTGGTGTGCAGCGCGACCGCCTCGCCGGTCCAGTAGACCACGGAGGCGACCAGCATACCCAGCAGCACCGCCGCCTTGATCCCCTTCTTGGCGAGCAGGATGATGACGAACAGGCCCGCGAACATCGTGATGACGGTCAGCACCATCTCGTAGTAATTGCCGCCCGCCTCCTCGATGGTCTTCTTGAACACGCCCGGCGTCATCGCGCCGAAGAAGTCGCGCATGGCGAAGAAGGTGGAGAAATGGACGCCCGCGTTGGAGCCAAAGCCGATGTTCATCAGCATCAGTCCGATGGCGGGGCCGATGCCGAGCCGCACGCCGATGGGGATGGCGTGGACGATCTTCTCGCGCACGTTGAGCAGGCTCAGCGCGATGAACACGATGCCCTCGACGAGGATGATGCACAGCGCCGCCTGGAAGGCGTTGGTGTAGTCCGTTCCCGTCATGGCGGCGATGTTGCCCGCGATGACCGCGAAGAAGCTGTTGAGCCCCATGCCGGGTGCCATGACGAAAGGCTTGTTGGCGAGAAACGCCATGCACGCCGTGCCGAGCGCGGAGGCGAGGCAGGTGGCGAGGAACACGCCGTTCCACAGCGGCGTGCCGACGGCGAAGTTCGTCAGCAGGTTGGGGTTGAGCGCGATGATGTACGCCATGGTCATGAACGTGGTCAGACCCGCGAGGATCTCCGTGCGCACGGTGGTGCCGTTTTGACTGAGCTTGAAAAGCCCTTCCATAGTGATCTCCTCCCCTGTCCTTTGCCCGGATTCCCTGAAATATTTTCAGGCGGCAAAAAACTTTTTCTGCTCTCATTATAGCAAACTGTTTTCCAAATGCAAGAGATTCCTGCCGCAATTTCAATAGACATTTTCGCGCGCGTATGATACAATCGGGAAAATGACAAATCGGGAGCACGCTCCCGCGAAGGGGTGGTTCACTTGAATCCTGCCAGCACCGAGCTTGAACAGAATACCCACGCGATCAAGGTCATCGGACACCGGAACCCGGACACCGATTCCATCTGCTCCGCCATCGCCTACAGCCGCCTGAAAAACGCCATCGACGAAAGCCGCGTTTACAAGCCCTGCCGCGCCGGTCAGCTCAACCGCGAGACGAGCTTCGTGCTCGACCACTTCGGCGCGGAGACGCCGCAGCTCTATGTCGACGTCAGCCCCCAGATGCGCGACGTGGACATCCGCCTCGCCGAGGGCGTGGACGGAGAGATGAGCATGCGCAAGGCGTGGACGCGGATGCGCGACCAGAACCTCGACACGCTCTGCGTCGTTGACGACGAGAAAAACCTCAAGGGGCTTATCACGGTCAAGGACGTCGCCACCGCCAACATGGACGGGCTGGACCCCTTCATCCTCGCCCAGTCCGAGACGAGCTATCAGAACGTCATCGAGACCATCGACGGCACGGTGCTCGTGGGCGATCCCGCGGGCAGGACGGTACAGGGGCGCATCATCATCGGCGCGGGCAGCGCGGAGATGATGGAGCGCGCCATCAAGAAGGGCGACGTGGTCATCGTCAGCAACCGCAGCGAAAGCCAGCTCACCGCCATCGAGATGGAGGCGGGCTGCATCGTGGTCGGCCTCGATTCCAAGGTGTCCAAGACGATCCGGATGCTGGCGGAGGAGAACGACTGCCTCATCATCAGCACGCCGCTGAACACCTACGCCACCGGGCAGATCATCTCGCAGGCGGCGCCGATCCGCTACTATATGCTCAAGGAAGGCATCATGACTTTCAACCTCAACACGCCCGTGGAGGCGGCGACGAAGATCATGGGAAGCGTGCGCCACCGCTACTTCCCCGTCCTCGGCGACGACGGGAAGTACCTCGGCGTCGTCTCCCGCCGCAACCTGCTGAATTTGCAGAAAAAGCAGCTCATTCTCGTCGACCACAACGAGAAGTCGCAGGCCGCCGAGGGGCTGGAGGACGCCGAGGTGCTGGAGATCATCGACCACCACCGCATCGGCTCGCTGGAGACGGACAACCCCGTCTACTTCCGCAACATGCCCGTGGGCTGCACCTGCACGATTATTTATCAGATGTATCAGGAGAACAACGTGCCCATCGACAAGCAGACGGCGGGGTTGATGCTCTCCGCCATCCTCTCCGACACGCTGATGTTCCGTTCCCCCACCTGCACGTCCTTTGACGAGCGCGCCGCGCGCCGGCTCGCCGAGATCGCGGACATGGATCTCGAAGCCTACGCCGACGAGATGTTCGAGCACGGCGGCGACATCAGCGGCGAGACCGCGGAGCAGATCTTCGGCACGGACTACAAGGTCTTCACCAGCGGCGCCTTCCACTTCGGCGTCGGCCAGGGCAGCTACATGAGCGAGCGGAACCGCAAGGCGGCGGAGGCGCTGGTGGGGCCCTATCTGGAAACCGCGCGCACAAAGCAGGGGCTCGATTACGTGTTCTACCTCTTCACCGACGTGCGCAACGCCGCCAGCGACCTGCTGATGGTCGGCAAGGGCGCCGAGGCGCTTGTCAAGCGCGCCTTCGACACGGAGGTGAAGGACGGCGCGGCGCTGCTGCCCGGCGTGCTGAGCCGGAAAAAACAGTTCGTCCCCGCGCTCATCGACGCGCTCAAGCACGTCGAACAATAAAAAATGCAAAAAGGCGGAACAAAGCGCGGGCTTGTTCCGTCTTATGCTTTTGTAACAACGATCGGGAGGTATCTTTATGCAACGGATCATCGCTTTTCTTTTGTGCGCGCTGCTGCTCGCGGGGCTGTATGTGCCCGCCATGGCGGCGGCGGAGAGCGCCGACGAGCGCCTCGCCCGCGTGACGCAGGCGGTCAAGGATACGCTGGCGCTGGACACGGAAGCCTTTGACGACTTCCACGGCGACGTGTACGAGCAGGAGCTCGGCACGGTGTGGTCGCTGCGCTGGAGCGGCGGCGGCACGTCGATGAACGTCGAGGCGCTGGAGGACGGCACCGTCCTGAGCTACTGGCGCAGCGACAGCGACACGGAGATCTACACCAACAGCGGCAGTCTGCCCGCTCTGCCCAGGCAGGACGTCCCCGCGGCGAAGCGCGCCGCCGAGACGTTCCTCGCGCGGGTGCTCGACCCCAAGACCGAGAGCGTCAAGCTGGACGAGCCCGCCTCCGCGGGCCGGCTGAACAGCAATGCCTGCCGCTTCTACGGCACGATTCTTCTCAACGGCCTGCCCTCGCCGCTCTCCTACTCCATCGTGGTGCGCGGCGGCGACAACGTCGTGACCTCGTTCCGCCGCGACGCGCTCGCGACCTCGTTCCTCGGGAACATTCCGTCGGCGAAGCCCGCCGTGTCGCTCTCCGCCGCGGCGGAGACGCTGCGCGGCACGCTCGATCTGGAGCTTATTTACGTCACGAGCGAAGACGACGAGAGCCGCGCCGTGCTGCGCTACGTCCCCAGATACGGCGAGACCGTCGTCGTGGACGCGCAGACCGGCGAGCTGGTGACGCCCGACGGGGGGCTCGGCATCTACGCCGGCGGCGGCACGAACGACGCCGCCGCGCCGGAGGCCGCCGCCGAGGATTCGAAGCGCGGGCTGACAGAGGCGGAGCTCGCGGGCGTCGAAAAGCTCGAAGGTGTGCTCGACAGCGCGGCGCTCGACAAGGCGGTGCGCGCGGAGAGCGCTTACAAGCTCGGCGGCTACACCCTCGCCTCGGTGAACTACCGCCTCGTCAAGGACGGCGAGACCGAGCGCGTGCTGTGCACGCTGCGCTACGCCGCGCCGGAGGACGACGACGGCTACGCCCGCTCCCGCACCTTCAGCGCCGACGCCCGCACGGGCAAGGTGGAAAGTCTCTACTCCTCCGCGCCGTGGAACAAGGACGCGAAGAGCGCCGTCTCCCCCTCCGCCGCGCAGAGCACCGCGGAGAGCTTCCTCAAGCGGTTCAGCGCGCATGCCGACGCGTTCGCGCTTTACGACACGGTCGACAGCACCGCCGACGGCGCGCCGTTCTACTCCTTCACCTTCACGCGCAAGGTCAACGGCTGCTTCTTCCCGGAGAATTCCTGCACGCTCCAGATCGACCGCATGACCGGCGCAGTCGCGGGCATCAGCTATACCTACGATGAAAAGATCGCCTTTGACGGCACGGGTGGCATCATTTCCGCCGACGCCGCGCTGGACGCGTGGATGGCGTCCTACGACGTGACGCTCGCCTACCGCTCCCAGCCCAAGGAGCTTGACCCGAAGGTCGAGACCGAGGCGAAGCTGATCGACATGGGCTACACGCGCTTCCGCACGCTGCTTTTGAGCTACGGGCTGGAGCGCGAGGGCTGGTTCCCCGGCGTCGACGCCAAGACGGGCAAGGTCGTCGAGAGCAAGGTCTACGACACAGAGATCGCCTACGGCGACGTCGCCGGCCACTGGGCGGAAAAGGAGCTCACAACGCTTGCGGACTGCGGCGTCGGCTACGCCGGCGGCAGCTTCGGTCCCGACAAGGCGCTGACGCAGTGGGAGCTGGTCGCGCTGCTCGCATCGACGCAGGGCCTGCGCCTCGACCCCGGCGCCGCCTCCGCCGACGAGCGCGACAACGCCTACGAGACCGTCTACCGCATGGGCGCGCTGACGCGCGCGGAGCGGCAGGACGACCGCGCGATGACGCGCGCCGCGCTGGTCAAAATTCTGCTCGACTGCGCGGGCTACGGCGCCGTCGCGAAGCTGCCGGGCATCTTCACCTGCTCGTACGCAGACCGCGCGTCCATCCCCGCCGCCGAGCTGGGCTACGCCGCGCTCGCGCAGGGCTTCGGCCTTGTGACGAACGCGAGCTTTGACGGCTCCGCCGGTGCGAGCCGCGCCATGGCGGCGGTGATGCTCTACCGCCTGATGCAGCGCAACGCATAACGTCGTCACGTCAAAAAACGCGAAACGGGAAAATCCCCGTTTCGCGTTTTTTTGCTCTTTTCCGTTACAGGAGACGCCTGTCGCTGCGGCGGTCGTTGCGTCCGACGTAATACTGTTCCTTCTCCACGTACATCCGCACGTCCGCCTCCGCCTTCACCGCCTCCAGATCCGCCGCTCCGCCGGCGCTGAAAACGCAGCCGATCGAGGCGCTTCTGCCTTTTTCGACGATCAGCGCCCGCAGCCGCTCCACCGCCGCGTCGAATTCCGCCGCGTCCTTCGGGAAGGCGTAGGCGGCAAACTCGTCGCCGCCGACGCGGTAGACGTTCCGCGCGCCGAACACCTCCATCAGGCTGTTCGCAATGTCGATGATAAGCGCGTCGCCCGCCTCGTGACCACAGGTGTCGTTGGCGCGCTTGAGGCCGTTGATATCGCACATGATGAAGCCGAAGGGCACGGCGACGTCCAGTTCCTTTTGCTCAAACTCGCCCATGGCGCGGCGGTTCCGCGCGCCGGTCAGCGAATCGTAATGGCTGTACTGGATCAGCTGGCGCTGCTCGTCCCGCTGCAGCAGCATCTGCGAGAGGAAGTAGGACAGCAGCCGGATGATCTCCGAGATCTCCTTCATGCTCTCCGCCGGAGGATCGTCCACGCCGAAAAAGCCGATGTACTTGCCGTTGACCTCAAGGGGCGCCGTCGCCAGCGTCTCGATCCCCTGCGGCTCAAGCACGCGGAACACGTTCTCGCTGACGGCGTGGTAGGCGTTCACATCGTAGATCAGCACGTAACCGCTGCGCTTGTACTCCTCGTACCACACCTCGACCGTGTCCTTGAACGGCACGTCCTTGAGCTGATCGATCTTCGGCTCCATCCCCTCGCAGCACCACTCGTAGGTGTTGTCGAACGCGCCGTCGTGCATATCCTCGAAGATATAGGCGCGCCGCGCGTGCAGGTGCGTGCCGAGATATTGCAGCGTCGCGTTGAGGCGCGTCTCGGCGTCGTCGCCGGACATGGCGTACTGCAACACGCGGTTGACAAAGCGGTCGCGCTCGATGGACGTGCGTTCGTTCGACCACCAGTGCAGCAGCTGGAGCATCAGCTCCGCCACAAAGACGCACAGGCCGAGGCGCAAAAACCAGCCGTGCCCGTTCAGGCCGTCGATGTCAAACAGATAGACGGCGATGTCCGTCGTCGCGCCGAGCAGCAGCGCCGCCGCGCCGACGTAGAAGTGCCGCAGGTTCGAGGTGATGTTGTTCTTGCGGCAATAACGGCGGTTGTCCGCCAGCATGACGCTGACGATGGCAATGGGTGAAAAATAGGAGAAATACACCAGCGGGATCAGGATGTGCATATCATATCCCGCGAAAAAGCGCAGCCCCAGCAGCAGGAGGACGCAGCACGAGGAGAGGATAAAGGCGGCGTGGACATAGATCGGACGCTTCTGCCTGGTCAGCGAGCTGATGAAGCAGACCATCGGATAGGTGCTCATATGGATCAGCGTGTAATCCATGACGCGGCACGCGATGATGCTGCCGGTCAGGAGCTGCGGAATGCCTGTGTCCACCATGCACCAGAGGCCGATGAGAAACGTTCCGACGCCCAGTGCCAGCATGTTGTAGGGCAGGATGTTCTTCCGCCGCAGGCCGAAGTGGAACGCGAGAATGACCGCGCCGAAAAACATAATCAGGAACGAGAGCAGGAACGGCACCAGCTCCTCGCGGACGAAGAGATGCGTGTAGGTCGAGGCGGGGCAGATCTGGATGCTGCGCAGCCGCCCGCCGCCGTGGTTGGAAAACACGGAGACCATGCCGATGCGAACGCTTTTCCCCGCGTCCTCCGGCGAGAGGTTGACGATGTGGTGCGCAAGCCCGTAGCCGAAGCCGGTCAGGTTCTCCACGGTGTTGAACTGATAGACGATCTCCTCGTCGATCCAGACCGTGATGCGGGCGTTGCTGCTGGCAAAGCAGAGCGAATCGTTGTGACTGAGCGTCTGCGGCAGCTGCTTGCGCAAAATGACCGCGCCGCCGAACTTGTTTGCGGAGACGTCCCTCGTGTCAACGGTCACGCCGTCCCCCGTGATCCAGCCGTCTGACGCGGAGTTGACCGCGCCCTCCTCCCACTGCAAAAACGGCCTGATGTCCGTCTGGCCGAGCAGGTGCGCGATCAGCAGCGCCATCACCAGCACATAGACGGCGCGGTACAGTATTCTGATGTCAGCAGAATGCTTCTTGCCCATCGGCACAGATCCCCCGTATCGGTCGCCTCCGGCGGACGCGCCCGAAAAATCAACTTAGAACCGTTTCATTATATCGCGATAGATCTCGGGCTGTCAATGTCCGTCTTCGGCGGCGCGCCGCTCACAGCAGCAGCATGAGCACCGGGATCACGAGGAAGCTCGCCAGCGTCGTCAGCGCGGCGCCCTCCGCGGCAAGCTGCTCGTCCGCGCCGTATTGCGCGGCGGCGACCACCGTCTGCGTCACCACGGGCATCGACGCCTCCACGATGAACGTGCTGCGCGCAAGCCCGCCGATGCCGAACACCGCGCAGAGCAGCGTGTAGACCCCGGGCGCGAACAGGAAGCGGAACGCCATCATAACCGCGAGCGTGCGGTTGAGCCGCAGCTTGTCCCAGCCCATTTCATAGATAATGTACCCCGTCAGCAAAAGCGCGAGCGGGGAAACAACGTTGTTCATATAGCGCAGGTACGACATGACGAACGACGGCGGCGTCACGTCCAGCAGTACCAGCGTGAAGCCGACAACGAGGCCGATCACTGTTGGCGAGCGGAGAAATTTGAGCGCCTGCGCCGCGCCGCCGCCCTCATTGTCCGCCGAGCGGCGGATCAGCCACATCGCGATCGTCTGGGTAAAGCAGGTGCTGGCGAGGTAGTACAGGATCACATAGGGGGCGCACTCGCTGCCGAACAGCTCCGTGCACATGGCGTAGCCGATGAACATCGCGTTGGAAAGCCCGCACATCACGACGAACACGCCGGACTGCCTGCGTGGCAGGCACAGCAGCTTCGAAAGTCCGAACGCGCACGTGAAGTTCAGCGCGTTGCACAGAAACGGCGCCGCGACCATGGCCGGCGAGGACGCCAGCATCTCGCGCGTCAGGTTGCTCCGCAGGCCGTAGATGCACATGCACGGCACCGCCATGGAGAGCAGGAATTTGCTGATAAAAGCCTTGCTCTGCGCGTTCATCCAGCCCTTTGCCCCGCAGAACCAGCCCGTCGCGGTCAGCATCAGGATGATCGTCACCGACGCGATCCCATGCAGAAACGATTCCATACGTCCATTTCCTCCGTCCGGCGCGTCTTTTTTCCGCGCGCCGCCTGATACGCGACATGATACTACGAAACCCGCGTTTTTTCAACGCTTTTTCCGTGGCAAAAAGCGGCATTTTCATTGACGTGTGTCAAAAATAATGCTATTCTGTCCTCAACAACGGCACCCTATCGAGCGTCGAAATACCGGATTGGAGGCTACAGCATGACAGACACCTATAAAAAAGAGCGTCTTGCCCAGATGATCCTGGGCAAGCTCCAGCGCAACTTCGGGCGCACCGCCGACCAGGCCACCACCGAGAACATGTTCAAGGCCTGCGCCATGGTCCTGCGCGACATCATGAACGCCAACAACATCGCGACCGACAAGCTTGTCCATCTGGGCCAGCAGCGGCAGGTGCACTACCTCTCCATGGAATTTCTCATGGGCCGCTCGCTGGAGAAAAACGCCTTTAACCTCGGCGTGCTGGAGCCTCTGAAGGAGGCCATCCGCTTTCTCGGCTTCGATCCGGCGGATATCTTCGAGGCAGAGCCGGACGCCGGTCTCGGCAACGGCGGTCTCGGGCGCCTCGCCGCGTGCTATCTGGAGGCGATGACCACGCTGGAGATCCCCGCCACCGGCTACTCCATCTGCTATGAGCTGGGCATCTTCAAGCAGAAGATCGTCGACGGCCAGCAGGTCGAGCTCGCGGACAACTGGCTCGACGCGGGCGACTCGTGGCTCATCACCAAGACCGACGAGACCGAGGAGGTCAAGTTCGGCGGCCACGTCGTCGACCACTGGGAGAACGGCGTCAACCACCCCGAGCAGGTCGGCTTCACCAGCGTGCTCGCCGTGCCGCGCGACATGATCATCGCGGGCTACAACACAGACCACTCCAACCTCCTGCGCCTGTGGGACGCCAAGTCCCCCACGCCGGTGGATATGTCGCTCTACTCCTCGGGCGAATACCTCAAGGCGGTGGAGCAGCAGGCGATGGCGGAGGTCATTGCCAAGGTACTCTACCCTGACGACAACCACTACGAGGGCAAGTCCCTGCGCCTGCGCCAGCAGTATTTCTTCGTCTCCGCGACGATCCAGTCCATCACGCGCAAGCACCGCGCCCAGTACGGCACGCTGCGCAACTTCCACCAGAAGCACGTCATCCAGATCAACGACACGCACCCCACGCTGGTCATTCCGGAGCTGATGCGCATTCTCCTCGACGAGGAGGGCTACGAGTGGGACGAGGCGTGGGATATCGTCCGCCAGACCGTCGCCTACACCAACCACACCGTGCTCGCCGAGGCGCTGGAGCGCTGGCCGCAGGAGCTGTTTGAAACGCTGCTGCCGCGCATCTGGGGCATCGTGCGCGAGATCGCGCGCCGCTATCAGGCGGAGCTGGAGCAGCACTTCGGCCAGGGCGACGGGCGCGTCGCGCGCATGGCGATCATCTGGGACAACGAGATCCGCATGGCGAACCTGTGCATCTGCGCCTGCTTCGCCGTCAACGGCGTCAGCGCGCTGCACTCCGAGATCCTCAAGCACGACGTCTTTGCCGACGCCTACCAGCTCGATCAGGGCAAGTTCAAGAACGTCACCAACGGCATCGACCACCGCCGCTGGCTCGCCGAGATCAATCCGAAGCTGCACGCGCTCGTGTGTGAGTGCACCGGCGGGAACGACTATCTGCTCCACGCCGAAAAGCTGCGCGAGCTGGAGGGCTTCGCCGACGACGCGTCCGTGCTGGAGCGTCTCGGCAGGATCAAGGCGGAAAACAAGGCGAACTTCGCCAAATACGTCGAGGCGGAGACCGGCATCGTTCTGAACACCGACGCGCTGTTCGACGTGCAGGTCAAGCGCCTGCACGAGTACAAGCGCCAGCTCCTCAACGTGCTGCACATCATCTATCTCTATCAGCACATGAAGGAGAACCCGAACTTCGACTTCCAGCCGCGCACCTATCTCTTCGGCGCGAAGGCGGCGCCCGGCTACCATGTCGCCAAGCGCATCATCCAGCTGATCAACTCGGTCGCCGCGACGGTCAACGGCGACCCCGCGTGCAAAGACCGCTTGCAGGTCGTGTTCCTTGAAAACTACCGCGTCTCCCTCGCCGAAAAGCTGATGCCCGCCTCCGAGCTTTCCGAGCAGATCTCGCTCGCGGGCAAGGAGGCCAGCGGCACGGGCAACATGAAGTTCATGATGAACGGCGCGCTGACCATCGGCACGCTGGACGGCGCGAACGTCGAGATGCACGAGCAGGTCGGCGACGACAACATCTTTATCTTCGGCCTCACCGCCCGCGGCGTCGCGAAGCTGCATGAAAAGGGCTACTACGCCTCCGACTACTACATGAACGACCCCGACCTCAAGTGGATCATGAAGCTCCTCAACGACGGGCTTGCCGACGGGAAGAACTACAACGACCTGGCGCGCCGCCTGATCTCCGGCGACAACTGTCCCGCGGACGAGTACATGCTGCTCGCCGACTTCGAGAGCTACAAGCTCGCGCACCAGCGCGTCAGCGAGGTCTACCGCGATCCGAAGCAGTGGAACCGCATGTCGCTTATCAACATCGCGCACTCCGGCGTGTTCGCCGCCGACCGCTCGATCTGCGACTACGCGCGCACGATCTGGAACGTCCCCCACCGCGAGTAAGGCTCCTTTGCCGTCCGCGAACGGCAAAGGCTGCAAGGTTTTCCGCATATAACAAAGGCCCGCGGCGCCGACCGGCGCCGCGGGTCTCTTTATGCTTTTTTCTCAGAACAGCAGATGCGCGATGGGGACGACGATCAGGATGGAGATGATCGTGCGCTCCAGGAAGATCACGAACAGCTCGCCGAGATTGACCGGCAGCTTGGAGCTGATGATCAGGCCGCCGACCTCGTCGAGGAACAGCACCTGCGTGATGGAGATGACCGCGACGATGAAGCGGGTCATGGCGTCCTCGCAGCCGGCGATCAGGATCGCGGGCGTGAACATATCGGTGAAGCCGACGACCATCGTGCCGGCGGCAGCCTTCGCCTCGGGCACGCCGAGGAGCTGGAGCAGCGGGTAGAACGGGAGGCCGAGCCATTCAAAGACCGGCGTGTAGTCCGCGATGACCAGCGCGATCGTACCGACCGCCATAACGGTGGGCAGAACGCCGAACCACATGCTCATGCAGTTCTTGAGGCCGTTGCCGAAGAACTCGCCGACGCCCTTGTGCTGCGCGACGCGCTTGAGAGCGAGATCCATGCCGTACTCGCCGGAGGTCTTGTAGCCCTCGGGCAGGGTATCGGGCATGGCGTTGCCCTCGACGAGATAGGTCTCGGGCTTCTTGCTCAGCGGCCAGATGCGGGAGCACAGGATGGCGCAGATGATACCGACAAAGCAGATCAGCAGATAGTAAACGCCGAACATATGGGTCAGACCCACCTCGTCGAGCACGACGAGGGAGAAGGTGATCGAAACCGCGGAGAACAGCGTCGCGATGATGGATGCTTCTTTTGCGTTATAGTAACCGCCCTCGTACTGGTTGCAGGTCAGCATGACGCCGAGCGTGCCGTCGCCGATCCAGGAGGTGATGCAGTCCACCGCCGCGCGGCCGGGGACTTTGAACACGGGGCGCATGAACTTCGTCAGCAGCGCGCCGACGTACTCCAGAAGACCGAAGTCGAGCAGCAGCGGCAGCAGGAAGCTCGCAACCAGAAACACGAACACGAGGCCGATGATCAGATCATAAGCAAGCTCGCCCTCATCCGCGCCGGCGATCATGTGGATGAGCGTCGCGTTGGACGCCATGCCCATGAAATCCTCGCCGTAGAGATAGGTGATCCACACGCACAGGCAGCCGATGACGCGCACGATCGCCCACACCGGGGAGCAGGCGAAGCAGTCCTTGAGGATCTTGTTGTCCATGATGAACTTGGGCTTTGCCTGCGCAACCAGCGCCAGCAGCGCCGAGACCGTCAGAATCACGAGGCAGACGATCGCCACGTTGTTGTAGCCGATCAGATCATTCTTGAGCCAGTCGGCAATAACCTTGACGATGACCGTCCAGCTTCCGCCGATCTTCATCGGGATCATGAAGATCAGCACGCCGATGAGCGAAGGAATGAGGAACATTGCTTTCAGTTTGCCCTTGTTTTCCATAAGTACCAACTCCTTTTTTCTCCGTCCTTCTTATACTAAACAAAGACCCGATTGTGCAAATTGACCAGATAAACAGCCAATTCAGCCTTGCCAATCGTACATTATGGCGTTTGCTTTTGTCAAGGGAAAAAAGCGCCGAAAGTGGCACTTTGTCGGAAAGCACTAAAAAAGTACCGGAAATTTGTAAAAACGGGCGGTTTTCGTGATTCCTCAGGCAAATTTGCTATGCATATAGTTAATTTTTTTGCGCTCTGCCCCGCTGTTCAGCCCCCTTTCGTGCATATTTCGCAAGTTTTATGCATACGTCTTGCATTTCCATCTAAATTGGCACACGAAAGAGTGATTAAACTGGCACTTGCAAAGTGGCGATTGGCATATTATATAAGAATTGGGAATCATCAATTATAGCCAAATTCCCTCCGGCCGCTTACATCCGTTTATGCTATTTTGCACAAGGGTCAGACGGTTTCTTTGTGCGTCCTGGCGGACATCCGGGCGGGCGCGCCGGTTTTGGCATGCGGGCTCGGCGCTCCCGCGGAGATTTCATCTATGAACATCCAGATTGACAAAGGCAAAAAAATTCCGGTGTATCTGCAACTGGCACTCTCCCTGCGCTCGCGTATCCGCTCCGGCGAATTGCCGGACGGCAGCGTCCTGCCCTCGGAGCGCGTCATGGCGCAGATGCTGGGCCTGCATCGCAACACGGTGGCGAAGGCGTACGGCGAGCTGAAAGCGGACGGCCTGCTCCGCTCGCGGCAGGGCTCGGGCTACACGGTCGCCGCCGCGGCCGCCGCCGAGGCGCCGCAGGACGAGAAGTCCGCCGAGGGAGGCGCCAAGCGCGTCAACTGGACGAACCAGATCAAGTCGTGGCATCTGGACATGGACACGTCGTTCGACGACCTGTTTGAGCATTCGGACGCCGGCGTGCGCTGCTCCATGGGCGGCGGCATCTCCCAGCCGGGCGTATACCGCACCGACGAGCTGGCGCGCGACGTCTCCGCGCTGCTGCGCGGCCGGGCGAACGACCGCGACTTCTACACCCCCTATAAGGGCGACCGCGAGCTGCGGCAAAAGCTGGTCTCCTTCCTCAGCACCAAGGGCATCCGCTCCTCCGTGGGCGAGATCCAGGTACTGCAGGAGACGAATCAGGCGCTGAGCTATCTGGTGCTGCTGCTGATTAAGCCGGGAGACGTGGTGCTCACCGAGGAGCCGGTCTCGCCGGACGTGCAGCGCATCGTTGCGCTCTCCGGCGGCAGCGTGTGCCGCGTGCCGATGGACGGCGAGGGCGTCGACTGCGACGTGCTGGAGGATATGGTGCGGCGCAAAAAGCCGCGCTTCATCTTCCTCAACTCCAGCTTCCACGACCCCACGGGCATCATGCTCTCCGCCGAGCGGCGCAGGCGCGTCATCGAGATCTCCAACGCCTTTCGCGTGCCGGTGGTCGAGGAGGACGCCGCCTCGGAGCTGGTGTACGAGGGCGCGGGCGTCACGCCGATCAAGGCGCTGGACACGCTGGACAACGTGATCTACATCTACTCGTTTTCGCTCACGTTCGTGCCGGGGCTGTCGCTGGCGTTCGTGTCGGCGGGCAAGCCCATCATCGAAAGCCTGAGCTACCTCGCCTCGCTGAACATGGCGGCGCCGGACTGGATCACCCAGAAGCTCGCCGCCGCGTATCTCGAAAACGGCAGCTATTACGCGAAGCTCTCGGAGTTCCGCAGCGTCTACCGCCGCAAGCGCGACCTCGTGTGCGAGGCGCTGGACGCCATGGCGCCGCTGGGCGTGCGCTATGAAAAGCCGCGCGGCGGCGTGTACGTCTGGTGCCGCCTGCCGGACGGCGTGGACAGCAAGCTCTTTGCCAGCCGCTCCTACAGCCGCGGGCTGACGCTGATCCCCGGGCACGTGTTCTACGCCAGCAAGAAAGAGGGCCGCGCCCATGTCCGCATCAACTACTCCCGCGAGCCGGAGGACCGGCTCGTCAGGGGACTGGATATCTTCAAAAGCACGCTGGAGGAATTTCTTGGGGACCGCTGACGCGATCCGCGCGGACCGCGCCGCCGGTTTTCGCCCGGCCGCCCGCCGCCGAGGCGGAGCGAGACAACCGTAAAAACACGTAGGGGCCGCAGGCGGCAAGACCGCGCGGTCCGGAAAGGAGCGCAAAGATATGATGCATCCCGGAATCCACAACTACTCGGAAATCGGCAAACTGAACAAGGTGCTGCTGCACCGCCCCGGCGAGGAGCTGGAGGCCCTGACGCCCTCGACCATCGAGAGGCTGCTCTTCGACGACATCCCGTATCTCAAGATCGCACAGGAGGAACATGACACCTTCGCGCAGGTTCTGCGTGACAACGGCGTCGAAGTGTTGTACTATGTAGACGAGGTGGCGAAGTCCATCTCCAATCCCGAGGTGCAGATCCAGCTCGCCAACGAGTTCCTCAACCTCAGCAAGATCAACTCCCGCGGGCTGCGCGCGTCCATGACCTCGTACCTGCTGGGCATGTCGCCGCGCGACATGGTCACGAAGCTGATCGCCGGCATCCGCCGCAGCGAGGTCGCCATGACCGCGCCGACGTCCCTGATGGACCTCGACAACGACGACTATCCCTTCGTCTCCGACCCGATGCCCAACCTCTATTTCACGCGCGACCCGGGCGCCTGCGTCGGCAACGGCCTGAGCATCCACCACATGCACTATCCGGCGCGCCGCCGCGAATCGCTGCTGCTGCGCTACATGTACCTGCACGACAAGGACTTCGCCGGGCCGGACGACAAGCAGTGGTACGACCTCACCGACGCCTACTCCATCGAGGGCGGCGACGTGCTGGTGCTCTCGAAGGACATCGTGGCGGTGGGCCTTTCCCAGCGCACGACGACCTCCGGCGCGGAGGCGTTTGCCCGCAGCCTGCTCGGCGGCGGCTCCGGCTTCAAGAAGGTGCTCGCCTTCGACATTCCCGAGATCCGCGCGTTCATGCACCTCGACACGGTGTTCACGATGGTCGACTACGACAAGTTCACCATTCATCCGGAGATCGAGGGCCCGCTGAACGTCTACGAGATGACGATGGACAAGGGCGGCGACCTGAAGTTCAACGCGCTCAAGGAGGATCTGGACAAGATCCTCGCCACGGAGCTCAAGCTCCCCGCGGTCGACCTGATCCGCTGCGGCGGCGGCGACCTGCTGGCGGCGCAGCGCGAACAGTGGAACGACGGCTCGAACACGCTCGCCATCGCTCCGGGCAAGGTCATCACCTACGACCGCAACTATGTGACGAACGAGCTGCTCGCCCAGCGCGGCATCACCGTCATCACCGTGCCGAGCGCCGAGTTGTCCCGCGGCCGCGGCGGCCCGCGCTGCATGTCCTGCCCCGTCAACCGCGACGACATCTGACCGCGCGCTTTTCCGCAAACAGCATTCGCTCGTTCCGGATCGCAGAAGGAGTGACATTATGAAAAACAAGCGGCAGGAAATGATTCTGGACATCATCGCACGCTACCCGGTGGAAACGCAGGAGGAGCTGATCGCCAAGCTGCGCGAAAACGGCTTCAGCTGCACCCAGTCCACCATCTCCCGCGACATCAAGCAGCTGCATCTGGTCAAGGAGCTCTCCGACGGCGCCTACCGCTATGCCGTCAGCAAGACGAAGGCGGAGCTGGACTCCTCGGACCGCTTGCAGCGCATCCTGCACGAGTGCTGCACCGGCTGCGACTACGCGCAGAACCTCGTTGTGCTCAAGACCATGCCGGGGCTTGCCAGCGCCGCGGGCGCCGCGCTGGACGCCAAGATCGACCCGCTGATGCTCGGCTGCGTCTGCGGCGACGACACGGTGGTCATCATCATGCGGACCGAAAGCGCCGCGCAGGACCTGTATCTGGAGATCCAGCAGATCTGCAAATAAACGTCCCTTTCCCGAATTATAAATGAACAGAAATTTAAAGGAGGAACACTACCATGGCTGTTAATCTGAGAGGCCGCAACTTCCTGACGCTCAAGGACTTTACCCCGGACGAGATCCGCTATATGCTCAACCTCGCCGCCGATCTCAAGGCGAAGAAGCGCGCCGGCATCCGCGGCAACCTGCTCGCGGGCAAAAACATCGTGCTGTTGTTCGAAAAGACCTCCACCCGCACCCGCTGCGCGTTTGAGGTCGCCGCTTACGACGAGGGCGCGCACGTCACCTTCCTCGACTCCAAGTCCTCCCAGATGGGCAAGAAGGAGACCATGGCGGACACCGCGAAGGTCCTCGGCCGCTTCTTCGACGGCATCGAGTACCGCGGCTACGACCAGGCGGTCGTCGAGGGCCTCGCGAAGAACGCGGGCGTGCCCGTGTGGAACGGCCTGACCGACGTCGACCACCCGACGCAGGCGCTCGCCGACATCCTCACGCTGATGGAGAACACCAAGAAGCCGCTGAACAAGTGCAAGCTGGTCTTCTGCGGCGACACGCGCAACAACGTCGCCTACTGCCTGATGTACATCTGCGCCAAGCTCGGCATGCACTATGTCGGCTGGGGCCCGAAGGAGCTCGCGCCCGCGAAGGACGTCGTCGACTACTGCAAGGAGGTCGCGAAGGAGACCGGCGCGGTCATCGAGTACGGCAAGGACAAGAAGCTGCTCAAGGGCGCCGACGCGCTCTACACCGACATCTGGGCATCCATGGGCGAGGAGGACAAGATCCCCGAGCGCGTGAAGCTGCTCACCCCGTTCAAGGTCACGAAGGAAGTCCTCGAAGCCACCGAGAACGACGACTGCATCTTCCTGCACTGCCTGCCCTCCTTCCACGACTTCGACACCACGATGGCGTCCGAACAGAAGAAGCTCGGCTACGACATCCGCGAGGTCACGGACGACGTGTTCCTCTCCCCGAACAGCAAGGTGTTCGACGAGGCGGAGAACCGCATGCACACGATCAAGGCGGTTATGGTCGCCACCATCGGCAATCTGTAAGAAAACCGGCAAGAGGCATCGACGCTGATGGAGAAACCGATCGATACGACCATCGACGGCGGCGTGACCGCGCCGCGCGGTTATCTGGCCGGTGCGGTCTACGTCGGCGTCAAGAGCCGCAAAAAGCATAAGCCCGACGTCGCGATGCTCGTGTCCGAGCGCCCCTGCGCCGTCGCGGCGATGTTCACAACCAACCGCTTCTGCGCCGCGCCCGTCACGCTGGACCGCGCGATCCTTTCCAGAGGAAAGGGCGTCCGCGCCATCGTGATAAACAGCGGCAACGCCAACGCCGGCACCGGCGAGCGGGGCCTGCGCGACGCAAAGGCGGTGGAAACCGAGGCGGAGCGCCTGCTGGAGCTGGGCGAGGACGAGGTCTTCGTCTGCTCCACGGGCGTCATCGGCGAGAATCTGCCGGTGGACAAGGTGACGGACGCCATGCGCCGCATCGTCCCCGCGCTCTCCCCCGAGCACGGCTCCGACGCCGCGTGGGCGATCTGCACGACCGACCGCACGCGCAAGGAGGCGGCATACGAGCTTCCCCTCTCCGGCGGCACGGTGCGCGTGGGCGTGATGGCGAAGGGCAGCGGCATGATCCACCCGAACATGGCGACCATGCTGGTCTTTCTCACCACCGACGCGCGCGCCGACGCGGACTTTCTGCGCGCGACGCTGCGCGCCGCGGTGGACAGGAGCTTCCACCTTCTCACCGTCGACGGCGACACATCCACGAACGACTCCATCTTCCTGCTCGCCAACGGCGCGTCCGGCGTCGCCGTGGAATCGGCGGAGGACCGCGCCGCGTTCGCCGCGCTCATCGAGGCGATCTGCGTCGACATGGCGCGGCGCATCGCCTCCGACGGCGAGGGCTCGACCCATCTGATCGAGGTGGAGGCGCGCGGCCTGCCCACCGAGCGCGATGCGCGTCTCGTCGCGCGCTCCATCGCCGGCTCGACGCTCTTCAAGGCGGCGGTCTACGGCCGCGACGCCAACTGGGGGCGCATCATGGCGGCGGCGGGCTACTCCGGCGCGGACGTCGATCCCACGCACGCGGACTGCGTCATCCGCTCCGCCGCGGGCGAGGTGCAGGTCATGCGCGACGGCTTCGGCACGGACTTCGACGAGGCGCTGGCGACACGGGTGCTCAGCGAGCACGACGTCGCCGTCTCCGTCAGCTTCCATCAGGGCGGCGGCGAGGCGACGGCATGGGGCTGCGACCTCACCGGCGAATACGTCCATATGAACGGCGATTACCGGACGTAAATATCATTCAGAACACAACCATTTGTATTTCTTCAAAGGAGGATTCGGCTATGGAAACCGTAGTCATCGCATTGGGCGGCAACGCGCTCACCATCAACGGCAAGCTGGCGGACGCCCGCACGCAGCTGCGCATCATCGACAACACCGCGGACGAGATCGTCGACATCATCTCGCAGGGCTACAAGGTCGTCATGACCCACGGCAACGGCCCGCAGGTGGGCGGCATCGCCGTGCAGAACGAGGCGAGCGCGAACGTCGTCCCCGCCATGCCGTTCGACGTCATCGGCGCCATGAGCCAGGGCATGCTGGGCTATCACATGGCGCAGGGGCTTCAGCGCGCGGGCCGCATCAAGGGCAGCAAGGTCTCCCCCGTCGCCCTGATGACGCAGGTGGTCGTCGATCCCGACGACCCGAAGTTCAAGAACCCCACCAAGCCCATCGGCTCCTTCTTCACCGAGGAGGAGGCGAAGAAGCTTGAAAAGGAAAAGGGCTACACCATGAAGGAGGATGCCGGCCGCGGCTGGCGCCGCGTGGTCGCCTCCCCGATGCCCAAGCGCATCGTCGAGCTGGACGCCATCAAGGACCTGATGGAAGCCGGCCACACGGTCATCGCCGTGGGCGGCGGCGGCGTGCCGGTGTTCGTCGACAAGGACGGCGACTATGACGGCATCGCCGCGGTCATCGACAAGGACCTCGCCTCCGAGCGTCTGGCGCAGGATCTGGACGCGGACGTGTTCATGATGCTCACTGCCGTGGAGAAGTGCTGCATCAACTTCAACAAGCCCGACCAGAAGGCGATCGACCGCATGACGCCGGACGAGGCGCGCGGCTACATCGCCGACAACCAGTTCGCCGCCGGCTCCATGCTGCCGAAGGTGGAGGCCGCCATCCGCTTCGTCGAGGCGCGCCCCGGCCGCCGCTGCATCATCACGACGCCCGAAAAGGCGGTCGACGCGCTCGCCGGCAAAGCGGGCACTCTGATTGAAATGTAAGCGGCAAAAAACGCCAAACTTGTCAAAGCAAGCCCTTGTTTTAAGGGCTTGCTTTTGCTATAATAATACCTCACATAACATAACCGACTTTTTATGGAGGATCCCGTTTTGGAGTACTATCGCTGTGACAATCCGGAGTGCGGCCACCTGTTTGAGGGGGAGGAGCCCGACGTCTGCCCCAAGTGCGGCGGCTCATTCTTCATCCCCGTGGACGAGGACGACCTCACCGGCAACGATCTGGTGGCGCTGTCGCGGGATGCGGAAAGCAGCGGCGACGCAGAGCGCACGCTCGCGTTTCTCCGCCGTGCCGCGGAGCTTGACTGCCCCGGCGCCTTCTATCGGCTGGGCGTATTCTATCTGGCGGGCCTGCTCGGCCTGGCGGCTGATGAAACGCGCGCCGTCGAATATCTCCGCAAGGCGGCGGATATGGACTATCCGTCCGCCATCTGCGCGCTTGCCGAGCTCTATCAGAAGGGCAAGGGCGTGGAAAAGGACCCCGCGCGGGGCGCCGAGCTCTTCCGTCAGGCGGCGGAGCTTGACTATCCGCCCGGCATCTGCGCCCTCGGCCTGTGCTACGAGACGGGCGACGGCGTGGAGCAGAGCTGGGAGGAGGCCGTGCGCCTCTACCGGCTCTCCGCCGAGGCAGGTTACGCGCGCGGCCAGTGCAACCTTGCGTGGTGCTATGAGCACGGCAAGGGCGTGGAGCAAAGCATAAAGGAGGCGGCGCACTGGTACGCCATGTCCGCCGAGCAGGAGCACCCGCGCGCGCTGTGCTGCCTCGGGCTGTTCTACGAGAACGGCACCGGCGTGGAGCAGAGCTGGGAGCGCGCCGTCAAGCTGTATCAGGCGTCCGCCGAGCGCGGCTATCCCCCCGGACAGTGCAACCTCGCATGGTGCTACGAGCACGGCAAGGGCATTGCGCGCGACCGCATCAAGGCGGTGGAGTGGTATCAGAAGGCCGCCGCAGCCGGCGACGCCCGCGCGCAGTGCAACCTCGGCCTCTGCTATGAGCAGGGCGACGGCGTGGAGGCAAACGAGGAAAAGGCGCTCACGTACTACCGCGCTTCCGCCGGTCAGGGCTTCCCGCCCGCGCTGTGCGCGCTGGGCCTGTGCTACGAAAACGGCACCGGCGTGGAGCAGAGCTGGGAAACCGCCGTGGAGTGGTATCGCAAGTCCGCCGACCTCGGCTATTCCCGCGCCCAGTGCAACCTCGGCTGGTGCTACGAGGCGGGCAAGGGCGTGGAGCAGAGCTGGGAAACCGCCGCGCACTGGTACGCCATGTCCGCCGAGCAGGAGGACCCCCGCGGCCTGTGCAATCTGGGCGTGTGCTACGAGCGCGGCAAGGGTGTGGAGCAGGACTGGAGCAAGGCGGCGAAGCTCTACGAGGCGTCCGCCGCGCGCGGTTTTGCGCGCGCGCAATACAATCTGGGCTGGTGCTATGAGTACGGCAAGGGCGAGGATACCGACCTCGCCAAAGCCGTGAGCCTCTACCGTTCCGCCGCCGAGCAGGACTTCCCCGCCGCGGTGTCCCGCCTCGGATTGTGCTACGAAAACGGCGAGGAGGTCGCGCAGAGCTGGGACCTCGCCGCCGGACTGTACCGCAAGGCGGCGGAGGCGGGCTACGTCCCCGCCATGTGCAACTACGCGTGGTGTCTGGAATTCGGCAAGGGCGTGGAAAAAGATCCCGCCGGCGCCTTCCGCTGGTTCAGCCTCGCGGCGGAGCACGACTCCCCGCGCGGTCTGACGCGCATGGGGCTGTACTACGAGCAGGGCGATCAGGTCGCGCAGAGCTGGGAGCAGGCGGTGGCCTGCTACCGCAAGGCGGCGGACATGGGCTACGTCCGCGCCGTGTGCAACCTCGCGTGGTGCTATGAGGCGGGCAAGGGCGTCCGGCAGAGCTGGGAGGAAGCCGTCAGGCTGTACCGCGAGGCGGCGGACGCGGGTTACGCCCGCGCGCAGACCAACCTCGGCTGGTGCTACCAGCACGGCCGCGGCGTGGAGAAGGACCTGACCCGGGCGATCCGCCTGTACACCCTCGCCGCCACGCAGGATTATCCCCGCGCGCAGTTCAATCTGGGCTGGTGCTTCGAGCACGGCGAGGGCGTCGCGGAGAATATGGAGCAGGCGGCGGAGTGGTATCGCAAGGCGGCGGCGCTGGGCTACGCCAGCGCGCAGTGCAACCTCGGCTACTGCTACGAGACCGGACGCGGCGTGGAGAAGGACGTCGCGCAGGCGGCGCACTACTACGCGCTCTCCGCCGACAGCGGCGACAGCACGGCGCAGTGCAATCTGGGCTGGTGCTATCTCAACGGCATGGGCGTCGAGACCGACAAGGACAAGGCGTTCCGGCTCTTCTCCCTCGCCGCCGAGCAGGGCGAGCCGCGCGGCGTCTACTACGTCGGCCTCGGCTACGAGAACGGCGACGGCGTGCGCAAAAACGTCGCCAAGGCGGCGGAGTGGTATCGCAAGGCGGCCGCCGGAGACTATGCGCCCGCGCTGTACCGGCTGGGCCTGTTCACCGAGCAGGGGCTGGGCGGGATATCGCCCGACCGGAACAAGGCGCTGGACTTCTACCGCCGCGCCGCGCGCAAGGGCAACCGCGACGCCAACGAGGCGCTGGAGCGCCTGGGCGCGAGCGACCGGGACGCGGACGGCGGCGCGTCGTCCGGCAAGAGCGCCGGCGCGGGAAAGGACAAAAAAAAGACAGGTTTTTTCCGCAACCTCTTCTCCTGATCCCCCGTTTCCATACGAAAAAACACAGGTGCGAAAGCCCGTAGGCTTTCCACCTGTGTTTTTTTGTCTCGGTTGTGCACCCGAGCGCACTTATCCCTGCCCGTAATAGGCGTTTTTCCCGTGCTTGCGGAGGTAGTGCTTGTCCAGCAGCGTCTGCTGCATGCCGCGGTGCGCGGGATTGAGCATCAGCGCATGGTAGTCCATGAACGCGACCTCCTCCATCACCACGGCGTTGTGCACGGCGTTCATCGGGTCGGTTCCCCAAACGAACGGCCCGTGGCTCATGACGAGCACGCCGGGGACGGCGTCGGGGTCTTTGTCCGCGAAGGTCTCGACAATGACGCTGCCGGTCTCCTTCTCGTACTCGCCGCGGATCTCCGCGTCGGTCATCTCGCGCGTGCAGGGGATGTCGCCGTAGAAGTAGTCGCCCTGCGTCGTTCCCATCGCCGGGATCGCCATCCCCGCCTGCGCGAAGCTTGTCGCCCAGCGCGAGTGCGTGTGCACGACGCCGCCGATGTTCGCAAACGCGCGGTAGAGCACGACGTGCGTCGCCGTGTCGCTCGACGGCTTCCACTTTCCCTCGACCGTCTTGCCGTCGAGGTCGACGACGACCATGTCGTCCGGCGTCATGCCGTCGTAGTCGACGCCGGAGGGCTTGATGACGACCAGCCCGCTTTCCCGGTCGATGCCGGAGACGTTGCCCCACGTGAAGGTGACGAGCCCGTGCTTCGGCAGGAGGAGGTTCGCCTCGCAGACGGTCTTTTTCAGTTCTTCGAGCATCACAGCACCTCCACCGCGGCGCGTTCCAGCGCAAGCGCCTTTTTGTAACGCGCGAGGAATGCGTTGAAGCCCGCGGCGTCCGCCTCGTCCGCCATCAGCGTGGTCGACTTCGCGTCCGCGAACACCCGGCGGTCAAGGTAGTCCGGCAGGCTCTCGCCCGGATCGCGCCAGAGCATGTACGCGCCCAGCAGCGCCATGCCGTAGGGGCCGCCCTCGCCCGCCGTCTCCATCACGGAAACGGGCGCGCCGACCGCCGCGGAGAGCATCCGCTGCCCCACCTCCGGCGTCTTGAAGAAGCCGCCGTGGCCATAGAGTTTGTCGATCTTCACCCGCTCCTCGCCGGTGAGGATGTCCAGACCGATCTTGAGCGTCGCGAGCGCGGACAGAAGATGCGTGCGCATGAAGTTCGCGAGCGTGAACTTCGCGTCCGGCGTCCGCGCGAACACGGGACGCCCCTCGTCGAGGTCGGTGACGCCCTCGCCGGAGAAGTAGTTGTAGGAGAGCAGCCCGCCGCAGTCCGGATCACCGTCCAGCGCCGCGCGAAACAGCTTCGTGAACAGCGCGCCCCTGTCGGCGTCCGCGCCGATGAGCGCGGCAAGCTCCGCGAAGAGGTTTACCCACGCGTTGATGTCGCTCGTGCAGTTGTTGCAGTGCACCATCGCGACCGGGAAACCGTCCGGCGTCGTGACCATGTCGATTTCGCGGTGGACGCGCAGCTTTTTGTCGGTGACGAGCATGGCGAAGTCGCTCGTGCCCGCGGACACGTTGCCCGTTCCGACGCGCACGGAGTTTGTCGCCGCCATGCCGGTGCCCGCGTCGCCCTCGCAGGGCGCGAGCGGGATGCCCGGAAGCAGCGTGCCCGTGGGATCGAGGAAGCGCGCGCCGTCCGCGGTCAACGTGCCGGCGCTCTCGCCGGCGGAGAGCACCTTCGGCAGAATGTCGCGCAGCTTCCACGAATAGCCCTTGGGCGCGACAAGCGCGTCGAACTTCTCCACCATCGCCTCGTCGTAGTCGAGCTTTGCGCTGTCGATGGGGAACATGCCGCTCGCCTCGCCCACGCCCATGACCTTCTCGCCCGTGAGCCGCCAGTGGATATAGCCCGCGAGCGTCGTGAGCTGCGCGATGTCGCCCACGTGCGTCTCGCCGTTCAAAATCGCCTGATAAAGGTGTGCGATGCTCCAGCGCTGCGGGATGTTAAAACCGAACCGCTCCGTCAGCTCTGCCGCCGCCTCGCCGGTGATGGTGTTGCGCCACGTGCGGAATTCCGCAAGCTGCTTCCCGTCCCTGTCAAAGGGCAGGTAGCCGTGCATCATCGCGCTCACGCCGATGGCGCCGACCGTGGTGAGCTCAACGCCGAGCTTTGCCTTCACGTCGGCACGCAGTGCGGCGAAGCAGGCCTGCACGCCCTCGTGCACGGCGTCCATGGCATACGTCCACACGCCGTCCACCAGCTGGTTTTCCCACTCGAAGCCGCCGGAGGCGACGGGGATGTGGTTCTCGTCGATCAGCACCGCCTTGATGCGGGTGGAGCCCAGCTCGATACCGAGCGAAGTCTTTTTCAGATCCATCATTTCAGCTTCCAGATCAGGTCCTTGACCAGCAGCTCGTCCTCCAGCTTTTCGGGCGTCGTGTCCTTCGTGATGTGGACGAACTCAATGTCCATCATGCGCGCCCAGTCGCGCAGCATCTCGGCGGAGACGTCGTAGGAGAGCACCGTATGGTGCGCGCCGCCCGCCGTGATCCAGCACTCGACGCCGGTGGTGAGGTCGGGCATCGCCCGCCACATCACACGCGCCACGGGCAGGTTCGGCATCGGAAGGATGGGCTTGACCGCCTCGATATCCTGCACGATCAGGCGGAAGCGCCCGCCCATGTCGATGACGGTGGCGACGATCGCCGGGCCCGCCTTGCCCTCGAAAACGAGGCGCGCGGGGTCCTTCTCGTTCATGCCGATGCCGAGGTGGTGCGTCTCGATGCGGGGCTTGTCCGCGGCGAGGCTGGGGCAAACCTCCAGCATGTGCGCGCCGAGGGAGTACTCCTTTCCCTCGACCAGATGATAGGTGTAGTCCTCCATGAACGCGGACGAGCCGTTGCCGCCCTCGCCCATCGCCTTGCAGATGGCGGTCAGGGCGCTGACCTTCCAGTCGCCCTCGCCGCCGTAGCCGTAGCCCAGCGCCATCAGGTGCTGGGAGGCGAGGCCGGGGAGCTGCTCCATGCCGTAGAGGTCCTGGAAGGTGTTGGAAAACGCACGGCAGCCCTCGCGGTCCATCATCTTTTTGATCGCGATCTCCTCGCGCGCCTGATAGCGGATGGCGGCGACGTTGTCGGTCGCGACGTCGTAGGCCGCCTTGTACTCGGCCATGAGCGCGTCGATCTCCGCGTCGGTGACGGCGTTCATCTCCTTCACCAGATCGCCGACCGCCCAGGTGTTGACCTGCCAGCCGAGCTGGATCTGCGCCTCGACCTTGTCGCCCTCGGTGACGGCGACCTCGCGCATGTTGTCGCCGAAGCGCATGACCTTCATTTCCTTCGACACGGCGACGCCGACGGCGGCGCGCATCCAGTCGGCAAGGCGCTTGTGGACCTTTTCGTCCCTCCAGTAGCCGGCGACGACCTTGCGCGGCTTGCGCAGGCGCGCGCCGATGAACCCGTGCTCGCGGTCGCCGTGGGCGGCCTGGTTGAGGTTCATGAAGTCCATGTCGATCTCGTCGTTCGGGATCTCCTTGTTGTACTGCGTGGCAAAGTGGCACCACGGCTTTTGCAGGTCGCGCAGGCCGTCGATCCACATCTTGCTCGGGCTGAAGGTGTGGCACCAGGTGATGACGCCCGCGCACTCGGCGCTGTAGTTCGCCGCGCGCACCACGTCGGCGATCTCCTTGTTGGTCTTGGCGGTCACCTTGTAGACCAGCGGATAGGGCAGCACCTTCGTCAGCTCCGCCGCCATCTCCTTCGCGCGCGCGTCGACCGTCTCCAGCACCTCCGGGCCGTAGAGGAACTGCGACCCGACGACAAACCAAAATTCACGTTTCATGCTCGAAATCCTCTTTCCTATCTTATTTTTTGCCGTTTTTCTTGTTCTTGCGCATCAGCACAACGCTTTGCAGCAGGATAAAGAGGCACAGCATCGCGCCGGTGGTAATGCTCTGCCACCACGGGTCGCGCAGGCCCGATGTGGTGACGATGGATTTGATCGTGCTGAGCGTCAGCACGCCGAAGAACGTGCCGATCACGTTGCCGACGCCGCCGGTGAGCAGCGTGCCGCCGATGATCGAGGACGCGATGGCGTTCATCTCCGCCGCGGTGGCGTTCGTGGCGTTGCCCGCGCCCGTGTGCATCATGAACACGAAGCCCGCGACGCCGGCGAGCAGGCCGCAGAGAAGGTGCGCCATGAAGCGCGTCCTGCGCACGTTCACGCCCAGCATCAGCGCGCTCTGGCGGTTGCCGCCGACGGCGTAGAAGCTGCGGCCGAGCTGCAAATTGTGCAGCAGCAGGAACACGAGCGCCACGATGACGAGCGCGATCACCACGCCGATCTCCATGCGCGCCGGGATCAGCTCGCCCCGCTTGTTCACGGAGCCGAGCCACGGGATATCGATGCGCGTCTGGAGAATATCCATCAGGTTCTGCGGCGCCTTCTGCGGGTCGACGCTGATGATGGTAATCATGCCGCGGGCGAAGAACATGCCCGCCAGCGTGATGATGAAGGGCTGGATCTCCAGATGGGCGATCAAAAAGCCCTGCACGAGGCCGAAGGCAAGTCCGATGAGCAGCGCCGCGGCCAGCGCGGCCGCGATGCGCGAGCCCTCCGGCACGTTGAATAGGCTGCCGTTTAAGATCATCACGCCCACCATGGCGACCAGCGCCGTCACGCCGCCGACGGAGATGTCGATGCTGCCGGTTATCATGACGATGGTCAGCCCGCAGGAGATGATGATGAGGTACGCGTTGTCGTTGAGGATGTCAAAGAGCATCTGAGGCTTGAGGAAGCCGCCGCCCCAGACCAGCATCGCCATCACGTACATGCCCACGAAGATGCAGATCGTGATGGTCAGCAGCAACTGGGTGTCGGTGATCGGTTCGCGGCGGCGGGCGGTCTTTTGCAAATCACTCATGGATCAGGCCGCCTCCTTTCCCGCGCCGGCGCTGCCGCCGGTCTTTTTGAAAAGGCGTCCCATGGCGTCCTTCACCACGGGGGAGCCCATCGCGACCAGAATGATGATGACGACCGCCTTGTACGCCTTGACGTCCGTGGACGGCACCTTCATGGAGTAGAGCGTGATGGTCAGCGCCTGGATCGCGTAAGCGCCCAGCACGGAGCCGAGCATCTTGAACTTGCCGCCGCCGAGGTTGTTGCCGCCGATGGCGACCGCGAGGATCGCGTCCATCTCGATGTTGATGAGCAGCGTCTCATGGTTGATGAGTCCGAGCCTGCTGACGCCGATCATGCCGGCAACCGCGCAGCACGCGCCGAGCATGACGAACGAGAGCAGCTTGATGCCGACGGCGTTGATGCCGTTCAGGCGCGCCGCGCCCTGGTTGATGCCCACCGTCTGGACGTAGAGGCCCAGCGTGGTGAAGCGGAAGAGCAGCGCGAACAGGATGCCCATGAGAATGACGATCAAAATCGGCGTCGGGATCGGGATACCCGGAATGAAGCTGCCGATGGCGTTGATGATAGGGCTCTCGACCGTCGGCGTCGCGCCGCCGTTGATCCAGTACGCCACGCTGCGTCCGCAGGTGAAGAGGATCAGCGTCGCGATCATGGGCTGGATGCGGAAGAACGACACGAGCGAGCCGTTGAACGCGCCGAAGAGCATCGCGACCACGCAGCACATGGCGAACGCGAGGAAAACCGTGCCGCCGGTGATGGCGCCGCCCTTGAGCACCTTGACGAACACGCTGCCCGCGATCGCCGCCAGCGCGCCGACGGAGATATCCTGTCCGCCGGACGCCGCCGTCACGAGCGTCATGCCCATGGAGAGGATGACCAGCTCGGACGCGCCGTTGAGGATCGAGATCAGGTTGCCCTGCAAAACGGGGTCGCCGTTGTTGTTGGCGGCGATGCTGACGGAGAAGAAGCCGGGGTCGCGGAACAGGTTGAAGATCACCAGCAGCAAAATGGCGATCAGCGGGATCAGCAGCTGGGAGTTCTTCGCAAAGAATTGGGACGATTTCGTCTTGTTCATCTCAGTCGCCACCTCCCGCAATGGTGTGCATGACGCGTTCCTGCGTCAGCTCGTCGCCCTTGAGCTCGCCGACGATGTTCCGGTCGCGCATGACGATCAGGCGCGAGCAGGTGCGCAGCATCTCCTCGATCTCGGAGGAGATGAACGTGATGCTCATACCCTCCTCTGCCAGTTTGAGCACCAGCTTCTGAATTTCCGTCTTGGTGCCGACGTCGATGCCGCGCGTCGGCTCGTCGAGGATCAGGTACTGCGGGTGCGTCAGCAGCCAGCGCGCGAGGATCACCTTCTGCTGGTTGCCGCCGGAGAGGGACTTGATCGGCGTCTCGGACGAGGCGGTCTTGATGTCCAGCGCCTTGATGTACTCGTCGGCGAAGGCCTCCGCCTTCGCGCGGCTGATGGGGTGGTTCATGCCGCGGATGACCTGAAGCGCGAGGATGATGTTATCGCGCACGGAGAGGTCGGCGATGATGCCGTCGCGCTTGCGATCCTCCGGCAGATAGCCGATGCCGTGCTTCATGGCGTCCAGCGGCTTCGTGACCTTTGCGCTCTTGCCGTCGATCCTGACCGTTCCGCCCGTGACCGGGTCGGCGCCGAAGATGGCGCGGACGCTCTCGCTGCGGCCGGAGCCGAGCAGGCCGGTGAAGCCGTTCACCTCGCCCTTGGCGATGTGGAAGTCGAACGGGCGGCTCTCCGTGCTGGAAAGCCCCTGCGCCTCGTAGAACGGCTCGTTTCCGGCGGCGGAGGCGTCGCTCTTCCTGATGGTCGACAGATCCTCCAGGTCCTTGCCGATCATCTTCTCCACCAGCTGCACCTGCGGCAGCTCCTTCACCTCGTACTCGCCCACGAGCTCGCCGTTGCGCAGCACCGTGATCTGGTCGCTGACCGCGTAGACCTGCTCTAAGAAATGCGTGACGAAGATGATGCCGACGCCGCGGTCCTTCAGGTCGCGCATCAGGCGGAAGAGCATCTCGACCTCCTTGTCGTCCAGCGACGACGTGGGCTCGTCGAGGATCAGCACCTTGCAGTCGGTGTCCACCGCGCGCGCGATGGCAACCATCTGCTGCACGGCGAGCGAGCAGCTGCCGAGCTGCTGTCTGGGGCGCGCGGGGATGCCGAGGCTCTCCAGCAGCTCGCCGGAGCGCTTCTCCATCGTTTTCCAGTCCACGCCCAGCTTTCCGCTGCGGCCGATGAACATGTTCTCCGCCACCGTGAGGTTCGGGCAGAGCGTGATCTCCTGATACACGGTGCTGATGCCGCAGCTCTGCGCCTCCTGCGGGGAGTGGATGCTGACGGCGCCCTCGATCCCGTCGATCCGGATCTCTCCTTCGTCCATGGGATAAACGCCGGTCAGCACCTTGATGAGCGTGGACTTGCCCGCGCCATTTTCGCCCATCAGCGCGTGGATCGTCCCTTTGCGCAGGGTGAAGTCCACGTTTTTCAATGCCTTGACGCCCGGAAAATACTTGCAGATCCCGCGCATCGTCAGGACAATGTCCTCTTGCATCCGATCAACTCCTGTCTCTTTGTCTTTAGAGAAGGCGCGGTGTGGACCGCGGATTACTCCACTTGATTCCACACCGCGCCGTTCGCTTCAATCGTGGTATGTCCCCTGGATATTACTCGCCCAGACCGTAGGTGTCGATGTCGGCCTGCGTGAGCTCGCGGGCGTCGAAGCCCTTCTCCACGGAGATGATCTGCTTGGCGTCGTTCAGGCCGCTGATGCTGCCGCCGCCCTCGAGCGTCTGGATCATGTCGCTGATGACCTGCGCCTGGAACGGGCTGCACTGGCCGTCATAGTTCCAGTTGCCGGCGAGCAGCTCGCGCAGCGCCCACTTGTTGCAGTCGAAGCCCATGACGACGACGTCCTTGTCCACGCCGTGCGTGATGCCGGCCTCGTCCAGAGCCGCGACGGCGCCCTTCGCCATACCGTCGTTCTCGGCATAGATGACGTTGAACGGCTCGCCGGAGTTGATGACGGACTCGACGATCTTCTTCGCCTCGGCCTCGTCCCAGGTGGCGGTCTGCTGAACGACCTTCTTCATCTTGCCGGAGGCAAACTGCGCGTCGAGCGCGCCGGTGCGGCCGATCTGGGCGTCGCTGCCCATGGCGCCCTGGATGTGGACGACGTTGTACTCGGGCAGGTTCTGGGCGAGCAGCCAGTTGACGGCGGTGTCGCCCTCGTTCGCCATGTTGGAGACGACGGCGGCCTCAAAGAGGCTCTTGTCGCAGTCGATCATACGGTCGAACAGGAACACGCGGGTGCCGGCGTCCTGCGCATCCTTCAGGACGGCGTCCCAGCCGGTGGTCTCGGCGGCGGAGATCAGCAGGTAGTCCACGCCGTCGGTGATGAACTGACGGGCGGCGCTGAGCTGCTCATCGTTCTTGATGCTGTAGAAGAACTTGGCGTCGTAGCCGTTGTCCGCGGTGAACACGCTGATGAAGTCGTTGACGTTGGCTTCACGATAGCCGGACTCGGACGGGGGGTTGTTGACGACGCCGACCTTGATCGCGCCGCCGGATTCCGCGGGAGCGGCGGGAGCGGCAGGCTCGGGCGTCGCGGGGGTCGCGGGGGTCGTGTCCGCAGGGGCGGCCGGGGTCGTGGCGGCGGGGGCGGCCGGTTCCGCGGCGGGGGTGGCGGTCTGCTGACCACCGCAGGCGGCCAGCGCGAGGACCATCGCCAGTGCAAGGAGCAGAGCAGACAATTTACGCATAGCTTTTACCTCTCTTCATTTTTCATCTTTTTTCCTCAAGGTCCGGAACGGATTTGTTCCATCTGCCGACATGATACAGCCTTTCCACGAGAAAATCAACAGTTGTACGCACAAAAAATCATTTTCGTGTCCATATACAATACAAATTTTTGTATTCTCGCAAGAATCACCGTACAAATCGGCAATTTAATTGCAATTTTCCACAAAATCTCGAAACTACTCAAACGTTTTCGTTCCTTTGCGTTTTTCTCACCGTTCGTCGAGTTGCATAATTAATCGCGCTTTGGTAAGCCCAAATCCATTAATATGATGAAAGCTCCGATATTTGTATTGAAAATTAAAGCGATCTCGGTATAATAAAGGTAAAGTTGATCGTACAGGAGTCATGCCATGAATCCGAAATATCAAATGGTGGCGGAGACGCTGCGAAACGACATTCGTACCGGAAAATACGAGAAAACGCTGCCCACGGAACAGGCGCTCTGCGCGCAGTTCGGCGTCAGCCGCCAGACGGTGCGCCAGGCGCTCTCCCTGCTGGAGGCGGAGCGGCTGATCGACCGCCGGCAGGGCAGCGGCTCGCACATCCGCGAGCAGCGCGAGAGCGCGGCGCACCAGCGCCTCTCCATCGCCGTCATCACGACGTATATCAGCGACTACATCTTCCCCAGCATCCTGCGTGAGATCGAGGCGGTGTGCGCGGAGAACAACGGCGCGCCGCTCCTGTTCGCCACGCAGAACCAGTTCGCCAATGAGCGCCGCATCCTGCTTTCCCTGCTGGAGACCGAACCGCTGGACGGCGTGTTGGTCGAGGGAACGAAAACGGGGCTTCCCAACCCGAACATCCGGCTCTATGAAAAGCTGATGGAGAAGGGCGTGCCGCTGGTCTTCTTCCACGGCAACTACGAGCAGATCCCGGACACGCTCTCCGTGCTGGACGACAACGCCGCGGGCGGGCGGATGCTGGTGGAACACCTTTATAAGAAGGGGCACCGGCGCATCGCCGGCATCTTCAAGTACGACGATTTGCAGGGGCGTCAGCGCTTTGCGGGGTATCTGGACGCGCTTCAGGAATACGACCTGCCGCTGGAGGACAGGAACATCCTCTGGTACAGCACCGACCAGAAGGATCTCATTTTCAAGGACGGTCTGGCACAGGCGCGGATGGACGAGTGCCTCTCGTCGTGCAGCGCCGTCGTCTGCTACAACGACGAGATCGCCGCCCGCGTCATCTCGTACCTGACGAAGAAGGGCGTCTCCGTCCCCGGCGGCGTCGCCGTCGTCAGCTTCGACAACAGCTCGTACAGCGAGATGTCCACCCCGCGCATCACATCCCTGTCCCACGCGCAGCGCAACGTCGGCCGCGCCGCCGCCGAGCTGCTGTTCCGCCACATGCGCGGCGAGCCTTGCGCGTCCGAGCTGGTGCCGTGGACGCTGGCGGAGAAGGAGAGCGGCTGATGTCGGCGGAGCAGGCGGTCGGGATTCAGGAGATCCCCGTGGAGCGGATCGACGAGTTCTGGGCGATCCACCTGCCCTACCTCATCGACGACGGGATCATCGCGGACGAGGAGGACCGGGCGTACTTCGCGGGCGAGGAGTACCGCGGGATCATACGGGCGCACATGGAGCGGGAAGCCGACCGGCACCACATGGTCTATTTTGTCCGCGGCGGCGAGAGGATCGGCGCCGCGCAGTACAACACGTATCAGAGCGAGGATGGCAAATGCTTTATCCTCGATTTCTGGGTGTTCCCGCCGTTCCGGGGGCGCGGCGCCGGACGCCTCTGCTTCGAGGCTTTGGAGCGGTACACAAAGGCCGACGGCGCAAAATACTATGAGATCAACAGCGAAAAGGAGGATTCCGTCCGGTTCTGGAAGTCGCTGGGCTTCGTCGAAAACGGCAGGGACGAGTACGACATGCCGCTTTTCGTCAGGCGGTGAACCCAGTCTGTCCGGCAGGGCGGATGCGGCTTATGGAGGATTCTGCAAAGGAGCGGGTCGTCGACGATGAGATCACGCTCGTGCCGTATTACCCCAACAGCGCCGTGACGCTCGCGTGGTATCAGGACCCCGGCGTGTGCAAGCAGGTCGACAACATCGACCACGTGTATTCCATTGAGCTGCTGGAGCGGATGTATACCTTTCTGAGCACGCACGGGAACTGCTACTATATTCAATACAAAGGCGTCCTTGTGGGCGACGTGACGCTGCGCGACAACGCGGAGGTCTGCATTGTGGTCCGCAGGGAATATCAGAACCGGCACATCGGGCGCAGGTGTATTCTGGACATGCTGGCGCTCGCGCGGGAAAAGGGGCTGCGCGAGGTCACGGCGAATATCTACGCCTTCAACATGCAGAGCCAAAGGATGTTCGAGTCCGTCGGCTTTCATAAAACCGCGGAGGAGTGGTATGCCTGCCGGCTGGATGCGGAACCGGCGGCCAACGGATCGGGGATGTGAAAAACACGCGTTTTTCACATCCCCTTTTTGTCCGGAACCGTTGTATTTTGGCGAAAGCCGGAGTAAAATAGAGGCATCAACGACAAAGGAGAGCAACCGCCATGAAAAAACGGGTCCTGTCTCTTTCTCTCTCGCTCGCGTTTGCCTGCTCGCTTCTCTCCGTCGGCACACTGGCGGTGGATCTTCCGCAGGGCTGGTGGCCGGTCTGGTCGGCGTACAGCGACGCGGTCAACGCGGGCAACGACGACGACATCCTCGCCAAGGGCGACGCGGTCATCGCGCTCTACACCGCCGCGCCGCGCAACCTCGACATCGCGAACGGCCTTTTTGTGGTCTACTCCACGCGTCTGGAGCGGCTGATCTTCGAAAACCGCGGCGATTACGACAATGCCGTGAAGAACACGGAGGCGCTGCTGGAGATCTGCCAATACCTGCGGCAGAACGACCCCAACGGCGCCAGCTTCGCGGACTGGATCATCCGCTGCAACGCGCATCTGGAGGTCGTGCGCCCCTTCGTCGGCGTGTACGCCGCGTCGTATGCGCGCGGCAGCGCCTACGGCTCGCGCATCGCGGCGTCATCCGGCGCGTATTACGGCTCGATCAGCGACGGCGGGCACTACGGCGACCGCAGCATCTGCTCGTTCTACGTCCTGCTGGAGTCCGAGACCGCAGGCCAGTACGATTATCTGATCGCCCCCCGCGCGGACGGAAAGCGCGTCATTCTCATCAACCTGAACTTCAAGGGCGAGGGCGCGACCGCGCGCGCCGTCCCCTCCGGGCAGTACGACAGCCGCCTGCGCGAAACGCTGAGCTATCTCGCGACGGTGCAAAGCCCCGTGCTGCTGCGCATCGGCGCGGAGATGGACGTCTGGACGGACATGGCGTCCCCCGCCGAGTACATCGCGGCGTATCAGCACATCGCGTCTCTCGCCCGCTCCCTCGCGCCGAGGGTCGAGCTGGTCTGGTCGCCGAACTATACCGGCTCGTGGGGCGCGGACGCCGCGGCGTACTACCCCGGCGACAGCGTGGTGGACTGGGTGGGGCTCTCCCTCTACTACAACTACACGCCGGCTGACCCCTCCGCCCGTCTGGAAGCGAAGGAATACTTCCACTGGTGCGACTTCGCCGATCCCATCGCCAACGCCGCGCGCGTGCTCGACATCGCGAAGGCGCACAACAAGCCCGCCATCGCCACCGAGGGCGGCGTCCACCGCGGCAACGGCGAGGCGTACGCCGCAAAGCAGGCCGCAAAGGAATTCTCCACGCTGACGATGGTCTATCCCGAGGTCAAGGCGCTGGTGTACTTCGACCGTAAGGAGGGCGCCAACGACTTCACCCTCACCGGCAGCGTGAAGTCCGCCGCGGACGATGCCATCGCCGCCAACCCCAGCCTGATCGCGCCCGGCGCGTCCTCCGCCGCGACCTTTGTGCCCATCGCGTCTCTCAACGAACCGATGACAGGCGCGCTGGTGCTCGGCGCGACAGGGCGCACCTACCGCAGCGGCGACATGAGCGCGGTCTGGGCGCTGGACGGTGCAAAGAAGGAGACCGCCGGCTCGCCCAACCAGTACCGCGTCGACCTCACGTCGCTCTCCGCCGGCGCGCACAAGCTGGAGCTGACGCTCAGCGACGGCAAGGGATACAGCGTGTCGAAGACCTACACGCTCGACTACTCCGGCGGCACGGTGAAGATCACCGAGGGCTATACCGCTCCCACCCCTGCGCCGACGCCTTCCCCCGCGCCCGCGCCGACGACTGCGGCGCCCGGCGTCTCCGTGAATGGCAAGGCGGTGCAGTGGACGGACGCCGCGCCGTTCATCGACGAGAATTCCCGCACAATGGTGCCGCTGCGCGCCGTGGGCGACGCGCTGGGGCTGACCGTCGGCTGGGACGGCGAGGCGCGCGAGGCGAGCTTCACCGACGGCAGCAAGACCATCTGCTTCCCCATCGGCAGCACCGACGCCCGCACGAGCGACGGCAGGACCGTCACAATGGACACTGCCGCGGTGATCGTGGGAAGCCGCACCTACGCCCCTGTGCGCTATCTCGCCGAGTTCTTCGGCCGCACGGTGGACTGGGACGGCGCGACCCGCACCGTCGTCATTAAATAAAAGAAAAGCTGCGAAAAAGCCCTGCCGCACTCTTGCGCGGCAGGGCTTTTTGTGCTATAAAAGATAGGCTGAAATTTACCAAAGGAAGTGTTCTACCATGGCAAAAAAACAATTCAAGGCGGAGTCGAAGCGTCTGCTCGACCTGATGATCAACTCCATCTACACGCACAAGGAGATCTTCCTGCGTGAGATCATCTCCAACGCAAGCGACGCCATCGACAAGCTCTGCTACCTGTCGCTGACCGACGACAAGGTCGGGCTGAACCGCGGCGATTTCTTCATCGAGATCAGCGTTGACAAGGACGCGCGCACCATCACGGTCAGTGACAACGGCATCGGCATGGACAAGGAGGAGCTGGAGAACAACCTCGGCGTCATCGCCGCGTCCGGCTCGTACAAGTTCCGTCAGGAGGCGGGCGAGAGCGAGGATGTGGACATCATCGGCCAGTTCGGCGTGGGCTTCTACTCCGCGTTCATGATCGCCGACGAGATCACGGTCGTCACAAAGAAGTACGGCTCCGAGCAGGCGTACAAATGGCAGTCCTCCGGCGCGGACGGCTACACCGTCAGCGAGTGCGAAAAGGATGCCGTCGGCACCGATATCGTCATGCACCTCAAGGAGGACACGGAGGACGAGAAGTACAGCGAGTACCTCGACAACTATCGCCTCTACGCTCTCATCAAGAAGTACTCCGACTACATCCGCTACCCCATCCGGATGCTCACGCCCGTGCAGAAGGAGAAGGAGGGCGGCGATCCCGAAAAGCCCGAGTACGAGATGGTGGATGAGCTGACGACCATCAACTCCATGGTCCCGCTCTGGCACCGCAAGCGCAGCGAGGTCACGGACGAGGAGTATGCCAAATTCTACTCCGAGCTGGCGCGTGACTTCGACAAGCCCCAGCGCATCATCACCGTCTCCGTCGAGGGCAACATCACCTACGACGCGCTGATGTTCGTCCCGTCGAAAAAGCCGTTCAACTACAACACCGAGGACTATGAAAAGGGCCTCCAGCTCTACTCCTCCGGCGTGATGATTATGGACAAGTGCGACGCGCTGCTGCCGGACTATCTGCGCTTCGTGCGCGGCGTGGTCGACTCCCCCGACCTCTCGCTCAACATCTCCCGCGAGCTGCTGCAGCACGACCGCCAGCTCAAGGTCATCGCGAAGAACCTCGAAAAGAAGATCCTCGCCGATCTCGACAAGTTCATGAAGGAGGACCGCGAGGGCTACGAGAAGTTCTACGCCAACTACGGCCGATCCCTCGGCTACGGCGTCGTCAGCGAGGGCGGCGAGGCGCGCAAGGACGAGCTGAAGGACCTGCTGATGTTCTACTCCTCCACGGAGAAAAAGCTCACGAGCCTGCGCGAGTATGCCGACCGCATGCCGGAGGAGCAGAAGTTCCTCTACTACGCCGCCGGCGAGAGCGCCGCGCAGATCGACGCCCTGCCCCAGACCGAGCTTTTGAAGGACAAGAACTATGAGGTGCTCTACCTCACCGGCGAGGCGGACGAATTCGTGCTGCAAACGCTGCAAAAGTACGCGGACAAGCCCTTCCGCTCCATCATCGACGGCGATCTGGAGCTCGGCGGCGAGGAGAACGAGGTCCTCGACGAGAAGGAGGACCTGATGAAGTTCGTCAAGGAGACGCTGGGCGACAAGATCAAAGCCGCGAAGGTCTCCCGCCGACTCAAGACGCACCCCGCCTGCATGTCCGCCGGCGAGGGCTTCAGCTTCGAGATGGAGAAGTACTTCAAGAACTTCCAGATGCCCGAACCGGTGAAGGCGGACCGCATTCTGGAGCTCAACACAAAGCACCCCTCCGTCATGGCGATGGAAACCGCGCTGCTGACCGACCGTCCCAAGGCGGAGCTGTACGCGAAGATCCTCTACAACCAGGCGCTGCTGATCGCGGGTCTCCCGCTCGACGACCCCAGCGCATACACCGACATGGTGGCGGAGCTGATGAAGTAAATCAAAAAGTGCGCAAAAGAGAAGAAGCTCCCGTTTGGGAGCTTCCTCTTTTTGCTTTGTGTGGATTTCGGGATTAGAAAATGCCCTGGCACATCATGGCCTCGGCGACCTTCTCGAAACCGGCAATGTTCGCGCCGGCAACCAGGTCGTAGCCCAGACCGTACTTCTCAGCCGCCGCAACGGAGGCGTTGTAGATGTTGGTCATGATGCCGTGCATCTTCGCATCGACCTCTTCCGCGGTCCAGTACAGACGCTCGGCGTTCTGCGCCATCTCCAGCTCGGAAACGGACACGCCGCAGGCGTTGACGGCCTTGGACGGGGCAACCAGAACCTGCTTCTGCTTCTTCAGGAACTCCAGAGCATCGTTCGTGGTGGGCATGTTGGCCACTTCGATGTAGTACTTGACGCCGGAGGCGGCGATCTTCTCCGCGGACTCCATCTTGACGTCGTTCTGCATGGCAGCCGGCATATAGATGTCGACGTCCTTGACGCCCCAGCACTTCTCGCCGGGAACGAACTCGCAGCCAAACTTGTCGGCATAGGGCTTGCAGTGCATCGGATCCTTGGCGCGCATCTCAAGGATGAAGTTGAGCTTCTCCTCGGTGACAACGCCGTCGGGATCGTGGATGTAGCCGTCCGGGCCGGCGAAGTAGGTGACCTTCGCGCCGAGCTCGGCGGACTTCTTCATGATGCCCCAGCCCACGTTGCCGTAGCCGGACATAGCGATTCTCTTGCCCTTGATGTCCTCGCCGTCGTGCTTGAGGACCTCGCACAGATAATAGACAGCGCCGAAGCCGGTCGCCTCGGGACGGAGGATGGAGCCGCCCGTCTTGATGTCCTTGCCGGACAGAGCGCCGAACTCCGCGTTGCCCGCGATGCGGCGATACTGGCCGTACAGGTAGCCGATCTCACGGCCGCCGCAGCCCAGGTCGCCCGCCGGGCAGTCGATGTCCTGGCCGATGTGACGATAAAGCTCGGTCATGAAGGCCTGGCAGAAGCGCATGACTTCGCCGTCGCTCTTGCCGATGGGGTCAAAGTCGGAGCCGCCCTTGGCGCCGCCGATGGGCAGGCAGGTCAGAGCATCCTTATAGACCTGCTCGAAGCCGAGGAACTTAATGGTGTCGAGGTTGACCGCCTTGGCGAAACGCAGGCCGCCCTTGTGGGGGCCAAGGCTCGCGTTGAACTGCACGCGATAGCCGCGGTTGACATGATACTTGAGCTGATCGTCCATCCACACGACGCGGAAGGAAACAGCGCGCTCGGGCTCGACCATGCGCTCGAGAATGCAGGCAGCCTCATACTCGGGATGAGCGTCGATCAGGGGCTCGACGGAAACGAGGACCTCTTCGACGGTCTGCAGGAACAGCTTCTCGTCCGGATTCTTGGCACGGGTCTCTTCCAAAACGCGCTCGATATACTTGTTCATGGGAAACAACCTCCTTACATATTCACCCCGACGTCTGTGTCGACACCGGAGGCTCGATGGTTTGTCCATCTGTTGAAAGATTAGCACGATTTTTTTCATTTCACAAGAGTTTCGGAATGAGAAAATCGTTTTTGATTTTTGTGTACAATGCCTAATTCTTTAAAGCAAACTTTCCGCTTTTTCATAACAAGTATGAAAAAAATTGCAGGACGCCCGTCAGTTGACATAACGTCCTGCAATATTGCCGTCATGCGTCGAAATGTGTCAGAAGCCGTCGACACCGCTGATCTCCGTCCAGTATTGCCCCGCGTCGGAGGCGCGGTAGCGGAGCGTCACGCGGTCGCCCACGCTCAACAGCGGCGCGACCGGGATCTGCGCGGCGTTCGCGCGGAAGACCTCGTCCTCGCCGCTCCGCCGCAGGTAAATATAATAGTAGGTGTCGCCGCCGATGACCGCGCTGCGGATCTCGCTGATCGTGCCGGTCACGGTCTCCAGCTCCTCCGCGGGCGTGACCTCCGCCTGCGCCGCGCCGACCATGCCGTTTTGCAGCAGCATCGCGCGGTAGTTCGCCTCGCAGTCCATGACGCTCGCGCCGGTGGCGACGATCTGGTACTGGCTGACGTTGACCATGGCGTACATCTTGACGAGCTGGGACGCGTCCTTGAGCGCCATGAAGTAGGTCGGGTGCCCCGCGATGTTCAGCAGCAGCGGGAACGTGGCGGTGTAGCGCATCTGCTGCACCTGCCCCTCGGCGCTCGCCATGGCGCTGAACTCCTCCGCGCCCGCGCAGGCGTAGTAGCGCGTCTCCTTGGTGCGCTGGTTCGAGAGCAAAAAGCCGATGTTGCTCTCGTCCCCGCCGACGCTGGTGACGCCGGTGTAGACCCACACGTCGTCGCCGATGGCGAGGTAGTTGTAGCCAGAGGTGGTCACGGTCACGTCGCGCTGGCCGAAGATGGAGTTCCAGAAGCCGTTGTGATACATGCCGTAGTAATCGTACTGCTGCGTGATGAGGTCCGCGCTGTAGACGTGGTCCACCCACTCCGGCACCTGCTCGTAATACGTGCTCTCGCCGGTGATCGCGTTCACCAGCACCGCGCCGCGGTTGTCGATCCCGCCGAACAGGCCGATGGTCTTCTCCAGCTTGGCGCAAACCCAGTAGGGCGTACCGTTCTCGTCGACCTCAAAGCTCGGCGCGTCGAACATCATCGTGGGAAAGCGAAAGCGCAGGTGCCGGTAGAGGTTGCGGGAAAAGTGCTCGCCGGTGGTGTACTTCATGCCCTCCGGCAGGCGCACGACCTCCACGTTCTGCGTCACCATGTCGATGACGATGTAGGCGGGCAGGCCGTTCGCGCGGTTGTTGAGCCACTTGATGACGTCGCCGTAGTTCAGCGGCGTCACGCGCACAGGGCGCCCCTGATAGTTGATCTGGGAATACTCCTCCGCCACCTCGAACTGCGAGACCATGTCCGCCAGCTCGCCGAGCTTGCGGTCGCCGAGGCGCTGCGCGCTCGCCTTGTCGAGCATCGGGATCTGGTCGTAGCTGATTTCGTCCACCTCGGCGGCGAAGTCGCCGGTCTGCACGCTGAGCAGCTTTTGATACGAATCCGCCCGCAGCACCACCCACGAGCTCAGCGAGCCGAGCAGCGAGACGACCACGATCGCCGCGATGAGGAAAAGCGGCACGCGGCACTGCGTTTTCACGAAGCCGCCCCAGCCCTTCTCCGCGTCCTTGCGGAAGCCGGAGGTCAGCAGGGCGCAGCCGCAGTAGATCAGGCAGAGGAAGAACACGAAGCCGTAGAATTCCCCCGCGTGAAGGTTGATTGCTGGTAGGTTTACATAAAATATGAGCAGTCCTGCCAGCAGCGTAACGCCCAGATTGACGGCGACGCACACCGCCTTGCCGCCCAGCGGCTTGCGCGGCTTCGGGGGCTGCTTCGGCTGACGGGGCGCTTTCGCGCCCATGCCGCCCATGTTCACATGAAACCCGCCCGATGACGGGTCGTATTTAAAATCCATCCGTTTTTCCTCCCGGTACGCAAAAATGTCGGCGTGTTTGCGAGGGTCACAGCGCCGTTACGCGCCCGCCTCCGCGCGGAGCTTTTCCAGCAGCATGACCGTCTGGATGCGGTTGAAGCCCAGCCTCTCCATCGCCGCAAGGAACGCGCGCCCGTGCTCCTCCGCCAGCGCCTGCCGCTCGCTCTCGATGCGCTCAGCGTCCTCGGTGACAAAACGGCCGACCGTCCGGCGGCTGTAGACCAGTCCCCGGCGCTCCAGCTCGGCGACGGCGCGCTGCGCCGTGTTCGGGTTCACCCCTGCGTCCGCGGCAAGCTCCCGCACCGTCGTGAGACGCTGCCCCGGCTGCAGCTCGCCGGACACGATCGCCATCGTCAAAAACTCGCACAATTGGGTGTAGATCGGCGTATCCTCCCGAAATGTCCACTCCACAGGCATCCCCTCCGTCTCTCTGTACTGTTATATTAGCACAGTAGCTTTTTTCGGTCAAAATGTCAAGGAAAACGCCGCATTTTCGCCAAGCTTTTTGTTTGACTATTGTGCCGCCCCGGGCGTATAATATACTGATTATATTTATGGTTTGGTGAGGAGACGCCTTATGTGGATCGCGGACGATTGGAAGGACTATGAGCTGCTGGACTGCGGCGGCGGCGAAAAGCTGGAGCGCTGGGGGCGGCAGCTGCTGGTGCGCCCCGACCCGCAGGCGATCTGGGAGTCGAAGCGCGAGAACCCCGGCTGGCGGAAGGCGCAGGGGCGCTACTACCGCTCCGCCGAGGGAGGCGGTCACTGGGACAAGGAGAAGCTGCCCGAGCAGTGGCAGATGCGTTACCGCGACCTCACCTTCCAGGTCAAGCCCATGAACTTCAAGCACACCGGGCTGTTCCCCGAGCAGGCGGTCAACTGGGACTTCGCGCGCGAGCAGATCCAAAACGCCGGACGGCACATCAACGTGCTGAACCTCTTCGCCTACACCGGCGGCGCGACGGTCGCCTGCGCCGCCGCGGGCGCACAGGTCTGCCACGTGGACGCGGCGAAGGGCATGGTCGGCTGGGCGAAAGAGAACGCCAAGCTCAGCGGCCTCGGCGAGGCGCCGATCCGCTGGATCGTCGACGACTGCGCCAAATTTGTCGAGCGGGAGATCCGCCGCGGCAAGGCCTACGACGCGATCATCCTCGACCCGCCCAGCTACGGGCGCGGACCCGGCGGCGAGGTGTGGAAGCTGGAGGACAGCCTGTTCCCGTTTCTCAAGCTCTGCGCGCAGGTGCTCTCCGACAAGCCGCTGTTCGTCATTCTCAACAGCTACACCACCGGCCTCGCGCCGTCGGTGCTCGGCTACATGCTCCATCTGCTCGTCGCCGAGAAGTTCGGCGGCAAGGTGACGTGGGACGAGCTGGGCCTTCCGGTGACGGACACCGGCATGTGCCTGCCCTGCGGCGCCACAGGGCGCTGGATCGCCGTTTAAGGCGCAAAAGGACAGTTTTTTATTATGTCAACTATTTTGCAAACCGAAAATCTGACCGTCACCTACCCCGGCGGCGAGGATACCGCGCCGACCGTCGCGCTTGACGGCGTGACGCTCTCGATCGAGCGCGGGAGCTTCGTCGTCGTGCTGGGACACAACGGCAGCGGCAAGTCGACGCTGGCGAAGACCTTCAACGCGGTGCTGCTGCCCGGCGGCGGCACGGTGTGGGTCGACGGCATGGACACAAAGGACGAAAAGCTGCTGCTGGAGATCCGCCGCCGCATCGGCATGGTGTTCCAGAACCCGGACAACCAGATCGTCGCCAACGTCGTCGAGGAGGACGTCGCTTTCGCGCCGGAAAACCTCGGCGTGCCGACGGAGGAGATCCGTCAGCGCGTGGACGACGCGCTGGAGGCGGTGGGCATGACGGAGTTCACGCTCCACGCGCCGCATCTGCTCTCCGGCGGGCAGAAGCAGCGCGTCGCCATCGCGGGCGTGCTCGCGATGCTGCCGGAGTGCATCGTGCTCGACGAGGCGACGGCGATGCTCGATCCGCGCGGGCGGCGCGAGGTGCTCAACGTCATCGAGGGATTGCACCGCGAAAAGGACATCACGGTGGTGCTCATCACGCACCACATGAACGAGGCGGAGCACGCCGACCGCGTGATCGTCATGGACGACGGGCATCTCGCGATGGACGGCACGCCGCGCGAGGTCTTCTCCCGCGCGGAGGAGCTGGAGGCAATGGGTCTTGCCGTGCCGGACACCGTGGCGCTGCTGCGCGAGCTGAAGGCGGGCGGCATGGATGTGCCGACGGACGCCGTGACCGTCGAGGACTGCGCGGAGGCGATCGTCGCCGCGCTGGGGTGACGGCACCGCTCCCCCGGCGGATGGGGTGTTCCGCGCCTGCGGGCGCGGGTTACTTTTCCCGCGAAGGAAAAGTAACCAAAAGTTCGCCAAAACCTGCGGTTTTGGAATCCCTTTCCGACTGTCGGCATCGCTTGCCGCCGTCCGGCGCGCCGTGTCGATGCGTTGCGTCTCTCCTTGCGCTGACGCGCTCGTTCATCGAGGCGCAAGGTTGTACGCCTATGCGGCGGCGCCTAGCTGGGCTTTAGCGGCGAGGTAATTGACGCACGCAATTGTGCGTATCCATCCGCCACGAGCGCAGAGCGAAGCGAGTGCGCATTGCGCAACCTTGCGGCGTCCATCCGCCAGAGGCGCAGAGCGAAGCGAGTGCGCGTTGCGCTGCCTTGCGGCGTCCATCCGCCAAAGGCGCAGAGCGGAGCGAGTGCACATTGCACGGACTCGCGGCGTCCATCCGCCAAGGGCGCAGAGCGAAGCGAATGCGCATTGCACGACCTTGCGGATTTCATCCCCCAGAGGCGCGCGGCGCGGCGATGCACAGCGTCGCGCACGGCACAGCGCAGCGGCAGCGGAAACAGGCACTATCCGTATCGACGCCGCTCGCGCCGAGCGGGTTACAGCGGCGCCTCCGAAAAACGCGACAGGCTTTTCCTTTCTTTGGAAGTCTGAAAACGGTTCTTTCCTTTTCCCGAAAAGGAAAGAACTGGTTTCAGGTTCCGCCCCCCGCCGAGGATACGGCGACTCATCCCCTGAACAAAGAGGAAACAACCTTGGACGATATCATCAAAGTCGAAAACTTAACCCACACCTACGGCGTCGGCACGCCGTTCGAGCGCAGCGCGGTGGAGAACATGAGCCTTTCCATCCGCCGCGGCGAGCTGCTGGGCCTGATCGGCCACACCGGCAGCGGCAAGTCGACGCTCATCCAGCACCTCAACGGCCTGCTCCGCCCCACCGGCGGGCGCGTGCTGCTGGACGGCAAGGATATCTGGGCAGAGCCGAAAAAGATACGCGACGTGCGCTTCCGCGTGGGGCTGGTGTTCCAGTATCCGGAGTATCAGCTCTTCGAGGAGACGGTGCGCAAGGACATCGCCTTCGGCCCCGTGAACATGGGGCTCGGCGGTGAGGAGCTGGACAGGCGCATCCGCGACGCCGCGCGCTTTGCGGGGCTGGACGAGAGCCTGCTCGACAAGTCGCCGTTCGCGCTCTCCGGCGGGCAGAAGCGCCGCGTCGCCATCGCGGGCGTCATCGCCATGGAGCCGGAGGTGCTGGTGCTCGACGAGCCGAGCGCCGGACTGGACCCGCGCGGGCGCGAGGAGCTTTTGGCGCACATCCGCACCTACCACCGTGAGCGCGGCAACACGGTCGTGCTCGTCAGCCACAGCATGGAGGAGGTCGCGCGCTACGCCGACCGCATCGTCGTGCTCGCCCACGGCCACACGCTGATGGACGGCACCCCCCGCGAGGTCTTCGCGCACGGGCAGGAGCTTGTGCGCGCGGGGCTGGACGTGCCGCAGTCGACGCGCATCGCCATGGCGCTGCGCGCGCGCGGTCTCGACATCGACCCCGCGGTCTACACGGTGGAGGAGCTCGCCGACGCGCTGCTCGCCCTGCGGAAAGGGGGCGAGGCATCGTGCTGAAGGATATCACGCTGGGCCAGTATTTCCCCGGTACGACGCTGGCGCACCGCCTCGACCCGCGCACCAAGCTGCTGTGCGTGCTGTGCTACATCGTGGCGATCTTCGCCTGCCACTCCGTCTGGGGCTACGGCGCGGTGATCGTAACGCTGATCGTCTCGGCAGCGGTGTCGAGGGTCGGCGTCAAGGCGCTGTTCCGCGGGCTCAGGCCCGTGCTGTTCATCGTCGTGTTCACCGCGGTGCTGAACCTGTTCTACACCCCCGGCGAAACGCTCTGGACGTGGGGCGTGCTCCGCGTCACGCGCGAGGGCATCCGCATGTCCGTCGCCATGGTGGCGCGCATCGTGCTGCTCATCACGGGGACGTTTCTGCTGACCTACACCACCAGCCCCATCCGCCTCACGGACGGGCTGGAATCGCTGCTGAGCCCGCTCAAAAAGCTGCGCGTGCCGGTGCATGAGCTGGCGATGATGATGTCCATCGCGCTGCGCTTCATCCCCACGCTCATCGAGGAGACCGACAAGATCATGTCGGCACAGAAGGCGCGCGGCGCGGACTTTGAGTCCGGCGGACTGATCCGGCGCGCCAAGGCGCTGCTCCCGCTGCTTGTGCCGCTGTTCATCAGCGCGTTTCGCCGCGCGGACGAGCTGGCGACGGCGATGGAGTGCCGCTGCTACCACGGCGGCGAGGGGCGCACGAAGCTGCATGTGCTGCGCTTTGCCGCGCGGGACTACCTTGTTTTTCTGCTTTTCTTGGCCTTGGCGGTTGGGATCGTTGTTTTTGATTGAGGGTCGCCGGGGTGCGGACCTGAAACCGCCTTTTCTCTTTCTCTTGCGAAAGAGAAAACGTGGTTTCAGACTTCCCCAAAAGAGAAAGACGCCTGTCGCACCGCCATCGGCACCGCTGTGACCCGCTCGGCGCGAGCGCGGATGATACGTGTGGTGTCTGTTTCCGCTGTCGCTGCGTTCCTCCGCACGCGACGTTGTTCGTCTCCGCGCCGCGCGCCTCGGTGGGAGAAGACTTTCGGGTTGATTGATGTAGGCGCCGCCGGATAGGCGTACACAGCCGCGCATCGATGAACGAGCGCGACAGTGGAAATGAGCGAAGCGCCGCCTGTGGCGGAAAAAGCGAGCGAATTTCGAGGCAGCGCCCCGCTTGTCGCGACCGAAGGGAAGTGAGAAGCAGCTGGCGCAACGGTGACAGGAGAGACTACGCGTATCGACACGGCAAGCCGGACGGCGGCCATCGGCGCAGGCAGTCGAAAAGGGATTCCAAAACCGCAGGTTTTGGCGAACTTTTGGTTACTTTTCCTTCGCGGGAAAAGTAACCCGCGCCCGCAGGCGCGGAACATCCCCCCGCCGCCGGACGGCGGCGAACAACGTCGACAGTGGAAAGCGATTTTCCTTCTACGGAAGTTTGAAACCATTTCTTCCTTTGCAAGAAAAAGGAAGAAACGGTTTCAAGAAAGGTCATTTATTTATGCGCAACATCGCCTTAAAACTGATGTACAACGGCTCCGCCTACCACGGCTGGCAGGTGCAGAAAAACGCCGTCAGCGTCGCGGAGACCTTGCAGCGCGCGCTCACGATGGTCTGCGGAAATGCCGAGAAGCTCACCGGCTGCGGGCGCACCGACGCGGGCGTCCACGCCGAGCACTATATCGCCAACTTCCACACCGATTCCCGCATCCCCATCGACCGCCTGCCCTTTGCCGTCAACACCCACACGCCGGAGGACATCGTGGTCAGGGAGGCATACGACGTAGCCGACGATTTCAACGCCATCGGCTCGTGCCAAAAGAAGGAGTACACCTACCGCATCTACAACTCGCGAATCAAGAATCCGTTTTATGTTAACCGCGCTTATTTTTATCCCAAGCACCTCGACGAGGCGGTCATGGACCGCGCCGCGCGTGCGTTTGAAGGCACGCACGACTTTCGCGCCGTGCGCAGCGTCGGCACGGAGACGCGCACGACCGTGCGCACGATTTACTATTGTTATGTAACCCGATCCGGTGAGCTGCTGGAGCTGAAGGTCTGCGCGAACGGCTTTCTGTACAACATGGTGCGCGCCATCACCGGCACGGTGCTCTATGCGGCGGAGGGCAAGCTGACCGCCGAGGACATTCCCCGCATCCTCGACGCGGGTGACCGCACGCTGGCGGGGCCGACCGTTCCGCCGGGAGGACTGTACCTGACAAAACTCTGGTATGAGGATGAACGACTCAATGGCTGACAACGACATCGAAAAGGAAATACGCGAGGAGATCAAGCGCGCCCGCCTCGCCCCGCGCAAGCCCGGCGCTCTCAAGCGTGCGCTGGTCCTGCTTGCCGTGCTGGCGGTCGTGCTGGGCGCGGTGGGCTACGCCGCGTTCCGCGACCTCAACAGCATGGACAGCATCCGCCGCCTGTTCACCTACAACAAGGTGGCGCAGGGCGAGGACGGCCGGGCGGAACTGTTCCGCTTCGACAGCGACCGCAGCGCACGCTACGAGGCGCTGGGCGACGACCTGCTGATCGTCTCCACGACGCGCGTGCTGCTGCTGGGCGACGAGGGCGAAACGCTGTGGTCAAAGACCGTGAGCTTCAAGAACCCCGCCGTGGAGATCGGCGGAAAGCACGCGGCGGTCTACGACGTGGGCGGGAAGGAGCTCTACATCCTCAACGCGCGCGGACTGGTGCGCGACATGAGCGGCGAAAGCGAGAACGGCATCCTCTCCGCCTCGCTCAACGCCTCGGACTATCTGGCGCTCACCACGCTCAAGAGCGGCTACCGCGCGGCGGTCTCGGCGTATGACAACAACGGCTCTCCCCTGTTCACCTTCAACTCCTCCGAGCACTATCTGACGGACGCCTGCGTGCTGAACGACAACCGCCGCCTTGCGGCGGCGGAGCTGGGCGAGGCGGACGGCATCTTCGCCAGCACGATCCGCTTCTTCTCCTTCGACAGCGAGCGCGCGATCAGCGAAACGACGCTCGGCGGCGCGATGGCGCTCTCGCTGCGGCCGTTCGGGGACCGGCTCGCCGTGCTGGAGGACGCGCGCTTCACCGTGTTCGAGCCGGACGGCTCGCTCGCGGGCAGCAGCCGCTATCCCTACCCGTATCTGCGCGGCAAATCCCTGCGCGGCGCGGACTACGCCGTGCTGCTGCTCTCGCGCTACCGTTCGGGCGGCGCGTCGCGCATCGTCACGGTGGACGGCGAGGGCGGCGTGCTCGCCACGCTCGACGCGCAGCACGAGGTTCTGGACGTCTCGGCGGCGGGGCGCTACGTCGCCGTGCTCTACGCCGACAGCCTGACGATCTACACCTCCGATCTCGCGGAGTACGCCTCGCTGCCCGCCACGGACTACGCAAAGCGCGTCGTCATGCGCGACGACGGCTCGGCGCTGCTGCTGGGCGCGTCGCGCGCGTGGCTCTATGTGCCAAAATAGGCCGCCGTTACCGCGGTTCATTTGTGAACGTTCCGTAAATATCCATCAATTACAATCATTTTGACTTGAAAAAGGGAGGCAAACCGTGGATAATGCATTTGTTATAGATGCCCTCCTTGCCGCCATTCTGATCCTCGGCGCAATGCTCGGTGCAAGGCGGGGCCTGTTCAAGAGCCTGATGGGGCTTGTGGTCGTGATCGCGGCGCTCATCGGCTCCGTGATCCTCGCGGGCATGCTGACCGGCCCGGTCACGGACATCGCCGCGCCCAAGGTCGAGGACGCCGTGGTCGCGAAGTTCTCCGACGCCGTGGACAAGGTGGTCGAGGAGAACAGCGCGGAGGCATATGAGACCATCGACGCGCTGCTGGACGAGTACGGCGCCGCGGGCAGCTGGGCGCGCAGCGCGCTTGAGCCGCTCAGGGGCACCGTGTCCGGCTCCGCCGACGCGGCGAAGGAGAAGGTGACGGAGTCGTTCCGCAGCGCGATCTCGCCGGGCGTGCGCAAGGTGGTGCGCGGCGTGGTGCACACGGTGCTGCTGCTGGTGCTGTATCCGGTGCTGCTCTTTGTGTTTCGCCTGCTCGTACAGATGGTCGACCACGTGTTCGACCTGCCGGTGCTCGGCACGGTCAACGACGTCGGCGGCGCGATTGTCGGTCTCATCGAAGCGGCGCTGATGCTCCACGTCGCCGTCTACATTGCGTCGCATCTCGGTCTGGCGCTTGTCACGGAGAACGTGGAGGGCGCCAAGCTGCTGCCGATCTTTCTCAACCATTCGCCGGTTGAGTTATTCTCATCTTTTACCCGAGAGGGGTAAGCCAACGGAGGAAATACCAACATGCAACCACAACTTTGTTCCAGATGTAAGAAAAACGTCGCGGTCGTCTTCCTGACCCGGATGGAGGACGGCAAGAACGTCAATGAGGGGCTTTGCCTCAAATGCGCGAAAAATATCGGCCTGCCGCAGGTCGACGAGGTGATGCGCCGGATGGGCATCACCGACGAGGACCTTGACGCCATCTCCAATGAAATGCTCGGCGCCTTCGGCGGCGCGGAGACGCTGGAGGAGATCGACGACACGGGCGAGAGCGACAGCGAGGAGGAGGGCAAGACCGCCACCTTCCCGTTCCTCAACCGCCTGTTCGGAACCCCGCCCGCCCCCGCGTCCGAGAGCTCGCAGAGCGGCGAGGGCGGCGAGACGCAGCAGCGCGCGCCGCGCGGCGAGAAAAAGAACGAGAAGAAGCACAAATTCCTCGACAGCTACTGCATCAACCTCTCCGCCCGCGCCCGCAAGGGCGAGCTGGACGCCGTCATCGGCCGCGCGGAGGAGATCGAGCGCGTCGTGCAGATCCTGAACCGCCGCCAAAAGAACAACCCCTGCCTGATCGGCGAGCCGGGCGTCGGCAAGACCGCCATCGCCGAGGGGCTCGCCCAGCGCATCGCCGCGGGCGAGGTGCCGTTCAAGCTGCGCCAAAAGGAGGTCTATCTGCTCGACCTGACGGCGCTTGTCGCGGGCACGCAGTTCCGCGGCCAGTTTGAAAGCCGCATGAAGGGGCTGATCGAAGAAATCCGCAAGACCGGCAACGTCATCCTCGTCATCGACGAGGTGCACAACATTGTCGGCGCGGGCGACGCCGAGGGCAGCATGAACGCCGCGAACATCTTAAAGCCCGCCCTCTCCCGCGGCGAGATCCAGGTCATCGGCGCGACGACCTTCACCGAGTACCGCAAGCACATCGAGAAGGATACCGCGCTGGAGCGCCGCTTCCAGCCCGTCATCGTCAACGAGCCGAGCATTGAGGACACGATGAAGATCCTCAAGGGCATCGCCCACTACTACGAGAGCTTCCACGGCGTGAACATCCCGGAGGGCATCCTGCGCCAGGCGGTGCTGCTCTCCGAGCGCTACATCACCGACCGCTTCCTGCCGGACAAGGCGATCGATCTCATCGACGAGGCGTGTTCCGACCTGAACCTGCATGACGAGAACATCAACCGCCGCATGGAGGTCCGCCGCGAGCTGGACGACCTGCAAAAGGAGCGCGAGCTGCTGGAGAGCGACACCGAAAACACCGATTTCGCGCGCCTCGCGGAAATCCGCAGCAAGGAGATCCAGCTCGGCGCCGAGTATGACGGCCTGTGCAAGAACGGCGACCCGCAGCTGACGATGGACAATCTCGCCCGCGTGATCGAGCTGTGGACGAAGATCCCGGCGAGCCGCATCCGCGAGGACGAGTTCAAGCGCCTGTCCGAGCTGGACGCGCGCCTGCGCGAGCACGTCGTCGGGCAGGACGAGGCGATCGCGGCGGTGTCCGCCGCCATCCGGCGCAACCGCGTCGGCATCTCGCCCAAGCACAAGCCCGTCAGCTTCATCTTCGTCGGCCCCACCGGCGTCGGCAAGACGGAGCTCGTCAAGCAGCTGGCGCAGGACCTTTTCAACTCCCCCGACTCGCTGATCCGGCTGGATATGTCCGAGTTCATGGAGAAGCACTCCGTCTCGCGCATCGTCGGCTCCCCGCCGGGCTACGTCGGCTACGACGAGGCGGGCCAGTTGACTGAGAAAATCCGCCGCAAGCCCTACGCCGTCATCCTCTTCGACGAGATCGAGAAGGCGCATCCGGATGTGCTGAACATCCTGCTCCAGATCCTCGACGACGGCGAAATCACCGACGCCCACGGGCGCAAGGTGAACTTCGAGAACACGGTCATCGTCATGACCTCCAACGCCGGCAGCGACCGCAAGGGCGGCTCGCTCGGCTTCGGCATGACGATGAACGAGCAGAACAAGGAGCGCGCCATGAAGGCGCTCAATGAATTCCTGCGCCCCGAGTTCATCAACCGCGTGGACGAGATCATCTGCTTCAACCGCCTCGACGAGGCGAACTTCACCGACATCGCCCGCATCATGCTCGATGAGCTCAAGGCGAGCCTCGCGGACAAGGGCCTGCACTTCAGCTACGACGACGCGGTGGTCGATTACCTCGTCAAAAAGTCCTTCTCCCAGACCTACGGCGCGCGCAACCTGCGCCGCACGATCCAGAAGGAGCTGGAGGACGTCATGGCGGCGAAGATCATCGACTCCTACGAGAACCCCATCACGCAGCTCAAGGCGGTGATGGAGGACGAAAAGCTGTCCCTGCTGACGATGTAAGGAGGCAGAAGCGCATGAAGCTGTTTCGCAAAAACATGGAAAAGCGCTGCGCCTACTGTACGAGCGCCAGCGTCATCAGCGAGCGCGAGGTCGCCTGTCCCTATCGCGGGGTCGTGGACGCGGCGAGCCACTGCCGCCGCTTCGCCTACGACCCGCTCAAGCGCGTGCCGCCGCGTCCCGCCGCGTTTGAGGGAAAAAAATATTGTGCGGAGGATTTTACGCTGTGAACATCCAAAAGGTCTATGCCCTGTATTTCAGCCCCGCGGGCTCCACGCGCTCGCTGACGACCACGCTGGCGACGGCGCTGGCGGAAAGCTTCGGCGCGCCGACGGAGACAGTTGACATAACACTTCCCGCATCGCGCGAGGAGCCGCTTTCCTTCGCCGCGGGCGATCTGGTCGTTTGCGGCAGCCCGACCTATGCGGGCAAGCTGCCGAACAAGCTGTTGCCGTACTGGAAGGAGCGTATTCGGGGCGGCGGTGCGCTCGCCGTGGCGCTCGTGACGTTCGGCAACCGCGCGTTCGACAACTCGCTCGCGGAGCTGTGCGCCTGCCTCGGCGGAGACGGCTTCCACGTCGTCGGCGCGGGCGCGTTCGCCTGCCGCCACGTGTTCTCCGACACGCTCGCGGCGGAGCGCCCCGACAAGGACGACTTCGCGGAGCTCGCCAAGCTCGGCGCCGCCGTCGCGACCCGCGTCGCCAAGGCGAACGAGCCGCCCGCCGCGCCCGAGGTGCCGGGCGACGCCGACGCGCCGTACTACACGCCCAAGGGCCTCGACGGCGAGCCGAAGAACTTCCTCAAGGCGAAGCCCAAGACCTCCGACGCCTGCATCCAGTGCGGCGTGTGCGCCGCCATGTGTCCCATGGGCTCCATCGACCCGCTCGACGTGTCGAACGTACCGGGGATCTGCATCAAATGCCACGCCTGCGTGCGCGAGTGTCCCATGGAGGCGAAATACTTCGACGACGAGGCGTTCTTGTCCCACAAGGCGATGCTGGAGCGCGACTTCCAGCGGCGCGCCGAGGTAAAATGGTTTACATAAATAATAGAACCGCTCTTCGGAGCGGTTCTATTATTTATTCCCCTTTTCCGGTGCGCATTTCGTAGAGCTCGACGGCAAGCGCCTGCTCCGCCTGCGCGCGGAGCGCCGCACGATAGATGCCGGAGAGCGCCGGGTCGTTTTTCGCCGCCTCCGCCGACGCCTTGACCGACGCCTCGAATTCCTCGCAGAACGCATCGTACAGCTCGCTCTCCCCGCGCTCGTCCAGCGACTCGCCGATCAGCCCCTTGATAAGCTCGATCGGGAGGCTCGCCTTGAGCACGCAGATCATCAGCAGGTGCGCCAGATGCGTGCGCATGTACTTCTTTTTCACCGGCGGCGGCATCACGCCCAGCTTCACATAGTTGTTGACCATGGACGCCGTCAGCCCCTTGTCGTCAAAGCCGGGATAGCCGCCGAGATACCGCGCGATCAGGGACAGTACCTGATCCATATACAGCTCCAGGTCGGGCAGCTCGTCCCAGCGCGGGAGCCGCTGCCCCGACAGGCTCGCGCACAGCTCCCGCAGCTCGTCTTTGTGTTCCATGTCCTCACCCTTTCCGCTTTTGACTATACCAAATCTGATACATAAAAACAAGATTTATTTTTGATTGTGTCTTGACAAAATATTCCGTATGCTGTAACATAGTATCGAAAACCAGATTATCTAAAGAAGGTGTTTCTGATGAATGTTACCGTATACGGCGACTCGATCCTCAAGGGCGTGGTGTTCGAGGATGGCAAATACGTCGTGGCGCACGACTGGCAGCAGCGGCTCGCGGAGCGCTTCGCGCTGCGCGTCACCAACCGCTCGCGCTTCGGCAGCACGATCTGTAAGGCGATGGCGCGCATCGAGAAGGACAGCGAGACCCCCTCGGACGGCGAGGAGATCGCGCTGCTGGAATTCGGCGGAAACGACTGCGACTACGACTGGGCGGCGATCTCCGACGCGCCTGACGGCGCGCACGAGTGCAAGACCCCGCCGGCGCTGTTTCTCGACTGCTATCGCCGCGCGATCCGGCTGCTGCGCGCCTCCGGACGCAAGCCCGTGCTCGCCACGCTGCCGCCGATCAACTCCGAGCTGTACCTCCGCTTCCTCTGCCGCGGCGGGCTCTCGCGCGAGAACATCGTGCGCTGGCTCGGCGACGTCGAGCGCATCTACCGCTGGCAAGAGAATTACTCCCAGATGGTCGAGCAGCTCTCCCGCGAGGAGGATACGCCGCTGATCGACCTGCGCCGCCCGTTTTTGCAGGACGTCCGCTCCCCCGCCGCGCTGCTGTGCGCGGACGGCATCCACCCCTCCCGCGTCGGGCAGGATCTGCTCTATCAGACGTTCTGCGCCGCCATGGCGTAATATGACAAGCCCGCTGCCCCGCCGCGTTTTGCGCGGCGGGGTCCTTGCATTTTCGCTCACAAATGTGCTATAGTGTCGGAGGTCGAATAAACCCAAAAAACAGGAAAGAGGGATGCAGACATGCCCTGTACGACGATTCTGGTCGGCAAGAAAGCCAGCAACGACAACTCCACGATGATCGCGCGCACCGACGACGGGCACTTCGACGTGAAGAAGCTGGTCGTGGTCGAGCCCAAGCAGCAAAAGAAGCACTACAAAAGCGTCATCTCCCACGTGGAGATCGACCTGCCCGACGACCCGATGCGCTACACCGCCTGCCCCAGCGTGGACCGCAAGAACGGCATCTGGGCGGCGACGGGCATCAACGCCGCCAACGTCGGCATGACCGCGACGGAGACGATCACCTCCAACCCGCGCGTGCTGGCGGCGGACCCGCTGGTGGAGTACAAAAAGGCTAAGCGGGGCGAGAAGGAGACCATTGGCGGCATCGGCGAGGAGGACATGGTCGTGCTGGTGCTGCCCTACATCCACAGCGCGCGCGAGGGCGTTCTGCGTCTGGCGGAGCTGCTGGAGCAATACGGCACCTACGAGTCCAACGGCATCGCCTTCAACGACGAGAACGAGGTCTGGTGGATGGAGACCATCGGCGGGCATCACTGGATGGCGCGCCGTGTGCCGGACGACGCCTGTGTCGTCAACCCCAACCAGTTCGGAATGGACGCTTTTGACCTCAAGGACGCCTTCGGCGCGAAAAAGGCGCACCTGTGCTCGAAGGATCTGAAAAAGTTCATCGCGGACAACCACCTCGACCTGAATCAGAACGGCGCGTTCAACCCGCGCGACGTGTTCGGCTCCCACGGCGACTCGGACCACGTCTACAACACGCCGCGCGCGTGGTTCATGGGCCGCTTCCTCACGCCGCGCACCTACCGCTGGGACGGCCCCGACGCCGAATTCACGCCGGAGAGCGACAACATCCCGTGGCTCTACGTGCCCGAGCGCAAAGTGACGGCGGAGGATGTGAAGTACCTGCTCTCGTCCCACTATCAGGGCACGCCGTACAACCCCTACTCCGGGAAGGACACCGGCAAGCGCGGCATGTACCGCTCTATCGGCATCAACCGCACGGGCGTCACGTCCATCTGCCAGATCCGCAGCGATGTGCCGGACGCGATCAAGGGCGTCGAGTGGATCTGCTTCGGCTCCACCACGTTCAGCGCCGCGCTGCCCGTCTACACAAACGTGTCGAAAATTCCGCGCTTCCTCAGCGACGTCACGCTGGACGCCAGCAGCGAGAACCTCTACTGGGCGAGCCGTCTGATCGGCGCGCTGGCGGACCACAACTTCCCGTATTGCGTGCAGCTTGTCGAGCGCTACACGAACGCGGTGGCGGCCAAGGGCCGCCGGATCGTGCTGGAATACGACAAAAAGATGGCGGAGAGCGGCGACTTCTCGCTGACCGAGGAGGCAAACGACGCGCTGTGCAAGATGGCGAAGGAGGAGACGACCTCCGCGCTCACAAAGGTGCTGGCCGAGGCGAGCACGCACATGAAGAACGGCTATAACATGGCGGACAACTGACGAAAAGGGGGCAGAGCATGGCGGAGCGCAGGATCGTCGAGATCACGGACTTTGACGCGCCGGAGCTGGACGTCTACGCGCGCCTTTCGGAGCGCGAGCTGCTGCGGTACGACGAGCCGCTTTCGGGGCTGTTCATCGCGGAGAGCCCCAAGGTCGTCTGCCGCGCGCTGGACGCGGGCTATGCGCCGGTGTCCCTGCTGCTGGAGCGGCGGCACATCGAGGGCGAGGCGCGCGAGCTGCTCGCGCGCTGCGGCAGCGTGCCGGTCTACACGGCGGAGCTGGACGTGCTGACGCGTCTGGTGGGCTTCCAGCTCACGCGCGGCGTGTTGTGCGCCATGCGGCGCAGGCCCGAGCCCGATCCGGCGGAGGTGTGCGCGGCGGCGCGGCGCCTTGTCGTCATCGAGGACGTGATGAACCCCACGAACGTCGGCGCGATCTTCCGCAGCGCGGCGGCGCTGGGCATGGACGGCGTGCTGCTGACGCGCGCGAGCGCCGACCCGCTCTACCGCCGCGCCGTGCGCGTGAGCATGGGCAACGTGTTCGCGCTGCCGTGGACGCACGTGGACGTCGGCTGGACGGAGCTGCTGCGCGCGCAGGGCTTCCGCACCGCCGCCATGGCGCTGAGCGAGGACGCGGTCTCGCTGCGCGACCCGGCGCTCCGCGCGGAGCCGCGCCTTGCCGTCGTGCTGGGCACGGAGGGCGACGGCCTCGCGCCGCGCACCATCGCCGCGTGCGACTACACCGTGCGCATCCCCATGTCCCGCGGCGTCGACTCCCTCAACGTGGCGGCGGCGAGCGCCGTTGCGTTCTGGGAGCTGGGGAACCGCGGGGAATAAAGTTTACATAAAACAAACCACCGGTTTTGAACCGGTGGTTTGTTTTCTCTTGATATCACAGACGCCGCTCAGCGCTTCGCGGCTCTCATTTTCTGCCGCGCGGCAGGGACGCGCGTGGTTTCCGCGGCGCGGGCGCGGGCGGTACGAACGGGCGCGTTGTGCTCGGGCGCGGCGTCCGTTTCAGCCTTTGGCCTGTACGCGGGGAGCCGCAGGCAGCGCATCGAGTTGAGTACCGCGAGCACCGTGACGCCCACGTCGCCGAACACCGCCAGCCACATCGAGGCAATACCCAGCGCGCCGAGCACCAGCACGAGGAACTTGACTGCGAGCGCGAAGCCGACGTTCTCGCGCACGATGCGCATGGTCTTGCGTCCGATGCGCACGGTGGCGGCGAGCTTGCGCACGTCGTCGTCCATCAGCACGATGTCCGCCGCCTCGATGGCGGCGTCGGAGCCGAGGGAGCCCATAGCCACGCCCACGTCCGCGCGCATGAGCGCGGGCGCGTCGTTGATGCCGTCGCCGACGAAGGCGACCTTGCTCTTGCCGTTTTCGCGCTTGATGATGGTTTCCAGCTGCGTGACCTTGTCCGCGGGCAGCAGCTCGGCATACACGCGATCCATGCCGAGCTCCGCGCCGATGGTCTGCGCCAGATCGTCCCGGTCGCCGGTGAGCATGACCGTGTGCTGCACGCCGGCGTCCCTGAGCTCACGGATCGCCTCGGCGGAGCCCTCCTTGAGGGCGTCGGCGATGATGAAGCAGCCCAGATAGATCCCGTCGTGCGCGACGTAGACCACCGTGCCGCTGTCGGGGCAGGGTTCATAGTGGACGCTGTAGCGCTCCATCAGCTTGGCGCTGCCCGCGAGCAGCTCCTTGCGGTCCCAGACGGCGCGGATACCGAAACCGGAGATCTCCGTCATGTCCCGCAGGCGCGTGAGGTCGATCTCGTCGGCGTAGACCGCGCGCACCGACTGGGCGATGGGGTGGTTGGACATAGCCTCGGCGTAGACTGCGGCGATCACCAGCTCGTCCGTGCGCATGCCCGTGGCGGGGATAAAGCGCTTGACCTTGAATTCGCCCTTCGTCAGCGTTCCGGTCTTGTCGAAGACCATCGTGTCGCACTCGGCAACCGCCTCCAGATAGTTGCCGCCCTTGACGAGCACGCCGATGCGCGACGCCGCGCCGATGCCGCCGAAAAAGCCCAGCGGCACCGAGATCACCAGCGCGCAGGGGCAGGAGACGATCAGAAAGACGCAGGCGCGCTGGATCCACTCGCCAAACGGCTGGCGGAACGCCAGCGGCGGCACGAGCGCCAGCAGCACCGCGGCGATGGTGACGGCGGGGGTGTAGATGCGCGCGAAGCGCGTGATGAACTTCTCCAGCCGCGCCTTCTTCTCGCTGGCGTTCTCCACGAGGTCGAGGATCTTCGCCACCGTCGAATCCTCGTACGCCTTGGTCGTGCGCACGCGGAGCGTGCCTTCGCCGTTGATGCAGCCGCTGTAGATCTCGTCGCCCTCGCCCGCGCGGCGCGGGACGGACTCGCCCGTGAGGGCGGAGGTGTCCAGAAAGCTCTCGCCGGAGAGCACCGTGCCGTCGATGGGCACGCGCTCGCCGGGCTTGACGACGATGACGCTGCCGACCTCAACGCTGTCGGGATCGACGGTCTTGACGCCGCTCTTTGTCTCCAGATTCGCGAAGTCCGGCGCAATGCTCATCATCTCGCCGATGGACGCGCGCGCCTTGCCGACGGCGACGCTCTGGAACAGCTCGCCGACCTGATAGAACAGCATCACCGCCGTCGCCTCCGGATACTCGCCGATGGCAAACGCCGCGATGGTCGCCACGGTCATCAGGAAGCTCTCGTCGAACGCCTGTCCGTGGATCAGGTTCGTCCACGCTTTTTTCAGCACGTCGTAGCCGATGACGATATACGGGACGACGTAGAGCGCGAGGCGCAGCACGGCGGGCACGCTCTGCGGCAGCACGAGGCGCTCCGTGGCAAAGACGGCGGTATAGAGCAGCAGCGCGGCGATGATGCGCGCGCGCATCAACTCCTGTTTGGCGGTCATAGGGCATAGCCTCCTGAAAGATACTCATTACGAAACCACGGCGCTTCCCAGCCGTGGTTTCGTCAGCCATGTTTCGCGGTTGCCGCGTCAGCGGTGAGCGAAACGGCGAGCAGTCCGGTTATTACGCAGTAATAACCGTATCCGGCTCGATTTGCTTCGCTTTCTTGACCACCGCCTCGAACACCTCGTCGAAGCGCTCGTCGGCGGCGGTGAGCGTCAGCTTCTGCGTCATGAAGTTCACCGTGACCTCCTCCACGCCGTCCAGCTTGCCCAGCGCATCCTGCAGCTTCTGCGCGCAGTTGGCGCAGTCGACCTCGCACTTGAATTTCTTCTTCATGGTCCCGTCTCCTTTTCGATCTCTGTTTTTTTGCTCTTCTTATTCCCGGATGTGCTCAAAGCCTGTTTCGAGGATCGCGCCCACATGGTCGTCGGCAAGGGAGTAGTACACGACCTGCCCCTCGCGGCGACAGCGCACCAGATTCGCAAGACGCAGCATCTTGAGCTGGTGCGACACCGCGGACTTCGTCACGCCCAGCAACGCCGCCAGATCGCAGACGCAAAGCTCCCGCAGCTCCAGCGCGTGCAGCAGCTTCGTGCGCGTGGGGTCGCCGAAGAGCTTGAGCAGCGCCGCCAGCTGCGTGTAATCCTCCGCGCCCGCCAGACGCGCGCGCACGTCGGCGACCGCCTCCTCGTGGATGACCTCGCACTCGCAGCTCACTTCCCGCTCGATGGTGTCCATGTTGTCCGCCTCCTCTCAAACAGTTGAGCAATTGTTCAACTGTTTGCATTATAAGCAAGAGGCTCCCGTTTGTCAAGAGCCTCCCGAAATATTGCGTATGGTATTTTATTGTAAAAATATTGCTGTTCGTACTCGTTTTTGCCCGTTTTGAACGGCGCGGGCGCCGTCACGTGTTCTCGCGGCTGATCGGGCGGCGCACCAGCAGCTCGCGCAGCGCGCGGCCGTCGAAGGGCAGCAGCGGGTAGAGGTAGCCCTTCCCCGCGATGGGCCTGTTGGTGGCGAGCAGGACGACGATCACGGCGCATCCGAGGGCAAAGCCCGCCCAGTCGAACGCCCCCACGAGCAGCAACAGCATCAACCGCAGCAGCTTGAACGCGTAGCCCAGCTCGTAGCTCGGCTGGGCAAAGTTCGCGATGGCGACGAACGCCATGTACGCCAGCACCTCCGGCACGAGCCAATGCGCCTGCACGGCAAAGTCGCCCAGCACGAGCGCGCCGATCATGGAGAACGAGTTTGAGAACACCGGCGGGGTGTTGAGGCTAGTGAGCTTGATGAGATCGACGATGAACTCCGCGAACAGAAGCTGCACCAGCAGCGGCACCTCGTAATCCTCGGCAATGGCGAGGAAGTGCAGCGCGCCCTGCGCGCCGGAGGTCTTGACGAGGGCGTACCACAGCGGCGTGATGAACAGCGTCAGCAGAAACACCGCGCAGCGCAGCAACCGCAGATACGAGCCGATGAGCGGCGGGAAGCAGAAGTCGTTCGCCTCCTGCACAAAGTCGAAAAAGCCGGTCGGCAGGATCATCGCCGCGGGCGAATTGTCCGTGAGCAGCACGACGCTGCCCTCCATGATGCAGGCGGTGGCGACGTCGGGGCGCTCGGTGTAGCGCACGTTCGGAAACGGGTTCCACCACTGGGGCTTCATCATCGCCTCGGCGATGCTCTCCTGCCCCATGGAGACCGAGCGCACGTCGATGGCGTCCAGCTTGCGCCGCAGCTCTTCGAGCAGATCGCGGTCGACCTTGTGTTCGAGGTAGCACAGCGCCACGTCGGCGCGCGAACGCTCGCTGATCTGGTGGCCCTCCAGCGTCAGCCGCGGGTCGCGGATGCGGCGGCGCAGCAGCGCGGCGTTGACCGTCAGCGTCTCGATGAAACCGTCGTGCGCGCCGCGCAGCACCTTGCCGGAGGCGGGCTCCTCCACCCCGCGGGCGGGAAACTGCTTGGCGTCGAGCAGGACGCCGCCCGCAAGCCCCTCCGCCAGCAGCAGCGTCTTGCCCGTCAGCACGGCGGTAACGGCGCGCTCCAGATCGTCCTCGGCGTCCGCCTGCGCGAAGCCGACGAAGCGGTCGACGAACTCCTGCACGGTCTGCGCCTCCACGGTGGAGGAAAGGCTCATCAGATGGCTCATGACCCGCTCCAGCACCGCGCTGTCGCCGTAGCCGTCGATGGTGTAGAGGCGGCAGCGCCGCCGTCCGGCAAAGAAGTCGCGGGACACGACGTCGAAACTCCGCCCCACGCCCAGCAGCGCGTCCAGCCGCTGCGCGTTGCGGGAAAAATCGTCGGATAAGCGCATAGGATACCCCCCGGTATATTTTATAGAGTAGTATCCCCGCCGCGCCGGCGAACTATGCAAAAAGGGGCGGCGTGCCGCATCAAAACGGACGCCGCCCCGCAGGGACGTATTATTGCCAGCAGAACAGCTTGACGCTGCCGCCGCGCAGATGGCCCTCCCAGAACGCCGGAAGCTCAAAAACGCCGTCCTCCGTGTCGTCGGAGACATTGAGGAAGCGGTACGTCCCGTCGCCGACGCGGAAAAAGGGCACGAAGTGCGGCACATGTTCCTCGTGATAGCGCAGGATGCCCATGGAACTGCCCTCCGCCGCCGCGAGCGCGTCCTCCCTGCCGTGCACCTCGCGCCAACCGGGAAGGTATTTGCGCAGATACCGCCGCATCACGTACATCATCGTCGGCCCGGGCGCGCGGAACAGGTGCATGTCGTCCATCTCGCGCAGCACGTCGTCGAAGCATACGTCGTGCCCCATGTGGTGCCGCAGATCGAAGACGGCGACCGGACCGCAGCTGTTGTAATGCGCGGAGATCGTGCGATAGGTGCGGTCTGTCAGCGCGTCCTGATCCTTTATGTAGCCGTCCGCCGTCCAGAGCACCGGCGCGGGCGTATTCTGAGCCTGTGGCATATGGTTGGTTTCTCCCTTCCGAGATTCAGCGCGAGAGCTCGCGCACGATGCGCTGCGTGCAGTCGATAAAGCGGCGAAGCATCTCCGGCGCCTCCGAGAGCGAGCGCACCGCGACGCCCAGCTCGCGGGACGCCGCAGGCTCGACAGGCAGCGTCAGCACGCGCTCGGCGCGGCCCTTGAGCGTCAGCTCCGTCATCATGCTGATGCCGAGGCCATGCTCGACCATGTTGACCACAGTCGCGTCGTCCACCACCGTGGGCTGGATGTTCGCGCGCACGCCCTCGCGGTCGAAAATGCGCAGGATGTCCTTGTCGAAGCCCTGCGCGGGCATGAGGAAATCCTTGCCGTCGAACTCGTGCAGCGGGAAGACGTCGCGCCCCTGCGTCGGATAGTCGCGGGGCAGCACGGCGTACATCGGGTCGTCCTTGAGGTGCACCCACTCATACGCGCCCGGCTCCTGCCGGCTGACGAAGATCACGTCCATCTTGCCCTGCGAGAGCAGCGCGTACGGCGCGTCGACGTGGTCCGCCATGCGGATGTCGACGTCGACGTTGGGGTTCTCCTCGCGGAACGCCTGGATGATGGCGGGCAGCCAGTGCATTGCGAGGCTGGCGTACGCCGCGGTGTGGATCGTCTCGCTGCGGGAGGCGGACATCTGCGCCACCATGTCGGCGAGCGCCGTGTCCGCGCGCAGCAGCTCCCGCATCAGCGGGGCAAGTTTCTCGCCCGCCTCCGTCAGCCGGACGCCGTGCCGCCCGCGGTCAAGCAGGGGAAACCCGACCTCGCGCTCCAGCGAGTTCATCATGTGCGTCAGGCCCGACTGCGTGTAGCCGAGCACCTCCGCCGCCTTGGTGAAGCTGCCGAGATCCGCCGACATCAGCAGCGCTTCCAGTTTCTTGCTCTCCATCCCGTTCTCCCGCGTCATTTCTCTCCCATGAGGGCGTCTCATGTCAATGCGCGTACTATACCGCCTTTCCGCGGAATTGTCAAGGCTCGGCGGGCACAGAAAACCGCGGCGCCTCGTCGGCGCCGCGGTTTTGGGGGTTATTGGGAATGTCGGGGCTTCGATCAGAAGTCGACGGCGCCCATCATGTTCATCAGATCCTGAACCGTGGCGCCCGCCGGGGGCTCGACCGCCGGGGCGGAGCCGCCCTTGGTGTAGCCGCCGGAGATGGTGAAGTCCGCCTTCACCGCGTCGAGGACGTTCATCGTCAGGGAGCCGGCGACCTTGTCCTTCTCGTCCACGGACAGCTTCATGGCGAGGTTGAGCGTGCCCATGCCGGCGGCGTCGCCGTTCGCGCCGATCTCATAGCCGTAGGCGGTGACAGCGTCGTTCTTCATGGTCATGGCGATCACGCACTTGAGGGTGATGCCCTCGATCTCCTGCGCAAAGGTGGTGGAGAGGGTATCGCCGCTCTTGGTGAAGCTGCTGTCGGCAAAAGCGTCGACCAGTGCCTTCACCGTCGCGTTGATCTGGGCGTTGACGGCGGCGTCGTCCATGCTGTCGCTGGCGAGCGCGCCGGAGACGATCTGCTTGAAGTCAAAGCTCTTCGCCGAGCCGATCAGGCCGGCATAATCCATGCCCATCTCATCATAGGCGGACTTCATGTCGAGCACAAACCAGGTCTTGGAATCCACGCCCATTTCCGCCGCCAGATCGCCGAGGGCGGAGACGTCGATATTCACATAGAGCTTGCCGACCGCCATGTCGCCGCGGACGTTGACGGTGAGGCCCTTGGCGTTCATCGCCTGGGCAAGCGCCTCGATCATCGCGAGATCCTCCGCGCTGGGCGCGTCGTCGCCGGACATGGACTTGACGAGCGTAAGAACGGAGCTGAGGTCCATCTTGATCGTCTCGGTGATGTCCATCTTGGTCGCGTCGGCCGTAACGCCCTTGGCGCTGACCGTCATGGGAACGCTGAGCTTGATGGGGGTTTCGGGGTCGAACTGCGCGAGGTCGACGGTCACGGTGCCGCTCATGTCGACCGTGGAGGTCCAGGTGCCCTCGCTGTACTTGTTGCTGAAGGCGGCGAGCTTATCCAGATTGTTGAAGGTCTTGCCGTCCATCAGCTTCCCGACGATCTTCTCGGTGTCCTCGATGAGCACGGTGCGGGTGTCGGCATCCCAGCCCACGTTGGCGCCGAGCGCCTGTGCGGCAAAGCGCACGGGCACATAGGTGCGGCTGAGCGCGGGATCGATGTACGGCGCGACGTCCATCGTGATGGGCGTGGTCTTGCCGTTCTCGGTGACGCTCGCCTCCTTGGAGTCGATGGTCATGGTGACGACCCTGCCGTCGCGCTTCGCGGTGACGGTGCGGGTGGCGTTGTCGTACCCGACCTCGGCGCCCATCGCCTCAAATACGGCGCGTACGGGCAGGAAGGTACGATCGTTGACGATCTGCGGCGCGGCGTCGGTAAAGGTGACAGCCTGACCGTCCAGCTGGACCGCGACGGGCGCGGCCGCCAGAGCGGCAGCCTGCGTCAGCACCAGAGCCAGCGCAGCGACAACGATATAACGCAAGGTTTTTTTCATTGTTGTTTTCCTCCTGTTTCATTTTACGCTTTTGCGTGCTGATATACTAGCACCGCACATCACATCTGTCAACCTTGGGATGCGCCATGCGGCAATAGTCAGGTTTTGGCGATCATCTTCTCCCCGCACCGCGGGCACATCAGCTCGACCTTGCCCACGCCGCGCGGCACGCGGCACCAAGCGCCGCAGGAGCACCGGACGTACTTGTGCGCGCGGTCGCTCCGGCGGGCGAGCCATGCGCGCAGGGCGGAGCGGCGGGGATCGAACCAGCTGAGGAAGCGCGCGTTCTCGGCGCGGCGGCGGGTGAGGTTGCGCGAGAACATCCGGTAAACGGCGAAGATCAGCAGCGTCGTACTGAGGACGCGGAAAAGCGCCCGGACCGCGTAGCCGTGCAAGGCCGTCGCAGCGATGTCCAGCACGAAGCCCGTCCCCACCAGCGCCCAGCACAGTTTGTCCACGCCGTTGCGTCCGTACATGAAGCGCGCGACGGCGCTGCGGGCACGATCAAGAAAGTTCATCGCTTCCCCTCCTTTTAAATGGATTATACCGTCTCTGTCCCGCCGCGTAAAGCGCGCCGCGCAAAGTTTACAGTTTCGCCATAAATACGACACAGAAAATTTAAATTTTGTCCAATCTTTTTTGGCTCAACCTCTTGCCAAGGTCGAAAAAATAGGGTATACTATGTCACGAAAGAAACGAGGTGACTGTTATGAAATATGATGTGATCGTATTGGGCGGCGGCCCCGCGGGACTCGCCGCCGCCGTCGCGGCGCGCTGCCGCGGCAAGACCGCGCTGGTCGTCGGCAACCGCTGGCAGGACAGTCCGCTGGCAAAGGCGGAAAAAATCGACAACTATCTCGGCCTGCCCGGCCGGACGGGTTACGAGCTGCTGGCGGAATTCCAAAAGCACGCGGAGGACGCGGGCGTCGAGTTCGTCACCGGACGCGCCATCTCGCTGATGGCGTGGGACGGCTTCACCGTCACGGTGGGCGCCGACCTCTATCAGGGCGGCGCGCTCATCATGGCGCCGGGCGTGGTGCGGCAGGCAAAGTTCCCTGGCGAGGCGGAATATCTCGGCCGCGGCGTCAGCTACTGCGCCACCTGCGACGGGATGCTCTACCGCGGCAAGGACGTGGTGGTCGTCGGGCGCACGGCGGACGCGCCGGAGGAGGCGAAGTACCTCAAGAGCATCGGCTGCGCCGTGACCTACACCGCGCAGAAGCGTCCGGACGAGCTGCCGGAGGACATTCCCTTCGTCGCGGCGAGCAAGGTCGAGGTTCGGGGCGGGCAGACCGTGGCGTCCGTGCTGCTCGACGGGACGGAGGTTCCCTGCGCCTGCGCGTTCATCCTGCGCGCGTCGCTCGCGCCGACGGATCTGCTGCCCGCGCTGGAGACCGAGGGCGGCTACATCAAGGTCGACCGCGCGATGAAAACCAGCGTTGAGGGCGTGTTCGCCTGCGGCGACTGCACGGGTACGCCGCTGCAGGTCGCCAAGGCGGTGGGCGAGGGACACGTCGCCGGCCTGTCCGCGTGCGAATATCTGGACAAACAAAGCAAATAAATATAAATGTGAAAAGGAGAATGAATCATGGCATTGCAGCATTTTACCGAAGAGAGCTTTGACAAGGCGCTTTCCCAGCCGGGCCTGCTGGTCGCGGACTTCTGGGCGGAGTGGTGCGGCCCGTGCCGGATGCTCGGCCCCGTCGTCGAGCAGCTTGCCGCCGATTACGATGGCAAGGCGGTCATCGGCAAGATCAACGTGGACGACGAGCCGGAGCTCGCCCAGCGCTACGGCATCATGTCCATTCCCACCGTCATGTTCTTCAAGGACGGGCAGGAGATCGACAAGAAGATCGGCGTCATGCCCCCGCAGGAGTTCACCAAGATCATCGACGCGAACATCTGACCCCAAAAGAGCACACAGGCAAAAGCACCGCCTCCGCGCGGCCGTTTCGGCCGTTCGGAGGCGGCGTTTATCTGTGTTCTGCGCCCGCTTTTGCGCCGCATTTGCGCCCACATTTGCGCCGTCGCGCGCATTTTCCTCTTGCGCCGGACGACTTTTTGTGCTAATATTTTTACTTCGTTGAAAGGAGAGTCGTCCCATGCTCGGTATCTACAACTACACGGTCGTTTTGACTTACATCGGTATGCTGGTGGGCTTCACCGGCGTCACGTTCGCCCTGGACGGCGACCTGCACACGGCGCTGCTGTGCCTGATGGTCGCCGGCGTGTGCGATATGTTCGACGGCGCGATCGCCTCAACCATGGAGCGCACGGAGCAGGAGAAGCGCTTCGGCGTGCAGATCGACTCGCTGAGCGATCTCATCTGCTTCGGCGTGCTGCCCGCCGTCATTTCGTACAGCGCGGCGGGAAAAAGCACCGTCGCCTTCTCCCTCTCCTGCCTCTATGTGCTCTGCGCGCTGATCCGCCTCGCGTGGTTCAACGTGGACGAGGAGGAGCGGCAGGAACACGAAACCGGCTCGCGCACGGTCTATTACGGCCTGCCCGTGACCACGTCGGCGCTGCTCCTTCCCGCGCTGATGGAGCTCGGCGGCAAGCTGAGCTGGCCGGTCGGCAGGCTCGCGCCGCTGGCGCTGCTGGTGATGGCGGCGGCGTTTCTCACGCCGTTCAGGCTTCACAAGCCGCAGCTTCGCGGCAAGGCGGTCATGCTGCTCGCCGGCGCCGCGGAGTTCGCGGTGCTGCTGACGAGGTCGGTCATATGAGCAGCGAGAGCAAAACCGTCCGCTTCCTGTACGGAACGGCGGCGGGGCGCGTGCTGCTCAAGGGCCTGCTGCGCACCCGCGCCGACCGCGTCGCCGTGCGTTTCCTCCGCTCCCGCCTCTCGCGCCCGTTCATCCGCGGCTACGCGGAGCGGCACGGCGTCGCGCTGGAGCGGGGGCAGCCCTACGCCACGTTCCGCGACTTTTTCGCCCGCACGAAGCCGGACGCCGCGCCCGACGCCGCGCCCGACCTGCTCATCAGTCCGTGCGACGGTTGGCTGAGCGCCTATCCCGTCGCGGAGGACAGCAGCTTTTTCATCAAGGGCTCGCACTACCGCCTCGCCGATCTGCTGCAGGACGAGGCGCTCGCGCGGCAGTTCTGCGGCGGGGACTGCCTCGTGTTCCGGCTGACGCCGTCGGATTACCACCACTACTGCTACATAGACGACGGCTATCAGGAGGAAAACCACTTCATCCCCGGCGAGCTGCACAGCGTGCAGAGCGCCGCCTGCGAGCGCTATCCGGTCTACACGCTCAACCGCCGCTGCTGGACGCTGCTGCGCACGGAGCATTTCGGTCTCGTCGTGCAGACCGAGATCGGCGCGTTCGTCGTCGGCGGCATCGTGAACGAGCGGGAGAACGCGCCGTTCCGCAAGGGTGAGGAGATGGGCCACTTCGAGCTCGCCGGCTCCACCATCGTGCTGCTGTTCCAAAGGGGACGCATCGTGCTCGACGCGCAAATCCTCCGGCAGCTGCGCGAGGGACGGGAATTCCGCGTCACGCAGGGCATGTGCCTCGGCGGGACGGGCGAGGCAGCGTCGTGAGGGCGATGCAGCGGCTCCGCGCGCTCCCGCGCCACACGCTGCCCCTGCTGGCGGCAACATGGTGCTGGCAGCTCTTTGCGTTCTACGTGCCCAAGCTGGTCATGGACGGCATGCCGCACCACGATCTGTCGCTTCCGGCGGACAGACTGATCCCGTTTGTTCCGGCGACCATACTGATCTACGTCGCCGCGTTCGCGGAATGGTTCTTGATCTATCTGTATCTTGCCGTGCAGGAGCAGCGGCGCGCATACCGCTTTTTCTGCGCGGTATTTCTCTCGCTTTTCGTGTGCTTCGTCTGCTTTCTGGCTCTGCCCGCCGCCATCACGCGTCCCGCGGTGGACGGTTCTTCGCTGTGCGGCGCTCTCGTGCGGCTTGTCTACCGTCTTGATTCGCCGACCAACCTGTTCCCGTCCATCCACTGCCTGCTCAGCTGGCTGTGCTGGCGCGGCGTGCGCGACTTGCCGGACGCCCCGCGGGGCGTAAAAGCGGGACTGCTGGTCTTCGGCACGGCGGTCTGCCTCTCCACGCTGACGACGAAGCAGCATTTCATCGTCGACGTCCTCGCCGGCGTCGCGGTCGCGGAGCTGTGCTGGCGCATATCCGCCGCGGAAAGCGTCCGTCGCGTCTACGCGGCAGCCGCCGACCGCATCGTCGGCACGTTTTGCAGGGAGCGCGCGGCGAACAGCGTTTCCTCGCCGCGCGGCGGGACGGAGGCGCGCGCCATGCTCTCCGCGGTGCTGGCGCACACATTCTGGGGTTTCAGCTTCATGGCGTCGCGCGTGGCGCTGGATCATGCGCACATGTTCGTCCTGCTCAGCCACCGCTTCCTGCTCGCGTTCGCGCTGATGAATCTGCTGCTGCTCGCAGGCGCCGGACGGCTGTCCCTGCGCGGCAAGCGCCTGCTGCCGCTGCTGATGCTCGCCCTCGCCGAGCCGGTGGTCTATTTCTACGGCGAGCAGTACGGCATCCTGCACTCGAACACCATCTTCTCCGGCGTGATGATCGCCATGATCCCCGTGGTGTCCATGCTCGCCGCCGCGCCGATCCTCAAGGAGCGTCCCACCGCCGGACAGCTGGCGTTCAGCGCGGTTTCCGTGGCCGGCGTGATCGGCGTGGGACTCCAGAGCGGCGGCTCGGGCGCGCTCACGTGGGGCGGCGTCGCCGGACTGGTCGTGGCAGTGGCGGCGGCGACGGCGTACACGCTGCTGGGACGGCGGCTCTCCGTCTCGTTCACGCCGTTTGAGCGCACGTATATGATGATGGCGACGGGCGCCGTCGTCTTCACGGCGTCCGCCCTCCTGCGGTGCAGCGCGGCGGAGTATCTGCGCCCGCTGCATGACGCGCCGTACCTCACGGCGATCTGCTTCCTCGGCGTCTGCTGCTCCGTGGGCAGCTATTTCCTGACCTCCTACTCCATCACCTACATGACGGTGGCGCGCGAGACGGTGTTCGCCAATCTGACCACCGCCGTCTCGGTCTTCGCGGGAGCGTTTTTCCTGCGCGAGCCGTTCTCCGCGGTCTCGGCGGTGTTCTGCGCCATGATCCTCGCGGGCATCTACGGCGTGCAGCGCACCGCGCGGGAGGAAAAAACCGCCTCGCCGGAAAACTGAACCATGCAATAGAACAGCCGGCAGGGGCGATACGCTCCTGCCGGCTTCGGCGTGTTATGTGGTTTTCGGCGGATACCAGCGGCGGCGTCTGCGGCGGCGGCGCGGCGTCTCCGGCTTCTCCGCGGGCGGCTGCGCCGCGCCCTCCGGCTTGCGGGTCGTGTTTTCCTGCTTGCGCGCCGTGTTCTCGCTCTTGCGTGCCGGCTGTTCCTTTGCCTGTCTGCGCTCCGCGCGCTCCGGCTTGCGCTCTTCGCGCTCTGTCTTGCGGCTTTCACTCTCCGGCTCCGCCGCCGTCCGACGCGGCTCCGCCTCCGGCGCGCGCGTCTTCTCCCGCGCATCGTCCTCCGCGCGCTGCTTTGCCATCCGCTCGGCACGGAAGGCGCGCGCCGCCTCCCGGGACTCCCTGACGTTGGGATCGACCGGCTTGCCGTGCCGGTCGACCGGCACCTCGAAGCATGTCATGGGGAACGGGTGCTCCGTGACGACGGGAATGGGCTTGTTCATCAGCTTTTCGATGTTGCGGATGTACTTCTTCTCCCAGAACTCGCTGAACGCGACCGCCTCGCCGGAGCGTCCGGCGCGCCCCGTGCGCCCGATGCGGTGGATGTACTCCTGCGCCGCGTCCGGGATGTCGTACTGGACGATCAGCGACACGTTCTCGGCGTCGACGCCGCGGGCGAGCAGATTGGTCGAGACCAGGATCTGCGTCTTGCCCTCGCGCAGGTCGGCGAACTTCTTCTGCCGCGAGTTCATGCTCATGCCGGCGGTCGTCACGTCCGCGGCGTAGCCGTCCTGCCGCAGTTTTTCAGCGACCATGCGCGAGCGGTACTTCGTCGCGGTGAAGATCAGCACCGTCCCGTCGAAGCCCTGCGAGAGGATGTGCAGGAGCAGCGGGTACTTGTTCTCCCGGTCCACGTAGAAAAGCCGCTGTTCAATGGTCTCCACCGTGGAGTTGCGCGGCTGCGCCAGCTTGAGCACGTAGTCGCCCATCAGCTCGCGCGCGGTGCCCTCCATCTGCCTGGGCATCGTGGCGGAGAACATGAGCATCCGGCGCTGCGCGGGCACGAACGAGAGGATGCACTTCGTGTCGGCAAGGAAGGTCGACTCGAACAGCCGGTCCGCCTCGTCGAGCACGACGACCTCGCAATCGTCAAACAGCCCCTGCGGCCCCTCCGGCTGCGTGAGGATGTCGCGCAGGCGTCCGGGCGTGGAGACGAGAATGTCGGGCGTCTGCTTCGCGAGCATTTTGAGCTGCTTGCCCATGTCCACGCCGCCGAAAACACACTCGCAGCGGAACGGCAGGTACTCGCCGTAGGAGCGGATATTCTCGCGCACCTGCAGGGCAAGCTCGCGCGTCGGCACGATCACGAGCGCGCGGACGCTGTGGTCCCCGGTGAAGCCGGCGGCTTGCAGCTGCTGCAAAATCGGCGCGCCGTAGGCGAGCGTCTTGCCTGAGCCCGTCTGCGCCAGCGCGAGCACGTTGCGCCCGCGCAGCACCTCCGGGATGACCTCCGTCTGAATGGTCGTCGGCTCGTGGATGCCGAGCTCGCCGAGCGAGCGCTCGATCTCACGGCTGAAATCAAAATCATGAAAAGAAATGGGGATTCCCTCCTGAACCTCCGGAAATCGCTGTTCCGGTGCATATGGCGTCGCGTTACGCGACCTGACGAGTGTACCACAGATGTCGGGACGGCACAATTGGCAAGATTGCCGAAAAGTGCGCATGTCACGTCGGGCTCGGTGCGCGGCGGCGCGGACGCTTGACAAACGAATCGCGCGACCATACAATAGCAGTTGTTGTGAACCTTTCGTTTCGCGGCAATTGTTGCTGTTTTTCCGAACCATCAGGGAGCGATCAGATGTATCATCTCATACTTATCATTCAATGCGTCAGCGTCGCCGCGCTGTTCGCGGAATGCTGTGTGGTGTTCAACCACTGGAAAAGCAGGCTGCACGCATACCTGTTTTTGAGCTGCGCGTCCACGCTCGTGAACAGCGTGGGCTATCTGCTGGAGCTGACGGCGCGCTCGGAGGAGGCGTACATCGCGGCGCTGCGCGTTTCCTATCTGGGACGGGTGTGGGCGCCGTTCGCGCTGCTGCTGTTCTCCACGGAGCTGGTTCGGCTCCGCGTGCCGCGTTTTGTCAAGGCGTTTCTCGCGCTGTTCAGCACAGCCACCTATCTTGCGGTGCTGACCACAGGGTTCACGGGGCTTTACTACCACACGGAGACCAGCTTCTCCGTGGTGGATTCGTTCCCCGTGTTTACCCACACGAACGGCATCTGGCACCACTCCTACGCGGTGGTTCTGGCGCTTTATACCGTTTCGACCATCTTCGTCCTGATCGCCGCCGTGCGCCGCGAGAAAGACCCCGTGGCGAAAAAGCAGCAGTGGATGACGCTGCTCGCCATCGTCGTGCAGGGGGCGTGCGTCATTGCGCAGATGGTCAAGCTGCTCCCCGTGTGTCGGGTGTATGACATCTCCATGCTGAGCTTCCCGGTCGCGGCGCTGTTCATGTTTATCGCGATCTTCCGCTACGATCTGCTCGACATGGCGATCCTGGCGCGCCAGTTCGTCGTCGAGCAGCTGTCCGAGGCGATCATCGCCGTGGACGCGCAGGGCGTCGTCAAATTCAGCAACCGTCCCGCGCAGGATCTTTTTCCCGAGCTGCGGGCGCAGCCGCAGGACGTTGTGTCGGCGCTGCGCGGGGCGATCGACCGCAACGAGCCGCTGCGCCTCGGCGAACGCGTCTACACGCCGGAGGCGAACTCGCTGCGGCAGGACGATGCGGTGATCGGCACGCTCTACGCGCTGACGGACGACACCGAGCACTACCGCTACATGGACGAGCTGCGCGAGCAAAAGCGCCTCGCCGACGCGGCGAACAAGGCGAAGTCCACCTTCCTCGCCAACATGTCGCACGAGATCCGCACGCCGATCAACGCCATCCTCGGCATGGACGAGATGATCCTGCGCGAGAGCGGCGAGGAGGAGATCCTCGACTACGCCGAAGACATCGAATCGGCGGGGCGGACGCTGCTGTCCATCATCAACGACATCCTTGACCTCTCGAAGATCGAGGAGGGCAAGATGGAGATCCTGCCCGCGCGCTACGACCTCAGCTCGCTCGTCAACGACCTTGTGAACATGACGCGGCCGCGCGCGGACAACAAGGGCCTGCGCTTCGTCGTGCGCGTGGACGAGAACATTCCCCGCCTGCTTCTCGGCGACGAGATCCGCATCCGTCAGTGCGCGCTGAACATTCTGACCAACGCGGTGAAGTACACGGAAAAGGGCACGGTAACGATGACGCTCGGCTTCGAGAAGCGCGGCGAGGACCGGATCGCGCTCCGCTTCTCCGTCGCCGACACGGGCATCGGCATGAAGCAGGAGGATATGGACCGCCTGTTCGCGCCGTTCGAGCGCATCGAGGAATCGCGCAACCGCAGCGTCGAGGGCACGGGACTCGGCATGAGCATCACAAAGCAGCTGCTCGCGCTGATGGACAGCAGGCTCGACGTCGAGAGCGTCTACGGCGAGGGTTCGACGTTCTCTTTCGCCGTGGAGCAGCCCGTGGAGTCGTGGGAGCCGGTCGGGCGCTTTGTCGGACGCCGCGCGGCGGACGCGCCGCACAGGGTCTACCGTGAGCTGTTCCACGCGCCGGAGGCGCGCATCCTCGTCGTGGACGACACGCCGGTCAACCTGACCGTCATCCGCGGACTTCTCAAGCGTACACAGATCAAAGTCGACACGGCGTCGTCCGGCGCGGAGGCGCTTTTGAAGGCGGAAAACACGGCCTACGACGTCATCTTCATCGACCACATGATGCCGGACATGGACGGCGTCGAAACGCTCCGCCGCCTGCGCGCTCTGCCGAACACGGCGACCGTCCCCTGCGTCGCGCTGACCGCGAACGCCATCTCCGGCGCGCGGGAGGCCTATCTCGCGGCGGGCTTCACGGACTACGTCTCCAAGCCCGTGGACGGCGCAAAGCTCGAAAAGCTGCTGCTGGGCTGCCTCCCGCCGGATAAGGTGCGCGCGGTCACGCCGGAGAACGCCGCGCCCGCGCCCGTGCTCACCCCCGTATCCGCGTCCGACGGGGCGGAGGACGCCGCGCTGCCGGACTGGCTGCGCGCGGTCGACGAGCTGGACGTCGCGCAGGGGCTTTCGCGCTGCGGCACGGCGGAGACCTACCTCGACACGCTGGCGGTCTACGCGAAAAACGCCGCCTCCGCCGCGGACGAGATCGAGAAACTGTGGCGCGCGGGCGACGCCGGCGGCGTGACGGTGAAGGTGCACGCGCTCAAGAGCACGTCTCGCGCCATCGGCGCGGAGGAACTCGGCGCGCTGGCGGAGAAGCTGGAGGCGGCGGGCAAGGCGGGCGACACGCGGACGCTGGAAGCGGAGCTGGGCGGGCTGCTGGCACGTTTCCGCGCGCTGGGCACGGCGCTCGCGCCGCTGTGTGAAACGGACGCGCCGCGGGATGACAGCGGCCTTCCTCCCCTGCCGGAGGGAAAGCTGCGCGAGGCGTACGACAGCCTGCGCGAGTTCGCGGCGAACATGGATTCGGACGGCGCCGCCTATGTGCTGGACTACCTCGCCGGCTTCCGCATCCCGGAGGGCGAGCGTGAACGCGTCCGGCGCGCGCGGCAGGCGGTCGAGAACTATGACTGGGACAAGATCGAGGGTATCCTCTCCTGAACACATTCGCGGCGGTCTCCTGACGGAGCCGCCGCGTTTTTTGGCCGCAAAAAAACATCGTACGCCACGGAAATTTGCCCGATGGTACGATGCGCTTCCGCGCGGCGGCGTCTATAATGGCATTGTGGCATGAAACCGGTCGTTCTGGAAAGGGGTGGGTCCGAACATGAAAAAAAGCGTGATCGGCGCGTTTCTCGCGCTCTGTCTGCTGTTGAATCTTGCGCCCGCGGCGCGCGCGGCGGCGCGCGGCACGCTGGGAAGCCTCAGCTGGTCGCTCTCCGACGACGGCACGCTGACCATCGGCGGCATCGGCGCGATCCCGGACTACAACAAGTCCGACGGGGCGGCGCCCACCGTCTCAAACCGCCCGTGGGCAGGTTTCCGCACCGAAGCCAGACGGCTGGTCGTGCAAAGCGGTGTCACCCGCGTCGGCAGCCGCGCGTTCCAGGGCTTTGAGAAGCTGGAAAGCGTCGAACTCGCGGACAGCGTCGAAAGCATCGGCATCTGGGCGTTCCAGAACTGCTACGCGCTCGGAAGCGTGCAGATGCCGGAGAACATCGCCATCGAGCTGGGCGCATTCCGCAGCGCCCCCGTCGACGCGCGCCTCGTGAGCGCGGACGGTATGCTGGGGAACCTCAGCTGGGCGCTCTCCGCCGTCGGCACGCTGACCGTTGCCGGCAGCGGCGCGATCCCGGACTACAACAAGTCCGACGAGGCGGCGCCCACCATCGCGAACCGCCCGTGGGCCGCCTACCGCACGCTGGTCAAGCGTCTGGTGGTGCAGAACGGCGTCACCCGCGTCGGCAACCGCGCGTTCCAGAGCTTTGAGCGCATGGAGAGCGCCGTGCTTGCGGACAGCGTGACCAGCGTCGGCATCTGGGCGTTCCAGAACTGCTACGCGCTGCGCGACGTCAAGCTCTCCGGCGCCGCTTTCCTCGACACGGGCGCCTTCCGCGATGTGCCCGCCTTTGCCGCGCCGGCTCCCGCTCCGACGCCCGCGCCGGACCCCGACGCCGTTTCCGTCACCGTGAACGGCAAGGCGGTGCAATGGACGGACGCCGCGCCCTTCACGGACGAAAACGGCCGCACGATGGTGCCCCTGCGCGCCGCGGGCGACGCGCTCGGCCTGAGCGTCGCGTGGGACGGTGACAAGCGCGAGGCGTCCTTCTCCGACGGTGAAAAAACGCTCTTCTTTCCCATCGGCAGCGCCGCCGCGCGCACGTCCGGCGGCGAGGAGATCCCGATGGACACCGCGGCGGTCATCGTAAGCGACCGCGCCTACGCTCCCGTGCGCTGCCTTGCCGAGTACTTCGGCTATGCGGTGGACTGGGACGGCGCGAGCCGCACCGTAATCATTGAAAGCAAGTGATCCGACTATTTCGACAGGGAGGTAACGCACCATGGGTATCACGAAAACCGATCCTTCCAACTATGGGCACCTGCGCGGCGGCACGCAGATACAGGGCGCGGCGCGGCAGGGCGCCGCGGTAAGCGCGGGGCACGCGGAGACGCTCCGCTTCCGCACGCCGACGCCGATCCTGTATCACGAGCAGGACGCGTCCTGCGGCCTTTCGCTCGACGTGTCCCTGACCTGCGAGGGCGAATGTGACTGGAACGTCTGCGACACCGCGCTGTTCGGCAAAAACTGCCTGCCGGGCGCGGAGCTGAACGAGCATCTGGAAAACGAGATCTGCCTCGCGCTGGAGGCCGCGCTGACCAAGCTGTCCTCGGCGGGCGTCCCCTTCGCCGAGCTGCCGGGACGCTCCGATGAGATCGGCAGGTCGCTCGCGGAGGACCTGTTCCCGCTCTGGCGCGAGCGGCTGGGCATTCAGGCGACGCGCTTCCGCCTGACCTCCGCCGCGCCGCGCAAGGAGGACATGGACGCGATCGGCGCGATCCGGCTTCAGGCAAAGCTGTCCGACCCCGCGGAGATGGCAAAGGCGCTCCAGGAAGCGCAGGACGCGGCGGTCGCCGCCGGCGCGTGGCTCTGCCCGAAGTGCGGCATGGCAAACAACGGGAACTTCTGCACCAACTGCGGCACGAAAAAGCCGGAATAACATCAAACGCACAGTACGAAACCGGAGGGCGTCCGCCCTCCGGTTTCGTGTTGTTTTCAGCTTATTGCGCGAGATCGCGATAGAGGTAGTAGACCACGTCGGAGCGCGGGCACTTGCCGTCGGTCGTGTAGTCCTCCGCCGTTCCGGAAAGCAGCCGTCTGGACACCGCCCAGCTCTCCGCCGCCTCGTACCACTTACCGCCGGTGTCGAAGGGCCTGCCCTCGGTGCGCCAGAGGAACGTAATCATCTGTCCGCGCGTCACCTTGCCGTCGACGCTGAACTCGTCGGCGCTCACGCCGTTCGTGATGCCGTTCTCGACCGCCCACAGCACGGCGTCGTAGTAGTACGCGCCCGCTTTGACGTCGGCGAAGGGGTTGTAGCTGCTCGTCGGCGCGGGGCTGCCCTTCGCGCGCCAGAGGAACGTCACCGCCTGCGCGCGCGTGAGCGTGTCGTTGGGCGAGAAGGTCGTCTCGCTCGTGCCCTTGGTCACGCCCGTTTCCACCGCCCACGCCACCGCGTCGGCGTAATATGCGCCGCTCGGTACGTCGGTAAACGCGGTCTCGCCGCCGTCACCGACGCCGACGTCGCCCTCCTCATTGACGATCACCACCAGAATAGTGGCGGTGACGCCCGCGGTTCCGGTGTAGACGGTGATTGTCGACGTCGCGCCGTAGGGCGCGTCCGGCGAGGCGGTGACGAAGCCGTCCTTCACGCTGATGAGGTTGGGCTTTTCCACCATCCAGACCAGCGAAGCGAACGCACTCTCGGGATCAACGGTGACGCCCGCATCCGCCCGCTGTCCGGGGGTAAGCGGCAGGATCTGGGGCGCGGAGATGCTCACCTCGGCGGCGCCCGCCGTTCTCGCCTCGACGGTGACGATCATGTCGTCCATCTCGGCTCTGCCGACGTAGGCGGTGTAGTGATATTTCCCCGCCTTCGCCGCCGTGGCGTCCACCGTCAGCGTCTGGGTGTCCTCGTCGAAGGTGATCAGCGGCGCGCCGCTCTGGCCGGCGTCGAAGTCGAGGTTCCGCATCACGGCCTCCTCCGGCATCCATTGCACCTGAAAGCCCTCCACCTTGTCGCCGGCGGTGACCGTAAGGTCGGTGGGAAGAAGCACCATGCTGATCTCATACTGCCCGTACTCGTCGGCGACGTCGAGGCTCTGGTTCGCCGTGAGCAGCTCGCCGTTGTCGAGCCGGTACTGCACGCCGAGCTTTTTGGCGGCTCCGGCGCTCGCGAGGCGGATGTACGCCTTCGTGTAATACTGTCCTGCCTCCAGCGGCACCTTGCAGCCGGGATCGCCGTAGAACGCCGCGTTGCCGAACTCGTTGACGGTGTTGAAGTTCCACAGCCAGCCGTCCGCGCGGATACCCTTGAACGCGGTGCCCTCCGGCAGCGCGCTGACCGTCACCTCAAGAATGTCGTCCACCATGTACTTTGCGTTGCTTGAGCCAAAGCGCTCGCGGCCGGTGATCTCCAGCCTGAGGGAGCTGACCTCCGCTGCCGCGGCGGCTGTCGTCTCGGCGATGTAGGCGCTCTCGCGCAGCAGCTCGGTCCCCGCCGCGTGCGTCGCGGTCTCCTTGCTGCGGGTGTAGACGTAGTTGACGGCGCCGGGGGTGCAGTTCAGGGAAAGCATACCGTCGGAACTGGGAGAGACGGCGTCGCGCCAAAACGCCTCGGTCGGCGCGCGCGTTTCCACGGTGGTGCACGTATACTCCTGATGCGCCTTCGCATTCGTTACAACGATGATCGGCTTCCCCGTCCGGGAATTGCTTCCCACCGACAGCTGGGGCCGCTCGGCGGGCAGGGGAAAGCCCTTCTCCACGCGCACGACGTTGCTGACGATCTGGCCGGAATAGCCCTCCGCCGTCACGACGACGCGGAGGTATTTCCCGATCTCGCCGCCTTCGACGACATGGGTGCGCTCGCGCTCGCCGGAGATGTCCGCGAAGCTGCCGGCGGCGGAATCGGAGATCTGCCAGCGGTAATGCACCGCGCTTTCGTTCTCACGCCACGCCTGATAGAGCGTGCCGGAGAAGGTGGGCCGCAGATAGTATCCGGGATAGGGCACGCCGATGCTCGCCTCACCGGAGAGCGCCATCGGGGTCTTGTAGCCCTGCGCCAGATACAGCCCCGCCACCGCCTCGGTGTAGTAGACCGGGGATTCGTTGTACTGCGCGGTTTTCAGCGCGTAGACGCCGACCATGAATTTCGTGTCGAGGTCCTGCCGGTACGGCTTGAGCTCATTTTCGAAGGAGACGGAGGTCGCCGTGGTTTCCAGCGACTTCACCATGACGGCCATGTTCCCCTCCAGCCTCATGAGCCCCGCGTAATACTTGTTGGCGCCCTCCACCGCGTCCCATTTGACGGTGGTGCCCTCAAAGCGGAGGCGGTTGATGGGCCCGAATTCCTTTGCCGCCCATGCTGTCGTTGCCAGCGATACCGTCAGGCACAGTGCCAGCAGCAGGCTCCAAACTTTTCTTCGCATCGTTTTCGCTCCCATCCTGCGCCGCCGCTTAACCGTTGATCGAGCCGCCGCAGTACTCGCAGCGCCCGTTCGCGTCGGGGAAGGTCGTCGCGCCGCACAGCGGGCACTTGACGGCGGTCTTCGGCGCGGCGGCCGCCGCGACCTCGGTGCGGATCTCCTGACGCGCCTGCGTCAGCGCCTCCTTGATCTCGGTGCCCATCTGGACGTATTCCTGATAGTCGTTCGCGCCCATGCCGGCACGGATGCCCATGCTGCCGGGCGCCACCCTCACGTTGCCGCCGATGCCCGCCATCGAGCGGTCGCCGGTATTGACGGAGGTCGGGTTGAGGCGGAAGCGCATCTCGTCGAAATACGGATGGTTGACGCGGATGGTGATGTAGAAGTCATAGGAATACTCATAGCGCGGCGGATTGTAGCTGATGTCCTTGCCGTCCGGGCCCTTGCGCATGAGCTCGTCGCGATCCTCCTCGATGTCCAGATCGCAGCCCGTGACCTGCGAGAAGTCGAGCACGTCGGGGTTGGCGTCGACGAGCTTGCTCGCGTTCGTCACCATGAACTTGCGCGCGTCCTCGTCGAGGAGCACCTTGTAGTTCTTGCCGAGGCTGCGCGTGGTGCGGAACGCGCTCACCGCCTGCTTGTTCTGCTCGCGGTAGTCCAGCTGCTCCTTGATCTCCGCCAGCGTGCTGTGCCGGCGCTCGTTGAACCACGGCGAGAGCTTCGCCGCGCAGTCCTTGCACAGATTGCCGTCCTCCAGCTTGCGGTTGCCCAAAAGGCCGATCTTCCCTCCGCAGACGTCGCAGAATTTCTTGTCAAACAGTCCCATGTCGCTCTCCCTTTCTTTGTTGTTTTTGGTTTATGTCTGATTGGTGTTCCGGCGATGTTACAGCACGACCAAACGGTCGCCGACGACGTGGTCGAGGTGCTGGTGCTCGGAGAGGTACTCCTCCAGCACCTGACGGCAGGAGGTCGAGATGATGCGCGGCTTCATGTTGGCGTAGACCTCCTGCGTGTTGATATGGAAAATCTCCCCGAGGTTCTTGAAGTGGAAGTTCTGGAGGCCCACCGTGAACAGCTGCTCGTCCGTAACTTCCGCGCCCTCGAAGGTGAACTCCTTGAACGAATGGCTCGCGCGGTCGTAGACGACGTGCAGCCCCTCGGAGAGCTGGTAGAACTCGTTGTGCACGCCCTCCCAGACCTCGTCGCGTACCATGTATTTAATCATCGCCTTGAACTGCGCGCCCGTCACCTTAATCATGTACGCCGCGTCGTCGTAGGGGAAGCCCTCGGCGAGGTCGCCCAGCATGACGATCGGGCCCATCCAGTCGCTGCGGATGCTGCCGGAGCCCAGCAGGAAGATATCCACGCCCAGGCTCTCCTTCATCGCGTCGGCGAACACGCTGCCCAGCTCGGTTTCTCTCGTGCGCACCTCGTGCTCCAGACGGCGCTTGAAACGCGTGATGACGCGGCCGTATTTCTCGTCCGTCTTGCCCTTGTAGACGTTCAGGAGCTTTTCGAGGTCGTGGTCGTAGGGGCAGGTCTCCGCGTTGATGGGGATCGCCTGCCACGTCCAGCTGTCCACGCAGTTGTTGTCCGTGTCCACCATGATGTCGAAGCGCCCGATCTGGTCGGTGCCCGTGCCCGCCTGCACAATGAGGATATCGTTGACCTTCGCCGGCTCGTCGATGAATGTGTGGCTGTGTCCGCCGATGATGACGTCCACGCCGCAGGCGGGATCGAGCGCCGCCGCCAGCTTCTGATCCTCCTTCCAGCCGATGTGCGTCAGCAGCACCGTGAAGTCGATGTCGACCGCGTTGTGCGCGTTGCAGATGCGCTCGACCTCCTTCGCCGCGTCCTCGACGCTGACAAACGTGCCGACCATGCCGTCGTTCTTCGTCTGCGCCATGACCTCCTCGGTCAGGATGCCGATGAAGAGGATCTTCATCCCGTCCACCTCGAGAACCTTGTACGGGCGGAACAGGTGCGCGTGGTTCGTGCTGATGTACAGGTTCGCGTTGACGATGGGGAACTTCGCGCACTTTTCGAGGAACAGCAGGTGCGCGACGCCGTAGTCCGTCTCGTGGTTGCCCAGCGTCACGATATCCGGCGAGATCATGTTCATCAGCTCGATTGTGGAAAAGCCCTGAAACTCCTGATCGATGATGGAGCCGCGGAACATGTCGCCCGCGATGCAGTAGAGCGTGTTCGGCTCCTCCTGACGGACCTTGCTGACGTAACCGGAGAGCAGCGAGACGCCGCCGACCAGCTTGTCGTCCACCTGCTCCGCCAGAAAGTCGCCGTGCATGTCGTTCGAGTGCAGCAGTACCAGCTTCTTGAGATTTTTCATGTGATCCTCTCCCGTTATTGTATTTTGATGATAGTCCTAATCCTCCAAAACCGTCAGGCGTCCGCCGACCCTGTGGTCGAGCCGCGGGTGATCGGAGAGATAGCCCTCCAGCACCGTGCGGCACGAGGTCGCCACCATGCGCGGCCGCGCGTTGGCGTAGATCTCGTTCACGTCGATCCGGAAGCTCTCGCCCAGATTGTTGAAATGGAACGCCTGCAAGCCCACCGTAAAGAGGCGGTCGTCGGCGATCTCCTCGCCGTAGTAGGTGAACTCCCGCAGGGCGTGCTCCGCCTTGGAATAGACGACGTGCAGCCCCTCGGAGAACTGATAGAACTCGCAGTGGATACCCGTCCAGACCTCGTCGCGCATCATGTAGACGAGCATTTTGCGCAGCTGCGCGCCGCTGATCTTGACCACATACGCCGCGTCGTCGTAGGGGAAGCCCTCATTGAGGTCGCCCAGCATGACGATCGAGCCCATCTCCTGCGTGCGGATGCTGCCGGACGCCAGCAGGAAAATGTCCGTGCCCAGGCTCTCGCGCATGGCGTCGGCAAACACGCAGCCGAGCTCCGTCTCCTGCGTGCGCGCCGGGTGCGTCAGCCGGCGTTTGAAGCGCGTGATGACGCGGCTGTATTTCTCGTCCGTGCGGGATTTGTAGCGGGTGATGAGCGCCTCGATGTCGGCGTCGCGGGGGCAGGTCGTCCCGTCGATCGGGACGGGCTGCCACGTCCAGCTGTCCACGCGGTTTTCGTCCGTGTCCACCATGATGTCGAAGCGGCCGAGCTGGTCGGTGCCCACGCCCGCCTGCACGATCAGGATATCGTTTACCCTCTCCGGCTCGGTCATGTAGGTGTGGCTGTGTCCGCCGATGATGACGTCCACGCCGCAGGCGGGATCGAGCGCCGCCGCCAGCTTTCTGTCCTGCTCGATGCCGATGTGCGTCAGCAGCACCGTGAGATCCACGTCGATCGCCTTGTGCGCGTCGCAGATGCGCCTGACCTCCTCGGCGGCGTCCTCGACATCGACGAACGTCCCGATCAGGCCGTCCTTCTTCGTCTGCGCCAGCACCTCCTCGGTGATGATGCCGATGAAAAGCACCTTCATGCCGCCCGTCTCGATAACCTTGTACGGCTCAAACAGGTGGGTGCGGTTGATGCGGATGAACAGGTTCGCGTTGATGATGGGAAACTTCGCGCAGCGCTCCAGAAACAGCAGATGCGCGAGGCCGTAGTCCGTCTCGTGGTTGCCGATCGTCACCACGTCGGGCGAGAGCATATTCATGATCTCGATGGTCGAGATGCCCTGAAATTCCGAGTCGATGATGTTGCCGCGGAACATGTCGCCCGCGACGCAGTAGAGCGTGTTCGGCTCCTCCTGCCGCACCTTGCCCACATAGCCGGAGAGCAGCGACACGCCGCCGACCAGCTTTTCATCGATCTGCTCGGCGAGGAAGTCGCCGTGCATGTCGTTCGAGTGCAGCAGCACCAGTTTTTTGAGATGTTTCATACCTCACCCATCAGCCGTAACCGAACATCTCGTGATATCCGTCGGGATCCAGCGTCTTCATCAGCCAGTTGTCGTAAATGCGCATCATCGTGCAGATCGCCTGCTCGCGGGTGTAAAGATCAAAGGGTGAAAACACCGCTACCGTCTCATCGTTAATTGTGCGGAAGTTGCCGGTGCCGCCCATTACGGGAAAGCGGCTGAAGGGGTCGATCAGCGCAGAGGTAAACAAAATACCCTCCGCCGCCCAGGGTGCAAACTGGTCGGCGTCGTAAAAGGTCAGCGCCACCGTCGGCGTCAGATCGAGGATGTTTGCCGCGCGTTTGAGCATGGTCGCCGCCGCCTGCCGCTGGATGCTGCTGTCCGGGTCGAAGCGTCCGCCGCCCACACCGTTGACGATGCCGAACTGCGCCGCCGCGAGGATCTCGCGGTCGCTCGTGTCCGTAAAGGAAACGGTGAAACCGCCGTTTTCTTCGAAGAACTCCACGCAGTCCGCCGCATAGGTCTGCCGCATCAGCTGGATGACGAGGCGGCAGAACTCGCCGCGCGTGATGGCCTGCTGATATTTGCCTTGCAGATCCGCCGGCACAAGCTCGGCGCTGATCGCGCCGGACACCTCCGCCCTCGCCCAGTCGGAGGGCACATCCGCCGCGAGGGCGGTCGCGCAGAGGGAGAATGCGAGCAGGAACGCGAGGCAGAGTGACGTCAGTTTTTTCATGGGCTGGTTCCTCCTGTCCTTTTCATATTCCGTGAAGCGCCATGCTCCCGTTTCAACTTTTTTATCATAGCACGATCCAGACGTCTCCGCATCGTACCATCGGGCAAAATTGCGTCATTCGTCGATGACAAGTCCGCTCATGCGGGCGCGGATCGCCAGCACTGTGCGGTTCTTGAAGCCGGTCTTTTCCAGCATGTGCGTGATGTGCGTCTTGACCGTCCGCTCGCTCATGCCGAGCTTTTCGCCGATCTCGCCGTTGGTGGCGCCGGTCAGCAGCTCGCGCAGCACGTCCAGCTCGCGATCGGTCAGCTCCGCGCTCGTGGCGTTGCCGAGGACAAGGCGCGGCGTGGTGTCCGGATAGACGGATTCGCCCGCCATCGTGCGGTCCATCAGCGCGAGCAGCGGCTCCTCTCCGACCTCCTTGTACCAGAAGCTCTCCACGCCGATCTCCCGCGCGCGGTCGAGGTAGCTGACCTCCGGCATACTGGTGACAATGACGATCTTCGTCCGCGGACTGACGTCCTTGATCGCGCGCGCCGCCTCAAAACCGTCGGGCCTGTCGACAAAGATCAGATCCATCAGAACAAGATCGACCCCCTGCGACGCGCAGAACGGCGCGGCGTCCTCCGCGGCGTCCAGCGACCCCGCGAGCCGGTATTGCTCCGACGAGGCGACCACGCTCTCGAACAGCTGGCGCGCCATGCGCTGGTCATCCACGATCAACACGCGATACGGCATTTTCGTCCTCCTCCTTTGGCAGCTCAAGGATCACGGCGAAGGCGGGCGCGCTTTCCACGCGCATCGTCCCGCCCGCGCGCTCGATCTCCTCGCGCATGTTCTTCAGTCCGCCGGTCTCGGCAACCTCGCCCTCCGGCGCGGCGCCGTTGTTTGAAATGTGCAGCCGCCAGGTCTTCTCCGTCTCCCGAGCGGTCACATACAGCGCGTCCGCGCCGCCGTGCCGCGCCGCGTTGCTCAGGCAGCAGATCAGCGCGTCCGAGAGCATCTCCTCCACCCTGCCGCCGTTCGGCAGCGCGCCGTCGGTGTAGATGGTGATGCCCAGCTCGCTCGCCGCCTGATGCGCGTAGGCGTACTGGTCGCGCCAGCGCTCCGGCTTCTCGCTGCGCACGAAGCGGATCGCCTCGCCCCAGATGCGCAGCAGCGTTTCGCGGTCCCCCGACGCGGGATCCCGGTAGTACTGCTTGGCGTACAGCAGCGCGTGGCCGAGGTCGTCGTGGACGCTCACCTTCGCGGCAAGCACCTCTTTTTCGACGGTCATGCGCTCGATCTCCCGGTTCAGCGCGCGCAGGCGGCTGTTGAATTCGCTGACCTGCTCGCGCTTTTCCGTCAGCTCCGCGTTGGCGGCGTACTCCTCCGTCATCTCGTCTGCCAGCAGCGCGTAGATCTCGCCGCCGTCCAGCTCCGCGGTCTCGCGGCGGACGCTCCACACGCGCCCGTCCGGGAGGCGCACGACGGGATTTTCTCCCGTTTGCAGGAATTCGCAGTTCCCCTCGCCGTTCTCCAGCGCGCGCCACAATCGCTCGCCGTCCAGCGGCGCGCCGCCTGTGACGGCGTAGCTCAGCTCCTCCATGCGCCCGTTGACCAGCTTCACCAGCCCGCCGGGCCAATAGCAGCACGCGCCAACGGGCAGGCTGTCCACGCACTCCTTGATGGACGCCGCCTCGATGCGCTGCATGCTGTACCATCTGCCGCGGAGCGCGAGTCCGACCGCCGCCGCGAGCAGCGTGAGCAGCAGCGCAATGCTCCACACGGCGTTCGGCGCGTAGGGCGAGCCGTCCGAGAGGGCCTGCATCATCGCATAGCTCAACAGGTTCCCCAGCACGGCGCTCGCCGTCAGCTCCCATTTCCGCCGGTCGCGCGCGATGCGCAGCAGGCTGTACTGGTACAGCAGCAGCGTCAGCAGGTTCAGCAGGCGCAGCATGCCGCGGGCGAGCGCGGGAAGCGCAAAAAACGTCATTCCGCCGCGCCCCCCTTCCCGAAGGACAGCCGCACGAAGCCGCAGCTCTCCTCGTCAACGGACAGCTCGATCCTCGCGCCGAGCTTTTCGCGCTGGCGCGCGAACCAGCCCTCGGGCGGCAGCGCGGACGGCGTTTCCATGACGAGCTTGAGCTGCAAGGCGTCCTTCGTGGCGATGTGGACGAACAGCGCGCTGAGTCCTGGCAGCGCCGTCTCCAGCACCTCCTCGAAGAAGTCGTATGCCATCACAAGCTGCTCGGTCGGATACAGCTCCGCCTCGGAGCACTCCAGCGCCGTTTCGATCTCGCCCGCGGAGAGGTATTCCAGCGTTTCGCGGATCGCCAGCGCCAGCTCGCTGGTGGAGAGGCTGGCGTTCCCGTGCGCGATGAGTGAGAGGTTGATGCGCCGCTTGGCATAGTCGCACAGCACCATCGCGCGCAGCATGTTCTGCCGGTAGGCCTCGTCGTCCGCCGTCTCCTCGCGCAGCAGGCGCTCCGCCTCGAAAAGCTGCGGACGGACGACGGGGATGACACCGTCGTAGATGGTGTTCTGCGTCTCGTAGGAGGCGCGCGCCGCGCGGACGCGGTTCTCCTCGGCAAGCAGGTCGTTTTCCTCCTCCAGATACTCCACCGTCTCCGCGATGTGCCTGTTCATCCGGTTGACGTGCGTCCGGTCCACCAGCCAGCTCGACACGCCGCCGCGGATCTCCTGGCAGCGCAGGATATGGTTCGCGTCGACGGCGACGGCGCCGCCGCGCGCCATGTCGATCTGCTCCGGCGTGGGCAGGAACGCGTCGGCGGAGTGGAAGGCGACGTTGCCGTCGCGGTCGGTCAGCGCCGCGTTCCACGGCAGCTTCCCGAAGATCTCCTCGTAATCGGTGTTCGCGGGAATGAGGCCGATCAGGATGAAGCACTCCGCCGTCCCGACCAGCAGCGCCGCCCAGATCTCCTGAAAATTGTAGAGGCTGTACCTCCCCCAGTGGGGCGAGCCGCCGTTCGCGATAAAGACGAACAGCAGCGCGGTGAACGCCGCCGCCCAGACGACGGGTATAAACCAGAAGCGCCTGCCGCTGGCAATCAGGCTGCTGCGCAGCAGCGCGGAAAACGCCCACAGCAGCAAAACGGCGCACCACGCCGCCATCAGCCAATAGAGCCAGCCGTGCGTATAGGTATAGTCATCGTTGGCCAGCGGCGTGATGCGGAACGCCGCGCCGTGCAGGTCGTTGGTCAGAAAGCCCGCCGCCATCATCGCGCAGGGAATCCACAGCCACGCGACGCGGCGCAGCGGCTTATCCGCCCAGCGCCTGCCGACGCATTTCGCCGCGCACAGCAGGCACAGGGGCGAGATGACGAACGGGATATAGTAGGCATACCACAGCCAGCGGCTGAGGTCCGGCGACCATGTGAAGAAATCCCAGCGGCACACGCGCAGGATCATCAGCAGCGTGCAGCCTCCGGCGACGGAGACCAGATACCGGCGGACATGCCACTGGATCACGCGCTTTTGCACCGTCAGCATCCAAGCGATCAGGATGCCGCAGTAGATCACCGTGCTCAGGCTCTTGAACGGGAATGCTCCCGGCGTCAGCGTATGGGCGAGCGCGCCGGCGAGCATCGCCAGCGCGAACCAGAGAATATGCCGTTTTGTCCGTTCGCTGATGTGGAGCATCCGCTCATGTCCCCTTTTTCACGATACGCCCGGCGCAGCGCCGTCAATTCTTCGGAAACTGCTCGTCAAAGTAATCGAACAGCATGTCGATCAGAAAGCCCAGATCGTCAAGCACGCTCTCGGCGCTCGAAGAAACGGACACCTCATGTCCGTCCTCGTACCGGATGGTGAGCTGCACCGCCGCGGCGGAGGGATCGTTTTTGTCCTGCTCCGTCTGTTCATATCCGTAGAGCGGCGAGGCGGGGTCGTATTTGCTCAGGTCGAAGTCCTCGATCGCCGTGCTGAGGTTGTCGTAGAAATCCCGCGTGTCCCACATGGGAACGCTCTCCTTCTCGCCGTTCCGGACGCGGGTGAAAACAACCTGTCCCTTGTCGTTCGGCTCCGCTTCAAAGCCGTAGGAATAAGAGTTGTCGCCGTCCTTGAGCTTGAGGCTTACAAACGTCACCATCTTCTCCAGCCCGCTCGGCAGCAGCGTGTCGATCCCCCGTGAGGCGAACCACTTGGCAAAGGCGAGATAGGTCGCCCGCGCCCACGGCTCGTCGGGGTTGTTGTCGACCGTGAAGGTCAGCGTCTCCCCCGAGGCGTAGTGCACCGTCAGCGTGGACGGGCCGAACTCCGACGGGTCGATGCCCGCCGTGAGGCGGTAGACGCCGTTCTGTCCGGCGAGAGCGTACTCGTCGACGACCGCCTGCAGGGCGTCGAGCAGCGCCTTGTCCGCCGGGGCGCTGACGCCCGTGACGGACTCGGCCACCGTGAGCGTGCCGGAGCCGTCGGGCTTGACCTCGAACGTATAGAACACGTTCTCATGTCCCGGCGCCCACTCGCCGCCGAGCATGAAGTTCACGCGGTAGTCCGAAATGTCCTTCGACCCGATCGTCTTCGGCGCGCTGTAGTCGGTGTTGTCTGTCACCCCGCCGTCAATCGGTTCGGGTTCGGGGACGGGAGCCGGCTCCGGCGTCTTGCAGCCGCCCAGCCCGAAAAGCGTCAGCGCGGAAAGCAGTATGGCGATGATCCGCATGGTGTTCTTTCCTTTCCTGTTCGACATCTGTGGCTACCTCCGTGATTCCGGCAATACCGCAAACGCGGCTGCCCCCTCGCGGGAACAGCCGCATTGCGAATGTATTCCTTACGGCTTCGCGGTGCCGCAGCCGGGGCAGAACGCGCCGTCGTTGACCTTGCCGCACTTCGGGCACGTCCACGTGCCCG
>SVMM01000027.1 GCA_015067435.1 Oscillospiraceae bacterium | reverse complement strand
GCCGTCCTTCGCGAAGACGACGGTGTACTCGTGGTTGATGTTGCCCTTGCCGGTGTCGCGGTCGCAGATGCCGATATAATCGCCGAACTGGATGTGGCGGTAGTGCTCCTCGTCCTCATAGCGGGAGCTGACGTACTTCGGCACGTTCTTGCCCAGCTCGACAATGGTGACTTCCTCGCCGTCGTCGGCGGTGAAGGTCACGGCGGCGCGCGCCCTGCGGCTGATCACGGTCCAGCCGGTCTCCAGTTCCTTTCCGTCAACGGTCAGCTTCGCGGGAACCGTGTAGACGCCGGAATAGCTCGGGAAGCTGCCGTCGGCGCCGTTCATGCCGTTCGTGTCGAGAAGCTCGATGGTCAGCGTGTCGATAAAGGTCTCCGCCGCCGCCTTGAAGTCCTCGGCGCTCATGAAGCCCGCATACGCGACCAGCTCGGCGACGACGCACATCCTGCCGTCAAAGAAGCTGTTTTCATCGGTCATGAAGGTGACCTTGCACTTGCTCTCGCCGATCTCCTCCGAGAGGAACGCGGTGTACGGGCTGTCCTCCAGCACGACGCCGTTCTTCATGTCGCGCTGCAGGTTCGAGCCGCTGTCCGGATAGATCTGGAACTTGTAGTTCAGATAATCCTTGTTTCTCCACTCCGCGCTCGAAACGTACTTGACCTCCCAGTTGGTCGTGCCCTGTTTGAGGTTGTTCTGGTCCAGCTTGACGTCCTTGTCGACGAAGCGGCCGTCGTTCAGGCCGGCAAACGTGAGCTTGACGCCGTAGTATTCGCTCTCGATCTCCACCTCTTCATAGCCGTCCGGAATGGCGGGCTTCGCCGGCTCGGGTTCGGGCTCGGGCTCCGGCGCGGGAGCGGGCTCCGGAGTCGCGGGCTGCGCGGGAGCGGGCTCCGGATTGGCGGCGGGCTGCGTCGCCGCGGGGGCGGGCGCCGCCGTCGCGGGCGTCGCCGTCGGGGTCTCGGGCTCCTTGCCGCCGCCGCTCATCACCATGTCTTGGAAAAACGGCGGCGATATGCTATACTGCGCGTGGAACACGGGAAACGGGGAAGCGGCCCCGATGCATCAACGAAGGAGGACACCCATGATACGGATCTTGCTGTGGGACGTCGACGGGACGCTGCTCGACTTTCAGGCGGCGGAGCGTGCCGCGATCATAAGCCTGTTCGAGGCGTTCTCGCTGGGCGCGTGCTCCGACGAGACGGTGCGCAGATACTCCCAAATCAACGACACGTACTGGCAGCGGCTGGAGCGGAACGAGATCACGAAGCCACAGGTGCTCGTCGGCCGCTTTGAGGAGTTTTTCCGGGAGATCGGCGTGCCGGAGTCGCTTGCGCCGGAGTTCAACCGGCAATACCAGCTCCGGCTGGGGGACACCATCGTCTACCGGGACGACAGCATCCACGTCGTAAAGGCGCTGCAAGGCAGGGTGAAGCAGTACGTCGTCTCCAACGGAACGATCGTCGCGCAGAGCAAAAAGCTTTCGCGCTCGGGGCTCGGCGCGCTGATGGACGGCGTATTTCTGTCGGAGGAGATCGGCGCGGAAAAGCCGAACCGCGCGTTCTTTGACGCCGTGTTCGACGCGATCCGGCCGTCGAGCCTCTCCGAGGTCATGATCGTCGGGGACTCGCTGACCAGCGATATGCAGGGCGGCATCAACGCCGGCATCGTCACATGCTGGTACAACCCCGACGGCAAGCCTGCTCCGGCGGGCTGTCGCATCGACCACACGATCGCGGACCTGCATGAGGTCATCCCGCTTACGGAGGCGGCGCCGTAGCAGAAAAGCAGCTGCGTCAAAAAAATGGTTGACAATCGTTTAACATCGTGCTATGCTGTGCCATGTTAAACGACTGTCAACCTTTTTTGGAGGTCTTACCCATGAAAGTATCCCTGTCAAATATGGAGTGGAAGCTGATGAACCAGCTCTGGGAGCACGCGCCCATGACGCTGATGCAGCTCACGCGCGCGCTGGAGGCGGACACCGGCTGGACGAAGCACACGATCATCACGATGCTGACGCGGCTGGAGAGCAAGGACGCCGTGCGCTGGGAGCAGGTCGGGCGCACGCGGCACTATTCGCCCGTCGTCGCGCGGGAGGACGCGCGGCGCGAGGAGACGGCGAGCTTCCTCGACCGCGTCTACGGCGGCAGGCTCGGCCTGATGATGAGCGCGCTGGTGGACGACCACAAGCTTACGAAAGAGGACATCGACGAGCTCAGCGAAATTCTCAGAAAGGCGGGTGAGGGGAAATGAAGGACATTTTGATCACATCCTCCGTCCTGATTCTGGCGATTTTACTGCTGCGATTCCTGTTTCGCGGCAGCATCGCCCGCCGCGCGCAGTACGCGCTGTGGCTGCTGGTCGCGCTGCGGCTGCTGATCCCCGTCAACCTGCCCGCGATCGAGCACAACGTTTTGAGCGCGGCGGAGCAGACGGAGGCCGTTCGGAACATCGAGGCGCTGCGCGGCGTCGATTCGATCGAGCATATGGCGTCGGGCGCGGTCGAGGGCTTTGAACGCGGAGAAATCATGCCGGATACGCCGGTGACTGTGGCGGAAAACGTCGCGCCGGAGCGGTTCGAGCGGATGCAGGCCACGCTGAAGGTGCGGGACGTCATCGAACCGCTGTGGGTCGCCGGCATGGTCGCCATGGCGCTGTGGTTCCTCGCCGCGAACCTCCGCTTTGCCCGTAAGCTGCGCCGCACGCGCGTCCCGATGGACGGCGTGGAGAGCAGCTGTCCCGTCTACCTCTGCGACGACATCCCGTCGCCCTGCCTGTTCGGGCTGTTCCGCCCCGCGATCTACGTCACGAGCGAGGCGGCGCGGGACAAAGACCGCCTGCGCTGCGTCTTCGCGCACGAGGAGACGCACGCGCGGCACCTTGACCCGCTGTGGTCGCTGCTGCGCAGCGTGTGTCTGGTGGTCTACTGGTTCAATCCGCTGGTGTGGCTCGCGGCGTGGTGCGCCAAGGCGGACTGCGAGCTTGCCTGCGACGAAGGCGCGCTCGCGCGGCTGGGCGAGTCGGAGCGCGTGCCCTACGGCGAGGCGCTGCTCTCGCTGATCCCGGTGCGGCGCGGCGGGAATCCCATGCTCACCGCCACAACCATGACGGCGGGCAAGCGGCAGATGAAGGAGCGCATTCAACGCATCGCGGAGCGCAAGCGCCCCGTCGCCGTCGCGCTTGTTGCCGTGCTGACGCTCACCGGCGTTGCCTGCGCGGCGACATTTACAGGCGCGAAGGCGCAAGAAGAAACTACCCTCCGCTGGGATGGCGAGCGGGATTCTGTGGTCTCGGTCGCGCTCCTGTCGGCGGGGCAGCTCTATTCCACGGAGGAGCCGGAGAGCATCGGGCAGCTGCTCGACACCATCGGAAGCGTTGATTTCACCCGCGGCGGCGACGCAAAAGCGCCAGGCGCGCAGTCCCTTGCCGCGACGATCCGCTACCGCGACGGCACGGAGGAGCGCGTCACGTTCCCCTGCTGGGAGCGCGGCGGCGTCACCTATGACGCGGGCGCGGATTCCGTGACACGCTTCGCGTCGTATTTCGCCGACTGGCCGGAGCCGAGCGAGACCGCCCCGGCGGAGATCGATCCCGGAGCGCTGTTTTCCGCCATCGCAGGGGACTACTGGTTCCTCAGCGGCGCGGGCGGTTGGCATTCGGAGCTGTATCTGAACGAGGACGGCAGCTTTGTCGGCGCGCATATGGACGGCGACGCGGACGTGACCTATTACTGCGACTTCCACGGGCGCTTCGGCGACGTCCGCCGGATCGACGACACCACCTATGCCATGCGTCTGCTGGAGCTGGCGACGCAGCAGTCGGACGGCGAGGCGCTGGGAGAGCAGGACGGCGTCCGCTATGTCGGCACGATCCCCTACGGCATGGAGAACACGGAGGAATTCCTTGTCTATCTGCCGGACACGCCGGTCAGCTCGCTCTCCGAGGAGTTCCGCAGCTGGTACGACAGAGGCTTTTCGTGGGCGGCGCCGGTCGGCGACACGCTCGGCACCGTCGGATTGTGCAACGCGTCGCAGCAGTACGGCTGGTTCCCCGCAAAGCTCATCGGCACGGACGACGCTTCCCGGCTCCGCGCGGCGATAGAGTCCGTCTACACCGCCGACGCGAGCGGGAACTATGCGCCGCTCTCGCTGTGGCTCTATCCCGCTAACGGCGAGAGCGCGGTCGAGTCGGTCGACAACACGGACGCGCGTCTGATCGGCAACTATGCGTTCTTTATGCACTATCTGTTCGACCGCGCGGACATGACCCTTGAGCCCGCCGACCTGCCGTGGCTCAACGCGGACGTCATCGAGCTGCGGCTTCCGTCCAGCGGCGACCGCCTGCTCTTCTGGGCGGGCGAGAACTACGTGCGCTGGCTGGACGCCGACAGCGACGAGCGGGGCTTCCGCCTCGTTTACGCCGACGACACCGTCGCGGGCGACCTGATGCGCGACTGGTACGATGAGGCCGAGATCCGTGTCCTCCGCGGCAGTTACGACTCTGACGCGGTCATCCCCGTCCGCGGCCAGAGCTATCTGGAGGCGGCGCAGGAGTACTGCGAGCGCTCCGCGGAGCTCCCGCTTCAGGTGAGCGACGGCAGCGCCTACAAGTACACCTATGTCCGTCCCACCGTCGAGGCCGCCGACGAGCAGACGGCACACTTCCGTGAGATCGGGCGCATCGATGAGAATACGTGGTGCTTCTTCCTGACCACCGTGTTCGTGCCGGAGAACGAGCGGGCGCGCAATTATTCGATGGCGGGCAACACCGGGGATTATACCGGCAGCGACCCGGACGTGCCGGAGGGCGCGCTTGAATACTACCGCTGCGGCTACGCCCATCACGAGCCGGATGGCTGGCACTGCGAGATCGTCGGCACAGGCTGGTGACAAGGTGAAGTACTTAACAAAAAAGACTTGCCCGAGGGCAAGTCTTTTTTGGTGCAATCATATTGGGCCGCTCGTGGAAGGGCTCCGCACGTCAGGCAAGGAAATCCTCCCGCGCGGGCGTGAAGATATCCAGCAGCTTCCCCGCCTCGAGACACGTGCAGCCGTGGACGACGCCGTTCTCCTTGAGCAGCGTGTCGCCCGCGCGCACGACGCGCGTTTCGCCGTCGATCGTAAAGGAAAAGCTGCCGGAGAGCACATAGGTGATCTGCGTGTGCGGGTGCGAATGGAGCGCGCCGACGGCGCCTTGCTCGAACGTGTTCTCCACGCACATCAGTCCGCCGCTGTGGGCAAGGATGCGGCGCGTGACGCCTTCGCCGCCGCTCTGCGGAAGCGTATCGGCGTAAGGCACCCAGCGCTGACCGGTTTCCGGTATCTGCATAGGCTCCTCCTTGTATTTTCTGTCATGTAAAATACTGCGGGTATTTCTCGCGGATGGCGGCGGCGTCGACCTGATAGCGGCTGAGGTGCTTCTCCATAACGCGGCGCGCCTGCGCGGCGTCCTTGTCGCGGATGGCGACGACGATCGCCGCGTGATCCTCGACGATCTTGAGGTCGCGCACGCTGTTGAGCGCCATGCGGCGCACGCGGTCGAAGTGGATGGAGAGGTTCCAGACCATGGCGTAGACCTGCATCTTCTGCGCGATCTCAAAGAGCGTGCGGTGGAACTGGTTGTCCAGCTCCATCAGCTGCTCCGCCGCGTTGCTGCTGAGGTAATAGTTTTGCAGCCGGACGTTCTCCTCCAGCCGCGAAATGTCCTCCGGCGACGCCATGGCGCACACCAGCTCCACCACGGCGCACTCCAGCACGTTGCGCATGAAGCGCGACTCCTCGACCAGCGTATAGTCGATGGGCGCGACGACGCTGCGCTTCTGCGGCTGGATCTCCACGATCCGCACCTTGCTCAGCTCGATGAGCGCCTCGCGCACCGGCGTGCGGCTGAGGCCCAGCACCGCGGCAAGCTCGCTTTCGCTGATCTGGCTGCCGGGCGCAAGGTCAAGGCTGATGATGTTCTCCTTGATCGTGCGCAGCGCGTAATCCCTGCCGGTCTCTCGCGGCATACGTTCCGGAATCTGCATGGGCGTCTCCTCCGTTGATTCGTCAGTTTTGCGGCAGATATTTCTTCAGCGCCGCGCGCACGGCGCCCGGCCCCGCGAGCATCTCGCGGAGCATTGTTCCGATCGTCCCCGCAAGACCCAGCGCGCACAGGTCGACGGCAAACAGCGTCCGGTCGGACAGGATCGGCGCAAGCCGTGCGTCGCCGGCGCTGTCCGGCGCGCCGACGCGCACGTCTGCAAGGCGCTTTTGCAGCGTCTCCAGCAGGGGATCGGGGCTGCACGTGAAGGGATTTCCCTTGTCGTCCACGGCGAGCAGATAGCGAAGCCACAGCGCGACGACCAGCGGGATGCACACGAGGCGCTTCACGTCGAGGTCGCTCCGCGCGGCGTAGCTTTTGAGCGTTTCGCCGAAGCGGATCGGCATCTTCTGCGAGGTGTCGGTCGCGATGCGCTGCGGCGTGTCGGGCAGAAACGGGTTGGGGATGCGCACGTTCACAACGGTGTCGAGGAACGCGCGCGGGTCGATGACGCCGGGGTCGGTGACGACGGGAAGTCCCTCGTCATAGCCGACGCCGCGCGCCAGACGCACGAGCTCCGCGTCCTTCATCTCCGCGGAGATGCGCGTGTAGCCCAGCAGGCAGCCCGACACGGCGAGCGCCGTGTGCAGCGGGTTGAGGCAGGTGCAGACCTTCATGCGCTCGGCGCGGCTGACGGTGTCGCGGTCGGTGAAGATCACGCCCGCGCGCTCCAGCGGCGGCCTGCCGTTGGGGAAATCGTCCTCGACGACGAGATATTCGCTCTCCTCCGCGTTGACGAACGGCGCGATGTGCGTGCCGCTCGCGGTCACGGCGGCTTCGAGGTCGAGCCCGTCCGCGCGCAGCATGTCCGCGACGGACGCGTCCGGCGCGGGCGTGATCTTGTCGATCATCGTCCACGGAAAGCTGACCTTCGATTCCAGATACGCGATAAATTCCGGCTCCGCGCTTCCGCGCTCCGTCCAGCCCTTCGCGAACGTCATCACCGCCGCTTTGAGCGTATCGCCGTTGTGGGAGCAGTTGTCCATGCTGACCATCGCCAGCGGCGCGCCACCCGCCCGGTAGCGCGCGTACAGCAGCGCCGCGACGCGGCCCCAGTAGCTCTTCGTGCCGTTCGGGCCGGCGGCGTCCGTCTCCGCGTCCGCGACGCGGTAGCCCTTTTCGGTGATGGTAAAGCTGACGAGCTGCAGCGACGGCGCGGTGAAGATCTCACGCAGCCGCGCATCGTCCGCGCCGGAGAGCAGCCAGCACACCTCCGCCACGCTGCCGAGCACGGTCTTCTCCACGCTGCCGTCGGATTTGAGCGTCACGAGCACCGTCAGGTCGTCGTGGCGCTCGTAGCTCGCGCGCTTCTCCGGGTCGGCGGAGCGCTCGACGGCGACGACGCCGGTCTTCAGCGCGCCGTCGTTCAGCAGCTTTTGCGCGGCGTTCGCCTGAAACGCCTTGAAGATGTTGCCCGCGCCGAAGTGCACCCACTGCGGCGCGCGCGCCGTCTCCGCGCGCATGGCGGCGCGGTCAAACTCCGGCAGGGCGTAGCCCGCCGCCTCCCACGCGGACGCGTCGCGCAGGCCGTTGTCGCTTAGTTGCAGCATATATTATACGCCTCGCTTTGCCGCTTTGTCGATAGCCTCCCAGAGGCCGTTCAGATACGTCGCGCCGAGCGCGCGGTCGTAGAGGCCGTAGCCGGGCCTGCCGACCTCGCCCCAGATCATGCGCCCGTGGTCGGGGCGGATGTAGGCGTCGGGGCAGACGTCGTGGACGGCGCGCATGATCTCGTAGAGGTCAAGGTCGCCCGTCTCGCTCAGGTGCGCCGCCTCGCGGAACTTGTGGTGCCCCAGATGCTTGACGTTGCGCACGTGCAGGCAGCCGATGCGCCCCATCGCGCCGAAGTGCCGGATCGCGGCGACGACGTCGTTCGCGGGGTCGGAGCCGAGCGAGCCGGTGCACAGGCACACCGCGTTGCTCGGCGAGTCGCGCAGGGCGACGATCTTGTCAAAATCCGCCTGCGAGTGCGCGATGCGCGGCAGGCCGAAGATCGGCCACGCGGGATCGTCGGGATGGCACGCCATGACGACGCCGGTTTCCTCGCAGGTCGGGATGATACCGTCGAGAAAAAACTTGTAGTTGGCGCGCAGGTCATCCGGCGTGATCGTTTTGTAGCGCTCCAGCGTCGTCTCCAGCTCCGCGAGGCGCTCCGGCTCCCAGCCGGGGAGCGAGAAGCCGTTGCTGCCCTCGATGGTGCTGCGCACGATGTCCAGCGGCCCCATGTCGCCGAGCTCCGCCTCGTCGAAATAGAGGCTGTTCGAGCCGTCCTCGGGAATGACGCGCGCGAGATCGGTGCGCAGCCAGTCGAAGACGGGCATGAAGTTGTAGACGATGACCTTGACGCCGTATTTCGCGAGATTGCGGATGGTCTCGCAGTAGTTCTCGATGTATTTGTCGCGGGTCGGGAGACCCATCTTGATGTCCTCGTGGACGTTGACGGACTCGATGACCTCGCACGCAAGGCCCGCGGCGTGCACCTCGTCGATGTACGCCTTGATTTCATTCTCCGTCCAGACCTCGCCCGCCGCCTTGTAGTCGAGGAAGCCCATGATGCCGGTCATGCCGGGGATCTGCCTGATCTGTTGGAGGGTGACGCTGTCGCTCTTCGCGCCGTACCAGCGGAATGTCATTTTCATGGCAAGCCCTCCGTCAGCCGCCGAAGGCGGGCACGTAGCCGCCCCAGAGCTTCGGCAGCAGCAGGCTGATATCCGGAATGTAGGAGATCAGCAGCAGCGTGGCGATCATGCACAGGTAGAACGGCAGCGTCGCCTTGACGACCTTCTCCATCGGCAGCTTTGCCACGGCGGAGCCGATGAACAGCACCGCGCCGACCGGCGGGGTCAGCAGGCCGATGCCGCAGTTGAGGACGACCATGATGCCGAACTGCACCGGATCGAGCCCGCAGTACTGCGTGGCGATCGGCAGCAGGATGGGCGTCGCGATCAGGATGATGGGCGCCATGTCCATGATGCAGCCGAGGATGAGCAGAATAAGGTTGATGAGCAGGATCAGCACGATGCGGTTGTCCGTGATGCTGATGATCGCCTTCGCGGCGAGGTCGGGCACGTGCAGGATCGTCAGGCAGTTGCCGAACACGGCGGAGGTCGCGATCAGGATCAGCACGATGGCGAGCGTGTTGACGCAGTCCTCCAGCGCCTTCCACACCGCCTTCCAACTCAGCCCCTTGTAGATGAACACGGACACGAGCAGGGAGTAGATGACCGCGATGGCGGCGGACTCGGTCGCGGTAAACGCGCCGCCGACGACGCCCACGACCACGATGATGATGGCGGCGAGCGCCCAGAACGAGGCCGCGAGCTGCTTGAGGAAGTTGCGCAGGCTGAACTTCTCGCCCTTGGGGTACTTGCGCTTGACGGAGATGATGTACGAGCCGATCATCAGCGTGATTGCCAGCACCGCGCCGGGGAGATACCCCGCGAGGAACAGCGCGCCGACGGAGATGCCGCCCGCCGTCATCGCGTAGATGACCATGTTGTGGCTCGGCGGGACGAGCAGGCCCTCACAGGACGAGGTGATCGTCACGGCGGTCGAGAAGTCGCCGTCATAGCCCTGGTCCTCCATCATCGGGATGAGAATGGAGCCGAGAGACGCGGTGTCCGCCGCCGCGGAGCCGGAGATGCCGCCGAAGAAATAGGACGCGACGATGTTGACCATTGCAAGGCCGCCGCGCATCCAGCCGACCAGCGAGTTCGCCAGCGCGATCAGCTTGTCGGAGATGCCGCCGGAGCCCATCAGCACGCCCATCGTGATAAAGAACGGCACCGCCATCAGCGAAAACGAGCTGATGCCCTTGACCATCAGGCGGCAGACGTCGAACAGGCTGTTGCCCTGCACCAGCAGGCAGAAAACGGAGGAGAGCCCCACCGCGTAGGCAATGGGGAAGCGCAGCAGGATCATCAGCGCGAAGGAGCCGAGCAGCACCAGAATGGCGAGAGATTGCACGCTCATTTATCCTCAGCCTCCTTCACGAAGAATTTCTTGATGTTGTTGAACAGGGATTCCAGCTCAAACACGATCATGGCAAGCCCGGCGAGCGGCACGGGGAAGTACATCCAGAACCGGCTGAGCTTGGGCAGCGACACGTAGAAGCCGCGCGCGCCGAGCGTGGTGGCGTACTGCCAGCCGACGATCATCATGACGACGCCGAGCGCCATCACCGCGACGTCCGCCAGCACGTCGAGCACCATGAGCAGCTTTTTCGGCAGGTAGCGGTCGAACGCGGTCATGCGGATGTGCGCGCCGCGGCGGATCGCCAGCGCGGCGGAGAGCACCGCCATATAGCTCATGGCGGTGAGCACGATCTCCTCCGTCCACGACGGGTCGGTGATCGCGGAGAGGAACGAAAACGCGGGATTGTTCCGCGAGAGCTGCTGGCAGTAGCGCCCGAGCACGGCATAGGAGGTGATGAGGATGTCCGCGATCAGCAGCACCTTGCAGATGACAAGGAACAGCTTGTAGGTGAAGTCATATGCCGGCTTGAGCCTGTCCAGCGTGGTGAAAAATTTCGGCATGGCGCGCTCCTTCCAACAGGTTTGATAAAAGGAGGGCGCGGGCAACCCCGCGCCCTCCCGTTGCTTGAGGCGGCTGAACGTGAGCCGGTTACTTCATCGCCTGGATCTGCTGATACAGGGCGCCCAGATCGCCGGTGGTGTACTGTGCGACGACGTCCTTGACGGCGTTCGCCCACGGGGTCTTGTCGGCGACCTCAACGATGTTGACGCCCTCGCTCTTGAGCTGGTCGAGAACCTCCTGCTCGGCGCCCTCCATGAGCTTCTGGTTGAACTGCTGGGCGTAGGCGGCGGCCTGCATAATGACGTCCTGCTGCGCAGCGGTCAGCTTGTTCCAGCCGGTGTCGGTGACGATGACCTGCACCGCGCCGAGGGTGTGGCCGTCGAGGATCATGTTCGGGGCGACCTCGTCGAACTTGTTGGACTTGTAGTTGCCGATGGGCTGCTCGGCGCCGTCGCACACGCCGGAGTTGAGCGCGCTGTACAGCTCGCCGAAGGAGACGACCGTCGGGGAGGCGCCGAGGCCCTCGACCAGACCGTTCATGATCGGGTCGTTGGAGACGCGCAGCTTCATGCCCTTGAGATCGTCAATGCCGGAGATGGCGTCGCGGGTGAAGAAGTGGCGGAAGCCCTCCTCGCCGAAGAAGATGCCGCGCACGGGCAGGCCGATCTCCTGCGGCTCGTTCAGGAACTCCTTGGCAAGGTCACTGTTGGCGAACTTCCAGAAGTGCTCGCGGCTCTCGAACGTGAACGGGAGCGTGCACAGCACGGTCTTCTTCACGCCGTAGGAGTTGAGCGCGAACACGGAGATGCGGGAGATGTCGATCTGGTTGGAGCCGGCCATGATGGAGTCGAGCACGTCGTTCTCGGCGCCGAGCACGCCGCTGGCCTGAATGTCGATGGTGATGCTGCCGCCGGAGAGCTCCTCAGCCTTCTCCTTGAACGCGGTGGCAACCTGGCCGATGAAGCTGTCGATCGGGTTGACCTCGGCATAGACGAGCGTGACCTTCGGGTCGTTCGCAACGCCGCCGGCGTCGGCCGCGGGAGCGGCGGGAGTCGCGGGGGTGGTCGCCGCGGGAGCGGCGGGGGTCGTCGCCGCGGGCGTCGTCGCGGCGGGCTGGCTGGTCTGGCCGCCGCACGCGGCGAGGGCGAAGACCATGACAAGGGCAAGCAGCAAAGAGAGCGTCTTCTTCATGTTCATATCCTCCTGATAAAAGTTGACAAGTTTTGGGTCTTCTGTGACTTGCCCCTACTGTAGCACATTCCTCCCGTTCTGTCTACTAGTATACTAGTATAAAAATTTGCCCCTCTTTTTGTATACACCTCCCAAAGATTCGGTTTTTACCCCGGAAACGCTTGCCAAAGCGACATTTTGATTATATTGTATCTTCAACGCAAAGCCGCTGTCCGGGCGGCAAGTACAACCAAGCAACAGGAGGTTAGATTATGGATATCCGTTATTCCGCCAACCCGAACGACGTCAGGCGCTACACCACCGAGGAGCTGCGCCGCGAGTTTCTGATCGAAGACCTGTACCGTCCCGACGAGGTCACGGCGGTCTACAGCCATGTTGACCGCATGGTCACGCTCGGCTGTATGCCGGTGCGCGAGGCGGTGCCCATCGACAAGGGCATCGACGTGTGGGCGAACTTCGGCACGCATTATTTTCTGGAACGGCGCGAGATCGGCATCTTCAACATCGGCGGCGCGGGGCAGATCACGGTCGACGGCACGGCGTACGCGCTGGGGTACAAGGACTGCCTGTACATCACGATGGGCGCGAAGGAGGTCGTCTTCCGGAGCAACGACGCATCGAAGCCCGCTAAATTCTATATGGTATCCGCGCCCGCGCACCGGAGCTATGAGACGCGGCTTTTGAAGCTCGCCGACGCGGCGAAAAAGCCCTGCGGCGACGCGGCGACCTCGAACAAGCGCGTCATCAACCAGTTCATCCATCCCGCCGTGCTCAAAACCTGCCAGCTCTCGATGGGCATGACCGTGCTGGAGAGCGGCAGCGTCTGGAACACCATGCCCGCGCACACGCACGAGCGCCGCATGGAGGTCTACACCTACTTCGAGGTGCCGGAGAACGAGGTCGTGTTCCACATGATGGGGCAGGGGCAGGAGACGCGCCACATCGTTATGAGGAACGAGCAGGCGGTCATCTCCCCCTCCTGGTCGATCCACGCCGGCGCGGGCACGAGCAGCTACACCTTTATCTGGGCGATGGGCGGCGAGAATCAGGAGTTCGACGACATGGACGTCATTCCGACAAACCAGCTGAAATAAGGAGGGCAAGCGCATGGACGTCATGAAGAGCTTTTCTCTGGAGGGCAGGGTCGCCCTCGTCACCGGCGCGGCGTACGGCATCGGCTTCGCCATCGCCGAGGCGCTCGCCGCCGCGGGCGCGAGGATCGCGTTCAACTGCCGCACGCAGGCGAATCTGGACAGGGCGCTTGCCGATTACGCCGCAAAGGGCATTGACGCGCGCGGCTACATCGCCGACGTGACGAAGGAGGACGAGGTCGCGTCGCTGGTCGCGAAGATCGAGGCCGACCTCGGCGGCGTGGACATCCTCGTCAACAACGCCGGCGTCATCAAGCGCATCCCGATGACCGAGATGAGCGCGGAGGACTTCCGCCAGGTCGTCGACATCGACCTGATCGGCCCGTTCATCTGCGCGAAAGCCGTCATCCCCGGCATGATCGAAAAGGGTCACGGCAAGATCATCAACATCTGCTCGATGATGAGCGAGCTGGGGCGCGAGACGGTGTCCGCCTACGCCGCGGCGAAGGGCGGGCTCAAGATGCTCACGCGCAACATCTGCTCGGAGTACGGCGGCGCGAACATCCAGTGCAACGGCATCGGCCCGGGCTACATCGCGACGCCGCAGACCACGCCGCTGCGCGAGCGGCAGCCGGACGGCAGCCGCCACCCCTTCGACCAGTTCATCGTCGCCAAGACGCCCGCGGGACGCTGGGGCACGCCCGAGGACCTGATGGGTCCGGCGGTGTTCCTCGCCTCCGACGCGTCGGACTTCGTCAACGGGCACGTCCTGTACGTCGACGGCGGCATCCTCGCCTACATCGGCAAACAGCCGTAACATACGCTTTCAAGCCATCAGAAAAAGGAGCAATCTGCCATGAACGAGATTTCACAGACCATATCGCGGATCGGCGTCGTGCCGGTCATCAAGCTCAACCACCCCGAGCGCGACGCCGCGCCGCTGGCGCGCGCGCTGATCGCGGGCGGCGTGCCCGTCGCCGAGGTGACGTTCCGCGCGGCGGGCGCGGACACGGCGATGCGCCTCATGCGCGAGGCGTGCCCGGAGATGATCGTCGGCGCGGGCACCGTCACGCGCACGGAGCAGATCGACGCCGCCATCGCCGCGGGCGGACAGTTCATCGTCACGCCCGGCTTCGACGCGGAGCTGGTCGCTTACGCACAGAAGAAAAACATCCCTATTTACCCCGGCTGCACCACCGCGACGGACTATCACGCGGCGCTCAAGTTCGGGCTGGAGCTCATCAAATTCTTCCCTGCCGAGCAGTCGGGGGGGCTTGCCAAAATCAAGGCGCTCGCCGCGCCGTTCCCGATGTTCAAGGTCATGCCGACCGGCGGTGTGTCGCTCAAAAACCTCGGGGAATACCTCTCGTCCCCCATCATCGCGGCCTGCGGCGGGTCGTACATGGTCACCGCCGACCTGATCGACAACCAGAAGTGGGACGAGATCACCGCCCTGTGCCAAAAATCCGTGGAAATCGCAAAGGAGGCAAGAAGCCATGCCTAAGATCGTAACATTCGGCGAGATCATGGTCCGCCTGCAGCCGTACAACTATGAGCGCTTCGTCCAGGCCGACCATCTGGAATTCTCCTTCGGCGGCGGCGAGGCGAACGTCGCGGTATCGCTCGCCAACTACGGCATGGACGCCGCCTACGTCACCAAGCTGCCCGCCCACGCCATCGGGCAGTGCGCGGTCAACAGCCTGCGCCGCTACGGCGTGGACACGTCGATGATCGTGCGCGGCGGCGATCGCGTCGGCATCTACTTCAACGAAAAGGGCGCGAGCCAGCGCGGCAGCGTCTGCATCTACGACCGCGCGCACAGCGCGATTGCCGAGGCGACGACCGCGGACTTCGACTGGGATAAGATCTTCGAGGGCGCGGACTGGTTCCACTTCACCGGCATCACGCCGGCGCTCGGCCCGAACGTCGTCGAGATCTGCCGCGCAGCGTGCAGGGCGGCAAAGGCGAAGGGCGTCAAAATCTCCTGCGACCTCAACTACCGCGGCAAGCTGTGGACGCGCCAGCAGGCGCGCGAGGCGATGACCGACCTGTGCCAGTATGTCAACGTGTGCATCTCCAACGAGGAGGACGCGAAGGACGTCTTCGGCATCGAGGCGGAGGCGACGGACATCACGGCGGGCGAGCTCAACTGCGAGGGCTACAAATCCGTTGCCAAACAGCTCGCGGACAAATTCGGCTTCGAGAAGGTCGCCATCACGCTGCGCGAGTCGCACTCCGCGTCCGACAACGGCTGGAGCGCCATGCTCTACGACGCGAAGAGCGGCGAAACCTGCTTCTCCCGCAAGTACGAGCTGCACATCGTCGACCGCGTCGGCGGCGGCGACAGCTTCGGCGGCGGCCTGATCTACTCCCTGCTCGTCGGCAAGACGACGCAGGAGGCGGTGGATTTCGCGGTCGCGGCATCCGCGCTCAAACACACGGTCGAGGGCGACTACAATATGGTCACGCTCGCCGAGGTCGAAAAGCTCGCCGGCGGCGACGGCTCCGGAAGAATCCAGAGGTGAGCCTATGAAGCCCTTTATGGACAGGGATTTCCTGCTGGAAACCGACACCGCGAAGCGCCTTTTTCACGACGTCGCCGAGCATCAGCCGCTCGTGGACTACCACTGCCACATCCCGCCGCGTGAAGTCTATGAGGATCGCCGCTTCGCGAACCTGACCGAGGTCTGGCTCGGCGGAAAGCAGCCGGACGGCAGCTATTTCGGCGACCACTACAAGTGGCGCCTTATGCGCTCGAACGGTGTGAGCGAGGACTACGTCACCGGAGACAAGCCTGCGTACAAGCGGTATTTGAAGTTTGTCGAGGCGCTGGAAAAGGCGATCGGCAACCCGATGGTGCACTGGTGCAATCTGGAGCTGCGGCAGTTCTTCGGCGTCGACAAGCCGCTGACGGTCGCAAACGCGAAGGAGATCTGGGATACCTGCGCGGACAAGCTGCAAAACGACCCCGCGCTCACCGTGCGCGGCATCATCCGCAGGGCGAACGTCGCCATGATCGGCACGACCGACGACCCCGTCGACACGCTGGAATGGCACGCAAAGCTCGCCGCCGACACGTCGTTCCCCGTGAAGGTCTGCCCCTCCTTCCGCCCCGACAAGGCGATCAACATCCAAAAGCCCGGCTTCGCCGAGTACATCGCAAGACTCGCGAAGAGCGTCGGCAGGGACAGCCTCCCGGCCGTCGCGGACGTCTGCGCGGCGCTGACCGAGCGGCTGGACTTCTTCGTCAAAATGGGCTGCCGCGCCAGCGACCACGGCCTTGACTGCATCCCGTTCCGCCCCGCGGACGCTTCGGCGGTCGACGCGGTCTACGCGAAGGCGCTGCGCGGCGAGGCGGTCACGACGGAGGAATCGGAGCAGTACCAGACCGCGATCCTCCTGCACCTCGGGCGCTCGTACCACAGCCGGAACGTCGCCATGCAGCTGCACTACTCCTGCTATCGCAACGCGAACGAGCGGCTTTTTGCGGCGCTCGGCCCCGACACGGGCTTCGACATGATCGCCCAGACCTCCTGCGGCGTGCAGCTCGCGCGGTACCTCTCCGCGCTGGACAGGACCGGCGAGTGCCCCAAGACCATCCTCTACTCCCTCAACGGCGTGGACAACGACATGCTCGGCACGCTGATTGGCTGCTTCCAGGGCACGGAGGTGCCCGGCAAGCTCCAGCTCGGCAGCGCGTGGTGGTTCATGGACACGAAAAGCGGCATGGAGAACCAGATGCGCTCGCTCGCGAGCCTCGGCCTGCTCGGCAACTTCGTCGGGATGCTGACCGACTCGCGCTCGTTCCTCTCCTATGCGCGGCACGACTACTTCCGCCGCATCTTCTGCAACCTCGTCGGCAACTGGGTCGAGAACGGCGAGTATCCGGCGGACGACGCGGCGCTGCGGCGCATCGTCGAGGGCGTGAGCTACCGCAACGCCGCGCGCTACTTCGGACTGTAAACGCCTATGGAACGCCTGACTTACGAAACCCTCGCGAAGCGGAGCTACGACGGCTATCTGCTTCGAAGTGCGCCGGAGCGCGTGCTTCAGTTCGGCGAGGGGAACTTCCTGCGCGCGTTCGCGGAGGATTTCATCGACCGGATGAACGAAACGGCGGGCTTCGACGCGAAGGTCGTGCTCGTGCAGCCGCGCGGCGGGCATCCCGAGACCGCCGACCGCTATGCGGAGCAGGACGGGCTTTATACGCTCGTCCTGCGCGGGCGCGAGAACGGCGCGGCAAGGGAGGTCACGCGCGTGATCTCCTGCGTGTCGCGATGCCTCGACCCCATGCGCGACTGGGACGCGCTGCTGGCGTGCGCAGGGAATCCCGACCTTCGCTTCATTCTCTCCAACACCACCGAGGCGGGCATCGTCTTCGACCCCGAATGCAAGCGGGACGACGCGCCGCCCGCGAGCTTTCCCGCGAAGCTGACCGCGTTTCTTTATGAGCGCTGGAAGCGCGGCGGGAGGGGCTTCGTCATCCTCTCCTGCGAGCTGATCGACCGCGGCGGCGACGAGCTGCGCCGCTGCGTGCGCGAATACGGTAAGCACTGGGCGCTGGAGCCGGACTTCGCCGCGTGGGTCGAGCGGGAAAACCTGTTCTGCTCGACGCTGGTGGACCGCATCGTCACCGGCGTATCGAAGGACGCCGCGCCCGCCCTGTGCGAAAGCCTCGGCTACGACGACCGGCTCGCCGACGCGGGGGAGCTCTTCGCCGCGTGGGTCATCGAGGGGCCGCCGTCTCTCGAAAGCGAGCTGCCGTTTGAAAAAGCGGGGCTGCCCGTTCGGGTGGTCGACGACGTGACGCCCTACAAGCAGCGCAAGGTGCGCATTTTGAACGGCGCGCACACGTCGATGGTGCCCGCGGCGTACCTCGCGGGAAAGAAAATCGTGCGCGAGTGCATGGAGGACGCGGTCATCCGCGGCTTTCTGGGCCGCGCGCTCACGGACGAGATCATCCCGACGCTCGACCTGCCGCGCGGTGAGCTGACGGCGTTCGCGGACGCGGTGCTCGACCGCTTCGACAACCCGTACATCGACCATCGTCTGACGGACATCGCGCTCAACTCCACGGCGAAGTGGCGCGCGCGCGTGCTGCCGAGCGTGGTGGAGTATTTCCGGCGCGCCGACGCGCTGCCCAAGTGCCTGACGTTCTCGCTCGCGGCATACATCGCGTTCTGCCGCGACGGCGGCGACGCCGTGCGCGACGAGAAGTGGGTGCTCGACTTCTACGCCTCCCACGCGCGCGACGACGCAGCGGCGCTCGCCCGCGCCGTCGTCGAAAACGAGCGGATGTGGGGCGGCGCGCTCGCCGCGCTCCCCGGTTTTGCGGACGCCGTCGCCGCCGGACTTGCGCGCATCGATGAAATCGGCGTATACAATGCCATGAAGGAGTGCCTGCCGTGAAGCTCATCCAAATCCACCCCGACGACAACGTGGCGGTCGCGCTGGCGGACATCCGCACGGGTGAATCGCTCCCCGTCGGCGGCGAGACGGTCACCGCGGCGGAGGATATCGCGCGCGGGCACAAGCTTGCGCTGCGCGCCATCGCAAAAGGCGCGCCGGTCGTCAAATACGGCAATCCCATCGGCATCGCGACGGCGGAGATCGCGGCGGGGACGTGGGTACACGTCCACAATGTCCGCACGGGGCTTTCCGCGCACGCGGAATACTCCTACGAACCCGTCATCCGCCCCCTGAGCGCCGCCGCGCCGCGCACCTTCGAGGGCTACCGCCGCGCGGACGGGCGCGCCGCCGTGCGCAACGAGCTGTGGATCATCCCGACCGTCGGCTGCGTCAACAGCGTGGCGGAAACGCTCGCGCGCGAAAATCAGCACCTCGTCGCGGGCAGCGTCGACGGGCTGTACGCCTTTCCCCACCCCTTCGGGTGCAGCCAGACGGGCGGCGACCACGCTCGGACGCGCAGGCTGCTCGCGGCGCTCGCGCGGCACCCCAACGCGGGCGGCGTGCTGGTGCTCGGCCTCGGCTGCGAAAACCTGACGATGGAGCAGTTCCAAGCCGAGCTCGGCGACTGGGACGACAGGCGCGTCAAGTTCCTCGTCTGCCAGCAGACGGATGATGAGCTGGCTGCGGGCGCGGCGCTGCTGCGCGCGCTCGCGGACTACGCCGGACAGTTCCGGCGCGAGACGGTCGACGCGGGCGAGCTGGTCGTCGGACTCAAGTGCGGCGGCTCGGACGGCCTCTCCGGCGTGACGGCGAATCCGGCGGTCGGGCGCTTTTCCGACCGTCTGATCGCGCTCGGCGGCTCGACGGTGCTCACCGAGGTGCCGGAGATGTTCGGCGCGGAAAACCTCCTGTTCTCCCGCTGCGAGAGCCGCGAGGTCTTCGACCGCGCGGTGCGGATGGTCGAAGGCTTCAAGAATTATTATGTCAACCACAGCCAGCCGGTGTACGAAAACCCCAGCCCGGGCAACAAGGCGGGCGGCATCACGACGCTGGAGGACAAGTCCTGCGGCTGCGTGCAGAAGGGCGGCGTCGCGCCGGTCGTCGACGTGCTGGACTACGGCGAGGGCGTGCGAAAACGCGGGCTGTCGCTCCTCAGCGCGCCGGGGAACGACCTCGTCGCCTCCACGGCGCTGACCGCGGCAGGCGCGCACATCATCCTGTTCACCACGGGCCGCGGCACGCCCTTCGGCGCGCCCGCGCCGACGGTGAAGATCTCGACCAACACGGCGCTTTTTGAGCAGAAGCGCGGATGGATCGACTTCGACGCCGGCACCGTAGCGTCGGGCGAAAGCCCGGACGACGCGGGAGAGCGCCTGCTCGACTGTGTGCTGCGCGTCGCGTCCGGCGAACGGACGAGGGCGGAGAAGCGCGGCGCAAGGGAGATCGCCATATTTAAGGACGGCGTTATCCTGTAGAATGAAGAAAACCGATGTCGACACCGAAAAATGGCGCCGACATCGGTTTTTTATCCGTGTCGTATCAGGGCTGCTCCGTCAGTCAAATCCGAACGCGGTCAGATAGCACATGACGAAGAACGACGCGATGCCGAACCACACCGCAAAGCAGATCGGCGGCTTGATGAGGGAGATCAGAACCGTTTTCACGATCTTCCCCTTCGGTATGGCGTTTTCCCGCTGCGGCTTATAGCGCTTTTTGCGCCCCTTCTCGTCGAAGAAATAGACCCACGGGTTGTCGTACAGGTCGATCCTGCCGAATTTGATGAGATAGACGGGGATGACCGGCACGAAGATGCAGAACCACACGGCGGAGCCGCCCAGCGCGAGCTGCTGGAAGTTGAAGCCGTTGAGGAACAGCGCGATGATGACCGGCAGGAAGAGCACGACGACCGCGCGGATGAGCATGCGCGACATTCTCGCAAAGGAGGTAAAGCGCAGCTCGACGGGCGTGCGCGCGCCGTCGATGTTCATGAAGAACATGGGCTCCGTCGCCGGCCGGACCAGCTCCTGCGCGGACTGCGTCAGCACGCCGTTGGCGCGGACATAGGGCCCGCCCTTGGAGGTGAAGATCTTTCGGCTCCTCTCCACGCGGAAATGGTTCTGTAAGTTGTCGCTGTACGCCGCGAGCATGACGATCAGAAGCACCACGCCGAGACACGCCGCCGTGACCAGGATCATGCCGCGCTCCGCGCCGAGCAGATGCATGCCCAGCGCAACGATCCCCGTTCCGCCGACGGCGGCGAGGATCGCCTTGAGCCACCACGGGAGAATGTAGTAGTGCGACTCCTTGATCGCGCGCACGCTCACCTTGCCGGTCTGGCCGTTGACCGCCGCCATATACCCGTCAAAGGCGAGGTAGTAGACCGGAAGCAGCACCGGAAGGCGCAGGATGCCGGAGGAATCGGCGGACACGCTGACCGCCTTCGCCTCCAGCGTCTTCTGGATGACGGGCGTATAGCTCTCCCCGACCTCCTGATTGATGCGCTTCGTCAGCTCGTCGGCGGTGATGTCGGCGACCTTGACCTGATGCCCCGCGACATAAGCGAAGTCGAACTCCGCCAGCTCGTCGTAATTATACGGCTCCATGGCGTCGAGCAGGAGGTTGTCGAGCTTCTTCGAGCAGTTGACGAAGACGCCGTCGACAAAGCCGCCGCACTCGTAGACGCTGCCGCCCTCAATGCGCCAGACCTTGCAGTCGACGGGGCCGCGCACCAGCTCGTACGGGAGATAGCAGCCCTTGAGCTCCTGCGCCTTGTTCATCAGCGCCTTCGCCTCTGGCTTGCCCGCGTTCCGGCTGCACCAGCCAAGCAGGAGGTCGCGCGCCTCCTCGTTCGTGACGGTAAACGGGATGATAAACTCCGGGATGGTATCGACGCTGAGATACTCGTCACGCACCAGCGCCCTGCCGCAGAACGCGCAGCTCGCCAGCGCGTCGCCCTTGTCGAAGATCACCTCGGCGCCGCAGCCCGTGCAGCATGCCTTTTGCAGCTGGTAGCGGTCGATGGCGGCGTTCATCTTCTCCCGCTGGATGGCGCGGAAGCTCCTGTGCGCTTCCAGCGTCTCCTTGATCCCGACGCTGCTGCCGCAGTATCGGCAGTGATACATGCGCGTCTTGATGTCGTAGTTTGCCGGGGCGCCGCAGGTGGTACAGCGAATGTCGATCAGTCTGTGTTTGGCTTCTCTCTCGGTCTGTTCCATTTTTACATCTCTCCCCAACTTTTTTACGGCGCCGCGCGGGCGCCAAGATTTTCCTTGACATTCTGATATTGTTGTGATATCAATATAATATCACAAGGCAAGAAAGGGGTGTCCTGCGATGGACGCGAAGCGGGCCATGCTTGAGATCAGAGGGTATTCCAAGACGTACGGAGAGGGCAAAAGAGCCGCGGACAACGTGACATTGACCGTGGAGCGCGGCGATATCTACGGCTTCATCGGTCACAACGGCGCGGGAAAGTCCACGACCATCCGCGCGGTGGTCGGCGTGCTGGACTTCACGGAGGGGGATATCTTCATCGACGGACACTCGGTCAAGACCGAGTCTTATCAGTGCAGGCAGATCACGGCGTACATTCCGGACAATCCGGATCTCTACGAAAATCTCACCGGCATCCAATACCTGAACTTCATCGCGGACGTGTTCGGCATCGGCGCGGCGGAGCGGCAGGAGCGCATCCGCGAATACGCGGACCGGTTCGAGATCACGGATTCCCTCGGCGATCTGATCGGCTCGTATTCCCACGGCATGAAGCAGAAGCTCGCCATCATCTCCGCGCTGATCCACGAGCCGAAGCTGCTGGTGCTGGACGAGCCGTTCGTGGGACTCGACCCCAAGGCCTCGTTCACGCTCAAGCAGATCATGCGCGAGATGTGCGCCGCGGGAACCGCGATCTTCTTCTCGACGCATGTGCTCGACGTCGCGGAAAAGCTGTGCAACAAGGCGGCGATCATCAGGCGGGGAAAGATCATCGCGTCGGGGACCATGGAGGAGCTGACGCACGGCGCGTCGCTGGAGGAGGCATTCCTGGAGGTCGCCGATGAATAAGAACATCGTTCTGCTGAAGAATCTGCTGCTGTCCACCAGCCGACGGAACAGCTACCGGTTCTGCAAAGACCGCAAAAAACGGGGGCGGATCGTCGGAAACGCCGTGGGGCAGGCGGTTTTATACCTGATGCTCATGGCCTACTGCATCGCCAACTGCGTCGGATACGGTGCCTTCGGCCTGACCGGTTCGATCCCCGTGCTGTGCGCGCTGGTGATCTCGGCGCTGTCGTTTTTCTTCACGCTGTTCAAGACGAACGGCTACCTGTTCAACTTCCGCGAGTACGACATGCTGATGTCGCTGCCGTTCGAGGCGAAGGACGTCGCCGCCTGCAAGTTCCTGTACATGTACGTCAGGAGCCTGCCGTGGTATCTGAGCGTCTCGCTCTCCATGCTGGCGGGATACGGGTTTCTGGCGAAGCCGTCCGCCGCGGTTTATCCGGTCTGGATCGTCTCGTCGCTGTTTCTGCCGGTCATCCCGATGCTGGCCGCGGCGTTTCTGGGCTTTCTGATCGCCAAGGCGGGCGCGGGCTTCCGGAACAAGACCATCGTGCAGACGGCGCTCACGCTCCTGCTGATCTTCGGCTGCTTCGCCCTGCGGTTTTTCCTGGAGGACATGTTCCGCAACAGCAGGACCGAGGCGGTCCTCACGTCGCTTTCGGACGCCACGGGAAGGGCCGGCGGCTTCTATCTGCCGGCGGGCTGGTTCGCGCGCGCCGTTACGGAGCTGCGGCTGTCGGACGCTCTGCTTCTCATCGGCGCGTCCCTGCTTCTGTTTGAGGCCGTTTTCATTCCGGTCGGGAGATCGTACCGCAAAATCAACTCCGCGCTGCGGTCCCACGCCGCGTCGGGCGGGTTCGTCATGACGGCGCAGAAGCGCCGCAGCCTCCAGAACGCGATCGCCTTCAAGGAGTTCAAGCGGATGACCGGCTCGACCGTCTATCTGACCAACGCGGCGTTCGGCGAGCTGCTGTGCCTTCTGGCGGGGATCGCGGCGCTCTTCGTGGATTTCGATCAGATGATCCGGGTCGTTTTGCAGGGCGCGCCGCTCACGCGGGAAATGCTCTACCCCTCCATCCCGTTTATCATCTACTTCTTCATCGGCATGGTCTCCACCACGGCGGTCACGCCCTCGCTGGAGGGGAAAAACTACTGGATCGTACAGAGCCTTCCCATCCGGAAGCGGACGCTCTATCAGGGGAAAATGCTGTTCAACCTGTACCTCACGGTGCCGTTCACACTGTTTGCGACGCTCGCGTTCTGCATCTCGGCAAAGGCGCCGCTCCTCAACACCGTGCTGTATCTGATCGCAGGGCTCTGCCTGTGCGCGTTCTCGACCGTCTGGGGCTGCGTTTGCGGCATCCGGCACATGCGTCTGGACTGGGAGAACGAGGTCGAGGTCGTCAAGCAGGGCGCCGCCGTCACCGTGTACCTGCTCCCGAACATGTTCGCCACCATGGGGCTCATGGTGCTGGTGGTGTACCTCGGCACGGTCATGGACCCGAATCTGGTCACGGCGCTCCACATCCTCGCCGTTGCGGCGCTGACGGCGCTCTGCTACCTGTGGGTGATGGCTCTCACTAAAGAATAAGCCGCGCCGTCAAACACAGGAACGCGGCATTGCCGGTCCACTGTAAACGCTTCCGATGCGATCGAGCCTTTCCTGTCAGTCAAGCTCCACGGAATCGGAGATATAGCAGGCAAAGCCCTTTTTTTCGCAATACGCTTCGATCTCGGCGATCAGCGCCCTGTCGCGCGTATATTCCAGCAGATAGACGTCGGCGCCCTGCGCCGCGTACCGCTCGATGTAGTCCGTGAAGTACGCGCGGTCCTCCTCCGGCGCGGCGGCGAACCCGCCCTCGTCCCAGAGGATCGCGGAAAAGACGCTCTCCTGATTGATGCCGGTGATTACGTCGGACCACGTTCCCCCGCCGGCGCAGTACGCGTCGAGGAAAACGTCGCCGCCGTTGATGAGCACCGCCTTTCCGGTGCCGGCCAGCGCGCGCATGATGGCCGCCAGCCCATCCAGCATCTGCCGCGAGGGATAGCGGTAATACACGTCGCAGTTGTCGACGAAAAAGCCGTCGATGTCCTTTTCCAGCAGCGCGGGAGCCAGCTCATCCGTCACGAACGCCTGCCAAACGGCGTCGGAAGCGTCGATCCAGTATTCGCCGTCCCAGTTTTCATAGGCGCCGAGCGTCAGGCCGCTGTAATCGTCAAAATAATCCCGGAAATCCTCAAGGGAGCCGATGTTGAGATAGCTGTAGACGGTTCTCCCGCCGCTTTTGAACGCGTCGATCTGCTCCCTGGAAAAATACTGCGCGTCGATGACCACGGTTTCGTAATCGCGAAGCCTCCCGAGGTCCTCCGTCTCGCTGAGAAACACGCCGTAGTCCTTGTCCCGCCGCGCCGGAGAGCAGCCCGCGGAGGCGGCGGCGATCACCAGCGCCGCCAGAATGCAGAGAGTGTTCTTCACTGGATCGTTCCTCACCGATATGCGTAAAGCCCCACCCGCGGCTTATCGCTTTGTCACCGTGTACCTGTCCCGCTCGATGGTGAGCGCATACTCCGTCTTTTCGCCGTCGGGCGATTCGAGCGTCAGGACCGTCTCGCCGGAGCGTCTGAAGTCGGCGTGCACCATGTAGTCCTGTATGCTGTCCAGATAGCGGATGTCCACGTCGCCGTACCGGCTGTCCGCCAGATAGGCCGAATACGAGTCGTCAAACGTATATTCGTCCCCGTTCCCCATGATCTCGGTGCTGTAAACGGGCGGCCGGAGCAGGCACAGCACCGTCAAAACGGCGGCGACGGCGCAGCCGACCGCGGCGCCCGCCGTTTTGATCCTCCGGTCCTCAAAGATCGCGACGGGATAGAGGATCATCGCGGCGACGCAGAACAGGCAGATCAGCAGATAGCGCGGGCTGGAAAACAGGAAGTCCGAAAAATAGCCCGAATAGGAATAGCCCGTCAGCAGGATCATCGGCAGAAGGATCAGGTATCCCCACCATTTGCCCTTTTTCATGTAGTAGCCGACGAATCCCATCGGCAGGCAGAGGACCGTCCAGACAAACCAGTATCTGTAATACCCGAACAGCCCCCAGCCCAGCCGGCTGAAGGGCACCTGGATCAGGTAGACCAGCGGCTGGCTGATGAGGAAGAACACAAAGCTCTTCAGCGCGGCGTCCATGTTGGATCTGCTGTTCATGATGATGACGATGCCGAACAGGATCCAGACCTCCATCGTCACCGTGATCGCGTGGAAGGATGTGTAGTGAACCGCCGGAATGATCGCCATGGCGGCGGTGAACGCGCCCGCGATGACGGCGGCGGCGATCAGCCGCGGCCAGGTCAGATCGATTCCGCCGAACAGTTTTTTGAGTGCCTTTGCCATAAAAATCCAAAGCCTTTCCGTTCCATTGATTTCGCAGCTCAATTATAGTCAAATATCACCCGGGAGGCAAGCGGGAAAACGTCTGCGGATCGCGAAAACCGTTGCCATTTTCCGGCGGATCGTATATACTTTCTCCGTGATCCGACAAAACAAAGCGGGAGGGACTGCCTGATGGAACCGAAAACGCTGATCGACGAAGCGTCGATTCAAAAGCTGGCTAAGCAAAATAACGCGGGTTATCTCGTCATGGTGATCGTGCTGCTCTTCGCGGCGGTTGCCGCCGTTCTGACCATCCCCAGCCCCATATTGGGCGTCATCGTCGCCGCGATCATGGTCCTCGTGATGACCGCCGTCATCAAGGACAGGAAGAAAGCGGGCCCGCTGAAGGTGTATTTCATCAAGAGGCCGATGACGCAGAAGTTTATCGCCACCGAATCCACCTCCGAAGGCGATCAGGTGGAGGCCTATTACGTGGCGTTCGGCGATCAGAAAAAGGCCGTGTTCATCGGGACGTTTCAGGAAGCGGTTGAGGGCGGCATGTACTATGTGATGTACAACGCCAACGACAACCGCATCGTCCGGTTCTACGAGGTCGACAAGTACGATCTGGACCCCTCGCTGGACATCCGGGAGCTCTGATTCCCGCGCGGCGGGTAAGCGTCAAAGACGCGGCGGGCGGACAGCCCGCCGCGTCTTTTCGCCCTATTCCGTCCTGCGCTTTACGATGGACTCCGTCACGTCGGTCAGCACAAGGTCGCCGTTCTGGTTGTACACGTGCATCGTCAGCTCCACAAGGCCGTTCTTTTCGCTCCGCTCGACCAGCTTCGTGATGCTCGCCCTGCCGCGCAGCACGTCGCCGGCGTAGACCGGCTTGATCCATTCGATCTTGGTCGATTTTCCCGCGAGAAGCTCCCTGCCGTAAAAATCGACCTCCAGATACTTCACCCACACCGACATGAAGGACATGACGCCCGGCGCGATCAGGTCGCCGAACGGCGTGGTCTTTGCATATTCCTCGTCGGTGTGCAGCGGGATCGTGTCGTACTCCCGCGCAAACGCCAGCATTTTTTCCTTCTTGATCACAGCCGGCGCGGTTTCCACCGACATGCCGAGCTTCAGTTCGTCAAAATACATCGGGTGTCTGCCTCATCTTCCTAACGTTCGTTCCGTTTCGCGCGGCAGGCCGCTTCGCACGGCGGATACCAGCCGCTCGATCAGGCGGTTGACCGTCTCCGGCGCGTCGGTGTTGGAATTGTGCCCCGCGCCGCCGATCCATTCGAGCGGTATCCCCGTCCTTTTGTGCCACGCTTTGTTGTACCGGATGCAGGAGCCGGCGTGATCCTTCTCCCCGCAGATCAGCAGCGCGGGACAGGGGATCGCGTACGGAAGGTCTGCCTCCATCGCCTCCGCAAGCATCCGGAACCCGTGTCCGGATAGCCGCGCGTAGCGCTCCTGATCGCCGTCGTAGACCATCATCATCTCGCGCATGAGCTGCCTGCCGTACCGCGACGCCGCAACGCCGTTTGTGCCGGCGCGCAGCAGGGACTTCCACGGGTAATGCCGGTAAACGGGCTTCATCCGCTTGAGCAGCCAGATCTCGGCGCCGGTCACGTATTGGCGCTGCAAGGGCGCAGAATCGATGGAGACGAATCCGCGCAGCTTCTCCGGGAACTGCTGCGCGTACGCCTGCCCCACGTAGCCGCCCATGGACTGCCCGACGATGACCGGCCGGTCGAAGCCCTCCCGCGTCAATATCCCGTCCAGCCACCGCGCCTTGTCCGGCAGGGCGAAGGTGAGGTCGAATGGCCACGAGGCGGCGTGCCCCGGCGCATCCCAGACGAACACCGGATATTTCCCCTCGAAGTAAGCGAGCTGCTTGTCGAACAGCCGGTGATCCGCGGTCAGCCCCGGCAGGAACACCAGCTGCGGCGCGGAATGCTCCGCGTCCGGATTCACCCAGTAACGGATACTGCCGCAAGGCGTATCGTAGGTCTTCTCCCGCATTTCGGCGCCTCATTTCCGTCCCAGAGATTTTGTCTATCTCAGCTATTATAGCACAGAGCCGTCTCAATGGCAAAGCGAATCGAAAAAGAGTCCGTGTCAACTTGTTGTAGGACCTTTTTTCAGGAATATCTCAAAAGCGCCTGAGCGCGTTGAACAGCGGCGTTAC
>SVMM01000006.1 GCA_015067435.1 Oscillospiraceae bacterium | reverse complement strand
TCTTCCTCAAGCTTCTCGATTACAGCCGGACGGAGTATGTAGAGAATCCGTCATCCCATAGAATTTGTGACTGAGCCCTTTTTTTCATCGTGTCCACCCTCTGCTACTTCTTTCTGCAATTCGGTACTGACCTTCTCGCACGTCAGACCGCACCATGCGATTATTCTTCGGGAAACTCCCGAACCATGGATTCAAGCGACTGGCAAACCCGTCCCATTACATTGAACCTCTTGGTCTTGTAATCGTCAAAGGCGCTCTTGTATTCGTCACAATTCTCATGAGATTTCCCCCTGTTTATCAACTGAATCTGCGCAAAAACTCTTCAAAGGTACATGGCACCGTCTGCACGCGTGAAAGGTACTTCCGAACCTCGGTTGAGGCGTTCTTCTCGATCAGATATATGTCCGCACCGGCACGCAGCGCCATAGTCTTGAGCTCCACGGAAATCCGAGTGTAGAAAGATGTGCCCACTACAAGCAGCGCATCGCCCTTATCCATATGCCAAACCCAATCCCGCGCCGTGTTATACCGCGGTGCGGGATCATCATAGAGCACAACATTCGGAAACTCGCCGTGGATTGCCAATACATGCTTGCTACCCGCGCGCTGGTGCAGGCCATCAACATTCATGGTAATGATCGGCACATCGTACTCCGCAAGTGCATAATGCGCGTCGTTCGGTTCTGCCGCTTCGCAGGTCTCCTGCATTTTCCGGATGGTCTCGTTGAATTCCTTGGGGTGCGCATCAGCATAAGAGCGTGTCAAAATGTTGCGTATTCCTGGTTGCTCCGCAAACGTGGGGATTCCCGACTCCGCCGATATGCCGGCGCCAGTAAAAGCCAAAATCATAATAGTTCCTCCCCAATATGTCATTAGTTTACATCAATCCTGTTTCTCTTCTTCCACAACTGTTCTCGTTCTTGAGATTTCACCCGTTTTCTCATCAACTGAGACTATATCTATTATCGTACCGGGCATCGGTTGCCCTTTTTCGTATGCAATCGCCTCCTCCAATCCTTGTAGCATGGCAGAGCCGAAATCAAAACCCATAAAATTCTCATCTATCTCTTCCGTGGTAAGATTCGTGTGGAGCACAATCTTCTCCTTATTATCCCCGTTCATCTTGTAAGTCGTTCCTTTCTGCGCGGTAATTCTGCATTTTAGCAACAATCTCCTCTTGTGCATCCCCTTCGAGTTGCTGCTACACGGACGCGCGGAGAATCAGCTTCTGCACAGCCTCTCCGACGTCATCGAACGCATGATGGCGCAGGCAGCGGAACATGGTATCCATGATCGCATCGGATGATGCATCCTTGCGGATAACTACCTTGCACCAGGTATTGTCCGCCGGAGGGAAAAGAGAAATCGTCTCATGTCCGGTTTCGATTTTCCATTCAAGGCTTTTCGCTATGGCCGCGAATTTGGAAACGTTGTAGCTCTTGGTGAAGGTGTCTAGATCCAATTGATTCGTCTTCCCGGACGAATCCGTCTCAGAGCGATCGATTTCACGCAGGGGGATCACTTCCGTCACCAGCGTGCTGTTGCGGGCGTATCTGCCGAATGCTTCCTGCTCCCATTCCGACAATGCGTCATGCGCGATGCTCAGATTCCCTTCCTTTGCGATGAAGTCAATGATCAGCCTAAGGTTCTTGCGGGTGAAAAAGGCGTTTTTTCTCATTTGTTCTTTATCTGCCTCTTCACAAAGGCATTGGATGAAGCAGGCGGTCTTTGTGTTCTCCCAGTCGTATCTCAGGAGAAAACCGAAGTTCTGCCTTTCGTCGGCAGGTTTCTCCCACGGCAGATTCCAGCAATCCTCGCCGCCTGCGAGAGCACTTTCGCAGGTTTCCGCTTTTCTGATCAGATAGGGGCATAGCGTCCACCAGTTGCCGAATTCATGCTCCCGACCTGCCAATTTGACGCACGCATCATGCAGCTTCGTGAGTCCCTCAACCAAAGCCTGATCCCGCTCCTCGGTTTCCGTTTCGCCAATCAGGTGCGGGACGATGTGCGTGTGCACGAGCGGCTCAAGAACATCGTCATATCGCTCTCTCACCAAGCGTTCGATACGATCGATTTTTTCCGCCAGACGCGACCGGTCGTCCTCCCACTCCCTACCAAAGAGGATGAGATCGAAGGGTTCCTTTTCATTGCCAATGAGCAAAGGAATGCCAAAGGCATACGTCGACTCATACCTGTTGCCCAATGCCCCGGCCGAATGATATCTTTCCAGCATCAGTTCAATCTCCCTCACCAGTTGATGGTTTCGATATGGGTTTCGGTATGCGGCTTCATTACGAACTCCGTGATCTTCGTATACTCCGCATCGGTACGGCAAAGCACCCAATCGTCGAAATACTCAAAGATGCTCTTGTGGCTCTCGAACAGGTCGTAGATCGGATGTTCCGACTGTGCAAGTTCCTCATAGGTCTCCCGAATCTTCTGTTCAGTATACTCCGCCTCGGCAAGCGCCTTCCGAAACGCCTCGTCGTTTGGGTACACATCCTCGAAAATGTGCTTGAGCAGCTGCTCCTGAACTGTGTGGCGATAGCTGAACTCATAGCCTTTGTTATCGAGATTGTTTCCAATCAGCTCCAGCGGCATCTTGATCCGAAACGGTCCCGGAATGACATAGTACCACTTCCCGTCGCTGTCATAGAAATAGCCGTAATCGATGAACATGATCTTCGAGAATATCCAACGCTCGCTCGGATCGACCCAATGCGGCTCGCCTGTCGGCTCATTCTTGAAAAACTTCGTGGTCAACTCGCTGTACGGCTTGTTCAGCTGGTGCAGCTGCCCAAGCGCAAACAGGTATTCTACCATCTCCGGCGTCTGGTAGTCTTCGAGCAGACAAGCGCCGACACATTCATAGTATCCGCCGTTGCCGCTCCATCCGTATTGGACATACTTGTCCGAAAGCCTTCTTGCAATAATGCTGGTATCACCCATGATCCATCCCTCCTTATCGTGCGGCATCTTCCAGATAGTTTTTCAGATCCCTCTCGCAGATTTTTAACCCAACGTCTATCCGCTCCATATACTGCAGTTTCAGCTCTTCCTGCTTCTCCGCCTCAAAGGTGAGGCTCCCCAATGCGGATTTCAGCTTCTGCAGTTCGGTCAGAGATTTTCTGCAGTCGTCCGCCGACAAAATGGTGTCTGAGCTGATCAGCGTCGCGATCAAGATGATCAGAACGGTCTGCTCGTCTTGATCAAACTCGCGGCATATCAGTTTTCTGTAGTCTTCTTCCGTCATATTGCAGATTCCTCACTTTCCTCCGCCAGTTTCCGGCATTTTGCCTGTGCTTCCGTTTCATCCGTAAGCACGGGATAATAGCGGATCAGTCTGATTTCCTGACGATCCTCCGGACACGCCTTCATCGCCTCGATCATCCGCTTTGTGCCGTCGGGATCATCAAGCATGTTTCTTATGGCTGCGGCAAAATATTCGTCTGGCGTCATTTTGAACAGAGCCAACTGCCGTTCAAGTTCTATGTGCAGCGCCTCGGCCATTTCGATCTCGTAGACCCAATATTTGATTCGTTCTTCCGGATTCTCCATTTTGCGCACCACCACAATATAATACATATGTTCTACTTTACGAATAGACGGGTTCGCAGTTTTTCCTCGCAGAGGGGGATATCGCGCCGGGAACACCCCTTCAACAAAAATCGTATTTTTGTTTCCTTTTTGTTACAGCAATGTCATATCACAGTTATTTCTCGTGTGCAAGCATGTTTTTTTCGCGCCGCTGAATTCGATTTGTGCAGCTTCCACAATCGAACTATTCTTTTGCAATTACCTCGTAATTCTTTTCGAAATCTGAATTTTTGCAACGAATTCGAAAAAACACTCGCGTCAGTATCACACACGGTTTGGAAACGCCCCACATTGGGATGAAATTGCAACAAATCCAAAAAAACTCAATTTGAAGAATCTTCAGATTCTACGTTTTGACAACATACTGCCGCCTTTTTCTTATGCCGCACCCACCGGGCATGTCTTGGATGGAAAGCTTGAGCTGTTTACGCGGCGGGATATGTTTAAGTACTGATAAATGGACTCTGCGCGATGTATGCTTCCATCAACTTGGAAGAAAGGCGGTTTTCATTATGAACGCGCTTGCAATGTTCTTTGCCATACTCGGAGCGAGCTATGTTTCCTGGCTTATCATGAAGCTCATCATATGGATCGACGATGCGGACGAACCCGGCTGTGAGAAAGCGCAGTGTGAAGAGACACAGTATGCGGAGTCGGAGGAGCGGCGCAGAGCCGCGTGATCCGGGCGCAGGAGTGACGGACAGGGAGGTCTGCCAGGCGCTCAAATCACTTTCTCTCGCCATAAAGAAAACGAAAAGAGACACCTTGCGGTGCCTCTTTTCGCGGAATGAGAGGAAATGAAAAAATGTTTTGCACTAACCCTGCTTGCAAATCAAGAATACTGTTTGTGTGTTAAGAATAATGCTATGAATTTGTTAAGGGGATACGGGTTTATTGTCTTCTTCGGTCAAGCCCCGTTTTGTGATAGTAATTGCTTTTATCGGCATACATGGCTTGATCCGCGATATGCACGAGTTTTTCTGCCGAAAGACCGGGATACTGTGCGGCTGTGGCATAACCCACCGCCATATGCAGGGTTTTTACTTTTTCACTGTGCCATTCTGAAGCCTTTTTGGCAAGGAGCGCGATAGCGCCGGAAATTTCCTCGGGCGGCATTTCCGCCAGGACGATGAATTCGTCTCCTCCTGTGCGATAGCAAATACCCCATTGTCCCAGCGCTTCCGTGATGCACTGGGCGGCAGCGCAGATCATGCGGTCGCCCGCCTCATGCCCAAGCGTATCGTTGACTGTCTTGAGGCCGTTGACGTCGACGGAAACGGCGGTAAATCTTTCCGGGAGCTGTTTCGCAGCCTCCAGCTCCCGCAGCTTTTCGGAATAGGCAAAGCGGCTTGACACCCCAGTGAGTGTGTCCGTTGTGATCCGGATTAGCTGCTCCTGCATCCGATCATCCGCTACCAGTTGGGAAAACTCTGAGGTATGGATAAACAACAGCGCCATGCTAAGGGTTTGGGCAATGTAGACAGTGCGGTTGCCGCCTCCAATAATATCCTGCAGGGCGACGCCTGTGACCATCAGTACCAGGATTGCGTAAATAGAGACTTTATTCTGCCGCCGGAAACGCTGCCCGTAGGAGATGAAATCGGCAATGATCAACCCGAACAGAATCATATACAGCGTTCCATAGACGAGATAAAAAGGACCGTGTGAATAGTGGTTTTGCTCATCGACAATGAGCATCCAGCTGGTGAACAACGCCACAAACTGAAAGGCTGTGTTTACGACAAGGACGATGGTGATCAGCTTACGCCAAATGTTTCGACTGCGAAGCTGGGCGGCTAACGCCCCGCCAGCCATCGGGGTAAGGATATAGTCGGCGCATTTTACCGTGCGAAGCATCCATTGCGGGAAGGCTGTGTTTCCGTTGAGCTGAACGCCCAGCCATTCAGACAGCGCGGAGAGGGCGACAAGCGAATAAGTCAGGTAGAACAGACGCTTATCCTTTTGCGAAAGGCGCCCGTTCTCGTGAACCAAAATGCAAAGGATCGCCAGCGCGAGCCATGAGAGCAAAGTGATGGAGGTGTAGTAGTTCATCTCAGTTACCTCTCTCTCTTGCATAATCATATTATGGTAAGCGAAATGAATCATTGCGCTTACGATAGAAGCCGTGTTTCTCGGTTGCCGCGGTTCACGGCGAGAGAAACGGCGATTAATAATTATAAAATGCAAATGCTATTTGCATTTTATAATTATACATGATTGACGGCAACTATACAAGACTTTCCTTCAGCTTGAACAGGGATTGGCCAACGGTATTTGGACGGCGGCGTCTTTGGCGGGAGCCATAGTGTTTTACCGCAGAGCTTAATTTTAGGGAAGCGCTGATTTAGGAAAGGTCGTGAGCGGAGTCGAGTCGGTAAACGATGACGTATACCGTCGCAGGGTTCTCTGTAAAAGCATTTGTGTCGGAAATGATGTCAATCCTGAACTGCCCGAAGCATTTATCAGTGACACCCCGCTCACCGACAAAGCGGCTTTGCCTACGGTGGAAAAGTCTGAAGAGGTCACGATAGCGTGGATTATTTGCGATAAGTGAATTGGCATATTCACCATCGCTGTAGGCCCGATAAACAGAATCTGATAGCTCAAAGCCCATAATTGAGCTCCGAGCTATCAGGTAATAATCGGATTAGGGACTGTTACACGCCATATGGCTCGCCGAGCGCGCTTTGCGTATGAGTTCTGTCGAAAAGAGCGTTTTCGTGAGCATTCAACATAGTCTCAATAAACAGATGAATCATTACCACAAGGGGAGCCAAGGAATCGACTTCATGTCTCTGAAAGGTATCGACAAAGTGGTTTCTGTTGTAAAATATGCCGAGCTGCTCATTTTTGTAAGCAGCGATGGATATTTGCTTTGCGTGAAATCCGAATTCTTTTCTCCACTTAATCGAGGGACAGGGGGAAGATGGGGCATGAGGCCAGGGAGTGGCCAGACCATAATCAATACGTTTTCATTGAATGCTGACCAGTACCAGCTCGTTGAGGAGGACGCAAAGCAAGAAGGCATCCTTGACGAAGCAGTTCCCAAAGATTTGACAGAGAATGGAACTGGAAGTGAGGAATAGGCAACAGCAAAAGATGGACCATGCAGCACGACCCATAACGCAATCAGTTAGCACGCAACGAATTTAGCGTGGCCCATCTGTCTCTAACACAAATTTGACTAAAATTAATTTGGCGCAGTCAAATAGATGGGCAGTCGAACTGATAGAGGTAGCTGTTTTTGGGTTTGTACCAATTTAACTTCCTGGTATACGCGTAAAATGGTACAAACACCTGACGCCGAAGCGCCGCTCGTGGTTTTGTACCAATTCTAGCCTGGAGTACAGCATGTGTATTGGTACAACCTCGGATTTGCCAGGGCTTGTTTTTGAGCTTGTACCAATATTGACCTAGAAACGTGCTCGAAAAATGGTACAAGCGGATTTGCGGAGCTACCAAGGCTTTGTACCAATTTTTTTCCGGGATTTCGCAGAAATTGGTACAAATGGGCTTAAAACGGGGGGAGCCGTGGCGTCTCGAAATGGCCCAAAAAGTTGCAAAAACACCTGATTTCTGGCGAAATCAGGTGTTTTTCTGGTTGCGGAGGCAGGACTTGAACCTGCGACCTCCGGGTTATGAGGGTGCGTCCGTTCGGAAATTACATGATTTGCAGTCGATTTCGTGCTGTTGTGTCGGCTAAAAGTTTGGAAAACTGATACGTTGTCCACCCAATCCACTCCCTCATTTTCTGTTCTGGGTCAAAAAATGGGTCAGACGCGCACGCGGAATTTCGCTTCCGCAGCGTGTCCGGCCCATTTCGTTCCCCCATCGTGTTTGGCGTAGTGTAGCATAGGTTTCGCCGAATTACAAGTGCAAAATTTGGGGCGCTATAGACAAAGAAGAAACCCTTTCGTTTCACCGGCTTTTGGTCCTGATGGTACGGATTCTAATTATCTCAAAATCAGAACTATCTTTTTCGATCCTTATTTGATAAGCTTTACTCATCTCAAACGAGTGTGCACGCTTTGCTGCGAGGAGATGATTTTGTGATCGCGAAGAAAAAACGTGAGTACAAAAAAGAAGGAGGGCTGTATTCCTTCAACTTTAAAGCTTTGAAAGAATGGAACAAGCGGCAAAAGCGGGGAACACAAGCAGCAGTAATCAAATTGCTTGACGAAAAGGGCATAGGAAGCAGATCTGCTTTTTATGCATGGCTCAAAGAGGACGATGCTCCCGAAAACCTTGAAAGAGTCGAAAGGCTTGAAGATTTGCTTGGATTTCCCCGTGGCGGGTTGTTAACAGCAATTACGTCGGAGAAAGAATTATCGGAGGAAGCAAGTATGAATGCGAGAATCATTGAGAGCAGAGAAAGGGATTCTGCCAGAACAATATACGAAAAGATGTGTGATATGATCCGTGGGCTGGAATATTGGAATCCAGAAATATGGCTTATGGCAGGTATCCCACTTACGCAGGAGGGCTTCAGATACTTAGGCAATCAGCCACACCCCTTTGAATATCGGGACAGCTTGATTCAGGAAATCAGGAAAGCCGCATTTGATTTTCCAATGCAGATGCGTGATCAACTCATTTCTTTTGTTAGAGATGCGTTTGGGGATGGATGCTATGAAACAGGGATGATGTATTTTGAGTCAGAGGAGTATAAGGCGTATCTAAAAATGAATAACCTTGATGATACTCCGGATGTGAAAGAGTTATATAGCGGTGCTTATATTGAGGGGCTGTATAAAAAACTTGATGAAATATTCGCGGAGTATTTGCAATAATTTGCGGGAGGCGTAGAGAAATAATGAAAAAGATAGATCAAGGCGGATGGCGCTATTTCGTGGGAAACGATTCAGGACTGGATGACAATAAGTGCGGCAAATGGATGTACTTTTTTAAAGGTCCAGAAGGAAAACAACATGCCGAGGAACTGTGCAGACAGGCAGTGGAAGGCGGCATAGTGCCTGAAGCAAAGCGAGCAGATAGTGAGGATGAAGGTGTGGCATGTTTCTACTTAAACTGTGACGATCTGGCTGCCCATAAGAGAATCATCAAATTTTTCATTGATCATGGAATGATCCGCCGCACAAAGGCCGGAAAGTTGTACGACATCTCATTCAAACTTGACCGGCAAACTCAGACGGCTTTATACAGAGAATGCTTTTCGCCAGTTATCAAGTTGTCTGATCTTATGGATTTGTATAGTGAGGAGTGGCTCCCAGAACACAATGTCTACAGCAAGCTTATTCAAGCAAACTCGTAGTCGCCCAAGCAGGAAAATGTTATCATAAATTTAATTGCAAAAAAGCACAAGGCGTTTGCGCTCCTTTGTAAGCATCTAACGAAGGCAGTTGTTCAGTGTTCCCGAACAACTGCCTTCGTCTCAATCCGCAAAATCTGCGCCGCCATAGTCAAAGAATAATCAAACCCGCGCTTTCCATTCCTCTTCCTTGAACCCCACCAGCACGAAGCCGTCGCCAACGAGAAGCGGGCGCTTGACGAGCATCCCGTCGGACGCAAGCAGCTTAAACTGCTCCTCCTCGCTCATGGTCGGGAGCTTGTCCTTCAGGTGCAGCTCCTTGTACTGAAGTCCGCTGGTGTTGAAGAACTTCTTGAGCGGAAGACCACTTTGCTTGTGCCACGCCTTCAGCTCGGCAAGTGTGGGTTTGTCATCCTTGATGTGGCGCTCGTCGTAGGCGACACCGTTTGCGTCCAGCCACTTCTTTGCCTTCTGGCAGGTCGTGCATTTGGGATAGCAGATGAATTGCATAGGGCAGATCCTCCCTTGCTGTTGTTCTTTTTGTTTTTTCTGGCGTTCTTCGCGCTTTTTGCGCCTTTGCTCGCGGTTGTTTTCCTCGGAAGCAAAGATTTCCACCGCGGCGTCCGTCAGCTCATCCGACCAGGTCCTTCCCGCTTTCATGACCTTGGCCCAGGGGCACAGCTTTTCGTAATCATCATCAAAAGCTATCGAATAAGGCGGACCGCAGCGGTCATCTGCCGACATAAACAGATGCCTTCCCCCATCTACGATCTTGTAAACTTCATACTCTGTCATCCCTTCGGTGATCCTGTCGAACTGCTCTTTCGTTATCTCGTACAGATCGTACGCCATAGTCCCGCCGTATTCGCAAAAGTAGCGCCCGTTAGTGTCATCAAAGCAGGCTTTCCAGCTCGAACCGGTTTTGAATGTCATTTTGTACCCCCCGAAAAGAAAACATCAAATCGTCATCACTTCCAACATGGTATTATAACACCGCACCGCAGGCTTGCCAAGGTCGAAAGCGGTAGGGACGTGTGTCGAACGATTCTTCTTGACATCTTCGTTGCGCGGCCATATAATGCAACTATATTAAATTAGTTGCATTATGAACGGCGGTGAGAGACATGGCGACGGACTACAGGAAGCTCTGTGTAGAGCTGTTCGGCACGGATGATGTGGCGCAGCTGCGTGAGATCGCAGAGAAAACAAGTCAAAAGAACCCGCGCAACGCCGGGCGGAAGAAGCGATTCAGCGCGGCGGAGATCGCAGACATGGAACGTCTTCGCAGCGAGGGCGTCACCGTGAATGAGATCGCGCGGCGTTACCATGCCTCGCGGCAGGTGATCGGGCGGTATCTTTCTCCCAAACCGCGCGAGGGCTGCACGCTGCGCATGAACTATATGTTCCGCCAGCATCCCTGTACGGTGATCGACCTCGATTTTCTGAACCGTCGCGTGTTCATAGAGAACAAGACAAACGATCTGCTGCATCGGGCGTTTGGCGTCAACGAGCATCCGAGCTGGGAGGACCTTGAGATATTTCTCCAGGATCGCTGCTTTCCGAAAAGCCGCGGAAATTGCAGGCAAATTCTACGCGAGATGGGACTGACGGACTACGATCCCCTGCAAATCGTCGAGAAAACGCAGGGGCGTATCTCAGAGGACAATCTGTGGATCAAGTTCCAATACTATCCCAAGGAGGCAATGGCACATGAATCTCATTGATTTGAGCACGGTTGCACCCGCGCCGATTCAGGGGCACACCTCCAAAGGCGACCAGCCCAAGTGGGAAGCAGGCGGCGTTTGGTATAAAGCGGACCACATGGGGTATGAGGCGCTCGCCGAGGTCGTAATCTCACATCTGCTGGAAAAGAGCAATGTTCCGGACTTTGTCCTCTACGACATCGTGAACATCCAGTATGACGCGCAGACGCGCGCCGGGTGCTCCAGCCGCAACTTCCGGGCCAAGAGCGAAGAGTTGATCCCCTTTGAGCGCCTGCACCGCGCCTTTCACGGCCAGGGACTTGCGCAGACGCTTGCAAGGATGCCGGAGGCGACGGAGCAGATCCGTTACACGGTCGAGTTTGTAGAGTCCGTGACGGGGCTTGACGGCATCGGTGCCTATTTGACGAGACTGTTGGAGTTGGACGGGCTGTTTCTCAACGAAGACCGGCATACAAACAATCTGGCGGTCATCCGCAATCAGGCGACCGGTGTATTCCGCCTGTGCCCCGTTTTTGATAACGGCCTGTCCCTTCTGTCCGATCTGAATGATTATCCGTTGGACGAGGACGTGTTTGCGTGTATCTCCCGCGTACAGGCCAAGCCGTTTCACAGGGATTTTGACGAGCAGATCAGCGCGGCGGAGCAGCTTTACGGTATGCAGCTGTGTTTGAGCTTTGATCATCATGACGTCTCCGATGCGCTTGCGGCGTTGGCGGGCATATACGATGACGCGATCCTGCGGCGCGTTGAAACGACCCTGCGGGAGCAGATGCGCAAATACCCCATATATTTCAGAGCGTGATAAGCTGGAAGCAAAATGCGCAGCTATAGGCAAAGAAACGACGCATAGAAAAGCTGGAACAGGACGATTCGTTTTAAAACGATCTCCTGTTCCAGCTTTCTTTTTGTTCTATGCCCTTCTGCCCGGGATTATCTGACCTCTTGCTCCAAATCCTCAAACAATTCAGATGAGAAGAACTCCGGTATGGTGATTTCCATACCGTCGCAGAGTTTTTTGAGCGTCGAGAGCGTAATACTGTGATTTCTGCCGCTGATAAAGTTGTTCACCGTGGATTGCGTGATGCCGCTGACAATACTCAGCCGGTTGATTGTCAGGCCCTTTTTATGGCATAGCTCCAGCACGCGCGCCTTAACCGCCTCTCCGATAGTCACGGGCATCACCTCTTTCCATGTCCGAGGATACCCGTTTGCACTTGAAAAGATTAACCCTTTTGAGTTAAAATAACCGAAAAGGGTTAATCGCCCTGTATCTTACAGAACAGAAAGCGGCGAAAGGTAACGGATATGGAAAGCGAACACCTCACTTGCGCCGTCCTCGGCCAGCCCCCGATGCGTTTTCCTTGGGGCTTTGACGAAGAGGACCGCGATTGTCAGAATCTCAAGATGGAACTGGCGCAGAAGATCATGGAGTTGCGGCAACAGGGCGTGACGCGGTTTGCCGTCGTCGCGGACTGCGGCGTCGGCCTGTATGCCGGCGAGTGCGTCAACGCCCTGCGGCAGACCGACCCGGATCTCATGCTCTTTGTCGTGACGCCGCACGAAGAGCAGGCGACGAAGTGGGCGCCGTATCTTCGGGATCGCTATTTCAAGCTGCTGGAGGACTGCACCATCATGGAAGCGGCAAGTCCGCGCCGGACGCCGGAGTGCGAATACGATGCCTACCGCAAGATCATCGACTATGCCGACATGGTGCTTGCTGCCTACGATCCTGCCACAGCGCGCGGCGACACCGTGGATAGGGCGATGGAGTATGCAAGGGAGCAGGGGCTACCTGTGATGTTCCTGCCGCCGATCAGAGACCGTTGATACTTCTTGCAGGTTTTAGTCCGCTCCGATAGTGTAGCTTTCTTCCCTCTGCGCTTCAAGTGTGAAAGAGTTTTGGATGTTATAAGCAAAGAACCCAGGAGATTTAATTCTGCGTGCACATCGTATTACTATATTGACAAACGTAATACAATGTGCTATATGTGTAATATGACATAATGGAGGTGCTGATATGGCAAAGCAAGTAAAAAGTATCAGACTGGACGAAAGCTTGATAGATGTCTTTTCTGATTATTCAAGCCTACTGCAAGAGATGTTTGGATACTCAACATCTCTTAGCTCGATTGCCAACGAGGCTATCGCAGAGTATTTAATGGACTCTGCAAGCAAGTGGGTTAATGCGATGAAGTCAAAATCCGTAGTTGATATCCAGCCTAACGGGAAGATGAAACATTACGATTTTAGCGACGAACAAATTGAAAAAATGGAACTGGTTTGCAACAACGCTACAGGCATATGGGCATCTCTAAACGAGTAGAAGCAATTATCGCTTATGGTCGAAAGGAGTTTAGATGATTAAAGCAGTTGACCGATACGGACAGCCCGTTTTAATCGACACGGTCCAGCGAAGCACCCAGTGCTATTGTCCCATTTGTGGGCAGGCTCTTTTGCAGAAACGCGGGGAGATTCGTGAACATCATTTCTCCCATATCGGACCAAGGGGCAGGAACGAAAAGGGTATTGCCCCATGCAGCGACGATTGGAATTATGACAAAACTGACTGGCATATTAGTTGGCAAAAGCGCTTTCCGTCCGAATGCTACGAAAGAGTTTTGTCAAGGGGTGGGCAAAAACACATTGCTGATATCCTTATCAACGATACTGTTATTGAGTTTCAGCATAGCGCAATCACAATAGATGAATTTCGTGATCGGAACAGGTTCTACGCCTCATGTGGTTACTCGGTAATTTGGGTGTTCGATTTGATCGAGGAGTTTCATTGTGGAAAAATCTCTGATATGGATGGTGGAAAGTATCACTGGTCATACGCAAAGAAACTGTTTCGAGAAATGAATCTTCATAGCGAAGAAGCCACGATCTATTTTCAGCTGTCTGATGATGAGGATAGCGATGATGAATCCTATGTCATGGAACGCGTTACCAACGCATATCAAAGATTTTCAACTTTTTTCACGAACTACAACAAGACTTTGAGCATTGCGGAGTTCGTGCAATATGCCTGCGAGGATCCAAGCAAACTACTGTACATAGGAGAATATGTTGAAACACCAAAAGCCCCAACTAATACCGATGGATTCACCGTTTATGAATTATGGAGTCCCGAATATGCTTGGATGGTTATTAAGCGGACTACAGATGGCAAAGAAATGATTATAAGGGGAAATGACGGAAAGATGTTTCGGGAGGATTATAATCCGCATGGTCGAATCGTGGGAAAGTACACGCATCCAAAGCATGGCGGCGGTTACTGGTATTCAAATGATTTTTATGTTGTTTGGGACGCAGAAAAGCCTGTCTGGGTTTTAAAAGCATCCTGTAAACAGAAAGATCAACTGCCTTCGTCGCAATCCGCAAAATCTGCGCCGCTATAGCTAGCTTGCGCCGTATTATGTTTCTCAAGGAAACTGCATTTCAAAAGCGACAATCCACATCACAGATAAATTTGATGTCTGCGATGTGGATTGCAATTTATTCAAAGGTGTTTGGTAACAAATCAGCAACAAACTGGGATGGCCGCTGCATCTTGACGCCACCCCACGGCATCTTTTTTTGCAATGAATATGTTAGATAACACAATCTTTTTGCGCGTGTAACGGCAACATACATATTGTTTTTTTCTTGTTCAAGCTCTTTTCCGCCAGATTGTACCGCACGATAGTCGGGAAAAGTTCCCTCTGTAAGACCAACTACAAATACAACCTCATATTGCAAGCCTTTCGACATATGAGCGGTTAGTAATGTTACGCCAGAGGTGCTATCAATTATTTGGGTTTTTCCCAAAGAAACATAGTTTCTAAACGATAAAAGTGATCGCTGCTCTGAGGGAACTTGCGCAATATATTTGCTCCAGTGTTTACGCCACAGATCACAGTCGTTTAGCACCATATATTTTTCTTCATCTGATAGCGAGAGCGATGGAATGTGGGCTTCAATTTTTGTTAGCAACACTTTCAAATTGAAATCATCCGGGTTTGCTTTGACCACAATAGAATGCAAAAAGGAATAGTCCTGCCCAAACGGTATATCATTTTTTAGTGTTGACAACTCACGAGAATGGATTATGTCCTTGCTATTCACTAATAGTCGCAGTTCCAAATCGAGCATCTTGAACACTAAAGATTCGGATTCAATTCCATTTGTTGTTTTTCTGAAATAGAACGGAATATTCTCGCTACTTAGTGCCTTCTCTATATCTGAAAAGACATACTTGTTACGGGCTATTATTGCAATATTGTCATACGTTATTGGTAGTTCAACATCAGGGTGTCCATTCTGAACAAGAAAGTTAATTCTTGATATAATAAAGTCAGCTTCTTCTTGCTCAGTTTGGAATGGAAATAGACGAAGTTCCCCCTCATAATAGCAATTGGGAAAATCATTTGATGTCTCCAACGTGTTTGCATAATTGACTATAGCCTTGGAGCATCTAAAATTCTCGTTCAGCACAAATATCGCAGGAGAAAAGTCTTTCACAAATGCTTTGCTCATCAGAGTACTATCTGAGCCGTTAAAGCCATAAATTGATTGGTTCTCGTCTCCAACCAACATAATATTGTTAAACGATGCACCACATAACGCTTTTATTACCTCATATTGCGCATAGTTCAAGTCTTGCGCTTCGTCAACGCAAATATACTTGTATTGAGTTGTAAAAAGTCGAGCTACACTCTCATATTCGGTCAGTATTCGGTATGCGTACAGCAAAATATCATCAAAATCAATAGCGGATTGCGATAGCAGTTCTTGATTGTATGCATAATAAACCAGAGCGTTTGCCTCACCAATGGTGCCATCATCAGGAAGAATAAATTTTTTCTTATAATCAGCAATTAATGATAGGCAATTAGTGAGATATGAGTTCTGCTTACTTTGCTGCTGAAGCGTTTCTTTTAGAGATGGATTTTTTTGCATGGCATCAGCCAGCACTTTTTTTCTATCATCAAGGCTTTCAAATAGGGTTAGATTGCTTGGAAGGCCAATCAGGTGTCCTCTTGTCTGAACTAGCTCAAGGCAAAAAGAATGAATTGTCCCAATTGTTACCCTATCGATAGAGTCTTCAACATCTTTATCTTCTTGGAGTCGCGTTCGCATTTCTTCGGCTGCCATATTGCTAAAAGTCAAGGCGAGAATTTTTACCCGCTTGTGGGAAAGTAACAGTCGCTTTGTTCGCTCAATCAATACTCTTGTCTTTCCGCTGCCCGGACCGGCTTTAACAAGAATCGCCCCAGAGTCAAATTGCACAATTTCATTTTGTTTAGGAGAAAGATTAATCCTCAATCAAATCACCGCCAGCTAAGAATTCTTTTATTCTTTCAAATAACACAGCTATTTTGGGAGGAACCTTTTTCTCACTCTCTGCATTACTCACAATTTCATCGGCGACTACATAGGCATATTTTGCTTTTCCGTTGTTATTTTGCAAGCAATTAATAAGAGCGGTACTTTTTCCTTCTTCTCCGGAATAGTTTTTTCCATCGCGTATTCCTTTTTCGATATACCGTTCAAAGAATGGTCTGGGATCTCGCTCGGCTCCTTCGGGGTCAATTTCTTTGCGAAGTTTTTCTTCGTATTTGTTGATTGCATCTATGATAATGTCAGAATAGCCTTCTTTCAACAAATAGTCCTCATAATCATCGCCTTCATCCAGCATTATGATGTTTTTGAAATCATGAAAGTCTTTACTAAAAACACCTTGAACGGCGTTATTAACCGTTTTCTGAGCTTTTTTCTCGCCATCACTAAAAATAAACCACGGAATGGTCAAGTCGTTGAGAAGATGCAGAAATGACTTATAATTCTGTCCTCCTATTCCGATTATCGCAATTCCAAGAGAGTTGGCATCAACACCAAAATACTCTCTAAAATAAACAGGAATAGCTAGTTCTTCTGTAATCCCCTCAGCCAATACAACCGCAGTTGAAAATAGCAATTCGCCATTGCTCCTGATAAATTCTCTTTTTATTCTAGCCAGTTCTTCAATTCCATATGAATCCATTTTAACTCGGTGGGCAATTGTTTTTCCTTCGGATTTATATAGATGTAAAAAATCAACAATATCTGCCTGCGCTACAATATTTGCTGAATGTGTGCTGATATTCTTTTGCCCTGGAAATTGCTTTATCTGCTCGAACAGTTTTTTTTGCGCATATGAGTGAAGATGTGCTTCAGGTTCCTCCAGTGCAAGCACAACAAACAATTCAGACTCATCATCTTCGGCCTTGATGGTATTGGTCAAATAGGTGATATAAGCTCCAAGGGTTAGAAACGATATCCAACTTCTTGTTCCCATGCCTTGTTCAGAGACAGAAAGCGTTGGACTTTTACCATCGCTGTATTTGACATCCATGCCTCTGTGCAAGTCATTGATAGAGCGACTGATCGGTTCAATTGCAAGCTTGCTCTCCTGAAGCCCGAACAAATTGCTTATTTGAGCTATAGTTTCTTGTGTGCTTTTTAGCGCAGGGGTGTTGTTTACAAGTTTTTCGTTAATCACATTCAACTGTTCTTCAACTTCCTGAATGACAGCTTCAGGTATATCTTTGTTGGATGTTGCTCTGCCAAAATATGACTTTTTGTTATTTAGGTCATCAAGAATATCTCTGTGTGCATCCATATAGAAGCACTCAATATATGATTGCATATCGGTGTTAAAGCCTTGCTTTTTCCTACAGATTGCATCTCCAATGGAATCATTCCACTGTGTAATGGCTTTTTTCGTTGAAGTGTACTGATCAAATTTTGCGTCATATTCAATTATCGTCCTGACGCCCACGAATGCCCCCGTGGTTTCATCAGTTGATATCCATTTGTCGGTAAAAACGCCCGTCCAAAAGTCCGAAAACTCGTCGGCGTATTCGTTTGTTTCAGAAACAGGCCGAATCATTATGTCTATTATGCTCGTCTTATCTTTTGTGAGCTTTTCACCTTCTGCGACATAAATGTCTTGTTCGGATACTGATGGGTTCGTATTAAGCGCAATATTGATTGCTCTCAAAAAGTTTGATTTTCCGCTATTGTTTTGCCCAATCAAAATGTTTGTATCGTTCAATTTGGCTTCTGCATATTCTATTGAGCGGAAGTTTTGAATCCTTATTTCAGCCAAACGAATTCCCATAGTTATCTCCTTTATCTATCATTATTGAACTTTTCGCTTTTATATAATCTCATCACACGGCGGCAACAACTCGTCCAGTCGCTCAACAATACGTTGTTGCTCCTCGTAAGGCGGGAGTGGTATCAAATAGTTTTCAATCATGTCCTGCGTTACTTGATTAATTGTAGTAGTTTCTGCGCCACCCAAAATGCTTTTTCGAAAATGAGAAGGCCTAAGAACATTTAATATATGGATTACACTTTCTTAAGTTTGATTTCTTCCTCAGTCATTTGCTTTTTGTCGCTCATATCAAAATTACGCTCCTTGCGCCAGCCGAACTATAGCGCAAATAAAAAGCATACACTAAACCATAATAATTATAACATACACAGCCGATTTATGCAACGCCAATTCTGTACTACCGTTCTCGCTGGCGTGGTTTCTCAACTTGCTGCACTTGCTCTCTCCGCCGCTCTGCCATACCAGATTCTCCCAGCAGAGTGTCGGCGTCCGCGATGCTGTTCCAATAGCTGCGGATGCTGACCTTGCCACCCCTTGATGTTTTGCTTGAAGCGATTGTATGCCTTGTTCTCCATCTCCTGCCGTAGCGCGTCGCCTTCGGATGCTTCGACACACGCTCCAGCCCTTGCATTGTTTTCCGCTTCAGGCGGAGCCATGTACGCCTTCTTCCCGCCGGCCTTATATTGGTACTGCTTCTCCCGGCCCTCCGCCTGCGCAGTCTTGGACTCGGCGGCGGTAAAGCTGCGCTCCTCGCCGTTACGGACGCAGAGATACTTCTTTCTCGGTCTTGTACTGCCATTTGCCGTCGGACGCATGGTGACGAGAATGTGCGCGTGGGAATTATGTCCGTCGGTGTCGTGGAGCGACACGGCGGTACTTCAAGCTGTTGGAGGACTGTACCATTATGGAGGCGGCAAGCCACCGCAAGACGCCGGAGTGCGAATATGACGCCTACTGCAAGATCATCGACTACGCCGACATGCTCCTTGCCGTTTACGATCCCGCTGCGGCGCGCGATGGCATACGCGAAGGAGCGGGGACTGCCCGTGGTCTCTCTGCATTCGGACGAAGGTCGCTGATCCAGAGGTTATTCAGTCCGTTCAAAGGGACAGGTCTTCGGCTATCATCTGTACATAACACAGGCAGAAACGGCTCAAATCCTGCTCTGCCATAGTCAAAGAAGAGGGGGTAAAGCAGATGTTTGGTCAGAATTATGGTGGGAAGCAAAACGGCTTCGGCAGCTTCATGGACTTCATGATCTTCAACGAGGTCATGAACGGCGGTCAGAAAAAGCAGAAGGACAATGCACCGGAGCCAAAGCGCGGCTGGATCGACGAGCTGGAGGAGCTGGACACGATGGACGACGAGGACGACTGATAGCGCAAAGCGGCGGGACAACCCGTCGCTTTTGGCAATTTTCGACAAAAGGGTTGCGATAATCCGCCGCGCGTTATATACTGATTTAATAGTGATATAAACTTGGGTAGGGTATACCCACCCGCGAAAGTGTGGCGAAGCAAACGATGATGGAAGTGACGGCAGCGGTGATCTGGCAAGGGGGCAAGTTCCTGATCTGCCAGCGGCCCCGAGAGAAATACTGCGGCCTGCTCTGGGAGTTCCCCGGCGGCAAGATCGAGCCGGGCGAAACGGCGGAAGAATGCATCGCCCGCGAGTGCCGCGAGGAGCTCGGCGTCACGCTGAAGGTACACGGCGAGTTCTACGACACCGTGCAGGAGCATCCCGACCGCGTGGTGCATCTGCACTTCTTCCACGCCGAGATCGCCTCCGGCGAGCTGACGCCGCTGGAGCACAACGCCGTCGCATGGGTGACGCAGGCGGAAACGGCAGGGTATGAGTTCTGCCCCGCGGATGCGAAGATGCTGCGGGAGAATGATATGTGCGCAACATTGTAAAGAAGTTGTCGTGAGCCGCTAATCCAATCGGCAGCTCTTGATGTTAACGAAGGAGGAAATGCTGATAATGAAGTTTGACTTTACGCCCGATCCAAAAGTCCTTATTGCCCTCACACATACTCCGATTCAGCCACTAGATGCACTCTGCGAGCTTATAGATAATGCTATTGACTCCTTCTACAGCGCAAAAATTCAAGGCATATCTATAGATAGCCCTATTGTTATCGTGACTCTGCCCACCAGAAAACAGCTCGCAAATGGCAGCGGTGTTATCCGCATTCAAGACAACGGGCCTGGAATGACCGCCGAAAATGCTGAAAAAGCAATCAAAGCCGGTTTTTCTGGGAACAACCCTTACGACACGCTCGGCTTATTTGGCATGGGATTCAATATATCAACAGGCAAGCTTGGCAACGTCACTACATTTATGACCGCCCGCGCGGACATGGATACTTATATTAAGACTGTTATAGATCTTGAGCAGATCAACACCTCAAAGAACTATTCGCTCGATGCTATGGAATATGCAAAGGGCAATAGTGAGCCATTCACTGATCATTCGCACGGAACAATTATCGAAGTAACAGATTGGTGGCCTGAAGGAAATGCAAACCACGGATTTATTCAGAAGCTTGTGCAGTATGGTATGCCAAAAATCCGAGAGGAGATTGGGCGCAGATATGCATCTATCCTTCGCAAAGGCGAAATTCGCATCGTTATCAATGACGGGAAATGTGAACCGTATGAGCACTGCGTTTGGGATGATTCCCGATATGTAGTGCGTAAAGGTGGTAACATTCCTGCCGTTATGCGGTTTGATCAAGTGGTCGGCAGTTCCAAACGGTGCGGCAAATGCACTGCAATTCTCCAAGGAGATGAAGTTGCCTGCCCGTCTTGCGGTTCCTCTTCGATCAGAACAATAGAAGAGCGTGTCACAGGTTGGATTGGCATTCAGCGGTTTGATTCTGATACAGAGTATGGCATTGATCTCATAAGAAATGGACGAGCCATTAAAATAGCTGAAAAAGATGCATTTTTCTGGTATGTCGATGAGTTCAAGCACACGATAAAAGATTATCCTATTGACTCTCAATATGGCCGCATTGTTGGAGAGATCCATCTTGATTTTGTCCCGGTAGACTTTTTAAAACAGGATTTTCAGCGCAGTAGCAATGAGTGGCAAGAAGCTATGAGCTTTATTCGCGGCAACAGCTCCCTTCAACCTTCACAGCCCGGTGCATCCGAAAACACATCGCCTCTTTTCAAACTCTACCAAGCATACAGAAGGGTTCGGAACTTTGGAAAAGGCGATATGTACATGGGTTTCTGGGATGCAGATAGCCGCAGTGCGAAGCGAATTAGCCGCGATATCGAAAAGGAATACTACAAGAAATTTCTGCAAAAGCTTCCCGGCTATTATGATGACGCAGAATGGTGGAAACTTGTTGAATCCGCTGACCAGCCACCGGTCGAAGAACTGCCCGAATGTCCGTATTGTGGTACACAAAACCTTAAAGAAGCTGAAGTATGCGTTGGATGTGGCGAAATTCTAAAAGGTAAGAAATGCGTTAACGATCTGTGCGGCAAGACGATTCCTCTATCAGCCACAACGTGTCCGCACTGCGGTGTCAATCAAACACCCGTCATTTTTGAGCCATGGATCTGCAAGGTTTGCAGGACGAAAAACGTTGCAACTGACGATTATTGCAAATGCTGCCACAGCCCCAGAGGCGCCAATCACCCTCTGTCTAAAGAGGAGTTGCTCGCTCACTCTGATAAGGTCGACTCCTTGTCTATCGATGGATTGAGTATTCGCCTTGCCGACGGAAGCACAAGCAATCCCCTTCGAGTTGCCGTCTATTCTACGCACAGCCCAATGACTGTTCCTGGAACTACAACAACAGAGCCGCTGGTTATTCACAAGGAAATTGGATCCCTTGCAATTTTTATTGATAATTCTCATCCTTTTTTTACTAAATGCAGCTTGTCCCGCGAACAGTTGATTGCCGGTGAGATCGCAATGTACATATACCAGGAACGAATGAATCTTGCAACTTATTCTGAACATAATCTCAGCAATTTGACGTGGTCTGTACTGCAATCTTATTGGAAAGAATCTGTAGAAATTGATTTTGATGCAATTTACAAAGATACGGCCGACCTTCTCCACGATGTTCAGGTAAAGCTCCGCGACAGTATCGGAGAAGATGCGCAGCTCTATTTTGATGAACTCACAATAGAGGAAAAGAAGTTAATGACCAATGCGTTGATCCAAAATGGCATCGACCTGTCTGCCATTGGAGAGCTGCGTAATTCAGGTGGCTATATTCTCTTTGCTCCTTTTTCATTTCTATTGAAACTGTATAATGAAGATCCAAACGCTTTCTTCGGCGGCCGTGTTTGGCAAACGACATTGGCCAGCGGTGGCGAAGATCTCTTGGGCGCCGAAGCTGTTGCTCAAGCAAAAGAAAAAATAATCAGCCAATATGGTAATCATCTCAAGAATCTAGTCATCTTTTCTGAAAATCGTTATTCTGATATGCTTACGTTGGAAAGCGTTAGACTATCTGTTCAGTTTCTGAGGAAGGAAATGTCGGTATGATCTTTGAAAGCCAATATCAAATCATAAACGACACTTGGCAAGCATTTGAGCGGAACCTCTGTCGCCTCCTCACATACGAGGGCTTTCAGAATGTTAGGCTTGTTGGTCAAACCGGGGATCACGGCGCCGATGTTACAGCCACAAAGGTTACCCCCAACGGAAACAAACGGTGGCTATTTCAAGCAAAACATTGGAAAAAGCCGATTGGTGCGTCTGTTGTTAAAGAAACCATAGACGCTGCCTACGAGTATTCTGCTGCTGTCCCGGTAATTGTATCAGCTAACGGATTTGAAACGGCCGTTATTGAACATCAGAAAGTGCTTCATGCCAGTGGCATACCACTTCAATTATGGGATTCTGCTACACTTATTAACCACGCGAAACGTCTTCCTGACAAGCACACAAACAATCGCCCTGTTCGACCATATCAAGAGCCAGCGATTAATGAGGTTGTAAATGCCTATTACAGCAATGGCGAAAACAGAGCTCTAATTGTAATGGCCACCGGACTCGGAAAAACTTTTGTTGCTGCAGAAAGCGTTAGGCGTATTCGGCAAAATGCAAAGCGCCAGGTTCTCGTCTGTGCTCATACAAATGATTTGGTTTATCAGCTTGAGCGAGCTTTCTGGCCATTTCTTAAACCGTCAGAAACAACGTTAATCTGGAACGCTTATGAACGCCCTTCTTTGGAACAACTTGATCGAGCGGATTTTGTGTTTGCATGCGTTGATTCTGTTTCCGCATGGATCCAAGCTGGACATGATCTGCCTGATTTTGGCATTCTTCTTATCGATGAATGCCACCATGTCGGTTCCTCAATGTACAACCGGGTTTTTCATTCTTTAAATGCCGGAAATCCTGGCGGAGCATTTGCTCTCGGGTTAACCGCAACGCCGTGGAGACCAGATGAAACTGATTTGACCGATTATTTCGGTTTCCCTCGCGTTAGTATCGACATGGTGATGGGACTAAAGAATGGTTTTCTCGCTAATGTAGACTATCGGATGTTTACCGACAATATCAACTGGGAATCGCTAAAAAGTATTCAAGGGAAAAGTTTTTCACCCAAGCAGATTAATAAGACCTTGTTTATTAACCAGTGGGATGATTCGGTTGTCTATATGCTTAGAGATGCATGGCAAGAGCAAGTCAGCCCCCGCGCCATTGTTTTTTGCGGAACTATCGAGCATGCAATCATTATGCGGAACAAGATCAACTCTCTGGGTTTCTGCCACGCAGAAGCAATCTATGCGGGCTCTTCTGGTGAAGGATATGAACCGCTATCCCAGTACCAGAGAAATCGGATTTTAAGCGAGTTTTCTGACGGCTCAATCAATGTAATATGCGCTGTAGATATTTTTAATGAGGGCATTGATGTTCCTGATGTCAATATTCTTGTTTTTCAACGCGTTACACACTCGAGGCGAATCTTCATTCAGCAGTTAGGGCGCGGCCTGCGTGTATCGGAAGGAAAGGACAAGGTAATTGTTCTTGATTTTGTTTCGGATATTCGGCGATTTGCTGCCGGCATAAGCCTAAAGGATTCGTTGGAACCAGCCGAAAAAGGCTCTACCAGAATTGATCTTCCAAATAAAGTAACATTTATGAAAGTTGGTGGGGAGGACCCGCAGTCCGAAACATTTTTGCGGCAATGGCTGGATGATGTGGTCGCCATCGAAAACAGCGATGAGGATGCAAGCATTTTGAAGTTTCCTCCGCTTTTGCCAGGAGGTAAAGTATGACTTTTGATGATGTAATTCAAGACATAGAAAAGCTTGTCGGACTAGAGTTGCAAAGTATCCGCCCCGGGGCCTCACTTACAATTCTCAATGTAGATAGAGAGCATTCCAATCTTTTAATAAAAACCTCAAAAGGGCAAACAAAGAGCCGTCCGTTCGGTGAGCTTGAAACTATTTGGGATGAACTAAACCGCTCACCCGCAGTCCACGTCGAGGGTGTATTGCACGGCAGCGGAACCAGCCGCAATCAGCCTGAAACCATATTCGCAAACCTTCCTTACATTGAATGGCTCCGAATTAATAACAAAAAGCACATTGCCTTTGTTGGCAATGTTACTCATGCATACGGAACTCTTAAGCAGATGGATCCAGTATTTGCTGCAGAATTAAGTAAGAAATCCACCACCTCCTCAATACGCGGCGAAACAAGCTTGGTTATTGTCACTTCAAATGTTGGTGACACAATTAGCGCTCTACAAAACGCATTTGGGGGCAAGGTTTCGCCCGTTGAACAAGGCGTATACTTAATTGAAACGGTCACATTTAGAATTCTTGTTGTTTCTTCAGTTCGGACAAATCTTTCTGTTGGGAGCTACACAGTACTGACCGCTTCTTCGGTTTTTTCGGAACAGCTTGTCACTTTATGTGGAAAAGAATACTATGCAATTAGTAATGCAAATGCTCAAATCCTTATCAGAAAATAATACGACCATAGGAGGGATAGGCCATGGGAAGCCTTACTCAAGACGCGATCAAGATCAAGAAAAGCGGAAATACGGCTACTGTTCCGCTAAAGGAAGTCCTTGCCGATCGTTTTTCAAGTAGCGTTCCCGCCCCAGCAAGTTTTCTTGATGTCCTAAAGGAACTTGAAGATTATACAAAAGACCAAATTAGGGAAAAAGAAAAGCAGATGGGCATTAAGATCAAGGAACCTCACCAGAATGCGTTCAACAATTGCCGCGGAGGTTGGTCGGAGTTCATATTTGCGGCATACTCATGGAATGAGCTTGCCGAAATAAATAGATCCAATTACGAATCCGGTGGTCCAATTTATATTTTTGTTAAGCTGCCAAACAACAAGAACGATAAAACAAAATGGACCGCCGCTCTTGACGACAAACACGGAAAAGTCATAAGAGCATTTGACCGCACTTCGGCAGATGATGAGGAAGTGCGCATTTCTGGCCACGAATCATTCCTTTTAAATTCCAGCAACCCTGATGTAGCTATTTTCAAGTATAGCCGAAAAAAATTTGACAGCCTTTGTGCAAGCATTCCGTTGAATCCGTGCGAAGATATCAAGGATTTATCCTTGGATACGCAGGAAAAACTCGAAAAAGTATTTGACCACTTGAAACGTACAGTAGCGCCGAGAAAAAATCTCCACTGCTTTTTATCTGTCAAAGATTCTCTAAAGCCTGACCGTAGGTTACAGTTTCTTCATGAAGGAAACAATGTCAAGACCATTCTTTTATATCTTATCAATGAAAGAAACGCTTGCGATACCATGTTGCAATACAATATTCTTCACAATATGTACTATGCTATTTCTTTCAGCATTGTTTCGCCTGGCGATAGAAAATCGTTGGATGCTGCCATGGTCGCTTGCTTGACCAGTCCGTCTCTCCCAAAAACATGGGCTGTAGACAAACTTTTTGAGTGTTTATCTCAAAACGACGTTAAGCAGCTATATTCCTCGATAATTACCCCACCTATTTCATAGTGTTATACAAATAACAGGGTTCCACAATTTATCGGAACCCTGTTATTATAATTGACTTTATTCGGCCAGCGGTATATAATCCTCCTAACAGGAGGAACGCAAAATGGATTCTATGACTATTCAGGAGGCCTCGCAAAAATGGGGCATAACAGAACGGCGTATCCAGGTGCTTTGTTCCGAAGGGAGGCTTGCTGGTGCTCAGAAATTTGGGCGTCAATGGGCCATCCCCTCCGATCTCGAGAAGCCTGATGACGCGCGGATCAAAACGGGGAAATACATAAAAAGAGAAGCCGAAACGCCTTCTTTCCGTCCAAAAGTATTCTCGTTCTTCTCGGGGTGCGGTTTTCTCGATCTCGGATTCGAAACTTCCAATTTCGAGATCTCGTTTGTAAATGAATACTACAAGCCCTTTCTCGATGCATATGAGTATTCGAGAGAGAAGATGGAAATTCAAGAACCACAATACGGTTACTACAACGGCGATATAAACGATTTCCTTTCAACAGAAAAAGAAACTCTTGCTTCATATATCGCTGACGCAAGAAAAAGCGGAAGCTTGGTCGGATTCATAGGCGGACCACCGTGTCCGGACTTTTCAGTCGCGGGGAAAAATAGAGGAAGCAAAGGAGAAAATGGCAAATTATCCCAGTCATATGTGGATCTCATCATTGCCCAGCAACCGGACTTCTTCCTATTTGAAAATGTGAAGGGGTTGTGGAAAACAGCACGACATAGAGCGTTTTATGAGAAGCTAAAGAGGCAGCTACGCAAGGCAAAATACTATATGTCGGAACGTCTAACAAATGCATTGGAATACGGTGCAGCTCAAGACAGGGACCGGATTCTATTGTTCGGTGTAAAATCTTCTCTTGTAGATAGCAAAAAAATAGTAGACAATTTCCCTTGGACTGAATATCAGAAGTACAATCTGGAGGAAATCAAGCAATTGCCTTGGCCGGATACGAACAACTTCTCCGAAGGTAGCAAAACCGAATGCCCTGAAGGTCTTCTCAAAAATCTTACTATTGAATATTGGTTTGAAAAAAACTGCGTATCTTCACATCCGAATGCCAGCGAGTATTTTCAGCCGCAGGCTGGAATTGCCCGGATGAAAACAGTCATGGAAGGTGATGTTAGCAGAAAGTGCTATAAGCGCCCACACCGTTGGAGATACTCACCTACCGCTGCATATGGCAATAATGAGGTCCACCTACATCCATATGAGGTACGGCGATTGTCAGTCGCCGAAGCATTAGCCATACAATCATTACCGAAAGAATTTCAACTTCCTCCCGACATGACACTCACGGATAAGTTCAAAACAATCGGTAACGGTGTGCCATATATGCTTTCGCAAGGAATCGCAAAAACAATGTATGGATTTCTGAAATCCAAAACTAATTATGAAAAAAAATCCTGTGAAAATATTGCTTAGCGTTCTTCCTGTGGTATCCTATGCACTTTAGTCGATATTATCGTTGATGTCACCCACTTGCATCATTTTTATCTCAAGTATTAGGTCTTCGATGGCTGAAACACATTGGCCTAAGTGCTTCTCTATTTCCTCTCCCCAAAAGTGAATAGGTATCCAATCCATTGCAATTAGTTTCAAATCGTTTTCATGATCGCGTTCCTTGTTTCGCTCAATTTTTTTAATCCAATAGTCTCGATTGTTTCCAAGTTTTTGCTTTTTGACTTCCCAGTTATATCCATGAAAAAACTCACTATCGCAGAAAACTGCTATACGGTATTTTGTGATTGCGATGTCTGGTGCTCCTGGCAATTTCCTGTAATTTTTCCTGTATCGATACCCTTTGCTCCAAAGCGCTTTGCACAGAAGTATTTCGATGCTGGTCCCTTTGCTGTGAATGTTTTTCATATTTTGGCTTCGCTGCGCCACTGTCATTACATCACTCATTTTTAATGCTCCCATTGCAGCCAATATCAACCATATTATTTTAATTATACCAGCAACAGATGAACATGTGCAAGCCAATTATAATACTTCAAATTGCGATGCCATAGTCAAAGAATGCTCAATTAACCACAGAGGAAAAAGAGGGAGAACGCTTCCGGGCGTCCTCCCTCTTTCAACAAGGCTCTCTGCGGGTGACCGTGCCGCCGCTCTCCGGTCTCCGTAGTGCCTCCCGAAACGCCGCATTTGCGTGTAGCCATATTCCGAGCTCACTGTCATAGAGATGCTCATGCAGCTTTTTGATTGCACGGTCATAGACCTTCTGCGCAGCGCTCGGATCGTTGTAGTTTAGCCGGATGGAGAGCTCCTGGAATGTCTTTCCTTCCGTCTGGCCGATGCCAAGATGGTATATGACTACGTTCCGTTCTCTTGGCGTCAGTGCCTCACCCAGCAGCTTTACCACCAAGCGCTCTCGCTCAGAGCGGTCAAGGATCGTTGCGGAATCATCGCCCCACGCAATATCCTCCTCGGCATCTTCAAGATACTCATATTCGAATAGCTTCCGGTAATCCACCAGCAAAGTCCTTGCCACCTTCTGTGACACCTTTAGTTCGTCACATATGGCTTGGAGCAAATCACTTTCTGAATGATCGAACTTCCGCTCCGAGATAAGAAATGCCACCCGGCGGATGCTGCGATAACGATCTTTCGGGAGATCCGTCGGCATGGAAATCTTCGCAAGGCAGTCGAACATCGCGGAAAAAACTGCGTTAGCGGCATAGGTCAAAAACTTCGCACCGCTATCATAACGGTATCTGCACGCTGCATCGAGCAGCGCAAGAGCGCCCTCCTGCTTCAAGTCTTCAAGCGCTCCGGAGTTTTTGCATTGGCGGAGCAACCGCTTTGCTACGCTCGTCAGGTAGTTTTCATTCTGTGACAGCAGCATGGATGCGGCAAGCTCGTCTCCATCTTGCAGCCGAAGCACCAGCGCTTCATTGTCCGGGCAAGGCCCTTCAATATGATACATTCCTTTCGACACGAGCCTCGCCCCCGTTCGCTATTCTTCCAATCGGCGCCGTACCTCGGCATAGAGTGTTTCCTGTTCCATATCACGCGCGTATCCGTCAGCGGCATACGCAGAATCTAACAGGGCCTTGTCCCGGTATTCCGCCGCGAGCTTCAATGCCATATCGCACAGCGCTTGCGAAATTTTCCCGCGGCGGTAATGTGTGCGGATCGTACCTGTCCGCGTGTTAAAAATCCTATAGACGGGATGGCTCACATTCTTATCCTTCTGATTTTTCATCGCGCCATATTGGCGGCAGGTATAGTTGGCATCCTGCGGTGCGATCCCATCACAATACTTTGATGCATGAGCGCTGGTTGTCAGGTAATACTTCCCGCAGTTCTGGCACTTGCTTGGCGCGTGGCCATTGTGTATTCCGTTGAGCAGATCAAATACATAAAAATCAAATAGCTGCTCAAACGCTGGATGCTGAAGGAAAATAATGCTGTTTGCTTTGTCAGGAAATGTCGCAAAGTTATAACAGAATTCAAATTTTGGCGAGAGCGATATCGGATAATGCTCTACCCCCGGAAGCGCCTCTAGCATCTTCTGAAAATCCTTGTTTTCGAAACACTTTGCCGTCGCCCAAGCAAGCACGGCTTCGTCTCTCCTGCGAAGGCGCGCATAGATGTTCCTCTCCAAGTTTTCTGCAATCGTATAGAAATTAAGAATATGGTACGGAATCCCCAAAACCCTGTATATACAACCCGTAACGAATGCGTATTCTTCCGTACCGGCTTTCACGCCGCACTCAAGGAAGACTTTATGAAAGCCCTCGATTTCCTTGCCACGGCTCATGTAACAAAACGGTGGACAGCACCACAGCGCATCAATAAATCCGCGAAATGATGTCTCCATTTCTTCCAACTCCCGCTGTGTATTCCATCCGCCTTTTTCCCCCCATACGGTAATCGCTTTGGCAAATGCTCCACAGCGAGGTATTATTTGGTCTACCTTCTCCGAAGGTACATTCAACAATTCTGTCACGAATGTTCCAGCAGGATACCACTTCTGGTTAAAGGAAACCTGGTCCTTCCAAATGTCGAGTTCCATATGATGCAAGTACGCGTCACTCATGTTATATTCGCATTTCCACATACGCTCACCCCCTCTTTTCGTTATCGTACTTATGTTCTATAAACGCATTATATCAAAAACTCCTGAATAGTCAATATCGCATTTGCGTACTAATCATCGCTGTCACATATGTAAATTGAACTGTCGCGCCAGATTCTAAAAAATGAAAAAAATCGTGAATACTATTACAGAAAGACGAGAGCTGTGCAGGTGCCGCACGGCTCTCGTCCAAATTCTGTTCAAGCCCAAGCCAATCATGGCAGAAAGAGGTGATAGCAACTGGCGCAGGCAGTTGAAATGCGCCGCTATATATAAAAGAAACTGCACCCACAATTCCATATCGGCGCAAGCCAAACACCACAAAGGAGGTAACCCATTGACCTACTATCCACACCCCAGGCGCAGCGCGCTCAAGGATCACTTTCCGCTGGCGAACGCTCTGTTCGACTACGCCCTCGCACCGGGCGCGCTGATGATTTTCGCGTACCTCTCGTATCTCCGCTTCCTCGTCGCGCCGTTCGTCGGCGAGACCTGCCGCGGCGTCAGCCGCGCGCTCGGCATGAGCGAGAACACCGTGCGCAAGCATCTGCGTGCGCTCTCTCGCTGTCGGCTCGCGCAGATCGAAGGCGGCAAGTGCGTCCCGCTCGGCTGGATGCGCCGGGAGGACGCCAAAAATTTCTTTCCTCTGCCGATGGAAATCTTTCAGTTCCATCTCACGCCGGGTGCGTTTGCGGTCTACGCCTACCTGCTCAATCGAGAACACCGCAAAACGTTCGACTGCATCGTCAGCGCAAACAAGATCGCCAAGGCGACCGGCATGACTCGCAACACCGTCCGCAAGTATGTCGGCGAGCTGGAGGAGCAGATGCTCATCGAGACGGAGCGCACCTCCGTCATCACGAAGAAGCACCTCAAGTACAATGGCGCGCTCCGCTACCGGATCATTCCAGTGCAGACCGCGCTGGATTATCTGCACGAGCGTCAGCTCACGGAGCTGGAGCGCAAGCGCGATCGCGCGCTTGTCCGAAAGAAGCTGGAGAAGCAGCGCAAGGCTTCCGTCAAAGAGGTTCGTACGGTCGTGTCGCATGTGGTTCGCGAGCCGGAAGAGCTGCCGTTCTGAACCGCGTGTCGCGCCGTTGTTGCCCCGTGTTCGCCTCGAAAAAGCACAGGTGGCATCCCAGCCCTCGACGGGGCGTTTCAACGGCGTGTTCCGACGGTTTCGGAAGAATGTCGCAGGCGGGTCACGGCGAGGGAAAACCGCAAGGGAAGACGAAGACGGAAAGCAGGAGAAAGTCCCGCCGCTTTTCGGGCGGCAGGACGGTCACATCAGCCCGCAGTGCGGGCTGTTTCGGGAACGAAGGCTGGCGCTTTTTCCGATAGGCGAAACTGCCATAAGCGCTGTTGTTTCCAAAAGCGGCGGTTTTCCGCATGGTTGCGGGATTGCCGCCGGAGCTAATTCGAAAAATAGGAGGTATTGTCTCAGAGATGGAAGAAAACAAGCATAAGCACTCGATGTGGCTGTCGGACGAACTGTGGGCGGACGTGAAGGACGCCTACCACGCCGACGGCTGCTCCACGGTCAATCAGTTTGTCGAGAAGGGGATGCGATTCTACCTCGGCTATCTCAGGGCGAAGGACGCGGGCGATTACCTGCCACGCGTGCTCGCCCAGACGCTCGAAGGCAAGCTCGGCGCGCTCGGTTCTCGCATCGGCGGCGTGCTCTTCAAGCTCGCGGTCAACGACGATATGCTCACGCACGTCCTCGCCGCGGGTTCGGATATCGACCTCACGGTGCTCGACAAGCTCCGCGTCCAGTGCGTGAACGAAACGAAGCAGACGCACGGCGTGGTCGACCTCAAGGATATGCTCCGGGAGGAAGCGTAAATCATGCCGCGGCTCGTGCAGAAGTCCGGCTACATCAAGGGCGGGAAAGCCGGCGGCTACATGAACTACATCGCCACCCGCGAGAACGTGGAGAAGCTCGACGGCAACGGCCCGGTCACGGAAAATCAGCAGCAGCTCATCCAAAATCTCGTCCACGATTTCCCTGACACGAAGGAAACGCATGAATATGAGGATTACGAATCCGCGCCGACGTTCGGGAACGCCTCCGCGCTCATCACGACGGCGCTCGAACGGAACGCGGGCGAGGTTCAGGGCCGCGAACAGTATCTGAAATACATGGCGACTCGTCCTCGCGTCGAACGGCTCGGCGAGCATGGATTGTTCAGCAGCGCGCCGTCCGTCTCTCTCGACGCGGCGCTCCATGAGCTGGAGGAATACGACGGGAACGTCTACACGTTCATCTACTCCCTCCGCCGTGAGGATGCGGAGCGTCTCGGTTACGATCACGCCGAAGCATGGCACACGCTCCTCTGCGGCAAGCAGGTCGAGCTGGCGACGGCGATGAACATTCCGCCGGACAAGCTGCACTGGTATGCCGCGTTCCATGACGAGGGGCATCACCCGCACATCCACATGATGGCCTGGTCGGACGATCCGAAGCAAGGGTATCTCACGAAGGGCGGCATCGAGAAGATGCGTTCGGAACTGACCACCACGATCTTTCAGGACGAGCTGCTCAATCTCTATCAGGAAAAGGATATGAGTTACAAAGAGGTTGCCCGCTCCGCGCGTGAAGCGATGCGCGATCTGATCTCCGAGATGAAGGAGAGCATCTGCGACGCGCCGGAGATCGAGCAGCAGCTCGTCGCGCTCTCGGAATCACTCGCCTCGGCGAAAGGCAAAAAGCAGTATCAGTATCTGAAGAAGGACGTCAAGCGGCAGGTGGACGCCATCGTGGATGCGCTCGCGGAGCTGCCGCAGGTGGCGGAGTGCTATGAAGCGTGGAACCGCTGCAAGGATGCGCTCGACAACTACTATCACGACCGGGAGCGTGAGCGCAGGCCGCTCTCTCAGCAGCCGGAGTTCCGTCCGATCAAGAACATGGTCGTCAAAGAGGCGGACGACATCCGGCGAAACGTGTTCACGTTCGAGGACGAGCGCATGGAAGATGAAGTGCCGGATGAAGAAAACCTGTTTCGGTTCTCGCGGAGCGAGCAGGAAGCGTACTACGACGCGAAGGAAGTTCTCTACAACGATTATGCGAGCAGAGAAGAAAAGGCGGAGGCGGTCTCCGAACTGGAAGAACTGGCGAACGCCGGCAGCGGCGACGCGGCGTATCTACTCGGCAAGGCGTGGCGCGACGGCCTGTGCGCTCCGCCGTGGCCGGAAGAAGCAAAGAAGTGGTTTCTCGTTGCGGCGAGGCGCGGAAACAACGCGGCACAGTACGCGGTCGGGAAACTGCTGCTGGAGGAAGGAAAGCTTCAAGCCGGCGTCGATTGGCTTGCCTATGCCGCGGACAACGGGAACGACTTCGCGCACTACCGCCTCGGCAGAATGGGCCTTGTCAGAGATGGCATCACAAACGGCACGGAGCGCGCCATCGAAGATCTGACGGACGCGGCGAAGCAGGGCAACCGGTATGCGCAGTACACGCTCGGCAAGGTCTACCTGCAAGGCTATGAGGTCGGACAGAATATGGAGCTGGCAGAATACTGGCTGAGCCGGGCGGCGGAGCAAGGTCATGAGTACGCGCAGTTTTTCCTTGACCACATGAACGAGCAGCGAAAGCCGTCGGTCACGCTTGCCGTGTCGCGGCTGCTCCACTACCTCGGCGGCATTTTCGAGAGCAACATACCTCGTGACGCGACGACCATGCCGATGCAGATCGACCGCAAAAGCAGAAGAGAGATGCTGGAAAAGCGCATCGCCATGGGCCACAAGCCGGACGACCACGAGGATCAGCCGTACAACGGCATGAGCATGGCGACGCCGTGGTAACAAAAACGAGAAAGGAAGATTGAATGACTGTCAATTTATTCGTAGATTTCGATGCGATGGATGATCCGTATCGAATCGAGGGCATTTCGGGAGAGTGCCTCAGAGCATATCATTTGGCGCGGGACAAATCCATCCCGATTGAAGAACGCGAACAATGGATCAAAGCGCTGATCGAGCTGGCGCACGCGGGAGACGTAAACGCGGAGTTCTGCCTCGGGCTTCTCACCCGCGATGACTTCTCGGACGAGTTGAACGCGCAAAAGTCGGAGCTGTGGTTCAGCAGCGCGGCGGCGCAGGGACACCTCTACGCTGCATACCACTATGCGCTGTGTCTGGAAAAGCGCGGGGAATTGGAAAAGGCGATCCCGTGGTATGAAAAGGCGGCTGACGCAGGAATCTTCCGTGCGCAGCGTCGGCTCGTGGTGCTCGGCATCATGGAGGATGCGGAGCGCGATGCGCACACGATGCAGCCCCGCGCAAACAGACCGCATCCAAGAAATCCTGCGGCTACCAAGTGCTGGGAATCGATACAACGCTACAAACATGCAATGCAGGCACGTCGCCGCGAGTATACGATTTACGACAGGCGGGCGTGGTTTATCGCACACAACCAGAAGGAGGTGATCGGTTGAACGACACCGTTTTCAAAAGCTACGACGATCTTCCGCTGATGCTGTCCGTGCCGGATCTGGTGGCATTGCTCGGCATCAGCAGAGCTGGCGCATACGAGCTTGTCAAGCGAAAGGACTTTCCAGCGCTACGCATCGGAAAGCGCGTGCTGGTGCCGAAGGACAAGCTCATCGCGTGGATCGGCGAGAACACCAATTGAACCGGCCCTTTATTCTCCCTTTGGTCAACGATATTCCGCTCGACTTCTGCGGGCTTTATAGGTATGTTTGCTTTACCAAAAACGGAGAAGGAGGGCAATTCCATGAAGAACGGCAGAAGAGAGATCGCGCTCGTCGCGAGCGGCATCATCCTCGGCGCGAGCATCGCGGCCCCGGCTGCGGGAGCGGCGCTCACGGCACAGCAGTCCAGCCAGAAAATCGTCGTGGACGGCAAGAGCGTCCAAATCGAAGCATACTCCATCAACGGCAGCAACTACGCCAAGATCCGCGATATCGGCAGGGCGGTCGGCTTCAACGTCAGCTATGACGCGGCGTCCAACACGGTGGTCATCGACACGGAAAGTGAATACGAAGAGGAATCCACACCGCAAAAATCACGAATCGTATCGCTTCCTGTCGATGGCAGCCAGTACACCCCGCAGGTCGACGACCGCATCCTCTGCGATGACGGGACGGAATACGAGATCAAGGACGTCGCGCGCTGGGACACGAACGTGTTTCAGGACGGACCGCTCCCGCCGCTTCCCACACCGACGTGCGACTGGAACGCCTTCCCGACGCTGACGCTCCCCGAACCCATCGCCAAGCACTACTGCGACAAGCATGGCGACGACCTGTTCGTACGGAACGTCTACGAGGTGAGGCGCATGGTCTACACCATCTACAACGCCATCGGCGAGGAGCCGGATGCTTGGCGGGACGGAAAGCCGCTGTGCAAGATCTTTACGGAGATCCCGCCAGAGTACGAACCCTACACCGAGCACTTCTGGCCGTGGCGAGCGGCGGAGATCACAGAGACGGTCCACGCCTGCCCGAACGTCCGATACTACGTCGATTACTACCACAACGGCGTCTACCTGTACACCCGCTATTGCCTGATGTCGATATGAACCGGGCAGAGCACAGAGGCGGCGCAGCTCAAACGCTGCGCCGCCATAGACAAAGAAGGAGGAAATCCATCCCATGGCAAAACGAAGAGGTAACGGCGAGGGCAGCATCCGCAAACGCAAGGACGGGCGCTGGGAAGGCCGTTACACTGCGGGACACGATCCCGAAACCGGAAAAACCATCTACAAGAACGTCCTCGGCAAAACCCAGGCGGAGGTGCGCGACAAGCTCCGTCAGGCCATCGCCGATGCCGAACGGCTCGACTTCTCCAAGGTGGGGCAGTACACGGTCGGGCAATGGATGGACATCTGGTATGAGAACTATGCCACCGTCAAGGTGCGCGCGTCCTCGCATCAGACCTACCGGGGCTACATCAAGCACCACATCAAACCTTACATCGGCGACATCCCCTTGGACAAGCTGACCACCCTCGACCTGCAAAGGCTTTATAAAACGCTTCTGACGAGCGGCAGGGTGGATCGTCTCGAATCCAGAAAGCAGCCGAAGGGGCTGACCGCCAAGACGGTGCGGAACATCAATCAGATCATCTCCTCCGCCTTGGACCAGGCGATCGCGCAGAAGCTGATCCTGACGAATCCGACCAAGGGCTGCGCGCTCCCGAAGATCGAGCACAGGGAGATGAAAACGCTCTCCGCGGACCAGCTTTCCGCCTTCCTGCGCGAAGCGAAGGAGTCCGGCGTTTATGAACTGTACTACTTCGAGCTGGCGACCGGGCTTCGCCGCGGCGAACTGGTGGGGCTGAAATGGGAGGACGTGGACTGGCATCGCCATACGATCCGCATCCGCCGTCAGGTGGCGCGCGTCAACGGCGTGATCTCAGAGGTGCAGCTCAAGACGAAGAACGCCTATCGCACGATCTCGCTCGGCGAGGGCGCCATGCGCGTGCTGGAAGCGCAGGAGAAGAAATCCGACAGCGAGTACATCTTCCCATCGCCGAGCGGCGGCCCCATGGCGCCGGACAGCATGCTGAAAATGCTCCACCGCGTCCTCAAGCGCGCCGGGCTGCCGATGCTCCGGATGCACGACCTGCGGCACACGTTCGCCACGCTCGCGCTCCAGAACGGCGTGGACATCAAGACGGTCAGCAGCATGCTCGGGCACTTCAGCGCGGGCTTCACGCTCGACACCTACACCCACGTCACGACGCCCGCGCAGATCGAGGCAGCAAAGACGATCGGCAATGTCTTGGCGGTGGAGATGTGAGAGGAGGTGAGAACCTTTAGATGTGAATTATTGAACTTTTTGTAAACACACGAAAAAACGCTTGACCTGCACGCAGCGTGCAGGTTTATAGTGTTTTTCGTAAGGCGGTGATATTTGTGAAAAAGCTGAGCGAGGTATGTAAATATGTCGGGGTAACGCGTAGAACGCTCCAAGAATACAACAAAATAGGGCTTCTTCATCCATCTGCAAAAACAGAAAGTGGTTACTGGCTATATGATGATAACGCTATAATGACGTTGGCATTCATTCAGATTATGGTTGAAACAGGGTATACCCGTAAAGAAATAAAGTCTCTTTTGCAGGCTTCGGAGTTGGATTTGAACCGAGAATATGACCATATGCTTGAAACCCTCGAAGCAAAAAAGAAGAGAATCGAAGGCTTAATAAGTATTATTAAAACGGTAAAAGGAATTGGCGTTGCTCCCGAAAGTGCTTCCCTCATTGCCCAGCATATGGATTTTACACCTCCTTCAAGCGGAAAAAGCATTATGCAATCGTTCAATGATTCTATTAAAACTATGTCGGATTACAGCGAGGAAGATCGAGAACACATTGAGTTGGCAACACCATTCTGGACATGGCTAAAGCTTCTCGGACGCATGAAGGGAAAACCCTTTGACGATATAGCCGTAAATGAATACTGCCGTTCAGCGCTCAATAGCCTCATGCCAGTTGGTGATTATTTGCAGGAAAATGAAGGGGGTGAAAAAACAACAATTGTTGAGATTGCTTCAGGTATTATAGAGAATATTTCGGATATAGCACAAGACCCCGATTTTGCAACGCTCGTCAATGATCGGGACGGAGGAGAGACTGTGACATATGTTGTAAATGCAATCAAACATTATTGCAGCAAAATACTTTCAGAAGAAACTAAATAAAGGAGGAGATAGCAATGGAAGATCGCGAGAATTTACTCAACTGGATCAAAGAGCACAAGAAGGAGCTGATTATCGCAGGAGCCAGTATCGGAGCTTTGGCGCTTCTCATTCTCGGAATTAAGCATGAAGCCGAAATCAAGGTTCTATGGAACAGCCTTCGGAAGCTAACGCAGAAATCGCCGGAAGTATTAGCAGATCAGTTTGTCCAAACCATAGCAGAAATTCCAAGTACATCGGTAAAAGAAAATGTTGCCGCAATAGTTCTCGATTCAAATCATATTCCGTTTGAGGTAAGCGAGCACATCCGCAACCTTCCGAATGGCTGGCATGCGTCGCCAGAGAAGATTGCTGAGGCGCTGGAGCATGGCATCACTCTCATGGACGGTCAAACGCTGGTCGATGCCTACATGAAGTGGGGTGCCGCCGCATGAGAAGGACGGCTGAGGAAATGGGGCTGCTTGCCAAGCTTGCAAGTGGGGTTCTGGACGGAAGAGTCGGCGATGAGCGGGAGTACCGAGGATACAAGAGCGTATTCTGCGGGAAATACATCAAAGATGGCGTGCCTGTCTCTTATCGACAAGGAGAATCGACACGGTTCTTCAACGGTAAGGAAAATGAACGGATACCTGGCAAACGCGAAGAAGATCGCTTTGAAACAGATGACCAGAAGCTGGATTTTCTCCGTCGCTATGGCTGGCTGACCCACGATGACGATGTGAAAGCATACAGTGCCAAGTATAAGCCTCAAAAATGAGGTGTGAGGAGTCCTTCCCCCGTCCGCTCGCCCATCCGCTCCCCAGCTCGCCTCTCAACTCCAATTTGGGTCAACTTATGGGTCAACTTTTTTGACGTCCGCAAGTTTGCGCTTCAAAAATTATAAAAGTAGCGGTTTTCCGAGGAAAACCGCTACTTTCTGGTTGCGGAGGTAGGACTTGAACCTACGACCTCCGGGTTATGAGCCCGACGAGCTGCCAACTGCTCTACTCCGCGATATTGGTGCCGGTGACCGGAATCGAACCGGTACAGCATTGCTGCCGGGGGATTTTAAGTCCCCTGTGTCTACCAATTCCACCACACCGGCGGATAATCGGCGACGATTAATATACCATATCGAAATATGAATGTCAATACAAAATGCAAAATTATTGCGCGAAATCTGTTCGACCGCTTTCGACGCGCGCTTTTTATGGCGATTTGCCACAATCATTCTTGACAAGGGGCGCCTCCTTACCGTAAAATATAGCCAAGAAAGGGGCGATTCCGATGAACATTATTGATTCCATCAAAGGCGAACTCGCTATGGGCCTCAAGCTCATCGCGTACAAACCCCTGTCCGTCACGATCCCGCCGATGGCCGTGCTGGACGACGCCATGCTTGCCGATGGCTGGAGCGCCGTGTCCGAGGTCACGGACGGCGGCGACGGCACGGTTCACCGCTATTACTATGACACCGCGCAGAAAAACTATGTGCTTGCCACGCTCAACCCCGGCACCGGCGTGTGCGACGTCGTAGTGGCGGAGGAGAGCGACGTGCTGGAGAAACTCAGCTTCCCCGAACTCAAGAAGCTGGCGGGCCTGATCGACAAGAAGTCCGTCGCGTTCATCCGCATCTACTCGGAAAAGGAGCTTGCCGCCGCCAGCGGGGACGAGCGCGCCGCGTTGGAGGAGCGCAATCAGAAGATGATCGACGAGGCGGAGGTCGCGCTGAGAAAACGCTGAGACCACATCAACCATCCAAAAACGGCTGCAACGGGCCAAGGCTCGTTGCAGCCGTCTCTTTTGCGCCGGGATCGGGCGCCGTTAGCGGGCAAATTCCTCCACGATGCGCAGCAGCAGCTCCGTGACCTGATCCATCTCCTCGACGACCGCGTGCTCGTAGGGGCCGTGATGGCCGTAGCTGCCCGTCGGGAGGTTGGGGCAGGGCAGGCCGCGGAAGGAAAGCGCGCCGCCGTCCGTGCCGCCGCGGATGGGGACTGCCTTCGCCTCGACGCCCATGGCGCGGTAGGCCGCCTCCGCCTTCTCCACGACCTCAAAGCGCTCCCTGACCTTCTCCAGCATGTTGCGGTACTGCTCGCGCAGCGTCAGCGTGACCGTGCCCTCGCCGTAGCGCGCGTTGAGGAGCGCCGCGATGTGCTCCATCGTCTTCTTGCGCGCCTCGAACGCGCCCGCGTCGTGGTCGCGGATGATATAGCTGAGCGTTGCATGCTCGACGTTGCCCTCCATCTCCGTGAGGTGGAAGAAACCCTCATGCCCCGCGGTGTCGCGCGGCGTTTCACCCGCGGGGAGCATGGCGTTGAACTGGTGCGCCACGAGCGAGGCGTTGATCATCGTGTCCTTTGCCGTGCCGGGATGCACGTTGAAGCCTCGGAAAGTGACCTTTGCCGCCGCGGCGTTGAAGTTCTCGTACTCCACCTCGCCGAAGGGGCCACCGTCGACGGTGTAGGCAAGCTCCGCGCCGAGACGCTTCAAGTCCATCAGCTTCGCGCCGTGGCCGACCTCCTCGTCCGGGCAGAAGCCGACGGCGACCGGCCCGTGGGGCAGCTTGTCCGCGAGGATGCGCTCCACGGCGGTCATGATCTCCGCGACGCCCGCCTTGTCATCCGCGCCGAGCACGGTCGTGCCGTCGGTGACGATCAGCGTCTTGCCCTTGAGAGAGGCGAGGTGCGGGAACGCCGCCGGGCTGAGCGTGCGCCCGCTGCCCCCGAGGACGACGTCGCCGCCGTCGTAGTTTTCCACAACGCGCGGGGCGACGTTTTCACCGGAGAAATCCGGCACCGTATCCACGTGGGCGAGAAAGCCGACGCAGGGCCTGTCCTCCAGCCCCGGCGTCGCCGGGAGCTTCGCGTAGACGTAGCAGTGCTCGTCCACATACACGTCCTCCGCGCCGAGCGCGGTCAATTCCTTCTCCAGCACGCGCGCCAGATCGAACTGCCGCTGCGTCGACGGGGTCTGCTCCGCGTCCTCAATGCTCGCCGTGTGGACGCGCGCGTATTCGATCAACCGTTCATAGGCCCTTTTTGCCGCCATATCCAATGTACTCCTTCTACATTATAATATATGCCCCGCACGACCTCCGGCGAGGCGTTTTCCGCCACAATTATAGCCTCTTTTTGCCTGTCTGACAACATATTGTGTTTGCTAATGACACCTTCTACAAACTTTCATAAAAAAATTTATTAAAAACGGAAAATTTCTCTTGACATCCCGATTTCCATCTAGTATTATAGGCGAGTCCGCGACTGAGGGCAAGCCATGCCCTGAGCACGTGGAAATGCGATGAACCGGGAGATTGCTCGTCTATACGAGGTAACTTTCGGGGAGTATGTCCGAAAATCGGGCGGCTGAGATCGATATCCGTTACGCAGCGTAGATCGCCGCGCCATGGACCGGCCGTACTTTTGTGCGCCGGTTTTTCCATGAGCTGGAATGATACGCACGGTTGCGCGTATAAAGATATGTCTCACCGTACGGCTTCGACAGAAGAACGTACATGAATTTGGAGGAAAACACAAAATGGCAAAAGAAATGATCCGCATCCGTCTCAAGGCATATGACCACCAGGTCATCGACCAGAGCGCAGAGAAGATCGTCGAGGCGGCCAAGCGCACCGGCGCCACCGTTTCCGGCCCGATCCCCCTGCCCACCAAGCGTGAGATCGTCACGATCCTGCGCGCGGTCCACAAGTATAAGGACAGCCGCGAGCAGTTCGAGCGCCGCACGCACAAGCGTTTGATCGACATCACCAACTCCAGCCCCAAGACCGTTGAGGCGCTGATGGGCCTCGAGATGCCCGCCGGCGTGGAGATCGAGATCAAGCTGTAACGAACCCCTTATTGCTCAGCCAACGCTTCCCGACTTGCGTGAGGGAAACGGAGGTCAAGTCGGCAGAGCAATGCGCGCCGTTACCGCGCAACTAAGCCGACCAATAACCTTATGGAGGATCATACATGAAAGCGATCATCGGCAAGAAAGTCGGCATGTCTCAGATCTTCGACGAGAACGGCCATGTGATCCCGGTCACCGTGATCGAGGCCGGCCCCTGCGTCGTCACCCAGAAGAAGACAGTCGAAAAGGACGGCTACGAAGCCGTACAGCTCGGTTACGAGGACGTTCCCGAGCGCAAGCTCACCAAGGGTGAGATGGGCCACCTGAAGAAAGCGGGTGTCGGCCCCAAGAAGCATCTGCGCGAGTTCGACCTCGACAACGGCAGCGAGCTGGAGCTCGGCGCCATCGTCAAGGCGGACACCTTCAAGGCCGGCGACTTCGTCGACGTCACCGGCACCAGCAAGGGCCACGGCTACTCCGGCGTCATCAAGCGCTGGGGCGCGCACCGCGGCCCGGAGACCCACGGCGGCGGCCCGGTCCACCGTCATGCGGGCTCCATGGGCTCCACCACCGACCCCAGCCGCATCTTCAAGGGCAAGATCGGCGCCGGCCAGTACGGTGTGGAGACCGTCACCATCCAGAACCTTGAGGTCGTCAAGGTCGATCCCGAGCTGAACATGCTCGTTGTCCGCGGCGCTGTCCCCGGCCCGAAGAACGGCCTGGTCACGATCAAGACCACCGTCAAGGTCCACAAGGTCAAGCAGGCGGGCGCCGGCATCAGCGTCAACCCGCAGAAGGCCTCCGGACGCAACCCGCAGAAGGCTTCCGCCAGAACGAAATAAGGAAAGGAGTGCCTGAGAAATGTCTACGATCAATGTTGTCAGCATGGCCGGCCGCAAGACCGGCGAGGTTGAGCTCAGCGACGCGATCTTCGGCATCGAGCCGAACATGGCGGTCGTTCACGAAGTCGTCAAGAATCACCTGGCGAACTGCCGTCAGGGCACCCAGAGCGCTCTGACCCGCGCGGAGGTTTCCGGCGGCGGCAAGAAGCCCTGGCGCCAGAAGGGAACCGGCCGTGCCCGTCAGGGCAGCACCCGCGCTCCCCAGTGGACGCACGGCGGCATCGTCTTTGCCCCCAAGCCCCGCTCCTACAGCTACGTGCTGAACAAGAAGGTCAAGCGCCTCGCGCTCAAGTCCGTTCTCTCCGCCAAGGCGGCGGACGGCGAGATCGTCGTCGTCGACAAGATCGAGATGAACGAGATCAAGACCAAGACCTTCCGCCAGTTCCTTGAGGCGGTCAACGCCGACGGCAAGGCCGTCGTCATCACGCCCGAGGTCAACGCCAACGTCGTCAAGAGCGCCCGCAACCTGCCCGGCGTCGTCACGACGCCCGCGAGGCTCATCAACGTCTATGACCTGGTCAACGCCAAGTTCCTCGTCATCGACAAGGACGCCCTCGCCGTTATTGAGGAGGTGTTCGCGTAATGGCTAACGTTTATGACATCATCATCCGCCCGATCATCACCGAGCGCTCCATGGCGGACGTCGCGAACAAGAAGTACGTCTTCGAGGTCGCGAAGGACGCCGGCAAGGTCGAGATCAAGAACGCCGTTGAGACCGCGTTCGGCGTCAAGGTCAAGGACGTCAACACGCTCAACGTGCGCGGCAAGGCCAAGCGCGTGGGCGGCGGTCGCCCCGGCACGTCCCGCAGCTGGAAGAAAGCCTATGTCCAGCTCACGGACGATTCGAAGACCATCGAGCTCTTTGAGGGCATGGTGTAAGGAGGAAAGAAAATGGCTATCAAGAGTTATAAGCCCACGACCCCCTCGCGCCGTCACATGACCGTGTCCGCCTTCGAGGGCGTCGATAAGAAGGCCAAGCCCGAGCGCTCGCTCGTCGAGCCGCTCAAGAAGCACGCCGGCCGCAACAGCTACGGCCACATCACCGTCCGTCATCAGGGCGGCGGCAACAAGCAGAAGTACCGCGTCATCGACTTCAAGCGTGACAAGGACGATATGTTCGCCACCGTGCTCCGCCTGGAGTACGATCCGAACCGCAGCGCCTTCATCGCGCTCGTCGAGTACGAGGACGGCGAGAAGCGCTACATCATCGCTCCCGTCGGCCTGAAGGCGGGCGACAAGGTCATCTCCGGCGCGGGCGCCGACATCAAGCCCGGCAACTGCCTGCCCATCGCGAACATCCCCGTCGGTACGATCATCCACAACGTTGAGATGAACCCCGGCAAGGGCGCCCAGCTCGTCCGCTCCGCCGGCGTCAGCGCGCAGCTGATGGCGAAAGAGAACGGCGACGCCCAGATCCGCATGCCCTCCGGCGAGGTCCGCATCGTGCGCACCAACTGCCGCGCCTGCATCGGCCAGGTCGGCAACATCGACCATGAGAACGTGCAGATCGGCAAGGCCGGCCGCAAGCGTCACATGGGTTGGCGCCCGACGGTCCGCGGTTCGGTCATGAACCCCTGCGACCACCCGCACGGCGGCGGCGAGGGCAAGAGCCCGGTCGGCCGTCCCGGCCCTGTCACCCCGTGGGGCAAGCCGGCGATGGGCTACAAGACCCGCAGCAAGAAGAACCCGACGAACAAGTTCATCGTCAAGCGCCGCAACGAGAAGTAAAGGAGGCAATGAATAATGAGCAGAAGCATTAAGAAAGGCCCGTTTGTTGCCCCGGAGCTCCTCAAGCGGGTTGAAGAGATGAACAAGACCGGCGAGAAGAAGGTCCTGAAGACCTGGAGCCGCAGTTCCACGATCTTCCCCTCCTTTGTCGGCCACACCATCGCCGTCCATGACGGCCGCAAGCACGTGCCCGTCTACATTCAGGAGGACATGGTCGGCCACAAGCTCGGCGAATTCGCGCCCACCCGCACGTTCCGCGGCCACGCGAAGACCAAGTAAGGAGGGTATAGGAATATGGAAGCGAAAGCTTATCTGAGATATGTCCGCATCTCTCCGCGCAAGGTGCAGATCGTCTGTGATCTGATCCGCAATCAGAACGTCGACACCGCGATGGCGATCCTGATGAACACGCCGAAGTCCGCCTCCGAGCCGCTGACGAAGCTCCTCAAGAGCGCCGTGGCGAACGCCGAGAACAACTTCAGCATGGATCACGACAAGCTGTACGTCTCCGAGGTGTACGCCACCCCCGGCCCCATCCTCAAGAGAATGCAGCCCGCCTCCAAGGGCAGAGGCTACCGCATCAACAAGCGCACCTCTCACGTGACGCTCGCCGTCGCGGAGAAGGAATAAGAGGGAGGAGACAGTTCAATGGGTCAGAAAGTTAATCCCCATGGTATGCGCGTGGGCGTCATCAAAGACTGGGACTCCCGCTGGTATGCCAGAGATGAAAAAGTCGGCGACCTGATCGTCGAGGACAACAAGATCCGCAAGTACGTCAAGAAGCGCCTCTATGACGCCGGCGTGCCCAAGATCGAGATCGAGCGCTCCAACGACGTCGTGACGCTGTTTGTGCACTGCGCCCGCCCCGGCTTTGTCATCGGCAAGGACGGCTCCGCCGTTGAGGCGCTGCGCGCGGACGTTGCCAAGCTCATCGGCAAGAACGTCAAGCTCAACATCGTCGAGGTCCGCAACCCTGACATGAACGCGCAGCTCGTCGCGGAGAACATCGCCGCGCAGATCGAGAAGCGCATTTCCCACCGCCGCGCCATGAAGAATGCCATGGGCCGCGCCATGCGCGCCGGCGCCAAGGGCATCAAGTGCAGCGCGTCCGGCCGTCTCGGCGGCCGCGAGATCGCGGGTGTGGAGCACTATCACGAGGGCACCATCCCCCTGCAGACCATCCGCGCCGACATCGAGTACGGCTTCTGCGAGGCGGCCACCACCTACGGCCGCATCGGCATCAAGGTCTGGATCTACAAGGGCGAGATCCTCACCCAGACGCTGCGCACCACCCCGCGCACGCTGGACACCACCAAGCCGTACGAGGAGCGCCGTGAGCGCCGCCCGCGCCGCGACGGCGACCGTCGTCCGCGCCGTGACGGCGACAACCGCAACGGCGGCTTCCGCCGCGACGGCAACCGTCCCAACGGCAATTTCGGCGGCAACCGTCCGCAGGGCAATCGTCCCCAGGGCGACCGTCCGCAGGGCGGCTTCCGTCCCCGCACTGAGAACAAGGAAGGAGGCGCGCAGTAATGCTGCTCCCGAAGAGAGTTAAATACCGCCGTCAGCAGCGCGGCCGCCTCACCGGCAAGGCCATGCGCGGCAACACCGTTACGTACGGTGAGTTCGGTTTGGTCGCGCTCGATCCCGCGTGGATCACCAGCAACCAGATCGAAGCGGCCCGTATCGCCATGACGCGCTACACCAAGCGCGGCGGTCAGGTCTGGATCAAGATTTTCCCCGACAAGCCCGTTACCCAGAAGCCTGCCGAGACCCGTATGGGTTCCGGTAAGGGTTCCCCGGAGTACTGGGTCGCCGTCGTCAAGCCCGGCCGTGTCATGTTTGAGATCGCCGGCGTCCCCGAGGATGTCGCCCGCGAGGCGCTCCGTCTGGCCAGCCACAAGCTGCCCATCAAGACGAAGATCGTCAAGCGCGAGGACACCGAGACCGAGAAAGCAGGTGAATGAGAATGAAGGCAAGTGAAGTTCGTTCCATGAGCGTTGCCGAGCTCAACACCAAGCTCGATTCTCTCAAAAAGGATCTGTTCCTCCTGCGTATGCAGCACGCCACCAACCAGCTCGACAACCCCCAGAAGCTCGTCGAGACCAAGCGTGACATCGCGAGAGTCAAGACCGTGATCCGTGAGAAGGAGGAGAAGTAAAATGGAAGAGAAGAGAACATCCTCCCGTAAGGTGCGCGTGGGCAAGGTCGTCTCCGACAAGATGGACAAGACCGTCGTCGTCGCCATTGCCGACCGCGTCGCGCACCCGCTGTACAAGAAGATCGTCGGCCGCACCTACAAGCTCAAGGCCCACGATGAGAAGAACGAGTGCGGTATCGGCGATACCGTCAAGGTGATGGAGACCCGTCCGCTGAGCAAGGATAAGCGCTGGCGCGTGGTCGAGATCGTCGAGAAGGCCAAGTAAGGAGGTACCGGAACATGATTCAGCAGGAAACTTTCCTGAAGGTCGCTGACAACACCGGCGCCAAGGAAATCAAGTGCATCCGCGTTCTGGGTGGCTCCAGCCGCAAGTACGGCAACATCGGCGACGTCATCGTGGCGTCCGTCCGCAAGTCCACCCCCGGCGGCCAGGTCAAGAAGGGCGAGGTCGTCCGCGCTGTGATCGTTCGCAGCGCCAAGGGCGTCCGCCGCGCCGACGGCACCTATGTCCGCTTCGACGAGAACGCCGCCGTCCTCATCAAGGAGGACAAGAACCCCCGCGGCACCCGTATCTTTGGGCCCGTCGCCCGCGAGCTGCGCGACAAGGATTACATGAAGATCCTGTCCCTCGCTCCGGAAGTTGTTTAAGGAGGGGCTGAAGAATGGCTATGAACGTCAAGAAGGGCGACACCGTCGTCGTCCTGTCCGGCAAGGACAAAGGCAAGCAGGGCAAGGTGCTCGGCACCGTTCCCTCTGAGGATAAGGTCGTCGTCGAGGGCGTCAACATGGCGACCTGCCACGTCAAGCCCCGCAGACAGGGCGAGAGCGGCGGCATCGTGCAGCGCGAGGCTGCGATGTATGCCTCCAAGGTGCAGGTCGTGTGCCCGAAATGCAAGAAGGGCACCCGCGTCGCCCACAAGGTCGAGAACGGCAAGAAGACCCGCGTGTGCAAGCACTGCGGCGCTGAGCTTTAAGAAAGGAGTAAGCTGTAATGGCCAGACTGAAAGAACAGTATAAAGCGGACATTGCGCCGGCTCTTTTCAAGAAGTTCGGTTACAAGTCCATCATGGAAGTGCCCCGCATCGAGAAGGTCGTCGTGAACGTCGGCTGCGGCGAGGCCCGCGACAACGCCAAGGTCCTTGACGCCGTCGTGCGCGACCTGAGCACCATCACCGGCCAGAAGGCCGTCATCACCAAGGCGAAGAAGTCCGTCGCGAACTTCAAGATCCGCGAGGGTATGCCCATCGGCGCGAAGGTCACGCTCCGCGGCGACAAGATGTGGGAATTCCTGGATCGTCTGTTCAACGTCGCGCTTCCGCGCGTCCGCGACTTCCGCGGCATCAGCGCCAACGCCTTCGACGGCCGCGGCAACTATGCCCTCGGCGTCAAGGAGCAGCTGATCTTCCCCGAGATCGAGTACGACAAGGTCGACAAGATCCGCGGCATGGACATCGTCATCTGCACCACCGCCAAGACCGACGAAGAGGCCCGCGAGCTGCTGACCCAGGTCGGCGCCCCGTTTGAGCGTTAAGGAGGAGAAGGACAATGGCTAAAACTTCCATGAAGATCAAGCAGGCCCGTCCTGCCAAGTACTCCAGCCGCCGCTACAACCGCTGCAAGCTCTGCGGCCGTCCCCACGCGTATCTGCGCGACTACGGCGTCTGCCGTATCTGCTTCCGCGAGCTCGCGTACAAGGGCGAGATCCCCGGCGTCAGAAAGGCTTCTTTCTGAGAATCATTTTTGAATAACGCCTTTGATATGGGGCGTTTGGACTGCGAAAGGTCTCCGATAATTGCCAAATTATCGGAGATACCTCGCGGCCGAAACGAACCGAACGGTTCGTAACTCTAAACTAGGAGGATATAACCACATGCATATCACAGACCCCATTGCGGATATGCTCACCCGCATCCGCAACGCGAACAACGCAAGACACGACACGGTTGACGTCCCCGCTTCGAACATGAAGAAGAGCATCGCCCAGATCCTGCTCGACGAGGGCTACATCAAGAGCTATCAGGTCGTCGACGACGGCGTGCAGGGCATGATCCACATCACGCTCAAGTACAACGGCAAGGACAAGGTCATCACCGGCCTGCGCCGCGTTTCCAAGCCGGGCCTCCGCGTTTATGTCGGCGCGGACGAGCTGCCCCGCGTGCTCCGCGGCCTCGGCGTCGCCATCGTTTCCACGTCCAAGGGCGTCATGACCGACAAGGCGGCTCGCGCCAGCCACGTCGGCGGCGAAGTCCTGGCGTTCGTGTGGTAAGGAGGGCAGAGAACAATGAGTCGTATTGGTAGAATGCCTGTTGCCATCCCCGCCGGTGTTGAAGTCAAGATCGAGGACGGCAACCTGATCACCGTCAAGGGCCCGAAGGGCACCCTGACCCAGAAGCTCAGCCCCGCCATGACCCTCAAGCAGGAGGGCACCGAGATCCATGTCTCCCGTCCGAACGACGAGAAGGAGAACCGCGCGCTGCACGGCCTGACCCGTGCGCTGCTGCACAACATGGTCGTCGGCGTGACCGAGGGCTACAAGAAAGAACTCGATATCAACGGCGTCGGTTATCGTGCCGCCAAGGAGGGCAACAAGCTCGTCCTGACCATCGGTTACTCTCATCCCGTTGAGGTGGAGGAGATCGAGGGCATCAGCATCGAAGTCCCCAATCCCAACCACGTTGTCATCTCCGGCTGCGACAAGCAGAAGGTCGGCCAGTTTGCCGCCGAGCTCCGCGAGAAGCGCCCGCCCGAGCCGTACAAGGGTAAGGGAATCAAGTACACGGATGAGGTCATCCGCCGCAAGGTCGGCAAGACCGGCGTGAAGAAATAAGGAGGTGTGCCGAAATGATCAAAAGACCCGATACGAAAGCGCAGCGCTTAAAGCGTCATAAGAGAGTCCGTTCCAAGGTCTCCGGCACGCCCGAAAGACCCCGCCTGAACGTATTCCGCAGTGAGAAGAACATCTATGCCCAGATCATCGACGACGTCGCCGGCAACACGCTGGTTGCGGCTTCCTCGCTCGACAAGGAGATCGAGGGCAACGGCGGCAACAAGACCGCCGCGCGCGCGGTCGGCAAGCTGATTGCCGAGCGGGCGAAGGCCAAGGGCATCGACACGGTCGTGTTCGACCGCGGCGGTTACCTGTATCACGGCCGCGTGGCAGAGCTGGCCGAGGGCGCCCGTGAGGGCGGTCTGGAATTCTAAGGGAGGAGGAAAATAGAAATGCCCAGATTTGAAAGAGAACAAAGCGAATACATGGAAAAGCTCGTTTTCCTCAACCGCGTTTCCAAGACCGTGAAGGGCGGCCGCGTGGCGAAGTTTTCCGCGCTGATGGTCGTCGGCGACGGCAAGGGCAAGGTCGGCTACGGCCTCGGCAAGGCGTCCGAGGTGCCCGAGGCGATCCGCAAGGGCCTTGAGGCCGCGAAGAAGAACATGATCAACGTCACGCTGGAGGGAACCACCATCCCCCACGAGACGATCGGCGAGTTCGGCGCGGGCCGCGTGCTGCTCAAGCCCGCCGCCCCCGGTACCGGCGTGATCGCCGGCGGCGCGGTGCGTGCGGTCGTCGAGGCTGCGGGCATCAAGGACATCCGTACCAAGTGCCTGCGCTCCAACAACCCCAACAACGTCGTCGGTGCGGCGTTTGAGGGACTCAAGTCCATGCGCAACGCCGAGCAGGTCGCCCGTACCCGCGGCAAGAGCGTGGAAGAGATCAAAGGCTAAGGAGGCGGCGACACATGGCTAAGTTGAACGTAGAGCTCGTCAAGAGCCTGAACGGCAGACTGGATAAGCACATCGCCACTGCCAATTCGCTGGGTCTGCGCCGCATCGGCGACAGCACGGTCCAGCCCGACAACGATCAGACCCGCGGCAAGATCGCCCAGATCGGCTATCTGCTCAAGGTCACGGAAGTAAAGTAAGGAGGAGCTGTTAGTATGAAACTCCATGAACTGTCTCCTGCTGCCGGCTCCACGAAGGAAGCGTACCGCAAGGGCCGCGGCAACGGCAGCGGCAACGGCAAGACCGGCGGCCGCGGCCACAAGGGTCAGAAGGCGCGCAGCGGCGGCGGCGTGCGCATCGGCTTCGAAGGCGGCCAGATGCCCATGACCCGTACCACGCCGAAGCGCGGTTTCAACAACATCTTTGCCAAGCCCCTTGAGATCATCAATCTCAGCGCGCTCAACCGCTTTGAGGACGGCGAGACTGTCACCGCAGAGACTCTGCTTGCCAAGGGCATCCTTCGCAAGTGCGAATACGGCTACAAGGTGCTGGGCAACGGCTCCGTCAAGAAGAAAGTCACCGTGCAGGCGTCTGCGTTTTCCCAGTCCGCGAAGGAAGCCATTGAGGCGGCTGGCGGAAAGGCAGAGGTGGTTTAAGTGATCCAAACGATTCGCAAGGCATGGGGCATCCCGGAGCTGCGCAAGAAGATCATCTTCACCATCATGATCCTGCTGATCTTCCGCCTCGGCAACGCGATTCCGGTTCCCTATGTCAACACCGACCTGCTTCAGCAGTACCTCGACGGCATGAGCACCACGGTGCTGGGCCTGTACAACGTGATGTCCGGCGGCGCGTTCGCGCAGGCGACGGTGTTCGCCCTCGGCGTCCAGCCGTATATCAACAGCTCCATCATCATCCAGCTGCTCACCATCGCCATCCCCGCCCTGGAGCGCCTTGCGCGCGACGGCGGCGAGGCGGGCAAGAAGAAGATCGCGTCCATCACGCGCTATGCCACCGTCGCCATCGCCCTGCTGCAGGGCCTCGGCTACTACTTCCTGATGCGCAACTACAACATTCTGGAGCAGCAGGGCGCGTGGCCCGCGCTGGTCATCATCGTCTCGTTCGTCGCGGGCTCCAGCTTCGTGATGTGGCTCGGCGAGCAGGTCAATGAGTTCGGCGTCGGCAACGGCATTTCGATCATCCTGTTCGCGGGCATCCTGTCCCGCGTGCCCACGATGGTCACCCAGGGCAGCAGCTATATCGCGCAGAAGGGCGGCATCGGCTGGCTGTATATGGCTCTGCTGGTGATCGGCATCCTGCTGATGGTCATTCTCATCACCCACGTCAACGCGGCGGAGCGCCGTATCCCGGTGCAGTACGCCAAGCGTCAGGTCGGCCGCAAGATGTACGGCGGCCAGGCGTCCTCTCTCCCGATGAAGGTGAACATGTCCGGCGTTCTGCCGATCATCTTCGCGCAGAGCATCGCGTCCCTGCCCGCGACCATCGCCGCGTTCCTGCCGGCGCCCGCCGAGGGCAGCTTCGGCGCCGCGTTCCTCAACGCGATCGACACCAAGTCGGTGCTGTACCTGGTCATCTATTTCCTGATGATTATCGGTTTCAGCTACTTCTACGCCACCATCCAGTTCAACCCCATTGAGATCTCCAACAATCTCAAGCGTCAGGGCGGCTTCATCCCCGGCTTCCGTCCGGGCAAGCCCACCAGCGACTTCATTTCGAAGGTTCTCGGTAAGGTGACACTGTTTGGCGCCATCTATCTCGGTATTGTTGCCATCGCTCCGCTGATCGTCGGCAAGGCGCTGGGCAACAGCGCGCTCGCCATCGGCGGTACGTCCGTCATCATCGTGGTCGGCGTCGCACTGGAAACGGTGCAGGCGCTGGAGAACCAGATGCTGATGCGTCAGTACAAGGGCTTCCTTGAATAAGGAGAGAGAGATGAATCTGATTTTATTGGGCGCTCCCGGCGCGGGAAAGGGCACGCAGGCCGCGATCCTCGCCCGTGAGCTGAACATTCCGACGATTTCCACCGGCAACATCCTGCGCGCCGCGGTTGCGAGCGGCAGCGAGCTGGGCATGAAGGCGAAGGCCTGCATGGAGACCGGAGCGTTGGTTTCCGATGAGATCATCATCGGCATCATCCGCGACCGTCTCGCCGAGGCGGACTGTGCGAACGGCTACATCCTCGACGGTGTGCCGCGCACGATCGGCCAGGCGGAGGCGCTGGAGGAGAACGGCATCCGCTTCGACCATGTGGTCTCCATGGAGGTCTCGGACGAGACCATCATGGAGCGCATGAGCGGGCGGCGCGTCTGCCCCAAGTGCGGCGCGAGCTACCACGTCACCGCGGTGCCCCCGAAAAAGGAGGGCGTGTGCGACGAGTGCGGCAGCGAGCTGATCGTCCGCAAGGATGATGCCCCCGAGACGGTGAAAGCGCGTCTCGCGGTCTATCACAAGGAAACGGAACCCCTCAAGGAGTTTTACCGCTCCCGCGGCGTTCTGTATCCGGTGGAGGACATGGGCTCCGTCGAAGCCACCTCCGCGGCGATTTTGGCGGTGCTGAAGGAGTGATCGTATGATCGTACTCAAATCAGCGCGCGAGATCGAATTGATGCGCCGGGCGGGAAAAATTACCGCGGCTGCCCGTGCTTTGGCAGGGGAAATGGTAAAGCCCGGCGTAACAACCCGAGAGATCGACAAAGCAGTATACCAGTTCATCAAGTCACAGGGCGCTGAGCCGTCGTTTTTGAACTACAACGGCTATCCCGCCAGCGTCTGCGTCTCCGTCAACGACGAGATCATCCACGGCATCCCCGGCAAACGGGTCCTGCAGGAGGGCGATATCGTCAGCGTGGACGTGGGCGCGTACATCGGCGGATTCCACGGCGACTGTGCGGCCACCTACGCATGCGGTACGATTTCCAATGAAGCGCAGCGGCTGATCGACGTGACGAGGCAGAGCTTTTTCGAGGGCATCCAGTTTGCCCGCGAGGGCTACCGCATCTCGGACATCGGTCACGCGGTGCAGGAGTATGTGGAGGCGAACGGCTTTTCCGTCGTGCGTGAGTATGTCGGCCACGGCGTCGGCAAACGGATGCACGAAGCGCCGGAGGTGCCGAATTTCGGCGCCCCGGGGCACGGCCCCAAGCTCCTGCGCGGCATGACGATCGCGGTCGAGCCGATGGTCAACGCGGGCACGGCAGCCATCCGGCAGATGTCGGACGGCTGGACGGTCAAAACGGCGGACGGCAAGTACGCCGCGCACTATGAGAACACGATCCTCATCACAGCCGACGAACCGGAGCTTCTGACGGTTCCCGCGCCCTGAGGTGTGTATCATGGAAATCACGAGAGCACATCTGGTCGAGGCGACGGCCGGCCGCGAGAAAGGGAAGCTCTTCTACGTTCTGGATACGGACGGAGAGTACCTGCTCCTCGCGGACGGCAAGAGCCGCCGGGTCGAGGCGCCGAAGCGGAAAAAGCGCAAGCACGCCCGCTTCATCGCCGAGAGCGGCGACCGCGTCGCGGAAAAGATCAGACAAAACGAAAGAGTCACAAACAGCGAGCTTCGCAAGGCGATCGCATCGCACGGCGGAGCGGAGAATTCCGACCAGGAGGGATAACACTTGGCAAAATCCGACATGATCGAAGTGGAGGGCACGGTGGTCGAATCCCTGCCCAACACCACATTCCAGGTAGACATCGGAAACGGCCACACGATTCTGGCCCATATTTCCGGCAAGCTCAGAATGAATTTCATCCGGATCCTGCCCGGTGACAAGGTCACGGTGGAAATGTCCCCGTACGACCTGACCCGCGGTCGGATCACATGGCGTACAAAGTAATTGGAGGTTTCAGACATGAAAGTAAGACCGTCCGTAAAGCCCATGTGCGAGAAGTGCAAGATCATTCGCCGCAAAGGCCGTGTCATGGTCATCTGCGAGAATCCGAAGCACAAACAGCGCCAGGGCTGAGATTGAATTGGAGGTAAATTAAATGGCACGTATTGCCGGTATTGACCTGCCGAAGGACAAGCGAATCGAAATCGGCTTGACCTACATTTACGGCATTGGCAGAAAGAGCGCCTGCGATATCCTCGAAAAGGCCGGCGTCAATCCCGATACCCGCGTCAAGGATCTCACCGACGCGGAGGAAGCGAAGCTGCGTGAGGTCATTGACCACGGCTACATCGTCGAGGGCGACCTGCGCCGTCAGACCGCGCTGGACATCAAGCGCCTGAGCGAGATCGGATGCTATCGCGGCCAGCGTCATCGCCGCGGCCTGCCCGTCCGCGGCCAGCGCAGCAAGACCAACGCGCGCACCCGCAAGGGCCCGAAGAAGACCATTGCGAACAAGAAGAAGTAAGGAGGGAGAATTTAAATGGCTACTGCTAAGAATGCAGGCGGCAAGAAAGTCGTCCGCCGCCGTCGCGAAAAGAAGAACGTAGAACGCGGTCAGGTCCATATCCGTTCTTCCTTCAACAACACCATGGTCACCGTGACCGACGCGCAGGGCAACGCCCTTTCCTGGGCTTCCTCCGGCGGGCTCGGCTTCCGCGGCAGCAAGAAGTCCACGCCGTTCGCCGCGCAGAGCGCTGCCGAGACGGCTGCCACCGCCGCCATGGAGCACGGCCTGAAGACCGTCGAGGTCTTCGTCAAGGGCCCCGGCCAGGGCCGCGAGGCTGCGATCCGCGCCCTCCAGGCCGTCGGCCTTGAGGTGACGATGATTAAGGACGTCACGCCCATCCCGCACAACGGCTGCCGTCCCCCGAAGCGCCGCCGCGTCTGATGAAGAAGGAGGAAAACATCAATGGCTAAGAATCAACAGCCCATCGTGAAGCGCTGCAGAGCGCTGGGCATTTCTCCTGCGGCTATGGGCTACACGGGCAAGACCAAGTCCGAGAGCAACCGCAACCCCAAGGGCCAGATGCGCCGGAAGCAGAGCGAATATGCCCGCCAGCTCAATGAGAAGCAGAAGGTCAAGTTCGTTTACGGTATTCTGGAGAAGCAGTTCCGCGAGTATTACGAGAAGGCGTCGAAGTCGCAGGGCCAGACCGGCGAGGTCATGCTCAGCACCATCGAGCGCCGCCTCGACAACGTGGTGTATCGTCTGGGCTTCGCCATGACCCGCCGCGAGGCGCGTCAGGCGGTCAGCCACGGCCACTTCACCGTCAACGGCAAGCGCGTCAACATCCCGTCCTATCTCGTAAAGGTCGGCGACGTGATCGAGGTTTGCGAGAAGAGCCGCTCTTCCACCATGTTCAAGCGCCTCACCGGCGAGGACGCGCCCGTCTTCACGGTGCCCACGTGGCTGGAGCGCGAGAAGAACGCCCTCAAGGGCACGGTCGTCCGCGTCCCCGCGCGCGAGGACATCGACCTGCCGATCGAGGAGCACCTGATCGTTGAGTTGTACTCGAAGTAATCGGGGGAGGACCCTCATCATGCGCATTGTTCCAGGGCCGGTATCGGCCGCAAATTGAAGAAGGAGGGTAACTGCTTTGATTGAAATTGAGAAGCCCCAGATCGAGTGCATTGAAGACCCCGAAAACGGCACTTACGGCAAGTATGTGGTCGAGCCGCTGGAGCGCGGCTACGGCATCACGCTCGGAAACGCGTTGCGCCGCATCATGCTCTCGTCCCTGCCCGGCACGGCGGCTACCACGATCAAGATCGCGGGTGTGCAGCACGAGTTCTCCACCGTCCCCGGCGTCAAGGAGGACGTGACGGAGATCGTGCTCAACATCAAGAGCCTGATCGCCAAGCTCGACGGCGCGGAGACCGTCAAGACCGTCTACATCGAGGCGGCGGGCCCCTGCGAGGTCACGGCGGGCGACATCAAGGGCGACAGCGAGGTGGAGATCCTCAACCCGGATCTGCACATCGCGACGCTGGACGCCGGCGCGACACTGAACATGGAGATCACGCTCAGCCACGGCCGCGGCTATGTCCCCGCCGACCGCAACAAGCCCGCGCAGAACATCATCGGCACGATCCCGGTGGATTCGATCTACACCCCCGTCTACAAGGTCAACTACACGGTGGAGAACACCCGCGTGGGCAACATGACCGACTTTGACAAGCTGACGCTTGAGGTCTGGACGGACGGCACGATCACCCCGCGTGACGCCGTGTCTCTGGGCGCCAAGATCCTCTGCGACCACTTCACGCTCTTCACCGACCTGAGCGACACGATGAGCGCCCGCTCCACCGTCGTCGAGAAGGCGGAGGCGCAGCGCGACAAGGTGCTTGAGCTCACCATCGAGGAGCTCGACCTGTCCGTGCGCAGCTTCAACTGCCTCAAGCGCGCCAACATCAACACCGTCGAGGATCTGATCTCCAAGACCGAGGACGACATGATGAAGGTGCGCAACCTCGGCCGCAAGTCGCTCGAAGAGGTCATCAACAAGCTGGCGATGATGGGCCTGTCCCTCGCCAGCGAAGAAAACTGACATCACACACATCTGATCCTGTAAGGAGGGAAACGATATGCCCGGAACCCGTAAGCTCGGCAAGACCACCGACCAGCGCCGCGCGATGCTCCGCCAGCAGGTCACGGATCTTCTTGACCACGGCAAGATGGAGACCACCGTCACCCGCGCCAAGGAGATCAAGCCGCTCGCCGAGAAGATGATTACCCTCGGCAAGAAGGGCGATCTGGCGGCCTACCGTCAGGCGATGGCGTTCATCACCCGCGAGGACGTCGTCAAGAAGCTCTTCAAGGAGATTGCCCCCGGCTATTCGGAGCGCAAAGGCGGCTACACCCGCGTCACGCGCACCGGCGTCCGCCGCGGCGACGCCGCGGAGACCGCGATGATCGAGCTCGTCTGAGCCGAATGAACAGCAAAAAGCCCATTTCCACAGCAGTTCGCGAAGCTGGGGAAATGGGCTTTTTCTCACACTTGACGCGTAATTATGTGCGCTTTTTAATGCTATTTTGTACTATAATCCGGTAGGAATTCACTATTGCCTTTTCTTTGTGCATGTGATATAGTACACAAGATATAGTATAATAAGCATGTAATACGTGCACAATTAAAATGCGCAAAAGATAATTATAAAAATGATAGGCAAAAGGTGACGACATGGAAAATAATCAAGATAATAAATGGCAGAGCGACGAGGCAGAGATTGATCTCATTCAGCTTCTGGTCGAGATATTAAAAAACGTCAAGCCTATCTTGATTTGCGCTGTGATTTGCGGTTTGATGCTGGGCGGCGCGAAGCTTGGTTTGGGGTTATATGCCGATTATCGTGCGAAAAACGCTCCCGCCGAGGAAGATACCACGTTGAACAAATACGGCATAGGCAATTTGACCGGTGTGAACGGTGAGACGCTGTATGAGAACGGCATGTATAAGACCAAAGAAGAACGCGAGTATGAGCAGAAATTGGAAAACTATAAACTGCAAGTCGCGTCGTATCAGGCCCAAATATCAGAGGTGCTTAAGCTGATTTCCAGAAATGAGGAGTACAAGCGAAACTCCGTACTGCTCAATTTGAATCCGAATGATTTTTATCAGAAGGATGCGGTTTGGTACGTGGATACCCACTATCAAGTCAATCCGGGCCTTTCCATGCAGGATGTAAATCCAATCAACAGCATTATGAGTGCTTATGCGACCCTGCTTTCCAGCGAGGACTTTTATTCCTATGTACAGGAGAACACGGGTGGGGATATTGATGCGCTTTACCTGCGTGAGCTGATTGTCTCGAGCACAGACCCAGAAACGTCGCTTATCCGCTTGACGGTGCTCGGCGCTACAGAGCAGATGGCAGATGGAATATTCGATGCTTCAGTCCGGTATCTCGAAGGTCATAAACCGTCAATCAACAATGCGGTGAGCAATTATGACGTAACGCTGATTGAAGAGTGGGGCTATGATTCGTATGGCGCTGTGGCATCGGAGTCTGTCATTGGCGAAGGATATGCGAACCTGATTAAAGACAAGCAGGACAGCTATAATACCACCATGACGGAGCTGCAAGCCACAGTGGTCGACTTACAACAGAAGCTTCTTCAGTTGTCAGAACCAGAAAATCCGGGTAGCAGCAGTTTGCTTAAATCTTTTGCCAAGAATGGCGTCATCGGCGGCGTGCTGGGGATCGTTCTGACGGGCGTTTATCTTGTAGTCCGTTTCATCGCCAAAGACGCGGCGCTCAGTGAGGACGAGCTGCGCCGGCGCTACGGCGTGTTTGTGCTCTCCAGCGTGAAGCGCTTCCCTGGTAAAAGCAGGTGGCAGCGGATGCTTTCCAAAATGTGCGGCGACGCAGGGAGAACTGAAACAGTCGAGGAGGCCGCAGGTTTGGCGCAGGCGAACATCGCCTCAATTCTGGAGGCCAACGGGCAGAAGGACAGCAAGGTGTTGCTGGTTGGCAGCGACGCTGCCGCGCTTTCCGAGGTCGAGCGCTTGACCGCCGGCAAGCAGGGCGGCATTACCGCCGGCGGCGATGTTATGACGAACAGGGCCGCCGTGGAGACGCTGCGCTCGTATGAGAACGTCGTGGTGGTCGAACGCAAGGAGGAGACCTCTTATCGTGAGATTGGACGGGAAATGGAAAAGCTGTCGTTGCTCAAAAAGAATGTTATTGGCTTGATTGCGCTATAACAGACCGCTTTGAGAGGAGTTCGCACTTTGAAACCTTTTAAACGCAAACTATGGCTCTCGTCGCCGACGATGCACGGCGAAGAGCTCAAATACATGACCGAGGCGTTTGAGACCAACTGGATGTCCACGGTAGGTAAGAACATCGACGAGGTCGAGCGCATCATATGCGAAAAAATCGGCTGCAAATATGCCGTCGCACTCGGCACGGGTACGGCGGCGCTGCACCTTGCGGTCAAGCTTGCGGGTGTCAAGCCGGGAGACAAGGTGTTCTGCTCCGATATGACCTTTGACGCGACGGTCAATCCCGTCAAATACGAGGGTGGCGAGGCGGTATTCATCGACACCGAGCGCGAGACCTGGAACATGGACCCTGTGGCGCTGGAGAAGGCGTTCGAGTTGTATCCCGAGGTCAAGGTCGTGGTTGTTGCGCACCTCTATGGAACACCGGGGAAGATTGACGAGATCAAAGCCGTGTGCGACAGGCGCGGCGCGGTCATTGTCGAGGACGCGGCGGAAAGCTTAGGCGCGACGTACAAGGGCCGCCAGACGGGGACGTTTGGCGCGTACAACTGCATCTCCTTCAACGGCAACAAGATCATCACCGGCTCTGCTGGCGGGATGCTTCTGACTGACGACCGCGAGGCCGCCAACAAGGCGCGCAAGTGGTCGACGCAGGCACGCGAGGCCGCACCGTGGTATCAGCACGAGGAGCTTGGATACAACTACCGGATGTCGAATGTCATTGCGGGCGTCGTGCGCGGGCAGTTGCCGTATCTGGAGGAACACATCGCGCAGAAGAAAGCCATCTACATGCGCTACAAAGAGGGCTTCAAGGATTTGCCCGTTACGATGAACCCTTATGATGAGGCGAATTCGGAACCGAATTTTTGGCTCTCCTGCCTGCTGATCGATGCGGAAGCCATGTGCCGTCAGGTGCGCGGCGAGACCGATGCGCTGTACGCCAGCGAGCCGGGGAAGAGCTGCCCGACGGAGATTCTGGAGACACTTGCGCGGTACAACGCCGAAGGCCGTCCCATCTGGAAGCCGATGCACATGCAGCCGATTTACCGCAACCATGCGTTTATCACGCGCGAGGGCAGCGGCCGCGCGCGGACGAACGCGTATATCGCGGGCGGCGGCATGGACGTCGGCATGGATATTTTTGCCAGAGGCCTGTGTCTCCCAAGCGACAACAAGATGACGCCGGAGCAGCAGGAGCAGGTCATTGAGATCGTTCGTGGGTGCTTCGCATGAAAGTATGGAAAGCGGTTGCGATCACTGTTGGCGGCATGATCGCCGCGGGGAGCGTCGCGGCAGGCGTCGTGGATCGGATTCAGCAGAGAAACGCGGAACGCGCTGCAGAGGCGGAGGGTAGGACAATCCACAAGCCGTTCGGCCCCTATGAGAAGTATTTCAAAAGACCATTAGATTTTGCGCTATCCGCGATGGCATTGATTGCATTATCCCCGCTGTTACTGTTTTTGACAGCCTTGGTGCGCGTGAAACTTGGCAGCCCTGTGATTTTCTCACAGGAGCGTCCCGGTTGGCATGAAAAGATATTCCGGATGCACAAGTTCCGCTCCATGACGGACGAGCGCGACGAAAACGGTGCTCCTCTGCCGGATGAGGTGCGGTTGACGCCGTTTGGGAAAAAACTGCGCGCGACGAGCCTGGACGAGCTGCCGGAGCTGTGGAATATTTTATGCGGCGACATGAGCATTGTTGGCCCGCGACCGCTGCTGGTGGAGTATCTGCCCCGGTACAACGAGCGGCAGCGCCATCGCCATGACGTGCGGCCCGGATTGACGGGCTTAGCGCAGGTGAATGGGCGGAATGCGCTGAGCTGGGAAGAGAAGTTCCGGCTGGATGGGGAATATGTGGACTATATTACCCTTTGGGGAGATATGAAGATTGTTTTGGATACGGCGATTAAAGCGTTTATCAGACGGGAAGGCATTTCGTCGGAGACATCCGCGACGATGGAGGAGTTTTTGGGAAGCGAAGTAACGGAGCAATGAAACAATTGTTTATCATTGGCGCAGGAGGTTTTGGACGCGAGCTGGCTTGGCTTGTAGAACGAATTAACCTGCAGTCACCGACATGGGAGTTAGCTGGATTTGTTGATGATGATCCCGAAAAGATTGGAACCAGATCGGGCGATTATCCTATAATTGGCGGTTGTGATGTTTTGACTCACAAATATGGGGATTTTTGGGTTGCTTGCGCAATTGGATCGCCGAAAGTGAGAAAACAGATTACCGAACATCTGGAGAAACAATCAAATATAAAGTTTGCCACGTTGATTGATCCAAGCGTTATAATGTCAGAACGCGTTCGGGTTGGCAGTGGCAGTATGATATGTGCAGGAAGCGTTCTGACGGTAGATATCAAGCTCGGAAAACACTCCATTGTTAATTTGAACTGTACCATTGGACATGATGTTGAGTTTGGTGATTATCTTACGGCATATCCGAATGTGAACATTTCCGGAAAAACAAATGGCGGGGATTGTGTTGAGATTGGGACAGGCGTCCAAATTCGACAGGGGCTGAGGATAGCGTCTCACACTACAATCGGTGCGGGCGCGGTGGTCGTAAAGGACATTGAAGAGTCCGGGACTTATGTGGGCGTGCCGGCCAGACGTATGCATACCGGGGAAGGCTGATCACATGCGCATTTTGATCCTTACAAATAACGATATAGGCCTCTACAAGTTTCGCCGAGAGTTGCTGGAGGCGCTTTTGCGGGAAAAACATGAGGTGCATATCGCGTTGCCATATGGCGACTATGTACCGCTGATGGAGAAGATGGGGTGCGTGTTCCACGATACGCCATTTGACCGGCATGGAATAAACCCTCTAGCTGAGCTTAAGCTGATAGCGAAATATCGATTGCTGATCAAAGAGATTATGCCGGATGTCGTGCTAACCTACACTATTAAACCGAATATTTATGGCGGTATGGCGTGTGCGGCGCTTGACGTGCCGTATGTTGCAAACGTTACTGGACTTGGAACGGCGGTTGAGAACGGCGGAATGATGCAGAGAATTACGATATCGCTCTATCGGTTTGGACTTCGCAAGGCACAAAGGGTGTTCTTTCAAAATGCAGAGAATCGGGATTTTATGCGTGTTCATCATGCGATAAAGGGACAAAATGAATTGCTGCCGGGCTCTGGCGTGAACTTAGCACACTTTGCGGTGCGGGATTATCCAAACGGAGACACCGTGGACTTTGTTTTTGTTGCCCGCATAATGAGGGAAAAAGGGATCGACCAATATCTCGATGCTGCTGAAGCGATACGGAAGAAATATCCCGAGACACGGTTCCACATCTGTGGGTTCTGCGAGCAGGATTATGCGGGTTCCTTGAAGCGGCTCCATGATGACGGAACAATAATATACCACGGTGCGGTAACTGACATGGGCCCTATTTACCAAATGTCTTCCTGTACGGTTCATCCCACCTTTTACCCGGAGGGCATGTCTAACGTGCTGCTCGAAAGCTGCGCAAGCGCGAGACCAATCATTACAACCGACCGCGCGGGCTGCCGCGAGATTGTGGAAGACGGCGTTAACGGATTTGTTGTGAAGCAGCGGGACAGCGCCGATCTCATTGATAAGATTGAGAAGTTTCTTGCATTGAGCTGGGACGAACGGCGGCAGATGGGCCTTGCCGGACGTGCCAAGATTGAACGGGAATTTGACCGCAAAATCGTGGTGGAAAAGTACATGAAGGTAATCGAAAATGGATTATAAGAAGATTATCAAAAGCTACGAGACGCGTGCGAGGATACTACGCTTTTTAAGCTTTGTGCCTGACAAGCCGATGTTGAAACTGCAATACTACATTAAAACCGGTCGGCAGCTGAACCTAAAGAACCCGCAGCGGTTTACGGAGAAGTTGCAGTGGTACAAGTTGTACTATAAAGACCCCTTGATGATTCGATGTGTGGATAAATACGATGTGAGAGAATATGTTAAGTCAAAAGGGCTGGAAGATATTTTGATTCCATGCTATGGTGTGTTCGATTCAGTTGAGGAAATCGAGTGGGATAAGCTTCCAAATCAGTTTGTAATAAAGGATACGCTTGGCGGCGGCGGAAATGCAGTGATGTTTGTAGATGATAAAAGCCGTGCAGACTTTGAATCTCTGAAGGAATTGGCTTCAACATGGACGGCAATTGATAACCATGTGCGAGATGGCGGGCGGGAATGGCCGTATTATAGTGGGAAGAAGCACAGAATTATTATTGAAGAAATGCTAAAGCAACCAGATGGTGATTTGGCAGATTATAAGTTTTTTTGCTTTAGCGGGCGAGTTATGATCTTTTATATTCGGACAGGATACAATAGGTATCACGCTTGTGGAAAAATGTCATTTTTTACACGAGAGCGGCAGTGGCTAAAGGGAGTCGGAATGGACTATTGTGCGGTTTCGGATATCCAGCAGAACCTTCCCAATAACATATCAGATATGATTGAGTGTGCAGAGAAGCTGTCAACAGGGTTTCCTCATGCAAGAATAGACTTGTATTGCGTGGACAGTAAAATATATTTTGGAGAAATTACATTTTTCAATGCAAGCGGTTACATGAAGTTTGATCCAGACAGCTTTGATATTGAACTTGGGAATATGTTTCCGCTGTCGGCGGAAATAAAGGAAGAGTATTGAAATGCCTGTATTTATTGAACTTGCCCCAGAGAGAATCGACTATCCGGGACCGGAGCATGCCTTTTCTCCAAGTACACACTATCCGGAGTGCCCGTGGGGCGAGGAAACGATTTCAATGGTTAAGAATCCGGTTTATGAGATGGTAAGAAACAGCTTTGCTCATGCCGGAATGGATCGGGAGCATTGGGGAACGAAGCACTGGAATCCGCTTGGCGTATATATTCACCCCGGTGATACAGTTCTTATCAAGCCTAATTGGGTTGAAAACAAAAACAAGAATTCTGCGGTTCACGACAATTTGCAATGCTTGGTAACAAATCCTTCCGTTGTCAGGGTAATTATTGACTATGCATTGATTGCATTAAATGATACGGGGAGGCTTATTGTTGGTGATGCTCCGATGCAGAGCTGTGATTTGGAAGAGATGTTTCAAATCACGGGCTATAACAAGCTATGGGATTTTTATAACAGGCAAAATGTAACGCTTGAGATTGCCGACTTACGAAAGTATAGAACAAAAGACATTTCAAGAGGCGTGCTTTCTGAGCCAATTTTCAACGATGCCGCCAAAGCGATCAACGTGGATTTAGCTTCCCACTCAATGCATGCTGATAAAGACACGGATCATCCTCAATACAAGGTAACGGACTATCTTCAGACTGACACACAGGATTATCACAACGGCGGCAAGCACATCTATGAAGTCAACAAGCTTGCTTTACAAGCGGACGTCATTATCAACGTGCCAAAGCCCAAAACACATCGTCTGGCGGGCATGACTGCGGCCGTTAAAAACTTCGTTGGTATTACATATGAAAAAGCAAGTTTGCCTCATCGCATCGAGGGCGATGTGCAGACTGGCAAGGGCGACGCCTATAACAAACGGTCAGTCTGGAAAGAATGGATGCACTTTTTTGATGAAAAGCGCACAGCCAACGCAATAACAAGGCATTACCGGTATGCGCGGGTGAACGACCTGATGATGAAAGCCTGCTATGTTATGGGTGCGCTTATAACGAAAGACCACTATCGAATCGGCAGTTGGTACGGAAATGATACGATCTGGAGAACAGCCGTCGATTTAAACTATATTCTGAATTATGCAGATAACAACGGAATAATTAAAGACATAAAACAACGCACCATTTTAACCATCGGCGATATGATCGTTTGCGGAGAAAAAGAGGGGCCGGTCGGACCCACCCCTAAACCGCTGAGTATGATTATGATTGCGGATAACTGTCTGGCATTTGATAGGATCATGTGCCGGATCATGGGCTTTGACGAAAACAGAATCGGGCATCTGCATCATCCCGATGTTCCAACGAGGTTTGGCTATCAGAATTGGTGTGAACTTGAGAGCGAAAACGTATGGATAGACGGCACCTTGAATGGCACGATTGCGGAGTTTGAGGGAAGAAAAGAATGGGCGTTTGAACCCTATTCAACATGGAAAGGACATATTGAGAAATGATCCTTAAGGGGAAAAGCGTTTTTTTCTGGACGAACTATTTTTACGGGAAACCAGACATTGGCACTACCGGAAAAATAGTATCCGAAATCGAACATATGCGCAAATTGGGTATGGACGTGTGCTATACGGCATATTTGAACGACGGTGTGGGTATTTTTGACAACCAAGATCGACTGATTCAAAAAAGGAGATTTTTCTCCAATATTTCCCACTTGAATTCATTTACACGGAGATATGATCTAATTAAGATCACAAACACTTATATTAGCAGTAATCGTTTTGATTACTGCCTCTTACGCATTAATATGCTCGACAGAGCCTATATGAGCATGCTGGACAAAATGAAAAAACAAGGCGCTATGGTGCTGATGGAAAGCCTAAGCTATTTTCCAGATATAACGTACCGTGACGCTAAAAATGCATCACTTGGGTATTATGCAATCATCTATTCCCTCAAGCGGAATAAGAACCGCTTGAAAAACTATGTTGACCTCATGCTCACCGAGGGGGAGATCGACTCCTTTTATGGCATACCCTGTGTTGAGTTTGGCATGGGTGTTGACGTGGAAAAGTATCTCCCGCATAACTATTGCGGTGATAAAGAGGAATTGAATCTTATCATGGTTGGATGCAATTCTCTTTATCACGGGACGGATCGCATGATCCGCAGTTTGGGAGAGTATTATCGGGACGGTGTCAATAAGCGGCCGGTTCGCCTTCATCTGGTTGGCGATGTTTCGGATGACCACAAGAGCCTAATTAAACAATACAGTATGGAAGATCATATGATCCTGTACGGCCCGCTTCATGGAGCAGACCTTGACAAGGCTTATAACAACGCAAATGTTGCTCTGGGACCGCTTGCGCAGCACCGTATGCGGAAGAAGGACACCGGATTAAAGACCAAAGAGTACTTTGCAAAAGGCATTCCTTATGTTTACACCGGGAGCGAGCCAAAATTAGAGGACAATTACCCATATATTTTGCAAATTCCTGATACGGAGGAGTTTGTTGATATAAATGAGATATGGAGTTTTTACGATCGGATCAAAGACGATGAATTAAAAGGTGAGCGAATGCGGGAGAAGGCAAGAGAAGTGTTTTCATGGGACTCGATCTTTGAACGAACTTTCCAAAAAGCAGAAGAGATCAAGCGCATACGGCGTTAAGCGCAGTAGAAAAGTAAAAAGGAGAATGTCTTGTGAACCTTGATAAGCTACTGAGAGCAATGCATAACAACAAAATACTGGTCGATCTAAAGAGAAAGGGTGGCGCAGCTTTTCTTTCTGACAAGACATATTATGACATTGCTTATCGGATTCATTGCGGGGGAAAAATGAACTGGAAGAATCCCCAAACTTTTTCGGAAAAACTGAATTGGCTCAAGCTTTATGACCGAAAACCCGAATATCATCAAATGGTCGATAAGTATGAGGTTCGAAAACTGGTAGCAGATCGGATTGGTGAAGAGCATTTGACAATGTGTTATGGCGTTTGGGACAAGTTTGACGATATCGATTTTGATAAGCTCCCAGATCAATTTGTCATAAAATGCACCCATGACAGCGGCAGCGCCCGAGTGATAAGTAATAAGCAGGAATGCGACTATAAGGGACTTAAAAAGTTTTATGATGAACGTGTGAGAATCGATTTTTTCCAGTATGCCGGAAGAGAATGGCCGTATCTTGGTGTAAAGCCGCGAATTATGATAGAGGAATACTTGCAAAACTCTTCTGGTGCTCCGCTTCAAAGCAACAAGTTTTTTTGCTTTAATGGTAACCCGAGATTTGTGAGTGCAGAGCAAGGACTATTGTATGATCAAACCTTTCGGTTTGATTTTTATGATTTGGAATACAAACAAGCACCATTTTATAGAGACGACCACCCTAGGTTGGGGGAGGGGGTATGTATACCTCAAAATCGAGAAGCAATGATTGAATACGCAAGAAGATTGAGTCAAGGAATACATTTTCTCCGCGTTGATCTTTACGAAACAGGTTGTAATAGGGTTGTTTTTTCTGAACTGACATTTTACCCGGCAGGAGGGTACCCACTTTTTAAACCGGAAGAATGGAATGCAACTCTTGGTGAATGGCTTGAAATAGATTAGAGTAAATTATAATTTGGAAAGAAAGAATAACAATATGATTAAGAACTATAATTATATTTCATCAGATGATTATAATGAACGTATATATATAAGTGAAGGCCAACTAATGTCCGGCTTTACAATAGGAATATTGGTACAAGATGTTCACTATCCTATTGTACCAGGTAATGTGGTAAATGCGGATACGTATTCTTACCCTGTGCGCATGGAAATAGTTCCTGGTGCCAATCAGAAACGGATGCATAGCGGAGATGAAACATTATTACCCGCAATCATTGACACATGTAAAAAACTGGAACAGCAAGGATGCAGAGCTATTTGTGGCTCATGTGGTTATTTCGGAAATTTCCAACGGCAAGTTGCTGAGGAAATCGATGTTCCTGTCTATCTATCAAGTGTTATCCAAGTACCGTGGATAAGGGTTTCACTAAGTAGAAACGGCGAAATTGGAATACTATGCGCAGATATTGAAAACTTCTCCACGAAATTATATGAGTCGTGCGGTGTAACAGAGGATGATCAGAAGCGGTGCCATGTTGTGGGCGCAGGGCATTTTCCGGAGTTTTCTGCGCTCCTTGAACGACGTGGACATTTTGACAATGGCATATTGAAACAAGAATTAGTACAGCTTTCTATTGACTTGGTTAATCAATATCCTAAAATAGAAGCTATACTACTAGAGTGTAGTGATATGCCACCTTATGCAGCCGCGATTCAACGGGCAGTTCAATTACCAGTTTATGATTTTATAACTATGATAGATTATGCGCATTCTGCTGTTGCAAAAAAACCGTATTTTGGATTTATGTAATGAAAGCTTACTTTGTTTGCTACACATACTGGCCTAATAAAGACGGCGTGCAGATGGTAACACAGTACCTTGCCGAGGGACTTGCGACATTGGGACATGATGTGACCGTCGTTACCACGCGCCAGCAGGCACAGCCCCGGTTAGAAGCGCATAATGGCGTGAGTATCCAGCGTTTTCAAATGACCAAAAAACTCAAAGTTCCGGTTGGGGAGAAGGTAGAGTTTCAGAAGTTCTTGCTTGAGAATTTGTCAGCGGGCGACGCGCTGATCACAGTATGCTCTCCTTCCGGCTTTTCCGCATGGACGTTTGAAATTGTAGACAAGCTGCCCTGCAAGAAGATTCTGTACCAGCACGGTATGTATGACGGTCGCCTACATCTGGACAGGGTACATTCAGCGGTGCGGCTTGCAAAGTTGCTGCTGTTGACTCCGTATTCAGAGCAGTATCACAAGCGGCATTGGAAGCAGATCATGCAATACGACGCCTGCATCCATCTTTTTGAGAATGACAGCAGCTACAGTTATTTTGAACGCCACGGGTTTCACAAAAACTATGTAATCAACAACAGCTGCGAGGAAGCGGTGTTTCTGGAACAACACGATGAAAGCATTCCAGCGAAATACGGGATTGAGAAACGGTATTTCCTCTATGTTGGTAATTATTGTGCCGCAAAGAATCAAATGAAAGCGGTACGCTTGTTTGCGCAGGCCGCCTGCCCGGATACCGATCTGGTGCTGATCGGCTCGACGGAAAACGATTACGCCAAAAGCGTCCGAGCGCTGATTGAAACGCAGAAGGCGACCGAAGGAAAAGTTCACCTGCTCACAGGCATCAGCCGGGAGGATACGGTGGAGTTGATCAAAAACTCCTATGCGTGTCTGCTGACCAGTGAGAATGAGTATCTGCCCATCACGATCATTGAGTCGCTTGCTGCGGGCAAACCGTATATCTCAACCAATGTGGGCGTTGTGCCGCAGCTGCCGGGCGGCGTGGTCGGACATAATGACGAGGAGCTGACGTATTGGATGCGATATTTTGCCTCGCATGAGGACTATGTGCAGCAGCTCGGCGAGATCGGACATACGTATGCGGTGGAAAACTGCATGCCGCGGGATAAGGTCAGGAAGCTCGAAAAGATTATTCTGAAAGTATAAGGAAAGAAAAAATGAGCGAGGTAAAAACACGGCGTTTAGAATATGATTATGCAAAAGGCATCGGCGTGCTGTTGGTTATTATGGGACATATGACAACTTACCCGCGTGCAATTAAGAACATGATTTATTCATTTCATATGCCGATGTTTTTTATCATTGCCGGTTTACTCATTTCTGTTCCCGCAAAGGGAGAAGAAGGTTCATTTAGAAAGCTTTTGCAAAAGAAAAGCCGTGCCATATTGATCCCCGCCTTTTTCTTTGAACTTCTTATGTATGTGTGGGGTATCGTAAAACGCATCATCGAGCACGAATTTGCCGTTTCTTGGCTGCCGAAAGGCTTTTTGGGCATTTTCCTCCAAATCGGCTATTCGGAATATAGTGGCTCGCTTTGGTTTCTTTGGACTTTTTTTCTTGCGTTACTCGCGGCTTATGCAATATTGTCCCTGCTAGAGAAGACCCGATATATATATATATATATAATTGTGACAATAATGTGCTTGCTGGCGGGGCAGTACATGTTTTCCACAGCGTTTCCAACACTCTTTTTGCCGTGGCATATTGAAGTGCTGCCCATGTGCACGGCTTATGTGCTCGTGGGAGTGATTACAAAAAGAGCAATTGAGGGCAGCGACTGCAAGTGGGATGTAGCATGGCTGATTGGCGCGGCTGCCATTTGGCTGGGCGCGTTTTATCTGGACTACATGCCTCAGGGTGGCGGATTTGCCGTTGATAGCCATACGTTCCATAATCTGATACTTGACACGGCCTGTGCGATTGCCGGAAGTTTTGGGGTTATCTACCTGTCAAAGATAATTGCCGGGAGGTCAAAAAAGGAATGGAAGCTGCTTTCGTACATGGGGAAAAACAGCATGATTTACTATGGGGTTCAAGCGGTCATGGTCGGTGTGCTGAATACGATTTTGTGGTATTTCTTTGACGATCTGTACAATTGTAAAGGCGTACTCCTGTCGCTGGTTTCTTTGAGTATATCAGTGGCATGTGATACGATTTTCTGCTTGTTTTATCAAAAATTCGTTAATCCTATGCTGAATAAGGTTTGGGCGCGTGAATGACGGAGGGTGTCTGCCTTGAACATAGCGTTTGTCAGTGGTTCAATCAAGGGAGGCGGCTCTGAACGCGCGTCTGCCAATCTTTCCAGCGCGCTCAGCCGAAAAGCAAATACGAAAGCGTTTCTTTTCACGGGTCCAGCGCTGGAAGGAGAATACCCGCTCGACACAGCGGTAAATCGGCGTTGTATCTTGAGTAATTCACTACGCGCGGATGTGAAAGCAATGCGGAAGGCATTTGCCGAGGAGCAAATCGACGTAGCGGTAGGCATGGGGATATTTGCCAATATCTGTGTATGTCTTGCGAAATGCAGCAGGCAAGCTACTCGGGTGGTGGTGTCTGAGAGAAACGCGCCAAAACAGGATCATCTTTCGCGTAAAAGCAAGTTGGCGAGATACCTGCTTTACCCAAGAGCGGACGGCTTTGTTTTTCAGACGCAGGAAGCCAAGAATTTCTACGCGGCGCATCTGCGCGGGAGAGGCGTAGTGATTCCAAACCCACTGCCGGTTGAGCAACTGCCGGAGCCGTATGGAGACACAACAAAGAAAAAAAACATTGTTTCTGTAGGGCGAATGATGCCGCAAAAGAATCAGGCGCTTTTGCTGGATGCGTTTTCGATGATTGCGGGCGAGTTCCCAGATTATCGGCTGACAATATATGGCGACGGACCGCTGCGCAAGGCACTGGAAGAAAAGACGTCTGCGCTTGGCCTGGAAGGACGGGTTTTCCTGCCGGGATACCAGTCGGATGTATTGGAACAGATTCGCAGCGCGGCACTGTTTGTTCTTCCGTCCGATTTTGAGGGGATGCCTAACGCGCTGATTGAGGCGATGGCTCTGGGGCTTCCGTGCATTTCGACAGACTGCCCTTGCGGCGGACCACGAAGCCTGATCGAAAACGGGAAAAACGGCATGCTCGTTCCGGCGGGCGACGCAGATGCCATGGCGCGTGCGATGCGGGAGTTGCTGCGCGAGCCGGTACGCGCGGCGGAGATTGGAAGAAACGCACTCAAAATCAGGGATACGCTGGCTGCCAGTAGAATTGCGGAGCAGTGGATAAAGTATCTGGAGGAAGCTTGCAAGTGTTGAGTGAAGGGATTTTTTACTCGAGCTTATTGATTATGACATTGGCTCTTGCCGCACTCTGCTTGATGGCGCTTTTCCCGTGCAAGGTATCAATAAAAAACTTGACCGCCTTATGGCTGGTGTTTATTATTTCGTTAGCGGTTATTTCATTTTATTCTGAGCCTGGCGGAAGTGACGACCTATTTCGGCATTATTACAATATATCGCGCTACCGAAGTGGAAGATCATTTCAAGCAAGCGGGGTTATAGGCTTTGAAGCAATACTCTGGATTATCTCGAGAACGCCATCAAATGGCTGGCTACCTTTTTTTTCTGTTTTGGCATTTGGCTTACTAATTAAAAAATTAGCGTACGACTATGCAAAGCAGGAAGATGAGTTTTATCGTGCTAATGCAGTGGCACTCTATTTTATTGCGGCTTTAGGCGGCTGCACAGTGTTTTATCTGATTTCTGGAATACGTACAAGTCTTATTTGTGCTATATGGGTGTATAACTATCACTTTTATTATTATAGCAAAAAGAGCAAATACTATATTATTCAAATCCTTTCTTGTACGATTCATGCGATTGGTTTTTTGTTGCTCTTGATAACAATTGTTTATGATTCTATTTCAAACTGCAAGTCAAAACGAGTTCGAGTTATAATATTTGCATTTTGCCTGCTGATTATAAGCGCATCTTCATATACCACCCTTTTTGTTCCGATTCTTAAGGCGACAGGCATCAACTATTTGCAATATATTGCATCAAAGTGGAATGCGTATAGATCCAATATGCAAGTTGCGATGGAGCTAAATATTCGAGTTAAGACAATTACTTACCTTGCTCTTTTTGCTTGTGCGAACTTGCGAAATAGAAAGAAGGATAATGAAAACGGATTGATGTCATTTTTGATTTTGATAGCATTTGCTGTTGGCGGAATTCCAGTGCTGTTTGATCGGCTCGGCTACGCAATTGGTATCCTTTCCTACCACGGACTGTATGACACAACTATAAGGGCACGCGGGGGAAAAGGAACTTTTCGTACTGGAGTGGCATTGCTTTTGATAGCACAATTGCTTATTGGCTATTATGAACTATTTGCACATATTAGCTTTAATGGAATATTCTTTCGGGATATTATCAGATATTTCGGCTGATATGTAATGACTATTTTCAAGAGACCATGATGTGAATAAATGCTTGCAATAATGCAAGACTAATCCCATTTTGTTTGAGGGGGAATACCTGTGGGAAAAGAAGGTGCTGAACAGGATTTATCTCTAAAGAATTGCACTTTTGTTAAGACAATTCTGATGATTATTATCGTTTTTTATCACAGCGTTGTGTTCTGGGGAGAAGGATGGCTTGCCTCAGTGCCTGTATTACGACCGTCGCAGGTACTAGGGAAGTTATCTGTATGGCTGAATTCAATTCATATATATGCATTTGCACTGACATCCGGCTATCTATATTATGCAAAAAAGTATGAAAGAAATCAATATAAGGAGTTTTTGCCGTTTATTAAGAAGAAAGCACAAAGACTATTGATACCATATTACGCTGTGTCCTTTTTATGGGCGATACCGATTGAACAGTTTTTTTCAACAGTAAATCCAAAAGAGACAGTTTTGCGCTTTCTTTTTAGCTTTGGCAGTGCACAACTATGGTTTTTATGGGCATTGTTTGACGTTTTCTTCATCACTTGGCCCTTGTCTGATTTCTTCAAGCAGAATACAGTGATAGGAATAGTTATTGCTTTTTTCTTTTACTTTATAGCGGCTATTGCAGAAAGAAATTGGATTCCGGGGCTGTTTTCAATATGGTTTGCATTTAGACTTTTTCCTTTCTTTCTACTTGGGTTTGCGTTTAGGAAATATAAAAACAACGACTTGTTTAAGATTCCGGTTCGCTTTTGGGTTCTGATAGATTTGAGCTTATGCGGAATAAACCGTATTCTTTCAAAGGTCGGTTTTGCAAATGATATGATTAATAATGGACTATTATTATTAATCTGCGTTGCTGGTGCTTGTATGGCATTTTTCGTTTTGCAAGCAATTGGGCAGCGTGTGCTTTGGCAAAAATGGGATATGTTTTATAATTTGTCTAAAAGAGCTATGGGTATATATTTGTTTCACCAACAGATGATCTATTTTACGGTCTATTATCTGAATGGTACTATTCACCCCTATCTTCATGCAACAATCAACTTTGTATCTGCAATTTTGATATCTTATGCTATTACTGGCTTTTTCCTGAGATTTCGGGTTCCATCATACTTGCTTGGCGAAAAAGCACATTATGCTACCTTAAACAAGGAAAATGGTAATCCGCCCCAAAGGGAGACAAATTGACTATGAGCATTAAAAGACTAAGAGATGATTTGGCAAAGACGGATCGTTTAATCCTGGCTATGGAGCGACGCGGGCTGATTCCGCGCATGAGCGATGAGGAATATATCCGTAGGATGTGGCGGGTCAAGATGGACTATCCACTTGACCTCGAAAATCCCAAGACGTTCAACGAAAAACTCCAGTGGCTCAAGCTCCACGACCGTCGACCGGAGTATACGACCATGGTAGATAAGGTTAAGGCCAAGGAATATGTGGCGGGAATCATCGGTGAAGAACATATTATCCCAACGCTTGGGGAGTGGGACGATCCGAACGAGATTGACTTTGACGCACTGCCGAATCAGTTTGTTCTAAAATGCAACCATAACAGTGGGCTTGGTATGTGTATTTGCAAAGATAAATCGAAGTTGGATATTGAAAAGGTCAAAGCGGAGCTTCGAAAGGGCTTGAAACAGGATTATTATTTGACGTTCCGTGAGTGGCCGTATAAGAAGGTGGCGCGTAAGATACTTGCTGAGCAGTATTTGGAAGATAAGACTCAAAACAACGGGCTAATTGACTACAAGTTCTTTTGCTTTAATGGTGAACCGAAATTACTGTTTGTTGCTACAGAACGGTTTAGTGAAGGTGGGACTAAGGAAGATTTTTTTGATTTAGAGTGGAACTATCTTCACTTAACAGAAATACCGTGTGCTCATTCAGAAATGAAAATAGAAAAACCACATAATTTAAGTGCGATGATACTATTTTCAAAGAAATTGTCAGTTGGTATCCCACATATTAGAGTGGACTTTTACGAAATAGGCGGAAAAATATATTTTGGAGAGCTTACCTTTGCTAATGCGGCAGGTTTTTGCAGATATGAACCGAGAAACTGGGATTACATGATGGGTGATTGGCTAGAATTGCCAAGGAAGATATGAGTGTTACAGCCTTGATATCATAAAGTGCGATAGTCGTTATGCTTCAGGGCTGGCTTGAGAGATGCGCGGGCAGATTCTAGACTGCGACTACTGCCCATAGACTAATGATGGAAGGGTCTAATATGTTTTTTCCTTCAACGGTTTTTCTGTTTTTGTTTCTCCCCGCTCTTTTAGTTTTGTATTATTCTCCTGCAAGTAATCGAAAAAGGAAAAACGCGATTTTACTGTTGTTCAGTATTGGCTTTTATGCTTGGGGCGAGCCGCTGTTCATTTTTCTAATGCTTTTTGCTATCATAATAAACTGGTTTATCGGTGTGCAAATGGGCAACAGCGCATCCGGCAAGAAAGCATGGTTGGTCGGTGCCATCACGTTTGATATCTTGCTGATAGGAGTTTTTAAATATGTTTCTTTCCTGTCGCGAAACCTTGCTGCATTGACCGGGAACGACAAGCTGATTGTGGATATTGCACTGCCCATTGGAATATCTTTTTTCACATTTCAGCTGATGTCCTATGCGTTTGACATCTACTACGGTTCCGTGAAGGCGCAGAAGAACCCGCTGTATGTTGCCCTCTACATATCCCTTTTTCCGCAACTAATTGCTGGACCAATTGTTCGCTATCAGCAGATAGAACATCAGATTACGGACAGGCAGGAATCCTTTTCGGAGTTCACAGAAGGAATGCGGCGGTTTATTTATGGTCTCGGGAAGAAAGTGTTACTTGCCAATTTCACCGCCCAAGTTGCAGATAATATATTTGACTATATGGACGCTCCGTCCGTAATGACAGCGTGGCTTGGCGCGATTGCCTACACCCTTCAGATTTATTTCGACTTTTCTGGCTATTCGGATATGGCAATCGGTCTTGGTCGGATGTTTGGTTTTCATTTTCTGGAAAACTTTAACTACCCGTATATTGCAGACAGCGTGACAGATTTTTGGCACAGATGGCACATTTCCTTGAGTACATGGTTCAGGGACTATGTCTACATCCCTCTTGGCGGCAACCGGGTGAAAAAATCGCGATGGATTTTGAACCTGTTTGTCGTTTGGCTACTTACGGGAATATGGCATGGGGCAAATTTTACTTTTGTATTGTGGGGCATAATATACTTTTGCATTTTGCTGCTAGAAAAGCAAACGAATTTTGTTGATAAGTTGGGCGGAGTAGGAAGGCATGTTTATACTCTGTTGATTGTAACCATCGCGTGGGTTCTTTTCCGTTCCGCAGACATTGCTTCAGGTTTCCGGTATATTGGGTATATGTTTGGTATCGGGGCAAACAGTTTTTTAGATGAGGCTTTTGTCGAGACTGTGAAGGGTACATATGTGATTTTCTTGCTCGCTTTTGTTGGAATGACGCCATTGCCAAACAAAGCATTTTGCCATCTAGAAGAGAAGGGGCATACTGCGTTTGAATGGATTTGGCTTCTGACTGTTTTTTTGATTTCTGCTTTTGAGGTGGTTTCTGCGACTTATAATCCTTTTATATATTTTAACTTCTAATTTCGAAGTGTTTTGGGAGACTGAATATGATAGCCGGAGTAAAGCAAAGCGTGTTTGCAAAGCGCATTTGCGCAGCTGTTATTGTAATTATTTTTTTCTTTTTTACAGCGACACTTATCAGAACATTTACCAGACAGATTTTAGTTAAGCGGTTGGGCATGGCAAATAGCTTTACAAATATTGTCCTATTTGATGTTCACAATCTAGATAATGCCGGAAAGCGTCATTCTACGGTCAATATCGATTGGCAGGCATTATATCCTTTTAAAGACGATGCTATGGAAGTATCTTTGCAAGCTTTCAATGCTGCGATAATTTCAAAATACACAAGAAGCATCCTGTCGGTTGAAGAACTGATTAGCACTTATGTAACCGATTATTTGATTGGATATAAGATTATTGTCGCGCTTGCCAATAAATATGAAGATGCGATTATTCAATGGGCATATGCACCATACGCGGAGTACAATGCAGTTATAAAGCTTTCAGATGGGCTACTAACATCATACATTGAAAAAAGAGATGTTGAAGGTGTGGCTGAAAACACAATTATCTTTGCGAATTATTGTAAAACAAACGGCATTGATTTTGTTTACGCACAGGCTCCGCACAAAATTAGCGAAGCACAAGATAGTAATATTTCAGGCGTGGTAGACTTTTCCAACCAAAACGCAAATGCGTTAATTGAACGTCTGCAACAAGAGAATATTGATGTTTATGATTTCCGAGCTCAAATCAATACTGAGAACTTAGATCATCATAGCCTGTTTTATAGAACAGACCACCACTGGAAAGTGGAAACCGGCCTTTGGGCAGCACGCCATATTCTTGAGCATCTCAGCGAAAAAAACAGATATGATGTTGATCCTAGCTTGTTAAGTAGCGATCAGTTTACAACCGTGTTGTATCCGTCTTGGTTTTTGGGATCACAAGGCAAGAAGGTTACGCTTTCTGTTACAACGCCAGATGACTTTTCATTACTATATCCTGTATATGATACACGGATTCATTTTTCAATTCCTGATGCCGAAATTGACATGTGCGGTGACTTTTCTGTCGTTTATGATATGAGCCAGGTTGAAAAGAAGGATTACTATGGAACCAGCCCGTATGAAGCTTTTATGTATGGTGATCATGCGTTGGCCAGATTTGAAAATCTTTTGTCAACCAATGATTTACGCTTACTATTTATACACGATTCATTTGGTGACTGTGTTCTTCCGTTTGTATCGCTAGGTGTCCGCTATGTGGATTCACTTGACCTTCGCAATTTCACAGGTAGTGTACAGACCTTTATTGAGGAAAACAAGCCGGATGCCGTGATTGTATTATATACTGCGGACAATATTAGAATAAAGAGCGACCCTCACAGGGAAACATTCGATTTTAGATAAGATGCGAAATACGAGGCTGAGTAGTCATCACAAGACATTATAAAAGAATGCAGTTTTTGTGACTCGCATGGGAAGAGATAATATATGGCTGAATCAAGAGTGAGAAACGCCGAGCGGAATACTGCCTCTGCATTTTTGTTCCAGATAATAAATCTAGCACTGAAATTTGCATTGCGAACAGTATTTATCCATATGCTTGGTAAGGAATATCTGGGTGTAAGCGGCGTTTTTTCTAATATTTTTACAGTGCTTTCTCTCTCGGATTTGGGATTGAGAAGTGCTATTGTTTACGATATGTACAAACCAATTTCGGAAGGCAACGAGAAACAGATTTGTTCTCTCGTTAATTTTTATAAAGTGCTTTTCACTGGAATCGGTTTGTTCGTATTATCCGTTGGCCTGCTGCTCATTCCCTTTTTGGACAAAATCATTAATAGCGTTCCAAACGTCAAATCTATTGTGCTGATATACATACTATTACTCAGCGGCTCTGTTTTGTCCTATTTTTATGCCCCTTATTCATCTCTGATTGGCGCATATCAAAAGAATTATGTAATAACAAATATAAACATAGGTATCTCATTTTTGAAAACTGTGCTTGAAGTTGTTTTGCTCATTATTTTTAAATCATATATTATTTATTTGTTGGCCGATATTGCATTGCTTCTTTTGCAGAATGTAATAATAAGGTATAAAGCAATCAAAATGTATCGGTTTATAAAGGAAAAAGCAGATCGTTTAAATGTAGAAGAAAGAATTAAAATATTCAAAAACGCAGTTTCCAATTTTTCCATTAGGATTTCATTCGTGATAATTGAAGGAACAGATAATATTCTGATATCAATGCTTGTTAGCACAATTCTTGTGGGCTTGTATTCGAATTATGCGATGATTGTCCAAATCTGTGTGACATCGACGACCTTGCTTATGCATGCCGTTTTACCAGGGGTAGGTAATATATGCGTATCCGACAATTATGAAAAAAGGCGGCAGATATTTCATAGATTGGGGTTTATCTTTGCGACCATTTACGCCTTGATTGCTGTAGGCTATATTACGACAATAGATTTATTTATTGAAATCTGGGCGGGAAAAGATTATATTTTACCATTCGAAATTGAAATAATAATAATCTTCAACTGTTGGATGAGCGGGATGAGGCAAACCTCTGAAATAATTGTTTCGGCGGACGGCCTTTTTGACCATTTCAAAGTAGTCCCGTTGGTTGCAGCTCTTCTTAATATCGCTTTATCAATCATTCTTGGTAAAACTATGGGGATTAAAGGGGTTCTTCTAGGAACTACACTTAGTCAGTTGATTACAAATACATGGTATTATCCGTATGTGGTCTGTAAATATGCAACAAATGAACGTTTTTTGAAGTATTTGTTGCTTTATCTTAAATCAGCGCTGCTTGTAATTATTGCTGCAATTGGTTCTAAAGCGGCTGCGGTTAGATTTGCGCAGACAGAAGCAGTTGCAGGATTAGGACTGCTGATAGTTGATGTTATATTTGCGGTTCTATCATTTTGTGTGATTTGGCTTTTGTTCTATAGAAAAACAAATGAATTTGCTTATTATCGAAACTATGTACTAACCAAAGCTCGTACTGTTATGGCAAAACGTTAGTGCTTTGACCACATGCATAAACAATTAGATTATTATGCGGAGATATATTGAAAGGTGGCAAAAATGAAGGATATTTGCATTGTGACATATGTTTTTGGCAGAGCGTATCAGTCTTTTATCCCATATTATATTTATTTTTTTAATGTAGAATACCCAAATTATGATATTTGCATATATACGGATATTGAGTTTGATCAGAAGTATAGAAAGCAACTGGATGAATTGGAGTGCCACAATTATTCTATACGAAGATTCAATTACAAAAATGTTGGTTTCTCAGAAGCTGCTCTGAGAAACTATGAGATATCCAGAGCGGTTAGATGGTTCCTCGTGAACGATGAATTCCTTCAATATAATTCTGTATATATTGGCGATATTGACATTTTAATTGCGCATGAGGACATGGGCCTATATGAACAGCATATTACGCATTGTGATTATTTGGGCCTACCATACAGCAATTGCATACGCCTTTATCGCGAAAACAATTCTATTCGACACATTGGGGGGAACCTTCTTCGTTATGGTATTTGGGAAACAATTAAAACCGCGAGATTTCCTATCAGGGAGTGGAAGAGACTAACAGGGCTTCACTTTATGAAAACGCGCGAGTGTTTCCCGGCACTTAAAGAGCAGATCCCGCTTTTGGTACAAGAATTGAATAATGTAGTAGAGGGAGAATCTTACTTTTGGACAAAGGCTAGCATTAATGACGAGAGTGTTTTGTTTGAACTCATTTACAGATCTGGTTTGGGGATTCCCGATTACGACTCAAATGACTTAAACAAGAGATTTCTCTTTGAGAACGATAATCCAAAATCAAAAGTATTTAGACCAGAGCATGGGCTCCATTTGGGCGATTGGCGAATGAGTCCACATGAAGAAGTGGTGCTGTCAAACAGGTATTTTGAATACTATATGGATTTTTATAAGAAATATACAAATAATGCGACTTTACAAAGATTAATTTGGGAAGACGATGAAGCGGCCTCTGAGCTGATAAGAAAAATGATGAATTATTATGATGGAAGAATTCAATTATATGAAGGGTATAATGCGAATAAGTAAAGTGCAGCTATCACTAGAGAGGAAAACCCTCCTTATCACCGGCGCCGCTGGTTTTGTCGGCGCGAACCTTGTGCTACGTCTGCTCACGGAGACGGACGGTGCGCGGATCATCGGCGTGGACAACTGCAACGATTACTACGATCCTGCGCTCAAGGACTACCGCCTGCACTTGATCGACGAGGCGGCGAAACATTCTGCGTCCTCGTGGACGTTTCTTCGCGGTTCCATTGCAGACAAGCCGTTTATCGACCGTATTTTCACAGAATACAAGCCTGAAATTGTTGTCAACCTCGCGGCACAGGCGGGCGTGCGCTATTCTATCGATCACCCGGACGTTTACATCGAGTCGAACATTATCGGGTTTTACAACATCCTCGAATCTTGCCGCTACAGCTATGACGGCGGTGCGACGGGCGTGGAGCACCTCGTTTACGCTTCAAGTTCCTCAGTCTACGGCGGCAACAAGAAAGTGCCGTTCAGCACCGACGATAAGGTGGACAACCCTGTTTCGCTCTATGCCGCGACGAAAAAGAGCAACGAACTGCTTGCCCATGCCTACAGCAAGCTCTACAACATCCCCTCTACGGGCCTGCGGTTCTTTACAGTCTACGGCCCCGCGGGACGGCCGGATATGTTCTACTACAGCGCGACACAGAAACTCACACGCGGCGAAACGATCAAAATCTTCAACTACGGCGACATGAAACGCGATTTTACCTATATCGACGATATCGTCGAGGGCGTTGTTCGCGTGATGCGCGGCGCGCCGGAGCGCAAAATGGGCGAGGACGGCCTGCCGTTGCCGCCGTATGCAGTTTACAACATCGGCGGAGGACAGCCGGAGAATCTGCTGGACTATGTGACGACTTTGCAGGAGGAGTTGGTCCGCGCGGGCGTGCTGCCGGCGGACTATGATTTTGAGGCGCACAAGGAGCTTGCGCCGATGCAGCCGGGCGACGTACCCGTGACATATGCGGACTGTGCGGCGCTGGAGCGTGATTTCGGGTTCCGCCCGCGGATCGGCATCCGCGAAGGCTTGCGCAAATTTGCCGAGTGGTACAAGGAGTATTATCAGGTATGAACAAAAACATCGTCGTCGCCGGCACGGGCTATGTCGGCATGTCGCTTGCGGTGCTGCTCGCGCAGCATAACCACGTCACCGCCGTGGATATCGTGCCCGAGCGCGTGGAGCAGATCAACCAGAAAAAGTCGCCCATTCAGGACGACTATATAGAGGATTATCTGGCGAATAAGCCGCTTGACTTGACGGCAACAACGGACCCGGATGCATATCGGGATGCAGAGTTCGTCGTCATTGCGGTGCCGACGAACTATGACCCCAAAAAGAACTTTTTCGACTGCTCGGCGGTGGAATCTGTCATCACGCAGGTCAAGACGCTCAACCCGGATGCGTTTATGATCGTGAAGTCGACGATCCCGGTCGGCTTTACCGTTTCTGCGCGCGAACGGCTGGGCACGGACAAGCTGCTGTTCAGCCCGGAGTTTTTGCGTGAGAGCAAGGCGCTCTACGATAACCTCTATCCCAGCCGCATCATTGTCGGTTGCGACGAGAGCACACGCGAGGCGGCGGAGGCTTTTGCCGCTCTGCTGCGGGAGGGGGCGGTCAAGGAGAACGTCGAGACGCTGTTTATGGGCTATACCGAGGCAGAGGCGGTCAAGCTGTTCGCCAATACCTACCTCGCGCTGCGCGTGAGTTATTTCAACGAGCTGGACACTTACGCCGAGTTGAAAGGATTGGATACGGCAGACATCATCCGCGGCGTCTGCCTCGATCCGCGTATCGGCGACCAGTACAACAACCCGAGCTTCGGCTACGGCGGCTACTGCCTGCCGAAGGACACAAAGCAGCTGCTGGCGAATTATCAGGATGTGCCGGAGAATCTGATCCAGGCAATCGTCGAGAGCAACCGCACGCGCAAGGACTTCATCGCCGACCGCGTGCTGGACCGCGCGGGGTATTATACGGCGTCGTCGATGTGGAACGCGGAAAAGGAACGCCCGCTTACCGTCGGTGTTTTTCGCCTGACGATGAAAGCGAACAGCGATAACTTCCGCCAGAGCAGCATTCAGGGCGTGATGAAGCGCATCAAGGCAAAAGGCGCAACAGTCATCATCTATGAGCCGACGTTGGAGAACGGGAGCACATTCTTCGGCAGCCTCGTGGTGAACGATATCGAAAGCTTTAAAAACTCATCTGACGCGATCATTGCCAACCGCTACGAAAGCGTGCTGGACGATGTGAAGGACAAGGTCTATACAAGAGATTTGTTCAGGCGGGATTGAGTCTGGCGCCTGCGTACAGATACATTACATTACATAACAACCGAAACATGGCGCATCTTGTGCTTGCGCGCGTCCAAAACACAAGATGCTGGAAACGCCGCCCTGTAATATTACAGTTATGTTACATGTACCCAAAAACGCTTGCAATTTTTTGACACATCGTTTATCTTATGCTTGCAGGAACACCGGAGGGGGGTGTTGCCGAATCTCCCGGTTTAGTTACGGGAACGGCTAGCCCCGGTAAGTAAGCCGGAAATCGGCGCGAGCCCGAAGGCGTTTCGGCAAATTTTTAGAAAGGAGAGTAACTGCTTATGAAAAAGTTACTCGCTCTGGTACTGGCTCTGGTCATGACCCTCGGTCTGGCGACTGTCGGTACCAACGCCGCGGTCAGTGACTATAAGGATGCCAAGAGCATCACTTATGAGGAAGCTGTCGCGGTCATGCAGGCCATCAAGGTCATGATCGGTGACCCCGATGGCTCCTTCCGCGCGAACGACTATCTGTCCCGTGCGGAGGCCGCTAAGATCATTGCCTATCTGCGCCTCGGCAACGAGACCGCTGAGAAGGTTCTGGTCGCCAGCGGCACCAAGTTCTCCGATGTCCCCGCTTCCCACTGGGGCGCCAAGTACATTGAGTACTGCGCTGCCGAGGGCATCATCAACGGTATCGGCAACGGCAAGTTCAGCCCCGACGGCACGCTCCTGGTGATCGACTTCGCCAAGATGCTGCTCGGCGCTCTCGGCTATGACGCTGAGATCGAGGGCATGACCGGTGCTGACTACCGCATCCACACCAGCAAGATCGCCAACCGCGTGGGCCTGTTCGATGGCAACAGCGACGTCGTCGTTACCGCGAACTGCACCCGTCAGGAGGCGGCCCTGTACGCGTTCAACGCCATCAAGACCCCGCTGGTCCAGTATGCCAACAAGGGCAGCAACATCAGCGTGAACGGTGCTGAGGTCCAGTTCGGTGCTTCCAACTGGGAGTACATGACCACCGCTTCCAGCGACGCCCGCTACAACCACATTGACAACGCGGTTCTCAACGAGAACCACGCCGCCAAGATCATTGAGTTCGGCGAGCAGTATTATCCCGGCCTGATCCTTAAAGGTGACACGGATGCGTTCCAGCGTCCCTGCAGCGTTTGGACCTACAACAACGAAGAGGTCGGCAAGTTCGTCAACAAGGACAACCTGGTTGCGACCTACACTACCGGCATCACCGGCAAGGAGCTCAACGAGCTGCTGGGCGACACCGTTGTCAACAACTGCTTCTTCGACTACTATGTTGACGGCGCTGAGGTTGTCAACGACATCCTGCCCAACAACATGATCCGCACCAACACGGAAAGCTATGCTTATCCCGGCAACGGCGCGCTGACCGAGGTCTATCTGTTCAACGGCGATATCCCCACGGTCCGCATCGTCACGATCAACACCTTCTTTGCGTGGGCGGATTCCTCCTACGACAAGAGCACCGACCAGCTGCGTCTGTTTGTTTACTGCAACGGCAAGCATGCCAACGGCAGCTACATCACCGTGTACGGCGATGAGGTTCCGGAGGCTGTCAACTATTCCAAGGATGATCCCATCATGGTTCAGATGACGACCGATAACGCGGCGGACTACACCAATGCCGAGGTCCGTACGCTTGAGAAGCCCGCCGAGGAGAAGACCGGCGTCGCGCTCAAGGAGTACAAGGCCAACAGCTACGTCACTTCCACCGCCGGCGAGAAGCTGACCTACAGCAAGAAGGGCAACAACTACGAGACCAAGCTCCACGAGTACAACAAGGAAGCCCTTGAGCTGACCTACACCGAGTATGTGGACAACTATGGTTACCTCATCTACATCGAGGCTGAGTCTGCCACCAAGACCTACCTGTTCCTGACGGGTTATGATCTGGGCACGACCAACATCGGCAACGCCACCTGCAAGGCGAACGCCATCTTCCTCGACGGCACGATGAAGACCATCGAGATCAACCTCACCAAGACCAGCGATAACATCCTGAATACCGCCGGTGATGCGCCCAAGTACGCGCAGTATCCGGATCTCAAGGACAAGGATGGCATTAAGGCCATCCAGCGCAACCAGTGGTTCACCTACAAGGAGACCGACGGCGTCTACACCCTCTCCCCGATCGACCCCGCGCAGGTCGGTGCGACCAAGTTTGACGAGGCGGCCGCCGATATCTATCCCGCGAACTGCCGCGTGCTCGACGGCGCCAACGGCAACAGCGTTCTCGGTACCGCGTACGGCTCCGGCGCTGCCTACGGCAACGACAAGTCCGTGTTCATCACCGTCGCTGGTAACGCGATCACCGATGCCGTTGCCGGTATCACCAAGGTGACGAACGTCTACACCGGCATCCAGACCGTGGACATCCAGCCCTACAAAGAAGGGGATCCCGGTGTCAAGGATCATCGCGGCAAGGTCAACCCCGGCGGTGACCCTGTCAGGGATACCGTGTTCTGGGTCAAGGACACCAGCAACTACGTGATCGGCATGGTCATCGTCGGCGAGGACGCCGCCAGCACCAAGAACTACGCCTTCGCGACCGGCGCGGCCGAGAAGGAGTACAAGGACGGCACCTGGACCAAGTGGGACTTCACCGCCATCGTTGACGGCGAGGAGAAGACCCTGACCATCCGCGGCGAGAACTATGACCAGGTCTTCGGCGAGGCGAACAAGATCAACACCGCCGCTGACTTCGACGCTCACGGCTCCATGTTCCTCATGGCCTTCGACGCGGACGGCTTTGTCACCAAGGTTGAGCAGATCCTGGACGGCGACTCTGTGTCCCCGAACAAGGATAAAGACAAGGATACGAATTACACCGCTGCCGACTTTGGTTCGTTCAAGGCCGAAGCCCCCGACTGGGCAACCCATAGCCAGACCAACGATCTCAAGGGCTACAAGGTCTTCGACCTGTACCACTATGGCGATGGCCGTACCGACACGCTCACGGTGAAGGGCAACGTCCTGTATGCCTACTGCGAAGATGATGTCGAGGTCGAAGGTCTGTCCGTCGGTCTGGCGGTCAAGTCTGACGCTCCGGTCTTCGTGGTTCGTCCGGTCGCGACCGTGTCCACCTTGAGCAATCCTGCCAAGTGGGATCAGGAGACCATCAAGTGCGCGAACCTCGACGCCGCTCTGAGCGTTCTGATCGACGCTAATACGGAGCTGGATGACAAGCAGTTCGTCGGCGAGATCGCTGCCGCGCTGAACAGCAGCACCGGTGTTGCGCAGTGGGTCGTCCTTGAGAGCCACACCCCGCGCGTCATCAAGGACACCGACTCCACCATCACCAACCCGACCAACACTTCGTACACGGGCTTCACCGTCAAGGCTGGCAATCCCGGTACGTTCGACTGGATCGGCAGCAAGGCTGCCACGGGCCTTACCTGGACCTTCACCGACATCGACAAGTCGAATTCGATTTCCGGTGTGTATCACGGTGAGACGTCCGTTGAGGCGCTGATCGGCAATCCCATGGTCACCGCTTGCGACGGCCATGCCTGCTATATCTCGATCGGCAGCTATGGTGCCAGCTGGGTGTGCAAAAAGTAATCTGATCTGATTGCAGACAGAACCTAAAACCCCATAGCAAAATCCGCGCCCCCGGACCTCCGGGGGCGCGGCTCTTTTATCATCGGACAGTTTGCGGTGACGATCATCGTAAAACGCGGAACCCGCCACTCTGCCAAGTGACGGGTTCAAGCACATTTTGTTTGGATTCCTAATGATGCAGGGCTGAACCGCTGATCGGCTTTGCCCTTCTGCAATTATTATACCGCGAAACGCGCGCTTGTCAAGCGCGTTTTCTTTTTTGCGCTTGTCTGCTTATTTCGCGCTGAACACGCGGAAGATCTCCGCTGAGTCGTCCTTGTGCGCGTACGCCTCCGCAACCTTCGCGAAAAACGCCTCGTTTTCCTCGTCGAGCTTGATCTTGATGAGGGATTCAGCGTTGTGCTGTTCCAGCGCCGCGCGGTACTGCATCAGCCCCTCCAGCAGCGCGTCGCCGCCCTCGAACGCCAGCGGCGTGTCCGGCTTGTCGAACGCAACGCGCAGCTGGCTCGCAACCTGCGTCCAGATATCCTGATTGCAGGCGAAGTACGCCGCCGCGACATTCGCTTCCTCCACGCCTCTCGCGTACTGACCGGAGCCAAGGAAATAGGTCATCAACCAGCTGGGCACATATTTGATGCGTGAGCGCGTCAGCTTTCCGGCAAACTCGTCGGCCACGGCGCGCTCCCGCTCCGTCGTCGGTGACTGCATGGACTCGACCAGATAGTTGTATTGGTAGATATCGGCGTTGTAAAGGTCGAGCTTCGCGGCGCGTTCAAGGTTCGAGAAGTACTCGCTCTGCGTTGCAACGGCTCTTTCGGAAACAGACTGCGCCGCCCAAAAGCCGCAGACCGTCAGCAGGAACACAATGATGGGAGCCGCCAGCGCGGCGCGGATCGTCCGGTCTCTGGTGCGCGCGGCCTTCTCCGCGGCGGTGCGCTCGCGCTTGGTCATGTGCGCGTCCGGCTGCTCGTTCGCTGCGCGCTCCGCCGCGACGTCCGTGACAAAGCCGCGCAGGATCAGCGCGAACACCGCGAAGGCGTACCAGAGTGTGACGACGAAGGAAAACAGGACGTCCGTGTAGCTTTGCAGCACGACCTGAACGACCGCCGCCCACAGCGCGGCGTAGCACCATCGCATCGGGTGCTCCGTGTCGCGCCGCTTGCGCCAGAGTGCCGCAATTGGAGCGATCAGCGCCGCGATCCAGAGGAGAAAGCCGATCACGCCGACCTCGCAGAGCGTCTGTGCGTAGTGGTCATGGACGTACTTGGTGGTATAAGGAATGTACTTCACCATTTGCGCGCCGACCTCAAACGCGCCGAGACCGTTGCCCGCGACGGGGCTCATGCGCCAGAGCTTCAGCGCGTCCGCCGCCATCTGGCGGCGCGACAAGGCGTTGGTATCATACCGCAGATTCTGCATGCGCGTAACCACATATGTCGGCAGCAGCGGATAATCCAGAGGGACGGCCTTTGCTCCGTCCAACGTCGCGGAGCGGAGCGTTACGCCATCTTCGGCGGAAAAGACGAAGGTGCACAGAACACTGTCCTCCGGCACGGTGAATGTGATTTCTGTGTCGGAGCCGTCATAGACGACTGTGGGCTTGAAGCGGGAGGAATAAAGAATACTGTCCATAGAACTGCACGTAATATTTACCGTGACGGATCCATCTGCGTCGATGTGCAGCGTATGTTCGCCGGTTGTGGGATAGAAAGAACGGCTGATTGCTTCGCCGAAAGCATGAGGTTTGTGGACAGAAATTGCAATCACAACGAAAGCAACAATGAGCGCCAGCACTGCGATCGGAAAGCCGATTGCGAGCTTTTTCCGCTTGTCGAGGAACGCTGCCATCCGGTCAGCGAGGGTCAGCTCCAGAACAATGCACAGCGCGGCGCAGAGAAACAGAAGCAACAACGGCGGTAACCCACCTCTGAAAGTGTTTCCCTTAAGGCGGAATGCAGCAAATGCGCAGGTCAAAGCCGGGAGTGCGCCTACCAACATCTGCGTCAGCACGGCAACGCGCTGTGTGCCGGCGAATACCAAAAAGAGTAGGATCGCCACGCCAAAGCAAGCGAGCGCGCCCATGCTGAAGCCGAGCAGCATCGGGTAAGCACAGAACGCCAGCGTGACAGCAAACAAGGCGCGCCTGCCGCGGCTTTTTTCATCGCACAGCAGCGCCACGGAGAAGAAAATGCCGTAGGCGAAGATGGTGGCCTCAACATTCGGATTGCCGAAGATACCGTACATGCGATTCCGAAACTGACCAGTTGCCGCTTTGTTAAGCAGACCGAGTGTTTCTTTCAGAAGCGGTTCCACAAAATTCATGGTGGCGACCAATACGCTCAAAAAGCCATAGATGCCGGCGGTCACAGCGATCAGCGCCAACATGCCGTGCGCCGCGTTGGTGGCGTTCCGCTTGCGCAACAACAGGAAGAGAAAGACGCAGAACACCGTGAACAGCTGCAGATATGACTCCAGATGGTACCGCCCGGTGATCGCCCAGAGACCCGACAGCCCGGCAAACAACACATAGCCCGCCAGCGGCCAGACAAAGGGCGAGCGCAGCGGCGCGACGTCGCCGCTGCGCGCCGCCAGCACGAGCACGAGAACGCCCGCGAGAAGCGCCGTGACCTTCATGTAAAGTCCGCTGTAGAGCACGATCCCCAGCGCGGAGAGCGCAAGGCTCAGCACGCACCACAGCGGGATCTCAAATTTTTTCGGAATTTGCCGCATGGACGGTTCCTTCTTTCGTATCAAGAAATCGGCACGGATGCCAGAATGCGCCTATTATACCGATTTGCGGCACTTCTGTCAAGAATATCGCCGCAAAGCGGCCGCTTTCCGCACTTGAAATCACGAAGACGCCATGTTATACTGCAAAAAAAGTATGGAACTGCTTTAGGCGGCAGGTGGGTTTATGAAACAGAAACTATTGTTTACGGGCAAGACGCTCTTTATCATGCTGGTCGACGTGCTGTGCGCGGTGATTGCGGGCGGGCTTGCGCTGCTGGTGCGCTTCGACTTTTCCTATGAGGCGATCCCGAAGGAGTTTCTCAACGCGTGGTATCGATATCTCCCAACACAGATCGTCCTGACGCTGGTGGTGTTTGCGCTGATGCGGATGTATCGCTTTGTCTGGCGCAGCGTCAGCGCCTACGATGTGGAGCGCATGGCGCTCGCCGTTGTTGTCGCCTATGTTGTTTCAATGGGAACAACATATCTCTTCGGCAATCGCCAGCCGCGCAGCGTGCTGTTTATGACCTTTATCTTTGGGCTGTTCCTGTTCGTTGGGATGCGTTGCCTGCTGCGCTTCTGGGACACGCTCCAGCTCGCGGTGAACCAGTCGCGGCACGACGCGGACGAGCGCATCATGCTCATCGGCGCGGGTGAGGCGGGGCGGATGCTGGCGCGCGAGCTGCTGACCAGCCCGCGCGTTTCCGCAAAGCTGTGCTGCGTCATCGACGACAACAAGACCAAATGGGGCAAATTTCTCGAAAGCGTGCCGATCATCGGCGGGCGCGAGGTGATCCCCGCCGCCGTGCGCCGCGAAAACATCACGCAGATCATCTTCGCGATCCCGACCGCGTCGGAGGATGCGCGGCGAGAGATCCTCAATATCTGCAACGCCACGGGCGTGCGCACGCGCACGCTGCCGGGCATCTACCAGTTCGTCAACGGTGACGCGTCGCTCGCCAACGTCAAGGACGTGCAGGTGGAGGATCTGCTCGGCCGCGACCCGGTAAGGCTTGACACGGAGATGCTCGACGGGTTTCTCGGCGGTAAGGTCGTGCTCGTCACCGGAGGCGGCGGCTCCATCGGCAGCGAGCTGTGCCGCCAGATCGTCAAATTCAAACCAAAGCGGCTCATTGTGCTCGATATCTACGAGAACAACGCCTACGACATCCAGCAGGAGCTCCGGCGCAAGAACGGCGACAAGCTCGATCTGGTCGTCGAGATCGCCAGCGTGCGCGACAAGGAGCGCATCTACGAGATCTTCCGGACGCTGCGCCCCGACGTGGTCTTCCACGCGGCGGCGCACAAGCACGTGCCGCTGATGGAGGATTGCCCGTCGGAGGCGATCAAGAACAACGTGTTCGGCACCTACCACGTGGTGCGCGCGTCGGAGAAATTCGGCGTGAAAAAGTTCGTGATGATCTCCACGGACAAGGCGGTCAATCCCACAAACGTCATGGGCGCGACCAAGCGCTTCTGCGAGATGGTTTTGCAGAGCCGTGCCGACAGCCCCACCGAGTTCTGCGCGGTGCGTTTCGGCAACGTGCTTGGCTCCAACGGCTCGGTGGTGCCGCTGTTCAAGCAGCAGATCGAGGCGGGCGGCCCCGTGACCATCACGGACAAGCGCATCATCCGCTACTTTATGACGATACCGGAGGCGGCGCAGCTGGTGTTGGAGGCGGGCGCCATGGCGCGGCAGAGCCAGATCTTCGTGCTGGACATGGGCGCGCCGGTCAAGATCATCGACCTTGCCGAAAAGCTGATCCGCCTCTCCGGACTGGAGCCGTATCGCGACATCGAAATAAAGGAGATCGGCCTGCGGCCCGGCGAAAAGCTCTACGAGGAGCTGCTGATGAAGAGCGAGACGCTGCTGGAGACGGAGAACAGCAAGATCTTCATCGAACAGCAGCAGGAGATCGATCCGCAGCAGATCATGGACGATCTGGAATACCTCGACCGCGCCGTGACCGACGGCACGCCGGACGGGGAACTGATTGGAATTTTGCGGCGCATGATACCGACCTATCACGCGCCGGAGGAGGTCAACCGCGCCGCGATCGAGACGGCGGAGGCGGAAGCGCGGGAATAAAGGGGGGAAAACCAATGCTGGATATCCGGTTGGAGCTTGCGCAGGTGAACCACCAGACCTGTGTGGAGGTCTTGCTTCCGAAGCTGGTGGAGCATTGTGCGGCGAAGGCGGCGCCCAACGAGCTGGACCGCTTCCTCGCCGCGCTGGGACAGGACGCCGCGCCGGCGTCCTGCGCGCTGCTCCGGGAGATGGGCGTCGACGACAAGGACCGGCTCGTGGTCTGGCTGGTCGCCGCGCACGAGGAGCGGCTGCGCTCCTCCGCGAACCGCCACCTCGGCGAGCTGCTGGGCGAGCCGATCGTCCGGATCGGACGCTTCTCGGCGGTGGACCGCCCGGGCACAAGGCTGGCGCTGCTCGCCTCGCAGGTCGACGTCGACTACCGGAAGCTGCTGCAAAGCCCGCTGGTCGGCGACGGCATCGAGTCGATTAGCAAGGAGAACAGCGTGCTGAAAAGCGCGGCGAAGCTCGCCGTGCAGATGGGGATGCGCCTGTCTCCGGAAAATCTGGAAAAACAGGGACTGCTGCTGCTCAACTCTGGCCGCGTGAAGAGCCGGCTGACGGCGGTGCTGCAGGACGCCGTCCGGCAGGAGGGGCTGGACGTCACGGTGGAGGATGTCGTCGCGGAGCGGAGCGCGGAGATCGCCGCGCCGTCTGCGCCGTCCGGCGGAGAGCATGTGCCGGACGCCTTCGAGCAGAAGCTGATGGAAGCGCTGCGTGAAAAGGCGCGGCAGCTGCGCGGCGGGGGAGCGTAAGGCGCGAAAGCGGCACGGAGACGGTACGGACGGGAGGCAAAGCCTGTCCGCACAGGACACTCGTCCTCCGCAGACGGACGATAGAGCGAAAAACGTTGAAATATGGGAAAAAACCGTGGATTTCCACGGTTTTTTCATTGACATTTTTCGAAAATCCGATATAGTAGAGGCTGTTGCCAATATGAACACACGACAACAGTATGCAGGGAGGGGATCGAATGGCAAACAATGACGTCCTGCGCCGCGTGGAAGAGATCGTCGACAGCTACGGCTGCCGGCGGGAGCATCTGATCGCGATCATGCAGGATATCCAGAACGAATACAAGTACCTGAGCACCGAGGCGCTGGAGCTGGTGGCGGACAAGCTCGACATCGGCGTGGCGAAGGTCTACAGCGTCGCGACGTTCTATGAAAACTTTTCGCTGGAGGCAAAGGGCAAGTACATTATAAAGGTATGCTGCGGCACGGCATGTCACGTGCGCAAGTCGCAGCCGATCTACGACGGCCTGCGGGAGTACCTGAAGCTCTCGGGCAAGCAGAAGACGTCCTCGGACGGGCTTTTCACGCTGGAAACGGTCGCCTGCCTCGGCGCCTGCGGCCTTTCGCCGGTGCTGACGGTCAACGACGAGGTCTATCCGAAGATGACGCCGGAGAGCGCCATCGAGCTGCTGGAATCCCTGCGTGCAAAGGAGGGCAAGAGCAATGGCAAAGCGTAAGCTGACCCGCGAGCGACTGGACACGATGCGCGCGCGGGCAAAGTCGCTCCTCGCCGCCGATACGCGCGAGGTGCTGATCTGCGCCGGCACGGGCTGCATCGCCGGCGGCTCGCTGAACATCTACAAGAAGATCAAGAAGCTGTGCGAGGCGCGCGGACTCAAGACCTGCGTCTCCCTGCACAATGAGGAGACCGACGGCGCGCTGCACTTCAAGAAGACCGGCTGCCACGGCTTCTGCGAGATGGGCCCCCTGCTCCAGATCGAGCCGGACGGCATCCTCTACACGCACGTCCGTCTGGAGGACTGCGAGGAGATCGTCGAGAAGACCATCGTGGGCGGCGAGGTCATCGACCGCCTGCTCTACAAGCTCGGCGGCAAGTCCTACGCCAAGGACTCCGAGATCCCGTTCTACAAGCTCCAGAAGCGCGTGGTGCTGGAAAACTGCGGCTCCACCGACGCCGAGGATCTGGACGAGTACATCGGCCGCGACGGTTATCTGGCGTTTGAAAAGGCGCTGTTTGAGATGACCGACGAGCAGATCTGCCAGGAGATCCTGGATTCCGGCCTGCGCGGCCGCGGCGGCGCGGGCTTCCCCGCCGGCCGCAAGTGGGACAGCGTCCGCCGCCAGCCCAAGGGCAAGAAGTACGTGGTCTGCAACGGCGACGAGGGCGACCCCGGCGCGTTCATGGACCGTTCCATCATGGAGGGCAACCCCCACGCCATCATCGAGGGTATGCTGATCGCGGCGCTTGCCGCGGGCAGCGACGAGGGCTACATCTACGTCCGCGCGGAGTATCCGCTCGCGGTCGACCGCCTGCGCACCGCCATTGCCAAGGCGGAGGCCATCGGCATCCTCGGCGACCGCATCATGGGCTCGGACTTCAGCTTCCATCTGCACATCAACCGCGGCGCGGGCGCCTTCGTCTGCGGCGAGGGCAGCGCCCTGACCGCCTCCATCGAGGGCAAGCGCGGCATGCCGCGCGTCAAGCCGCCGCGCACGGTCGAGCACGGCCTGTGGGCGCAGCCGACGGTTCTCAACAACGTGGAGACCTACGCCAACGTGCCGCTCATCATCCGCAACGGCGCGAAGTGGTTCCGCTCGTTCGGCACCGAGAAGTCCAGCGGCACCAAGGCGTTCGCCCTGACCGGCAACGTCGTCAACACCGGCCTCATTGAAGTTCCGATGGGCGCGACGCTGCGCGAGATCATCTTCGACATCGGCGGCGGCATCAAGGACGGCAAGAAGTTCAAGGCGGTGCAGATCGGCGGCCCCGCGGGCGGCTGCCTGACGGAGGAGCACCTCGACCTGCCGCTCGACTTCGACTCGCTCAAGAGCGTCGGCGCGATCATCGGCTCCGGCGGACTGGTCGTCATGGACGAGGACACCTGCATGGTGGAGACCGCGCGCTTCTTCATGAGCTTCACGCAGAACGAATCCTGCGGCAAGTGCGTGCCGTGCCGCGAGGGCACGAAGCGCATGCTGGAGATCCTCACCCGCATCGTCAACAACGAGGGGACGATGGAGGATCTCGATATGCTCGAATCCCTGTCGCAGACGATCAGCGAGGCGGCGCTCTGCGGCCTCGGCCAGGCGGCGTGCAACCCGGTCAAGAGCACGCTGAAGTATTTCCGCGACGAATACCTTGCCCACGTGCGCGACAAGCATTGCCCGCACTGCAACGGCAGGAAGAAGGGCCTTGTCATCGATCCCGACAAGTGCAAGGGCTGCGGCAAGTGCCGCAAGAACTGCCCGATGGAGGCGATCTCCGGCGAGACCCGCAAGCCCCATACCATCGACATCGACAAATGCATCAAGTGCGGCGCCTGCCTGAGCAACTGCCCGTTCGGCGCCATCAGTGAGGAGGCGTGAGCGCAATGGCAAAGGGATTTATGATTATCGACGGCCAGCGCGTCGCCTTTGACGGCGAGAAGAACGTCCTGTCCGTTGTCCGCAAGGCGGGTATCGAGATGCCCACCTTCTGCTACCATTCCGATCTTTCCACCTACGGCGCCTGCCGCATGTGCATCGTCGAGGACGAGCGCGGCAAGATCGACGCGGCGTGCTCCATGGAGCCGCGCGACGGCATGGTCATCAAGACCAACAGCATGCGCCTTCTCAAGCACCGCCGCACGATCCTTGAGCTGCTGCTCGCCTCCCACGACTGCAACTGCACCACCTGCGAAAAGAGCGGCAACTGCCGATTGCAGGAGCTGGCGCAGCAGTTCGGCGTGCGCCGCGTCCGCTTCAACGACACGCGCGAGCGCATGGAGATCGACGATTCCAGCCCCGCGGTCGTGCGCGACCCGAACAAGTGCATCCTCTGCGGCGACTGCGTGCGCGTGTGCGAGGAGATGCAGGGCATGAACATCATCGACTTCGTCGGCCGCGGCGCGCGGATGCAGGTCGCCCCCGCGTTCGACCGCCGTCTCAGCGAGACGAAGTGCGTCAGCTGCGGCCAGTGCGCGGCGGTGTGCACCACCGGCGCCATCACGGTCCGCAACCAGATCGGCGAGGCGTGGGACGCCATCCACGACCCCAAGAAGCGCGTCGTCATCCAGATCGCTCCGGCGGTCCGCGTGGCGGTGGGCGAGGCGTTCGGCATCCCCGCGGGCCAGAACGTGCTCGACAAGTTCGTCACCGCGCTCAAGCTCATCGGTGTGGACGAGGTCTATGACACCATCTTCGGCGCGGACCTCACCACCGTGTCCGAGGCGGAGGAGTTCAAGGCGCGCCTCGCCGCGGGCGGCCCGTTCCCGATGTTCACCTCCTGCTGCCCGGCGTGGGTGAAGTATCTGGAGATGGAGAACCCCGATTACCTCAAAAACATATCCACCTGCAAGTCCCCCATGGAGATGTTCGCCGCCGTTCTGCGCGACAAGTACGCCGCGAAGGACGCCGCGGACGGCCGCCGCACCTACCACATCGCCATCATGCCCTGCACGGCGAAGAAGATGGAGGCGGCGCGCGAGGAGTTTGTGCACGACGGCATGCCCGACGTCGACCTCGTGCTCACGACGCGCGAGATCATCGACATGCTGCGCGAGACCGGCATCCAGCTCGATCAGCTGGAGCTGGAGTCTCCGGACCTGCCCTTCGGCCTCGGCTCCGGCGCGGCGATGATCTACGGCGCCACCGGCGGCGTCGCGGAGGCGGTCGTGCGCCACTGTGTACCGGACAAGAGCAAGAACGCCCTGCGCGAGATCGAGTTCATGGGCCTGCGCGGCGACGGCGCCATCAAGGAGGCGACGCTCCACCTCGGCGATCAGGAGATCAAGCTCGCCATCGTCAACGGTCTTGTCAACGCGCGCAAGCTGCTGCGCGACATCGACGAGGGCACGGCGTTCTATCACCTTGTCGAGGTCATGACCTGCCAGGGCGGCTGCGTCGGCGGCGCGGGACAGCCCCAGAGCCTGCGCGCCACCAAGCATGAGCGCCGCGACGGTCTGGCGGCGGCGGATCACTCCGCCACGTTCAAACGCGCCGAGCGCAACCCCATGGTGATGGATCTGCTCTCGGAGATGGGCGAGAAAAAGGCGCACGAGCTGCTGCACGTGAGCTACGTCAAGGACTGAGCGCATCTTTTGAAGCATCGCGGGGATGTGAGAAACGGGAACCGCCCGTTTTTCACATCCCTGCCTTTTTTCAGCAAAAATTCACATAAAATTAACGCTTTTGACGATTGCCGAAGCGGGAAAAAGAGTGTATCATTACAAAGAATTTGAAACAAACGATTTAAAGCGGGCAATTGGCGCCAGAAGGAGCAATCGATTTGAAGGTCGGACTGGACGTCGGCTCCACCACGATCAAATGCGTGGTGCTCGACGACGCTGACAACATCATATACAGCACCTACGAGCGGCACATGAGCCACGTCGTGGAAAAGGCGGAGGAGCTGCTGCGCCGCGTGGCGCGCGAGCAGACGCCGGGCGGGCGCGCGGTGCTCGCGATCTCCGGCTCCGCCGGCATGGGCATGGCGGAGAGCGTGAACGTGCCCTTCGTGCAGGAGGTGTTCGCCACCCGCGTCGCGGCGAACCGGCTCGCGCCGGGGACGGACGCGATCGTCGAGCTGGGCGGTGAGGACGCGAAGCTGCTGTTCCTCACCGGCGGCATGGAGGTGCGCATGAACGGCACCTGCGCCGGCGGCACGGGCGCGTTCATCGACCAGATGGCGACGCTTTTGAAGCTCACCGCCGACGAGCTGGACGAGCGCGCCGCGCACGCGGAAAAGACCTACACCATCGCGTCCCGCTGCGGCGTGTTCGCCAAGAGCGACGTGCAGCCCCTTGTCAATCAGGGCGCGCGGACGGAGGACGTCGCCGCGAGCATCTATCAGGCGGTGGTCAACCAGACCATCGCGGGGCTTGCGCAGGGCCGCCCGATCCGCGGCAATATCCTTTACCTCGGCGGGCCGCTGACGTTCAACCGCGCGCTGCGCGCGTGCTTCGACAAAACGCTGGGCGTGACGGGACAGTGCCCGGAGCACAGCCTGCTGTTCGTCGCGCTCGGCGCGGCGTATTACTCGGACACGGAATTCGACCTCAACGCCGTGGCGGACGCGCTGCGCGACAAGGGCGCGGCGGAGAGCTACCGCTCCCAGCCGCCGCTGTTCGCGAGCGAGGCGGAGTACGACGCGTTTCGCGCGCGGCACGCGCGCGCGCGCGTCGCGCGCGCGGATTTCCCCGCGGATTACGACCGTCCGGTGCACATCGGCGTCGACTCCGGCTCCACCACCGTCAAGACCGTGGTCGTGGACGAGGAAGGCGCGCTGCTGTTCACCGATTATCAGCCGAATCAGGGCAACCCCGTGCCGCTGCTGCGCGACACGCTGCGCCGGCTCTACGCGGAGCATCCGAAGCTGCGCGTCGCCTCCGCCACCACGACGGGCTACGGCGAGGAGCTGGCGAAGAACGCGTTCCACGCGGACTGCGGCGTGGTGGAGACCGTGGCGCACTTCACGGCGGCGAAGCACTTCCTGCCGGATGTGGATTTCATCATCGACATCGGCGGGCAGGACATGAAGTGCTTCAAGATTGCCGACGGCGCCATCAGCGACATCTTTCTCAACGAGGCGTGCTCGTCCGGCTGCGGCAGCTTTTTGCAGACCTTTGCGCAGGCGCTGGGCTACGACGTGCGCGATTTTGCCCGTCTGGGGCTGTTCGCGCCGCGTCCGGTGGACCTCGGCAGCCGCTGCACGGTGTTCATGAACTCCAGCGTCAAGCAGGCGCAGAAGGACGGCGCGACGGTGGAGAACATCTCTGCGGGACTTTCAATCAGCGTGGTGAAAAACGCGATCTACAAGGTCATCCGCGCGTCCTCGCCCGAGGAGCTGGGCCGCCGCATTGTCGTGCAGGGCGGCACGTTCCACAACGAGGCGGTGCTGCGCGCGTTCGAACAGGAGATGGGCGTCGAGGTCATCCGCCCCGACATCGCGGGGCTGATGGGCGCCTATGGCGCGGCGCTCTACGGCAAAAACCGCGCTGCCGCGGGTCAGAAAAGCACTTTGCTGGATGCGGCGGAGCTGGACGCGTTCCGGCAGGAGACAAAGACCGAGACCTGCCGGCGCTGCGGCAATCACTGTCAGCTGACGATCAACACCTTCTCCGACGGCGCGTCATATTTGAGCGGCAACCGTTGCGAGCGCCCGGTCACGGGCAAGGTGGGCGGGGAGGAGCGCAATCTCTACGAGTTCAAGCGAAAGCTGATCCTCTCCTACAAGCCGGGGGAGAACAGGCGCGGGAAGATCGGGCTGCCGCTCTGCCTCAACCTGTGGGAACTGCTGCCCTTCTGGCACACCTTTTTCACGCAGCTCGGCTTCGCCGTGTACCACAGCCCGCTCTCCAGCCGCGCGCTCTACGTCAAGGGACAGGGCACCATCCCCAGCGACACCGCCTGCTTCCCGGCGAAGCTCGCCCACGGGCACATCGCCGCGCTCGCGAAGATGGGGCTGGACGCGGTCTTCTACCCCTGCATGACCTACAACCTCGACGAGGGGCTGGGGCAGAACCACTACAACTGCCCCGTCGTCGCCTACTATCCGGAGGTCATCGCCGGGAACTGTCCGGAGATCCGCGACACGAAATTCATCTACGATTACGTCGGGCTGCACCGCCCGCATGACTTTGCCCGCAAGATGCACGACATTCTGGAGCGGCACTTCCCCGGCATCCCCGCGCACGAGGTGCGGCGCGCCGCGGACGCCGCCTATGCCGAGTACGCGCGCCACATGGCGGCGGTGCGCGCCGAGGCGGCGCGCATCATCGACGCCGCCCGCGCCGAGCGGCGGCACATCATCGTCCTCGCCGGCCGGCCCTACCACATCGATCCGGAGATCAACCACGGCATCGACACGCTCATCACGCGCATGGGCGCGGCGGTGGTGACGGAGGACGCCATCTCCGACCGCGTGGAGCGGTTCCGCACGTCGGTGCTCAACCAGTGGACGTATCACGCGCGGCTGTACGCCGCGGCAAAATACTGCGACACGCAGCCGGACATGGATCTGGTGCAGCTGGTGTCCTTCGGCTGCGGCGTGGACGCCATCACCACCGACGAGACAAGAGACATCCTGCGCGACGGCGACAAGCTTTACACGCAGCTCAAGATCGACGAGATCACCAACCTCGGCGCGGTGCGCATCCGGCTGCGCAGCCTGTTCGCCGCGCTGGAGGAACGAGAGGAGGCGAAGGAGCATGGAGGTTAACTATCCGGTCTTCACGCCGGAGATGAAAAAAACGCATAAGGTGCTGATGCCGAACATGGCGCCGGTGCAGTTTCGCATTCTTGCCGCCGCCATGCGGCACGAGGGCTACGACATGGAGCTGCTGGGCAACTGCGGCTCGCAGGTCGCGGAGCTGGGACTCAAATACGTCCACAACGACACCTGCTACCCTGCGCTGCTGGTCATCGGGCAGTTCCTCGACGCGCTGGAATCGGGGAAGTACGACCTCGACCACACGGCGCTTATCATCACGCAGACCGGCGGCGGCTGCCGCGCGTCGAACTACATTTTCCTGCTGCGCAAGGCGCTGGAGCGCGCGGGCATGGGCAATATCCCCGTGCTGAGCCTCAATTTCTCCGGTCTGGAGAAGGAGAGCAGCGTGCCGATGAACCTGCACCTCGCGCGGATGCTGCTCGCCGCCATCTTCTACGGCGACCTGCTCGTGGCGCTGCGCGCGCAGACCGAGCCCTATGAGCGCCGCCGCGGCGACGCGGAGAAGACGCAGGAGAAGTGGCTGCGCGTGATCTGCGGCGGCATCCGGCGCGGCAAGGGCTACTCGCAGGTCGAGATGCGGCGCATCATGCCGCGCATCGCGCGCGAGTTTGCCGCGATCCCCGTCGACCGGACGAAGCCCAAGGTCAAGGTGGGCGTCGTGGGCGAGATCTACGTCAAATACTCGCCGCTGGGCAACAACGACCTCGAAAAATTCCTCGCCTCGCAGGACTGCGAGGTGAACCTGCCGGGGCTGATGGGCTTCGTGCAGTATTGCGCGTTCAACTTCTCAGAGACCGCGCGGCTCTACGGCGGCACGTTCGTGGAGAAGCACATCTCCGACTGCGTGCTCGCCTACATCGAGCTGATGGAAAAGACGATCCGCTCCGCCCTGCGCTCCAACGGCTACCACGCGCCGCTGCCTTTCCGCGAGCTGACAAAGCTCACCGAGGGGCTGATCGGCACGGGCGACAAGATGGGCGAGGGCTGGCTTTTGACCGCGGAGATGGTGGAGCTGATCCGCGCGGGCTACGAGAACATCATCTGCGCGCAGCCCTTCGGGTGCCTGCCCAATCACATTTGCGGCAAGGGCATGATAAACAAGCTGCGCGAGATGTACCCGCGCTCGAACATCACGCCCATCGATTACGACCCCGGCGCGACGCGCGTGAATCAGGAAAACCGCATCAAGCTGATGCTCGCCGTGGCGCGGGAGCGCCTGAACGAGGACGGCACCGCCGCGGCGCCGCACATGACCGCATGAGCGCGGGAAAGGAGACGCCATGACGAAACGCCTGCGCGCCGCCGCAGCGCTCCTGTCCGCGCTGCTGCTCTCCGCCTGCGCCGCGCCCGCCGCGGAGCCCGGCGGGGAAGGAACGGGCGCCGCCGCGCTGGAGATACGCTTTTTCGACGCGGGGGCGGCGGACGCGATCCTGCTGACGACGGCGGACAGCGCCGTACTCATCGACGCGGGCGAGAAGGGGTTCGGAAAGACCATCCTCGCATATCTCGCGGACAAGGGCGTGGAGAAGCTGGATGTCCTGATCGTCACGCACTTCGACAAGGACCACGTCGGCGGCGCGGCGAAGGTCATAAACGGCATCCCCGTGGACACGGTGCTGCAAAGCAACTGTCCCAAGGACAGCGAGGAGTATGAAAAATACGTCAAGGCGCTCGAAACCGCGCAGATCGAGGCGCAGACCGTGCGCGAGGCGCTCGCCTTCACCATCGGCGGCGTGCGCTACGAGATCGATCCGCCGCGGCGGGAGAGCTATGCGGAGGACGCGAGCAACAACTCCTCCCTGATCGTCACCGTGCGCAACGGGTCACAGCGCTTCCTCTTCGCAGGCGACGCGCAGACGGAGCGCCTTCGCGAATACCTTGCCGCATCGCCGCAGCACTGCGAGGTGCTGAAGGCGCCGCATCACGGGCGCGCGGAGCCGGCGCTGGGCGAGCTGCTGCAAGCCGTGACACCGGCGTACGCGGTCGTCACCTCCTCTGCGGAGGAGCCGGAAGACGCGGCGGTCATCGCGCAGCTGGAACGGTCCGGCGCAAAGGTTTTCCGCACCCGCGACGGCGCGGTGACGGCCGTCTCCGACGGAGCGACGCTGGAGGTCACGCAGGAACCAACGCAGTAAAGCAAAAAAGTCAACGCTTTGACAGATGTGTCGAGCGTTGACTTTTTTTTTCGATTCTGCTATGATAAAAAAGCGAATGACCACCGGACAGTCACGGCGAAGGGGGGTGCAGGCATGGCGAAAAAGACGAAGAACGCAGCGAAGGAGCCGGAAAAAGCGGCGCTGGCGCTTGTCGACCTGCTGCTTGCACCCTATGACGATCTGGTGGAGGTGGACACGAACTGCGGACGGATGCGCGCGCTGCGCCATGCCGAGGGCAAGTATTTCGTGCCCGTCGTCGACACGGAGGTCGAGGATATGCTCCGCTACAGCGCGGAGTTTATGATCCATCCGGACGAGCAGGAGCTTTACATCAGCTTCAACGACCCGACGACGATGGCGCAGCGGATGAAGGAGTCGAACCCTCCGGGACTGATGCGTGCCAGGTTCCGCTACCGGCTGCTGGAGGGCGGCTGGCGCTGGGTCGAGCAGGTCAACGTCGGCGGACGCGAGCAGGGCCTGCCGGACGGCGTTTTCTACGCGATATTGTACGACATCGAGGAGCGGGATCGCTGGGAGGCGACGCGGGCAAAATCGGTGCCGAGCACCATCACCCGCAACGCGCTGACGGGCCTTCTGTGGGAGGAGCAGTTTTTCCAGCGCGCCAAGCCGCTCATCGAAGCGCACAGCGACGACTGGTGCATGCTCGCCTTCGATCTGGAGCACTTCAAGCTCTTCAACGAGTGGTACGGCCGCAAAAAGGGCGATATGCTGCTGGCGCAGATCGGCGCGAAGCTCCGACAGGTCGAGGACGCCACGGGCGGTCTGGGCTGCTATGTCGGGCAGGACGATTTCTGCCTGCTCGCGCCCTATGACAGGGAGAACATCGAGCGCCTGTTCAATGAGATCCATGCGCTGATCCGGCAGCACGGCACGTCCGTGGGCTTTCTGCCCGCGTTCGGCATCGCCCCGCTGTCGGTCAACGGAGCCATCAGCGCCGAGGAGCTTTACGACCGCGCGTCGCTCGCCACGCACCGCGCGAAGGAGAGCTTCCACACCCGCATCTGCATTTTTGACCCCGGCATGTTCGAGCGGACGGAGAAGGACTATCAGATCCTCTCCGATTTTCAGGATGCGATGGAGAACCACGAGATGTACTTCGTGCTCCAGCCGCAGTGCAACATCGCCACCGGCAAGGTGGTGGGCGCGGAATCGCTCGTGCGCTGGCGCAAGGCGGACGGGACGATGGTCTCTCCCGGCGTATTCGTGCCGGTGCTGGAGGAGTATGGCTTCATCACCGAGATGGACAGCTACATTTGGGATCGGGTCTGCGTGTGGCAGAAGGAGTGGATCGACGACGGTCACACGCCGCTGCCCGTCTCCGTGAACGTGTCGCAGGCGGACATCTCCGCCATCGACGTGCCGGAATTCTTCGGGCAGCTGATGGAGAAGTACAAGCTGCCGACGGATGTCATCAAGATCGAGATCACCGAGTCCGCCTACGTGGACAACGACAAGGTCGTCGACGCGGTCTACCGCCTGCGCGAGATGGGCTTCCTCGTGCTGATGGACGATTTCGGCAGCGGCTACTCCTCGCTCAACATGCTGCGCAATCTGAACGTGGACGTTTTGAAGCTCGACGCGCAGTTCCTGCGCATGAGCGGCGACGACAAGCGCAAGGGCGTGCAGATCATGGAGACCATCGTCAACATGGCGAAGACCATGAACGTGCCCATCATCGTCGAGGGCGTGGAGACGAAGGAGGAATCCGATTTTCTCGCGCGTCTCGGCTGCCGCTATGTGCAGGGCTACCTCTTCTACCGTCCGATGCCGGTGACGGATTTTGAGCGGCTGATCGTCAAGGCGGACAACGTGGACAACACCGGCTTCCGCTTCAAGGCGCGCCAGATGTTCCACACCCGCGAGTTTCTGGACACGGAGGTCTTCAGCGACACGGTGCTCAACAACATCCTCGGCCCCGTGGCATTCTTCCTGTGGCACGGCGACGAGGTGGACATCCTGCGCATGAACCAGCAGTTTTTCAACGAGTTTAAGCTGCCGAGCCTCCACCGTTACATGAAGGGATTTCAGGAAGCTCTGGTGCGGGACGACGTGCAGGCGCTCTACCAGCTGCTGGATCGCGCGGTGATGAACCCGCTGAGCGGTGCGGAGCAGCAGCTCCGCTTCAACCGGCCGGACGGCGGGATCGCGCAGTTCCGTATGCATTTCTATTTTCTGGAGCAGGACGAGGGCGGCAAGCGCTTCTATTGCTCCGTGCGCGACATGACCGAGCGCGTTGCGCTCAGCGACCATCTGCGCCTGCTCTCCCGCGTGGCGACGGACAGCGTCATTTTCGCGCGGCGGCAGAGCGACGGCTCGACCGTGTATCAGGTGGCAATGCACGGGCTGGAGGAGGATCTGGGCATGGACCGGCAGGAGATGGAAGCCGAGCTCAACGACGGGCGCTTCTTCCAGCGCGTGGCGGTGGGCGATCGGGCGCGGTTCGCGCGGCTGAACAGGCCGGCGGGCGACGAACAGCGTGAGACCGACTTCAACATCCGCGTCGCCGCCGATACCGGCTGTGATCTGGACCTTATGCTGCACGCGGATGATACGCACGAGCGGAAAATCGGCGTGGACTACGTCATCTCGCTGCGAAAGGCGGACGACTGAGCCTTGTCGCTGTTTTATAGGGAAAATGGCAGATACGCCAAAAAGCCGCCGCCCGGTCCATGGACCGGACGGCGGCAATCTGCTTTTTTCGGTTCCGTTTCAGTCGTCGCGGCAGGTCTCGCACACGCCGTAGAGCACAGTGTCGGACTTGTCCAGCGCGAAGCCCTCCGTCTGGGCGACGATGTGCTCCAGCTGCTCCGCGCCGCCCGCGTCCATGTGGAACGTACGCCCGCAGCGCTTGCACGTCAGGTGCAGACAGTCGCGGCACGCCGCCGCGCCGATGAACTGGTACGACGCCTCGCGCCCCGCCTCGGCGAGGCTGCGCCGCACCAGACCCGCCAATTCCAGCTCGGAGAGGTTGCGGTACACCGCGCTGAGGCTGATCCCCTCGTCACGCAGCGCGTCCGCGATCGCCTGCGCGGAAAGCGGTTCGTCCGCGCGGTCGCGCAGATAGGCCAGCAGCGTCTTGCGCTGCCGCGTCATGTATTTGGGCAACGCCGCCGCCCTCCCTTCATGATTTGCAAACTGTTCGCAAATGGAAGCATAGCACGCGCGCCCCGGACTGTCAAGTCCGAGGCGCGCGCTGTCCATGTATGGGCTCAGATGCCGTATGCGTTCAAATCCCGTAGGCGTTCATGAAATTGAGCAGCATCGTCAGCGCCTGCGCGCGTGTCGCGGGCGCGGCGGGCGTCACATGCCCGAGACCGTCGCCCTGCAAAATGCCGTGGGAGCAGCCCCAGCGCATGGCGTCCAGCGCCCAGGGGGCGACGTCGGCGGCGTCGGAGAACTTCTCCAGCGCGCTGTCGGAGAACAGGGCGCTCATGCCCTGCGACTGCGCGTAGCGGTAGAGCATGGTGACAAGCTCCTGACGGCTGATGACGCGCAGCGGGACGAAATTGCCGTCCTCGCCCTTGGTGACGCCGTTGTCCGCCGCCCAACGCACGGTCTGCGCGTACCACGCGTCGTCCGCCACGTCGGCGAAGGACGCGTCGCCGTCGAGAATGACGGCGCCGTCGGTCAGACGGTGCATACGGGCGAGCATGGTGACGAACATGGCGCGGTTCATGCTCGCGTCCGGAGAAAATGTGGTCTCGGAGGTGCCCTCCGCGATGCCGTTGCGCGTCGCGGACTCGACCGCGGCGGCGTACCACGCGCCGCTCGCCACGTCGGCGTAGGTTTTTGGCGTCAGATCGACGTTCAGCAGGCTGCCCGCGAAGCGGTCGGCGACGGTGAGCGTGTTCCCGTTCGCCAGCAGGCCGCGGGGCGTGGTGGGCATGAGCGTCTCCGCGCTGCCGCGCGCGAGGGTGTAGACGCGGCCGTCGCGGATGGCGCGCACGGCGCTGTTGCCGGCGTCGGAGACGTAGAACGTGCCGTCAGCGTCCACGGCGATGCCCAGCGGATGGTCGAAGCGGGCGGATGCGGCGGGGCCGTCCACATACGCGCCGACGGACTCGCCCTCGTCCTCCGCGGCGACGAACATGCCGGCGAACTCATGGGCCGCGCCGTCCGCGATGCGCACGATGCGGGAGCGCCCCGTCTCGACGGCATAGAGCGCGCCGCCGTACCAGCACAGGCCCGTCGGTTCGGAGAGGCCCGTGACGACGGTAGTGACCTTGCCGTCCGCGGCAAGGCAGCGGATGGAGCCGTTGCCGGTATCGGCGATGTACAGCTCGCCCGTGTTGCCCACGGCGAGGCCGGTGGGATGGTCGAAGGAAGCGCCCTTGCCCGTGCCGTCTGCCTTGCCCGCCGTGCCGGAGCCGGCGAGCGTCGCGACCTTGCCGCCCTCGATGTAACGCACGGCGTTGGCCTGCGCGTCCGTGACGGCGTAGCCGTCCTTGTAGGCGACGATGTCCCACGGCTCCAGGAAGAACGCCTTGTCGGCGTCGCCGTCGTGGTAAGCGCCGACAGGCTCGCCGGAGACGCCCGCCGCGCCGATCTTGCCGGCAAAGAGCGCCGCCTTGCCGTCCGACACGCGCCAGACGACCTTGTTGTACACGTCCGTCACCAGCAGCGCGCCGCCGTCGGCGCACACGCCGGAGAGCCTGCCGCCCTCAAAATCCTCGTTGCCGAGCGCGGAGACGGGCAGCGCGAGAAGCAGGCACAGTGCCAGAAGCAGAGAGAGGAGACGCGCTTTTTTCATCGTTTTATCCTTCTTCCTTGTTATTTGACGGGTTATTCCAGAGCGTCCAGCGTGAGCACCTCGAAGCCCTCAGCCTTGCCCTTGAGCTTGATGCTGCCGCCGAGCGACGTGGTCCTGGCGCGGTCGCCGAGGGCGTCCGCCACGACGCGGGAGATGTAGACCGTGCCGCCGGGGGCGTTCGCCTCCAGACGCGCGGCGGTGTTGACCGTGTCGCCGATGGCGGTGTAGTCCATGCGCTTCGGCGCGCCGATGTTGCCCACGACGGCGGGACCGTAGTTGACGCCCACGCCGAAGGAGACCGAGCGCCCGAAGCGCTCCATCAGCTCCTCGCCGACCGCCTTCGAGCCCTCGACCATGTCCATGGCGGCACGGCAGGCGAGGTAGATCGCGTCCTCCTGCGGGAAGGGGGCGTTCCAGAACGCCATCGTGCAGTCGCCGACGAACTTGTCCAGCGTGCCGTGGTTCTTCATGATGCACTCGGTCGTCAGCGTCAGGTACTTGTTGATGATCTCAACGACCGTCGGCGGGTCGAGCGCCTCGCTCATGGTGGTGAAGCCGCGGATATCCACGAACAGCACCGCGATGTCGTACAGCTTGCCGCCCAGCTCCAGCTCGCCGCTGCCGTGTTCGAGCAGCTGCTTCATGACGGCGGGGTCGACATAGTGGCCGAAGGTGTTCTGCACGCGGTGCTTTTCGCGCTGGGCGCGGACGTAGTTCACAGCCACGGAGGCGACGAACAGCGCCGTGATGAACAGCGGCACCCACAGCACATGAAGGATGACGCCGGAGCGGTACAGCAGCACGCACAGCCCCACCCATCCGGCGGAGAGCGCCGCCCACACGGGCAGCGCAAGGCTGACCTTGCGGTCGTAGAACCACAGCATCGCAAGGAAGCACAGCACGAACGTAAGCGCCAGCTGCCAGCGGCCGCCCAGCTCCCGCGGGAAGAAGGCGGCGCGGTAGGAGTCGATGGCGTTCGCCTGGATCTCGATGCCGTACATCGGCTCGGCGTGATCCACAGCGGTGAGGTAGGCGTCCTGCAAGCCCGCGGCGTAGGGCGCGATCAGCACGATCTTGCCCGCGAAGTAGTCCGGCTCGATCTCGCCGTTGACAAGATCGACGACGGACACGCTGTCGTAGTATCCGCCGGGCTTGGCGGTGTAGGGCAGGTAGAAGAAGCCGTCCTCGTTGACGCGGGGCTGGGGGTTCGGCGTCTCGCCGTGGTCCGCGCACCACAGCTCGTAGAGCTTGCGCGAGAACGAGGGCACGCGCCCCACGCCCGGCACGTCGACATACAGCAGCATGTGGCGGATGAGGCCGTCGGCGTCGGGCATGGCGTTGATCTGGCCCGTGTGGCTGACGGCGGCGAGCGCGTCGAACGGGCTGTCCCACGCCAGCACGGCGCGGTCGTCCATGTAGAACGTGCCATCGCCGTTCTGCACCAGCTCGCTGCCGAAGGTGGCGGCGGAGGCGAAGACCACGTTGTTGTACTCGTCCGCGACCTCCACGAGGTACGCGTCCGCGTCGGGGTCGGTGCTCTCGCCGATGAACAAAACGTCGATGCCGATGACGCTCGGGCGCTCGTCGGGGTCGGAGTTGAGGTAGCCGATGGCGTCGGCGATCACGCTGCGCGGCCACGGGAACGGCCCCAGCTCCTCCAGCGCGCGCTGGTCGATGCCCACGACGACGACCTCGCCGTCCGCGCCCACCGGCTGCTGGTACACCGCATCGCTCGCCGCGCCGTCCGCGCTGTCAAGCAGGCCGGACGCGGCGAGGGCGGTCATCGCCGCCGCGACCGCGAGCGCGATCGCGAGGCGGAGGATCAAAGGATGTTTTTTCATGGGTGGTTACAGCCGGAGCGCGGCATCTGCGGCGCGGGAACGATGGATGCGATGCGTTTCATGTCGGTTTCCTCCCGATATGCTTTGATGTGCCCGCGTCAGGGCTGCGGATTTACGACGCTGCCATTGTTGATATTGGTGACCGCGCCGACGATTGCACCGCTGCCACTGTTTGTGATCGTGCCGCTGTTGGTGAATGTGCCGTTGTTTGTGATCGTGCCGCTGTTGGTAACGTTGTTGCTGTCGTTGTCGATTTTGCCTTTGTTGGTGATCGTGCCCGTGTTGGTAAGGGTAACACCGGCGTAAATGAAGAGCCCATGTTGGGTGTCGGTGCTCGATTCGATCGTGAGCGTGGCGCTGTTGTTGAACGTGCCGCCCTGCAGACTGAGCGTGCTGTTGACCGTGATCTTCCCCGCGCCCGTGTTGGTGATCGTGCCGCCCGAACTGGTGACGACAAGTCCGGTGGCGCCGCCGATCGTGAGCGTGCCGCTGTTGGTGAGCTGACCGCCGCTTTGCAGCGTGATCGCGTTACTGCTGGTGAGGGTCGCCCCGGCGGCGTTGGCAAGCGTGGCTCCGCCATCAATCAAGATCGTGCCGTCGTTGTTGATCGTGCCCGTGTTGGTCAGCGTCCCCGAGGAGGCCGCGCCGCCGCTTTGCAGCGTGATCGTGCCCTCGTTCTTGATCGTGCCGCTGTTGTTATTGGAAGCGCCCGCGGAGAGCTTGAGCGTCACCTGCGCGCCGTTGCCACCAATCTCAATCGTGCCGCGGTTGTTCAGAGCGGAGAAGGTCACGTACTCGTTGTTCGTACCCCTGACTCCGCTTTCGATCACCAGTGTACCCGCGTTGGTCAGGTTCGTGAAGGACGGGGCGTCATATGCGCTGCCTTGGGCCAGATTATTGATTTGATAGATTTCCAGTGTTTTGCCTGCGGGGATATTCAGATCCTCATAATCCTGATGGGGGGCGTTGCCGGCGGAAACGGTGGGGATGCGGACTATGCTGTACTGCGTGTCATTCAGCGCCGTCTGCAAATTCTGATCACTGGGCAAGGCGGTAAAGACCATTGGCTGGGGCTGGGGCTGCGCCGCCTGCTGCTGTTGGCGCTCCTGTCTGCGCTGTTCGCGCGCCTCCGCGCGCGCGGCGCGCTCCGCCGCGATCTCCTCCGGCGTTTTTTCCGGCTGTGCGGCGGTGTAGACCGGCTTCGGCTCGCCCTCGGCGGCAATGGTGGCATTCTGCGCCGCGAGCGCGGCGTCCGCCGCCTGCTGCGCCGCCTTCTCGGCTGCCGCCTCCCGCGCCTGCTTCTCCGGCAGGCTCTTGATCAGCGCGGCGATGTCGAGCGTCGGCATCGCCGCCGCGATCTTCGCTTGCAGCGCCGGATCGTTCATGATCGCCTCGACCACGAAGGCGGGCACGTCCGCGGCGGTGATCGGCGCGCCGACCGGCGCGCCGCCGTCCTCGGGAATGACGACGCGTTCGCCGTTCGCCAGCGGGCGCGAGACGCTCCAGCCGTCCGCTCCGGGCACGGTGACGCCGGCGTGCCCCTCCATCAGGGCGACGTCGTTCAAACCGATCCAGCCGAAGGAGCCGCGGATGCCCGTGATGCACGTCGCCGTGCGGATGTTGAGCGATTCGTCGGCGGCGAGCGGCTGCTTGACGTCGAAAAGCAGCTTGCCCGCGGTCAGCGAGACCTCCAGCTTCTTGCCGGACTTCGCGATCTCGACCTTGGTCGAGGCGTCCAGCTTCACCGCCTTGGCGTCGTCCAGACTGATGTACGCCGAGCTGGACGCGCCGGTCTCAACGGTGTAGCCGCTGTAGAGGCGCATTCCCTTGACGACGCTCTTGCTCTGCCCACCGGAGGTTTTGACCGTGACCGTGCCGGAGGTCTCCTCCAGACGCAGCGTCGAGCCGGCGGCGCTGTCCGCCGCGAGGGCGGGCGCGCAGAGCGCGAGCAGAAGCGTCAGCGTGAGGATGACGGATGCGAACCGTTTCATAGCGATACCTCCTGTGCTAATTGGAACCTGTGGGACGTCTGATGCGATCAGGGCCGCGGGCCGTTCCAGGTGCCGTTGTTCGTTATGCTGCCGCCCGCGCCGTTGGTGAACGTGCCGTTGTTGTTTACCGTGCCGCCGGCGGCGTTGTTGAAGCCCGCGTTGCTTGTAACAGTACCGTCGTTGGTAAAGACACCGCTGTTGTTGGTCGCGTTGTTCAGCGTGAGCTTGGCGCCCTGCTCGATTATCAGCGTGCCGCCGGATGCAATGGTCAGCGTATTGATGACGGTGGTGTCCGTGCTGCCGCTCGTTTGGACAAGGGTCAGGGTCTGACCGCTCGACAGCGTCAGGTTCGAATAGGTTCCGCCGCAATAGACCGTCACGTTGCTGCTGTTGGCGAACAGCCGGTTCAGCGCGTATGTGTCGGCTGCCTGCTGGGGGACGGGGGCGAGAGTGTTCCGCCACAAGGCGAACAACGTCGTGTGGTTTTTGACGGTGTCGGTGTTGCCGACCGACTGCCGGAAGTTGCTGTCGTAGTACCAGCCGACCAAGTCATGGTTTGCGTACGTGGGCTGCGTCTGGCCGACGAGGGCGCCAATGAGATTCGCGCCGTACGCGACCGACAGGGGAAGCGTCGATTCGTTGCCGAACGTGCCGTCGCCGGCGTCGAACGTCACGTTGAACAGCAGCTTGTCGCCGGTGACTGTGCCGGTCCCGCTGTAGGTGCTGCCTGTTTTGTTGAGAAGCTCCTGCGCCGTCGTATCGATGCCGCCGTTGTTGGCGAGCGTGCCTTCGTTGACGGATCTGTTGGTGCCGTCGATCTCCAGCGTCACGTTCGCACCGATCTCCAGCCTGCCGCCGCTTTTGATCGTGAGGCGTGAGACGGGGAACACAATTCCGGTGTTGGCCATGGTCAGCTTCAGCGTCTTTCCTCTTTCGATGGTCAGACCATCGTAGGAGAAGCCCTGCGGCGCATTGGCGGGCACGCCGGCCGGCAAGGTGACCGTGTCATAGGTATTCAGCAGTGCATAGATCGCCGCCGCGTCGGCAAGCGGCTCCGTCGGCGAATTCGCGGGCTGTTGCGGCTGCTGCGGTTGCTGAGGTTGCTGCGGCTGCTGTTGCTGCTGCGCCTGCCGCTCCGCCTCGCGCTGCGCACGCGCCTCCGCTCGCGCGGCACGCTCCGCCGCGGTTTCCTCCGGAGTCTTCTCCGGCTCCGCCGCGGCGTAGACCTGCTCCGGCTCGCCCTCGGCGGCGATGGCCGCGTTCTGCTCCGCCGCTGCGGCCTCGGCGGCCTGCGCCGCAGCCTCTTCGGCGGCAGCTTCCTCCGCCTGCTTCTCCGGCAGCGCGTCGAACAGCTCCTGCTGGTCAAGCTCCGGCATCGATTCGGTAAGACGCGCCTGCATGTCGGGGTCTTCCATGATCGCCTCGATCACAAAGGCGGGTATGTTCTCCATGTCGACCTGCTCGCTCTGCGGTTCGCCGCCGTCCGTCGGGACGCGCGTGATCTCGCCGCTTTTCAGCGGGATCGTCTTTGCATCGGCTGTGGTGATGCTGACGCCGTCGCCCTCCAGAACCGTAACGAAGTCCGGCCCGATCAATCCGAGGCAGCCGCGGATGCCCGTGATGCACGTCGCCGTGCGGATGTTGAGCGATTCGTCGGCGGCGAGCGGTTGCTTGACGTCGAAAAGCAGCTTGCCCGCGGTCAGCGAGACCTCCAGCTTCTTGCCGGACTTCGCGATCTCGACCTTGGTCGAGGCGTCCAGCTTCACCGCCTTGGCGTCGTCCAGACTGATGTACGCCGAGCTGGACGCGCCGGTCTCAACGGTGTAGCCGCTGTAGAGGCGCATTCCCTTGACGACGCTCTTGCTCTGCCCACCGGAGGTTTTGACCGTGACCGTGCCGGAGGTCTCCTCCAGACGCAGCGTCGAGCCGGCGGCGCTGTCCGCCGCGAGGGCGGGCGCGCAGAGCGCGAGCAGAAGCGTCAGCGTGAGGATGACGGACAATGTCCTTTTCATATGACTCCCTCCCATGCTTTGCTTTGTTCAAATTCGGCAAGCAGCTCGCCGTCGAGGCTTCCTTCTTTTTCCGCCATTTCGTGCAGAATCTTAAGCGCCTTTTCCAGCGACATCGGCGGCTTGTAGGGGCGGTCGTGCGCCGTCAGCGCGTCGAAGATATCCAGAATGGTCAAAAGCCGCACCTCGTCGGGGATGCTCTCGCCCCTGAGGTGGTTGGGGTAGCCCGCGCCGTTGAGCAGCTCGTGGTGCGACGACGCCCATACGGGCACCTGCGAATAGCTCTTGGGGAACAGTATGCCGGCGAGGATCTTCGACGTGACGACCACGTGGCTCTGCATGACCCTGCGCTCGTCGTCGGTCAGCGTGCCCTTGCGGATCTGGAGGCAGACGTGCTCCGCCTCTGTCAGCAGCGGCTGCGTTTCGCCGTTTTCGTCGACGTAGGTGCGCTTTGCCAGCTCGTCGACCTGGGCGAGCTTATCATCCGGCAGGAAGCCGGACGTGTTGATCTGCTCGATGAAGGCGAGCGCGTCGCCGTTCTCCTTCGCGCGGCGCGCAAGCTCCGATTCGTCGATGCGCCCCTCCAGCAGAGCGATGCGGTCGAGCAGGGCAATGACGCGGAAGCGGGCGCGGATGTCGTCGATGGCGGGGCCGAGGCGGCTGTTCTTGTCCATGACCGTCAGCGGCACGGCGAGCTTGCCTACGTCGTGCAGCCAGACGCTCATGAGGAACGCGCGGCGCTTGACCGCGTCAAAGGCACGCGGACTGCCGGTCCGCTCCAGCCAGTTGAGAAAGTTTTCGCCCACGCGGACCATGTTGCGCGTGTGGTTGGCGTTGTAATGCGAGCGTTCGTCGATGGCGGTCGACAGCGTGCCGACGATGGAGTCGAGCATTCTGGTGATCTGCTCGGCGTAGCGCATGTTGGTGATGCTGATCGCGGAGAGCGAGGACAGCGCCGAGACCAGCAGCTCCACCGACGGATCGAAGGGGATCGTCTCGCCGTTTTTGCCCTGCGCGTTGATGAGCTGCGTCACGCCGATCAGCTCGCCCTTGTCGTTGGACATCGGCACGACCAGCATGCTCTGTGTGCGGTAGCCGGTCATCGCGTCGTAGCGGATGGAGCCGGTGAAGTCGAAGTGGGTGTCCGTGTGCACGTCGGCGACGTTGATGGGCTTGTTGTTCAGCGCGACCCACGCCGCCACGTACTTCGGCTCCAGCGGCACGGGCGGCAGCGTGATGGGCGCGTCGTGCCCGCCCTGGCGCACGCCCATCGAGCGCGTGACCATGCGGCAGAAGTGCAGCCCGTCGTCCTCCAGCAGGTACAGGGTGCCCGCGTCGGAATGGGCGCAGTCCATTGCGCTGTCCAGAATACGGGAGAGCAGCGCCTCGCGATCGTGCTCGGACGTGACCTCAAGGCACATCGTGAGGAAGCGCTGCATGTCGGATTTCATTGACACAGGCGGATCACCTCCCCTTCCCGCGCAAAGTCGTAGTTGGGGTTAACGGCGCGAATGGCCTCCGCCGCCGCATCCAGCGCGCTGTCCGAGCGGTGGGGGTCATGGTGGATGATGCGAAGGCTCCTGACGCCGCAGCGCGCGGCAAAGCGCGAGGCATAGCCCCAGCTGTTGTGGCCGAAGTCCGCGCGGCAGGGGAATTCGTCGTCGCTGTACTGCCCGTCGAGCAGCGCGAGGTCACAGTCGCGGAAAAACGCGGCGGCCTCCTGCTCCGACGCGGTGTTGAGCGTGCAGTCGGTGGCAAAGACGAGACGCTTGCCCCCCGCTGTCAGCCGCAGCAACGATACGCCGCCCGGATGCAGGCCCTCCATGGCATCCACCGTCACCTCACCGAGGCTGAGCGTCTCCGTCAGGTCATGGAAGCGGATGTCGGCGGGCAGCAGCTCCGGTCCCACGGGCCACAGCGGCGGCGCCAGCAGGCTGCAAATCTGCGTGCGCGCGTCTTTTCCGCCGCGCGGCACGGCGTAGATGTCCAGCCGCTTCCGATCCGACATGACATAGGGGCACAGCGGCAGGCCCAGCATGTGGTCCACGTGGGGATGCGTCAGCAGCAGCGTCAGAGCGTCTTGCCGCATGGCGTCCTCCGGCAGCGACATCATGCCCGTTCCGGCGTCCAGCAGAATGTACTGCTCCCCCGCGTGTACCAGCACGCAGGTCGTCGCCCCGCCGTATCGGGAAAAGGCGCTCCCGCTGACGGGAACCGAGCCGCGCGCGCCCAAAACCGTGATGCTGAACTCCATGCCCCACAAGCTCCTTTCGGAATTGATGCCATATATCCATTATGAGCTACAGCTTATCACAAAAATAAATATATGTAAATAATTATTCTGAAAAAAGAGAGGAACGTCCCGTGCGCGGAACGTTCCTCTGCATGATGCTTCAGCGCGCGACGTTTTCGCAGAAGCGCTGCATGATCGCCGCGACCTGCGCGCGCGTCGCGCTGCCCTGCGGCGAGAGCGTGACGGAGCCGTCGGCGGCCTTGACGCCGTTGATGAGCCCCGCGCCGACCGCCCAGCGCATCGCGTCGAGAGCCCAGTCGGACGTCTGCGCGGCGTCGCCGAAGGCGGAGAGATCGCCGGAGGCGGACACGTCGTAGCCCTTGAGCCGCGCGTAGCGGTAGAGCATGGTCGCCATCTGCTCGCGTGTGACGTCGGCGTCGCCGTCGAATCTGCCGCCGCTGCCCTGCGCCACGCCCGCGGCAGCCGCCCAGCGCGCCGCCGTGTCGTACCACTTGCCCTCGGTGTCTCTGAACACGGAGGCGCCCGCGGTCTTGTCGCCGTCGTCGAAGTTGTAGAGCATCTGCGCGATCATAGCGCGCGTCATGGCGAGCTCCGGCGCGAATTTGCCGTTGCCAACGCCGTTGAAGATGCCGCGCGAGGCGACATACTCGATGCTGCTCGATGCCCAATGCGCCGCGGGCACGTCGGTGAAGCGCTGCGTGGGCGCCGTCGGCGTCGCGGGCGTCGTGGGAGTCGCCGGCGTCGACGGAGTGGTGTCCTCGCGATCCGGTCTGGTGTGCGAGCCGCCGGAGCCGCCCGAGCCGCCGGAGCCGCCGGAGCCGCCGGAGCCGCCCGAGCCGCCGGAGCCGCCCGAGCCGCCGCCCGGATTGTCGTCCGGCGTGTCCGGGGTGGGAGCAGCCGTCGGCGTGACGTTGCGCCCGTCGATCGCGCTCATCAGCTCGTCGGTCAGCTGCGTGAACGTGCCGTCGACGCCCGGAAGCGTCCAGCCCTCGCTGTTCGCGCCGTTGGCGGGCAGCGCCTTGCCGACGTCCCTGTCGTCGTAGGAGACCGTCTCCTGCGTGCCGTCGGGATAGGTGAAGGTGACGCTGGCGCGGCGGATGCGGGCGCAGAGCTGCACGTCGCTGAAGGTGGACTGCTGCCATGTCACGGTATAGAAGCCGTCGTTCGGACCTGTGCAGGTGAAGGCGGGATACTCGACCGTGCTGCCGTGCCTGTGGACGATCAGCTCGGGACGGAACGCGACGCGGACGCTGATCGTGATCGGGGAGGAGAGGCGGTCAAGATCGCCGCTGTCGACCTGCGTGCCGTTGACGGTGACGGTGTAGGTGGGCTGGATGTCGAAGGTGGCGACCTCGTACCCGCCGATGTTTCCGGACTGGGCGGGATCGGGATTCACCTCGATCTGGACGCTGATCGTCTTATCGCCCTCGATCGCGTCGATCTTGCTCTGCGCGGCGGAAATCGCCGCGGCTTCGGCGGCTTCGGTGTTGCCCACCGTGGTGCCGGTGACGTCCACGTTGGAGACGTGCGTGTTTTCCGGCGCGACCAGCGCAACGGAAACGGAGACATTGTCCGGCAGCGAGACGATGCCGGAGGTATCGATCGCGTATGTCTTCACCGTGCCGCCGGCGCGCGCGGAGCTTACCGTGACGACGCCGCCCGCGCAGGCCGCGGTCAGGTCGTTCAGCACGCCGGTCGCGCAGGTCACGTTCAGCTTGCCCAGCACGCCGGATGCGTTGGAGAGGTTGAAATCCGCGTCCGTCGAAAGGCCGACCGTGTCGGGTACATAGCCGGAGACGCTGATCTTTCCGCTCGACGCGGAGGCGGAGGCTGTGAGCTGCGCGCCCGTGGCAAGAGGAGCGAACGAGACGGCGGTGATCGGCTCGGGCAGGGAGTAGATGACGACCGTGCCGCTGCTCGCAAGATACACGTCGCTCGCAGCGCGCGACCAGCGCAGGGCTACCACGCCGTTTTGCAGCGCCTCGAACGAGACGGTCTGCGTGCCGCCGGTGTGGGACGACGACTGGCGCAGTACGTCGGCGTCCATGCCGGTGAAGGTGATGTCGCCCTCGGCAAGGCAGCCGGTGAACGCCACGCTGCCGGTCAAATGACCGGGGTAGAGGAACAGCTCGGTCTTGTCCGCGGCGATCATCATTTTCTCGACGGTGATCGCGCAGGACTTGCTGGCGGAAGAGAGCACGACGTCGCCGTTCTTTACCTCCGCGGTGACGGTGACGATCGCCGAGCCGGGCTTCTTCGCCGTGACCGTGCCGTTCTGATCGACGGTGGCGACGGTGCTGTCGTCGATGCTCCAGCGGTAGGTTACGTTTGCGCCGCCCGCCGCCTCGGCGGTGAGCGTCTTGCTGGTGTCTGCGGCGTAGCCCAGCGTCAGCGCCGTGACGGCGGCGCCGCCGCTCTTGATCGTCACGCCGGTGACGGGCTCGACAACGGTGACGATACACACGCCGTACGCGCCGCTGCCGTCGGCGGCGGTGGCGGTAATGGTCGCGCTGCCCGCCGCCTTCGCGGTGACGAGGCCGTTGGCGGCGACGGTCGCGACGGACGAATCGTCGGTCGTCCAACTGACGTTGGGGTTGCTCGCGCCGCCGAGCACCTCGGCGGTGAGCTGTCCAGTCTGTCCGGCGACGACGGTCAGGCTCGCCGGCGTCACGGTGACGCCGCTTGCCTTCTGCACGACCGACACACTGCACGAGTCGGTCTTGCCGTCGTCCGCCGTGGTGACGACGATGGCGGTCACGCCAGTGCCGACCGGGGTGACGATGCCGTTCTGGTCGACGGTGGCGACGGCGGTGTTCGTGCTGCTCCATGTCACCGTCTTGTCGTCGGCATTGCCGGGCCGCACGTCCGCGCCGAGCGTCACGGTGCCGCCGCCGATGGTCAGCGGCTCCGCGGGCACGCCGGTGATGGACACGCTTTCCACGGGCTGCACGACGGTGACGGCGCAGGTCGCGGTCCTGCCGCTGTCCGCGGTGGTGACGGTGATGGTCGCCGTGCCCGCCGCGACGGCGATGACCTTGCCGTCTTCATCGACGGTGGCGACAGCGGGCTTGCTGCTGTTCCACGTCACGGTCTGGTTTGCCGCGTCGGGAGGCGTGATCGAGGCGGTGAGCGTCTCGCTCGCGCCGACGGCGAGCCGGATCTCGTTCTTGTTCACCTGCACGCCGGATACGAGCGCGGTAACGGTGACGGTGCACGCGGCGCTCTTGCTCGCGTCCGCCTGGGATGTGGCGGTGATGACCGCCGTGCCGACGCCGACCGCCGTGACCGTGCCGTCGGAGCCGACGGCGGCGACGGTGACGTTGCTGCTGCTCCAGCGCAGGTTCGGGTTTGTCGCGGTCGAGGGTTCGACGACCGGCTCGAGCGTCTGCTGCTGACCGACCGTCAGCTCCAGCGCCGTATCCATGGTGACGCCCGTGACCGCGATGGGCTTGACCGTGAGGAGGCAGGTGGCGGACACGCCGCTGCCGTCCGCGGCGGCCGCGGTGATGACCGTGCTGCCGGGGGAGAGCGTCGTCACCTTGCCGGAGGAATCGATGGCCGCGACGGCGGTGTTGCTGCTCGACCAGTTCACGGCCTTGTTGTCCGCGTCCGCGGGGCCGACGGTCGCGCTCAGCGTCAGGCTGCCGCCCATCGCGACGGAGGCGGACGCGGCGAGCGTTACCTCGGTGACGGGCTTCGGATTCACCGTGACGGCGCAGACTGCGCTCTTGCCGTCTGCGGTGGCGGTGATGTTTGCCGTGCCGGCCGCCTTGGCGGTGACGACGCCGTTTTCAACGGTGGCGACGCTGCTGTCGTCGGTGCTCCACGCGACAGCCTTGTCCGTGGGCAGCACCGTGGCGGTCAGCTGCTTGGTATCCCCGCGCGTCAGCTCGATGGTCGCGTAGTTCAGCAGCACGCCCGTGGTGGGATTGACGACCGTGACCGTGCGCGACGCGGCGTGCCCGTTCGCGGTCGCGATGATCGTGACCGTGCCCGCCTTGAGCGCGTAGACCGTGGCGGTGCTTCTGCCGTTTGCGGCGGCGCCGGCGGAGAGCTGCACGATGCCGTCCTCGCCGTCGACGCTCCACACGACGTCGTCGGTGGCGGTCAGCGGATCGAGCGTGGCGGTCAGCGTGACGGATCTGGGCGCGTCGCCCAGATTCAGCGTCACCGCTTCGGTGGAATCGAGCTGGATGCCCGCCGCGCTCTGCGTGACGGTGATGGTGACATACCCCTTCGCGGCGGGATTCGCGACGGACGCCGCGGTGATGGTCGCCGTGCCCGCCGCTTTGGCGGTGACGACGCCGGCGGCGCTCACGGAGACGGCGTCTTCATTGCTGCTCGACCAGGTGACGTCCTGCGCGGTGGTGCCCTCGGGCAGAACCGCCGCCGTCAGCGTCTTCGTATCGCCGAGCGCGAGCGGAAGGGTCGTTCCGGTCACGCTGCTGCCGCCGTCCCTGACGTCGACGCCTGTGACCGGCGCGCGCACCGTGACGGTGCAGGCCGCCGTTTTGCCGCTTCCGTCGTTCGCGGCGACAGTGACGGTGACGGGCGTCTCGCTCGCGGTGACGGCGTAGACGATGGCGGTGGTCGCGCTCTGGGCGAGGACCTCGACGGACGGGTCGCTGCTCGACCACGTGACGGCCTTGTTCGTCGCGTTGTCGGGGCCGATGGTGAGCGTCAGCGTGCTCTGGCCTCCGGCGGTCAGCTCCAGCACGGTCTTGTCGAGGCTGAGGCTGCTCACCGGAACGGCGCTGACGTTGACGATGCAGGACGCGGTCTTTTCGCCGTCCTCGGTCGTGACGGTGATCTTCGCCGTGCCGGCGGCCTTCGCGGTGACGTTGCCCGCCGCGTCCACGGAGGCAAATTCGGGATGGTCGCTGCTCCACGTCACATGCGGGTTCGTGGCGTTCGAGGGGACGACGGTGGGCGTCAGCGCAGCGGTCTCGCCCACGTTCAGCGGGAGCGTGCTCTTGTCCAGTGTGACGCCGGTGACGCCGTTGACGACGTGGACGACGCAGGAGGCGGTCTTGCCCTGATCCGCGGTCAGCACCGTGATCGCGGCGGTGCCCTCCGCGACGGCGGTGACGGTCGCCGTGCCGTCCCCGTTGTTCGTCACGATGGCGATGTTGCTGTTGCTGCTCGACCAGTTGACGGTCTTGTCGTCCGCGTTGCTGGGCGCGACCGTCGCGGTCAGCGTCCGGTTTGCGCCGGGGTTGAGGCGGATCGAGGTCTCGTCCAGGCTGACGCTTGTCACGACCGTGGCGTTGACCGTCAGCGTGACGGAGGCGGCGATGGAGCCGTTGGCGTTGCAGCGCGCGGTGATGACCGCCGTGCCGGCGGCCTTCGCGGTGACGGTCGCCGTATTGCCGCTGGCCGAAATGAAGGCGACGTCTTCGTTGCTGCTCGACCACGTGACGCTCTTGTCCGTGGCGCTTGCGGGGCCGACCGTCGCGCTCAGCGTGCGCGTACGGTCATTTTCCTGGCTGAAGGTGATTGGCGTCAGCGTGTTGGGGGACAGCGTGATCGTCTGGGGCGGCGCCGCCTCCACGGTGACATAGCAGGTATCGGTCTTGCCGTTCGCGGTGGTGACGGTAATCTCCGCCGTGCCGACGCTCTTTGCGGTGACGACGCCGTTTTCGACCGCGGCGACGGCCTCGTTGCCGCTTCTCCACGTGAGCGCGCTTTCCGCGCCGTCGGGCAGCACCGCGGCGGTGAGGGTGACGGCATCGTCGCCGACTCTCATGAGCAGGCTGTTCTGCGAGAGCCTGACGCCCGTGACGGCGAGCTCCGTGACCGTCAGCCTGCACGAGTCGCTTTGACCGCTGCCGTCGTTCGCCGTCGCGGTGATGACGGTCGTGCCCGTGCCGACGGTGGTGATGACGCCGCCGTCGACGGTTGCGACGCTGCGGTTGCTGCTCGACCACGTGACGTCCTGGGCGGCGTTAGCGGGCGAGACGCGGGCGGTGAACGTCGGCGTATCGTTGATCTGGACGGTCAGAGACTTGTCGCCGTTCTGGGCGACGGTGAGACCCTGCGCCTCCAGCGAAACACCGGTGGCGAGCACCGTGACGGTGACGACGCAGGTCTTCTTGACCGTTCCGGCGGTCGCGGTGATGGTTGTGCTGCCGCCGTTGACGGCGGTGACGGTCGCCGTTTTGCCGCTGCCGGAGACGATGGCGACGGAGGTGTTGCTGCTGGTCCATGTGACGGCTTCCGTCGTGTTCAGGGGCAGAAGCTCCGTGACCGTCAGCGTGCCGACGGACGTGCCCTCCGCGCCGTTGATGCTCAGCGCGAGCGTGTTGTTGTCGAGCGTGATGCCCGTCGCCGGAACTTCGGGAACGGTGACAGAACAGGTCGCGGTCTTGCCGCCGTCCGCCGTGGTGGCGGTGATGACGGCGCTGCCGATCCTGTAGGCGGTGACGAGACCGTTTTGGTCCACGGATGCGACGGTGGGGGCGCTGCTGGACCACGAGACGGCCTTGTTCGCCGCTTCCGTCGGCGCGACCGTTGCTGTGAGCTGCGTGCTCTCGCCGATGTGCAGTGTGTATGCCGTCGGCGTCACGGTGACGCCGGTGACGGAGACGGACGTGACCACAAGCGTCGCCCTGCCGAACGCGCCGCTGCCGTCGGCCGCATAGGCGGTGATCGTCACGGTGCCGACCTTGTGCGTGGTGACGGTGACATTGGTGCCGCTGCCCTCGATCGTGGCGATCGAATCGTCTCCGCTGACCCACGTCAGGGACTGATTCTGGGCGTTCGCGGGCGTGACCTTCGCGGTCAGCCCGACCGTTCCGCCGACCTCCACCGTGTGGGTCAGCGGCGTCACGTCGACGCCCCTGACCGGCACGGGGATCGAGACAACGCAGGTCTCGGACCGTGCGCCGCAGCGGACGGTGACGGTTGCCGTGCCGCCGCCCACGGCGGTGACGGAGACGGTGCTTGTGCCCGCGTTGAACACGGGCGTGCCGAGGGAGGCGACGCCGGGCTTGTCGATCTCCCAGGTGATCGCGTCCTCCGTGTCGGCGGGCGCGACGGTCGCGGTCAGCGTCTTTGTGCCGCTTTCGCTGTCGGTCAGGCTGAGGGACAGCATGTTATCACTCAGCGTGAGGGATGTGACGGGCTGCTCGACGCGCAGCGTGAGGGACGCGGTCTTGCCGCCGTCCGTTGTGGCGACGGTGATAATGGTGATTCCGGTCTTGTGCAGCGTGACCGCGCCGGTGTCCGCGCCGACGGAGGCGACCGCGGGATCGCTGCTCGACCATGTGACGCTCGGGTCGGACGCGTCCGCGGGGAGCACCGCTGCCTTGAGCGTCAGGCTGCCGTCGCTCTTCTCGACGGTCAGGCTGCTGCCGGCGGGCGTGCCATCCTCATTTGTGATGCTTACGCTGTCCACCGGCGTGCGCACGGTGACGGCGCAGGCCGCGGTCTTGCCGCCGTTGACGGTGGTGACGATGATGGTCGCCGTGCCGCCCCTGAGCGCCGTGACCTTGCCGTTCACGACCTTGGCGACGGTATCGTTGGTGCTGCTCCACGTGACCGTGGCGGGGGAGGCGGTTTCGGGGCTGACCGTGGGCGTCAGCGTCGCGCTCTCGCCGACGCGCAGCGTCAGCGACGCTTCGTCGAGCGTGACGCCCGTTGCCGGCGCGGTGACGTTGACGGTGCAGATCGCGATTTTTTCGATGTTTGACTGTGCGCGCACGGTGATCTTGGTCGTGCCGACGCCGACGGCGGTGACGAGGCCGCTGTCCGACACCGTGGCGACGGTGGGATCGCCGGTCGACCAGCTCACTGTCTTGTCGGTGACGTCCGCGGGGGTAAAGGTAACGCTCAGCTGCGCCGTCTTGTCGGCGCCGGAATCGGTGAGGTCGAAGGAGAGCGTGGTTTTGTCGAGCGCAAGCGCTGTCAGCGCCGTCGCCCCGACGGTAACGGTGCAGGTTGCCGCCGCGCCGCCGTCCTTTGCGGCGGCGGTGATGATCGCGGTACCCAAGCCGACGGCGGTGACGAGACCGCCGCTCGAAACGGTCGCGATGTTGGCGTCGCTGCTCGACCAAATAACGGAAGTGTCGTCGGGCGCTTTGCCGTCTGTTCGCGCGGCGGAGGCGGTCAGAGTTCTCGTATCGCCCACGCGCAGGCCCTCCAGCGCCGTTTCACTCAGCGTGACCGAGTTCGACAACAGCGGCTTGACCGTGACCGTGCACTGCGCGGTCAGGCTGCCGACGGTGGCGGTGACGGTCGCGGTGCCGGCGGCGGCAGGCGTAAGGGTAATGGTGCTGCCGTCCTTGGTGTACGTGACCGCGCCGTTGTCGGACGCGACGCTCCACGCGACCGTCTGGCTGCTGGCGTCCTCCGGCAGGACGGCCGCGGTCAGCGTGACCGGCGTGTCGCCCTTCGTCAGCGTCAGCGCCGTGCGGTCGAGCGTCAGGCTGGTCGTGGGCACGGAGACCTTGACGGTGCAGGTTGCTGTCTTGCCGCCGTCGGCGGTGGTGACGGTGATGACGGTGTCGCCCGCGCCGACCGCGGTGACGCGACCGCCGCTCGTGACGGTGGCGACGGTATCGTCGTCGCTGCTCCACGTTACAGCCTTGTTCGCCGCGCTCTCGGGGGCGACCGTTGCGGTCAGCACCGCGCTCGCACCCTTGACGAGGTTAAGCGTGGCGGTATCCAGCGTGACGCCGCTGACGGGCGCGGTGACGGTGACGGTGCAGGTCGCGCTCTTGCCGCCCGCCGAGGCGGTGATGATCGCCGTACCCGCGCCGACGGCGGTGACGGTGATCTCCCCGCCCGTGGCGGCGCTGACGGTCGCGACGTTCGGGTTGCTGCTCATCCACGCGACCGTGCCCGCGGTGGCGTTGGCGGGGCTGACCGCCGCGGTCAGCGTCGCGGTCTTGGTATTGGAGGTGAGGTCGAAGGAGAGCGAAGTCGGATCGAGCGTGACCGCAGTGACCGTGATCTCGCCGACGGTAACAATGCAGGAGGCGGACACGCCGCTGCCGTCCTTCGCGGCGGCGGTGATAACGGCGGTGCCGATGCCCTTCGCCGTGACGAGGCCATCGACGACGGTCGCGACGTTGGAATCGCTGCTCGACCATTCGACGGTCCTGTTGTCCGCGGCCTCGGGGCCGACGTCCTCGGTCAGCTGCACGGCTTCGCTGTCCGTCGTCAGGGCAAGCTCCGTGACGGCGCTCCCGCCCTGCTTGATCGCGATGGTTTCCACGAGCTTCGGCTTGACCGTGACCGTGCACTGCGCGGTCAGGCTGCCGACGGTGGCGGTGACGGTCGCGGTGCCCGCGGCGGCAGGCGTAAGGGTGATGGTGCTGCCGTCCTTGGTGTACGTGACCGCGCCGTTGTCGGACGCGACGCTCCACGCGACCGTCTGGCTGCTGGCGTCCTCCGGCAGGACGGCCGCGGTCAGCGTGACGGCAGCGTCGCCCTTCGTCAGCGTCAGCGCCGTGCGGTCAAGCGTCAGGCTGGCGACAGGAACGGCAACCGTTACTTCGCAGGTCGCTTTGATGCTGTTGTTGACAGCGGAACAGGCGGTGACGGTCGCCGTACCACCGCTGCACGCATAGACTGAAACTTTGCTGGTTCCATTTCCAACGGTTGGCGCGCCGAGCTGCACGGCGCTGCCGTCCACGCTCCACAAAACGGTATCCGTCGCGTCCAAAGGAGCAAGTGTCGCAGTCAACTCGGCACTTCCAGATAGACTTAGCGGAATAGAACTGGCGCTCAGGCTGATGCCTGTCGCGCTCTTGAGCACCGTGACGGCGCAGCTTGCGCTCTTGCCGCCGTCGACCGCCGTGACGGTGATGATGGTGCTGCCGGTCTTGTCTGTTGCGGTGACTTTGCCTGTGCTGTCTACCGTGACGATAGACTCATCAAGGCTTTTCCAAGTGACGGACTGGTCCGCGCTGTCGGGGTCGACCGTGACGGTCAGCGTTTCCGACTCCCCGGTTTGCAGCGTGAGCGACGGCTTGTTGAGCGTGACGTTGCTCACTGCGGCGCGCACCGTGATCTCACAGCTGCCCTCGACGCCGTTGACGCTCGTCGCGGTGACGGTGGCGGTGCCCGCGGCGACGGCGGTGATCGACGCGCCGGAGCCGTCAAGCTTCTGCACGGTGACGACACCGTCGTTGCTGCTGCTCCACGTGAGGGTCTTGTCCGTGGCGTCCAGCGGCAGGATCGAGGCGGTCAGCACTCGCTGCTCGTCCTCCTTGAATATAAGCGTCGCGGGGGAGACGGTCACGCCTGTCACGGCGACGTTCGTCACCGTGACCGTGCGCTCCACAGTAATAGACTGATCTTCTGTTGTGACAGAGATTTTTGCCGTACCGGCGCTGATGGCGGTGACGTTGCCCGCGGCGTCCACCGTGGCGACCGCCTCGTTGCCGCTCGCCCAAGTGACGTTTTTGTTGTCCGCGTTTGTGGGCGCGACCGTTGCGGTTAGCCTTGCCGTCTGTCCGACGGTCATGCCGCTCAGCTCGCTGAGCGTGACGCCCGTGACCTTCTGCCAGACCTTGACGACGCAGGCGGCGCTCACGCCGCTGCCGTCGTTGGCGGCGGCGGTTATGACCGCTGTGCCCTTGCCGACGGCGGTAACATTGCCATTTTGATCGACTGAGACAATAGAGTCATCGCTGCTGGACCACGAAAGCGACGTGTCGTCCGCGTCCGCGGGCCGAACCTCGGCGGTCAGCTTCGTGGAACCGGCGGGGGAGAGGTTCAGCTCCAGCAGGGTCTTGCTCAGCGTGATGCTCGTCACCGGCGTCGCGGCGACAGTGACGGCGCACTCCGCGGTGACAGAGGGCGTGCCGTTGCTGCGGGCGATGATCTTTGCCGTGCCGGGGGCGACCATCGTGACCTTACCGTTAGCGTCAACCGTGGCGACGGCGGCGTTGCTGCTGCTCCACGTCACGGTCTTGTCGGTGGCGTTTGCGGGCGTTATCGCGAACGCAACGGTTTGCTCGCCGTGCGTCTTGTCGTTGAACCGGAAGCTCAGCGAGGAGGGGGTAAGCGTGATGCGCTCAACGGGAACGTTCTCCACCGTGACGTAGCACACGCCGCTGACGTCGTTGGCCGTTTTGGCGGTGATCGTCGTCTCGCCGGCGGCGAGGGGGGTGACGGCGCCGTTCTGATCCACGGCGGCGACGGACGGGCTGCTGCTCGTCCACGTCAGCCCGGGCGCGGCGGCGTCATTCGGAAGCACCGTGGCGTCGAGCGTGACGGGAGCCTCGCCCACCCGCAGCGTCATGCGCGCGGGGGACAGGCTGACGGCGGTGACGGCGACGGGCTTCACCGTAACGGTGCAGGTCGCGGTCTTGCCGTTCACCGTCGCTGCGGTGACGGTCACGGTGACGTCTTCGCCGATGTACGCGCCGTCGGCGGTGACGACGCCGCCGGTAACATGGACGTGCTCGCTGCCTGCGAGCGTCCACGTCAGCGCCGGGTCGCTCGCATTGACGGGACGGACGGTCGCGGTGAGCGCCCTGGTTTCGTTCGCCGCCATGGTCATCGTCGCGGGCAGCTCGACGCCCGTGGGCAGCACCGTGACGTTGACGGTGCGCTGGGCGGTCATGCCGCCGGAGGCGGTCGCGATGATCTGCGCGGTGCCGCCGCCCACGGCGGTGACGACGCCGTTCTCGTCCACCGAGGCGACGGTGACGTTCTCGCTGCGCCACGTAATGGTTTCCGTGGTGTCGCTGGGCGTGACGGTCAGCGCGGCGCTCGCGGCGGAGGGCTGCCCGGCTCCTTCGCCGTTGATGTAGAGTTCGAGCGCGCCGTCCGGGAATTCCATGCCGGTGACGGGCTTCTGCCTGACCGTGACCTCGCAGGTCGCGGTCTTGCCGCCGTCCGCCGTGGTGGCGGTGATGGTGACGGTGCCGAAGCCGCACGCCTTGACAAGGCCGGTGCTGTCCACGGAGGCGACCGACGCGTCGGAGCTCTTCCAGTAGACGGTATCGTCTGCCGCGTCGTCAGGCGTGACCGTGGCGGTCAACTGGAAGGTTTCGTTGCGCTCCAGCGTCTTGCTCGTTGCGTTAAGGCTGACGCCGGTGACGGCGACGGGCACGACGATGACGGTGGCGGAGCCCTTGACGCCGCTGCCGTCCGTCGCGGCGGCGGTGATGGCAACGGTGCCCGCGGCGACGGCGGTGACGAGACCGGTATTCGAAACCGTGGCGATGCTGTTATCGCCGCTCTCCCACGTCACGGTCCTGACCGCGGCGTTCTCCGGACTGACCGTGGCGGTCAGCTGGAGGGCCTTTCCGATCTCCAGCGTCCGCGCGGCGGGCGTGACGGCGACGCCCGTCACCGGGACGGGAACGGTCACGGTACAGGACGCCGCGGCGGTGCCGCAGCGCGCGGTGACGGTGACGCTGCCGCCGCCCGCCGCCTTGACGATGGCGGTGCTGGTCTTGTTGCCGCTGCCGTCCACGCCGTCCTCCGTGGAGAAGATGTACGCGACGTTGAGGCCGGAAACGGTCCACGTGATCGGCTCGGTGACGCCCGCGGGCGTCACGGTGGCGACCAGCGTGCCGTTGTCGGGCTTGGTACCGGTCAGACTGAGCTCCAGCGTCGGCGAACTGATGGTCATCTCCGCCGCCGCCTGCTCCACCTGCAGCGCGCAGGAGGCGGTCTTCGCCCCGTCCACGGTAGTGACGGTGATGACCGTGACGCCGACCTTCTTCAGCGTGACCCTGCCGGTTTCATCGATGGTGGCGACGTCGGTGTCGCTGCTGCCCCAAAGGACCTCCCTGTTGGTGGGAACCGCGCCGTTCGCGCCGCGCACGGCGGCCTTGAGCGTAAAGGTCCCGTCGCTGCGGTTCACGGTCAGGGAGGTGAGGGCCTCCCCGTTTGCGTTCTGGATCTCGACGCTCTCCACCGGCGTGCTCACCGTGACGGTGCACTTCGCGGTCGCGGGCGTTTCCCCGCCTGCCGTTTTTCCGTCGGTGGTGACGGTGATGAGCGCCGTGCCGTCGGCGTGCGCCGTGACTTCGCCGGTGCCCGGGTTCACCGAGGCGACCGTTGGCGCGCTGCTGCTCCACGTGACTGTCTTGACGGTGGCGTCGTCGGGGTTGACGGTCGCGCGGAGCGTCGCGCTTTCACCCACTTCGAGCGCGAGCGTCGTCTTGTCGAGCGTCACGCCCTCCACGGCGGCGGTGACGGTGACGGTGCAGGTGGCGTACTTCGTCTCGTCGCCGTGCGCGCGGACGGTGACGGTCGCGGTGCCGACGCCAACGGCGCGCAACATGCCGTCGGAGGCGACCTCGACGACGGAGATGTTGTTGCTGCTCCAGATTACGCTGGGGTCTGTGGCATTCTCCGGCAGAAGCGTGTGGGTCAGCTGGTGCGTCGCGCCCTTCTCCAGCGTGAGCGCGCTCTCGGTCAGCTTGAGGGAAGTGACCGCGACGGGCTGCACCGTGACCTCGCAGACGGCGGTCTTGCCGCTCGCGTCCTGCGCGGCGACGGTGACGAGCGCCGTGCCGACGCCGACGGCGGTCAGCTTGCCATTTTCATCGACGGTGACGACGTTTTTATTCCCGCTGATCCAGTTAAGGCTGCGATCGTCCGCGTTTTCGGGGCGCACCGTCGGGCTGAGCGTCTCGGTATCGCCGAGGATCAGCACGGTGGCGGATTTGACCAGCAGCTCGCTGACAAGGATCGGGTTGACCGTGACGTCGCAGGTCGCGAATTGGTTGCCGGCGTGCGCCGTGACGACGGCGGAGCCGACCGCATTCGCGGTGATCCGGCCGTTATCGTCCACGGAGACGATGGTGGAATTGCTGCTCTCCCACGTGACGGACGGCGCGTCGCCGCCCGTGACCGCGGCGGTGAGCTGCGCGGTTTCGAGCCGCGTCAGCGTGAGGGCGGGGTAGTTGAGCGTTACGCCCGTCACAGAGTTCTTGACGGCGACGGTGCAGGCTGCGGTTTGAGACACGGCGTCGCCGTCCTTCGCGGAAACGGTGATCGTGACCGGGGTGTCGCCCGTGCTCTTGAGGGCGTAGACCGTCGCCGTGCTCACACCGCTTTGCGTCTGTCCCTGCGTGAGCAGGATGTTCCCGTTGTTGTTTGTGACCGTCCAGACGAGCTCGTCCGTGAGGCCGGACGGCGACGCCGTCGCGGTCAGCGTCGCGGGTTGCGGGGAGGCGGACAGGTCAAAGCTCAGCGCCGTCCCGTCGAGCGAGGCGCCGCTCGCCGGCGGCGCGATCGTCAGCGCGAGGGAATCGGCGTGCCGCTTCACCGTGACGGTAAAGTTCGCCTTCGCGGCGGGGTTCGCCTCGGAAATAGCGGTGATTACGGCGGTTCCGGGCGCCTGCGCCGTGACCGCAACGGTAGACTTACCGTCTACGACAATAGGAATTCCGAGCGTTACAACAGACTTATTATCCGCACTCCATATGACATTCTGCTTTGCATTGACGGGGCCAACCGCGGCAGCCAGCGTGGTGACAGGGTTTTGAGCGGCCGCGGTGATGGTCAGCGTATCATCGCCCGTGATCGTGACGCTCTCTGCCTTAGAATAGACTTGGATATCACAGCTTGTAGACTTTCCGCTGCCGTCCTGCGCGGTGACGGTGATCGTTGCCGCGGACGCCGCCGCGCCGACGGCTTCGAAGGTCGCGGTGGTCGCGGTGGAGCTCAGCAGATGGAAGATGCCGCTCGGCGCGGCCCACGTCACCGTCTTGTCCGTGGCGCCCGCGGGGCTGATGTTGACGGTCAGCGTCACCTGATCGCCGACGGTCATCTCCGTGGGCGCGCCGGTGATGGCGAGGGAGGAGACAGGGACGTTCGTCACCGTGACGGCGCACGTCGCGGCTGCCTTCGGTCCGGCGGCGGTGCGATCCTCGGTGGTGACGGTGATCGTCGCGCTGCCCGCGCTGTGCGCGGTGACTCTGCCGGTTTGATCCACGGTGGCGACGGCGGTGTCGCTGCTGGTCCATGTGACGTTTTTGTTCTCGGCGTTGTCCGGAAGCACGGTGGGGGTCAGCGTTTCGCTTTCGCCGACGCCGAGGGACAGCTCTGTCTTGTTCAGGCTCACGCTGCCGACCATCTGCCAGACGTTGACAACGCAGGTGGCGGTTTTGCCGCCGTCCTCCGTCAGCGCGGTGATGACCGCGCGGCCCTTTGTGCCCGCGGTGACGGTCAGCGTGCCGTCGTGGTTGTCGGTGATGTTGGCGACCTGCGTGTCGGAGCAGGACCAGATCACGGTCTTGTCGTCCGCGTCCGAGGGACCGACGTCCGCGGTCAGCGTGACGGGATCGCTGCCGATGTTGAGGTTGAGCTCGGTTTCGCTCAGGCTGAGGCTCGTTACCGGCGTCGTGGTGACGGTGACGGCGCACACCGCGGCGACGGACGGCGTGCTGACGGAGCGCGCCGTGATGGTGGCGGTGCCCGCGGCCTTCGGCGTGACGACGCCGGTGTCCTGGTGAACCTCCGCGACGGCGGGGTTGCTGCTCGACCATACCACGGTATCGTCCGTGGCGTTGGTCGGCAGGACTGTCGCGGTCAGCGTTTTGGTCTCGTGATCCTTGAGCGCGGTGGTCCATTCGGTTTCGCTCAGCGTGATGCTCGTCACGGGCGTTGTGAGCACCGTGTAGTAGCAGGTATCCGAGCAGCTCCCGTCGACGGTGGTGACGGTGATCTCCGCCTCGCCGACGCCCACGGCATGGACGGTCGCCGTGCCGTTCCCGTTGTCCGTTACGGCGGCGACGTCCGAGCTGCTGATCGTCCACGTCACGGCGGGGTTGGCGGCGTTCGAGGGTGTGACCGTCGCAATCAGCGTTACGTCTTCGCTGCCGACGTGGGTGGTGACGCGCTTTTGCGAGATCGTGACGCCGCGCACGGCGACGGGATTGACCGTCACATCACAGGTGGCGGTGACCGTGGCGCCGTTCGCGCCGTTCGTACTGGTGACGGTGATGGCTGCCGTGCCCGCGGCGACGGCCGTGACCTTGCCGTTTTCGACCGTGGCGACGGTTTCGTCGCTGCTCCTCCACGTGATGGTCTTGTCGGTGGCGTTCGAGGGGACGACCGATGCGGTCAGATACTCGATCTCGCCGACCTCCAGCGTGAGGTTGGACTTCAGCGTGATGCCCGTCACCTTCACGGGCACCAGCACGCGGCAGGTGACGACCTTCCGCCCGTCGGTGGTGACGGCGCTGACGGTTGCCGTACCCTCGCCCACGGCCTTGAGCGTGACGGAGACCTTGCCGGTTCCGTCGTTGACGTCGGTGTTGCCGGTCAGCGCCGGGGTCACGGACACGATGCCCGCGTCCGTGGTCGTCCACGTGATCTCGCGCACGGTGGCGTTGGCAGGCGCCAGCGTGGCGGTCAGCGTGGCCTCACCGCCCTTTTCGATGGTGAGGGACGCGTTGTCCAGCGTGATGCTTTCCAGCGGTACGGCGGTGACGGTGACGGCGCACGCCGCGGTCAGGCCGGTCGTTTGCTCGGTCGCGGTGACGGTCGCCGTGCCCGCGGCAACGGCGGTGACGACACCGCTGTCGGAAACCGTCGCGACGGCGGTGTTGCTGCTCTTCCACGTGACACTCTCAGCCGCATTGCCGTTGAGCTTGGCGGTCAGCGTTCCGGTTCCGCGGGGAATGAGGGAAAGCGTGCCGGGCGTCAGCGCAAAGGAACTGACCGTCACGGTGCAGCTTCCCGAGATGCTTGTGTCGCCCGTGCCGTTTCGGTTCGTCGCGGTGATGGTCGCCGTGCCCGCGGCGACGGCGGTGACAACGCCGTTTTGGTCGACGGTGGCGACGGCGGTGTTGTCGCTTGCCCATGTGATATCCGTATTGTACGCGTTCGCGGGAGTGACCGCTGCGGTCAGCGCGGCGGTCTCGCCGGGCTTGAGGTCGAGGTGATCCGCGCTCACGGTGACGTTGGTGGTGCGCACGGGGACGAGCACGCGGCAGGTGACGGACTTGCTGCCGTCGTCGGAGACCGCGGTGATGGTCGCCGTGCCCGTATGGTCGGCGCTGAGCGTGATGGAGACCTTGCCGGCCTCATCGGCGGTGTCGGTGTGGGTTTTGCTGATGGATACGACGCCCGGGTCCGTGGTCGTCCACGCGACGCCGCGGTTCGTGGCGCTGGCAGGCGCCAGCGTGGCGGTCAGCGTCGCGGTGCCGTCCGGCTCGATGGTGAGGGACGCGTTGTCCAGCGTGATGCTTTCCAGCGGTACGGCGGTGACAGTGACGGCGCACGCCGCGGTCAGGCCGGTCGTCCGCTCGGTCGCGGTGATGGTCGCCGTGCCCGCGGCGACGGCGGTGACGACGCCGTTTTCGACCGTGGCGACGGCGGTGCTGCTGCTCTCCCACGCGACATTGTTCGCCGCCGCGCCGTTGAGGCTGGCGGTCAGGGTTTCGGTTCCGCGGGGAATGAGGGAAAGCGCGGTCTTGTTCAGCGTGAAGGAACTGACCGTCACGGTGCAGCTTCCCGAGATGCTTGTGTCGCCCGTGCCGTTTCGGTTCGTCGCGGTGATGGCCGCCGTGCCCGCGGCGACGGCGGTGACGACGCCGTTTTGGTCGACGGTGGCGACGGCGGTGTTGCTGCTCGCCCACGTCACATCCTTGTTGTGCGCGTTCTCGGGCAGTACGAAAGCGGTCAGCGCGGCGGTCTCGCCGGGCTTGAGATCGATGGCGGAGGCGCTCAGCGTGACGCTCTCGGTGCGCACGGGGACGAGCACGTTGCACACGACCGCCCTGTTGCCGTCCGCGGTGTTGGCGATGACGGTCGCCGTGCCGTATCCGTTCGCCGTCAGCGTGACGGAGACCTTGCCCTCGCCGTCGGAGGTGTCGGTGCTCGTCGGGCTGACGGAGACGACGCCGGTGCCCGACGACGTCCACGTGATCCCGCGCGTGGTGGTGTTGACGGGATCGAACGTCGCCGTCAGCTCGGCGGTTTCGCCCTTTTCAATGGTCATGGACGCGGGCGTGAGCGTGAGTTCGCCCAGCACGACGTGCGTGACGGTGACGGCGCATGTCGCGGTCAGGCCGCAGTCCTCCATGGTGGCGGTGATGACGGCGGTGCCGGGGACGGTGGAGCTCTGCGCGGCGACGGCGGTGACCTTGCCGTTCTGGTCGACGGTGGCGACGGCGGGATTGCTGCTGCTCCACACGACCGTATCCGAGTCTGCGGGGGAGATCGTCGCGACCAGCGTTTCGGTGTCGCGCGGGTTCATGGAAAGCGTAGTCTGATCCAGCCTGATGCCGCGCACGCGCACGGTGCAGGTGTCGCTTGCGATGCGGGTGTTTGAGCTGCCGTTCGTGGCGGTGATGACAGCATTGCCGGGGGCGACGGCGGTGACGACGCCGCTCTGGTCGACCGTGGCGACAGATTCGTTGCTGCTCTCCCACGTCACGGTATCGTCCGTGACATCGTCAGGGGTCAGCGCGGCGGTCAGCGTGCGGGTGTCGCCCGCCTCCATCAGGAGCTCGTCCTGACCCAGCGTGAGGGACTTGATCCACTTCGCGAGCGAGAGCGTATAGGAGACGGGCGTCAGATCGCCCGCTGCGGCGGTGACGGTGACGCCGCCGGCAGAGAGCGGGACGACCGTGACCGAGGCGATGCCGGTGGTGCTGTCCGCGGTGACGGTGACGGAGGCTGCCTCCGTGCCGCCGCTCTCCAACAGCGCCTTGGAGGCGTCAGAGGAGGTGAAGGTGACGCTGTAGCCCACGTTGGTCTGCGCCTGCAAAACGACGGGCGTTGCGCCGTCGATCTCGGCGTAGATGGTTTCTCCGTCCGCGCCGGGCGTGTCCGCGGGGATCGTCAGCGTCTGCGCCGCGCCCTTGACGGTGACGGAGCAGGTATCAGATTTGCGGAGGCCGCTGCTGTCGGCGCCGAGGGTCGTCGCGGTGATGGTCGCGTTGCCCGCAGCCTTGGCGGTGACGACGCCGTTCTCATCGACGGCGACGACGTTCGGGGCGCTGCTCGACCACAGCACGCCCGTGATGGTGGGGCTACTGGGGGAGATCGTGGCGACCAGCGTGTGGGTGGAGCTGCTGCCGGTCAGCTCCAGCTCCAGCTCATGCTCGGAGAGGGTAATGCCTTCGACGGGAATCACACCTTCTGTGTAGCAATTGATTGGGGCTGTGCCGCCGGGAAGATACTCCAGATGATCCTTGGTATAATCGACATCTTTGGTGCCTGTTATATAAAGGCGTTTCAGCGCTTCGGCGTCATAATGATAATTGTTGTCAAGGAACGCATTCGCGCTGATGGTTTCCGTCGAAGCGGGCAAAACGTAAACGGCGCCGGCCTTTTTCGGCGGATAGCGGTACATATGTTTGCCGTCCTCGCTGAACAGCACGCCGTCGATATCGCAGTATCCCGTGTGATCCACGACCACCTCGAAGGCGGAGAGATTGGGGAATCGGCCAAAGCAGGTCGGCAGGGCAGGACCCCATGGATCTGGCTCAAAGTTATAGGGGATGCGCACCGTGGTGACGGATGCCAGCTGCTCGCTGTTCAGGGGACAGGCGTAAATCGGATTGAGGTCAAAATAATCATAGAAGTCCCCTTCGTCCAGAACCTCCAGAACGCCGTCGTCATACAGCTTAAAGACGCTGCTGTAGTCAACCTGCGTATGGTCCGCCAGCGCCTCCACGGGCAGCAGCGAGAGCGCCATGACAAAGCTGAGCAGCAGCGCGCCGAGTCTTTTCGTGTTCTTCATATGAAAATCCTCCCTCCGGGAACCGGAATAAGCATACTAATATTTATTATCTTATCGACTGAAATCGTAAAATAGTTAGAAAACCGGAAAATACTTTTTGCATTTTTCGCGGCGGCGGGATATACTCTGGTCCATACAGCGGAGGGAGGGGACGCCGAAATGGGACGCGAGCTCGAATTCTGGCAGCAGGCGGAGCGCAGCATCGTGAAAAAGTACCGCCGCGAGCTTTGGACGCCGTTCATCACCGCCGTGCAGCGCTACGAGCTGGTGCAGGAGGGCGACAGGATCGCCGTGTGCGTCTCCGGCGGCAAGGACTCCATGCTGCTCGCCAAGCTCATGCAGGAGCTGGAGCGCCACGGGCACACACCGTTCACGGCGACGTATCTGTGCATGGACCCCGGTTACAGTCCGGCGAACCGCGCACGCATCGAGGAGAACGCCGAAAAACTGCGCGTGCCGCTGCACATCTTTGAAAGCGACGTGTTCGAGGTCGCCAACGCCCAGACGCACTCGGCATGCTACCTTTGCGCGAAGATGCGCCGCGGCCACCTTTACGCCAGGGCGCGGGAGCTGGGCTGCAACAAGATCGCGCTGGGCCACCATTTCAACGACGTGGTCGAGACCACGGTCATGGGGATGCTGTGGAGCGGGATGCTGCAGGCGATGCCGCCCAAGCTGCACAGCCAGAACTTCCCCGGCATGGAGCTGATCCGCCCGCTCTACCGCGTGCACGAGGAGGACATCATCGCGTGGGCGCGGCACCACGGCCTCGAATTCCTGCAATGCGCCTGCCGCTTCACCGAGGCGAGCGCGCAGATCGAGCAGCTGAGCAAGCGCAGGGAGGTCAAGGCGCTGCTGCGGGAACTGCGGCGGGAGAACCCCAACGTGGAAAAGAGCGTCTTCAACGCGATCCACACGGTGAACATCGGCACGTTCCCCGGCTGGAAGGACGGCGGCGAGAAGCACTCGTTTCTGGAGCGCTACGACACGTCGTCCGACGCGGAGGATATTTGACGAAAAAGCATCAGGGACGCGGCAAGCGCCGCGTCCCTGATGCTTTTTGAATGATGGGAGTACCTCTTGAGCGCTCCTCTGCCGGATCGATAAGGCTCCGCGCGGCGGGACAGGCGCCTCCTGTACTGCGTCCGCCGCCGGACGCAAAGCAGGAATTGCATCTTGCAATTGCACGGCGCGGCGCGTAAAATATAAAGGTAAAACCTCCGCGCGCTGCGCGGAAACGCAAGGCGGTCCGCATATGTCTTCGCTTCGATCCTTCGTCAAAAAGGAACCTGTTTTGACGCTCGCGTCGCTCTGCGCGCTGGCGAGCTGCTTCCTCGTGCCGCCGGACGCGGCGTATCTCGGCTATATCGATTTTCGCACGCTCTCCCTGCTCTACGCGCTGATGCTGGTCGTGTCCGGCCTGCGCGGCGCGGGCGTGTTCGCGCATCTCGCCCATCTGGTGTGCGCGCGGGCGAAAAGCACCCGCGCCATGGGCGCGCTGCTGGTGGCGCTGTCGTTTTTCAGCTCCATGCTCATCACGAACGATGTGGCGCTGCTGACGTTCGTGCCCTTCGCCGTGGTGCTGCTGGGCATGACCGGGCGCAAGAGCGACCTTATTACCATCGTCGTGCTGCAAACCGTGGCGGCGAACCTCGGCAGCATGCTCACGCCCGTCGGCAACCCGCAGAACCTGTATCTCTATTCGTACTACCATCTGACGGCGGGGGACTTCTTCCGCATCACCGCGCCGGTGTGGGCGCTGTCGCTGCTTTTCTCGCTCGCGCTGTGCCTGCTGCTGCCGAACGAGCCGCTCGACCCCTTTCTCGGCGAGGAGCCGGGGCTTGACCGCCGCGCGCTGGCCGTCCATCTTGCGCTGTTCGCCGTGTGCCTGCTCGCGGTGTTCCGCGTGATCGACTGGCCGCTGATGCTCGCCGCCGTCGTGCTCGCGCTGCTGGTTTTCGACCGCGCGCTGCTGCTGCGCGGCGCGGACTTCATGCTGCTGCTGACGTTTGTGGCGTTCTTCGTCTTCTCCGGAAACCTCGCGCGGCTCGACGCGGTGTCCCGCCTGCTGCGCGCCGCGCTCAACGGGCGCGAATACCTGACGGCGCTGCTGGCGAGTCAGGTGGTCAGCAATGTGCCGGCGGCGCTGCTGCTCTCCGGCTTTACGGACAACGCCCGCGCGCTCATTCTGGGCGTGGACGTCGGCGGGCTCGGCACCCCCATCGCCAGCCTCGCCAGCCTCATCAGCCTCAAGCTCTATTCCCGCACGGGCGGCGCGCGTACGGGGCGCTATCTCACGGTGTTCACGCTGGTCAACCTCGCGCTGCTGCTGCTTCTCTCCGCGGCGGCGCTGCTGCTGTGACGCTAACAGGCGAACCGGTCCCGGAAAGGAGAAAACCATGTCCTCGCAAGTCGCATATCTGCTCTTGTACCTCGAAGTCAATCTGATCTCGTTCTTTCTGCTGCTGATCATCCGGTACAAGACGCTCGGCCTTTCCGCCATGTTTGAGCAGCGCAATTTCTCCATGACGCTGGACGCGCAGATGCTGCTTTTCCTGTCGGACGCGTTCTGCATGTCGATGGAATCCGGCGTCCTCCATGCGCCGGGGATCGTGCTGCTGCTTGCGAAGACGGTCTATTTCCTGTCCACGGTGCTGGTGTGCTACTTCTGGTTCATCTACTTTGAGTACCTGCAGGAGTCCCCGCTCGTCAAAAACCGCAGGGAAATCTGGAAGACCTCCGCGCTGGTGTGGGTCGCCGGCGCGCTGCTGATCGCAAACCTGTTCGCGGGCTTCTACTTCTCCGTGGACGGCGCGGGCGTTTACCACCGCGGGATGTTTTTCGGCGTGCAGTACATCCTGTCCTACATCTTTGTGCTTTTTTCCTGCACGCGCGCGGTGATCAGTCTGGTGCGCAGGCAGAACTACGCCAAGCGCAACCTGCTGATCTCGCTGGCGCTGTTTCCGGTTCTGCCGGGGATCGCGGGCATCCTGCAATACCTGTATCCGGAGCTTCCGCTTGTGTGCGCAACGCTGGCGCTGGAGTCGCTGCTGATGTACCTCAACTGGCTGGAGCAGATGATCTCCATCGACCCGCTGACCCGCCTGAACAACCGCAAGCAGCTGGAGTACCACTTTCAGCAGTGGGCGCAGGGCGGCGGGGACGGCGTGCCGCTGTACCTGATGATCATCGACGCGAACAAATTCAAGAGCATCAACGACACCTACGGCCACATCGAGGGCGACGCCGCGCTCATGCGCATCGCGGAGGCGATGCGGCGGGCGTGTCGGGACGTGACGCGGCGCGCCAACATCGCGCGCTACGGCGGAGACGAGTTCGTGATCTTCGTCGCCTCCGACGAGCCGGAGCAGGTCGAGACGCTGCGCCGCCGGATCAACGAGATCCTCGCGGAGCTCAACCGCGAGGCAAACGCGCCCTATCCGCTGAGCGTCAGCATCGGCGTGACGCGCGCGGACGCGTCGCTGCCGCTCAAGGAGCTGATCGCCAAGGCGGACGAGCAGCTGTACGAGGAGAAGAAGCACCGCTGAGGCGCGCGGCGCGGGCAAGGGGGCGTGGCATATGCCGAAAAATGACGAAGCGAGCTTCCTGCGCAAGCTTCGGGAGCTGGAGAACGATCCCGACGTGTGCGAGCTGAAGAAATACCGGCAGCACAAGGGCAATACGACGTTCCGCCACTGCCGCAGCGTGGCGATGGAGAGCTTCCGCCTCGCGCAGCGGCTGGGCTGGCGCGTGGACGAGCAGGCGCTCGCGCGCGGCGCGATGCTGCACGACTATCATCTCTACACGCGGCAGGAGCAGCGGATCAACGGCCTGCGCCACCTTCTGGAGCATCCCCTGCGCGCCAGCAGCAACGCCGGGAAGGTCTTCGCGCTCACCGGCAAGGAAAAGAACATCATCGAGAGCCACATGTGGCCGCTGACGCTGTTCCGCCCTCCGAAGTCGAAGGAGGCGGTGCTCGTGATGCTGGCGGACAAGCTCTGCGCCTTCCGCGAGATGCGCGGACACCATGAATAAAAAAGCAGCCTCTCCGTCCGGTACGTCGGATGGAGAGGTTTTGTTATGGATCAAGGGGCCTGTCCGGCTGCGCCGGAGGCTTCCGCCGCGCGTCCCGCTCGCACAGGTCGCGCATGATGCGCATGATACGCTCCGCGGAGAAGTGGTCCTGCACGACAAGGGAGAGGCCGTAGCCCTGCGCGCCGCTGCCGCCGGAACCTCCGGACGAGGGCGCTGCGCCGGACGAGGGCGCGGGAGCGCTGCCGTGCGGCGCGAGCGAAAGCTCGATCCACAGATCGCGCAGCGCGTCGCCGGCGGCGGGTGAAGTTGTCTGGTTCATCTGGTTCACGCCTCCGGCCCTCCTTCGGCCGTGATGGGTACGGACGGTTACAGGCTCTCCAAATACGGGCGCGTCTGGGCGTTTGCGGCAAGCGCGCCCTCCCATTCCGGGAAGTCTTGCAGCAGCCGGAGCACACAGCGCAGACAGTAGGCGACGCGCTCCTCGGGGTTCGCGGCGAAGACGCGCTTCTGCCCCCAGAGGTGCGTGACGAAGCGCTGATCGTCCAGCGCGCCCTCGTTCAGCAGCGCGCGCACGCCGATCCCGCGCGCCGCGGCGCACATGGGCAGGATGCGCTGCTCGGCGAAGCACATGGCGACGGTGGGGTCGGCGTCCGGCTGGCGCAGCGCGTGCATGAAGCGCAGCGCCTCGCCCGTGTAGTACGCCTTGAAGCCGTCGTCCGGCAGATACAAAAAAGCGGTGTTTGCCGCGGGCAGGGAGAAGTCCCAGTCCGGCGGAAAACGGTAGTCCGCATCGAGGGAAAAGCCCGACGGGTCGGGATAGACCTCCGGACGGAGCGCCTCGCGGTGGGCGACGACCGCATCCCTTCCCAGCATACCGCCGACGTCCGTCCACACGACCATGTCCGTGTCCAGCATGACGCAGGGCGCGGACTCCGCGCGCAGCGCCTCCAGCTTGCCCGCCGCCCAGAATAGCCGCGGATCGAGCGCGGGGGATATCCGGTCGAGCCGCGTGTCCACCCCGCCGTCCCACAGCGCGGAGAGGCCCGCGCGCGCGAAGAACGCGGCGCCGGCACTGTCCGTGACCATGCGGATGGGGCCGTTTTGCTCCCGCCACTTGAGGGCGGAGAGCATCATGGTCAGCACTTCATAGTCGGGGATGGCGAGCGCGCCGCCGCGCAGGCGGTTCGGCGCCGACCAGAAGGAATGGAAAGCTCTCATATCGTTTCGGCACAGCGGCAAAACCGGAGAAAGCGGATGAAATCATTATAGTGGCGGCGTTTTCCCCTGTCAAGCGCGATTGAAGTGATTTGATATTGCTTATTCTATTATTTCAAGAAACTGTTGTCAATGCCCTCCTGATGTGCTAAAATGAGAAAAATGTGACAGTATGCGCATGGGTGTGAATCCTGTTTTTGTCACACCCATACAAAGGAGGCGTGCCGTGATGAGGAAAGGCGCACTCGTTTTGCTCGCCGCGGCAACGGTGCTCGGCGTTTTGTTCTATGTCTGGAGCGGCGAATCGTCCGGCGGCGTCATGGGACGCGGCGGCGCCGCGGATACAAGCGCGTCGAACTATTTGCAGCTTGCCATGTTCGAGCCGGGCAGCGTGGACCCGCAGTGCACCGACGACGATTACGCCATCGCGCTGAACGTGTTCGACCGTCTGGTGGAGCTGCGCACCAATCCGGACGGCACCTGCGATCTTGTTCCCTCGCTCGCGGAGTCGTGGGAGGTGTCGGACGACGGCTATGTCTACACGTTCCATCTGCGCGAGGGCGTCACCTTCAGCAACGGAGAGCCGCTGACGGCGTCGGACGTCGAGTTCACGTTCACGCGGCTTTTGACGTATCCGGAGTCCTGCAACCAGAACGTCGTCTCCGGCATCTTCGGCGCGGAGGCGCTGGCGAGCGGGCGGCTGTCCGTTCTCGCGGGCTTCCACCGGCACAACGACCGCGAGTTCGCCGTCACGCTGTCGAAACCCTACGCGGCGTTCCTGCAATGGCTGGCGACGCCGGGCGCCTCAATCCTCAACGAGGAGGCGGTGCGCCGTGCGGGCGCGCTGTTCGGCAGAACCTGCGACAGCATGGTCGGCACGGGGCCGTTCATCTTCACGGAATGGCGCGGCGGACAGGAGATGGTCCTGCGCGCAAACCCGAACTACTGGGGCGAGCCCCCGGGCTGCGACGGCATCAGCATCCGCATCGTAGCGGACACGGAGTCGCAGCGCCTGTTGTTCGAGCGCGGCGCGCTGGACATCCTCGATCTGGACATCATGGGCGGAGACGCGGAGTTCTTCATCCGCGGCGATATCTATCGCAACGCCCTGCGCCAGCGGCGGCGCGTGGGCATCACCTACATCGCGCTGAACGAGTCGGTCAAGCCGCTGGACGACGTGCGCGTGCGCAAGGCGCTTCAGCTCGCACTGGACCGGGACGCGCTGCTCACCGCCGTCGCCGGCGGGCGCGGGCAGGTGGAAAACGGCATCTTCCCCAGCGGACTCGACGGGTACAATCCCAATCTCGCGGCCATTCCCTACGATCCGGAGACGGCGCGGGAGCTGCTGCGCGAGGCGGGCTTTGCGGACGGCTTCGATCTGGAGTTCACCATACTCGAAAACGCGCAGCAGTACGCGGAGCTTGCCAAGATCGTTGCGTCCATGTGGGAAAAGGTCGGCGTCCGCGTGACGGTGACGCAGCTGAGCGAAGAGTCCTTCGTCTCGCAGCGGAGGAGCGGGAAGCTCGCCTGCTACGCCAACCGCTGGTCGGCGGACTGCAACGATCCCGACAACTTTATCTACACCTTCTTCGGCACGGCGCAGAACAGCTATGAACGCAGCCTGTGCTATCCGGAGGAGGCGGTCATGGAGCGGGTGCGGAACGCACGGACGATCGAGGACGAGAACAGGCGGATGCAGACGTATCACGCGCTGGAGCAGCGGATCGTGCAGAAGGACGCCGCATGGATCCCTCTGTACTCCCTGCGGCACTACTTTGTCGTCAGCGACAGGGTGGAGGGCTTCGAGATTTCGTGGAACGGCTGGTCGGATACCTGCTACCGCAGCGTGCGGCTGCGTGAGGATTGAGCGCAAGGAGATTCTTGTATGCATTCGATTCGCATCAGGATCACATCGTTGATGATGACCGCCCTTCTGATCAGCGTTCTGCTGATCGGGACGATCAGCTATGTCTCCCTGCGCCGCGACAGCGAGCGCGAGGCGGAAACGACAATGCGCCTGCTGTGCGACAACTGCTGCGAAGAGATCGACAGTTATTTCAACACCGTCGAGCACTCGGTCGACACGGTCGCGCATTTCGCCGCGGAGCAGATGGACAGCGCGCGGCTGGTGGAGGGCAAGGCGATCGGCCTGACCGGCGACGGCGCCCTCTCGGCAAGCCAGCGGCGCAACCGCGAGACGCAGAAGGCGCTGGACGAATACCTCGCCGAATACACGGCGGAGGTCGAGGACATGTTCCGCAGCGTGGCGAACCACACCGACGGCGTCGCCGCGTTCTACTTCCGCATCAATCCGGAGATCAGCAAGCAGGAGGAGGGCTTTCTGTACTCGCGCATCGACAGCGCATCCTATAATAAGATCCCGGGGACGGCGATCGGGGACTACCAACGGGACGACACCGCCCATGTGGGCTGGTACTACATCCCGATAGAGCGCGGCAGGCCGTCGTGGATCGGGCCGTACCAGAACGAGAACCTGAACATCCGCACCTTCTCCTACGAAATGCCGCTGTACAAGGCGGGCAGCTTCATCGGCGTGATCGGCATGGACATCAGCTACGAGACGCTGGTGAACCTCATCAAGGACATCCGGATCTATGATACCGGCTTCGCCTTCCTGGTGCAGGAGGACGGCACCGTCGTTTACCACCCGTACATCGACTTCGGGGGCATCGCCTCGCAGAGAAACAACACGATCCAGAGTTTCATCAATGTGTTCCGTTCGGAGAGGAGCAACGAAGAGGCGGCGTATTACGTCATCAACGGCGAGCGGCGGCAGATGATGTTCGGCACGCTTTCCAGCGGGCTGCGCCTGGTCGTCACGGTGGCGCAGAGCGAGGTCGAGGCGAGCGGGCGCAGGCTGGCGGGGCGGCTGCTCATCACGTCGCTGATCATCATGACGATGTTCGGTTCCCTCAGCGCCATGCGGATGAAGCGCATGATCTCCCCGCTCGTCACGCTGACCGATGCCGCCGAGCACCTGTCGAAGGGTGAGTACGATATCCGGCTGGACTATGACCGCGACGACGAGATCGGCACGCTGACGCGCACGTTCCAGCAGCTGGTGGATCACCTCAAAATTTATATCAGCGACCTCAACAGCAAGGCGTATCAGGACGCGATGACCGGCGTGCGCAACAAGGGCGCGTTCAACGGCGCCACGCGCATCCTCGACGACGCGATCCTCTCGTCCGAGGGCGGCGCCGCGCCGGAATTCGCGATCATCATGTTCGACTGCAACAACCTCAAGACGATCAACGATACCTGCGGCCACGAGAAGGGCGACATGTATCTGCGCCGCGCGTGCAAGCTGATCTGCGAGATCTTTACCCACAGCCCGGTGTTCCGCGTGGGCGGCGACGAGTTCACGGTCATTTTGCAGGACGATTCCTACCGCGACCGCGAGGCGCTGCTGCGGCGCTTCGACGAGCGCACGGCGGAGATCAACGCCGAGGCACAGGAACCGTGGGATTACGTGCGCATCGCAAAGGGCGTCGCCGTTTTTGACGGCACGCAGGACAAGAGCGCGGGGGACGTGCTCCACCGCGCGGACGAACAGATGTATGAGGACAAGAAGCGCTCCAAGGCGGGGAAACGGCAGTGACCGCCGCGGCGCACGACCACGACTGATAATGCTATGATCGTAATGGACCTGGAATGGAATCGCGGCTATGACAAAAAGAAGCTCGACGAGATCCTGCAAATCGGCGCCGTCCGCATCGATGCGCCCGGCGGCGCGGTGCGCGGCACGTTCTGCGCGTACATCAAGCCGCGCATCCACAAGCGGTTCGATCCCGGCGCGCGCAAGCTGCCGGACCTCCGCCGCTCGGTCGAGGAGGGCGTGGCGTTCCCCGAAGCGTGGCGCGATTTCACGGCATGGTGCGGCGACGACCGCGTGTTCGCCTTCTGGGGGCCGGACGACTTCTCCGTGCTGCGGCAGAGCTGTGCGTTCTGGGGCGTGCCGTGCATCGAGCCGGAGCGGGTCTACAACTTCCAGCGTGCCTTCGCCCACGCCTGCGGCGCGGGCAGCGCAATGATGGCGCTCTGGCGCGTGGTGGACTATCTGGGCATCCCCGCGGTGTACGACTTCCACAACGCGCTCTACGATGCGCTCTACACCGCGCTCACGGGCGAATGGCTGCGCGAGGAGGACCTGGCGGACGTGGCGGCTCCCAAGCCGAAGCGGGAGAAACCGAGCCGCGCAGAACGGCGCCGCCGCAAGGCAGCCGCAACACCGCAGGACGCGCCCGCCGCGGAGCCGCCGGCGGATGCCGCGGAAACGCAAAAAGCCGCCGCGCCGAAAAAGGCGAAGCGGCGCAGACGGCGCAGGAAGAAAGAACAGAAGGTTGACATAAATCAGCTCTTGCCAAACGCGGCAGAGCATGATATCCTGGCGGCAGGACAGGCGTGAAAGGGGCGAAGCATAGATGACGGTTTATTCGGTCAAGATGCCGGACATGAGCCGGAACATCGCGCTGGCGGGACAGACGGTCTCCTCCCGCGGCATGAACATCACCTACGACGAGAACGGCTACGCGGTCAAGGCGACGCACTACGGCAGCAAGTTCTTTGCGCAGACCGAGCAGAGCGTGCGCGCGGCGAGCGTCGACGCGGTGCTCGGCAGCGCGCAGCGCGCGTCGTACGTCGGCTCCACCTACGACCGCGACCACTTTTCGGATACTGAGCTCGCCTATGCCGAGGAGCTGAGCCGCCGCGTCGCGGACGGCTCGCTGAGCGCGGAGGAGTACAACATCCACATGGAGAACGTCCGCGCGCTGTACGGCTATTCCGGCGGCGCAACCGGCGCGGAGTATATCGCGCTCGCCCACAACAAGCAGCCCGGACAGGTGCTCGCGGAGCAGCGCGCGGCGCGGCAGGCGGTCGCGCAGAGCGAGCCCGCCGCCGCGGACGAAGCGGTGCACAGCAGCGCGCCGGCCGCGGAAGCGGCACAGGCCGCGGCAAGCGCCGAGGCTGTGCAGAGCGGCGTGACCGGCGCCGAGGCGATACAGAGCGCTCCGGCCGCGGCGCAGACGGAGGAAACGCCGCTGGAGACCTACCAGACGCAGCTGACGCGGCAGCAGCAGACGCGCTCGCTGCAAAACGAGCTTGCGCAGCTGCAAAACGACGCGCTGCTGCGCTCGTATGCCGAAAAGATGAAGTCGGAGCTGACCGACCTCATCTTCCGCGACGAAGAGGACAAGTGAACGACGGCTTTTCGCATAATTGCAAGGCTGCGGCACATTGAAATGCGCCGCAGCCCTGTTTTTTGCATTTTGCGATTTACCCCTCGGCCTTCTCCCGCACGGTGGCGTCGGGCGAGCAGCCCGCGGGGCCGAAGAAGTTGAGCTTTTTGTCCGCGAGCCGGAGCGTGACGTCGGAGGAGGTGGTGCACTCGCCGTCCAGACAGGTGACGACGTCCGGCTTTTCGGAGCGGATGCGGATCACCGACGCCGTATGGCAGGCGGCAAACTGGGGAAACTTGTGGTAGTCGCCCTTGCTGTAGTCGGAGACGAAGCGGGCGAACTGGAGGCGGGAGACGCTTTTGACGATCAGCGTGTTGAGCACGCCGTCGGTCATGCGCGCCTCCGCCACGGGCATGAAGCCGCCGCCGTAATAGCGCCCGTTGCACACCGCCACGACGGCGAAGTCGCGGTCCGGCAGGTCCTCGCCGTCGAGCGAGATCGTCCAGTGGCTGCCGATGCCCTTGAACAGGAAGTTGACGATCAGCGACGCGACGTAGCTGCTCTTGCCGTCAAGCAGCGGCGTGGCGGAGTACTTGTGGACGTCGCGCGCGATGCGCGCGTCCACGCCGCTGCACGCGATGGTCAGGCACATCCTGCCGTTGCAGTCGATGAGATCGAGCTTCTGCGTCTGTCCGTTCCAGAGGTTTTCCGGATCGGAGAAGAGCGCGGCGTCGCCGCCGAAGTTCTTGAGGAAGTCGTTGCCCGTGCCGATGGGGACGACGGTCATCGCGGCGTTTTCAAACCCTGCGACGCCGTTGGCGACCTCGTTGACCGTGCCGTCGCCGCCGCAGGCGTAGAACCGCACGCCGCTTCCGGCGGCGGCAATGCCGCGGGTCAGCGCCGTGGCATGCCCCGGCGACTTGGTGAGCATACACTCCACGTCGAGCCCGTGGTTCTCGCGCAGGCTCTCCGCCATGCGGTAGACGCGCTGGCGGCTGTCGCTCTTTCCGGCGGCGGGGTTGATGATGAAAATATGCTTCACGGAGCGATCCCTCCCGAACCTGTTCTTCCCGCTTACTATAGCGCGCGGAGCATCCTAAAACAAGCCTGTTTTTGTGAATTATTTATGTTTTTCATAAAGGAATAGGTCACACTTTATCATGCCGTTGTAGAGCTTGCGCTTCCGGTCCGCCTCGCGGCCGAAGCAGCGCTCGAACTCCGTGTGGGACGAGAGCACCGCGATGCGCCACGTGTCCGGCAGCTTGTCCATCGCCCTGCCGAACGCGCGATAGAGCGCCTCCGCCTCCTTGTGCTCCATCAACCGCTCGCCGTAGGGCGGGTTCGTCACCACGCGGCCGTACAGCCCGCCCCAGTGGAAGCGCGTCGCGTCCGCGACTTCGAAGCGCACCGTGTCGTCCACCTCGGCAAGCTCGGCGTTGTGCCGTGCGATCTCCACCGCCTGCGGGTCGACGTCGCCGCCCCAGATCTCATAGTCGCCGCGGAACTCCTTGTCCATCGCCTCCTCGGCGGCGTCCAGCCAGATCTTTTTGTCCAGCCGGGCCCACGACTGCGCGGCGAACGAGCGGTTCAGGCCCGGCGCGCGGTTTTTGGCGATCAGCGCCGCCTCGATGGCGATGGTGCCGGAGCCGCAGAAGGGGTCGCACAGCGGGTCGCGCCCGCGATACTTCGTCAGAAGCACCATCGCGGCGGCGAGCGTCTCGCGCAGCGGCGCCTGCACGCCCACGGCGCGGTAGCCGCGCTTGAAAAGCCCCTCGCCGGAGGTGTCCAGCCCGACCATGACCTCGTCCTTCATGATGGAGAAGCGGATGCGGCAGCGCTTTCCGGTCTCCGGCAGCGTCTCCAGCCCGTAGGCGTTCCCCAGCCGCTCCGCCGCCGCCTTTTTGACGATGGACTGGCAGGCGGGTACGGAGTGCAGCGTGGAGTTGATGGAGTAGCCCGTGACGGGGAACTCGTCCTCGCGCCCGATCCAGTCCTCCCACGGCACCGCGCGGACGCCCTGAAACAGCGTCTCGAAGTCCGCGGCGCGGAAGGAGGCCAGCACCAGCAGCACGCGCGCGCCGCAGCGCAGGTTGACGTTCAGCCGCGCGATGTCCGCGTCGGAGCCGCGGCAGAGCACGCGCCCGTTCTCCACGCGCACGTCCGTGAGCCCCAGCTTTTTCACTTCGTCGCCCACCAGCTTTTCAAGTCCCAGCAGGCAGGGTATGGCAAAATCCGGCATGGCGTCCTCCCGTTTTCAATCTTTTTCCAGTATAGCGAAAAACTGGCAAGATTGCTATAGTATTTTTTGAGAAAGCATGGTAAAATACCGTTTGGCTGCCGATGTAAACCTCAGGTTGCGCGAAATTCGGCGTAAAAAATCGCCGCGCAACTTCAGGTTGGTGGTCAAATCATGCGCGACACGCTATCCTGAACCCAGAGAGCGGGCAAGACCCGCGGAAACGGAGGAAACGCAATGGCCTTTGGCGAGCGCTTGCAGGAGGTGCGCAAACGGAGCGGGCTGACGCAGGAGGAATTCGCCGAGCAGTTGCAGGTCTCGCGCCAGGCGGTGAGCAAGTGGGAGTCCGGCCGGGGGTATCCGGAGATGGAAAAGCTCCTCTACATCTGCAACCGCTGCGGCACGACGATGGACGAGTTGTTTGCGGACGAGCTGCCGAAGAAGGACGCGCCCGCCGTCCCCACGACCCTGCCGGGCAGGACGCTGGGCAGCGCGGTATCGGACTTTTACAGCAACCTCTCGCCGTACAACAAGCTCATCGGGCTGATCCTGCTTTCGGTCATTGCATTGCTCGGCCCCGCATACGTCTACTGTATGCGGGTGGTGAAAGGAGGCGCGGATGACGTTATGATGCTCATTTGGATCGGTGCCATCGTGGTCTTCGGCATTGCTGAGGCGGCGACGGCGGGGCTCGTGTCGATCTGGTTCGTGGGAGGCGCCGTGGCGGCGCTGCTCACGGCAAGCTTCGGCGGGCCGCTGTGGCTGCAATTTCTGCTGTTCCTCGGCGTGTCCGCGGTGCTGGTGGTCGCCACGCGGCCCATCGCGCGCAGGATGCTCGAAAAGACCATCACGCCCACCAACGCCGACCGCGTGCTGCGGCACACGGCGCGCGTGACCGAGACGGTGGACAACGACCGCCCGTCGGGCGCGGTCTACATCGACGGCAAAACCTGGACCGCCCGCAGCGAGGACGGGACAGTGATTGCAAAGGACCGGACGGTGGAGGTTGTACGCATGGAAGGCGTCAAGCTCTACGTCACAGAAAAAAAGGAGGAGAAATAACATGGGACCTTTCGCCTACATTGGCATGATTATTCTGATCGCGCTGGTTTTGATCCTGATCGTCAGCAACATTCAGGTGGTGCAGCAGTCGCGCGCCTACGTCATCGAGCGCCTGGGCGCCTACAGCGCGACCTGGGGCGTGGGACTGCATCTGAAGATCCCGTTCATTGAGCGCGTGGTCAAGAAGGTATCCCTCAAGGAGCAGGTGGCGGACTTCGATCCCCAGCCGGTTATCACCAAGGATAACGTCACGATGCAGATCGACACGGTCATCTACTTCCAGATCACCGACCCCAAGCTCTACACCTACGGCGTGGAGCACCCGATGAACGCCATCGAGAACCTGACAGCGACGACGCTGCGTAACATCATCGGCGACATGGAGCTGGACCAGAGCCTGACGAGCCGCGACATCATCAACGCCAAGATGCGCTCCATCCTCGACGAGGCGACCGACCCGTGGGGCATCAAGGTCAACCGCGTGGAGCTCAAGAACATCCTGCCGCCGCGCGAGATCCAGAACGCGATGGAAAAGCAGATGAAGGCGGAGCGCGAGCGCCGCGAGTCCATCCTGCAGGCCGAGGGCACGAAGCAGAGCCAGATCCTCGTCGCCGAGGGCGAAAAGCAGAGCGCGGTGCTGCGCGCCGAGGCGGAGCGCGAGGCGGCGATCCTGCGCGCCGAGGCCGAGCGTCAGGCTGCGATCCTCAAGGCGGAGGGCGAAGCGGAGGCGATCCGCAAGGTGCAGCAGGCGCTGGCGGACTCCATCAAGCTGTTGAACGACGCGAACCCCAACGATCAGGTCGTCAAGATCAAGGCGCTCGAAGCCTACGAGAAGGCCGCCGACGGTCAGGCGACGAAGATCATCATCCCCAGCGAGATCCAGAGCCTCGCCGGACTCGCGGCGAGCTTCAAGGGCCTGCTGGAGGACGAAAAAAAGTAAAAAACGCCCCGAAGGGCGCAAAAAAGCGAGCGGCGCGCGCCGCTCGCTTTTCTATGCCCAATTTGTTTACCGCAGAAGCTGCAGCACGCTGGACGCGCGCTGGTTTGCCTGCGCCATCATCGCCATGGAGGTCTGGGAGAGGATCTTTTGCTTCGTGTTCTGCATCACCGCCAGCGCGATGTCGAGGTCGCGGATCTCGCTCTCCGCGCTCTGCGTCTGGATGCGGTCGTTCATCAGGCTGCTCGCCGTGTGCTCCGCGCGGTTTTGCAGCGCGCCGAAGTCCGCGCGCTGGCCGGAGATCGAATTGATCGCGGAGGAAAGGCTTTCCATCGCCTGCAGCGCGCCGTCCTGCGTGGAGATGGACAGCGACGAGAGGTCAAGCGCCTCCGAGAGGAGCTTTGTGCCGTTGAAATTCGTGCTCTGGAAGATGTTGCCGATCTGGGAGCTGAGCTGGGTGAACTCCCGCTCCAGCGCGCCGCGGTCCGAATTCGTATAGGTGCCGCTGGACGCCTGCATGGCAAGCTCGCGCATGCGTCCCAGCGCGTTGTGGACGGAGGACAGCGCGCCGTCCCCCACCTGCGCCGCGTTGATCTCGTTCTGCGTGTTCTGGTACTGCGCCGCCTGAGAGGTGATCTGGGCGCGCATCTTTTCGGAAATGGCGAGCCCCGCCGCGTCGTCCGCGGCGCTGTTGATGCGATAACCGCTGGACAGGCCGCGCGTGGTCTTGTTCAGCGAGTTCGCATTGCCGATGTAGTTCCGGTATGCGTTGTAGCCGATACCCGAAACAGCCATGCTGCCACCCTCCTTCTGTACAGATCCGTCATATGTACCCATATCCTATCAGTATACTTGTATCATACCTTTTTCGGAAATGCAAGCACAAAATCAGTCAAAAAACCGTCAAAAATCATTGGAAACAGAATCATTGACAATCGGGCGGCAATGCTTTATTATAAAATTAAGTATAAGTATATCTTAACGTGCCCGTTTGATTGGACGTGAACTTTCGCGCGTGCACGACAAAGGGGTGGGGCATCATGGAAAAACCGACCGGCCGCGACGTTCCGGCGCGGGAGAAGAAGGGCGCTTCCGCAAAGGCGGTTATTCTGGCCGCGGCCGTATTTATCCTTGCGCTGCACGGCGTCATCATCTATAACACGCTGCGCATCAACGCGCTCGGCGCGCAGATATCGGAGGCAACGCGGGACAGCTTCCGGTATTCGCAGGTTTCATGGAACTTTGAAAACGCCACGGAGGAGGTTTCCGACCAGGTACTGCTGTTCGTCAACACCGGCAGCGAGGATCGCCTTACCGCCTATTTGCAGCAGGCGGACGCCCTGCGCGAGCAGGACGCCGCGCTCGCTGCGCCGATGCGGAGCAGCGAGTATCGCGCCAACGGGGAGATCCGCGCGGCGGCGAAGGCGATGGACCAACGCACGGATATGGAGTGGTATGCCGCGCGGCTGTGCATGGAGGCGTTCGGCACGGAGCCTGAAAAGTATCCCGAGCTTGCCTCCGTGGTGCTCAAGGCGGAGGATCTCGCCCTCACGCCGGAGGAACAGCAGGTCCGGGCGATCCGGATGCTCTCCGGCAGCGAGTATATGCAGGTGAAGAGCGAGATGCACACGCACATCACGAATGCCGTGCAGATGATCTCCGAGGACAACGCGGCGGAGATCCAGCAGCTCACCGCGACGCTCGGCCGCTACCGCGCGATGCAGTGGGTGATGACGATCTCCATCATCAGCATCCTGATGATTATGTGCACGCTGCTGTTCCTGCTGCTGATCGTTCCGCTGGAAAAAAGCGTCTCGCTGATCCAGAACGGCGAGCCGCTGCCCGCCGGAAAGGGCTTTTCGGATTTTCGCCGCCTCGCGAAGTCCTACAATGAGCTGCTGCACCACCGAAAGATGATGGAGGGCTATCTGCGCCGCCAGTCCCTGACCGACGCGCTGACCAAGATGTCAAACCGACTTGCCTTTCAGGACTATGCCTCCCATCTGATCTGGGAGCGGTCGCACTCCTCCGTCACATTGTTCTCCCTTGACGTCAACGGGTTGAAGGAGACGAACGACCGCAATGGGCACGCCTGCGGCGACGAGCTGCTGCGCGAGTGCGCCGTCTGCATCCGGGACGCCTTCGGCGGGAACGAGGACAGGCGCTGCTTCCGCTTCGGCGGAGACGAGTTTGCCGCCATCTGGGTCGACGTCCCCGCGGAGGAGGTGGACGCCGCCATGGAGGCGTTCCGCAAGCTGCAAACCGCGCACAATGTGAGCATTTCCGTCGGCTTCGCCCACACGGACGATTTGAGCGAAACCACGATGGAGGAGCTTTTCGACGAGGCGGACCGCTTCATGTACAAGGAGAAGGCCGCCTTCTACGAAAAAGAGAATGCACGCCACGCCGTATCGTGACGCACAGTATGGCATGGCATAAGGACGAACAACGCACCACAACGACAGCACAACGGAAAAGTGAACACAGGAGGTAATTATGAAAGGGTATTCTACCGGCGATCATCGCCCCCAGTCCGGCAAAAAGACGTACAAGCTTTCCGTCCGCATCCCGGCGGTCATCATCGCCGCGGTGGCCATCATCGTCGCGATCATGTGCGTTTTCTTCTACGCAATGTCCCGTCAGGTGGTCTCGCAGCTGCTCAACGAGCAGGTGCAGAACATTGCCTCGCAGAATACTCAGATCGTCAACAATTATATCACGGGCATGCAGATCTACTCGGAGTCGCTCGGCGGCAACGTGATGCGCGTGCGTGAGCTGGGCAAGGATGGCGCCATACCCGTTCTGGAGTCCATGATCACCGACGTGGTCACCTCCGGACGCGTGTTTTCGGCGTACTTTGCCTTTGAACCGAACGTGTTTTTCGATGATACGCCTGACGGCCTTTCCATCTACGCTTACAAGGACGGCGGCAGCGTCGCGATAGACATTCTCACCGACTATGTCGATTACGGTGGGGCGGACTATTACGCCACCACCAAGGCGACGATGAAAACGCACGTCACCGAGCCGTATTCCTACGAGCTGACAAACGGACAGACGGTGTATCTCATCACGCTCAGCAGTCCCATTACCGACGCCGCCGGCAAATTCCTCGGCGTTGCGAACTGCGATATTCTTGCGGACTCCATCGGCGAGTTGAGCTTTACCAGCGGCTCTTATACGAAGTGCTACAGCGCGGTCGCCTCCAATGAGAATTACTATATCGCCAACACGGCGGAGCCCGAGGAGGTCGGTACGCAGATCACCTCCGCGAACTTTGCCTCCGCCAAGTCCAAGCTTGCAAGCCAGGACGCGGTCGTGGAGAACCGCGACAACCGTTTTGTCGGCGAAAAGTCGACCATCTGCTATCAGAGCATCACGCTTCCGGGCACCGATCTCAACTGGACAAGCGTTTTCGGCGTGGCGGACAGCGAGGCGTTCTCCCAGATCACCACGGTCACCGTCGCGGTGATCATCATCGGCCTGATCGGCATCGCGCTGCTCGCGCTGATCTGCGTGCTGATCCTGCGCCGCGCGCTCGCGCCCATCGGCCCGCTGATGCAGGTCGCGGACAAAACCAACCGCTTCGACTTCTCCGACGACGGACAGAGCTACGTTTTCCCGCCGAACGAGCTGGGCAGCCTCGCCGACGCGTTCCTCTCCATGTCGAGCCATCTGCGCGCCGTCGTGCAGGATGAAAACGCGGTGCTCGGCGCCATGGCGCGCGGCGACTTCACGGCGGAGTCCCGGTGCGAGAGCGAGTATGTGGGCGGCCTCACCACGATCCTCGACTCCATCCACAACATCTCCGCCGCGCTCAACGACACGATTGCCCAGATCGACAGCTCGTCCCAGCAGGTCTCCGCGGGCGCGGGGCACCTGTCCACCGGCTCACAGTCGCTCTCGCAGGGCGCGGCGGAGCAGGCGGCGGCGGTCGAAGAGCTCTCCGCCACCATCTCCGAGCTTTCCGAGCAGGTGCAGAAGAACGCCAACGACGCGCAGAAGGTCAGCTCCGAAGTCAGCGACACGGCGGTGCAGGTCTCGCAGAGCAACGAGCGGATGCAGGATCTCATCCGCTCCATGACGGAGATCAGCAACAGCTCCATGGAGATCGACAAGGTCATCAAGATCATCGAGGACATTGCGTTCCAGACGAACATTCTCGCGCTCAACGCCGCGGTCGAGGCGGCGCGCGCGGGCGAGGCCGGCAAGGGCTTCGCGGTCGTGGCGGACGAGGTGCGCAACCTCGCCACGAAGTCGCAGGAGGCGGCGAAGAGTACGTCCGATCTTATCAAGGCTTCGGTTGAGGCGGTCAAGCAGGGCAGCGGCATTGCGGACGAGACGGCGGAGAGCCTGCTCGCCGCTGCGGATCGGATCAAGGCGATCACCGGCGCGGTGAACGGCATTTCCGAAGCCTCCGAGCAACAGGCGGTGTCCATCGCACAGGTCAGCGAGGGCATCAGCCAGATCGCCGAGGTCGTGCAGACCAACAGCGCGACGAGCGAGCAGACGGCGGCGTCGAGCGAGGAGCTCTCCGCGCAGGCGGCGCTGCTCAGCGAGCTGGTGGACAAGTTCCAGCTCAAGAAGTAAGGCAAAACGATCCGAAACGGAAGCGGAGCGGTTCATTCATCTGAACCGCTCCGCGTTTTTCTTTTTGTTTACCAGTCGGAATCCCAATCCGTGTCAAAGCTGTCCCATGAATCCCAGTCGGAATCACTGCTGCCGCTGCTGCTGTCGCTGCCCCAGTCGAAGTCGTCCCAGATGCTGCTGTCCGAGAACAGGTCGGTGGCGGAGAAATCCGTCGTGCCGTAGCTGCGGTCGTAATCCTCGCTGTAGAAGTAATTGTCGGCGTTCTCCCGCAGCTCCTGCGGCGCGTTGTCGTAGTACCGCCAGTCGTCGTAGTAAATGTCGTACAGATACCAGCTGCCGTCCTGATAGTAGTAGGTATCATCCTGATAGCGGTAGTAGCCGCGGTTGGGGCGGTGCGCCGAGATAAAGAGAAACACCGCGGCAATCAGCAGGAGCAGGATGGGCTTCCAGAACACGAACACAAAGCCCAGGATTTTCTCCCACAGCGGATCGCCTCCTCCGCCGTCCTTCGGAACGCCCACGGCGGGCGTGACGCGGGAGGAAACACCGCGCTTTTCACGGCGCAGCTCCGTCTCCGACTTGAGCTTTTCATAGATCTCGCGCACCGCGTGCGCCTCGTCCGGGCCCTCGTACCGGATGGCGCGGCTGCCGTCCGACTTGTTCTTGTAGACGACGCATTTCCCCTCGTCGTCCTTGTAGATGCCGAACGCCCGCGCGCCGCGGTAGTCCTCGCCGATGAAAAAGCGCATCTTCTCCAGCGGCATGTTGTGCGATGCGCAGAAGGCCTTCAGCTCCTCAATGGTCTCGGGGATCTTCGTCAGCTTGATGTCTGCGGTCTGCTCGTGCCCGCACGCCGGACAGAAGGTCGCGCCCTCGGGGAGCGGTTTGCCGCAGTTTTCGCAAATGTGTACTTCCATCGTTTTCTCCCTGTGTATCGGTTCAGCGTTTGCACACGATCTCGCCCGCGCGGCCGCCCGCGTATGCGCCGTTTTCCACCGCGGCGACGCCGTTGACGTAGACATGGACGATGCCGCCGGGCTTCGCGTCCGGCTTTTTCTCGTCCACGCGCATGTGCGCGAGGTCGATCACCGTGAGATCCGCCTTGTACCCCGGCTTGAGATAGCCGCGCTCCGGGATGCCGAAGCGGTCGGCGGTGGCGCCGGTCATCTTGCGCACGATCTTCTCGGCGGGGATGCCGTAGCGCTTCGCAAGCACGAAGAACTGCGGGAAGGTCTGGAACGCGGCGATGTTTTGCAGGCCCTTGTCCTCCACCCACGCGTCCGTCATGAAAATGGAGAGCTCGTCGTCCATCAGACGCTGGACGATCTCGTCGTTGTAGTATTTGCCGAGGTAGATGCTGCCCGCGCGGTCGGAGAGGTCGACCAGCTTGAGGTACATATCGAGGTTGGACAGCCCCTCCTCCGCGGCGCACTGCGGGATGGTCTTCCCCTCATACTCCGGGTGCTCGTCGGAGATGTAGGCGACCACCATGTCGTCCCAGTCGATGCCCAGCACCTTGCGGTACATCAGGATCGTCGCCTGCAGCTTGAGACGGTTGACGGGCTTTGCCGCGTCCTCCTTCGAGAGCTGCGCGTACCACTCCGGGAACACGACCGTGATGACCGACGCGCCGTAGTGGAAGGCGTAGTTGTCGAAGGCGAGGGGGTTGCCCTGCGCCGTCTCGCGGCGGAAGGTGGCGAGCATCTTGTCCAGCAGCTTCCAGCTACGCTGGCCGGTGAAGATCAGGTGGCTGTATTCCAGACGGCAGCCGGCGCGGTGCATGATGTCCACCGCCTCGTCCAGCCCCATCTCCAGATGCGACTTTTTGGTGAAGAGCGGATAGTCGGCGCTGACGATGGAGCAGGCGCGCGGATGGATGGTGACGATGCCGTCGTACTTCGCGATCTCTTTGGCAAAGGCGACGATCTCGTCCTGCCTGGCGTAGCGGTCCGGCTCGTACATGAAGCCGAAGGAGCCGCCGAACGCGCCGCCCTCCATCGCCTCGCGGACATAGCCGAGCTCGCGCTCGATCTGCTCCGGCGTGAACGGCGTCGGATCGTAACCCGCGATGCCCGCGCGCACGGAGCCCTGCCCGATCAGCGGCACGAGGTTGACGTAGAGCTTCCCACGCGCGCGCTCCTTGAACGCGGCGAAGCTGCCGGGGTGCAGCGTGTCGAACAATCCGCCGCCCAGCTTGTCGCGGTAGGGCGTGTCCGCGTCCATGCCGAAGGGGGAGAAGCTGCAATTGCCGGTGATTTGCGTGGTGATGCCCTGCTCCAAAAAGGGCTTGAAATACTTCTCCGCGTCCTCGCGGTCGTAGAAAAAGTCGTTGTGCGAGTGCGCGTCGATCAGGCCGGGGCAGATCTGGCAGCCGCCGGCGTCCACGACCTTGTCCGCTCCGTCCTCCGGTACGTCGCCCACTGCGGCGATGCGGTCATCCTCGATGAGCACGCTGCCTGCATAGGGCTTTGCGCCGGTCCCGTCGTAGATCGTGCCGTTTTTGAACAGGATCTTCATAGTATCTCCTTAATATATTATCGTATAACGGTGCGCAAGGATCGAACGCCGTGCTCCCTCCGACACGGCGTTCGACCCTTGCATGATTGATGGTTACAGCAGATTTTCTTCGGTTTTCGCGTCGAAGATGTGGAGCAGGCTCGGCTGGAAGTTGAACTTCACTGCGTTTCCGCTCTCCACCGTGCCGCCCTCCAGCGCCGTCGTCGGCACCACGGCGACCACGTCCTGACCGCCCGCGCTCATGTGCAGATGCAGCTCCGAGCCCATCATCTCGCTCACGTCCACCGTCGCCTCGATGCCCTCGCCGCCGATGGTCATGTGCACCGGACGCACGCCCGCGATGATGTCCGTTTCGCCGACGTCCTTCGCGGCGAGCGCCGCGTTCTGCGCGTCCGTCAGCGCGATCTTGTGGCCCAGCAGCTCCACGCTGTAGGCGCCGCCCTCGCGCAGCAGCTTCGCGTTCGGGAAGAAGTTCATCTGCGGCGTGCCGATGAAACCCGCCACAAACAGGTTCTTCGGGTGGTTGAACACCTCCTGCGGCGTCCCGATCTGCTGGATGTAGCCGTCGCGCATGATGACGATCCGGTCGCCCAGCGTCATCGCCTCCACCTGGTCGTGCGTGACGTAAATGAACGTCGTGTTGATCTGCTTGCGCAGCTTGATGATCTCCGCGCGCATCTGGTTGCGCAGCTTTGCGTCGAGGTTGGAAAGCGGCTCGTCCATCAGCAGGACCTTCGGCTCGCGCACGATCGCGCGCCCGATAGCGACACGCTGGCGCTGGCCGCCCGAAAGCGCCTTCGGCTTGCGGTCGAGGTACTGCGTGATGCCCAGCGTCTCCGCCGCGTGATCCACGCGCTCCTTGATCTCCGCCGCGCTCATCTTGCGCAGCCTGAGCGGAAATTCCATGTTCTCGCGCACCGTCATGTGCGGATAGAGCGCGTAGCTCTGGAACACCATCGCGATGTCGCGATCCTTCGGCGCCACGTCGTTCATCAGCTTGCCGTCGATGTAGAGCTCGCCGTCGGTGATCTCCTCTAGTCCCGCCACCATGCGCAGCGTCGTGGACTTGCCGCAGCCCGACGGGCCGACGAGCACGATGAACTCCTTGTCCGCGATGTCGAGGTTGAACGCCTGCACCGCGACCACGCCCTCGTCCGTGACCTGAAGGTTGATCTTCTTTTCTTCCTCTGCGGCCTTTTTCTTCTTTTTCTTGCCTTCTCCGGGCGCGTGGGGATAGATCTTCTTGATGTTTTTGAGTTGTACCTCTGCCATGATTCTGACCGCGGCCCCGCCGCCTCCGCGCGCGAAGCCTCGCGGCCGTCCGCAAAGGGACGGACCGCTTTACGGCAGGTCTCCACGCTGCCGCACCGCCGGTCTGCGGTTGTTTTCCTCCTTCTTTGCTGTACGCCGCGCCAAGGATGTGGAGTGGCGCGCCGCCATGAAAATATGGGGAAGCCTGCTTGCATCAGTCTACCACAGTAATACGGCATCTGTCCAGCGAAAATTGCGTAAAATCCGACAAATGTACAAGCAGCGGCAAAACAGGACAATTGTGTTGCAATTTGCCGCCGCCGTCTGCTATAATAAGAACAATTGAATCGAACAAGGAGGACACGCGATGAACGCGAGAGAGTATCTGGAGCTCCTGCACGTCGCCGAGCGGCTGAAGGACACGCCCCGTCACTGCACGACGTCAAAGGGCCGGACGGAGAGCGTCGCGGAGCACAGCTGGCGCGTCTCCCTGATGGCGTTTTTCCTGCGCGGGGAGTTTCCGGAGCTGGACGTCGACCGGGTGGTGGACATGTGCCTTGTGCACGACCTCGGCGAGTGCTTCACGGGCGACATCCCCACGTTTGTCAAGACGGACGGCGACCGCGAGACCGAGGACTCGCTGCTGCGGAAATGGGTCAACGCCATGCCCGCGGAGCTCTCGGCGCGGATGAACGCGCTGTACGACGAGATGGACGCGCAGCAGACGCCGGAGGCGAAGCTCTACAAGGCGCTGGACAAGCTGGAGGCGCTGATCCAGCACAACGAGTCCCCCATCGGGACATGGGCGGAGAACGAATACGAGCTGAACAAGACCTACGCTTTCGACACCGTCGCCTTTTCCGCGTGGCTGACCGCGCTGAGGAACGAGATCCTTGCCGATACCCTGAAAAAAATTGACGCCGGGGAGTGACATCCCCGGCCTTTTTGCACGCTTGCGCCGTCTTTCGCCCGCTTGCGCCATCCCCTTGATTTTCTTTTCGGTTCGTAATATAATACAAAAATCATAATCAGGATTGTTTTCTTTTGGCGGATATGCCAGTCGGAGAATGGATGTACACGGGAGGAGTTTGTGATGAAACGCAGGAAAACCATTGCGCTGCTTTTGACCGCGGTCATGCTTGCGGGCCTTCTGGCGGGCTGCCAGGGGGGAGGGGGCACGGACACCCCGCAGCCCGGCGGCGCCAACGAACCGGCGACGCAGACCGTGGACTACGCCAACGACCCCAACTGGTTCGGCACCGACGACGGGAAAAAGGTCACGCTGAATTTCTACTGCGGCATCCAGCCGGAGTACGGCTATCAGCAGATGGTGGACAACTTTAACGCGGAGTATGCCGACAAGGGCGTGGAGGTCGTGTTCAACAAGTATTCCAACGACTCGGACGGCAATCTCCAGCTCGATACCCAGCTGCTCACGGGCACCTTTGTCGATGTGTTCATCGGCTACGGCAGCCGCGACAGGCTCTACAGCCGCGGCGAGGCGGGGATGCTCTATGACTACAGCGGCTATCTCAAGTCCATCGGCTTTGACGTGGCGAAGGAGCTGGGCGCGAACACGGCGGCGGATTACATCCGCGAGGACGGCACCGTCTGGGGCCTTCCCACGAAGTTCGACAACAAGGGCGGCATCATGATCAACACGGACGCCTTTGAGGAGGCGGGCGTGCCGCTTCCCCTGCACGGCTGGACGTACGACGAGTTCCGCGACGCCTGCCGCAAGCTGCACGAGAAGACCGGCAAATACGCCGTGTGCTGGGGCCTCGGCTTTGATTACGCCTCGAAGCTCGGTTACGTCTCCAGCGTCCTGACGCCGAACTGCTACTTCACCGACGAGACCGTGAGCAAGACCAATCTGGACAACCCCGTCTGGATCGAGGGCCTGCAGCTCATCAAGGATTCGTTTGACGAGGGCTGGGCGCTTCCGCTGGAGGAGGACCTCGCGGGGAAGAAGGATACCGTCAAGACGGAGTACCTCACCGGCAACTGCGCGATCTTCGCCCTCTACTCCCAGCTCCGCCTCGCCATGGACACCACGTCGTATCCGCATGATTTCGTCACGGCGATGGTTCCCTTCCCGGTGCCGAGCGAGGAGTACGCCGCGTACAAGGATCAGGCGAACCAGTCCTACAGCGGCGATTATATCAGCATCTCGTCGAGCTGTGAGAACAAGAAGGCCGCCTGCGAGTTCACGCGCTGGTACATCATGGGCGGCATGAACCCGATCATCCTCGCCGCGCGCTATCCGATGTGGAGCGGCAACAACACGCAGGATATTCTGGACATCGTGTCCGCCAACGCCCACGGCGCGGTCAACCTTGACTCTCTGACGATCCTGTTCCAGCAGGTCGACCGCTTCTCCGCCGGCGCCACAGGCTATGTCAGCGGGCACGACGACGAGATCAAGGAGATCGTCTGGGAGGAGTGGCAGGGCTTCCTCTCCGGCGAGACGCCGACCGCCGAGCAGGCAATGAAGAACGCCAAGCAGCGCGCCGACGAGGCGATCAAGGTGGCGGGCAGCCTGATTGCGGACTGACCGCCGCCGCCCCCGCGGCCCCATCGCACGTTTACGGAGGGTAAGCCATGCACTTTACGATCAAGCCGGACAATAACGGGCTGCCGCTCGGTAAGCTCAATTACATCGCAGCGGGGATCGCGGCGGTGCTTTCAGTGCTGCTGATCTACGCGACCTACCGCACGATGAACGGCTTTCAGATTTCGAACGAGGCGACGGAGAACTACATTTCGTGGGAGCACAGCGCCACGAGCATCATGGAGGCGACGGACTACCTCTCCGAGCAGACGCGGAACTTTGTGTCAACGGGTGAAAAGAAGTACATCGAGAATTATTTTGTCGAGCTGAACGTGACCCGCCGCCGCGAAGCGGCCATGGCGGCGCTCAAGGGCGCCAGTTCCTACGATATGCTGGAGGACGCCATGAAGCAGTCGGAGGCGCTGATGTCGCTGGAGCGCTATGCCATGCGTCTGGTCGTCTCCGCCAACAATTACGACCTCGACGAGTTCCCCGCCGAGATCCAGGAGGTGACGATGCTCGCGCGCGACGCGACCCTCAAGGCGGAGGGAAAGCAGACGCGCGCCATGCAGATCCTGCTCAACCGGGAATACCGCGAAAAGAAGGAGGCGCTCGACGCGGACCTGCGCAACTTCATTCAGGAGATCGAGGACGAATCCCGGGATCAGCGCTCGGAGACGATGAACCGGATGCACTATCTGCTGGAAACGCAGCGGCTGCTGGTCTTCGCGCTCATCATGCTCTTCGCGCTCGTCATCATGATGAACTCGTTCCTCATCATCAACCCGCTGATGAAGGGCATATTGAACATCCGCACGGAACAGCCGCTCCCGCTCTCCGGCGCCTATGAGTTCCGATACCTCGCCGTCACCTACAACAACATGTTCGAGGCGAGCCAGAAGAAGACCAGCGACCTCGCGTATTCGGCGTCGCACGACAAGCTGACGGGGCTCTATAACCGCGTGGGCTACGACAACCTCCTCAAGGGCGAGGAGATGCAGACGTCCGCGCTGCTGCTGATCGACGTGGACAAATTCAAGCACATCAACGACACCTACGGCCACGATATGGGCGACCGGGTGCTCGCGAACATCGCGCACGTGCTCAAGGACAGCTTCCGCTCCAACGACCACATCTGCCGTATCGGCGGCGACGAGTTTGCGACGATCATGGTGGACTGCGGGCCGCAGCTCAGGGATCTGATCCGCGGCAAGGTCGAGCGCATCAACAACAAGCTGCTCAACCCCACGAACGATCTGCCGCCCATCTCCGTCAGCGTCGGCGTCGCGTTCGGCAGCGAGCACGAGGGCAGCACGGGCAGCATCGTCAAGGACGCGGACCTCGCGCTCTATCAGGTCAAGGAGCACGGGCGCTGCGGCGTCGAGTTCTTTGCCCCCGCCCTCGCCGCGGCGGCGGCGTCCGCCGCCCTCCCCGACGGGGAGACGCGCTGACCGCCCGCGCGAACGACAAAACAAAAACGCGCCCCCGTCTCCGGACGGGGGCGCTGCATATCTTTGATGCTTTATACGACCTGAAAGAGATAGAACTTGAGGTAATCCGTCTCCGGCACGTTCCACAGGATCGGGTGATCCGGCGACTGCGCTCGCGCCTCGATCTGACGCAGCTCGACTTTCGCGTCCCGCGCGGCGGCGCGCAGCAGCCGCTCGAAGCGCTCGGCGGGCATGAAATGGCTGCACGACGCCGTGGCGAGATAGCCCCCGCGGGGCAGCAGCCGCATCGCACGCAGGTTGATCTCCTTGTAGCCGCGCTCCGCGCTGTCCGCCGTGTCGCGGGATTTGGTGAACGCGGGCGGGTCGAGGATGATGAAATCGAAATCCTTGTGCCCCTGCTCCTCCAGACGGGGCAGCAGGTCGAACACATCCGTGCACAGAAACGCCATCCGGTCGTCGAGGCCGTTGCGCACGGCGTTGGCGCGCGCCGCCTCGATCGCGCTCGCGGACACGTCCACCGCGGTCACGCCCTCCGCGCCGCCCTTCGCGGCGTTGAGCGCGAACGAGCCTGTGTGCGTGAAGCAGTCGAGCACGCGCCGTCCGGCGGCGAGCTGCGCCACCGCGCGGCGGTTGTACTTCTGGTCGAGGAAGTAGCCGGTCTTCTGCCCGTTCTCCACGTCGACGGCGTAGTATACGCCGTTTTCGCAGATCTCGGTGACGGGGCTCTCCGGCGCGGGCAGCCCATCGAGCGCAAACCAGCCCTTGCCCTGCGCAAGCCCCTCGCGCTCGCGCAGCGCGACGTCGTTGCGCTCGAAAATGCCCGCGATCTCCGCGCCGTCGGCGCGCAGCACGTCGACGAGCAGCGGGAACAGCGTCGGCTTGAGCCGCTCCATCCCGGCGGAGAGCGTCTGTGTGACCAGCAGGTCGTTGAAGCGGTCCACGGTCAGGCCGGGGAAGCCGTCCGCCTCGCCGAAGACGACGCGGCAGCAGGAGACGTCCGCCCCCATGACCGCCTTGCGGTACTCCCACGCCCAGCGGATGCGCCGCCGCCAGAACGCCTCGTCAAAGACGTCGTTGGCGTTGCGGGAGACGAGGCGCACGCGGATTTTGCTCCGCGCGCTCAAAAAGCCCGTGCCGAGGTACTTGCCCCGCTCGGTCACGGCGTCCACCAGCGCGCCGTTCTCCGGCTCGCCCTCGACGCGGATGACCTCGCCCTCGTAGATCCACGGGTGTCCGCCGTCGACCCAGCGCGCCCCCTTGGGCGTGACGACGGCGCGGGGGAAATTTCTCACAGCCTTCATGCTTCCTCCTTTGGGGACGGGTCGCCCGGGAGCGTGTCAAAGTAGCGGTAGAACGGCACGAGGAACCGGAAGCCCTCCAGGATCTCGCCGAACAGCTCCGGCGTGAAGAACACGCCCTCGCAGTTGTCGTCGAACGAGACGCCGATGTTTTTGCGGTTGTACCACGGGTTCAGCAGCGCGCCGGCGTCGCCCTTGGGACGCTTGTATTCCGCACCGAAGAGCGTGAACTTTGACTTGTCGATCTGCCGCGCGAGCTTCGCGAGCGGCTTCGGGTCGCGGTCGATGCGCGCGCGGTGCTTCGCGGCGGTCTCCGGCGTCATGTCCCAGAAGCCGCAGCCGTAGCTGAAGTAATTCGGGGCGATCTCGAAGTAGAACGCGGGGCGGCCGAGGTGCGCCTCGCTCGGCTTTTCCAGCACGAGCCACATGTGGTCCTTATACGGTCCGCGCCCGTGCAGCCGCCGCGCGTCGCGGTAGATGCGGCTGACGTGCTGCCGCAGGCCGAGGGCGGGGTACGATCCGTCCATCGCCGCCCAGAGCTGCTGCGACAGCTCGCGCAGGGGCCTGTCCACATGGTTCAGGTAATCCTGCTTGTGCGCGGTGAACCATTCGCGCTCGTTGTTGAGCCGGATGCCCCAGAGAAAGTCCACGGTATCCTGTGTGAAGCCCTGAAACATGGCGTTTTACCTCTTCTTCTCATTCTTTTCCGATTATACCGTGAACGCGGCGGAAAATGCAAGACAAAATGAAATCCCGCGGCCGGAAACGGTCGCGGGATCTGTTCGGGACGGGGATGGATTTACTTGCCGGCGGCTTCGTCGACCTTGTGCATGTGCTCGGCGAGGCAGAGCATCTTGTCGGAATAACCGAACTCGTTGTCGTACCAGGACACGACCTTGACAAAGTGGTCGTTGAGCGCGATGCCCGCCTTCTCGTCGAAGATGGAGGTGCGCGGATCGCTCAGGAAGTCGGAGGAGACGACCATCTCGTCGGTGTAGCCGAGCACGCCCTTGAGAGAGCCCTCGCTGGCGGCCTTCATCGCCTTGCAGACGTCCTCATAGGAAGCGGCCTTCTCCAGAACGACGGTCAGGTCGACGACGGAGACGTCGCAGGTGGGGACGCGCATGGACATGCCGGTCAGCTTGCCGTTGAGCTCGGGCAGGACCTTGCCGACCGCCTTCGCGGCGCCGGTGGAGGAGGGGATGATGTTCTGCGCCGCCGTACGGCCGCCGCGCCAGTCCTTGACGGACACGCCGTCGAGGATCTTCTGGGTCGGGGTGACGGAGTGGACGGTGGTCATCAGGCCTTCCTTGATGCCGAAGTTCTCCTGGATGACCTTGGCGATCGGGGCGAGGCAGTTGGTGGTGCAGCTCGCGTTGGACACGAAGGTCATGTCGGGGGTGTACTTGTCGAGGTTGACGCCGCAGACGAACATCGGGGTGTCGTCCTTCGCGGGGGCGCCCATGATGACGTGCTTCGCACCGGCGTTGATGTGCGGCTGCGCCAGCTCCTTGGTGAGGTTGATGCCCGTGGACTCGGTGACGATCTCAGCGCCGACGTCGCCCCAGTGGAGGTTGTTGGCGTCCTTCTCGCAGAAGACGGGGATCTTTTTGCCGTCGACGATCAGGGCGTTCGCGGTCGCCTCTACCTTGCCGGGGAACTTGCCGTGCATGGAGTCGTACTTGAGGAGGTACGCCAGATACTCGGCGTCGCACAGGTCGTTGATGCCGACGATCTCAACGTCGGGGTGATTGAGGCTGTTGCGGAAGATCATGCGGCCGATGCGGCCAAAGCCGTTGATACCGATTTTTGTCGTGCTCATAATTTTTAATTCCTTTCCTGTTATGAAATGAATGGTTGATGGAACATATCAAACGTATGGAACATCTGATATTATATTCCTTTTTTTCGGGATTGCAAGGGGTTTTTCACAAGAGAGCCAACATTTTTTCGCTCGCGTCGAGATAATTCTTGTTTTTTCAACGTTTTTTTGCTATCCTTGCCTTGACTTTCCAGAACAAAAACGCATCTCCGGCGCAAAAATAGAGCCGAAGTATGCGAAAAGATCCCGCCGCGGGGCGCGGCGGTGCGAGGAAATGATATGAAAGAGTACACGAAAGACGAGCTGCGGCTGCTTGCCGAGATCCTGCCCGGCGTCGGCGCGGAGCTGCGCGGCGCGGTGGCGCGGATGAACGGCGCGGTGCGGAAGCTCGCGCCGGAGGAGGCGCAGGAGGCAGACCCGACGCTGCGGGAAAACGCGGCGATCTTTACGCAGGGCTACTGCCGGATGCTCCGCCTGATCGGCAACCTGAGCGCGGCGGAGTCGCTGGCGGGGGAGCTGCGCATCGAGCCCGCGAATATCGACGCGGTAGGCTTCTGCCGCGACCTGTGCCGCGAGTGCGAGGCGCTGTTTGAATGTAATAAGGTGGCGCTTGCGTTCGAGAGCGACGCGCCGGGCTGCGTGCTCGCTGCGGATGAGGAGCAGCTGCGGCGCCTGATGCTCAACCTGCTGTCCAACGCGCTGCGCCACACGCCGGCGGGCGGGACCGTCACGGTACGCGTCCGGACGGCCGGCGCATTTGTGAGCATTTCGGTGTCGGACACCGGCTGCGGCATCGCGCCGAACAAGCTGGACACGGTCTTCGAGCGCTTTCTCCATCCCGAGCCGCTGGACGCCTCGCCGCACGGCGTTGGCCTTGGGCTCGCCATCTGCCGCCGCATCGCGGAGGCGCACGGCGGGCGCATCATGGTGGAATCGGCGCAGGGCGAGGGCGCGACCTTCACGCTTTCGCTGCCGAAGAGGACAACGGCGGCGGCACAGCTGCGCGCCCGCCGCGCGGACTATACCGGCGGTCTGAATCCGGCGCTCATCGAACTGTCGGACGCGCTGGGCGCGGCGGCGTTCAGCTATCTGAATCTGGATTGAAGGCGATGACATGGCAAAACGGGTGATGATCGCGATGAGCGGCGGCGTGGATTCCAGCGCCGCCGCGCTTTTGCTCGCCCGGCAGGGCTATGACTGCGCGGGCGCGATGCTCAAGCTCTACGATGGCGAGACGGCGGAGGGCGGCTGCTGCTCCGCCTCGGACGCGGAGGACGCGCGCGCCGTCGCCGCGCGGCTCGGCATGGATTTTTATGTGTTCAACGAAACGGAGCGCTTCGCGCGCGACGTGATGGACTTCTTCGTCTCCGAATACCGCGCCGGACGCACGCCCAACCCCTGCATCGACTGCAACCGCTGCCTCAAGTTCGGCGCGCTGCTGGATCGTGCGCTCTCGCTGGGCTACGACTACATCGCCACCGGACACTACGCCCGCGTCACCTTTGAGGGCGGGCGCTGCCATCTGCTGCGCGGCGTCGATAGGAGCAAGGACCAGAGCTATGTGCTCTACCAGCTCACGCAGGCGCAGCTTGCCCATCTGCTGCTGCCCGTGGGGGAGTACGACAAGAAGTCCATCCGCGCGCTGGCGGCGGAGGCGGGATTCATCAACGCGGAAAAGCCCGACTCGCAGGACATCTGCTTTGTGCCGGATGGAGATTATGTAAACTTCTTGCATGACTACGGACACGTCACGCCGCGCGAGGGGGACTTCGTGGACAGCGCCGGACGGGTGCTGGGGCGGCACCGCGGGCTGGAGGCGTACACCACGGGTCAGCGCAAGGGCCTCGGCGTCAGCGCGGAAAAGCGGCTCTATGTGATCTCGAAGGACGCGGCGGCGAACACGGTGCTGCTCGGCGACGACGCGGCGCTCTATTCCCGCTCGCTGCTCGCCTCGCGCCTGAACTGGATCGAGCCGGAGCCGGACGGTATGCTGCGTGTGACCGCCAAGACGCGCTACAGCCAGCGCGAGGCCGCCGCGACGGTGACGCCGCTCGCGGACGGCACGGCGCGCGTCGACTTCGACGAGCCGCAGCGCGCGGTCACGGCGGGGCAGGCGGTCGTGTTCTACGACGGCGAACGCGTCGTGGGCGGCGGCACGATCGAGCGGGCGCTGTAGGCGTCCAAACCAACGGTTGAGCGGGACTTGCCGGACGCTCGCTTCATTTTCCGGCGCGGCGGCGGTATCGTGTTCCCATCAACCGAAAGGAGCACAAAACAATGGAACATCTGGGAAAACAGATCCGCACCTTCCGCCTGCACCGCGACCTGACGCAGGAGCGGCTGGCGGATGCGCTGGGCGTCACGGCGCAGGCGGTGAGCAAGTGGGAGAACGGCGCGAGTTGCCCCGACATCTCGCTTCTGCCGGAGCTCTCTGCCGTGCTGGGCGTCACGCTCGACGAGCTGTTTGACACCGACGGCGAGACGCATCTCCGGCGCATCGAGGCGATGATCGAGGACGGCGCGGCGCTCAGCGAGGAGGATTTCCGCTATGCTGAGCGGCAGTTACAGGACGGCTGCGGACAGGAGAAGACCCGCGCGCGCTGCCTGACCATGCTCGCCGACCTGTACTGCGCCCGTGCAGAGTATTATCACGACCTCGCCGCCGGACGGGCGAAGGAGGCGCTGGAAATCGAGCCGGATAACAAGTCGAACCACGCTTCGCTTGCCCGCGCGGCGCACGGCGCGATCCCCGACTGGTGCACCGCCAACCACACGGCGCTGATCGACTACTACCGCGACTTTACCGCGCGGCATCCGAACTATGCGCCGGGGTATCTGTGGTACATGGACAACCTGATCGGCGACGGGCGTCTGGACGAGGCGCGAAGCGCGCTGGAGAAAATGCGCGCCGTGCGCGACAGCTACCATGTCGAGCTCTACGAGGGCATCATCGCCGAGGCGGCGGGCGCCCGCGCGGCGGCGGAGCGCTGCTGGGACGCCATGGTCGAGAAGTACCCCGACACGTGGGAGACGTGGTTCTCGCGCGGCGACGCCTACGCCAAGCGCGCGGACTATCAAAGGGCGGTCGCGGACTACCGTGCCGCGGCGGAGCGCCAGACGAGGCCCCGTTACACCGACGCCTTCGATTCCATCGCGCAGCTCTGCGCGCTCTGCGGCGACCGGGCGGGCGCGGTCGAGGCGTACCGCCGCGTGGTCGACATCCTGCGCGAGGACTGGGGCCTGACCGAGGGCGAGACCGTCGGCGGATATCTCGAAAACATCAGGCAGCTGTCGTAAAACGCCGGTTGTTCGGCGATTCTAGCTGCTGTATATTCGGAAAACCGAAAAAAAGACGGGACAAATCCGGAAAAACGTGTTATAGTATAGTCCAATCAACTCAGAACAACGCTACGGAGGCATTTTCCATGAAACTCAACGTCGTCCGCGCCGATCCCGCGGGAAACATCACCCTTCTTGTCCTTGACCCCGTGCCGCGGGAGGATCGCCTCTCGGTCGCCGCGCGGCTGATGGAGCACACCGAATTCGCCGCCGAGCAGGTCGGCTTCGTCTGCGAGCCGCACGAGGGCTTCGACGGCAGGCTGGAGATGGCGGGCGGCGAGTTCTGCGGCAACGCCAGCCGCGCCTGCGGGATACTCATCGCAAAGCAGCGCGGCGTCCGGGGCAAGGCGCACCTCACGCTGGAGGTCAGCGGCGCCACCCGCCCCGTCGGCGTGGACGTGGACATGGAGGTCGGGTTCGCCCGCGCGGAGGCGCCCCTGCCGGGGCCGTCCACCGAGCTGTCGCTCGGCGAAGCGAAGGGCGTGCTGGTCGACCTCGGCGGCATCGTGCACTTCGTGACGCGGCACGAGCCGGACGCGGCGATCCTGGACGAGCTGGAGCCGGCGCTGCGCAAGATGCGCGAGGAAGGCTCCTTTCCCGCCATGGAGGCGTACGGCGTCATCTTCCTCGACGACGGGCACATGACGCCGCTGGTGAAGGTGCCGTCCGCGGGCACGCTCTTCTGGGAGGGCAGCTGCGGCAGCGGCTCGCTGGCGGCGGCGGTCGCCGAGAGCCTGCGGATGGAAAACGGCGGCTTCGCCAAGGACTACATCCAGCCCGCCGGAACCGTCCGCGCGGAGATCCAGCGCAAGCAGTTTGACGTGGTCGCGGCGTACATCGGCGGCTCCGTCACGCTGGATGAGCCGGTCGTTGTGGAGATCTGAACATGAAACGCCTGAGATCGTGTGATTTCAGGCGTTTTTATCGATGGAGGAAAAACGATGCATACAGCTTATGATTATTCCGCTTACTGGGAGAGGTGCTGGAACGAGGAGGACGAGGATGCGCTTTTCCGCTGGCTGGACGGATGGAACCGCTCCGCCAGCGAGGAGATGGAATTTCTGAAGAGCCGCGGCGTCAAAACGGTCTGCGACGCGGCCTGCGGTTTCGGCGCGCATACCCTTGCGTTTGCGTCGAACGGTTTTGAAGTGTCAGCCTTCGATATTTCGCCGAAGGCTGCTGCGCTGACAAGGGAGGGCCTGCGAAAATACGGCTACGGCGGCGTCGAAGTCAAAACAGCCGATATCCTCGATACCGGCTATGCGGACGCCTCCTTCGACGCGGCAGCCGCGTACGCCGTGCTCGATCATCTGACCGGGGCGGACGCGCGGCGCGCCCTTGCGGAGCTTTCGCGCATCACGAAACCGGGCGGCTGGATTTTGCTGTCCTTCGACGAAGCGGAGGAGGACGACTGTCTCTGCCCGCATGAGCTGCTTTCCGACGGAAGCATGGTCTACTCGGACGAGACGCCGCGCTCCGGTCTGCTTTTCCGCCCCCATGACAAGGGCAGGATCGAAGAATTGACGGCCGGATATCAACTCGTCCGTCAAGACAGAAACCAAAAGGGCGATCAGATCGTGCTTCTGCATAATGAGACGCGCCCTTAGCTATCATTTCTAAATTCTCTATTGAAATATTCATGAAAATGACTATAATATACATATCTTCCCAAGAGGGATAATTTTTAAGGAGGAATACGATGAAAAAGTTACTCAGTCTCATGCTTGCGCTGTGCATGGTATTTGCACTTGTCGCCTGCGGCGGCCAGACCTCGACGAACGAGCCTGCGCCGGCGGCGCCCGCAGCCACCCCCGCGGCTCCCGCCGCGACCCCGGCGGCTCCCGCCGAGCCTGCGACGCCCGCCGCTCCCGCCGAGAAGGCGCCCGCGGATTACACCGGCACCCTGACGGTCTACTCCCCGCACGATTCCGACCCGCTGAACGACGGCGTCAAGGCCTTTGAGGAGGCCTATCCCAACGTCAAGGTCGAGATCATCGCCGACGGTACGTCCAACCTGGTCAACAAGATCGGCGCGGAGTCCGCGAACCCGATCGCCGACGTCCTGTGGGGCGGCGGCGCCGACACGCTGGCTGCCTACAAGGACTATTTCCAGCCCTATCAGCCCAGCTGCATCGACCTGATCGACTCCAGCCTCTATGACTCCGCCTACTACTGGATCGGCGAGTCCCCGCTGCCGATGGTCTTCATCGCCAACACCGACAAGATCCCCGAGAGCGACATCCCGCAGACGTGGAAGGATCTGGCGAGCTTCGACACCGACAAGTACGGCAAGATCGCCATCGCCGACCCGACCTCCTCCGGCTCCGCGTTCACGCAGCTGTGCACCATCCTGTTCCTGTACGGTCAGGAGTCCGACGACTATGCCGCCGGCTGGGAGCTCGTGGGCCAGATCATCCCCAAGCTGGAGGTCAAGAACTCCTCCTCCCTCGCGCACAAGGACATCTTCGCCGGTGAGAACGCGGTCGGCATCACGCTCGAAAAGGCCGCCATCAAGTACACCGACAGCTTCATGAAGGTCGTTTACCCGACCGACGGCACCTCCGCCGTTCCCGACGGCGTCGCCATCGTGAAGAACTGCCCGAATCCCGAGCTGGCGCAGCTGTTCGTCGAGTTCGTGCTCGGCAAGGACTGCCAGACCAGACAGAACGCCGAGTGGGGCCGCCGCCCGATCCGCAGCGACGTGTCGCCCGTCGGCCTGCCGGAGCTGAGCAGCATCAAGCTGATGAACTACAACTTCGACTATGCCGCCAACAACGCTCCCGCCATCAAGGAGAAGTGGCAGGATATGCTCGTCGGCTGAGACGCGCGCCAAAGCCATAGCAGCAAGGCGAGGGGGGATCCCCGGATCCCCCCTCGCTTATTGTAAGAGGGCGCTTCGCCCCTTTTCGCCACAAAACGAGGGTTCAGCGTTGAAAGGTGCCTTACAGGCGGCTGCTTTGAGCGCTGAAAACAAAAATATCGGAGGGAAAAATCACTATGAGCAATGCAGTCATCATCAAGGAAGCAGTCAAGAAATACGGGGATTTCGTCGCGCTCAAGGGCGTGTCGCTGGACATCAAGGAGGGCGAGTTCTTCACGCTTCTCGGTCCCTCCGGCTGCGGCAAGACCACGCTTCTGCGTATGATCGCGGGCTTCAACTCCATCGAGGGCGGCGAGTTCTACTTCGGCGACAAGCTCATCAACACCGTTCCCGCCCACAAGCGCGACATCGGCATGGTGTTCCAGAACTACGCCATCTTCCCGCACCTGACGGTGGAGGAGAACGTCGCCTACGGTCTCAAGGCGCGCCATGTCGCCGCCGCGGAGATCGGCCCGCGCGTCAAGGAGGCGCTGGAGCTGGTGCAGATCGCGCACCTCTCCAAGCGCAAGCCCAGCGAGCTTTCCGGCGGCCAGCAGCAGCGCGTGGCGCTGGCGCGCGCCTTCGTCATCGAGCCGAGCGTCCTGCTGATGGACGAGCCGCTTTCAAACCTCGACGCGAAGCTGCGCGTGCAGATGCGCACCGTCATCAAGAAGCTCCAGCGCAAGCTCGGCATCACCACCATCTACGTCACGCACGATCAGGAGGAGGCGCTGGCGATCTCCGACCGCATCGCCGTCATGAAGGACGGTGTCATCATGCAGTGCGGCACGCCGCAGGACATCTACGCCAAGCCCCAGAACCCCTTCGTCGCGGGCTTCATCGGCACGAGCAATTTCCTCGACTGCACGGTTGCCTCCGGCGGCGCGGTCAAGGTGGAGGGGCTGGACATTCAGGTGCCCGTCGCGAAGGACTACACAGGCCCCGCAAAGCTCTCCGCGCGCCCCGAGCAGCTTTTCTTCGCGGACAGCGGCCTTCCCGGCGAGGTGCTGTTCTCCACCTTCCTCGGCGATTTCGTGGAGTACGAGGTGCAGCTTGCCGATGGGCAGAACCTGATCGTCAACGAGTACACCAAGGACACCACGTCCGTCCACGCGGCGGGGGAGAAGGTGTTCCTGAACTTCGACCCCACCAGGATCAGCGTCTATGAGGCGGAATCGGAGGAGGTCATCACATGCTGAAAAAGAAGAACACGACCATCCCGATGTACATGGACCCGTGGTTCTGGGTCAAGCTGATGGTTTTCGCCATCTTTCTGGTGTTCCTGATCTGGCCGTTTTCCTCGATCATCACCAACGCCTTCCGCAACGCGAAGGTGGAGGGTCTGACGCTTGCGAACTTCCAGCGCTTCTTCACCAAGAAATACTACTACGGCGCGCTCAAGAACAGCGTGGGCATCTCGCTGGTGCCGACATTCTTCGCCGTGGTGCTCGGCGTGCCGATGGCGTACCTCATGACGCGCTACAACGTCTGGGGCAAGAAGGTCTGGCACGTGCTGGCGATCCTCTCGCTGATGAGCCCGCCGTTCCTCGGCGCCTACGCGTGGATCATGATGTTCGGCCGCGCCGGCTCCGTGACCACCTTCCTCGCCAACTACGGCATCAACATCCCCACCATCTACGGCTTCGGCGGCATCAGCACGGTGCTGACGCTCAAGCTCTATCCCTACATCTATATGTACACCTCCGGCGCGATGGAGAGCATTGACAGCTCGCTGGAGGAGTGCGCGGAGAATCTGGGCAGCGGCAAGCTGCGCCGTTTCTTCACCGTCACGATGCCGGTGGTCACGCCGTCGATCACGGCGGGCGCGCTGGTGGTGTTCATGAGCGCGCTGGCGGACTTCGGCACGCCGATGCTGCTCGGCGGCTCCGAGTTCCGCACCCTGCCGGTGCTGATCTACAACGAGTACCTCAGCGAGACGGGCGGCAACGGCAACCTTGCCTCCGCAATCTCCATCATCATCGTCATCATCACGCTGGTGATGCTGCTGGTGCAGAAGGTCTGGGTCAGCCGCCGCAACTACATCATGAGCGCCCTGCGGCCGCCGAAGGTCGTGGAGGTGCACGGCGGCAAGCGCTTCCTCGTGACGCTGCCGGTGTTCCTCATCAGCTTCATCTCGTTCCTGCCGCAGATCATCGTCTGCTCCAGCTCCTTCCAGCACACGAACTACTCCAGCTTCATCGGCGGCTTCACGTTCGAGAACTATCAGAACCTCGGCGCGCGGCTGTGGACGTCGCTGCGCAACACCTTCGTCTACTCGCTCACGGCGATGGTGTTCATCGTGGTCATCGGCATCCTGATGTCCTACGCCATCGTGCGCAAGAAGGGCAAGACCGGCGGGATGCTCGACATGCTGCTCATGGCGCCCTACGTCATCCCCGGCTCGGTGCTCGGCCTGTGCTACATCGTGACGTTCAACGTCAAGCCCCTGATCCTCACGGGCACGGCGGCGATCATCATCATCTCCTACATCATCCGCAAGCTGCCCTACACGGTGCGAAGCGCCAGCGCGTTCCTGATGCAGATGGACCCCAGCGTGGAGGAGGCGTCGATCAACCTCGGCGTGCCGCCGATGAAAACCTTCTGGAAGGTGACGGCGCGGCTGATGCTGCCGGGCGTGTTCTCCGGCGCGATCCTCTCGTGGGTCACGTGCATCAACGAGCTGAGCTGCTCGATCATGCTCTCGTCGGGCAAGAACAACACGCTGACCATCGCGGCGTACACCGATATCGTGCGCAACTCGGTCGGCTCGGGCGCGGCGCTCTCCGCCATCCTGACGGTCACGAGCGGCATCATCCTCGTCATCGCGCTCAAGATCTCCAACGGAAAGATCCGGGTGTAAGGCCATGATCCGCAACATTCTGTTCGACATGGGCGGCGTGCTCCTGCGCTTCAATCCGGAGCTGTTCGTCTCCCGCCTGCATCTCGACGAAGCAGACGGCCGCATTCTGATCCGCGAGATCTTCCACAGCGCGGAGTGGGTCTGCCTCGACCGCGGCAGCATGACGGAGGACGAGGCGTTCGCCTCCATGTGCACGCGCATCCCGGAGCGGCTGCACGCCGCGGCGCGGGAGGTGTTCGACAACTGGGACAAACCGCGCCTCGCCATGGACGGCGCGACCGAGCTGGTGCGCGACCTGAGCGAGCGGGGCTACGGGCTGTATCTCCTGTCCAACGCGGGCGAGCGGCACGCGCAATACTGGCCCGACCTGCCGATGGCGCGGTACTTCGGCGACCGCCTGATGGTTTCATACCGCTATCAGCTCCTCAAGCCGGACGCGGCGTTCTACGAAAAGGCGTTCGAGCTGTTCTCCCTCGACCGGCGGGAGTGCCTGTTCATCGACGACAACCCCTGCAACATCGAGGCGGCGTGGCACGTGGGGCTCGACGGCATCGTCTATCACGGCGATCCGCCGCTGCTGCGGCAAAGACTGCGCGAAAAGGGCGTGGATATCTGAAAAAACGGGGCGCGCACGGATTTTTCGTGCGCGCCCTTCGCATATCTTCGGTTACGGGTGGTTGACCACGCCGGCGAACAGCGGCAGGCCGTTCTCCGCCGTCAGCTTGAAGAGGAACGGCCGGTCGAGCGTAAAATCCATCTCGTGCTCCGGCGCGCCGGCGCCGTAGCCCATGGCGGTGAACGCCGTCGCCGTCACGCCCTCTTCGTCCATCGTCAGCCGCGCGGCGTGCTGCACCTTCGACAGCGCCACGCCCGCGACGTCCTCGTAGAGCGCGGAGATGTCGGCGCGCGACGGGTCGAACAGGTCGGTGACGCCGAGCGCCTTGAGCGTGTCGCTTAGCTCCAGCTCGGAGGTCACATCCAGCTTCGGCAGCGCGAGCTTGCCGTAGTACCACTCCGTCTGCTCCGCTGCGTCGGAGGCGAGGAACGCGATCGCGTCGGCATCGGCAAGCAGCTCCTCCGGTGTCACGCCCTCGTCGGGCAGCAGGAACCACATGTCGCCCGCGTTCTCAAAGGACTGCTGCACGGCGGTGAAGCGCTCGCCGCGATACACCCAGAAGTCGGCGAATTCCGCGTGCAGGAAGTTGCACTCGATATCGCCGTCCGGCGCGTGGAAGGTCTCCGGCGCGGTGGCCGCCGCGTCGAACCGGTTGAGCCACTTGGCGCGGAAGTAGACCGTCGTCAGAAGCTCCACCATGGTTTCGGGGTCGAGCGATACGTTTTCCACGGCGTCCGCCAGCCGGCCGCCGGTCTGCTCGTTGAGCCAGCCGCGCATCGCCTCGGTGTAGAGGGGGTCGCTCATGTCGCCGCGGAAGGACGAGGCGTGGAACAGGTCGCGCAGGTTCTTCACCGTGCCCTTGAGGCAGGGAACGTCGTCGCGCATCCACAGCGAGCTGGCGAGGATGCTCGTCACGACGCCGTCGTCGCGGTAGCAGGCGTTCCAGAGCGTGTCGGCGCGCTCCTCCAGCGTTTCGAGGCTGTCCGCGTCCAGCAGGGCGAGCAACTGCGCCTGACTGTCGCCGCGGGAGATCTCCGCCGCCATGGCGAGCGCCATGTAGACGTTCAGCGGCGAGCAGACGACGTTGCCGTCCTCATCCGCGCCGGTCAGAAGCTCCGGCAGGGCGGCGGAAAGGAAGCCGTCCAGCGCGCCGGAATCGAGCGTATACTGCTGGCGGCGCTCGTACAGTTCGTTCCACCAAGCCTCGTCGCCGTCCGCGAACTGCGCCGTGACGGGGTACTCCGCCTCGGCGGTGAGGAACTGCGCCTTGGGCGCCTCAACGGGGTCGGGGACGGTTACATTTGCGACGTTCTCCGACGCCGCCGGCAGGATGCTGACCGGCGGGTCGGCGGGGGCGGGCTCCTGCGGAGGCTTCTGAGCGCCGTCCGCGCAGGCGGCGAGGGAAAGGGCGAGGCAAAACACCAGAAGCATCGAGAGAAAACGTTTCATAGGGATATCCTCCTGTCTCATCATAATGCGCGCGGGCGGCGCATCTGTCCCTTTGGACGTATGCGCCGCCCGATCGGTTCCCTCGATCAGTACGAAATGATGTTCAGCGTTTTGAGGATGTTGCACAGCGTCGCCGCCGCCTGCTCGCGCGTGACGGGGGCTTGCGGGTTGATCTGAGAGAGGTCCGTGTAGAGCATGTTGCCCGCATACTCGGTCAGCACGTCCGCGCTCACGCGCGCCCACGGGGCGTATGCGGCGTACACCGCGTTCTCGGCAAGCGTCTCGTCCTTCAGCTCCAGCGCGTAATCGTCGGCGAAGAAGTTCAAAAACCGCGTCAGGCGGCCCATGACGGTGATGAACTGCTCCTGCGTCAGCGTGCCGGAGGGGTCAAAGAGCCGGTCGCCCACGCCGTTGACGAAGCCGAGGCTCGCGGCGGCGTTGACGTCGTCGGCAAACCACGCGTCGTCCGGCACGTCCGCAAAGTTGCCGTTCGCCTTGTTCGACACGTTGAGCGCCTGCGAGAGCATGGCGCACAGCTCCGCGCGCGTCAGCGTGGCGGCGGGGTTGAACGCTCCGCTGCCGGTGCCGTTGAGAATGCCGTAGGCGCCCAGCGTGTTGATCTGCGTCGCGTAGGGGCTGTTCGCCACGTCGGTGAAGCGGCGGGACGCCGCCTCGTCGCCGTACTTTGCCAGCGCCTCGTCGGCGGTCAGCGCGGTGAGCTTGTCGCCCGAAAACAGCGCCACGGAAGCGTCCGGCGGCAGGGCGGAGAGCAGCTCGGTCAGCGCGTCGTCCAAACCGGCTTCCGCGGCGTCGGCGGGACGCAGGATGTACTCGCTGCCGTTGAGCGTCAGGGACAGGTATTCGCCCTGCGCGGGTTTCTCCGCGGACAGCAGCTCCGCCACGGCGGCAGTGTACTCGTCGGCGACGTACAGCGTCGGGACCACGCCGACCTTGTCGGTGGTGTTGCCGTCGGAGCAGTAGAAGCGATAGACGGTGACCTTGAGGGAATCCCCGTCGAACAGATTGGGATAGTTGTCCATATCCAGCACGATCTGCGCCGAGCCCTTGCCGTAGGAGCGCGAGCCGACGATGATGCCCGCCTTCTCGGCGCGGACGCCGCCGGCAAGGATCTCGGACGCGCTGGCGGCGTAGCCGTTGATGAGCACGATCACCGGCGCGTCGGTCAGGTTCGTGCCGTTGAATTCGGCATAATAGGAGCTGGTGTCGCCCAGCCTGTAGAAGAGCTTGGGACCGGAGCCCGTGAACAAGCCGAGGGAGGTAACGGCAGCGGTGGCAAGCCCGCCGGGGTTGTTGCGCACGTCGATGATCCAAAGCCGCGCGTCCATGTGCTCGGCAAGACCGTCTTGAAAGTATGCCGGGGTGTAGGTGCCGAAGCTGTCGCAGTCGACCTTGCCGACGCCGTCCACAAAAGCGACCTTGGTGTTGAAGATCCTGATGGTCCTGCGCATGATGCGGTAGTCCTGCACGCTGCCGTCCTGATGCTTCACCGTGATGTTGACGTAGGTGCCCTCATCGCCGATAATCATGGCGCGGTGGGACTCGTTCGCGGGCACGCAGCTCGTGCCCTCCACGCCGACGATCAGGTCGCCGGCGACGAGGCCGGCCTCTTCCGCGCCGCTGTCCTCCAGAATGTTGGTCAGCAGGATGCCGTTGTCGGTGTACTCAATGCCCGCACCGATGCCGGTGATGTGGCTCTCGCCCTCCACGCTGTCGAGAAACTCCGCGTATTCCTCGGCGGACATGTAGTAGGTATAGGGGTCGCCGACGGCGTCCATCAGCTCGTCCAGCGTCGTCGCCTCATAGGCGGCGGGGGGCAGCTCGCCGACGTAGTTTTCCTCCAGCAGCCGCAGCGCGTCCTCGACGCTCAGCGCGCTGGCGGAGGTCAGGCACAGCGCGAGAACGCAGAGCGTCGCGACAAGCCTGTGAAACAGTTTTTTCATGATGGGATCTCCTTTTTCGAATATGACTGACCGCCATTATACATCAATTGCCGCAAATTGCAAAGGGAAATGTTGAAAACCCGCGCTCTTTGGGCTATACTGAATAAAAAAGCAGGCAGGAGGGCGCCATGGAACAGCAAAATGCCGCCGGCACGCTCTACATCGTCGCGACGCCGATCGGCAATTCGCGCGACATGAGCGAGCGCGGCAGGGAAATACTCGAAACGGTGGACATCATCGCGGCGGAGGACACGCGCCGCAGCGTCGTGCTGCTCAACAAGCTGGGCATCCGCAACGATCTGTCCGCCAACCACAAGTTCAACGAGCACGGCAAGGCGCGGTGGTTCCTCGCGCAGCTTTTGGAGGGCAAGAGCATCGCGGTCATCACCGACGCGGGCACGCCCTGCATCTCCGATCCCGGCAACGAGCTCATCAAGACCGCCGTGGAAAACGGCGTGCGCGTCGTCGGCGTTCCCGGCGCCTGCGCGGCGGTGACGGCGCTGTCCATCTCGGGCTTCGACCTCTCGACGTTCTTCTTCTACGGCTTTTTCCCGCGCGAGAACGCCGACCGCCGCCGCGTGCTGGACATGATGCGCAAGGGCGACACCGCGACCTACGCGTTCTACGAGTCGCCCAAGCGCATCATGGGCGCGGTGGAGTTTCTGGAGGACGCGGGCGCGGACGTGCGGCTGTGCCTGTGCAACGACATGACGAAGCTGCACGAGATGACGTTCCGCGGCACGCCCGCGGAGGTGAAGGCGCAGCTGCTCGCCAAGGGGAACTATGAAAAGGGCGAGTACGCGATGATCGTTGAGGTGCAGGAAACTTACCGCCTGCGCGAGGTGGAGCACATCTCCTCGCCGGAGGCGCTGCTGGTGGACTGCATGGTGCGTGGCGACTGCACGGCGAAGGACGCGATCAAGCTGCTTTTGAAGGACGAGAACAACACCTACAGCAAGAACGAGCTCTACGCGGCGTCACTGAATCTAAAAAATCGCTTCGGCTGAACAGCCGAAGCGATTTTTGGGTTTACAGTCTGGTGATGACCGGAATGACCATGGGGCTTCGCTTTGTGGTTTTGAAGAGGTAGTTGCTCACCGCGCTCTTGATCGCGCCGCGCAGCTCGCCCATGTCGCGGCTGCGGCGGCCGCGGACGCCCTCGGCGGCGGTCATCGTGATGTTCTTGAGCTCCTGGATCAGCTCCTCGGACTCCTTGACGTAGATGAAGCCGCGGGTGATGATCTCTGGCTCGGCGAGCATGTCGCCGTTCTGCGCGGAGATGGGGAGCACGACCACGAGCATGCCGTCCTCCGCGAGGTGCTTGCGGTCGCGCAGCACCACCGCGCCGACGTCGCCCACGCCGCTGCCGTCGACGAGCACCTCGCCCGCCTCGACCGCGCCGGGCACGATCTTCATCGAGCGCGCGCCGATCTCCACGGCGTCGCCGTTTTCGCAGATGGCGATGTTCTTGCGATCCATGCCCATCTTCATCGCGAGATCCTTGTGCAGTTGCAGCATACGCTGTTCGCCGTGGACGGGGATGAAATACTTGGGCTTGACGAGCGCGTGGATGATCTTCAGCTCCTCCTGACAGGCGTGGCCGGAGACGTGGAGCATGTCCGCGCGGTCGTAGACGACGTCCACGCCCTTGCGGAACAGCTCGTTGATAACGCGCGAGACCGTGTTCTCGTTGCCGGGGATGGCGGAGGCGGAGATGATGACCTTGTCGCCGGGGCCGATCTCGATCTGCTTGTGCTGGGAGAACGCCATGCGGTACAGCGCGCTCATCTCCTCGCCCTGCGAGCCGGTCGTGACGATCACCTGCTTGTCAAGGGGGAGGGATTTGATCTTGTTCAGGTCCACCACCGTGTTCTTGGGCAGCTTCATGTAACCGAGCTCGGTCGCGACCTTGGTGACGTTCTCCATGCTGCGGCCGGAGACGGCGACCTTGCGCCCGCACGCGGCGGCGGCGTCGATGACCTGCTGGATGCGGTGGACGTTGGAGGCGAAGGTCGTGACGATGATGCGCTGCTTGCAGCCGACAAACAGCCGCTCGAAGGTCTTGCCGACCATGCTCTCGCTCATCGTGTAGCCCGGGCGCTCGACGTTGGTGGAGTCCGCCAGCAGCGCCAGCACGCCATCCTTGCCCAGCTGCCCGAAGCGCGCGAGGTCGATGACCTCGCCGTCGATCGGCGTGGGGTCGATCTTGAAGTCGCCCGTCTGGACGACGCAGCCCAGCCCTGTATGAATGGCAAACGCCACGCTGTCGGCGATCGAGTGGTTGACGTGGATGAATTCCACCGAGAATTTGCCCGCCTTGACGGTCATGCCGCGCTCGACGGTGACGATCTTCGTCGTCTTGGCGAGACCGTGCTCCTCCAGCTTGAGGCGGATGAGCCCCGCGGTGAGGCGGGTGCAGTAGATGGGCATGTTGACCTGCTTCAATACGTAGGGGATCGCGCCGATGTGGTCCTCGTGCCCGTGGGTGACGAAGAGGCCGCGGATGCGCTTTTTGTTCTTGACGAGATAGCTCACGTCCGGAATAACGCAGTCGACGCCGTACATGTCCTCGTCGGGGAACGCCATGCCGCAGTCGACGATGATGATCTCGCCGCCGTACTCGTATACGGTCATGTTCTTGCCGATCTCGTCGAGACCGCCGAGAGGGATGATTTTCAATTGTTCAGCCAATTTGTGTTACACTCCTGTTTTCATAATTTTAAGATGTACATGGGTCCGGACAGAGGCAAGGCGCGCAACAAACATAAGACGTCCGCGCCGTCGCGCTTCGCCCTGTCTCACGAAGCGCTCCGGGCGCCCGGCGGCGTCCTGCATCTGCGTATGGACTTGTTTTATATGTACCGCGCGGCGTCACGCCCGCCCGGCAAATATCTAAACTTCCGTACATTATATCACGCTTGTCAAGTGTTTATACCGCCGCGCCATAATTTGTTGTCCGGACGCGCGCCGACCACCGCAAGTTGTGGTTGTCTCCAACCGACGTTTTGTGCTATAATTCATTTATCTTTAGGCTGAAAACAGACCGACACAGTTTGCGCAAAGGGGGCGGAGCCGTTGGCCAAACGAATCACCAAGCTGACCGAGCCGAGTATGCGCCTTTACTTCATCTGCGTGGTGATCTTCGCGCTGATGACGTTCTGCACGCCGATCCCGCGTCTGCCGCTCGCCGTGCTGGAATCGCTGATTATCCTCGCGCTCTATTATAACTACCGCTCCACGGCGAAGAAGCGCCGCGAGGCGATCCAGCGCTACATCGACGACGTGACGGACGACATGACCGCCGCGGACAAGGCGTCGATGCTCTCTGCGCCGGTGGCGATGATGGTCTTCCGTCCCGACACGCAGGAGATCCTGTGGACGAACAACAGCTTCCGCGAGCTCACGGGGATCCGGGAAAACATCTTTGAAGACCGTGTGGACGAATCCCTGCCGTCGTTTTCGTACCAGTGGCTGCTGGAGGGCAAGGACGAGGCGCCGGAGACGGTGGTGGTCAACGAGCACCACTTCCGCGTGTTTGGCGCGCTGAACCATCCCAGCGGCGTGCGCCGCAGCACGCTGCTCGCCACGACTTACTGGTTCGACGTGACCGAGGCGGATATGCTGCGCGCCGAGCGGGAGAGCAGCCGCCCCATCGTCGGCATCATCATGCTCGACAACTATGAGGAGCTGATGAAGGCGGGCACGGAGGCGTCGCGTTCGGCGAATCTGGCGCGCGTGAACGAAAAGCTCAGCAAGTGGCTGGAGGGGACGGAGAGCCTCTTCACCCGTCTCGACCGCAACCGCTTTCTGTTCGTCATCTCGCAGCAGAAGTACGCCGAGCTGGCGCAGGCAAAGTTCTCCGTGCTCGACGCCGTGCGTGAGGTCGTCACCGAGGACGGCGTCGCGGCGACGCTGTCCATCGGCGTGGGCAAGGATGCCGAGGACTTTGCCACGCTCTACCAGTACGCGACGCTGTCCATCGAGATGGCGCTCTCCCGCGGCGGCGACCAGGTGGTCGTGCGCAACCAGCTCGATTTTGAGTTCTACGGCGGGCGCACGCAGGCGTCGGAGAAGCGCACCAAGGTCAAATCCCGCGTTATGGCGAACGCGCTCGGCGAGCTGATTTCCGACGCGTCGCAGGTGTTCATCATGGGGCACCGGCACGCGGATATGGACGCCGTCGGCGCGGCTGCGGGCGTCGCCTGCATCGCGCGCAAGCGCGGCAAGAAGGCGCACATCGTCATCGATATGGACAACAACGCCTCGGAGGCGGTGCTGGCGCGCCTGTCGGCGCTGCCGGAGTATGAGAACACGTTTATCAGCGGCAACGACGCGTTCATCATGGCGCGCTCCGGCGCGCTGCTGGTGGTCGTGGACACCAACCGTCCGGACTTTGTCGAGTCCGAGCAGCTGCTCGACGCCTGCAACCGCGTGGCGGTCATCGACCACCACCGCCGCGCGGCGAGCTACATCGAAAGCGCGGCGCTCAACTTCCACGAGCCCTACGCCTCGTCGGCGTCGGAGCTGGTGACGGAGCTGCTGCAATACCTCGTCGAGCCGAACGACATCCTGCGCGCGGAGGCGGAGGCGCTGCTGGCGGGCATGGTGCTGGATACGAAGAACTTTACCCGCCGCACCGGCGGACGCACCTTTGAGGCGGCGGCGTACCTGCGCCGCGCGGGCGCGGATACCGCGGACGTCCAGCGCCTGTTCCAGAGCGGCCTGCAGGACATGGTCGAGCGCTACAACATCATCCGCCACGCGGAGATGTACCGCGAGGACATCGCGGTCGCCGCGCTCGACGAGGAGGTCGACCGCGTGACCGCCGCGAAGGCGACGGACGAGCTGCTGACGCTGCAGGGCGTGCGCGCGTCCTTCGTGCTGTACCGGCACGGCACGGGCGTCTATCTCTCCGCACGCTCGCTGGGTGAGATCAACGTCCAGCTCATCATGGAAAAGCTCGGCGGCGGCGGCAATTCCTCCACCGCGGGCGCGCAGGTGCCGGACGGCACGGTGGAAGCCGTGCGCGAGCAGCTGTTGAACGCCATCGACGAATATTTTGAAGAGTAAGGACAAAGGAGAAGCACCATGAAGGTCATTTTACAGCAGGACGTCAGAGGACAGGGCAAGAAGGGCCAGATGATCGAGGCGGCGGAGGGCTACGCGCGCAACTTCCTGCTGCCGCGCAAGCTGGCGATCCCCGCCACGCCCGACGCCATCAATACGATGAACCTCAAGGAGGCGGCGCGCCGCAAGGAAGAGGCGGCGAACCGCGCCGCGGCGGTCGCCGCGGCGGACAAGCTGCGCGGCAAGACTGTCAAGGTCGCCGCCAAGGGAGGCTCGGGCGGAAAGCTGTTCGGCGCCGTCACGGGCAAGGAGGTCGCCGAGGCGCTGAACGCGCAGCTCGGCGTTGAGATCACGAAGCAGCAGATCGTGATGGACCCGATCAAGACCTTCGGCGTCCACGAGGTCAAGGCGAAGCTGGGCTACGAGGTCAGCGCGAGCTTTTCGGTCGAAGTCTCCGAGGAGAAGTAACGCACAGGCTGCGGCAAAGGGAGGTATGTACACGTGGCAATGGACGACGAACTTTTATCCCGCCAGATGCCGCACAGCCTGGAGGCGGAGCAGGCCGTGCTGGGCTCCATGCTCATCGACGCGGACTGCATCAAGGACGTGATGGAGAAGCTGCGTCCGGATGATTTCTACTTGCGCCAGAATCGCGAGGTGTTTGAGACCATCCAGACCATGTTCCTCTACAGCAGGCCCATCGACGCGCTCACCGTCGTGGGCGAGATGGAGAAAAACGGCACCTATGACGACGCCGCGACCCGCGCGTATCTCGCGCAGCTGATGGAGGTCACGCCCACCAGCGCCAACGTGATGGAATACGCGGGCCTTGTGCTGGACAAATCGCTGCTGCGCGCCGTGGCGACCGCCGCGGGCGAGATCACCAGGCTCGTGCAGGAGGGCGAGGGCGGCGCGCCGGCGGTGCTCGAATCGGCGGAGCAGAAGATCTATGCCATCCGTCGCGGCCGCAGCGCGCAGGACATGGAGCGCATCGGCCCCGTCCTGCAAGGCGTGCTGGATCATCTGGCGGAGCTCTCCGCCAGCGGCGGCGCGATGCAGCCGGGGCTGCCCACCGGGTTCTCCGCCATCGACGACAAGACATCCGGCTTCGGCGACAGCGATCTGGTGATCCTCGCCGCGCGCCCCGGCATGGGCAAGTCGAGCCTTGCGCTCAACATCGCGCTCAACGTCGCCAAGTCCTCCCGGAAGGCGGTGGCGGTGTTCTCGCTGGAGATGTCGAAGGAGCAGCTCGTCACGCGCGTTTTGTCCAGCGAGGCGGCGGTGGAGAACCGGCGGCTGCTGAGCGGCAACCTCCGTGAGGCGGATTGGGTGCGCATCGCGAACGCCACGGGCGTTTTGAGCCCGCTGGATATCCGATTCGACGACAATCCGCTGCTGACCGTGGCGGATATGAACGCCAAGTGCCGCCGCATCGACAATCTCGGCCTGATCGTCGTCGACTATCTGCAATTGATGACCTCTGCGGGCGGCAGCGGCTCCGGCCGTACCGAAAGCCGCCAGCAGGCGGTCAGCGATATGTCGCGTATGCTCAAGATCATGGCGAAGGAACTGAATGTGCCGGTGCTGTGCCTCAGCCAGCTCTCCCGCGCGAACGAAAAGCGCGGGGACGACAGCAAGCGCCCGCAGCTCTCAGACCTCCGCGATTCCGGCGCCATCGAGCAGGACGCGGACATCGTCATGTTCATCTACCGCGAGGATTACTACAAAGAGGAATCCGAACAGCGTAATATCGCCGAATGTATTATCGCGAAGAACCGCCACGGCGAGACCGGCAAGGTAAGGCTGACGTGGTCGCCCGACTTTACGACCTTCTCGACCTACGAAGGCCGGTATGAGGATGAGGACGAGTGATGAACGAGCTGAAGGGCGCGGAGGAGCTGGTCCGGCGCTTCGGCCTGCTTCCGGAGGGCGCGACCGTGCTGGCTGCGGTGTCGGGCGGGATCGATTCGATCTCGCTGCTGCACTGGCTGCACGAGCGCGGCGCGAGCGTGGCGGCGGCGCACCTGCACCACGGGCTGCGCGGCGCGGCGGCGGACGGCGACGAGGCGTTTGTCAGAGATTTCTGCGCGGCACGCGGCATCCCGTTTTACGTTGAACACGCCGACGTAGGCGCGCTGGCGGCGCGCGAGCGCATCTCGTCCGAGGAGGCGGGGCGCCGCGCGCGCTACGACTTTTTGGAGCGCACGGCGGCGAAGATCGGCGCGGCGCGCGTCGCCACGGCACACCACGCCGACGACAACGCCGAAACGCTGCTGTTTCAGCTCATCCGCGGCGCGCGCAGCGGGCTGGGCGGCATCGCCCCGGCGCGCGGGATCTACATCCGCCCGTTTTTGGGCGTGACGCGCGCGGAGATCGAAGCCTATGCCGCCGCGCACGGCCTTTCACACCGTTTCGACGCCATGAACGACGACGACGCCTTCTCACGCAACTACCTGCGCCACGAGGTCATGCCGCGCCTCGCCAAAATCAACAGCGCCGCGGCGCTGCACATGGCGGAGGCGGCGCAGACGCTGCGCGCGGAGAGCGAATATCTGGACGCGCTGGCGGCGCAGCTTCTGGAGCAGGGCGGCGCGATCCTCGGCGCACGGCGCGCGAGCGTGCCGTGCAAAGCGGTCTGCGCCGCGCCGGAAGCGCTGCGCGGGCGTATGATCCGTCTGCTGCTGGACGCGCTGGACGTCGGCAAGCGCGATTTTACAGCAAAACACTACGATGCCATCCGCGAGCTGTGCGCGAGCGAGTACGGCAGGCATCTCGACCTGCCCCGCGGTGTGACGGCGGAAAAGGCGGGCGGCGTGTTGCGATTGACCGTCAAATCAACATAAAAAGAAAGCAAGAGGGAGAAGCTATGGCGAAAAGTACAATGGATCAGGATCTCAGCAAGGTGCTCTTCAGCGAGGAGCAGATCAGGCAGCGCGTGCAGGAGCTGGGCGACGAGCTTTTTGAGCGTTTCAAGGACAGGAACCCGCTGTTTGTCGGCGTGCTCAAGGGCTGCTTCCTGTTCATGTCGGACCTTATCCGCGCCTGCCAGATCAAAAGCGAGATCGAGTTTATCGCCGTCTCGTCCTACGGCGACGAGTTTGCGAGCAGCGGCAACGTTCAGATCACGCGCGATTTGCAGCACGACATCACCGGGCGCGATCTGATCGTGGTGGAGGATATCCTCGACTCCGGCAACACGCTCTATTTCCTGACGCAGTATTTCAAGGCGAAGGGCGCGGCGAGCGTGACCATCGTGACGCTGCTCGACAAGCCCGCGCGCCGCGAAAAGCCCATCCACGCGGACTATGTCGGCTTTGAGACGCCGGACGAGTTCGTCGTCGGCTATGGGCTGGACTTCAAGCAGCAGTACCGGAACGTGCCGTATATCGGCGTGATGAAGCCCGAATTGTATCAATGAAGCAAACGCTTCATTGATACAGCATGGATCGCCATTTCGCTCGCCGCTGGCGCGGCAACCGCGAAATATGGCTGCTTCGGCAAGAGACGCGGACGAGCGTCTCTTGCCGAAAAATCGTACCTCAGTAAATTGCAATAAAGGAGGCGTCCCGTTTGGCACAGGGAAAACGCCTGAATCTGTTGTTGTATCTGGCGCTCATGCTGGCGGTGCTGTCGCTGTTCAGCTACTATACGAAGCCGCGCGCGGAGCAGCCCTCCTACGCGGAGGTCAAGGCGCTGTTCGAGCAGGAGAAGGTCCGATCCTTCACCGTGTCCGACACGACGCTGACGCTGTCGCTGCGCACGCCCGCGTCGGATGGCCGGACGACGGTTACGAAGGACCTCTACGACTTTGACCTCTTTTACGAGGACATGGGCGGTCTGATCGCCGCGCAGCGCGAGGCGGGGATCATCGTCGATTACGATTACCACGCGGATCATTCGCCGAACTATCTGACGATGCTCCTGCCCTATGTGGTGGCGATCATCGGCATCTTTGCGATCTGGTACTTCCTCACGCTGCGCGCCGGCGCGTCCGGCGGCGGGAACAGCATGGCGAAGTTCGGCTCCGCCTCCGTGCGCAAGGCGGGGGACAGCAAGCGCCCCACCACCTTTGACGACGTGGCGGGCGCGGACGAGGAGAAGGAAGAGCTTCAGGAGATCGTCGATTTCCTGCGTGAGCCGGACAAGTTCATCGACCTCGGCGCGCGTATCCCCAAGGGCGTGCTGCTGGTCGGCCCGCCGGGCACGGGCAAGACGCTGCTCGCCCGCGCGGTCGCGGGGGAGGCGGGGGTCGAATTCCTGTCGATCTCCGGCTCGGACTTTGTGGAGATGTACGTCGGCGTCGGCGCGAGCCGCGTGCGCGACCTCTTCGAGCAGGCGAAAAAGACCGCGCCCGCCATCGTCTTTATCGACGAGATCGACGCCGTCGGCCGCCAGCGCGGCACCGGCCTCGGCGGCGGGCATGACGAGCGCGAGCAGACGCTCAACCAGCTCCTCGTTGAGATGGACGGCTTCGGCACGAACGAGGGCGTCGTCGTCATGGCGGCGACCAACCGCGCCGATATCCTCGACCCCGCGCTGCTGCGCCCCGGACGCTTCGACCGCCAGGTCTACGTGGGGCTGCCCGACATCAAGGGGCGCGAGGAGATCTTGAAGATCCACACGAAGAACAAGCCGCTCGCCGAGGACGTCGATCTCCACGATATCGCCCGCGGCACGTCCGGCTTCACGGGCGCCGACCTCGAAAACCTTGCCAACGAGGCGGCGCTGCTGTCCGCGCGGCGGAACAAAAAGCTCGTCGGCAGGGCGGAGTTCGACGAGGCGGAGATCAAGGTCATCGCCGGGCCGGAGAAGAAGAGCCGCGTCGTCACGCCGCACGAGCGCAAGCTCACGGCGTATCACGAGGCGGGCCACGCCGTCGTGATGCACGCGCTGCCGACGCATGAGCCCGTGCACCAGATCACCATCGTGCCGCGCGGACAGGCGGGCGGCATGACCATTGCCCTGCCGGAGGAGGACCGCTCGTTCCAGTCGAAGCGCTACATGGAGGAGAAGATCGTGTCGCTGCTCGGCGGGCGCGTCGCGGAGGCGCTGATGCTCGGCGACATCTCCACCGGCGCATCGAACGACATCCAGCGCGCCAGCCAGATCGCCCGCCGGATGGTCACGGTCTACGGCATGAGCGAGAAGCTCGGCGCGGTGTCCTTCGAGACCGGACACGACGAGATCTTCATCGGCCGCGAGATGGCGCGCTCGAAGAGCTATTCCGAGGCGGTCGCCGCGCAGATCGACGTCGAGGTCAAGGCTATCATCGACGCGGCATACCGGCGCTGCGAGGAGATTTTGCGGCGCGACCGCGAGCAGCTGGTCGCCGTGGCGGAATACCTGCTGCAAAACGAGACCATGAGCGCCGAGGAATTCAACGGCGTCTTTGCACAAACGGCATAAAACGGCACAAAAACAGCTCTGCCGCGACCGGCAGAGCTGTTTTTATGCGCTTATCGGGATACTAGCACGTCGACGACGCCCTCCAGCGCGTCGCTTTGCAGATTTTCGATCCGCCCCTCGTCCACCAGCTTCGCCAGCGCCGGATCGATGGGCATCTGCGCGAGCACGGGCAGGTCGTGGCGCTTCGCTGCCTCCTCGGTCTTGCCCTCGCCGAAGAGGTAGATCTTTTTGCCGCAGTCGGGGCAGGCGACGTAACTCATGTTCTCCACGAGGCCGACGATGGGCACCTCCATGCGCTCCGCCATCTTGACCGCCTTCTCCACGACCATGCTCACCAGCTCCTGCGGCGAGGTGACGATGATGATGCCGTCGAGCGGGATCTGCTGGAAGACGTTGAGCGCCACGTCGCCTGTTCCCGGAGGCATGTCGACGAGCAGGAAGTCCACGTCCCAGATGACGTCGGTCCAGAACTGCTGCACCACGCCGCCGATGACGGGACCGCGCCAGATGACGGGATCGGTCTCGTCGGAGAGCAGCACGTTGATGGACATGACCTGCACGCCGCCCTCGCTCATGCAGGGCAGAAGCGCGTGCTCGGTGCCGACCGCCTGCTCGTGGATGCCGAACGCCTGCGGGATGGACGGGCCGGTGACGTCCGCGTCCAGAATACCCACGGCGTAGCCGTGGCGGTGGAGCAGGACGGCGAGCTGGCTCGTGACCATGCTCTTGCCGACGCCGCCCTTGCCGGATACGACGCCGTAGACGCGGCGGACGACCGCGTCGGGATGGTGCTCCTTGAGGAAGGACTGCGGCGCGGTGCGCGCATCGCAGTTCTCACCGCAGGAGGCGCAGTTGTTGTTGCACTCTGACATGGTGTGTTCTCCCTTCGATTATTATAATGAAATGATTTGGACATTTTCGCGGTTCCCGATCTGCGCCGCCTCGCGGTGCTGGCAGGTCAGCAGCAGGACCTGACGATCCGCCGCGATGCGCAGCAGCAGCTCCAGCGCGGCGCGGCAGCGCTCGTCGTCAAAGCTGACCAGCGCGTCGTCCAGCACCAGCGGCACGTGCTTCTCCGCGGGGAGGACCATGTCGCACACGGCGAGGCGCACCGCCAGATACAGCTGGTCGCCCGCGCCCTGGCTGAGCAGCGCTGCGTCGCGCGCCGCGCTGTCCCCGGACGCCGTTGCGAGGGCGTGGAACGAGCGGTCGAGCGACACGGCAGCGTAGCGTCCGCCGGTCAGAGCGGAAAAGTATGCCGCGGCGCGCTTGCCGAGCTCCGGCGAAAAACGGTTTTGCAGCGAGGTGTTCGCCCTCTCCAGCGTCTCCATCGCAAGCGCGATCGCGTCATACTCCTCCTGCGCCGCGGCGAGCTGCTCCCGCCGCTCGGCAAGCTGCGCCTCCAGCGCGAACGCATCCCCGATGGCGCGCAGCCGTCCGGCGGTGTAGTCCGCGCGGCTGCGCGTCTCATCGCGCTCCGCGACCGTCCGCTCCAGCTCGTGCCGCAGCGTTTCGCGGCTCTGCGCCGGACGATCGACCGGCGCGGCAGGCGCGTTTCCGCCCTCCGGCGCCGGATAGGCTTCGTAGGCTTTTTTACGGTATTGCGCGTCCGAGTCCATCTGCGCGAGGACGTCGTAGCGGGCGAGGTTTTCGTGGATATAGGCGCCCGCGCTGATAGAGTCGCCCGCGGGAATGTCGGCATAGATGAGCGCGAGCGTCTGGCCGGCGGCGGCTTTGAGCGCCGCGCAGACGGATTCCGCCTCGCGCAGCCCGTTCTCAAGCGCGGCGCGTTCCTGCTCGTGGAGGCGGCGCTTTTCCCGCGCGCATATATTCCAATGTAAAGAGCACGGCAAACAGTACGACCGTCACGGCGGAGGCATACAGAATGGCGGGCTCCACCGCCAGCGGGATGAACAGCGCGGCGGGCGGAAAGGCGGCGCACAGCAAAAGCAGGATCAGCCAGACCGCAGCGGCGGGCGGCAGCCGGGAGGGATGCCCGCCGGCGTCAAACCGGCTCAGCGCCAGCTCCGCATCCTGCCGCTTTGTCTCCGCCTCGCGCTGCTGCCGCTCCAGATCCTGTACCGTGCGCAACCGGCTGCGGTTTTCCTCCAGCACCTCCCGCGGCGGCACATGGGAGTCGGCGAGCATCCGCCGGAACACGCGCGCCTCCCGCGCCGCGTCGTCCGCGTCGCGCTTTGCCTGCTCGCGCGCGGCAAGCTGCTCCTGCCGGTCGGCGGCGTCGTGCGCGGCGAGCGCGCCGCGCAGCGCGGTTTCGCGGCTCCGCAGCTCCGCCAATGCCTCCTCGGCGCCGGCACGCTCCGCCTGAAGCGACCGGAGCTCCGCGAGCATCGCCTCGTCGGCCTCGATCTCGCGCTCCAGCGTGGGGATGCGGCCGCTTCTGGCGTTGGAGCGGCGCAGATTCAGCTGCTTTTTGAGCGCGGAGGCGGCCTCCGAGTAGGACGCCTCCTCCTCGCCGGTGGTGATGAGCGCGGCGATCCGGCGCTCCAGCTCCACGTTGGCGTCGACGGCAAGGCCGCTTTGCCGGATGAACGCGCTGCGCTCGTAGACCTCGCGCGGCACGCCGAGCAGCGTCTCGCCGCAGTCGGCGGCGGTCAGGCCCGCGACCTCGTCGCCGGTGCCGGTATAGACGGCGGAGAAACGACCCATCGGGTTTCCGGCGCGCGCTGTGTCGCGACGGAGCGTTACGTCGCCGAAGCCCTCGGCGGAGAGCTCCAGCGTGCCCTGCATCGGCGCGCCGGACCAGGGCTGATAGCGGTTCTTGTCCGCCAGCGCGCCGCGGTCCCGCGGCGGCATACCATAGAGCATTACGCGCAGAAACGCGGCGAGCGTCGACTTGCCGGTTTCATTCGGCGATTCGATGATGTTGAGACCGGGGGCAAATGTGATCGAGCGCCTTTCCAGCGTTCCGAACGTCGCGCCAAGCGCACGAAATCGCATATCTCCACCCTCCCGATAGCTCGTAGAACACAGTATATCACACCTCCGTTTATTTGTCTTCCCTGCCGTCTGAAAAAAATTTGTAAAAAAACAAAAAAAGGTCTTGACAAATCCCATAAGGGCGTGTATAGTAGCGACTGTTCCGCGGTTGAGCCGCTTGCGAGCGGCGAGATCAAGCGA
>SVMM01000005.1 GCA_015067435.1 Oscillospiraceae bacterium | reverse complement strand
GCAAAAGGCGAGGTCAGGAAACCCTTTTTGGGCTCCTGACCTCGTCTTTTTTCAGCGCGCTATTTTGCAACGCGCCCCTTTCCAAGGCCCGTGTTCCGGATCGTCTCCGCGCGGTTCCGGCGCGCGGGAGGTCGAGTGAAATATTTATAACTTCCCTATTGACATTCCGAAAACGGAGTGATATATTTCTCACATCACATGTGAAAAATATATCACTTGACTTGAGGAGGACAGTCATGAATAAGAAGGTTACCTTGAAGGAGCTGGTCGGAGCGCGCATCGTTGCGGCAGTCTGCATTGCCGCGTATTATTGGTGCTGGGCCAGAGGCGACTGGAAAAACTATTATGTTTCTATCCAGAATTTTATTGCGATATTTGCATTTTTGTTCTTCTGGTTTTTGTTCGTGCGCGAGAGAAAATACAGAAAAGAGGTCGTCGACGAGATGGCGGCCGCAAATCTGAAGCGGTGCGATTCCATCTGCTATAAGCTTTCCGTGGCATTCATGATCGTCATCGGATTCCTGTCGGCTGTTTTAAGATTTGCCGTATCTTCGGAAGTGATCGGCTATATGCTGATGGCCGTGCTGGTGCTGATGTCCGTTATCAGGACGGTCCTGTTCTGCTATATGGATGCAAAGGGGGCTTAACATGGCGCTCGTTACAAAAATAAAAGCGTACCGTGAGCGCGTTGGGATGAAGCAGACGGAGCTTGCGGAGCGCGTTAACGCCAGAAGAGAGACGATCGTCCATCTGGAAAGCGGCAAATACAATCCCTCTCTTAAACTCGCAATGGATATCGCCAAGGTGTTTGGGACCACCGTCGAGGAGCTTTTCGAATTTACGGATTAGAACGATAAAAGAAACACTATACCAGCATACGCTAAATTGCGCGACAGATTTGCCAAAAGAGTACGGAACGCTTGTGGCGAAGGGGTATCGGAAATGATAAGAAAGGCACAGAAAAACGATTTATCCAGAATTGCTGAGATTCTGGTGTTTGTAAAGAGGGTCAAGTACAGGCCGATATTTAAAAATGACGCATATTCATTTGGTGATCTACAGGTAATCAGAGTTTCGAAGGAATACGACAAGCCGGAGATACTTGACAATATGTGGGTCTATGATGATGGTATTGTAAAAGGTTTGATCCATGTAATCGGGAAAGAGGTTGCTGAACTTTATGTGGATTATTTCTTTTGGGGACAGGGAGTCGGCTCAAAATTACTGGAATTTGCAAAGGAAACGTTCGGTGTCAGCTTTCTCTGGGCGCTTGAAAAAAATACGGATGCCATAAGGTTTTACGAATCACATGGTTTTCACGATAGCGGTGAAAGAAAGCCGGAAGAAAGCACTGCAGAATATTTGATAAAGATGGAACTCCGGTAGTCGGAAAGCGAATCAAACATTGCGAGGCGAAATCATGAGCATTTTTCAAAAAACACTGGAAAGCAAAATTCTCGGCAAGCCTATGAATCTCTCGTTCTACTGCCCGTCGGGTTATGAGGTCGCCGAGCTTCCCGTTCTATACTTCCTCCACGGCAGAACGGGCGACGAAACGCTTGTGCGCCAGACGGGCATGGACAAGCTTGCCGACGAGTTGATCGCCGCCGGCGAAATAAAGCCGCTGTGCATCGTCTGCCCGAGCATGGGCAACAGCCGGGGCATCAACTCCGCGCGGGTCGCGCGGGAGGTCGACGGCAAATACGGCCCCGTCCATAAGGGGCGCTATGCGGACTATCTGCTGGAGGAGGTCATCCCGTTCGCAGAGGACGCTTTGCGCGCCGCGCGCCGACGTGAGGATCGCTATATCGGCGGCGTTTCCGCCGGCGGTTACGCCGCGCTGCATCTCGCTCTGCGGCATCAGGAGCTGTTCTCCCGCGTCGGCGGACATATGCCCGCGATCGACCTCTCCTGTGCGGACGAGGACGAATGCTACTTCGCGGACGAGGCGATGTGGCTGCAATTCGACCCGATCTCCATCGCCGCGGGCAGCGGCGCGTGCGATCTGCGTGTCTTTCTCGACGACGGCGATCAGGACGAGGGGCAGTTCTACCGCGGCTGTGAAAAACTGTACGAAATTCTGCGGCAAAAGGGCGCGGACGTTCAGAACCACGTTTTCAAGGGGCATCACAACGGAGAGTACGTCGTCTCCAATCTGAAAACCTATCTGCGCTTTTACGGCGTCTGAAGCGCGAAGCCCGGGGCGCGTTGCAGAATGAAAAATCTGCAACGCGTCCCTTTTCGCGCCGAAAAGGCACCGGATGTGGAAAACAACCGCCCAAAACGCGGCGCCTGCACATAGCAAAGCGAGCCCCGGGGCATTTTCCGGCACTTTCTGTGGATAGTATTCAGTTTTTCAGGCTATGCGCTGTCGAGTTGCGAGAGATGCGTCTGCAACCGTCCGTTTTCCCGCTTCATCCACAGCTTTTTCAGATTGAAGCCAAGCGCGAGAAAGAACAGCTCTGTCCGCACGTTCTTCCTGCCGCGCGTCAGAAACCTGCGGAAACCAAAGTCCGTTTTCAACAGTCCAAACGCGCCCTCTACCTGGATGGATCGGCACAGGCGCAGATAAATGCCTCGCTCCGTGGTAATGTTCTCCTGAGATGCTTTCCGCAGCTCTTGCAGCGTCTTGTTGACGCGCAGTTCCTTCGGCTGCTACAGCATAACGCAAAAGGCGAGGTCAGGAAACCCTTTTGGGCTCCTGATCTCGTCTTTTTTCAGCGCGCTATTTTGCAACGCGCCCTTTGCTCTGTTCTTTTTACAAGAGACATTTTTTTGGCAAATTTGTTTGAAATCTTACTCGAATATGCCCGTTCGACGCGGTTATGCATCAGAAAAGTCGAGTCTATTTGGCCCATATGATAACCGCTCCCATTTTGGTTGACAGGCTGTTTTACAGCTTCTTGCAGGCCGCGCCGTCGTTGACGGTCACGCAGTCCTTTCCAAAGGTGATCTCCGAAAAGCCGCCCTTGCGGCCGAAGGTCTTCCTGCCGATGGGATAGAGCTTGGAAGTGATTTCGCCCCGTTCCGCGTCGATAAACTTCGCGTACAGGTCGCCGTCCTCCAGATACACCTCGTCGACGCAGAATTCGGCACCTTCGGGATGCTCATACCTGCCGCAGCAGGACCGCAGGAACTTTTTGCCCGGCGTGTCGACCAGGTCTTCCTCCTCGTTCTGGAACAGATCCATAACGATTTTCAGGTTCGTCTGGCAAAGCCGTCTTGTGGTGGTGTTATTGATCATACTGACCACGCACAGATCCTCCCGGAGAGAGAACATCCAATCTGTCACAAAGCCAGGATTCCAGCCGTCATGGTAGGCGACGTCGCTTCTCAGCCTTTGGATGCACAGACCGTAGTCCTCCAATACCGGCGTCAGCATGCGACGCGTGGTCTCCTTTTTGAGGAAGCCGCCTTTTCGATAGCTTCTGCCGAGTTCGATGCCGATCTTGGTCAGCTCCGTTGGCGTCGTCCAGAGGCCAGCGGCGGCGTGTTCCGGAAAATAGTGATAGCCGTGGGCCGGATCTTCCTTGTATGCCATCCTGTTGCCGAAGGCGGCGTTGGGGACCAGGTCCTCATCCAGAGGCTGGAAAAAGCCGGTCCGGGTCAGGCCCAGGGGCTCCGCGACCTCCTTTTGGAAGGCCTCCCGCAGGGTCACGCCTGTGATCCGGGTGAAGGCCAGCTCAGCCAGGGTGATGCCGCCGCCGGAATACATGTACTGCTTGCCGTAGGGCCGGATCCTTCGGAGCTTCGGCGTGATGCCTTTGCCGTCCAGAATGTCCTCGAGGGTGAACGGAGCATGGTCTGCCCGATAGCCCGGGAACCCGGAGAGGTTGAAGCCTGCCGTGTGGCTCATCAGCACGGAGAAGGTCAGCGGTGTTTTCGCATATTCCGGCACGACGCCGGAGATGTCCGCGTCCAGGTCGATGAGGCCCTTGTCCACGTGCCGGAGTAGGGTCAGGGCGAACATGGGCTTGCTGACGGAACCCGCCTGGAACAGCATGTCCGTGTTCACCGGGAAGTCCTCGCCATAGCGCCCGCTGCCGGCGCAATAGGAGGTCTGATCCTCTCCGTCGTTGATTGTGATGCTGACGCCGTAGCCGGTTTTTCCTTTGATTTGCAGCGCCTTGCGCACGTCGACGCCGAAAAATGTTCTGATCGTTTTCTTCGGGCCTTTCAGCATCTGCATCAATACGGCCTCGCCTTCTCCGATGATTCCAGTCTCTTTGAAGCCAACCTTGTGATAAATGTGCAGGCCTCGTTCGTTTTCCAGCTCCGTGCTGAGATAGAGTCGATCCGCGCCGTTGTCCTTGAAATACTGAATGATTTCCCGCAGAGCGGCCTTGCCGTAGCCCTTGCCCTGCTCGTTCCGGTCGATCATGAAGCGCCAGAGCCAGTAGCGGTCCTCCTCATCGTCATTCTCGGGGTCGAAGGTGAACATGCAGAAGCCGACAAGTCTGTCATCTGCATAGATCCCAAAGGGGCGTGCCGCGCCCGGCTTCTCCGCGTTGGCTTCATCCGCCTGCCTTAACGAAACGTCATTGGGCGCAACAAAAGGCTGATCCTTGCGTACGGAAAGGGCAAGAACGGCATCTCGATTATTATCATTGATAGGTTCCAGTTTGATTATCATGAGCAACTGTTTCTCCTTGATTATGTGATTTAGATTGTTCTTGAGTTACACCGGCTGTTGAAGAAGGGTACAATAATACCGCAGCCAAGCAGCTCCCGTTGTGGCTGCTTCCTGCGGTTCCCACTATCCGAAAGTTACTCAAAACGGCGCGCAGGATCAAAGGGGTATGCCCCTCAACCATGCTATGCGCCCCTATTCAATTAATCAGTAATAACTTCTCTGCTAATCATTGGTTTTCGCTCCTTCCAATTGTTTCCGCAAGATATTATACAGGATAATGCTTAAAGAATCAATGCTTACTTTCCCATCAATGACCGAGCGAAGCCGCAAAGTCCAGTGGAGACATTTGTTGCAAAAATACCAATTCTTGCAGAATTTAAAAATTGCGAAAAAATTGCAAATACGCATTGAGCTCTCAACAGACGCGGAGGTAAGCAGCGTTGACAGGCATATTGTGGTATCTCTATATTTCCGAATATCGGATAATTCTTTTCAAAGCGGGGCCGGATACTGAGAAAAAGGCGCCCTTCCGACATGCGTGTCGGAAGGGCGTCCTTAACGTCTAATCTTCTTTTTGCCGTACCACGGCAGTGTGTTTTAAACCGCTTTGTCTCCCATCTCCACAAAGTGCTGTTTGATCGCGGCGAAGCACTCATCGCTGATGATGTGTTCGATGCGGCAGGCGTCGTTCGTAGCGACCTCCTCATCCACGCCGAGCGCAACAAAGCACTTGGTCAGGATCGTGTGCCGCTCGTAGATCTTCTTCGCGTATTCAAGCCCGGCATCCGTCAGGCGGAGCGCGCCGCCGTTCTCAATCGTCAGAAAGCCGCCGTCCTCCAGAACATGGACCGCGCGGCTGACGCTCGGGCGCGAGAAATTCAGTTCCTCGCCAACGTCGATGGCGCGAACATAGTTGCTCTTCTGGGAGAGCACATAAATCGTCTCCAAATACATCTCGCCGGATTCCTGTAGGACCATCATAGCCATCACCTCGTAGTCATTTTGCCTGATTGCGTGTATGGATTGTTCAAGGTGCGATTAGCATAGCACAACAATCCCCGCTGTGTCAAATGTCTTCCGCTTTATCCCAGCGCCACGTCGAGCGCCATCATCAGCGTGAAGCCCGCCGCGAACAGCACCGTGCCGACGTTGGAGTGCTCGCCTTCCGACATCTCAGGGATCAGCTCCTCGACCACGACGTAGACCATCGCGCCGGCCGCGAAGCTCAGAAGATACGGGAGCGCCGGCACGACCAGCCGCGCGAACAGGATCGTCAGCAGCGCGCCGAGCGGCTCCACCGCGCCGGAGAGCGTGCCGTACCAGAACGCCCGCTTCTTGCTCACGCCCTCCGCCGTCAGCGGCATGGAGATGATCGCGCCCTCGGGAAAGTTCTGGATGGCGATGCCGAGCGCGAGCGAGAGCGCGCCGAGCGCCGAGATGCCCGCGTTTCCCGCGAGGTACCCCGCGTACACGACGCCGACCGCCATGCCCTCCGGAATGTTGTGGAGCGTGACCGCCAGCACGAGCAGCGTCGTTTTGGCAAGCCGGCTCCCCGGCCCCTCCGCCGCGCCGCTGACAAGGTGCAAATGCGGGATGGCGCGGTCAAGCAGCAGCAAAAACAGGATGCCCGCCCAAAATCCGACGACCGCCGGAACGAAGGAAAGCGATCCCATCCCCGCCGACTGCTCCATCGCCGGGATCAGCAGGCTCCAGATCGACGCGGCGACCATCACGCCCGCCGCGAAGCCCTGCAAGGCGCGCTGGAGCGTGCGGCTCATGTCGCGCTTCATGAAAAACACGCACGCCGAGCCGAGCGTCGTCCCCAAAAACGGGAGCAGCAGGCCGTTGCACACTTCTGATATCATGATGCACACTCCTTTCTTCGCCGCTCCTTGCAAAAGCGGCAGCGTATGCTATACTGGTTTGGCAAGGTGGTGATCGCTTGACCGAATCAGAACTCTACCGGACGCTCGGCGCGCTGACAAAGAACAAGGGAGCGTGGGAGGACAACATCCCCTACGTTTCGTCCCTTCTTGCGCATGAGTCCATAAAGATTAAGGCGAAGGCGCTCTGGCTGCTCGGCGAAATGGGTCTCAAATTCCCGCTTTCGGTCAGGGACAGCGTCGGCGCGATCGCGGCCTTCCGCGACGACGCGGACGCACTTCTGCGGGAGCGCGCGATCAACGCGCTCGGCAGGATCGGGCGGGGGAGCTTCTCCCTGATTGAGCCGTACTGGGCCGACCTGTTCCGCTTCGCCTCCGACAGCGAGCCGGCTGTCCGTCTGAGCTTCATCTGGGCATCGGAAAACATCGCCACAAACACGCCGGACCCATATGCCCCTTACATGCCGGTGTTTGCGGAGCTGCTGCGCGATCCGGACGACAAGGTGCGCATGGAGGCGCCGGAGATCTTTCGCGTTCTCGGCAAGCGCAGACCGGAATTTGTCGCGCCGTACACCGAGCAGCTGCGCAGGATGTCGGAAACCGACGAGAACCGCGTCGTCAAAATCCACTGTTTGGGCGCGATCCGGGCAGCCGCGCCAGGCAATCGAGATACGGCCGCCGTTCCGTGATGTGCCACAGGCGAATTGCAGCGCAATCATCCATGCGTTTGCAGCGCGCCGCCAAACAGGAAAGCCTTACAGCGCATGGATGTTTGCAGCCATATTTTCCGGTTGCCGCGTCAGCGGCGAGGAAAATGGCGATTATAACTCTTTTCTGCGGAAGCGAAGCTTTCACAGCAAAGACGAGATCAGGAAACCGCTTGAACTCCTGACCTCGTCTTTTTGTGCTCAGAATGGCTTCCTGTTTTCTTACGCCAGCGCCGCGCCGAGCGCCGCACACTTCGCGACGCCGTCGTCGTCGGGCGCTTCGTTGCAGATCACGCTCTCGGCCGCGAGGCTGACGCCCTTTTGCGAGCACTTTTCCTCCCACGAGCGCATCCACGCGCCGTCGCCCCAGCCGTAGGAGCCGAAAAGCGCCACCCGCTTGCCGGAAAGCGCGCTCGCGCACTCATCAAATTTGGGTTCGAACTCGTACTCCTCCAGCACCTCGTCGCCCTGCGCCGAGCAGCCCCACGCAAGCGCGTCGTAGCCCTTGACCTGATCGGCGGAGAAATCGCCGACCGCAAAGACCTCCGCCGTCGCGCCCGCTTTGCGCGCGCCGTCCGCGACGGCGTTCGCCATTGCCTCCGTGTTGCCCGTGCCGCTCCAATAAACGACTGCTACCTTGCTCATTTTTCGTGATACCTCCAATAATCGATAGTTACCCCGCTACCGCAAGCTCGTCCACGGGCGCGCCCGCGGCCTTGCGCCTGCAATAGCTGTCGGTACATGCCTTGTACTTGCGGAACAGCTCCCGCGCGCGACTTTCGTCACCGTAGACCTTCCAACAGCCGTCGCACTTGCTGCCCTTACCCTTGTGCTCGATGAAGCCGCGCACGTCCTCCGGCGGATAGCTCAAGAAAAGCCCGATCTCGTGCGGAAAGTCGGCAAAGCGCTGCAAACGGCGCATCAGCTCATGGAGGCAATGCTCCTCGCGGCAGTCGCCGTAGCCCTCGCGCTGTAAGATCGCCGCCGCCTCGGGCGCGGAGAGGTCGGCGCGCAGCCGTGCCGGACGATAGAGGTACAGTAGCGCCTGTTTATCGCTGCGCCGCAGCGGAATGAGCCGCAGCCCCTTCTTGCAAAGCAGGCGGTTCACCGCGCAGATCTCGCGTTTCAAATCCTCGTAGTCCTCATATTTGCAGGGAAACAGGTTTCCCGTCTTCAGCCCCGCCAGCGTCGGCGCGGCTTGCCAAACCAGATATTCTTCCGACATCTTACGCCTCCGCAGCAACGGTGTGCTGCTCCAAAATCCCGCGCAGCGCCGCCATCGAGCTGGAATGAGATCGTGCAATGACGGTCTCCTTGCCGCGAATCGCGCGCAGCGTGCCCTGAAGCATCTTGTGGGACATCGTTCCGGTGAACAGCACCAGCAGGTCGGGCGAACCGACCTTGCCGCTCATGCCGGATTCCTTCGTATAGACCTTCGCCTCACAGCGGTACGCCTCGCACAGCTCGCGGTATTGCCGCTCCATGCGCTCGTTCCCGCCGACGATCACAACGCTCATGTTTCCGCCTCCTTTGTTGCCTTGTGCTAACAACTTGGTAAAAGAAAAAGCCGCACGGCTCTTCCTTTTTGTCTGTGTTGTTAGTTTAAGGTAACTTGCGCGATTTGTCAAGTCCTTTTTTCTCCCCCGTTTAGCAAGCGCGGTTCTTCTCCGTCTGTTTACAGCGTTTTCCAATGTAAAACGAGCAGAGCGGCGATTGATATACCGCTCTGCCTAAGGCATATTATCTTTTCACTGACCTACGCTCCTTTACGTTTTTCTCAAAAACGGTCAACGGGCAAAGCCCCTGATCTCGCTTCTTTTGGTGACCATGGAACGATACAGACCCTCAGAGGCCATCAGCTTGCCGTGCGTACCGCGTTCGACGATACGCCCGCCCTCGACGACGAGGATCTGGTCCGCGCGTTCGATGGTGCCCAGCCGGTGCGCAATGACGAGCAGGGTCTTCCCCCTGACCAGCTCCGAGATCGCCGCCTGGATGTGGCTTTCATTGTCCGCGTCAACAGATGCGGTCGCCTCGTCCAGTATGACGATCGGCGCGTCCTTCAGGATGCAGCGCGCGATCGAGATGCGCTGCTGCTCGCCGCCTGAGAGGCTCGCGCCGCCCTCGCCGATCACGGTGTCGAAGCCGTCGGGCAGCGCCATGATGAAGTCGTAGCAGCGCGCCTTTCGCGCCGCCTCCGCAACCTCCTCGCGCGTCGCGTCCGTGCGGCCGATGGCGATGTTGTTGTAGACCGTGTCCTGAAAGAGATACACACGCTGGAAGACCATGCTGATGTTGTCCATGAGCGAAGCGAGCGGCACCTCGCGGATATCTCTCCCGCGCAGGAGCACCTGTCCCTTCCGCGCATCCCAGAAGCGCGCGAGCAGATTGGCAATGGTGGACTTGCCGCTGCCGGACGGTCCAACCAGGGCGGTCATGCTGTCCCTCGGAACGGAGAAGGAGACGTCCCGCAAAACCTCGCGCTCGTTGTAGCCAAAGCTCACGTCTCTGAACTCGATCTCCGGGGCGTCGCAGCGCTCGGGGACGGACGCCGTGCCGGCGTTGTCCAGCTCCGGCTCGTCAAAGATCGACTCGATGCGGTCCAGGCAGGCGTTCATCACGGTGAGGCGCGCCACCTGGGAGTAGAACGCCTTGAGCGGGGAGAACACCTCAAATACGAACAGCAGCATCCCGATGAACATGGAGAGCGTCAGCGTGCCGTCCTGATACAAAAGCCAGCTCACTCCCAGCATCGCCGCGCTGCCGATGCCGTGGCTCGCGTTGATGGCAAGGGACCACGGTGCATAGTCATGCTCAAAGCGCAGATTCTTTTCGCAGTTGACCGCGAAGCTCTCCGTCAGCTCCTTCGACTTCTCGCCGAGAAGGTTGTAGGTTTTGATGACGCCGATGCCCTCGGTAAAGTCGATCACCGCGTCCGTGACCTGCTGGGAGGCGGCCTGCCGCTCCGCCGAGTGCATGAGCGCGTTTTTCTTCATCGCCTCGCCGATGCCGTAGATGACCGCCGTGACGAGCAGCGCCGCCAGCCCCAGCCGCCAGTCGAAGGCGAACATGAACAGCACGAAAATTCCCGCGGAAAAGAGATAGCTCATCAGATCCGCCAGCACCATCATCAGGTTTTCCTCGATGAACACCATGTCCGTCGAGAGCACGGAGCTGATGCGGCCGATGTTTCCCTCGGTGAAAAAGCCCATGGGCATCCGGCGCAGGTGCGCGCCCAGCCGCTTGCGCAAATCGGCGAGCATCTCGAAGCCCGCGCTGGACTGCATCCGATCCGCGAGGTTCTGGAACAGGCATTGCAGCGCGAGGCAAACGAGCAGGGCAGCCCCCGCGTACACGCAGCTCTTCCCGTCCACGCGGCCCTCGATAAAACCCGCGATCATGCAATACGCGATCACGAGAGGCGCCTTGCCGAGAAGCGCCTTGAGGAACGAACAGACCGCCGCGAGCCGGATACGCGTCCGATAGCCCTCCGCGAGCCGAAGTATTCTTTGCATCATGGCAATCATGCCCTCACCTCCCATTCGACGCTCTGCTGTGCCGCCGCCCAGAGCTTTTGATAGACCGGCGAGCTTTGCAGCAGCTCGTCGTGCGTTCCCTGCGCCTCGACGCGCCCCTTGTCCAGCACCACGATCTTGTCCGCGCCGATGACGGTGTGCAGCCGGTGCGCAATGATCAGCACGGTCTTGCCACGGATAACCTCGGAGATCGCGGCGTTCATCTTCTCCTCATTCTCCGGGTCGATGAAGGCGGTCGCCTCATCCAGAACGATGACCGGCGCGTCCTTCAGCAGCGCGCGGGCCAGGGCGATGCGCTGGCGCTCGCCGCCGGAGAGCATCTTGCCGCCGTCGCCCGCCGCGGAGTCGATGCCCTTCGGAAAGCGGGCAAGAAACTCGTCGCATTGGGCAAGGCTCGCCGCGCGCAGGACCTCCTCCCGCGTGGCGTCCGGCCTGCCGATGCGGATGTTTTCATAGAGGCTGGTGTTGAACAAAAACTGCTCCTGCGCGACGTAGGCGATCTGCTCGTTCAGCGACTCGACGCTCATATCGGTAATATCCTGCCCGCCGAGGGTGATGCGTCCGCCGTTCAGGTCGTAGAAATGCACGAGCAGCTTTGCGAGCGTCGATTTGCCGCTGCCGCTTTCGCCGACCAGCGCGACCATCTGCCCCTCCCCGATATCGAGGTCAATCCCGTGGATCACCTCCGCGTCCTTGTAGGAAAAGCGCAGGTTCTCCATGCGGATGTCATACCCGCTCCCTTCAAAGGGCCGTTCGGACTGTTTGAGCGGCGGATGATCCAGCAGGCGCTCCAGCTCCTCCACCTTGTAGTTGAGCTGCGGGATCTTGCCCGCGAAGCTGAGCGCTTTCAAAAGCGGCGGCCCAACGGCAAAGGTCATGCACAGCACAAGGATATAGTCCGCGAGCGTGCTCCAGCCCCTGAGCACGAACCATCCGCCGACGGGCAGCGTGAACAGCGCCACGCAGGGCAGGATGCTGGAATAGAGCGCCATCCACGGCCAGCAGACGCGATACCAGTCCAGAGTCATATCACGGTAGTAATTGATGTCCCGCTCAAAACGCTCGTAGCTCTCGCCGTCGCGGTTGAAAACCTTGACGACCTCCATGCCGTTGATGTACTCGATGATGGTGTTGTTCATCCTTGCTGCGGCGGCGTAATACGCCTCCATGCGGCTCGTGCCGAGCTTGAACAGCATCCCCATCGCAAGCATTCCGAGGGGCAGCGAGGCCACGGAGAGCAGCGCCAGTTTCCAGTCCGCAAAGAACATGGCGATCAGAACCACCGCCGGGATGACCAGGTTGCCGACGCCCTCCGGGATGGCGTGGGCGAGCAGCAGCTCGATTGTCTCAATGTCGTCCGTGAACACCTTCTTGATCCGCCCGTTTCCAAGCTCACGGATCGCGCCGAGCGGCTGGCATTCCAGCTTTTCCTGCAAGGCGGTGCGGAGATTTCGCAGGGTGTTGTAGGCGCTCAGATGGCTCAGGTCCAGCCCGTGGACGTACAGCACGGCGTTCCCCGCAAGACAAAGCGCGGCGATCCCCACGCGGAGCATCACAAAGCCCGGCGTCAGGCTCTGCCCCGCCGTCAGCGGCGCGATGATCTGATACAGCAGGAAATACGGCGCCACGCTCAGGATCACGGCGGCGGTGATCGATACCGCCGAGCGCTTCGTGTAGCGCAGGTACTCGCCCATATAGGGCTTGATTTTTTGAAACATCGTCCTACTCCTTTTATTTGTTTGTCTCGGCTAACAAATGCCCAAAAATTTTGGGCTCCGTCAGAAACCCAAAACTGCCGTCCAGTCGAACAGCCTTGCCACGTTCTCACTGTGTCGGAGCGCCTGCTCGCGCGTCAGGCCGTGGATCAGCGGCTCGAACATGGTCGACCAGTAGGCGGTCAGCAGCATGTGCAGCTCCTCCTCTTCGATCAGGAAGGGCGTCATGCCGCGCCGATTGTCAAAAAGACGTATAAGACAACTCTGTCCCTCATCTTCATGCTCATCTTCATCAGTCGCACTTCCCTCCGTTTTTTGACTTTTCCTTCCTGTTGGGAATGCCCGTCCGCTTCTTCAAAAAGCGCATGATCTCCTGATAGAACCGCTCCGGATACATCAACACCAGCTCCGCGTGCGCAAGGCCCTTGAACTCGCGCGGGACTGTCTGCGGGTACGCCTTGCGGGTATAGGCGAGGTCGTTCTTCCGCGAGCGTTTTTCCTCTTCTCCGTACCAGTATTCGATCTCGGTGTCCACGGCCGGAACGGGGTCTGGCATCATATAGTTGTTCGTGGACCAGAAGGTGCGGTAGATCGTCTTTGCGGAAAAGTGGTGCTTCTCGAACTCGAAAATGCGCCGATAGTGCTCCTCCGGGTCCTGACCCTTCGGTGTCCAGCGCTCGGGCGGCATAGCCAGCTTCATGATGCGGCAGGACTTTGTCCCCAGCATGACCGTGACCCAGTCCTTCGCCGCGATCAGGCGGCAGACCCATTTGGGATAGGGGTACGGCGTGATCCCCGCGTCGATGACAGCCTTGGCGACGGGGATATCCTGCGTCGCCAGAAAGCGGATCACGCTCGCCCCGCCCATGGATACGCCGTACATGGCGTCCAGCCGGGAAACGCCCTTCTCTCGCAGATACGCCGCGGCGTCCGTCACGTTCTTCTCGATGGACACAAACTCCGTGCCCAGCTCGTCGTGGCCGTCGGCAATAAACAGGAATACATGATAGTCTCTTGCCACGGCTTCCGCGGATTCCTTGAACACCCACCATGGCTCCGCCGCGCACTGGAACATGGCGAAAGTCTTTTCCCGCTCCGCGCCAAATTCATAGACCTTCATCTCATTTTTCCTCTCTGAGCATTTTTCTCTCCCAAAGCAGCATGGCCCCGAACCACAGCACCATACTCTCGCTCATCAGGCCATTGGTGAAGCCAAGGCGAAACGCGCTGATCGGCAGAAGCGCCTTCACGACGCTGAGCAACGCATAGAAAACCAGCACGCTCGTCCATGCAAACCATTTCGGAAACACCGTCCTGCCGCTGATTTGCAAATAGAACCAGTAAAGAAAAACCGGGAGCATCATCGCCTCGGACGCGAACACGAACCAGTTCAGCCGGTCGCGCAGCTCCGTTGCAAGCGCCAGGTCGCCGCCGAATGACCATAGGCACAGCACCATCACCACGAACAGGTGCAGCGCCAGCCACGGCGTCAGGCCAAAAGCGTTGAGATAGTGATAAATCGTCTGCTCCCGCTTCTCCCGGATATAGCCCTGCACAGCGAAAAGCGCAATGCCGTAGAGCACGATCCCGGGCAGTGCCAGCGCCATTGAGAGGTCGAACCGCCACTGCGGGATATGACGCACACCTTCGGTCAGCCAATAAACCTTGCCCGTGTACGCCGGGTCTCCGCAGAGCATCAGCCAATCGCCGCTTCCAAAGCACAGGCAGCCGAGCAAGCCGCAGATCAGTGCGGCGACACGCTTCCTTTTTGCAAGCATTTCAGCATCCTCCTGTTCCCGCATCCTTTTATCCGACAAACGCGGGTATTGCTCGGCTGCTCACAGCAGCTTTTTGCTTTCTGCTGCGCCCGCAGCTTCGGTGTTAGTTTTGCCTAACTCGCATTATACGCTTATTTTCTCCCCTGTCAATCCCTTTCACAAACGCGATGCCGCCTCCGCCCTAAAAAAGGTTCGGCCAATCGTTGCCGATGAAAAACCACTTGACATTATTGTTATCTTGTGCTAACTTATGCGCATAAGGACGCCTCGCCAACGCGGGGCATTCTTTCCACGCAGCTGTTAGCTTTATCTAACATCCGGAAAGGGGCGCCAGGCGCATATGGATTGGCTTGTAAGCAATGCCGGTACGCTGCTGGCTCTCGCGGCGGTCATTCTGATCGTGTTTTTCGCGCTGCGGAGCAAGCTCAGGGGCGGCGGCTCGTGCGGCTGCGGCTGCTCCCAATGCGCCTGCGGCTGCCGGGAAAAACAGAAAAAGGGGAGAAAATCACATGAAGCTGACTGAGACCGGCGCGGACGCGCGCGGGCTGGTGGCGCGTATCCGGGGGGATTCGCATTTCATCAACCGCGTGACGGCCATTGGGATCACGGAGGGCGCAGCCTTCCAAACCGTCCGAAACGACAGGAAAATGCCCGTGCTGCTCTATTGCCGGGAAACGCTCATCGCGCTCAACCGCGATGACGCCGAGCGGATCGAGGTGGCGGTATGAGCACACGTCTCGCCCTTCTGGGACAGCCGAACTCCGGCAAATCCACCGTCTACAACGCGCTTACCGGCGCACGCCAGCACGTCGGCAACTGGCCGGGCAAGACCGTCGAGCGCAACGACGGCTATTACACCTTCCGCGGCGCGCGCTACGCCGTGACCGACCTGCCCGGCAGCTACGGGCTTTCGGGCAACTCGGACGAAGAACTCATCACCACGGCGTTCATCAAGACCGCGCAGGCGGATCTCGTCTGCATCCTCGTGGACGCCTCGCAGCTCGAGCGCAGCATGTACATGGTTGCGGAGTTCGCGCCGCTTAAAAAACCCGCCGTCGTGCTGCTGAACATGATGGACGTGGCAAAGGCGCAGAAGAAGGAGATCGACGCAAGGCTCCTGTCGGAGCGGCTGGGCGTTCCCGTCCTGCCCTTTACCGCGGCGGAGAAGGACGGCTATGACGATCTGCGCACGCTGCTCGCCGAGGAGCAGGCGTCGCCGCATGTCATCAGCTCCGCGCCGGAGATCGATCCCAAGGCGGACGCGCTGGCGCAGAGCGAGGCTAAGTACAAATGGGTCGCGCAGATGCTCGACGGCGTGATGCGCACCGCCGCGCCGGACTATAAGCTCTCGAAATTCGACCGCATCGCCACAAGCCCGGTCAAGGGGAAACTTTTGTGCTTCGGCATCGTGCTGGTCGCTTTTCTCGTGGCCATGATCGTCATGCTGCCCTTCATGGGCATCGGCCAGATGATCCCCGCCACGCTCAGCGATCCGATCGCCGATCTGCTCAACGGCTGGAACGTGCACCCGTGGCTGGTGTCCATCTTCAGTCTGATGCTGCCGAACGTGCTGTTCTTCTCCATTTCCATGGCAAGCTTCGTGTTCGGCGTCAATCTGGTCTTCGGCTTTCTGGAGGAGATCGGCTTTCTCGCCCGCGCCGCCTATCAGTTTGACGGGGTGCTCTCGAAACTGGGGCTGCAGGGCAAGGCGATCTGCCCCGTGCTGATGGGTTTCGGCTGCACCATCGGCGGCGCCTGCGGCACGCGCGTCATGGACAACTGGGGCCAGCGGATGCTGGCGATGGCAGTCGTCTGGGCGGTGCCCTGCGGTGCGATCTGGGGCGTCATCCCCGTGATCTCCGGCATGTTCTTCGGTCCCGCCGGCACGCTGCTGATCTGTGTGCTGATCCTCTGCTACATGGTGCTGATGATGTGGATCGTCTCCAAACTGTTCGGCCGCGCGCTGACGCCGAAGGAAAACCGCGGCGGCATGATCATGGAGCTGCCGCCTTACCACAAGGCGCACTGGCGGCATATCCTGAAAGAGGCGTTTTTGAAGGCGTGGGACATCTTCCGCCGCGCGCTTGCCACCGTTACGCTGGTGTCTCTTCTCTTCTGGGCGCTCTCCTTCAGCGCGAGCGGCAGCCTTCAGGAAAGCCTGCTCTATCGCGTCGGGACCGCCATCGAGCCGGTCACGCGCTTCTTTGGCCTGGGCTGGCAGACCTTTATGGCCTTCCTCAGCTCCGCCTTTGCCAAGGAGGCGGTGCTGGGCGTCCTGAACGCCGCCTTCGTCGGTCAGAGCGGCCTGCTGGAAGCGACCTTCAACGCCAAAAACGCCGTGCAGGACAACGCGGCGCTGGCGGCAAGCATGGTCCAGACGATCTCCAAGCCGGAGGCGCTGGCCTTCCTGTTCGCCTGCACGTTCAACGTCCCCTGCGTGATGGCGCTGAGCACGACCTACCGGGAATCCCACTCGCTCAAATGGACGGCGCGCGTGGCGCTGTTCTATATCGGCGGCGCGCTTCTGCTCGCCTGCATCGTCTACCACGTCGCAGCGCTGTTCTGCTGATCGGCGGCATACACATCCAAGGCGGGTCCGAGACGTATCGGGCCCGCCCAACGATTTATTGCAGATCGGAGCATCCATTGTTTTTCGGAGTGGCGCGATTGTTCGCAGAGATATATAATTCATTTAGTTAGTCCGCGCTAACCAAATGAAACAGGAGGTATATCTCTATGAGCAAACAAGTTGGCGTCAAAGACAGCCTTTTGCATGGCGACGTATTCAAAACCATGCTCTCGCTCAGTGTTCCGGCAATCCTCGGCATGGTCGTGATCGGGCTGTACAATTTCATGGACGCTGTCTTCGTCGGAAGAATGGTCGGTCCCGAGGCGATGACCGCCGTAAAGGTTTCCTATCCGTTCACGCTTCTCAACACCGGTGTCGCCACCCTGATCGGGACGGGCTCCGCTTCCGTTCTTTCCCGCGCCATTGGAAAGAACGACAAAAACACGGTGGACAGGATCATGGGCAATCTGGTCGCTCTCATTCTGATTTTTTCCCTGATCATCACCGCCGTCGGCATGATCTTTACCCCGAATCTGCTCAAGCTCGCCGGGGCAAAGGGCGATATTCTTTCGGAGGCCACCCGCTATCTCAAGGTCATATTTGTCGGTTCCCTTTTCGTGAACTTCGCCCAGTCCGCGAATATGGTCATGCGCGGCGAGGGCAAGCTCAAAATCGCCATGTCGATCATGGCGGCGGGCGCGATCCTCAACATCGTCCTCGACCCCATCCTGATCCACCTGATGGGGAAAGAGAACGGCATCCTGGGCGCCGCCTATGCGACGGTCGCCTCGCAGATCACGCAGGCCGTCTTCACGCTCTGGTACTTTCTGAAGAAAAGCGACGCCATCCGGATCAACCGGGTGAAGGTCGAAGGCTCTCTGGTCGGGCAGGTGATCGGCGTTGGCGTGTCCGCGATGCTCATGCAGGTCATGACAATGGTGCAGCAGACGATCATGTACAACACCGTCGAGCGCTGGGGCAGCGGAAGCTGGCAGACGATACTCGGAGCCGCGCTCAGCCTTCAGGCGTTTGCTTTTATTCCGCTTTGGGGGATCAGCCAGGGATATCAGCCCGCCATCGGAACCAATTACGGTGCGAAGAATTACGACAGGGTCAGGGCGTTCACCCGGACGTTCATGCTGGCGGCGACCACGCTTGCGCTGCTGTTCTACGTTCCGATCATGCTTGCTCCGAAAACGATGCTCTCCATGTTCATCACCGATGAGCGGATTGTCGCCGAGGGCGCGCCCATGCTCAGGGTCCTGTTTTCGATGTATATCGCATACGGCGTGCTGATCCTCGCCATTACCTTCTTCCAGGCTGTCGGCAAGGGCGGCGCAGCGGCGCTTATGGCTCTGCTCAGGCAGGCGGCGCTGTTCCTTCCGCTGGTGATCGTTCTTCCCGGATTCTTTGCGCATCATGTGGAAGGCGTGTTCTACGCCCAGATGATCACCGATCTCGTCGTTCTGGCGATCGGCGTCAGCCTGATGGCGGCGTCCTTCCGAAGCATGAAAGCAGAAGAGAAAGAGGTCAAAAGCAACAGCATGGCCGCATAAATCCGTGCCGGCAGGTGAAAGGCAAAGGCTGTTCTATGAGAGATGCGCTCAGCAAAAAAGACACAGAGGGCCTATTCAACCGATACATGCACCTGATAAGCTCCCGGGATTCCGAGATGACATACCGGCTGAAAAGCGACGCGGGCGAAGGGATCATGCGCAGGTACAGCGTGTCCAGGGGCATCTATTATATCTATTCGGAAATCGAGAAATACTACCCCGGATATCAGGATCAAAAGCAGTTTGTCCGTTATGTGGAGATCATGTACATGGTGGAGGGGCATGCCGATTTTGAGCTGGAAAACAGAAGATGCGCCTCCGCGGATACGGGAGACGTGTGCCTGTTCAACAGCCGGATCGCAACCAGAAGCTGCACGGTCGGCGTCGGTGGAATGCGCTGCATCAGTATTGTCGCCTGCATCGACGAGCTCGCGGATGAGCTGAACCGGGTCTTTGATACCGCGGCGTTTGACAGGGACAGACTGTTCTCCGGCGTTATGAGCGCGGACAGCTGCATTTGCTTTCCCGCCACGGATATGCTCAAGGAGATCTTCAACGAACTGACGCAGCTCCCCGACGAATACGGCGATTATCACCGAAGGCTGCTGACGTATCAGGCAATTCTCGCAACGATGGACGTCAGGGGGCAGAAGGCCGCAGAGCTGCAATATTTCAGCAAGGACGTCGCAAACAAGGTCCATCAAGCCCGCATGATCCTCGGAACAGACCTCTCGACAAATATATCCATTGAGGAGCTGGCCGGGAGAGTGGCGCTGAACCGTACCACGCTGCAAAAGGTGTTCAAGCAGATGTATGGCGTGACCATATTCGAGTACAGGACGCAGGTCAGAATACAGGAGGCAAAGAACCTGCTCCTTGACAACAGATATCCGATCACCGAAATAGCGGGCATGTGCGGATACAGCAACGCAAGTAAGTTTTCCGCTGCCTTTCGGAAGATCACGGGCGTAAATCCGCGCGATTACTGAATCTGAAATTAGGGGAGATACGGTCGTTCCGGCCATATCTCCCCCGAATTGCAAATATACAAATGTCAGTCCCGTTTGGCGTCCTCGCACTCGGTGTACATCAGCGGAAACGACGCCTTCAAAACGGCACTCTCACGGACGCGCCAGCCGTTTTTCTCCAGAAACGCAAGGTAGCCAGCCTCGTTCCACGTCACCTCGAACACGACGCCCGCCGCCGTGAGGAGCTTCGCAAGCGCGCTTTTGACCCCGCCGCTCCGATGGTCGAGGAAGTTCGGCGCGATCAGAAGGCCGCCCGGCTTCAGCACGCGCCGCGCCTCCGCAAGCGCGCGCTCCGGCTGCGGGATGATGTGCAGCGCGTTGGAGATGATCACGACGTCAAAACTGTCGTCCACAAAGGGCAGCGCGGTCGCGTCCGCCTGCCGGAAGGTGAGGTTCGCCGGCACGTTGCCCTTCCGCGCCTCCGCAAGCATCTTTTCCGCGAAGTCGGTGGCGACCGTCTCCGCCGTCACGTCGGCGATGTGTTTGGCGATCAGCCCCGTGCCCGTGCAGAGCTCCAGCACGCGCTTTCCTCCGACGGCGGCGCGGATGCGGCGGTACATCTCCTCGTAAGCCTTCCTGTCCTTGCTGATGAACAGGTCATAGACCGGCGCAAAGGTATTCCACACGTCGCTTTTCTTTTTCGGCTTGCCGCGCTGCGAAACGGCATACGCCGCAATGCCGACGCCGCCCGCGGCGGCAAGCGCTTTGAACAGTTTCTTCATGTTCCGCCTCATTTCTTCCCCGTCAGCACCATTGAGCCGGTCAGGAACAGCGTCGCCGCCTCCGCGCGGCTCATGAAAAGGCCGTTCGTCGTGTCGATCAGCTCGACCTTCTCGTAGCCCTCGGCGCGCAGCTCGTCGCAGAACTTCTGCATATCGCCGTAGCGCTGCTCGCTCATGATGTCGTGGATGGCGAACGTGCCGCCCTTTTTGAGCGTGCGCAGCGTCTCGCGCAGAAGCAGCTGCTTGTCCTCGCCCATGACGTTGTGATAGACGTAGTTGCTCGTCACCACGTCGAAGCTCTCGTCCGCGAACGGGAGCTTTTTCGCGTTGCCGACGCGGAAGGAGACGTTCTCCACGCCCTCCGCCTTGGCGTTTTGCTCGCAGACCTCCTGCGAGAACGAGGCGTACTCTGGTCCCCAGGCGTCGCAGCCGACCATACGGCCCTGCGGGTTGCGCTTCGCGCAGGCGATGGTCAGCGCGCCGCTTCCGCAGCCGACGTCCAGCCCTACGCCGCCGTCGGGAAGCGTGACGAACTGCGCCGTGCCCTCGACGATCTGTTTGGAAAGCTTACGCTTGCCATCATAAGAGAACTGCCCGCGCGCATAGGCGCACCACGCCGCGAACGCGCCGCAGCCCGCCGCGCCGAGTCCCGTGAGGGCGGAGAGTGCCTTCGTCCCCCTGCATTTCCCAAACGCACCGAGGCACACGCTTGCCGCCGCCAGCGCGCCCGCGCCCGCCGCAAAGCCCGTCATCATGCCCTTCGGCACCCAGTTTTTGTAATCCGCCTGCATCACTAACCCTCCCGAAAACTAATTTTGACGATGCGCATGTTCACCGCATTGTCGCAAAATTTGAGCATCTGCCTGTGGATAAATCCCATGGCACAGGAAATGTCGCGGTAGCCGCGCATATAGCTCCTTGACGTCACGGAGGCAAAGTCCTCGCTCCAGTCCTTGATGCCCGCCGGGTCTTCGAGCGAGAACAGCGCGTCCACGTCGCGGATGCCCGCTTCCTTTAGCCACGTCTTCGTCATCATCTTCGCGCCGCGCCGGTTGCAGGAATCGAATGCGAGCACGCCGCCGGGGAAACGCCGCGCCAGCCTTGAGAAGAGGCGGCGCACGTCCTCGGTCTTGAAGTAATAGAACACGCCCGCCGCGAAGAACACCGCGCCCTGCGAGCCGTCGATGCGCTCCATCCACGAGTCATCGTTGAGATCGCAGCCGATGCTTTCCTCGCGCTCCCCGGAGGGCAGCAGCTCGTCGCGGGCGGCGATCACGTCCGGCAGGTCGATGTTATAGCCGCGCCGCGTGCCGTTGTCGGTCTTGCGGACGGTGTCGTCCAGCCCGCAGCCGAGATTCACGACGGCGGCGTTGGGGTGCGTGCTGAGGTAGTTCCGCACCTCCCATGCGAGGTCATACTGCCGCTGGGCGACCTCCAGCGCGCCGAACAGGCCCATCGTGCCGCGCATCTTTTTCTCCCGGCTTGCAAAGTCGTAGTCGAGCATGGAGCAGATGCGCTCCGCCTCGGGATCGGAGAAAAGCGACGGATACCGCTCCGAGCAGATCTTCCGCGCGAAAAGCGGGATCACCAGCGTCTCCTGCACGGTGTTTTTTTCGATGTGGTATTTCATATCCTCACGCTTTCATCAGTTCGACCATCTGCCGCCAGCCCTCCTTCGCCTCCGGGACGATGGGGAAGACCGGGTAGCAGTGGAACATCCCTTTACCGACGACCATCTTGTAGTCCACGCCGTACTTTTTCATCGCGCGCTCGAACGACGGCGCGCAGGCGTAGAGCGTTTCATCGGAGCCGTAGACGAACGTCACGCGCGGACAGTTCGTAAAATCGCCGTTTTGCAGCCGGATCATGTAGTCCGGCACATCGTGTCCGCCGCAGCGCATAACGATCTCCGCGTCCTTCATGTACTGCGCCGGGATCATTACGTCGAGCTTGTCCAACTCCAGCATCCGGCGCCACTCCTCCTCGGTTGCGACACAGGTGCCGGGTGAGATCGCCATGATATGCTCCGGCATGGGCGTGTCCAGATGCTCCGCGTTGACATAGGCGACGAGCCCCAGCGCAAGGTTGCCGCCGGACGAAGTCCCCAGAAATGAGATGTTCTCCGGGCGGTACTCGCGAAGCATTGTGCGGTAGGTTTCGTGGATCATCTCATACGCCTTGGTCAGCGGGTAATCCGTGCAGAGCGGATAATAGGGAATAAACAGATCAAGCCCCGTTTCTCCGGCAAAGCGCAGCGCCTTTTTGACCGAGCCGGGGCGCGGCGCGCTGACCATTCCGCCGCCGATGATAAACAGGTTCGCCTTCTCCGCGCGCTTATGATGCGTCATGCGCAGCACGGGGAACCCCATGACATCAGTTTTTGTGATTTCAATATCCGGGTCGTGCAGCTCGGGAATGCGGTTTTTCGCGTTCTCTTTTCTCTTCTTCGCCACCAGCTCGTCCACGCTGCCGCCCCACATGCGCTTGAGCCCGGCAAGCTTTACAAGCCGTTTGAGAAACGCATACTGAAATGACATGTCACACCGCCTTTGTCCGCGCGATCCAGTCCGCCATCGTGTCGAGCGCAAGCTTCGTGTTGCCGACGTTGCAGTGCGCGCCGGCGTCCTGCCGGTCGGTCATCAGGCTCAGCGTCAGCGAGCGGACGTTCGTGAGCAGGTCGTATTCCTCGTGGAACAGCTTCGGCATGATGAAGTGGTCCTCCCGCGCGCCGAGGATCAGCACATCCTGCGTGATGCGGTTGGCGATGCCCTTGAGCGTGAACTTGCGGATACGCCGGATGTACTCGTCCGGCGTTTTCGCGTCGTAGGCGTACATTCCGTGCAGCAGGTTCCAGCGCACCAGCTCGTCCTTTTCCATCATCTTATCGTACATCCCGTTCATCGCTTTGCCAAGTCCGAGCTTGAAGATCCCTCCGATGGCGGAGCGCATCGCGCCGGGATGGTCGGCGATCACCACGTCGAAGAAATCCGGGAAGATCGACCAGCCGACCACACGCTTGATGCGCGGCTCGAACGCCGCCGCACGCGGGGCGAGATACCCGCCGAGCGACGCGCCGATGATCGTCACGTCGTTGAGGCTGAAATGGTCAAGCACTGCCTTCACGGGCTTTTCCCACTGATAATCGAATTTCATGTCCTGTACGCGCAGCACGCCGCCCTGTCCGGGGCCTTCGAAGAGATACACGTCGAAACCGCGCTCGGCGAGATAGAGCATGGCGAAGAAGAACTCCTCGAAATAGCTGTCGTTGCCGCCGTGGAGCAGGATGGTATCGACACGCTCGCCCTTCGCCTTCACCGACATCACAGGCAGATACCCATTGCCATACGGCACCTGCGCGCGTGTGACGATGCCGCGGTCGAAATAGTCGCCGTAGTAATCATAGAACAGCGCGGCGGCGTCCTCATAGGTCTTGCGCTTGTCCGGGTCGCTGTCGTACATGAAAAATTCGGTCATGCGGCGGTAGGCGATCTCATTCTGGGTCCGCCCCTCGGCGTGCGCCTCGTCCGTGAGGCGGCGCATCGCGCGCACCCACGCTTCGCTGCTGGTGACGGACGCGCCGATCTTGTCGACATCCTCCTTGCGCCCGCCGTCCCACATGATAACGCGATTGAGCTGGAAATTGAAATTCGCCTGCGGGCAGAACTGCCAGTAGCCCTTTTGAAAGGCGATCGGCGTATTGGTATCGTAGCGCTTCATTTGTTGTCTCCTTTTTGCGGCAGCGTGCGTCCTCGGTTGACAGGCTCGCTGCGTGTTGATAGAATCAGATGCAGAAATGGAGTGATCGAATGGACATTGATCTTTTTTACCGGGAAAAGGGTCAGGGCTTCCCCCTCATTTTGCTTCACGGAAACGGAGAGAGCAGCGACTATTTTCAAGGGCAGATGGATGCGTTTGCCGCGCAGTATCACGTATATGCGCCCGACACCAGAGGGCACGGCAAAACACCGCGGGGAACAGCGCCCTTTACCATACGGCAATTCGCAAGCGACTTGCTGTGTTTTATGGATGTTCACCGGATTGAACGGGCACATTTGCTTGGATTTTCCGACGGGGGCAACATTGCAATGGTTTTTGCCATGGCGCACCCCGACCGTGTCGCGCGGTTGATCCTGAACGGCGCCAACCTGAACGCAGACGGTGTAAAGCGGAGCGTACAGCTCCCCATCGAGTTCGGGTATCGACTCGCGTCAAAATTCTCCGGCAAAAGCGAAGGCGCCAAACGGAACGCGGAGATGCTTGGATTGATGGTCAACGATCCAAATGTGACGATCCGCGAGCTTGCGGACATCAAAGCAAAGACGCTGGTCATTGCCGGCACCAGAGACCTGATCAAAAAGGCTCACACCGAGGCAATTGCCGCAGCTATCGCAGACTCGCTGCTGGTCTTCATCAAAGGCGATCACTTTATCGCCCATAAGAATGCAGCGGAATTCAATCGCGTTGTGCTGGACTTTTTGAAAGATTCCTGACCGTCATTCTTTTCCTCCGTTTCAGCCGAACAGGCCCTTTTTCACATACGGTTCCGAAGTCACGCCCAGCACCAGATAGCCCGTCGCACCGATGGCGGAGCGAAGCGCGCCCTCGTCGAGCGGCTCCTCCGAGAGGATCTCGCACGCGCCCTTCTTATGCGAGGATGTGACCTTTTTGACCTTGCAGGCGTTCCGGACGGCGTCGTTCACGTGGCTCTCGCACATGGCGCACGCCATGCCGTCGATTTGAAGCGTTGTCTTGACCATTTTGCATTCTCCTTTTATGGGGAAAGCCGCGCTTGCGCGCGGCTTTCCCTTTTATTCCTTGCAGTTCCCGCGGCACTGCGCGCAGCCGGCGCAGGAGCCGCAGTTGCCGCCGCAGGAGCGCTTTCCCTGTTTCTTGTCGTGTAGGAGGGAGAAAATGGAGAGTGTGATAATGGCAAGTAAAATGAGGCCGACAAAAAACGTACCCACGAAAAACGCCCCTTTCCAAAAATCGTTTTCTTACGCCGCTTTGATTTGAACCTTCTCCGTCAGCTTGGTCGCTTCCTTGTACGGGCGGAACAGCAGCCAGCCGAACGCAACGATAACAGCCACGGCAAGCACAATGCCCACAATATTTCCCGCGCCCGCAAACGCGCTGCCGAGCTGGTAGACGACAAAGCTCACGACGTAGGCGAAGCCGCACTCATAGCCGATGGCGAACCATGTCCACTTGCGGTTGTTCATCTCGCGCTTGATCGCGCCGATTGCGGCGAAGCAGGGCGCGCAGAGCAGGTTGAAGATCAGGAAGCTCAAGCCGCTCGCTGCCGTGAACGCCGCCGCGAGCGCCGCCCACGTGGAGCCCTCGCCGCCGTACAGGACGCCCATCGTGCCGACGATGTTCTCCTTGGCGACCAGACCCGTGACGGACGCGACCGCCGCCTGCCAGTTGCCCCAGCCGAGCGGGATGAACAGCCACGCGACCGCGCTGCCGAGCTTTGCGAGAATGCTCAGGCTGATCTCGTCCTCTTCGAGCATCCCGAACGCGCCGTCCGCCCAGCCGAAGCGGCTGAGGAACCAAATCACGATGGTCGAGAGCAGGATAATCGTGCCCGCCTTCTTAATGAAGCTCCAGCCGCGCTCCCACATGCTGCGCAGGACGTTCGAGAGCGTCGGCCAGTGGTAAGCGGGCAGCTCCATGACGAAGGGCGCAGGCTCGCCCGCGAACATCTTGGTCTTCTTGAGGATGACACCGGAGCAGATGATCGCCGCCATGCCAATGAAGTAGCAGCCGGTGGCGAGCCAGGGGCTTCCGCCGAAGAGCGCGCCGACGACCATGCCGATGAACGGCACCTTCGCGCCGCAGGGGATGAACGTCGTGGTCATGATGGTCATGCGCCGGTCGCGTTCATTTTCAATGGTACGCGACGCCATGATGCCAGGGATACCGCAGCCCGTGCCGACAAGGATGGGGATAAAGCTCTTGCCGGAGAGACCGAAGCGGCGGAACACGCGGTCGAGCACGAAGGCGACGCGCGCCATGTAGCCGCTCGCCTCCACGAACGCGAGCAGGAAGAACAGCACGAGCATCTGCGGCACAAAGCCGAGCACCGCGCCCACGCCCGCGACGATACCGTCGAGAATGAGGCCGCTGAGCCAGTCGGCGCAGCCGACGGCGTCGAGCGCGTTCCCGATCAGCACGGGAACGCCGGGCACCCAAACGCCGTAGTCGGCGGGGTCGGGCTCCTCGAAGCCGTTTTCTTCAAAGTAGGCCACCGCGTCCGTATAGGACATGGCGTTGGTCTCCTCCTCGTCCGCGCCGTCGGGCACGGCGTCGAACCAGACCGTTATCTCGCTCTGTTCGAGCGTTTCCTCGTCCTCGACGGTGTAGGCAACTGAGGCGTCGGCGGAGGTAAACGCCTTGAGGTCATCGACGCTCGCTTCCTCGTCGAAGCCGACGAAGGCGTCCACCGCATTCACGGCGGCGGCGTAATTGTCCGCGGCTTCCTCCGCCTCGGCGGAGCCGATGCCGAACAGATGCCAGCCGTCGCCAAACAGGCCGTCGTTCGCCCAGTCGGTCGCGCTCGCACCGACGGTCACCATGGCGAGGTAGTAGATAAGGAACATCACGACCGCGAAGATGGGAAGGCCCAGAGCGCGGTTGGTGACGATCTTGTCGATCTTGTCCGACGCGCTCAGCTCGTGCGCGCCCTTCTTCTTGTAGATACCCTTGAGCAGATCGGCGATGTAAACGTAGCGCTCGTTGGTGATGATGCTCTCCGCGTCGTCGTCCAGCTCCTTCTCCGCCGCCTCGATGTCGGTCTTGATATGTGCAAGGGTATCAGCGGGGATGTTCAGCTTTTCAAGCACCTTGTCGTCGCTCTCAAAAATCTTGATGGCGTACCAGCGCTGCTGCTCCTCGGGCATACCGTGGATCGCCGCCTCCTCGATGTGCGCGATGGCGTGCTCCACGGGGCCGGAGAAGGTGTGCATCGGCACGGTCTTTCCGTTCTTGGCAGCCTGCACCGCAGCTTCCGCCGCCGCGTCCACGCCGTCGCCCTTGAGCGCGGAGATCTCGACGATCTTGCAGCCGAGCTTTTCGGCGAGCGCGGGGATATTGATGGAGTCGCCGTTCTTGCGCACCACGTCCATCATGTTCACCGCGATGACCACGGGGATGCCAAGCTCCGTGAGCTGGGTGGTTAAGTACAGGTTGCGCTCCAGGTTCGTGCCGTCCACGATGTTGAGGATAGCGTCGGGGCGCTCTTCGATGAGATAATTGCGCGCCACGACCTCTTCGAGCGTGTACGGGGAAAGCGAGTAGATGCCGGGCAGGTCGGTGACGGTCACGCCGTCGAACTTTTTGAGCTTGCCCTCCTTCTTCTCGACCGTGACGCCCGGCCAGTTGCCGACGAACTGGTTCGAGCCGGTCAACGCGTTAAAGAGCGTCGTCTTGCCGCTGTTGGGGTTGCCCGCAAGGGCAATTTTGTATTCCATGATTTTCTCCCTTCCTAAGCTGTCAGTTTAAGCTAACAGCCAGATAAAAATTAACAGCCATGTTTCGCGGCTGCCGCGCAAGCGGCGAGCGAAACGGCGATCAAACATTTGAGCAAAAAGGCATTTTTGCCGTTTGCTCAGATCTCAACCTCGACGGTTTCGGCGTCCGCCTTGCGGATGCTCAGCTCGTAGCCGCGCACGGTCAACTCGATGGGGTCGCCGAGCGGCGCCACCTTGCGGACGTAGACCTCAACGCCCTTCGTGATGCCCATGTCCATGATGCGGCGCTTGACCGCGCCCTCGCCGTGGAGCTTCACGACACGGCAGGTGTTTCCGATCTTGACCTCTCTCAGGTTCGTTGTCATGCTTCTTCCTCCTAAACCATTATTTTTTGTGCCATCTCGCGGCTGATCGCCACGCGGGACTCCTTGACCTTGACGATGACGTTCCCGCCGATCTCGGATACGACCGTTACGGGCGTTCCCACATTAAAGCCCAAATCGGCAAGGTGCTGCTTGACCTCCGCTGTGCCTCCGACCTTGCGCACGATGTTCTCCGAACCGGAATCCGCCAGAATCAACGGCATCATAGATGACCTTCTTTCTCCGTTTGTTTTTGCTAACAACACATCAAAAAGGAAATTAGCTCTCGCTAACCATCTGTATTATAGTTAGTTTGTGCTAATATGTCAATAGGTTTATGAAAATTTTGTTACCGCGCCATAACAAGCTGACTGGTCTCGTCGCCCAGCGCCATGAAATGCGTCTTGAGCGCGGCAAAGCATTCGTCGCTGATGATATGCTCGATGCGGCAGGCGTCGTTTGCGGCGATCTCCCGGTCCACACCGAGCGCGACAAAACACCGCGTCAGCGTCGCATGCCGCTCGTAGATCCTCTCGCCGTACTCGCGGCCCACATCCGTGAGCCTAAGCGCGCCGCTCTCTATCGTGAGGAAGCCCCCATCCTCCAGAAGGTGGATCGCGCGGCTGACGCTTGGCCGCGTCACGCGCATTTCCGTGCTGACGTCGGAGGCTCGCACATAGGTTTTCTTTTGGGAAAGAACGTAGATCGTCTCTAAGTACATCTCGCCGGATTCCTGCAGCGCCATGCCGCCGTTTCCCCGCTGCAAATTCCGCTTATATGCTCCCAGTGAGTTTTCGATTGCTTTTTTCATCAACTGATTTACCTCCTCGATCCCTTCGCGTATCTTCGCCGCAGTTCCTCCCACGGCGGCATGGCGGCGCGCAGCGCGTCGAACGCCGGCATGGGGAAATCCGGCTTCCGCGCGCGGATGGCGTCGAAGCCTTCGCTCAGGTCTTTCATTTCGCCCACGGCGTTTCGGCAGTGGTCGGACGCGCACAGCTCGCCGAGCTTCGTCTTTGCCATCGCCCAGATGACGGCGGACGACGCCCGGCGTCTCGGTCCCGGCTCCAGCGATTTCTCGTCGCCCTCCGGACGGACGGGGACGCCCAGCGCCATCAGCAGACGGTACGCCTCGCACGCCGCGTCCAAAAGCTGCTTGCGCTGCGCGCGCGTCGTCTTTCGCAGGTCGCAGCCCACGCCGTAGGTGAGGTACACGGTCGGCACGATGAACGCAGCGTGGTATTTGAGCCATGCGTCCATGTTGTCGCACCATGAGAGCGTGTACCTGCCGCCGGAGAAGAGCTTCGTGGCCGTCACCTTTGCCTCGAACGGCGCGTCCGTGTGCAAGCCGCCGACGGTCAGCTTCCCGTCGCCGAGGTGTGCCGCGACGACTCTGCCGTCCTCCCGGCGCCCCGCCGTGCTCTGGAAGCCAAAGAGCACGGTCTTCGGCGTCTTTGTCTCCGTGAGGATGCGCGCTTCCATCTCAGGCGCGGAGAGGTTGTTGCCCACGAGCACGATGATCGGGCTGTCGATCGCCGCGAGCGCGGGAAGGATCTTCTCCATCTGCCGGTACTGCATCACGGCAAACACCGCGTCGTAGCGCGCATCGTCCGGCGCTTCCAGCACGCGCGGATGATCGACCGTCTCCGTTTTCTGGACGTAGTGCCGGATGCGCAGGCCGTCCCGGCGCAGCGTCTCCGCCCACGCGCCGCGCGCGACAACCGTGACGTCGTTCCCGCCCAGCAAGAGCGCGTGCGCAAGCTGTCCGCCGATGACGCCCGCGCCGAATACCAGAACCCTCATGGTCAATCCCCCTTGACGCAGCGGAAGCAGGCGATGCCCTCCACCGCGCTGACCTCCGCTCTTGCGTACAGGTTATCCAGCCGCGCGCGCAGGCTCACCATCGTCTCGTAGGGCGGCGTGAAATAGCCCTTGGGCGTATAGAGCTTGTCGATAAAGAAGTCCGTGCGGCGGTTCTCGCCCTTCACATAGAAGCAGCCGCAGAACGTCCCGCCGGGCTTCAGCACGCGGTACGTCTCGCGATACGCCGCCTCCTTGTCCGGGAAGGCGTGGAAACCGTTGAGGGAGAGTACAATATCGAAGCTCTCGTCCTCGAACGGCAGCGCGCCGACGTCGCCCTGTAAAAAGCGCACGTTTTTGAGCCCCGCGCCCTCCGCGCGGCGCTGCGCCGACAACATCATGTCCTTCGAGTAGTCAAGGCAGGTGACGTCCGCGTTCGGAAGATTCGAGTAGACCGGCATGGTCAGCACGCCCGTCCCGACCGGCACTTCGAGGAGCTTGCCCGCGAAGTCCTCCGGCACGCCGGAGAGCGCGCGTTCGAGGTACGCGAGGTTTTTCTCCCGCCCGATGCTCCACACAAGCCGGCTGACCGCCGTGCCCGTGAAGGTCGAGCAGGTGATCATGCCGTCGTAAAACGTGTGCTCCTTCCCGCCGAGAAAGCCGTAGGCTCCCTGGATCTGCTCCTTGCGCGTCATGACTACGCCCCCTTACTGCGGATTTTTCAGTTTGTCGCCGTAGAACCAGTAATCGCACTTTGTTCCTCCCGTCGCAAGCGTCTGCTCGCGGTGGAGCTTCGCGTGCATCAGCGCGGCGGTCATATGGTCGATTTCGCACATGACCGGCAGAATGTCGATCATACCGTGCCCCCGCGCGTAGTCGTTGAGCGGGCAGTGCGTGAAATGATAGTAGAACCCGTCGCGGTGGAGCGTCTCGTCGAAGTTAAAATCCCACGAGGTCGCTTTGTACTGCGGATGCGCGTCGAGCCATGCCTGATTGGCGTGCATCTTTTCGCCAGCCATTTTGATTGCCGCAGGCGAATTGGCGTTCATGATATAACCCATCGCCCTTAGAGGCGGGAAGGACAACACGTCCCTCGTGATCTTGCGCAGATCATCCGCGGTGATCCTGCCCTCCGCCGCTTTCCAGACAGAGAGGAACACGAAACACTCGTAGATGTTCTTCGCCATCGGGTTATCCGCTCCGACGTCGTCCGTCTCCCGCAGCATTTCGCGGTAGATGGGCTTCGCCTTTTTCACGGTTTCGTTGACGAAATCCGAGCCGTAATAACGGTTCATCGACTTTTTGAGGAGCGGCAGGATAACCGCCCAATACTTTCCCGTATACTTCAGCATATCGTTTCCTCCCGCTTATCCTCCAACAGCCGCGTCATGCTGTTGATCCCGATGGCGACCGTGGAGCCGTTGTGCAGCAGCGCGCCCGTTGCCGGCGGCAGCACGCCGAACACGCCCAGCAAAATGAGTGCCAGATTGAACGACATGATCGCACGGTAGTTTCCGCGGATGCGCCGCATCAGCGCCGTACTCAGCCCGCGCAGCGTCACAAGGGCGAAAAGATCGTCCTCCGACACGGTCACGTCCGCGATCTCCCGCGCGATCGCCGCGCCCGTGCTGATGGCGACGCCGACGTCCGCCTCGGAGAGCGCGGGCGAGTCGTTGATCCCGTCGCCCACCATGAGCACCGTGTGTCCGGCGGCGCGCGCTTCGCGCACAAAGCGCGCCTTGTCCTCCGGCAGCACCTCGGCGCGGTAGTCGTCGAGACCAAGGCGCTTCGCCACCGCCGCAGCGGTGCGTTCGCTGTCGCCCGTCATCATCACGATCTGTGTAAAGCCCTGCTCCCGCAGCCGCGTGATCGCGTCCGCCGCCTCGGCGCGAACGGGGTCTTCGATCAAAAGGACCGCCGCCAGAGAGCCGTCGAGCGCAAGGTACAGCTGCGAATACTCGTTCGGCAGCGCCTCAAAACGCGCTTCCTCGCCCGCGGGGATACGGCAGCCCTCGTCCTCAAAAACAAAGTGCCAGCTCCCGATGACGGCGTGCTCGCCGTCAATCTCGCTCGCGATGCCGTGCGCCACCACGTAGTCCACCTTCGAGTGGCGCTCCTCATGGTCAAGGCCGCGCTCCTTTGCCGCGCGCACGACGGCGTTCGCGATCGTGTGCGGGAAGTGCTCTTCGAGACATGCGGCAAGGCGCAGCATCTCCGATGCATCCCGTCCGCCGAACGGTTCTACGCGCACAAGGCGCGGCTCGGCGTGCGTCAGCGTGCCCGTCTTGTCGAACACGATGGTGTCCGCTTCGGCGACCGCCTCCAGAAAGCGCCCGCCCTTGACCGACACGCCATGCGTGATCGCCTCGCGCATCGCCGAAAGGACGGAAAGCGGCATGGACAGCTTGAGCGCGCAGGAAAAGTCCACCATCAGGACGGAGAGCGCCTTGGTCACATTGCGCGTGAGCAGATAGACAAGCCCTGTCGCGCCGAGGCTCCACGGCACGAGCGAGTCCGCCAGATGCTCGCTGCGGCTCTCCACCGCGGATTTGAGCCGTTCGGACTCCTCGATGCTGCGCACGATGCGGTCATAGCGTCCCTCGCCGGAGACCTTGTCCACGGCGACGACGCACTCGCCCGTTTCGACGGCGGTGCCGGCGTAGACGTAGCTGCCCGGCGCCTTGTGCGCCGCCAGCGCCTCGCCGGTCATGGACGCCTGGTTGACCTCCGCCTCGCCAGAAACGACCTTGCCGTCGAGCGGGATGAGGTTTCCGGCACGCACGACGATCTGCTCGCCGGAGACGATCTCGGAAATCGGCGTCAAAACCTCCGTGCCGTCGCCAAGCCGCAGCCAGACGCGCTCCACGCCCAGCGCCATCGCGCCGGCAAGGTCGTCCACGGAGCGCTTGTGCGTCCACTCCTCCAGTAGTCCGCCGATCCCAAGCAGGAACATTACGGACGAAGCGGTCTTGTAGTCTCCGCGCAGAAGGGAGACCGTGATCGCCGTCGCGTCGAGCACCGGCACCTCCAGCTTGCCGCGCAGCAGCGTCGCGAGCCCTTTATAAAAATACCCCGCCGCGCGCAGCCACGCAAGAGCGATGCGCACGGGAGCGGGCAGAAACAGCCGCTTCACGCCGCGCCATACGACGCGGAGGACGAGCTTTTCCTCGTATTCCCGGTCCATTGCGCGGCCCGTGTGCTCCGGCACGGCGACGCTCTTCGCCGCGCCCTCATAGGAAAACGCTGCCAGCGCCTCGACCACGTCCTCGCGCGGACAGAGGTAGGAGACCGCCGCGTCGCCGGTGCGCTCATAGACCTTCACGGCGATCACGCCGTCTTTTGCCAGAAGATAGTATTCCAGAACGTCCGCCTGCGCGCAGCTCATACGCCCACCGCAGAGATGGACGCGGATGCGTCCGGCAGACTCATGCAATATCTTACATTTCATGGTTCTCTCCCAAACTGCGAAAAGGGAAGCTGCCGCTTCCCCTTCACGCATTCACGCTTTGTCTTCGATGACGGCGGCATCCTCCGCCGAGGCACGCTCTTCATTGAGACGCTTCGCATCCTCGTAGACGTCCTCCGCGCCCTCGCGCACCGTCGTCGCAGCGTCCATGACGCAGTCCTTCGCCCGCAGCGCCGCCGCAGTGACGTGCGTGTACGCCTTTTTTGCGTCCTTGCTTCCAAGCGCCTTGATTCCCGCCGTGCCGAACAGCACGCCGCCCGCAAAAATCGCCCATTTGCTCCAAGACATCATGATCCCGCCCTTTCGTTATTTGATGCTGTTTGCATCATCTAACAGGATATTAGCACATACTAACAGAATAAGCAAGCCCTAACAGAAAATTTTTCTGTTGGTTTTTACCTCTGATAATTACCAGCGATATACCGCGAGGCGGTTGTTGATGTTCCTGCCGATGATGGCAAACAGCTTGCCTCGAATGGAATACTTCTTCATTTCGGCATTGTAGCTCGTCTCGGACACGAACTTAAGCCGCGGTTCCAAAGCAAGGTACTCCCGCCCGGACTTTGTGCCCCAGCCAAATGTCGCGTTTGTGTATTTGACCGCGTCGTGCTGCTTGCTGTGCTTCTCCATAAACGGGGAGTGCAGCTCCGCGAGCAGGTATCCGTGGGGAAAGCTGTCGCAGAGCATATTGAGGCAGGTCTTGACCTGTTCTTTTGAAAAATACTCCAGCACGCCCTCCATGACGATGATGTACAGCTCCGCCCTGGGGATGTTTGCCGTCCAGTAGCCGTTCAGGGCGTCGCCGTCGAGCATGGTGCAGCGCTCCCGATCCTCATACACCTTGCGCCGGACGGCGATCTGGTCGGGCAGATCCACGTCGAACCACCGCAGCCGTCCGTTGTCCACCTGGGAGAACTTGTCGTCGAAGCCGCAGCCCAGGTTGATGCAGGTCGCGTCCGGATGGGCTTGCAGAAGCGCCTTGAGCTGGTCGCGATACAGGATCGTCCGCGCCACGACGCCCTCGTGCGACAAAAAGGGATCATATTTGCTCACGTCCACGCCAAGCGTCTCGATGATCTCCTTCGCCTTCTCGTCGCGTATCCGCGCGTTTGGGCGCGCAGTCTCGCTCGCCTTGATTGCCAGTGGGATCAGCGCGGTTTCCTGAATGTCTCCGAATTTGAGATCCATGATGACTTTCCCCCTCGTCTTTCGTTTTTTCTATTCCGTCCTTCTTATACACTTACACCGGCATTTCCATGAACTCGTCGATGGCTTTCAGCACGGGAGCGGTATATTTCTCCTCGCCGAGAAGCCATTGCTCGTGCTGCATATCAAACTCACGGATATCAGGATCGCGGAAATACTTTTTGTATCGCTTCAGGTATTTCTCGCCCATCTTCTTCGCATAGATGAAGTGGACCTTCGTATGCTCCACATGGATATCGTCCTCCAGCCATGTGAGCAGGTCGGTGTAATACTCGTTTTTGATGGACTGCGGAGAAAACTTCTCAAAGCAGGCCATGAACTTGTCCGCGCTCTCATCGCTCATTTCAAAAAGGCTTTTCAGCTTTTCTCTGGTCTTCGCCTTTCTCTTTTCGCTGCCCGTAAAGCCGGTCAGAAGCGGCACGACCAGCTTCGATTGCAGCCATGCGGCGAATTTGCCGTTCTGGTCGAGGTCCGGGCTGCCGAAAATGCCGTGATCCAGATGCACGTTCCGGCGCTGGATCAGCTGCCCGACAAAGCTGCTGCCAAGGGAGGAGCCGATGGCCCCGTCGATCCTTCCGTCATAGTTTCTCTTGATGTACCGCTCGATCTTTTCGGTGACCGTGAGCATATCGGGAAAGATCAGCCCGCTGCCGTCAAAGCCGTCGTAATTCACGCAGACCAGATGATACTTCCCGCCGAGCCGATCCAGTACGGCGCCGAAATTCGTCTGATAATCGCACGCCGTCCCCGGCAGCAAAAACAGGGTCTTTCCGGTTTTCATGCCCATTTCGTCGAATTGCATCGTCTCACGCGCCCCTCACTTCTTCGCCAGTACCGTGATCCACGGCTTTGCCTCATGATGCCAGGATGCTGTTTGGGAAAAGCCTGCGTCCTTGAGCGCCGCTTCGATCTCCTGTACCGTGTGACACTTCATGCCGTCGATGATGTTCTCGAATTTTTGACCGGCCGCGTCCGTGCCGTCGGATTCGTTGCAGATGAGAAAATACCCGCCAGGTTTCAGAATCCGTGCCACCTGCGCGAAGCATTTTTCCAGTCCCGGCCAGAAATAGATGGTCTCAAACGCGGTTGCGAGGTCATAGGTCTCCGCCGGAAGATCAAGCGCGGAGACGTCGCCCTGCCGCACCGTGCAGCGTCCGGCGGCGATCATGCCCTTGTTGTATTCCTTCGCCTTTTCCACGGAAAGCGCCGAATAGTCGATCGCCGTCACGCGAGAGCGCCGATACCGCCTCAGCAGCTCGCCGGCGTTGCGGCCTCCGCCGCAGCCGAGATCGACGATCCCGTCCGCGTCAAGCTCAGGCAGATGCGAAAGCCCCCAGTCCGCCATCTGCGCGTGCCCGGAGTTCATGCTGCGCAGCATCATTTTGCCGAGAAAGCCCTCCGGCTTCCGCGTCTGGCTCACAAAGTTTTTGAACAGTCCCATATTGATTCTCCCCTTCTGTCTTCATAGTCCTCCGCCCACTGTTCGAGCCATTGAAGAACGTCCTGCCGCGCCTGTGTTGCGCGCTCCGCCGTCACGCCCACCGAGCGCATGATCAGCGCGGTCATCAGCCGTCCGCCCATCACGCCGCGCATATCCCCGACGCCCAGCCCGTGCGAGCAGCCCTCGTAGACCCTGACCGTCAGGCGGTGCGGAAAGTTGCTTTCGGCGAGCACCTGTTTCATACGCCGGACGGCGGCGTCCGCTGGCCACATAACGTCGTATGCGGCGGTCGTGAGCAGAATGTCCCCATTGATCCGCTCTACCCGGATGCGGGATTCCGGGCGGAGCGTCGCCGTTTCGTAGCCATAGCGCAGAAAGTATTTCATCGAAACGCCTGCGTGTCGGGCCTTTCGGAGTGCCGCGCGCCAACCGCCTCGAACAAGGTCATATCGGGAACAGGGGTACTCCTCGCCGTGGAACTGGTAGACAGAGCAATGCGGCGGTTTCTTGAACATCTCCATGCCCTCCATCACATGATCGAAGGGGCAGAGTGCCGCCGCGCCGTGGATCTCCGGGATGAGCGAGGCGGAGAGCAGCGTGTAGCCCGCGCCGGTCGATACGCCCATCATGCAGACCTCGTATCCCTGTGAAACCAGCCATTTTGCCGCTCTCTCCGCGTAATCCACCGGGATACGCCACATTTTATTTGACAGCCCCTCCCACAGATAGAAGCCCAGGTAGAGGGCGGAATAGCCCGCATCCGCCACATACCGCCCCATGGCGAGGGTCATCTTTTTGTCGCAGGATGCGCCGCCCACATATAAAATCGCTTTGTCCTTGCAGCGGGTTCCGGGATGAAACTCCCCGATGAATCCGTCCCGCTCCAGCGTAAACTGTATAATCACGGAGCATCCCTCCCAATGCCAGTCTCTTATCCGATGCTCCACGCGGCACTTGCCGCCTGAAGCTGCGCCATGCGGCGGAAGATGCCGTTTTCCCTGCCGAAGAGCTCGGCGGGGCTGCCCTCCTCCGCGACCGCGCCGTCCGCGAGTACGACGACCTTGTCCGCCGCCTCCACGGTGCGCATACGGTGCGCGATGACCAGCACGGTCTTGCCGGCGAGCAGTCGGGAGAGCGCCTCCTGCACCTTTGTCTCGTTCTCCACGTCGAGCGACGCCGTCGCCTCGTCGAGCAGCACGATGGGCGCGTCCTTCAACAGCGCACGCGCGATGGAGATGCGCTGGCGCTCGCCGCCGGAGAGCTTCGCGCCGTTTTCGCCGATGGGCGTTGCGTAGCCCTGCGGCAGCTTTTCCACAAACTCGTCGCAGTTCGCCGCCTTCGCCGCCGCAAGCACCTCCTCGTCCGACGCGCCGTGCTTGCCGAGGCGGATGTTTTCCATCACCGTGTCGTCAAAGAGCACCACGTCCTGAAAGACCATGGAGTAGTCGCCGAGCAGCGCCTCGGGATCGACCGAGGAGACGTCCACGCCGCCGACCGTGATCCTGCCCTCATTCGCGTCCCAGAGGCGCGCGGCGAGGCGGGCGCAGGTGCTCTTGCCGCCGCCGGACGGGCCGACGAGCGCCGTCACCTCGCCCTCCTTCGCGGTGAAGCTCACGTTTCGGAGCACCTGCTTGTCGTCGTAGGCAAAGCCCACGTTCTCAAAGGCGATATCGTGGCCGTTCGGCGCGAAATGTGCCGCGCCGTTTGCCGTCGGCGCGTCGTGGATCTCGGTGAGACGACCCGCGGACACCTGCGACATGAACATCTCGGCGATCAGGGCGAGCGCCTGGTCAAAGGGCGCGTAGATGCGCGTGATGACCAGCAGGAACAGGAACAGCAGCATAAAGTCGATCTGCCCGGAGAGGATCAGCTTCGTCCCCGCGAGAATGGTGGTGGCGACGCCGAGGCGCATGATGACGCTCGCCGCGTTGACGAAGATGCCGGTATTCAGCTCGCCGCGCAGCTGCGTCTTTTCATGCGCGTCGATCTTGTCGTTCAGTTCCCGAAGGAAGCGCTCCTCCTGATTGGTCGCCCGGATCTCGCGGATGTTCTCCAGCGTCTCCTGAATGCCGTCGGAGACGCGGATCGCCGCCGCCTTGGTGCGCTCGGAGTCGCGCTTGGCGAGCGCGCGGCTGCCGAAGAGCAGCACAAACGCCACCGGCACGCCCCAGAGGCAGGCGATCGCAAGCCGCCAGTCATAGGCAAACAGGCACACGCCGACGATCGCGGTGGAGACAAACGAGCCGTAGAGGTAGCCGAGGCAGTGCGACCAGACGTGCTCCAGACGGTTCACGTCGCCCATGATGGTCTCCGTGAGATCCGCGAGGTCGCGTTTGCCGAAGTAGCCGAGCGGCAGCGTCCGCAGGCGCTCGGCAAGCGAGATGCGCGCCGCGAGCCAGATGCAGATGTAGGGGAGCATTCCGAGTATCATCGCCGCTGCCGACAGGGCAAGTCCGAGATACGTCAGCCCCCGGTAGCTGGCTGCGTAACCCAGCAGGACGGCTACGTCGCTTTGTTTCTTCTCCTCCATAAGCAATCTCCTTTTCAAGTGGTTTTCTATATTGACACGCAGATCCACGCCGCAAGCGCGGATGCGGCGGGAAATATGGCCAACAGCTTCAGCAACTGGCTTTTGATGTTGTATCCGTACCTTCTGCCCTCATAGATGCTTTCGACTTCCGGGAAATAGTGCTGGAAAAACTTGAAGCGCATCAGCAGAAAGTAGTCAAAGCAGATCATGTCATAGACCTTGTAAGCAGTGAAGATGAATACAAACCGCAGAAAAAACGAAAGGAAGGTAAACCCGCTTCTGAGACCGTCCCAGATTGATATGACTCCAACGCCCAGTATCATGAGAAAGCTGAACGCCATGAGCGTCCATCCGATGACCCTTGCGCCGTAAAACAGCTCCCTGTCTCTTGTTTTGATCACCTCCTGCGCCTCCCTGGGGGCAGAGGAAAAGAACCTCTTATCCTGAATAAAGGCCACCGCCGATAACAGCATCAGCGTGATCGACGCGCAAAAAACGATTGCCAGAAAAACGGTTAGAAGCATCCTGCTCATCCTCTCTGTATTCGTGAACGGCCATCTGTGCGCCTTCGCGGAGTTAGGTAAAGCTAACCGCCGTTCAAAAAGAAATGCCCCTATCAGCCGGTTCGCAGCCGACAGCCTCTGAGGCAGGAAAGCGTTTCCAGGTAAATGTTAGTCCTCGCTTACTACCATACACCCGCTATTTGAAAAATGCAAGAGGTTTTTTCGATGCCTCGGGCGGAACGGTCTTGTCGTTCTGCCCGTTTTCGCCTGCCATTATCCGCGAACAATTCGCCGTGATCCTCTATCGCTACGCGCGGCAGAAGGGCTATGACGTGAGCAGATCGGCGCCGCCGCCCTGCCCCGCGTGGGGATATATCGATTTCTTATTCGCCGTCGGCAGCCTTTCCGCCGACGAGTGTACCTCCTCATCTGTTCTGGTGACGTTGTTCTGATGACAGCATAACAGCAGCCCTGTCCCAAAATCAGGGCTCTATCATAGTCAGAGATTCAACACAGGCTAAGAATAAAATGGCAGCTTATAGGAATAATTTCTGTATTTTTGACTTTCTTCTTGTTCCGAGTATAATGATAACAGATGCATCTTACAGTTTCCTGCTTATGACCGGGGAGGCGTTCTATCAGGGGCTTATGCTCGGTCTGACCGCGATCATGGACAATCGGTATCATGTGAGATCGAACCGCGAATCTGGTGAGGGACGCTATGATCTGCAGCTGGAACCCCGGGATCATTCATTGCCCGGAATTCTAATCGAGATCAAAGCGGAGGACACCAATTCCCGAGCTGATCTGAAGGTTGTGGCAAAGGATGCGCTTGATCAGATCGAGCGGAAGAAGTATGACACCGAACTGAAGGCTCGGGGTGTCCGTCAAATTCTGAAGTACGGAGTCGCGTTCAAAGGCAAGCACGCAGAGATAATCAGGCAATAGGAGGTACTTATGTCCGAACGAGAAAAGATGTTGAGCGGCGAGCTGTATGACCCGTCCGATCCGGAGCTCAAATACTTGCGTGTCAAAGCGAGAAAGCTTGCGCGCAAGTATAACCTGACCGACGAGGACGAGACGGCTCACCGGGAAACGATTTTAACCGAGCTTTTACCGAACACGGCACACCTGCCTTCGTTGCAGGCGCCCATATCCTTTGACTATGGCTGCAATACAAGCTTCGGTGAATACTGCGATGTCAACTTCAACTTTACCTGTCTGGACGTCTGTCCCGTCCACATCGGCGATAACGCTTTCATCGGGCCGAATGTAACGCTGGCAACGCCGATGCACCCGCTTCGTCCGGAGCAAAGAAACGTCCGACGTCTGGCGAACGGCATCGTTTATAATCTGGAATATGGAAAGCCCATCACCATCGGAAATAATTGTTGGCTCGGCGCAAACGTGGTTGTCTGCGGCGGCGTGACCATCGGCGACGGCTGCGTGATCGGCGCGGGCAGCGTCGTAACAAGGGATGTCCCGCCGAACAGCCTTGCGGCGGGAAACCCGTGCCGCGTGATCCGCGCGCTGACGGAAGCGGACAGGATGAGCCTATGAGTATTATCTGTTAATTCGTTTCCAATAATAACCGGGGCCTTCGACTACACCGCGTCAAGATACAGAACCGTCAATTTGCTAAAGCATTACAAAGAGACACCTGCCGCTCAACATGCAGGTGCCTCTTTGTCTTTCCGTAGTATCATGATTTCAATGCTGCAACTCTGCTTCTCCCGCTTTTAGCGGCGCATACGGCATCTTCCTTCGCGCAGGAAAATACGATACTTGCCAAAATCAGCGCCGCGCCGATCACGCCGCTGACGCCCTGCCACTCGTTTAGAAACAGCCATCCCATGACACAGGTGGCAAGCGGGTTAAGCGCGCAGAATACACATGCCTTTTCGCTTGGAACATACCGCTGCGCGAGCGGCTGGAGCGCCGTGCCGATGCTGCTGCACACGACGGCAAGCAGCAGGATGCCGATCCATTCGCGAGGCGGCTCCGGCAAACGCGGCGCTTCAAAGAGGAAGCTCGCCGCTGTTGAAAGCGCGCCCACGACACCGATGGCGAGGAATCCGAGCAGCAGCGGATCGTCCCGGTGGGAAAGCCGGTCGGTCAGGATGATGTACGCTGTGTAGAGCAGCGCAGTCCCCATGCAGACGAGCACGCCAACCGTCAGCTCAAATCTGCCACCGCGCAGCAGGAGAAATCCAACGCCCAGCAGCGCGAGCGCCGCGCAGATGAGATTCTTCCGACAGGGGAACCGCCTGTGAAGCGCCGCTTCAGCCAGCGGCACCAGCACGATGGCGGTGTTCTCCAAAAACGCGACCACCGCGGAGGAATCGGTTATGCGAAGTCCTTGCAGTTCTATAGCGATGATGACGAAGAACACGGTCCCCATCGCGCCGCCGCGCAGCAGCGTGTCGTGCCGGATCTCCCGCAGCCGTCCCCAAACAAGCGGGAGCAGGCAGAAAAACGCAATACCGAACCGAAGCGCCATCAGATTGAACGTGGAAAAAGCGCCGAGGCACGCTTTTACAATCAGCAGCGAGGTCGCGCGGGCGATGATGACCGTTGCGAGCAGCGCTTCCGCTTTCCTGTAGGACATTAGCCTCACCTCCTTGACAAAACCATAGCACGGGTTTATCTTTGTGTAAAGCGAAAATAAATCAAGGATGCTGTGAGGAAACTGCAAATGGACACCGAAAAAGTCAGCGCCCTGCTTCGGGCACTGGAACTGGGAAGCCTGTCCGCCGCGGCGGATGATCTGGGTTACACTCCGTCCGGTATAAGTCGCATGATGGCGTCGCTGGAATCGGAGATGGGTTTCCCTCTGCTAATCCGCTCACGGGAGGGCTTGCGTCCGACGCGGGAGTGCGAACACCTGCTGTCGCATTTCCGCAGCCTCACGGCGGAGGCGGAGCGCGGCGCGCACATTGCCGACGCCCTGCGCGGCGTGGAAAGCGGCGAGGTTTATGTCGGCACGCCGTATCCCGCGTTCTTTCGGAAGCTCTCGCGCCTGATGGCGGCGTTCAGCAAAGAGCATCCGAACATCCATCTGGGACTGTTGGAAGGCATGAGTACGGAGCTCGCGCAAAAGGTTGATCGGCGCGAGGCGGACTTTTGCATCATCAGCCGACGCGACGGGGATTTCGACTGGATGCCGCTGGTCGAGGACCCACTCGTCGCGCTGGTATCAACGGAGCATCCGCTTGCGGAGCAGAGATTCGTTATGTTGGACGACCTGCGGCGCGAGCCGTTCATCATGCTCCATCCCGAGGTGGAGACCGACTGCTCCCGCTATCTGAAGCAGAATGCTGTCGAACCGAACGTACGCTTTTCTTGCCGCGACACCTACGCCGTGTATCACATGGTGGAGGCTGGACTGGGGGTCACGGTGGACAACGCGCTTTTCGCATCTTCGGTTCCAAATCAGGTATGCGCTCTGCCGCTTGAGCCGCCGCAGATCATTGAGATCGGCATTGCGGTTCCTCGCAGGGAGCGGCTTTCTCCCGCGGCAACGATGTTTCTCGCGATGGCGGAAGATTCCTTTTCATTTCAGCATTAACAGGAATTCGCGTCTGGCTGCATAGCACAGTTCTTCGTTACTATCGTGCACTTTGGGTCGGTAGTATTCAAGTATGCAGTCGCCTTGCTGCTAGGGCAGCTATTTGGTATATGTCCGTCAAGCAATCATGGGCAGAACGGTGATATGACCGCTCTGCCCATGGTTGATAAGTCAGCAAATAATTATTCGGTTACAGCGCGCTCCATCCGCCGTCAACGCCCAGGATCTGGCCGTTGACGAAGCGGGACTCATCGCTGGCGAGGAACAGAGCCGCTTTTGCGATGTCCGTGCCCTCTCCCATTCCGGGATTCATGCCGAGAATCCCCTGAATACGACCGTATCCGTCCGGGTCGGGCATACCCATCGCAGCGCCAATCTCCGTATTGATGCCCCCGGGGGCGATGGCGTTGCTGCGGATGCCATCTTTGAGGTAGGTGAACGCGGTGTGACGGACGATGGCATTCACGGCAGCCTTGGACGCACCGTAAACCACGCCGGCAGCCTGATGCTGGGCACCAAAGGAGGACACCGTGATAATGTTGCCTCCGTTGCCCTGCGCGAGGAAGACCTGCACCGCCTTGCGCGTGGCGGCAAGCGGACCGTAAACATTGATGCCCATCACATACTCGTATTTCTCATCGGAGAAGTTGGCGACCGCCGCCATATTGTCCATAACGCCGGCGTTGTTGACCAGAACGTCCAGCTTGCCGAAATTGCTGACGCAGGCATCGATCATGCCGTCGCAATCCTCTTTTTTGGAGACGTCTCCGGTGAACGGAACGATCTTGCCCGGCGCGTTTGCCAGCTCTTCCGCCAGCGCAGCCAGACGCTCGGCGCGGCGTGCGACCGCTACGACGGACGCGCCTTCCTTTACGAACAGCTCAACAATGGATTTTCCCATGCCGGAGGAAGCGCCGGTGACCACAATGGCTTTGTTTTCCAGTCTCATGATGTTCATATTTCCTTTCCAGTGACACTTTTTATAGTCATGTCACCCTTTACAAGGATTATACAGGCTGATACAATCGGAGACAACAAACAAAAACCGACATTTGTCGGTTTTTATGGAGGGCGTCATGGATCTGAGAAAGAAAAGGATCGTCAGAACAAAGACGTTGCTGAAATCAACCTTTATCGCGCTGATGGAATCCCGTTCGCCCCACGAAATCACAGTGGTGGAGCTCTGTCGGGCAGCCAGGCTGAACCGTTCCAGCTTTTATGCGCACTACGGTTACATGGACGATCTGATCAGAGATATCGTGTTTGATTGTGTTGCGGAGGTGTGCGACAGCGTGAACCGGAGTCCTCTGGACATGACGGAGGATGGCGGCATCCATCGCAGGCGGATCGCCATCTATCTGGATGCTTTTCTGTCAAACGACACGCTGCGAAGGCTGTGCACCTGCGAGGACAGCGATCTGTTTCGCGCGGATATCGTAAGCGCTCATGTGAAGATCACCTTGGGGTCGCAAGACGACCCGAAATGGTATTACCCGGCATACTTCCAGAACACCGGTGTTTTGAATCTGATTTTGGAATGGCTGAAAAGCGGGATGAATGCTCCGAAAGAGCACATCATTGAGATCATTCACCAGTTCTCCAAGGCCATGTATTATCCATATGAGTATTGAGATTGCCAATTAGAACAGGTGTTCATTCCGCACTGCCTGTGATTCCTGCATCGACCTTCCGAGCCTTTTTTGGTGGGCAGGGTGGGTGTCGAGCCCACTACCCCCGCGAAGGGAGCGGATTTACAGTCCGCCGCGTTTGCCGATTCGCTACCTGCCCATATGGTGCACGGGGCGGGAGTCGAACCCGCAGCGCCCGGAGGCCCGGTGTCTGAGACCGGTGTGTATTCCAGTTCCACCACCCGTGCATATTTTGGTGTACCGAGCGAGACTCGAACTCGCATGAACCCTTTCGGGTCACAGGGACCTCAACCCTGCGTGTCTACCAGTTCCACCATCGGTACATGTTGGTGCGCCCTCTCGGGTTCGAACCGAGGGCCTGCCGGTTAAGGGCCGGCTGCTCTTCCATCTGAGCTAAGGACGCATATGGTGCGCCACCCGGGACTCGAACCCGGAACCCTCGCCTTAAAAGGGCGCTGCTCTACCATTGAGCTAATGGCACATATTGGTGATGCCACCGGGGATCGAACCCGGACTCTCCAGCTTGAGAGGCTGGCGTCTTAGCCAATTCGACTATGGCACCATATGGAGCGACTGACGGGAGTTGAACCCGCAGCATCCTGCTTGGAAGGCAGGCACTCTTCCAGTTGAGTTACAGCCGCATGTTGGTGATGCCACCGGGGCTTGAACCCGGAATCTCCGGCTTGAAGGGCCGGCGTCTTAGCCAATTCGACTATGGCATCATGCTCCGCCCGTTGCCAGGCGGATTAAGCGATTACCCGGAGCTTGGGCCGCTCCCGAAACACCAGGATATCATCGACGGTCACGCCAAAGACCGCTGCGAGCACTACGATGTTGTCGAGCGTCGGCATGGCGTCGCCGCGCTGCCACTTGTAAATGGCTTGCGGCGTAGAGAATCCGAAGATATCCTGCAAATCCCGCACCGAGAGTCCGGCTCGCTGACGCATGGCCGTGATATTGGCTCCCGTTGCGATCATGTCAATTGTTGGCAAATCAGTCATCTGAGTATCCTTCTTTCCTGGTTTTGAACGTGAAAAAGCCGCTCGCCTCATATGAGACAAGCGGCTCGAAGGATCTCATGATGCGCTTTCCCGTTACCGGGCTCGCGATGATCCGACACGCAGTTCATTGGTCTCATATGGGCATGACAAGCAACCGTACAGCTTACCCTGAAGCTCGTACAGCTCTTTACCATATTCGAGACCCTTGATGGTGCGGATGTCGATCATTGTCTTGTTTCCTTTCCGGGCAGCTCGCCCTTGTTACTATCGGCACTATAACACAGAAGTTGCGTCGTGTCTATAAACCTGTAGTATAATCTTCTGTTTCGCTCGGTTCCCGAACCCTCTATTTCATTCGGAACACCGGCCCCTTCGGCGGGAACGGCAGCCGGTTGCCCCACGGGACCAGATAGGCGTGCTTGCGGTTACGGAGCGTCAGGCGGTCGCAATACCCGTCCGTGATGATCAGCAGCGGCGCATCTTTCGGGAACTTCTCATCCGCGTCCAGCAGGTCGATGCCCGGCTGGAGCACGGTGCCGCCGCGCCCGCGGATCTTCACTGCGCCTGCGATGTCCTCGGGGCGCATCACGCCCTGGTCGTACGCCGCGGCGTCGCAGAACACGACGCGCACATTGTGAACGTCCCGCGCCTCGGCATAGCTTGCGATGGTGCCGAGCGCCGCAGCAAGCAGGGAACGCTCCATGGAGCCGGAGGTGTCGAGCAACACGCCGAAGATGCGCTGTTCGACCGCTTCCTCCTCCATTCGCCACGCGGGGCGCGGGATATCCGGCGTCGCGCTCTGGCGGCGGTTCATGCGGGCATAGGTGCGATGCTTCTCAATCGGCTCGAACTGCTCGTCGAACCACCTGGCCAGCTCCACATCCCAGTGGATCGGCGGCCGGCTCAGCGCATAGATCTCCTCGATCAGGTTGCCGGGCAGGATGCCGCGGCACTTGCTCCGATGGTATTCAAGCCCCTGCTGGAGCGCGGAACGGTAGAACGCGTCCACCTGCGCGCCGTTGAGCGTGACCCACCAGCCGCCGTCTCCGTAGATGAGGTCGTCCGGGCAGATGCCCTTATAGTAGCGGATGTTCTGGCAGACCATGTCGTAAACGGTTTCCGCCGGCATATCCTTGAACCGTTCTTCATAGAGGACACATTCCGGCATCTCACCGACGCCCATTTCGAGAAGCCACGCGTTGATGACAACGTCGCAGGCGACGTTCCAGAGCGTCGGTTCCCGGTCTTCGCAGCGCGCGTCATGGCGCAGCGCCGCGTGCAGGAACTCGTGCGCAAGAACGAACTTCCACTCCTCCTGTGTCAGATTCGCAATCGGGTTGATGTAGATCTCCTTCATCTGTGGGGAGACCGCCGCGATCTCGATGTCCAGACGCCGCGCGACTGCCTTGTCGACAATGAAGCGGAAGTCCGCGGCGACTGCGCCGAGCAGCGGGTAGCTGGAGATGAACCAGTCCCGCGCGAGCTTGCAGGGATACAGCCCCTGCCATGTTCTTTCATCGTCCTCCGGCTCAAGCCCGGCCGCCTCGCGCACGGAATTGCGCATCGCGTCGAGAAACGAGTCCGCGAGCAGCTGCTCGAAGTCTTCTTCCGGTTTTCCTGTCCAGACCATGTCGGGGCGTCCGTTGGTCATCGTGCTGAACGACGCACCCCAGCGATCCTGCGGCAGCAATTTCAACTGATCATACGCCTGCTCCTCACCTTTTGCGGAGATCGGCAGCTCGGCAAGGTACTCATATGGCACGCGGCCAATTTTGCTGTCGCGCAGGAATCTGGTCACTACCAAGTCGCAGGCGCACAGCCATGCAGGGTCGTTCAGCCGATCCTGCCGGAGATGCCCCATGCCGAGATGCAGCAGGCAATGCGCGATGACATACTCCCATTCTGCCGCGGGTGCTTCACGGTTGGGATTCAGATAGAGCCTGCCTTCGCTGGTGACATATGCCCAGTCGTTTTTCGACATCGGGTAGTTGTTGTCGCAATGCACTGCGGTTTCGTACTCAACGCCGCGCAGAACGCTGGTGCGGAGATGCTTGAGTGCCTTCTGATACTCGGGCTCTTTTGGCTTCTTTTCCTTGACCTTCTTCCTGCTCATGCGCCCCTCCGCTTGGCGAGCACGGGAATATCGCGCACCGCCTCGACAACAAACCAGCCGGGCAGGCTTTCACCGTCCTCCGGCGTGATCGACATCTGCGCCACCTCGGGGCTGATGGCGGCAAGTTCCGCGATCAGTTCCTTGGCGCGGAGCGCGAGCTTCATTGTTGCGCCGCTGATATTGCCCTTGCTCTGCGGCAGCTCGCGAAGGAGCTGGGCGCGCAGGCTCTGGGCGAGGAAGTACAGGACATCGCGGTCCTCGGGCTTGTCCGGCCAGCGCTGCTCGCCGGAGAGAATGCGCTTGAGCGAGTACTGCCCGCGCACCTGACGCACATAGGCAAGAAACTGCGTCGCGTGAGCCGCGGTCAGACAGCCGTTTGCGAGCACGCGGAGCTCCTCCATGCCGATATTGTCGCCGTAGCTCGTGATAGCGTCGCTGAGCATATGCCAGCTGCGCGGCGTGGAGAACGGCTCCTCCGTCTTCGGGGGCTTGCTCCAAAGCTGATCCGGGCGGGTACTGATGTAGTCGTAGACATAGCGGTGGATGCCGTTTGCCGACGCCCACTCCAGCCAGTTGCGCGCATTCGCGTGCATCTCGACGTGGAACATGCGGTTCAGGAGCGCTGAGGACATCGGCTTGGTGATGGCGTTGTCCTGCGCGCGGTTGCCCGCGCCGATGACGATGGAGCCTTCCGGCATGCGGTACTCGCCGATGCGGCGCTCCAGAATCAGGCTGTAGAACGCCTTCTGTACCTCCTGCGAGCAGGCGTTGAGCTCGTCAAGGAACAGGCAGTACGGCTCCGAGCGCGCGATCATGCGCGGCGGGCAGAACACGCTGCGCCCGTCCACGATCTGCGGCACGCCGATGATGTCCTCTGGCGCGAGCTGGCTGCCGAGCAGGGACACGCATTCGAGTCCGACCTCCTCCGCGAACTCCTCTACAATAGCGGATTTGCCGATACCGGGCGCGCCCCAAATGAACACGGGGCGCACGGTAGCGACGTTCAGAAGCACATCCTTGAGTTGCTTCTGATCAACAGATATTGCAAGATCCAAACAGTTTCCTCCCAAGCTCTCACTTTTCTTTTCTGTTACAAATCCCCCATTTCTCTTGACTCCGCAGCTCGCAGGCGCTATGGTGTAGGAGCCTGCTTGGAGCAGAGCCTACTCAAGGGGAGGGATACCCATGAGCACTCGCTTTCCTGTGATCGACCCTGTCGCAACGGGAGAGAACATCGTCCGTCTGCAGAGCGAACGCGGTCTGTCCGTTCGGGATCTGCAGGAGTACTTCGGCTTTGAGGAGCCCCGCGCCATCTACAAATGGCAGCGCGGTCAGACGCTCCCGTCGGTTGATAACCTGTTCGCGCTCGGCGCGCTTCTCCAGGTTTCCCTGGACGAGATTCTGATACCTGCAACACCGCATTTGAATATCGTTTCTTCTGAGCGGCAGGCTGAGGCCTGCCGCTCAGCGGCTCTAACCGGCTCTTTGAGATACGACAGGAGTCCAAGCGTACATCAGCCATTTTTCCTGCCTGCTTGCGCATAACGAATGCCCGAAGGCTTCCACGTCGCGCCGCCGGCAGGATGAATCATGATCCCAATTTCAAGTTGGGTAGAAGTATTACGGTTATCAGTCGTAGCTTCTGTTTCCAGAACAAATCATGGAGATGTCAGTTTGTTTTGGATAAAGAGTGCGATAAGCGATTCTGGCGATTGCGCGTTGGTAGTTTGCTTGAATCTCGATACGCTGTTCGGTCTACGGATTTGCTGTCCATGAAGCCGGATAGGGCACCGGCGGTCGCCTTGTGTATATAAAACTATATGCAGCGTTATAGTTCATCTGCATCTGAACCGGCATCCGTACACTCTTATCCTGTCGTACCTCAAACAGCCGGTTAAGGCTGTTTGAGGGATCACGCGATATTCTCGCAGTAAGTCTCGAACGCGTCGGCAAAACTCGCGTTGACGTCGAACGGGAGGTCGTAACCGACTTCCGTGTTGACAATCGCCTTGTCGATCTCCGCGGAGAACTCGTCCGCCTTGCGGCTGAGATCCTTGGCGTATTTGCGGATCACGTTGCGGTCGAAGTTGATCGTGGTCACGCGCCGGACGTCGCACTTGTAGGACACCTGATTCCCGTCGGTGTTGAACCGGTAGCCGGTACCGCCGTTGGTGATCGTGACTTCAGAGCTGCGCAGGTCGCCCATGCGCTTGAAGATGCGGGCGGCATTCTGACGCGCACCGTTCATGCTGGTCTCGCCGTCAATGTCGATACCAAGGCCGTTTTTGGCCGTGCGGATCGCCTTGGACAGCTTCTCCTTCTCGGTGAGCAGGAACACGGTGAATCCTGCCAGCTCGGTGATCTTCTCGGCATAATCCGATGCCGGGGTATCAACGACGGTCTCGTTCTCCGTCTCTGCCATGACCTTTTTGCGCAGGTAGGTGTTCTCCACCTTCATCACGTTGGAGTCGCGCTCCAACACCAGTTCCGCCTCTCCCAACAGGCTGTTCAGTTTGTTCTGAAACCGGAATGCTTCTTTGAGATTCATATTCTATCCTCCTCGATTCTCGTTTCGATCGTATTGTACTTGCTTTCCATTCTCCTGTCATGGAACCGTCAGTTCCATGCAGGAGTTTTCTTACCCTTTGTTATTTTTGATCCCAAACCTCTTCTGAATAGTACACTTTCATGTCATCAAGGCGCAAACAGGCCAGGCGTCCGCCGGGTTTGAACACCTTACCTTTGGCAAACCCGTCCTCAAATCCACTGCCGCAGTCGATGTCGAACCGGTTGCCGGTGTGCCAGATGCTGAGCGGGTTACCGTCCTGATAGTACATGGTAGGGGTATGCCCATGGATCAGCACATAGTCCGTCTCCGCAATGCGTTCTGGCAGGCGATGCCAGACGGCGAATTCCGCCTCGCAGTCAAATCCGACGTCGTGATACCATTCCACCGGCGAGGCGTGAACGAGTTTATACTTGGTTCCGTTCACCTCAATGTCGATGTTCAGCGGCAGGTCCCGCAAATACTGAACGATTGCCCAGCGCTCCTCCTGCTCAAGCTTGTTGAAGGCACAGTGTGTCCTTCTTCCGTGGTTGCTGTACCAGCGCTGCCTGAGAGGTATTGCCTGTAATACTCACTCTTACCGCTTCCCTGGATACCTATCAGGATTACCATCGTTTTCATTCCGGATTCCTCCATGTGGCGCAGCGAGTAGGATTCGAACCTACGGATCCTTGCGGATCTACGGATTTCAAGACCGCTGCCTTCAACCACTCGGCCATCGCTGCATGTTGGTAGGGCATCGAGGGTTCGAACCTCGGACCTGTCAATTATAAGTTGACGGCTCTGCCTGCTGAGCTAATGCCCCTTATTGGGAATTTATGTTGAAATAATATCGCTTTGTGGTATCATATGAATTGAGACGACAATGGATGGTGTATTTCGCATGCTCAGGAGGTGTTTAACATGGCCGAGAAAAACGAGTTGGACTTCACTTGTGGGATATCTGATGAGGAACTCACAGAGCGCTTTAAGGCTTCCATCAGAATTGATGAGGAAATCAGGCGTGTAAAGGGGCTGCCAACAGCCAGATATGACGATAAGGCAAAAAAAGCCTATCTTGAGTATCCGGACGGGAGGCGCGAGTATGTCGGAGCATGAAAAAGCATAGTATCTTTCTGGTAGGACCGGGCATGTAGTGCCCGGCCCCTTTTATTTGCTGTACTTGTCCGCAATGCTGCACGCCGCGACGGATTCCGGCTTGATGACTGCCTTGTAACCGCAGGCATGGATCCAGCCGACGATCTCCGGGATCACCTTGCAGCTCGGACCGTTCTTGCCGGCGTCGACGTGGATGCTGAAGTTGAGCAGCTTCTCGTAGTCGAAGCCGCCGTTTTCCTTGATCTCGTCCAGCGCCTCGATCAGCTTTCGTGCGTACTCCAGACTCAGCTGCGTCTCATAGTAGAGCTTCTGCCCGACATTGGCGATCCTGCGGATGCGCGTGATGTCGTAGAAGAAGATCCCGCCGTGGCCGATGTCATGGAGCGCAATCACGACCACGACCTTCGTGGTGTCGAAGTTCTGCGAGTCGGTTCCGATCATGACGTTGTACTCGTGTCCGGCTTCCGACGCCCGCTCTGTGATGATCCGCGCGACGTCTTCAATGCTGACGTTTCCGTAGGTATGGCTTTTCATGGCTTGCGCCCCCTCCTTCCTTTATTACTCACATTCCGGGCAAGCCCGGATTGCTGCTATTCCTCTTTGTTCTCCTGTGCGAGCTTAATCAGTGTCTCTCCCTCGTGCAGTATTCTGTCGAGGGTCTTGAGTTCGCTCTCAGAGAGCTCTGAAACGGTCTTATGCTCCACTGCGAGTTTCCACCATACGGTTCCCTCCATCGAGCAATTCCCGCATGTCCTCGGAGATACTGAGCCAAGTCCGTACATCCATGGCCCGTCGTAGCCTGCCTTGAATCCCTCCTCTGGCGTGAGCAACTCCTCTTTTCCGCATTTCTCGCACCAGTGCGGAACCTTCATGTCCTTGAATTTGGTTCTGAACAAATCGGTGCTGATCATGTGCGCGGGGCTGAAATCCATCGATGCACTCATGTTCTTCTCCCTTCGCCTAATGTGTTTTCTGGCAGGAGCGCCCCGACTCGAACGGGAATCCACGGTTTTGGAGACCGTCATTCTGCCATTGAACTACGCTCCTAGATGGCACCCCAAGGCGGACTCGAACCGCCACCGCACGGTGTAGAAGACCGTTGCCCTATCCATTTGGGCGATTGGGGCAGATGTGGCAGCCGCGAGCGGAGTCGAACCACTCCCATTGGGGTCAAAGCCCGGTGTACTGCCGATATACGACGCGGCTTGGTACCTCAGAGTGGATTTGAACCACTGACCTTCCGGGTATGAACCGGATGCTCTGACCGGCTGAGCTACTGAGGCATATGGTACCCTTGGCACGATTCGAACGCGCAGTCTTCCGCTTAGGGGGCGGACGCTCGATCCATCCGAGCTGCAAGGGCATATGGCGACTCTGGCGGGACTCGAACCCGCGATCTTCGGATAGACAGTCCGACGCGCTAACCAACTGCACCACAGAGCCGTAGAGTGTCCCGTATCGGAATCGAACCGATGCCTTCCCGCCGGTTATGCGCGGCGGTGCTCTACCAACTGAGCTAACGGGACATTTAACATACCTTTCTTATGCGTCCACAGACGTTGAGCTTTCACGGTCAACCCGCAGGCTCCGAGGGTATCTGGCTGCTCCGACGGGGGTTGAACCCGCGCCACTGGCGTGACAGGCCAGCGTTCTACCAGCTAAACTACGGAGCCGTGGGGTGGCTGGCGGGACTCGAACCCGCAGCCTCCGGAGCCACGATCCGGCGCTCTGCCAACTGAGCTACAGCCAACATATTTGCCCTTGCCTTCGGTTTCTTACACAACTATTCACAGTTTCCCGATTGCTTTGATCTGAACGCGGCAGGCCCAGGGCAAATGCCTATACCGCGTCGATGGTACTGTCGGCGGGAGTCGGACCCGCAGGGGAGCAAGGTTTGAGCTTGCCGCGTCTTCCTGTTGCGCCACGACAGTATATGGCACCCTTGCCGCGACTCGAACGCGGGGCCTTCCGCGTCGGAGGCGGACGCTCTATCCATCTGAGCTACAAGGGCGTATGGAGACAGCGGGCGGAGTCGAACCGCCGATCACAGGGTTGCAGCCTGCTGCCTTGCCTCTTGGCTACGCCGTCAAATGGAGCTCCGAGCAGGAATCGAACCCGCGACAAACTGCTTACAAGGCAGCCGCTCTGCCTTCTGAGCTACCGGAGCATTGGTCCGAGTGGGGCGACTTGAACGCCCTGCCTCGTGGTCCCAGGCCACGCGCTCTGCCAGATGAGCTACACCCGGATATGGAGCTGGATATCGGATTTGAACCGATCACCTCGGCATTACGAGGGCCGCGCTCTGCCAACTGAGCTAATCCAGCGTATGGCTGCGGCAGATGGAGTTGAACCACCCTCTTCCGGGTCAGAGCCGGACGTACTTCCGATGTACTATGCCGCAATATGGTGCGGGACACGGGCCTCGAACCCGCATGAGGTCGCCCTCACCGGGGCTTAAACCCGGTGTGTCTGCCTGTTCCACCAATCCCGCAGATGGTATCCGCAGCAGGGATCGAACCTGCGACCTCATGCTTGTAAGGCAGGCGCTCTGCCATCTGAGCTATGGCCCCATTGGTGTTCGCGGACGGATTTGAACCGTCGGCCTCTCGATTATCAATCGAGTGCTCAACCAGCTGAGCTTCGCGAACATATGGCACCCCGAGAAGGACTCGAACCCCCAAGGGCCTTGCGGCCCCACCCGGACTCCAACCGGGCCGCGTACCAGTTGGCGCACCGCTGCACATGGCGCAGGATAGAGGATTTGAACCTCTGGAGCCCTTGCGGGCTCTGCGGTTTTCGAAACCGCCGCAATCGACCGGCTCTGCCAATCCTGCATATATGGTGCCCCAGAGAGGAGTCGAACCTCTGACGCGCGGAACTTCAATCCGCCGCTCTACCAGCTGAGCTACCGGGGCATATGGCGTGGGGAGAGGGACTCGAACCCTCAAACGCCATGGGCGTCACCTGCTTAGCAGACAGGCCGGATACCATTACCGCACCCCCACATTTGATTACAGAGAGTATAGTTACCTAAGCCCATCGAACGTTTCCTTCGATGCACTCCCAAGCAGCTATATTTCATTTTGCATACAAAAAGACCCAGCCATCAAGCCTTGCGCTTTCGTGGCTGGGTCTAAACAGTCCCTATGAACTTTTGCCTGCGGCTATGCAGGCAAAGCCCCGAAAACATCGGCTTTGCACACTGATTCAATTCTGGCCACGACCGTAATGGGCGCACTGAAGTGACGGCTCTGCTGATAATCAGAGCGCGGCATATCACACGTATTGGCATTCACCAAAAACTTTCTCAGTAACATCGTCGGTGTCTTCCTTTCTGGGGCGAAATGAATTTGTCGCTCCGTATTTCGAGGTGATAATAACACAGCGTATACTATCTGTCAACCCCTTTTTTCATTTTTCTCCGCTCCGGGTCTTCAGCGGTGGCGCGCTTCACCCTTTTTTCGAATTTGCAAATCGAACGAAATGACCACGGGCAAAGGGCTGAGGTCTGTGTCACTCTATGACACAGGCCTCGCTCGTCCATCGGAATCAGCGTCAGTGTCTTTGCCTTCGAATAGTTGCTGCTCTTCATTTATTCTCCCTCCACGATCACTCCAAATGCTGGCGGCTTCCGAAGCCGTCTTTTTTCAAATCCGAGTCCAGATAGTCAAAGCTCTCCGGTACGATCTTAATGAGATTCATCGGCTTCGGGAGTTTCCGGATCGCGTCTGCCGGTATCTTCTTGTGGTCCAGCAGTTTCTGATATTCCTCGCTGAACGGCTCGACCATCTCCGCCGTTCCCGTGATTTGCAGGCTCTTGAGCTGTCCAAACCCACTGTACGGCTCAAAGACGGCAAAACCGACGCGCTTGTTGCTCTTGAGGCACTGATTCTACTCTCCGCCTTGTCACGATAATGATACAACAATCGTGACATATGTGAGGTTTCAACTCACGCTTCAAACTGTTTTGAGGCCGACGCCATGTCCGCGGACGAGTATGCGCACAGCTTCACATCCACGTCATAGTCTGGATAATCGGCGACAAACTTCCGATAGGCGCGCAGGCACTGTTTGGCGGATTCGCCGGGCGGGTCTTCCAAAGAGCCGCCGAAGATACCGGCGCTGATCAGCGGGAATGAAATGCTGTGGTAGCCGTTCTCCTTGAGCACCACTAAGGAGTTGTAGTATGCATCAAAGAGTTCCTTGAATGCTTTCGGCGTCCGAGCAAAATTCGGACCGACCGCATGAATGACAGCCTTTGCATTCTTCATCCGGAATGCCGGGGTAATCACGGCGTCTCCGTCCCTGAGCGGAGTTTCGTACTTACTGCAGGCATCCGTAAGCTCAGTCATTCCAGCTTTGCGGAAGATGACTCCGCAGATGCCGCTGCCGGCCCAAAGTCCGCTGTTTGCTGCGTTGACCACCGCATCAGCCGTCTGGTCCGCGCAGGATCCGTGGATCAGTTCAATTTTGCTCATTGGTTAACACCTCCAAACAATCTATCAGAACCGTCCCAACAGCTCACGATGCTTCTCCAACAAATCGTACAGCGCATCCTGCGACAGCACACCGCGTTTCAAATTCTTCGGAAGCTCGCCGTTCTCATCCGCAGTGTAATCCTCCAGCCATTCGCCGGAAGTGTAGTAAGCGTTGAGAAGTCGTAGTTTTTCCTTGTCCGGCCGCTTCGTTGCTTCATCAAAAAGCCGCTCGTATTTCTCGATGCGTGCGATCCGACTCATGCGCTCGCCACTTCTCCTTCTCGCCTGCGTGCGCTCATAACTCAGATCCAGCAGCTCCGTCACGGTCGCATCCGCCGCCGAACCGTCGAGCAGCACACCCAGCCAGTGTGTCTTGTTCATGTGGTACGCGGGCACGACGCCGGACTTGCCGATGTAGGAGCCGCTGAGCAGCGGGCCGCATTTCACATCCATGATGTAGACGATGTCCTCGCCCGGAAGCCCCAAGCGGTCACGCCGCACATCCATGACGACGGCGTACCACTTGCGGTTTCCGCGGTGGCGCAGCACAAAGGTGTTCGGTGAGCTCTCCCAGAGGTATTCCGGCTCCGTGCCGTACTGTTCCCGCGCGTATGCGAGCAATTCGTCCTTGGTCATGGTAAATCTCCTGTGAAGTCAAGTAAAAAAGCCGCATTCGCGATGATGGATAGCACATTCAGCAGCATTTTTTGTCCCCCTTGCGGTGTTCCTCCGTAGTTAATCCAAAAACGCCAGATACTCGTTAAATGCGTTGAACAGCATGTCCCCGGAGCAGACGGGCAGGAAGAGGCGGTATCGTCCTTGATATGGCGTTCTTCATAGGCGATGCCGTTGGCGTCCAGCCACTTCTTCGCCTTCTGGCAGGTCGTGCATTTGGGATAGCAGATGAATTGCATTGTTGTCGTCCTCCTCGTCATCAATTCCCTGACCTCAGGAAATTGATATCTGAAATCAGCTTCACTTACAACGGTTTTACGATTTGAACATAGGGATAGTCACCGATCTCGCGGTCAATCGCCCGCCTGACCAGATTGAACCATGACTTGCAGTGGTCGAGGATGATTGCGTCGCCTGTCACGACCGCTTCCTGCTTATAGAGATACCGATCAACGTCAGGAATGACCGAGAAATCCACTTGTACAGGGGAATCCTCCATGATTTCCGCGATCCCGGCCTTGAGGCGGCCGGAGTTGGACACCGGCGCATCCAGCACAAAATGTGCCACACCGACCTTCTCCTCCTCCAAAACACCTCTGACTGCGCGGATCGCCATGTCTGTCTTGTCGATCAGGCGATATGTACCGCGCAGTCCTGCCAAGTCCCGAACCGTCCCGTCCATGCAGAGGAGAAGCGTTGAACCGGAAAAGGCTATCTCAAGGGAAATGATCGTGTTGAAGCCATCGATATGCACCGTGGAGCCTTCCGGAAGATGCGGCAATTCCTTGGCTTTTCGAGCAAGAATGCTGGTTTCAGGAGAAATGCTCCTTGCCAGCGCCAGCCTTTGGCGCTCGGAAAGCAGGTAGTGGTTCCCGACAAACTCGGTTGCGGATTTGATCGGATACCCACGGTTGATCAGGTAGTAGACGTCGTTTCCCGCCTTTTCAAGCGTATCAAGCTGTTTTTGAAAGTCCCGCTCATCCGTCGGGCAGTATCCCCTCTGTACGGTTTCCGGCATCGTTTCTTTGCCTCCAGCTACGTCTCCATATATAATAACGTAAAAGCACCAGCCGGCGCTTTCGATGCCCGTCCCAAAAAGTATGCTTTTGGGGACAGGCGGGACTTCGCTCCCAGAACCGAAAAATAGTGTATCAAAAAGCTCCCCACCGACTTTTTTGAATGCACCATCTTCCGGACAGGCTTTTTGATACACTTTTCTCCCATTTTCAAGAGGAAAGCCCAACCTTGCAGGCACAGCAGCCACGTTGGGCAGCAAGAACACGGTTGCCATCGCTGATGATAGCTGCTACTACGATAATTGTTGGTATATTGTAGCATAGCACACTGCAGCCTTCATGTCGAGAACAAGATGCTGGCAGGCGATTATGCCGCATCCTGCAGATCGATGTGATGCTCCGTTGCTCCCGGCGCGCGGTCCATAACGGTTGCTCCGTCTTCCGCGTCAAGCTGATCGGCTCCGTCGATCCATACGATGAACTTCATGAGCAGCCATGCCACATAACCGGCACCGAGGACTGCAAAAAATGTCGCAAGCTCAGCATGAATTCTTCTTTGCGGAAAGCAATCCGATGTGGTATACTTCAGCAGTGAGCTTGAGGAATTCTTGCGTCCCCACGGGAACGTCCGCCGACAGCGCAATGATTAGCTCTGCGTACAGATGCAATGAGGTGAACCGTATGATTGAAACCGAGCGGCTGATACTTCGCCCCTTCACGGAGGACGACGCGGCGGATGTACTGGAGTATCTGAAAGAACCCGCCGTGAACTGCTTTGCCTGCATGAAGCTTAATTCGCTCGAAGAAGCCAAGGCGAAGATGAAGGAGCGCGCGGCGGACGAGTATTACTTTGCCATCGAACTCAAGGAAACCGACAAGGTAATCGGCGAGATCTTTGCCCATCCGGAGGGCGAGGCTCCGGGAGACGATGCGCCGAAAGACACATTCAGCCCGTGCTGGATGCTGAACCTCAGCTATACGGGCAAAGGCTACGCCTACGAAGCAGCACACGCTTTCTTTGATTTTCTGTTCAACGAGGCGGGCGCACGGCGCATCTACGCCTACACCGAGGACTACAACCTGCCCAGCCAGCATCTGTGCGAACGGCTCGGTATGCGGCGCGAAGGGCTGTATCTGGAGTTTGTGAGCTTCGTCAACAACCCGGACGGCACACCGCGCTATGAGAACACGATGGAGTATGCGATCCTGAAGAAAGAGTGGCGGGGATAATACATGAACGACGCAACCATCACAGCGGCAATCGACTACATACAGGACCTGTTTCGCGGCAACTCCGGCGGGCACGACGCCGAGCACAGCCTGCGCGTGTACCGCAACGCGCTCCTCATCGCGGACGGTGAGCCCGGCTGCGATACGGAGATCGTCGCGCTGGCGGCGCTGCTGCACGACGCCGACGACCACAAGCTGTTCCACACGGAGAACAACGCCAACGCGCGTTCGTTCCTAACCGCGCAGAAGGTCGCGCCGGAGAAGATCAAGCGCATCTGTGAGGCGATCAACGCCGTCTCCTTCAGCCAAAACCGCGGCAAGCGCCCGGAGACGCTGGAAGGCAAGATCGTACAGGACGCGGACCGGCTTGACGCGCTCGGTGCCATCGGCATCGCCCGCACGTTTGCCTACGGCGGCGAGCACGGGCGCTCGCTGGACGAGTCCGTCGCACACTTCCACGAAAAGCTGCTGCTTCTCAAGGACGAACTGAACACGGAAACGGCGCGCATACTCGCCGAGCCGCGCCACGCTTTACTGGTGCGGTTCCTTGAGGAATACGAAAAGGAAAGCAGCCTGAAATGAGCATCACAGAAGGAGGGCTACCATGTCATATCCCAAACCGTTATCCGAGAAGAGTCTGAATCGGCTCTATTCCGAAGCCGGGTTGAACGAGATCCAAATCAGCTTTCTGCATGACTTCTTTGCGGCTTGCGCCAATCTCTACGGCGTTATTACAGCGGAGGATGCCTGGGATGTGTACAGGGAGCTCTCTTCCAAAGCCGAAACCCCGCGTCTGCACAGGAAAGATATGTATGCCGCATTGGGGATCCTGCGCAGGGAGTCTGTCCCCTACTACGTTTTCGAGGCCGATGAGGTTTATACGGAAGAACCGCGTGCAGACAAGCTGCGGATTGTAGCTCTTCGAGAAATCGTGCCCCAGAAATATGCAAGATTCTGGGATCTGTATCATATTCTGGAGGCTTCCGACGGGAAGCCGTTCTATGTTCCCGAGAATCTGCTTACTTTTGTCACGATGCCGGAAAGCAGATACGAGCAGGAGCTTCTGGGGCTGCTCGGGAATCTCAAAGCGACTCTTTCCGAATACGAAGACAACCAGGGACGCATGCATCCGTGCAAATATCAAGGTAAATTCCTCAAAGGCTTTGCCTTTGTCAGCGCCGATGATGATTTTGAGCTTCGCATACTACGCGGCGAGGTCGACGGCTTCAAGGGGAACTCCAAGAAGGCGGAAGAGTACGAAAAGCAGATAAACAGCGTCACAGCCGACAGGTATCTGGTGAACGGCTTGAAATGGCGCAACAGCATCGGTCATTTTCCCCCGTCGAAGAGCATCGAGTACTTCTTTGACAGCCTGACAGAGATGGGCGTTGTCCTTCCAAGCAAGCAGTCCGAAAAACTGCTCGCCTTGATCACTGACATGAACAACAACCAGCACCTGTGGTGCAACCACGGCTGGACGCCGAGCGACTTGTCCGCACAGTTCTCCGGTTCAGTGCGTCCTATGCTGAGCTTTGGGCCCGGCATACAGCAAGCCTTTGCCAACGGCTCCATGGACAGGACCGAGCTTGAGCGAAAGATGAAAGAACTTGGGATTGAGGTGCTGAAATGACGCTTGATGATGTGATTCAGGCTCTTGAGATGACAAACGATGCTTCCGAAGCCTTCTACGACCTCGTGACCCATGAGATCACATGGCTCGACGACTTTGGAATGACGCGGGATGAATATGAGGACGCCGCCGATACATTGGACGAACACGGCTTCAAGCGCCTTCCAAGCCGCAGGGATATCAATGAATATGGCATGATGGCGGACTTTGCCGACAGGCATCATTCGTCAGAGCTTCATTCGGCGATTTCCGGTCGCGGAGCATTTCGCCGTTTCAAAGACGCTGTTCGCCGTATGGGGCTGGATCAGGAATGGTATCAGTTCAGGGACGCGGAGTATAAGCGCATTGCCCTGGAGTGGTGCGAAGACTGCGGAATCGTCCTGACCGACAGCAATGAGGACAGTCAATGAGCGTTGAGAACGGCGAATGGAGGCGATCATCATTCCTCTCAGCGGGTTTCTTGAAATAGATGTTCACAATATGACGCAGGCGCAGGCAATCACGGCGATTGACGCCAGACTGCGCCGTGCTGACGCCTCCGTCTACCGGCTGCGTGTGATCCACGGATACCACAGCGGAACCGTGCTCCGCGACGCGGTCAGAACACAATACAGGAAGCATCCGAAAGTGAAACGGATCGAGATCGGGCTGAATCCGGGAGAAACCGATCTGGTTCTCCGGGAACTGTCAGAATAGGCAAAGGAAAGCGGCATGACGGGGCTATGGATCTGCCTGCCCGGAAGCGAGGATAACATGAGGAAGACACCGGAAAGAATTCAGCTTCTCGACGGTACGGCATTGAAGCTGATTGCGCTGGTCTCCATGGTCTTTGACCATGTGGGCGACAACTTTTTCCCGGATCAGATCTGGATGCGGGTGATCGGCAGAATTGCCATGCCGATCTTCGCATTTTGCATTGCGGAAGGCTTTAGCCATACTCGTAACAAGCCGAAATACCTGCTGCGGATGCTGCTGTTCGGCGTGATCAGCGAAGTGCCCTTCGACCTGGTCGCCTCTGGCAAGCTTCTGGAGTTTACCCATCAGAACATCATGCTCACCTTCACGTGGGCGATTCTCGGCCTGCTCTGCTATGAAAAATTGCTTGAAAACAAGCGAACAAAGGGAAGATACGTTCTTGCCGGCTTTGTGCTTCTGGTGTTTTTCCTCTCCTCTTTGTTCCTTGGGCTTGATTACAACCTGCTCGGCGTCGGGCTTATCATCGTATACTATCTGCTCCGGGACAAAGCTCCGCTGATCAACAACGCAGCGGCCATCGTCTTCCACGCGATCCTTCGCAACGTCGGCATCTACTGGTTCGGCCTGCTTGGTTTTCTTCCGATACTGATGTACAACGGTCAACGCGGTAAAGGTCTCAAGTGGCTGTTCTACGTTTTTTATCCCGGGCACTTGCTGCTGATCTATCTTCTGCGAGATTGCGTCTGATAATTTGAGTATCGAGAAACTGGGTTTTGTAAGTATCATTACGAAAAGGAGGCTTAGGATAATGGAACCCTCAATGGAAGAAAAACTCAATGCAGTGATCGAATTATGTGAGAAAGGCGATCCGGAAATGTGCGCATTTCTCGGAAAAGAGTTCTATTATGGCTGGAATGTACCGCAGGATCTTGACCGCGCCCTGCGCTATCTGACGGTTGCCTCGGAGAGCGGAGACGCTATTTCACAGTTTACCTTAGGCTTTATGTACCTGACAGGCAGAGGAACCGAGCGGGATCAGGATAAAGCGCTCAAATGGTTTCTGCTCGCGGCAGATCAAGGCGTTCCGGAGGCAATGTACGACGCAGCGAACATCCTTCTTGCAAAGGATTCCGAAAAGAACAGGGACGAGGCCATGGGATGGCTGAGACGCTCTGCAAACGCCGGGTATGACGCTGCTTATGATATGCTGTCCGATTTCGAAGACGAATGAATTTCGTAAAATCTGCCGTCCAATGTCAAATTCAGGCAAATCTATTCGGAGAGATCAAGCCATGTCAAAAGTATCCAGGGACAAGAAGAAAGAGAAACGAATCAGACTTCCCGCGGAATACACGGAAGGTGCGCTTCTTTTCAAGGCAGGAGCAGGCTGGAAGGCGTGCTATGACAGAGAAAGAGAGCTTTATACCGCCGAAACCATTTGTGCGGGTTACTACGATCTCTATGAGATCAACGAGGAGATATTCGGCAAACTGATGACGAAAGGCATGGAACGCAGAGACGCCCATGAACTGATCAACACCGGCAGGCACCTGTATAAAAGCGTCAGCGACCGCAACGGTTCATATGATATCGTGCTTGATGAAGACTATCCCACTCTCTGCCCGTGGGCAGAGGCGCAGAAAACCGGTGAGCTGTGGGATCAGGAGCTGACCGATCTGGCGGTGGCTGTTTTTGAATCCGAAAAGCAAAACCGCGAGCAGAGGCTGAAAAAGCTGAACAACCGATAAGACACGAAGTCCCGGCGAAATACCTGAAAAAGCAATAAACAAACGATAACGAACGGAGGACAAGACCATGAGCAGAAAGAACTTCGGCGCGAAGCCCCTGAGCTATCCCCAGCCCGTGTGGATCATCGGCACCTACGACGAAAACGGCATACCCAACGCCATGAACGCCGCGTGGGGCGGCATCAGCGAGGAAAACGAGATCTCCGTCTGCCTCTCGCCCGGTCACAAGACCTGCAAGAACTTTGAAAAGACCGGCGCGTTCACGGTCAGCATGGCGGACGCCGCGCACGTCGCCGGCTGCGACTATGTCGGCATCGCCAGCGGCAACCAGACGCCGGACAAGTTTGCAAAAGCGGGCTTCACCGCCATGAAGAGTGAGCTGGTCAACGCGCCGATCATCAATGAGCTGGCCGTCTGCATGGAGTGCCGGGTCATCAGCTACGACAAGGAGAGCTGCATCCTGCGCGGCGAGATCGTCAACGTCAGCGTGGACGAGTCCGCCATGACCGACGGCAAGGTGGACGTCGCCAAGGTCGCGCCGATCTGCTTCGACCCGTTCAACCATGCCTACCATGTGCTCGGTGCGGAGGTCGGCAAGGCGTGGGATATCGGCAAGCAGCTGAAATGAGCTGTCCAGGCGCAGGCAAGGCAGATTGCTGTGCTTGATCGTGTTGTCGTGGTAGTTTTCGTATCCATCAGGCTTGGTATCGACGTCGGCATGTCCAATTCTCACTTTATTGCCTGTTCGACCGCTTGTTTTTGATTGTTCCCTTGTCGAGATTTTTTCTCTTTCCCACTTGACAAGCAAAGCGAGTGTGGCTATAATCGCAATCGTTAAGTAACTATCGTTAGTTAATAATAATTACTTTTAAGGACGGTGTGCCATGCCTCCGAAGATCAAGTACCCAAAGGAAGAAGTCGTCGGCGCCGCGCTGCGCGTAGCCAGGCGCAGGGGTATCGACGCGGTGACCGCGCAGAGCGTCGCGGCCGAGATGAAGGTGTCGGTCGGGCCGATCTTCACCCACTTCGACACGGTGGAGCAGCTGCGCGGCGCGGTTTTTCTGCGCGCGAAGGATATGTACCGGGACTATATCGAGCACGGGCTTGCCGGCCCCGTTCCCTTTCTGGGCGTCGGGCAGCAGTATCTCCGCTTCGCGCACGAGGAGCCGGAGCTTTACAAGCTGCTGTTTCTCACGCGTCCGGGCGGCGTATCCGGCGGCGCGATGGAGGCGCTGCGCTTTTCGCAGGATCTGGCGCGGGAATCCATCATGCGCATCTACCACATGGACGCGCGCACGGCGGACTGCTATTTTCGCGATCTGTGGCTGGTGGTGTTCGGCTTCGCCACGCTGATCGTGACGGACGACTGCCCGTACACGGACGAGGAGATGAGCGCGGTGCTGACGGAGGTCAGTCTCTCCGTCTGCAAGGCGTACAAGGAGATCCCCGGCCTCCCGGAGGGGAAGTTCGACAAGGACGCGATCTTCCGGGAGCTGGTATCAAAGCACACGGAGGAATGAGACATGACGAACCAAGGACAGGCTCTCGTTGTCATCGACATGCAAAACGACATCACAAAGCACTATCGCGACATCATCGGCGGGATCAACGCCGCCATTGACTGGGCGTCGGCACAGGGAATGGACGTCGTCTACATCAAGCACAACAACCTCTCTTCGGGCACCCGCACCTTCAAGCCCGACACAAAGGGCGCGGAGCTTGTGCCGGAATTGAAGGTCGTGTCGGACAACATCTTCATCAAATCAAAGGCCAACGCGCTGACCAGCGAGCCGTTTTCCGAGTATATCCGAAACAGCGGGATCAACGAGTTCTACATCGCCGGCGCGGACGCGACTGCCTGCGTGAAATCCACCTGCTTCAACATGGCAAAGGCAGAGTATGCCGTCCACGTGATCTCCGACTGCGTCACCAGCTACGACCTCAAGAAACTGCCCGAAATGCTCGCCTATTATGCGGAGAAAGGCTGCGAGGTCAGGACGCTGGCCGAGTACCAAAGCGCGGGAGTCAAGCCATGAGCAAGTACAAGGAAAGATGATGGAAAAATCCATGGTTCTGACCGTCTGCGGAACAGCGTACCACATCATCCGGCTCCTCGGTCACGGCAAGGGCGGGTATTCGTATCTTGCGGACGGCGGCGGGCGGCAGGTCGTGGTCAAGCAGATCCATCATGAGCCCTGCGACTACTACGCCTTTGGGAACAAGATCGAAGCGGAGTGCCGCGACTATCAGCGGTTGAAGGACGCCGGCATCCGGATTCCCGAAATGATTGCCGTCGACACGGACGCGGAGCGGATCGTGAAGGAGTACATCGAGGGCGAGACCGTGTTTGAGTATGTGCGGCGAGGCGTCTCCGTGGAACCGTATCTGCCGCAGGCGCGGGAGATGGCGGCGCAGGCAAGAGCGGCCGGGCTGAACATCGACTACTTCCCCACCAACTTTGTCGTGCGCGACGGCTTGATCTGGTATGTGGACTACGAATGCAACGATTATATGGACGAATGGAGCTTTGAGAACTGGGGCGTCAAATACTGGTCCCGGTCCCCGGAGTTCGAGGCGTATCTGAGGAACAAAGAAAAGGGGGATTGTTAAATGGAGGGCTTTACCGATTTTATGAGCGCGGCGCTGCCGTGGATCGCCACGGGGCTTTTGCTTGCGATCTTCTTTGCAAGAGCCGTTCATGGCAAAAAGGGCAAAAAGGCAGAAGAAAACTATGGCTCTGACGGGATGGCTCTCGGCATGTGTTTTGGCGTTGCCATGGGGACGGCGCTGCATTTCGACATCGGTCTCGGCATGATGGCCGGGATGCTGCTGGGGCTTCTCATCGGCTCAGGGATGAAGAAGGAGGACAATCATTCTGCTCATCATGACTGAAAACATGATTGAAATCAAGCAGGCGGGCAGAAACAATTTCAGCGAAACGTCAATGGATTCATTTGATAGATTTCAAGAGGTTCAAAATGTCTGGCGCGTAGAAAACGGCAGACTCGTTTTGAAATTCCATCCCTTTACCGAAACCTGGTCGCCCGAACAGCGGCGCAAAAAGGCGGGAGAGATACTGTCAGGCAGATATATTACCTTCTGCGCATTTGAGGGAGATGCGGTCGTTGGTGAAATCATGCTGATACCGGAGCTGAACGAAAACCGTCTGATTATTGACAGCTTTCACGTGTCCCGCGCTTACAGACGGCACGGGATCGGGCGGCGGCTGGTTGAAACTGTCGCTGATTATGCAAGAGGCCGTGGGGCTTCCGCCCTGTACGCATCCTGCAGTTCTGCTGAGGAAACCATTGATTTTTACAAGGCAATGGGTTTCAGGCTGAGTGAACATCCGATACCTTCCCGTGTAGAAGATGAGCCTTTTGATATTCAGATGGAGTGCAGATTATAGTTGAGGTGATGGGAAAGAATGCAAATTCCGGCATTCAACACGAAGGAGGGCAATCAAATGAATGATAAATACTATGAACAGGCAGCGGCCTGTGTGAAAGACCGTGTTCTCCCTGCACAAATGGAACTCTATCGGTCCTGCAACGGCGATCTGGACAGAATTTACGGCGAGGCTATGAATGGAAACGGATACTTTGGGAAAGTGATCGTGCCCGGCCATGTATACGAGCTTGGCTATGAAAAATGCACCTGTCCGAAAGTTCTGTCCGGACAAATCACAGATCCGGATCATTGTAATTGCAGCAGGCAGAGCATTCTATATATCCTCAGCCATCAGGAGCCGGACAGCGAATTTGAAGTGGACATCCTGGAAACCATCTTGAACGGAGCGGAGCATTGCCGCTTCAGAATTACGAAAAAAGATGTGTAAATCAACTCACCGAAGATACCTCAACGATTGGAACTTTTTCGCGGCATCCTGCATCTAAGCAAGCGAGTCATTCATTACAGGAAAAGGGGAAAACAGAAAATGAAGAGAAAAGCCATTGTATCTCTGCTTACAGCCTGCATGCTCCTGCTTTCCGCCTGCGGCGGCTCGGGCGCGAGCGAACCCCCGAAACCGGCCAGCGCGCCGGTGACGGCCCCTGCCGCGCCCCAAGCGGCGCAGACCGGCGGGCAGAGCAGCGCGGCGCAGGGCGGCAGCGCGCTGGATCCGAAAAGCTTCAACGGCCACACCTATCAGTTTTTTGACATTGACCTGACGTGGACGGAGGCAAGGGACTACTGCATCGGCCTGGGCGGCCATCTGGTAACGGTTACCTCCGCCGAGGAGGAGAACTTCCTGAAAAACCAGTACCTGAAAGTCAGCGGCGGAGACGCGGGCCCGTGGCTCGGTGCGTACAGCGACGGCGCGTTTGGCGGGAACCGGTACGACTGGCGCTGGGTCACGGACGAGGAATGGAGCTATGAGAACTGGGACGCCGGCGAACCGTCCAATTCGCACGGCACAGAATGGTACGCGCATTTCTGGAAGGAAATGCTGTGGAACGACGTCGCGGAGGATGACCCGAAAAACAGCCAGTACGGCTTCATCTGCGAATTTGACGAGCTTTCCGACGCCCTTGTCAACGACGGATATGCAAGCGATCTCGACCTGTTGTATTTCAACGGACACACGTATGAATACATCGACCTTGACCTGTCATGGATAGAGGCGCGGGATTATTGCAGAGCGCGGGACGGCCATCTGGTGACGATCACCTCCCCGGAGGAGCAGAACTTCCTTGAGGACAACTTCTACGGGTTGCAGCTCTGGATCGGCGCGTTTGAAAGCGATATGGGCTGGCGCTGGGTCACGGACGAGGAATGGTACTATGAAAACTGGACCACGGGCGAACCCTCGGGCGGCGAGGAATGGTGCGGCTGCTTCTGGAATGAAATGCTGTGGAACGACCTCCGGGAAGCAGACCCAGGCGAGCGCGTGAGCGGCTTTATCTGCGAATATGACGATTGGACCGATTGGGACACATACTGAGGCGCGGCCTGACGCCTGAAAAAATATAAGGGGAGACGTCAGAGAACTTGAGAGCAAGTAGTTCTCTGACGGCTCCCCTCCAAAATTGACTTACCCTGACTGGAAATCCGGTACATCAAAGAGGTGATTTGTTTGAAGGAAAAGGCGGATTCACTCATGTTTGGGAAATACGTCCAGGAGGCGGATGGCGAGCCGGAGCCGATTGAGTGGCAGGTGCTTGAACGGGAAAAGGACCGCATCCTTGTCATCAGCAAATATGCGCTGGACTGCAAGCAGTACAACGATGGATTCGACCCCGTCACCTGGGAGACCTGTTCCCTGCGGAGCTGGCTGAACGGGGAATTTCTGGACGCCGCGTTCAGCGAGGATGAAAAAGCCATGATCCCCGCGGTCACCGTCAGCGCGGATAAGAATCCCAAGTATAAAACAGATCCCGGCAACAGCACGACGGATCGGGTCTTTCTGCTGAGCATCGAGGAAGTCAACCGGTATTTCGGTTCGGACGACGACGCGCGGAAATGTCGGGGGACGGCGTACTGCCATGCGCAGGGGGCGGCGAAAAGCAGCGACGGCTTTTGCTGGTGGTGTCTGCGGTCCCCCGGCTACATTTCCGACAACGCTGCCAATATTTACTACGACGGCTCCGTCGATGAATGCGGCAACAATTTCCTCTGCGATGATTGCGGCGTTCGTCCTGCTCTGTGGATCGATCTTTGCAGGCAGGGGTAGTGTAAGACTTTTTTCATTTCCTCTCATTTATCAGAAAGAGGCACCGTCGGGTGTCTCTTCCCGTTTTGGCCGAAATATGTCGCTGCCGCGGCCAAAAAGGGACGAAACCCTCTTGCCATTTGCCGCTTTTGCGCGTATAAATAAAATAGGATAAAATGGAAACGCGCAGAATCTACCGATTGGGGGAGGAAACACCCATGAAGCACGGAAGAAAGCTCACATCCATCCTGCTGACCCTCGCGCTGCTCCTGACCCTCGCGCCCGCGCTCGGCGGGAACGCGCGGGCGGCGGCGGAGTGGAGCATCGATCAGACGATCGACGCTGACACAGAGATCAGCAGCGGCGTTATCGTCAGAAACAACGTAACGCTGACCATCGCCTCAGGCGCGAAGCTGACCGTCACCGGCGGCATCGAAACCCTGGATCATACCCTGATCGTCGAGGGCGAGGGCACGCTGATCGTCACCGGCGGCAACGGCGCCAACGGCGACACGGGCGGCGATGGCGGCGCGGGCGGCGCGGGCGTCAGCGGCAGCCTCGTCGTCGCCGGCGGCACGGTCGAAGTCACCGGCGGCAACGGCGGCGTTGGCGGCAACGGCTTCGCGGTGCCGCCCGGTCATGCGGACGGCGGGCCCGGCGGCACGGGCGGCGCGGGCGGCGCGGGCGTCAGCGGCAGCCTCAAAGTCACCGGCGGCACCGTCACGGTCAAGGGCGGCGCGGGCGGTAAGGGCGGCGCGGGCGGCTCCGGCAGCCTCGAAGTCAGCGGCGACACGGTCACGGTCACGGTCACCGGCGGCGCAGGCGGCAACGGCGGCGACGGCGACAGCCCCGGCGCGGGCGGCGACGGCGGCGCGGGCGTCAACGGCAGCGTTGCGCTCGGCTGCGGCACGGCCTTCGTCGATGGCGCCGCCCTCGCCGGCGGCATTACGGTCACCGGCGGCTCCGGCAACGGCGACGGCGCGGCGTACGGCGGCAGCGTGACCGTCGCGGACGGATGCTTATACAAAGCAGAAGGAACAGACCTCTACCCGGCGGGCGCGATCTCCGATGCGTCCGCCCTCGGCGGCAAGACGCTGATCCCTGTGCTGAAAATCGTGGGCCCGTCGACAACCAAGTTCACACTGCCCCACGGCTACACGACGGGCCCGACGCTCGTTGTCGGGTTGCAGGGAAGGTCGAGTTTCAGCGCGTCCAGGCAGTGGTGTTCCAACACGACCGACACCATCTTGACCGCCACGAGTATTGACGGCGCAACAGCTGACAACTATGCCGTCCCGTCGGGCCTTGCGGCGGGGGACCACTACTTCTTTTTTGAGGCGGAAGACAGCGTGTACGGGGGGGCGACGGCGTACTTGTGCGCGGCGAAGGTGACGGTCGAGGCCGAGCCGACGCCCGTGACTTACAGCGTCGCGCTCATCGGCGGCAGGAACGCGACTGCCAGCGGCGGCGCCGTGAAGCAGACCGTGGACAAGGGCAGCGCGATGACAGCCGTGACCTATACGGCGGAGCGCGGATATCATTTTGAGGAAAACAACTTCGACCTTGCGGGCGTCACCGTGAAGTGGAAGAACAAAACGACCGTCGTCGTATCGGGCACGCCGGAAAGTGACGTGAATATCCCGGTCCCCGACGCGGTCAAGGACGCGTCCGGTGACGGCGGACATACGCGGCCCGAGCGTCCCGATCGCGACGACACGCCGACGACGCCCGCTGCGCCGACGACCAACGTCTCCGGCGGCGACAATACGCTCACGATCAGCGTGACGGTCGACGGCGGCAAGGTCACGGTCAGCCCGCTGACGAACAATCAGATCAAGGACGTCGCGGCGTCCGATCAGCCCGTGGTGATCGACCTGAGCAGCCTCGGCAAGGACGTGACGAGCGTCAGCATCCCCGCGGACACGTTTGTGAAGCTCGCGGAGGCGCTCGCGCAGCGTCCGGCGGGCGCGGACAGGACCGTGACCATCGAAACCGCCGTCGGCGGGGTCACGTTCGACGCGGGCGCGCTCGCGGCCATCGCGGCGGGTGCGAAAAACGGCGTCTTTACGATGGACTTTGCCCTCACGGGCTACGAGCAGCTTTCCCCGACGCAGCAGGCGGCTTTCGAGGGCCAGCAGGTCATGGGCAGCTTTGCATTGTCGATGCTGGTGAACGGCGCGGCGGTGTCGAGTCTTGACGGCGGGCATCTGGTCGTCTCCATGCCCTTCACGCCCGCGCCCGGCACCGACGGGCGGTTCTACAAGGTCTGGTTCGTCGCCGACAACGGCGCGAAGGAGCGGATGCCGTCGGCGTTCGCGGACGACACGCTCTCCGTCGAGCTGCCGCACTGCTCGGACTATGTGCTCGTGTACGAGGATCAGATCCCCGTGCCGAAGCAGGTCGTCCTCTCCCCGCAGAAGATCACGGTCAACGGCGTCGAGGCGTCGGTTGAGGCGTACAACATCGACGGCACGAACTACTTCAAGCTGCGCGACCTCGCGGCGCTCTTGAAGGGCACGCCGGCGCAGTGCAGCGTGGACTACGACGCCAGCCGAAATGCGGTTTTGATGACGCGGGGCGCGGCGTACGACGGCGCAACCGCCGCACAGTTCACGGACAAGTCCGCGACCACGGTGCCCAGCCCGCAGACGGTCGAATTGGACGGCAAGGACGTGTCGTTCACGGCGTACAACATCGGCGGCAACAACTTCTTCGGCCTGCGCGAGCTGAGCGCGTTCCTCGGCTACAGCGTCGACTACGACGAGGCGGCGAACACCGCGATCATCGAGAGCAAGTAAATACAGAGCATGGTATGAAAGAGCCGACCCCTCCGCTGTTTGAAGCGGAGGGGTCGGCCTTCTTCTGTTCCACAGCGCCTGTATCAGAAGGTTGTTTGCAGACGCCGCACGGGGTCAGGCGGCATCGCGCCACCCGCCCGCTCCCGCATGCAGCGTCTCATTGCGAAGCGCTTTCTTATGCAAAAAATGGTAAAGGCGCCGGACATGGGCGCTTTTATGTTGTCGAAACTCGACCAGTGGGCTTGATATATGGAAAAAGAGCGGGTACAATGTTGTCGAGTGTCGTCGCCGTATCCGCTGCTCTTCGTCCAACCTTATGGCGCTGCTTGTGCGTGTGCCGGCAGAACGCTCCCCGTCGTGTGCAGGAGGCAAAAAGATGGAAGACAGATATATCGCATTTGATGTGGAAACGCCGAACAGCGCCAATGACCGGATGAGCGCGATCGGCGTCGCCATCGTGGAAGACGGAGAAATCGTCGACGAATTCTATTCTCTGGTCAATCCAGAAACGCACTTTGACCGATTCAACATCAGCCTGACCGGCATTACGCCGGAAATGGTGGCAGATCAGCCCACATTTCCGGAATTGTGGGATAATATGGCGCCGATGATGGAAGGCGGCTTGCTGGTGGCGCACAACGCGCCCTTCGATATGTCGGTACTGGCAAAATGCCTGCGTTATTATGGCATCAGCTGGTATCCCCGCGTCAAGTATGCATGCACCTGTCAGATGAGCCGCCGCGCTTTTCCGGAACTGCCGAACCATAAGCTGAACACGCTCTGCGAGTATCTGCATCTCGGTCTGGACCATCACCACGCCGGCAGTGACAGCCGTGCCTGCGGGGAAATCCTGCTGCGCTGTCTGAAAAACGGCACCGATATCCGGCCGTTCATACGGACCTATGTGATCGATTATTCATCGCAGCGATCGCAGCGAAGCCGCCCGCGATCCGGGATCGCCGCCGCGCCGGGAGCGGCTGTGGAAAGGCCTTCTTCCAGGAGCAAATATGCTCCCCTGGGAACGTACCTGCTGCAATCCGGCAGGCAGGAGCTGGTGCTCTCTTTTCCCGAGATCGAGAAGATCCTCGGCTTCAGTCTGCCGCCCAGCGCACGCAAATACGCCGCGTGGTGGGCCAACAATCTGACCAATTCACAGGCAAAGGGCTGGATGGGAACCGGATATCAGGTGAAAAGAACAGATATTCTGCAAGAAACGGCAACCTTCCGAAAAAAGCAGCAAATGAATTCGGGTGAAACGACGATGCTTGACTGGAATCACAACGGGAAGCTCGATCCCGTGGACGTGGGGATCTCGATCGCCGCACGGAGCGCCGTGCCCGACGAAGCCGACGACGAATGTGAAGATGAAGCGCCGGTTTTTCCGGCTGATGCAGAGAAAAAGCGCAATCTCTTTTCGCGCTTTGCGAAGCTGTTCCGCAAGCCCTCCCCCTCCGTGCAGCCTGTCAAAGCTCCGGCAAAAAGCGGCGCTCCGATGAAGGTTGCCCTGATTTCCTGCACAAAGGAAAAAATGCCCTGTCGCTGCATGGCGAGGGAGCTTTATTCACCGAGCACGCTTTTTTCGCTCTCCTATCAGTATGCCAGACAGCACGCGGACAAGATTTATATTCTTTCGGCAAAGTACGGACTGCTGGCAGAGGACGCCATTGTGGAGCCGTATGATCTGACGCTGAAAACCATGTCGCGGGAGGAGAGGATTCAGTGGACCTATCGGGTGTATGACCAGCTGAAGGCAAATTGCAGCGTCAATGAGGATACATTTATGATCCTCGCCGGAAGGAGCTATTACGAATTTCTGCTTCCGATGTTGCCAAATGCCACTCTCCCGTTGGGCAGCCTTCCGATGGGCAAGCGGATCGCGTATCTGAATGATCTGGTCTACGGAAGCGACAGGAATTCCCGGCAGATCGGGCCGTCTCCGGCGCCCGGGCATGCCGTCCCCGCAGAAAAAGCAACTCAGGCGGAGCGGGGCGTGCAGCTTCATCAGCTCTTCTGCGCCCTGCCGCGCTACCATTGGCAGGACATTGACGATATCCCGTTTCAAGACGGAATCTATCTGGTGTTTGAACGCAGCGAAACCTACCATGGCCTGCCGCGAATCGTGAGAGTCGGTACGCATACGTCTCCAAACCGCTTAAAGCAGCGCCTGTATGACCATTTTGTCCGGGAAAACCACAATGGTAGCATTTTTCGCAAGAATATTGGAAAGGCCATGCTGAACAGGGAAAACGACCCGTATTTGAGCACATGGACGCTGGACACCTCCAAGCCGCCGTACGTCGGCATGCAAAACAGGGCGAAGGAGGCCGAGGTCGAGCGGGCGGTAACAAGCTATCTTCGTGAAAATATGACCTTTGCCGTTTTTCCGGTCAATGACAGGGAACAGCGGCTGCGGCTGGAGGAGGCGATCATCTCCTCCCTCCACCATACATCGGACTTCAAGGCGAGCGACGCGTGGCTTGGCAGCGACAGCCCGGAATCGGTCATCCGCCAGAGCGGGATGTGGCTCAAGCAGGGGCTGGACGCCATGCCCCTGACGGATGCGGAGATGCACGCGTTAGCCGGGATCGCCGCGTCCGTTTCCGCACAGCCGCGTTCGGCGTTCGTTGCCTCTCACGCGCCTGCAGACGGTCCGTCGAGTACGCTGCGTGTCGGCGATCGCATCAATCACCGGATCTTTGGTGACGGCGTGGTCGTTGATCTGAATCCTATGGGAGCGGACACCCTGATGACAGTCGACTTTGCAGGTGTCGGCACCAAAAAACTGTTTTTCAGAACCGCGTCGAACTGGATAACAAGGCTTTCATAAGTCGGAAACGATCTCGTCGCGCAAAAGGGCGTTGACTCAAAACGGCTAAGAAAATATCTTGGAAACGCCGATAAACAGGGCATTATAAGGAGCTTTCAGGGATGGTAAAGATCTTGTTTGTCTGCCACGGCAATATCTGCAGAAGCCCGATGGCTGAATATGTGATGAAGGATATGGTGAGGAAAGCCGGACTTTCAAAGGAAATACATGTTTCGTCAGCAGCGACAACCACTGAGGAAATCGGGAATCCGGTCTACACTCCGGCAAGAAAGAAGCTTGCCGAGCACGGCATCAGCTGCGAAGGCAAGACCGCACGCCAGATGCGCTATCCCGATTACAAGCAGTTCGACCTGATCATCGGAATGGATCAGGAGAACCTTGCCGATATGCGGCGCATCTGTTTGGGTGATCCCGAAGGCAAGATCCACCTGCTGATGGACTATACCGACCGTCCGGGCGACGTTGCGGACCCGTGGTACACGCGGGACTTTGAGGCCACATGGCGCGATGTGGAGGAAGGATGCCGGGGCCTGCTGAAATGGTTGCAGCAAAAGGCATGATCAATCAAATCGTTCGCTGTCTATGGAGGTCATACGCATGAAGAAATTCTGGATCATTATCGCCGGATTGTACCTGTATCCCGAGTTTCTGGTGGTAATGCTTCCCATGCTCTTGAGTTGGACGGGCATTGTGTTGCCGTCTGCGATGGATGAGTGGTTGACGGCAAACTATCTGTTCACTGCCATTTTGCTTTTCATCGTTCCGACTCTGATCCTTTTTGGAGCCGGCTTCCTTTCTGTTATTTCATCGCTGAATCGCTCACCGATGTCCATCCCGGAAAGCGTTGCCCTGATGAAAACGCAGCTGATCATGCGGCTTGTACAGATTCCCGGCTACATTTTGATCCTTATTGTTTCGATCCTTTTCCTGATATCCATTTTTACCGCCGGTTTTTCCGTCTTTTTTCTCATCATGGACACAGCCTCTATCATGATTACCGGGTTGTTTTCCATACCGGTGTATGTATCGCTGTACAGAAACGGGCTGATCGGGCAAAAGCAAATGATCTGCTACATGATCCTGTCGTTTTTCTTCTGCGCGGATGTGGTTGTTTCCATCCTGTGCTACAGGCAGATATCTGAACGGACTTGAAAGAGTGTGATAAGGAGGAACTATGCTTGAGATGTCGCAAATGAACTATAAGGTAATTGACAGAGAGACATATTATCGTAAAGGCGTGTTCCGTCACTTTTCGGAGGACTGCAAATGTTCGACTTCCATGACGGCGCGAATTGATGTAACGGATCTTGCCGAATATTCTCAGAAGACGGAAACCAAGTTTTACATTAACTTCTTATATATCCTGTCAAAGGTGCTCAATTCGCGCGACGATTATAAAATGGATTATCTGTATAACACGGATGAGCTAATTTGTTATGACGTTATTCATCCATGCCATTACGTCTTTCACGAGGACACGGAAACCTGTACGACGGTACATTCCATATATTGTGAGGATTATAAAACATTTTACGAAAACGCCCTGCGCGATTTGGAAAACGCGAAGGACAATCATGAGTATGAATTTGACGGCGATAAGTATCCCAACTGGTTTGACGCTTCATACATCTCCTGGCTTTCCTATGATTCACTGAATATCGAACTGCCGGACGGCTATCTGTATTTCCCGCCTATCGTCAACTGGGGAAAGTACCGGGAGGAAAACGGCAGACTTGTCATGCCTGTGACCGTTCGCATGAATCACGCGATTGCTGACGGCTTTCTGGTTGCAAACGTATTCCGCCTCCTGGAGCGGGAAATCAAATCTTTTGCAGGGATTTAGTCGACAAATCGGATGAAAAAGCTGCTTCGGAAGCCGTCAACATTTGGATTAATGGTGGAGGGAGAATACATGAAGAGCAGCAGCTATTCGAAAGCAAAGACTCTGACGCGGATTCCGATCATTGTTCTGGCTGTCACAGCGATCTGTGTGGTACTTGCAGCCGTACTGAGAGATTCCACAAACAAAGGCACGCTTTACTCGGTCTTTGCATTTGCGGGAATTATCAGTGCATTTATATCGCCATTTCTGTGTCTGGTGATATCTGTTGTCGGAACGGCGTTTGCTGCAAAGGCAAGGAAGGAAGGCACGACAGGGGCCAGAAAAACCTTCACACTGGGTATCTTTGAGATCCTTGTCTGTGCTGTGGGCACGGTTCTGGCAATCATCATGTTCATCGCCGGGAAGGGCGTGTAAAAGAGGCGGCAAGGAACGAAAGAACGAAGAATGCGGCAATTTATGTGATCATCGGACTGATCGGCGCGGCGGCGCCGGCATGCATCATCAGCTCCGTGGTGACGGGCAAGGCAACGCCGTACCTGGCAATGGGACTCGGACTGAGCTCTATCGGCAATGTGATCGGTAACTCGGGATTTGTGGAGGTAATCATAGTGAATGAATTCAACGAATATGTTCGTGAGGCTTTTTCCGCAGCCGGTGATATTGTCATAAAATCCATGATGGGAGGATACCTTGTATATCTCAATGGCAAGCTGATCGGTGACATTTGCGATAATGAACTGTTTTTAAAGAGGACGCCGACGTCGGACAGGCTGCTTGCAGCGTCCGAACTGCGTTATCCGTATGAAGGCTCAAAGACCCTGATGCATGTATTTGACAGTTTTGAAGATACGGCGCTTGTTCTGGAACTTCTGGATGGTATGTATGCTGAACTTCCGGAAAAGAAGCCCGCGAAAGCCAGATGAGAAAGACAACTCGGAATTGACCACGGTGATAATATGGAATATGTCGAAATTGACAATCACACAATCTTGGGATAAGGAGACGCAAGGCATGGAACGCCCCATCAAGAAAGACCCGATCTTCCTCTCGCAGAAGTCCGAGCGCGCCACGGCGGCTGATCTGGACATTGCGCGGGATCTGCTGGATACCCTGAAAGCGCACCGCGAGGGCTGTGTCGGCATGGCGGCAAATATGATCGGCGTTGCCAAAAGCATTATCGTCTTCGACAACGACGGCGAGTACATGACGATGTTCAACCCTGAGATTGTCAAGTCTTCGCAGCCCTACGAAGCAGAGGAGGGCTGCCTGTCGCTGACGGGTACGCGCAAGGCAAAACGATACCGCTCCATCAAGGTGAGGTATCAGAACGAAGCGATGCAGGAGCGGCTCAAAACCTTTACCGGCTGGACGGCGCAGATCATCCAGCATGAAATTGACCACTGCAGCGGGATATTGATTTGAGAAGGCCACTCCTTCTTCCGATACTGATTTACAACGGCAAACGCGGCAAAGGGCTCAAGTGGCTGTTCTACATCTTTTATCCCGCACATCTGCTGCTGATCTTCCTTCTGCGGGACTGCGTCGGACATATGTGCTGAAACTGAATCTCAATCTTGAACAAGCAAGTCGGTCTCACAACGGAGGCCGACTTGCTCTATACATCCTTGCTTACTTGCCAATCATTGCCGCGAACCGCTCCAGAATCTCCAGCAGATCCGGCGCGAGCCGCCTGCGACACTCCGCCTTCAGCTCCTCCGGTACGCCGTAGAAGCCCTCCGCAACGGCGCCCGCGATGCACGCGATGGTATCCGAGTCTCCGCCAAGCGATACCGCCGTCCGGATAACATCCTCAAAGTCCGTGCCTTCGAGGAACGCCGTGATCGCCTCGGGCACGCTGCCCTGACAGGTCTCGTCCATGTGGTAGTCCGGGCGGATCTCGTCGCAGGCGCGGCTGAGATCGTAGCCAAACTCGTCGGCAATGTACCGCCTGATCTCGTCCTTGCCGTGCCCCGTCCGGGCGAGGAAGATGGCCGAAGCCACCGCTTCCGCGCCTTTGTACCCCTCGGGGTGGTTGTGGGATACGCCGGCGCTCAGGCGGGCGGCATGGCGCACGGCGTCCATATCATTATAGAACCACGCGACCGGGGACACGCGCATGGCGCTGCCGTTGCCGAAGCTGTTGTAGGGCTCGGGGCTGCCGCCCATGACCCAGCCCATAAATCTCCCGCCGTAGCCGCAGTCCGGATAGCGCTTTCCGATCTCCGGCATCACGCGAAGCAGGCTCCTGGTGATGGTCTCGTCGTCCGCGTCCAGGCCCGCCCGCATGAACGCCTCGGCCACGGCAAGCGTCATCACGCTGTCATCGGTGAAGCTCGACCTCTCCGAAAACAGCGGGAAGTCCTTCGCCTTGTAGTTGTTGGCGTTGAACTCATAGGGGCTGCCGATGATATCGCCCAATATCGCTCCAAACATGCTTATCACCCTCCCGAATCAGGTTATCTGCGTTTCGCGTCCCGCTCCAGATCCGCGGCCCAGTCGTCCGCAAGCTCCTCGTCGCAGCGGACGGCGCTGACCGCCCTTGCCATGACGCTGTACATCTTCTGGGTGCCCACGTCGTCGGCCTTATAGTTCGCCGCGCGGTTGCGGGAGATGCCGATGTGCTCCGCCGTCTCGACCGCGTCGATGTTTGCCGCGAGGAAGATGAACTCCCAGCCGTACTTCTCCTTCTCGTGCTCGATCATGCGCTTGACCTTGGCGCTGCCGTAGCGCCTGCTGGAGTTCTCCAGCCCGTCGGTGGTGATAACGAAGATCGTGTGCTCCGGCACGTCCTCGGGGCGGGCGTACTTGTGGATGTTCCCGATGTGGTGGATGGCTCCGCCGATGGCGTCCAGCAGCGCCGTGCAGCCGCCGGGCACATAGTCCTCCGCCTTCATGGGCTTGATCTCGTCGATGGGCACGCGGTCGTGGAGCACGTCGCACTCCGTGTTGAACAGCACGGTGGAGACGAGGCAGGCGCCGTCCTCTTTCTTCTGCTTTTCGATCAGGGCGTTGAAGCCGCCGATGGTATCGCTCTCCAGCCCGCTCATAGAGCCGCTGCGGTCAAGGATGCAAACGAGTTCGGTGATATTGTTCTTCATGGTAGTGACCTCCTTCGTTGGTTTGTAACCACATTATACGGAGGTCGCCGGGGCAAAAGGTCGCTTTTGAGGCGACAAATGCCGATCCGCTCTGCAGGCCGCCGGATTCATGTCACAAGACGGCGTCCGCTTTTGATTCCCCGCCGCCGCACGGCTGCACTCCCCCAGCAGATCGGAACTCACACAGGCCCAGAGCTTTTCCGAGCGTGGATTTTTCGCGCCGTCAGGACAACAAAGAACGAGAGCAACTGCGCGATCAGCACCCGAACGATCATCAGCTCATCCGTGCCGCTTTCCGTGGTCAGATGCAGGAGATTTGTGGCAATGCAGTTGTTGAAGAAGTGATCCGCCATGCCCGCATAAAGACTCCCTGTCATCCGGTACATCAGCGCCCACTTCACGCCCATGATTCCGGCAAGGATGATGTACCCGATGCTCAAGCCGGCAAAGCCGGCGGCGTCAAGATCGCCGTCGATCAGGTTATGCAGGGGCGTCACAACGTGCCAGACGCCAAACAGCAGCGCCTGGATCAGGACGGCAGCCCGCACGGAATGATCCGTTTTCAGCAATCCGTAAAACAGTCCGCGGAACGTGCCCTCCTCCATGATGACATTGATCACATTGAAGAAAACGCACATCAGGATAAATCCGGCGCCGCGATGTACCGTCGCCGCGCCTGTCAGGGAAAAGCCCGTCGTAAAGACGTCAAGCCGGGCCGTATGCCCCTGTATCTTCAAAACAAGGAATTCGGCGGCGTAGGCAGCCGAGAACGCAGCGGCGGCAAGCAGAAATCCGCGGGCAATGTTTCGCGCGAACCCGATCCCCGAAAAGCCGATGTCGTTCCATTTCCATTGCAGTATCCGCAGGATGAGCCAGAGAACGAAAATGCCGAACAGCTTGTTGATGAAGTTCTCGCCGAAAACAGTTTCATCCGTTCGCAGGACAATCGCCTCAAATGCGTGGACAGCGATCAGAGCGCAGAATATCACGCCGCAGGCTTTCGCGGTGTTTTTTAGAATTGATTCTCTCATGGCAGACTCCATATTCTGATTTGGCGGTGTGCGCGCAGGCGTGGTACGCCCGACAGCATTCGCAGGCGCGAAGCGGCTCCCCGGTGCCGAGCTCCGCGCCGATGTCATTATAGTCGATTCCCGATGGCGTGTCCACCCCGGCGGCAAGCGTGTTTTTTGTTGATGCCTCCCCCCTTTTGTGATATAGTACGCTTATTGGGACAGGTAAGCGCGTATGATCCTGTCATGCCGCGGGGGGCGGAAAGCTCTCCGGCGGCCTGTGCCGACGGAAAGGAATGGTATTTTATGGCTCGTACATCCAATCAGAAGCTGAAACTGCTGTATGTTATGGATTTTCTGCTGCACAACACCGACGCCGACCACCCCGCGTCCACGGGCAAGATCATCGAGTACCTCGAAGGGCAGGGTTTTCCCGCGGAGCGCAAGAGCATCTATGACGACATCGAGGCGCTGCGCCTGTTCGGCATGGACATTGAGCTGATCGATTCCAAGCGCAGCGGCGGTTACTATGTGGCGTCCCGAAACTTTGAGCTGCCGGAGCTGAAGCTGCTGGTCGACAGCGTTCAGTCGTCGAAGTTCATCACGCATCAGAAGACCACGTCGCTCATCCGAAAAATCGAGAAGCTCGCCAGCGCGTACGAGGCGCAGCTGCTCCAACGCCAGGTGTATGTGGCGAACCGGGTCAAGACGATGAACGAGTCCATCTACTATAATGTGGACGCGATCCATACGGGCATCTCCCGAAACCGGAAGATCCGGTTCAAATACTTCGAATACACCGTAACGAAGGAGCGCAAATATCGCAAGGACGGAGACTACTACAAAGTAAGCCCCTTTGCGCTCACCTGGGACGACGAGAACTATTATCTGGTCGCCTTCGATTCGGACGCGGGGATCATCAAGCACTACCGCGTCGACAAGATGACGAACATCTCGGCCACCGAGGAGCCGAGAGACGGCATGGAGGCCTACAAGGAACTCGACATGGCCGTGTACGCCCGCAAGGTGTTCGGGATGTTCTCGGGCGAGGAACAGACCGTCCGGCTCCGCTTTGCCAATCATCTGGTCGGCGCGGTGCTGGACCGGCTCGGTCAGGACGTCATGATCGTCCCGGACGGCGACGAGCACTTCACCGTTTCCGCGCAGGTCGTGGTCTCGCCGCAGTTCTTCGCGTGGGTTTCCGGCTTCGCGGACGAGGCGAAGGTCGTCGCTCCGGAGCACGTTGCGGCACAGATGCGGGAGCACGCGCGGAAGGTCTATGAGCTGTATCAACAGGAATAAAACAGGAAAGACTTTTTTCAAGCTTTTTTAACAAATTCACGGCATGATTCTTAACACATAAACGCTATTCTTGCTTTGCAAGCAAGGGCAGAACAAGACATTTTTTCATTTCCTCTCATTTCCTTTTTACGAAAAGAGGCACCGCGGGGGTGCCTCTTTTCGTTTTGGGATCATGCGGCGCTGCGCCGCTCCTCCGGTTCTGCATACCGCGCCTCTTCACCATGCGTTTTTTCACAGCCGGGTTCGTCCGCGTCGTCGATCCAGATGATGAGCTTCATAATGAGCCAGCTCACATAGCTCACGCCGAGGATGGCAAAGAACATGGCAAATGCGTTCATAACGAAAGCCTCCTTCTATCTCGTATACCGGTGACCGTTGTGAACAGGATAGCAGGCTTTGCGTCCCAATCGGCGTACTGAAAACCGCCGGCAATGCTGTGGGCAGCATTGCCGGCAATTTTTCATATGGTTTTTTCCATCAGCGGATGGACGTCGCCGCGCTTACCGGCTCTCGATGATCGCGGTGTTCGCCGCCTCGTCGTAGTCCACGCTGTAGCCGAGATACGCCGCCAGCTCGCGCAGGCCGAAGAAGTTGCTGCCGCCGATGTTGTACGCGGTGAGATCGACCGCCTGTCCGTCCAGCTCGACCGTCTGCGGGCTTGCGACCGCGCTCGCGGAGTTGTCCGCAAATTCCGTCGCGGCCGCGCCGTCATACGCCGCGCCACGCGTCATGACGACCGCGTTGCGGCTCGCGTCGTAGCCGACGTCAAACTGCGCCGGCGTGCCCTTCAGGAGAGCCGCAAGGTCGCGGAGCTTGAAGTAGTTCGTGCCGCCGATGTTGTACGCCTCGACCGTCACCTCGACGCCGTTGACCGTGATCTTCTGCGGCGAGAGAACGGCGTTCGGCTTCGCGGGCGGGGTCTGCGGGGCGGGCTGCGGGGCGGGCTGCGCCTCCGGCGCGCCGAACGCCGCGCCGATCGCGACGTTGCCGCCGGGCATGGCGAACGTATAGACGCCGCCGCCCTTGTCAACGGTCTTCACCGCGCCGACGCCCTTTTGCGTGACCGTCAGGCTCTTGAGCTCGTTGCCCGCGTCGGGGATTGCCTTGAGCGTCACCGTGTCGCGGATGCCCGCGTTTTCGGGGGAAATGACGAGCTTGCCGCCGTCAAAGGTCAGCGCGGACGGGAACTCCTGCGAGAACGGCTCGCTCGGCTCGCGCTCCGGCGCGGGCTGCGTCGCCTTTGTGACCGTCAGCGTGCCGTCCGCGGTGGTGACCAGATAGTCGTCGACGACGGTCTGCGTCCCCGTGGTGACGGCGACGCCGTCCACCGTGGCGATGACGTTCGGCTGCGTGCCGACGTCTGTGATGGTGCTGTCCGCGGTCATCGTCACTACGAAGGTATGCGTGTCCCCGGACGGCTGCCCGCTCACGGTGAAGCCGTTCTCGGTCAGCGCCGAGCCGTCGTAGCTCTTGCTCGCGTCCTTCGCCTTGATGGTGACGGGCGTAAAGAACACCTGAAGCTCCGGTCCGTTCGCGCCCATGACCCATGTGTTGGTGAAGTCCCAGCCGGAGTTCTTGAAGTTGTCCGCCGTCAGCGAAGCCGCGTAAGAATCAGTTGCATGTTCTCCAGTTATGGAGCCAATGCCATCACCTGTGCAGTTGAGATAATAGCAGTTTATCACAGAATTGTTAGTTTGACCCACAACGCCGCCGTGATGAGAATTCGCAGTCACCGTGCCGCTGTGATAACAATGTTCCACTGTACCGAGGCTCTCTCCCGCAATGCCGCCGGCCAATTTCCCAGACTTCACGGACCCGATGTGATAACAGTTTTCCACGCTGCCACTGACGCTGTCACTGTCGGAACCTATCGAACCCACGATGCCGCCCACAATGCCCGTCAGCGGATCTTCATCCGTGCGCGGTTCATCCGTGCAGATTACATTGCCGATGAAAACGCAGCCCTGCACGGTGCCGCCATTGTTGACGCCGGCAATGCCCCCGGCGTAGCAGTCAGCATAACCACCATCACTACCATGATCTACCTCGACTCTGCCTTCGACGCGCACGTTCTTCACCGTGCCGCCATCTCCGATCCCGCCGAACAGCCCGGCCCAAAAATAACCGCCGAAGACATACAGCCCGCTGATCGTGTGGCCGTCGCCGTCGAAGGTGCCTTTGAACAGTACAGTGACACCGATGGGCGTCCACTTGCGGCTGTCGACGCCGTTCCCGCTGCCGTCGATGCCGCCGAGGTCGATGTCGGCGGTCAGCTTGAAGTGCAAATCGGTACAGTCGCTCGCGGAGCCGGGGAGCCCGGTGCCGTTCACATAGGAGGCGAGGTACGCGAGCTACGCGCCCGTGGCGATCTGATACGGGTCCGCCGCTGTGCCGCTGCCGCCCGCAAAAGCGGTTGCGATCGTGCCGTCCCACGCGTCCGTGTTCGCCGCCCTCGCCGTCCCGCCGAGCGCGGGCGCGAGCGTCAGCAGCATCGCAAGCGCCAGCAGTACCGATGTGAGCTTTTTTCCGTGCTTCATGTGTGTTTCCTCCCAAAGTCAGACCGTCATTACGTTTTGCGGGGCAAAACGCAGGAACGGGCGTCCGTTCCTGATGAGGTCTCACAATATCCTATTTTATTTATGCACGCAAAAGCGGCAAAATGGCAAGGGTTTTCTGCGAGAAGGGCGGTCAACCAGACAGGCGGGTTTCTCCGTTGATTCGCCGAAGGAAATCTGGTATAATCAACATGAACCGTCGGCATCCGGCGGCAAAAAAAGAGTGATGGGAGGAGCGGCAGCGATGGTTGTAAGCCTTGGATACAGGAAACGCGGTTTTGACGCGTTCGGCGGAGAGATTCTGCGGAAAGAGGACATGACCCGCTGGAATGATGAGGAAAGGACCGATCCGCAGGGCGTGGCGCTGGGGCTGGGCGAGGAGGTCAGGGAGGTCGAGCCCGATTTCTTTGAGCTGCTGCCGACCATCAGCTCGGTCTGGATCAACAATCCCGATTGCGACCTTCACATGACCGAAAAGACGGCCGCGCTGTTCCGAAAGAACAACGTCATTCTGCGCGGCGTTTACGACACGGCGGCGGAACGTCTGGCGCGGGAATATCGTCTACGCTTTCTCCATCTGGACGTGAGGCTGACATCTGTCGGCGATTATTTCGAGCATGGCGCCGATATCATCACCCTGCGCTTCCGGGAGGACGGCAGCGCCTATATCCATCAGGATTGCCAGTGTCAGGGGAGCGCGCCGGGCCAAACCGGCGGCGGAGAGGTCAGCTTTGATATCCCCAATGATTTTTACCGTTCCATGACATGCGAGGAGCTGGCGGATATGTGCTGGCGCACGAGGTCTATCATCGCGGACGGCGTTCTTGCCGCGTTTATGGAAAAGGCAAAGAGCAAGGGCGGCTTTTTGCTCAACTTCACGAAGCCGGACGAGCCTTGACGACATGCACGAAGTAAACGCAAAATCGCTGCTGAACAATCACGGCTCGATGAACCTCTATCGCGGCTGCGCGCACGGCTGCGTCTACTGCGACAGCCGAAGCCTCTGCTATCAGTTCACGCACCCGTTCGAGGACATCGAGGTGAAGCGCAACGCGCCGGAGCTGCTGGAGGCCGTTCTGCGAAAAAAGCGCAGGCGGATCATGATCGGCACCGGCTCCATGAGCGATCCCTACCAGCCCTGCGAGGAAACCCTTTGCCTGACGCGGCGCTGTCTGGAGCTGATCGACCGCTGCGGCTTCGGCGCGACGGTCATCACGAAATCCGACCGCGTGCTGCGGGACATCGACCTGTTTGAGAGCATCCACCGCAAGGCGAAAAGCGTGCTGCAAATGACGCTCACCGTGGCGGACGACGCGCTGAGCCGCGTTTTGGAGCCAAACGTCTGCCCGAGCAGCCGCCGATACGAGGTTTTGAAGGAGTTCCAGCGGCGAGAGATTCCAACGGTGGTCTGGCTGACGCCGTTTCTGCCGTTTTTGACGGACACGGACGAGAACTTTGAGCAGCTGATGGACTGGTGTCTGGATGCGGGCGTGCGCGGCATCATCTGCTTCGGCGTCGGCATGACGCTGCGCGACGGCAGCCGCGAATACTACTACCGCGCGCTGGACAGGCACTTCCCCGGTCTGAGCGAGCGCTATCGGGAAGTCTACGGGAACGCATACGAGGTGACCAGCGAAAACAGCGCCCGTCTCATGGCACGGTTCCACGCGCTCTGCGAGTCGCACGGCATCCTGCACGACCCGGAGCAATGCTTTGCCTGGCTGCGCGAGCTGCCGGAGGACGATGCGCAGATTTCGCTGTTTTGAGGGATCACGCGACAACCCGCTGCCGGAGCTTGTGAGGATGGTATGAGCCAGGAATCAGATGCCGATGCGGCTGCCCTGTGGATCGCACAGGGCAGCCGCCGTTTACAGGGTATATCCTTCGTGATCCGCTGCTATGGCATTGGATCTTTATTGTGCCGAGAACACCGTCAGCTGCTGATCCTCCAGACGGAAGCGCAGGTATACGGAGCGCTCCCCGTACATCAGCTCAACAGACTGGAAGGCGCACTGCGCCGGGTCCTCTTCCTCCTCGAAGCAGATCTCGTCCGGCTCCGTCAGACCGGTAAACTCTTCGGCGTAACGGATCGCTTCCTCCCTGAGCTCCACCTGCATCGCTTCTGCCGCCTCCGCGCTGTAGCTGCGGGCGCAAAGCTCCGGCTCAAGGCCGTTGAGACAGATCATGATCGGGCTGAAGTCGTCGGCACGGAGGCGGAGCCGATACGATGTCGCGTAGCCGGTTCCCTTCATAAAGAAATCCAACTGGTAGAGATCCTCCGTTCCGCTCTCCGCGTTTCCTTCAAAGAATTCCACCAAAACGATCCATCTGCCGTCGGCAGCGATATCGATTCCGTAGAGTTCTTTCAGGCAGTTCTCCGCCGCCTCTCTGGCGCGGGCCTCTCCCCTGCCCTCCGCAAGCGGAGTGGATTCATAAGTCAGATACGCATAGCCGTCCGGGTCCTCGCCTTCCGCGATCAGCGCCTGGCGGTTCATATACCACTTCTTCGCGTCGTGGTCGATAAACTCCAGAAGCTGCTCGTCATCCATTTCCTCTTCGGGGAAATACAGCAGATTATCCTCGGCCACATAAGCGAGCTGGCCTTCCTTGCGCTCGGAACGGGTCTGAAGATGCGGCACGGACTGTTCCGGGAACACGCTGTTATCGTAGTACTCCCGCTCCAGCTTGATGATGCGGACGATCTCCCCGTCCGTCAGTTCCCTGGAAAAGCCCTCGTCCACGGCTGCGAAATCGTCATTCTCGACCTCCATCGCATAGTCGTTGTATTCCTTCTCCGACATGCTCTCGAGCCGCTCCCTGACCGTCATCACCGCCGCTGCCGCCCCGACGCTGAGCACGCAGACCGTAAATACGGCAATGAAGGCGGAAAGCATTTGGGAATGGCGGAACGTAAAGTCCGCCGCGCGCTTTTTCCGAACGCAGTTCTCGTACAGGTCGCGCTTCATGCCCTCCGAGATCTCGATATTATCCAGAAGGCCCTGATACTCATTTCGATTCATATACCAATTCTCCTTCGTACTCTTTTTTCAGTGTTTCTCTGGCTCTCTGCAGGCGCTTTCGCACCGCCGCCGTCGAGATTTTCAACAAGCCCGCCACCTCTTCCGTCGAGTATCCCTCGATGTAATACAGGATCACAACGGATTTCAGTTTGTAGTCCAATTCCCAGACCAGAGCGAGCAGATCCCGTTCATTCCTTCCGAATCCGTCGGCGATGAGCAGCTTTTCCTCCATCTCGTCCAGCGGCAGACAGGCGTGCCTTTTGTGGAATCTCAAAAACTCTCTGCACTTGTTCTGTGATATGCGGATGAGCCAGGCTTTTCTGTGATTCTCGCCCGAAAACACGGGGCTCTTCGTATAATACGTCAGAAAGGTCTCCTGCAGCACATCCTTCGTATCCTGTTCATTTTTCAGAATCGGGAAACAGATCCGGTACAACAGGCTGCTGTACTGGTCTATGACCCATCTCAGTTCATCGTTTTGCACATTCATTCCTCTCGCCTATCCGTTTTTGTTTTTGAAAAGTCTTCGCGAAAACCCTTTCACCACATAAATGCCTGACAGGCTGTAATTGTGACGAAAAATGTAAAATATTGTTTTTCCAATCTCTGCCGTCAACGCTGAATACCATTATAGCCCGATTCGTCGCGATATCAACTTCTGCTTTGATAACTTGATTCTTTCCGCTGATTGAGGTATCCTACCAGTGTCATTCTTAATTTGGATGGGTAAACAGCTATGTATTTTTCAAAACGCGATAAAAGCATAACGTATATAAACCATTACAGCGGACTGCTCGAAGTCGAGGGCGAAGGTCTTCTCCTCAGGGAGGACACCGAGGTCTGGCCGACTGAGGCGAAAAACTGGCAAAAGGAATATGGCACGCTGAGCGTTACAGAAGGCATCACAGGGCTCGGGGAAGGATATCTTGATTTCTTTTCCAATATCGGCTGCCTGATTCTCAGCAGGACGGTGGAATCGGTCGCCGCTTCGCCGGAACTCGACCAAAAGCTGTGCAAAAACAAAGTGCTGATCCGCGGGGAGTACAACACGTTCGCCGAGAGGTTTGCGCAGGAGAAAGGGCTGAAATTCCTTCACTGCGACATACCGCTTGCCGAGGATGATATCGAAATTGCCCACGAACACGACATTATCACACTCCGTTTTCATGAGAACGGCAGTGCGGACATTCACTACAACTGTTTTACGCCGGGAAGTTCCGCCGGCAGTTACGGCGGCGGTGAATATGCGCGGGAACTGCCGAGGGATTTTTACGTCGGCTGCTCTTTGGAGCAGTTTGCGAACAATTTTCCCGAGCGCCTGCGCGAACAGTTGACGGCAAATGAAATGCTGCGCCGCTTTCTGGATGCGGCGAACAGCCGAAAGAAAGAAAAGCCATGACGACGCAAAGGCGCCGAATCGGACAGGGTATATCCATGTTGCTTTCAGCGCCGGCAGCAAGGAAATCGAGCGGAAGAATGGTCTTCCGCTCGTTTTTTCTCAATCCACGATCCTGATGATCGAACCCGGTCTCGGCTCTTCGATCCTGTTGTTGTGATCGTCATGCTCCTTTGAGTCGCTGATTTCGACAAAGCAAAGACGATCCCTGTCATAATCCCAGTGCGGTTCGGAATACCAGACGTTCATCAGGTGAACATACTCTTTCACCTTTTCCTCCCAGCGCTCCGGAGGGAATCCGTATTTCAAATTGCGCAGGTAACGCTCAAATCCCAAAAGCCGCGGATCCTCGATTGCATTGTAATCGTAATGTCTGTGTTCGACGTAAAGCCAGGCTCCGTTCTCGGCGTGATCGCGGCAGTATCGCCATTTTTTGGGAGGATCGGCCTTCCCCACAAAATGACAGATACATTCCAGCTGCCAGTATCGCAGGTCTTCTTCGCTTTTTGCGCGATATGCGACGGTATCCGGTCCCCCGCGTTCACCCTCTGACATTACCGTCAAGCCATCCAGATAATAGCCTGAGAACACATCGATCGGTTCGTCTGCGCATTCTTCGGGAAGATGTGCGTATATCCACTTTTCATCCAGCTCCATGCGTTCGCTCGCCTCCCACAAATACTGATTTCACGCGCCACCAGCCAGCAAGCCAGAGTTTCTCACCAAGCCTCTTCCGGGCAGTTTTCACGCCTTTTTCAGCCACAGCGTGATCGCAGCCGTTTCAAACACCGCCGGCATCATGGCCGGTATTACGCATTTTATGTCAACCTCAATCAGATGTACTGTACACCCAACGATGCAAGACTGTCCCGCATCTTCTGTACCTTATCATCCGGGAATCGTCTGCCGATACAGTTTTTGAGCATAAATACCCGAGCGCCCGTTTTCACAGCTCCCTTTGCGGTAGCTCCGACACAGCCGCATTCGTCCAGACCGCACAGGACGATCTCCGTATAACCCTGCTTTTCCATGTGTTCCCGAAATGCTTTTGCCGAATATGCATCAGGCAGGTTCTTCTCAAAATACAAATCTGATGCAACATTCAGTTTGCTGTACAATTTCGCCCCTTCTGTTCCTTTGATTGAAAAGCCGATAAACCATTTGTTCGTGATAATATTCGGGAACATCTGAGCAATATAGATGATATCGTATCCATTTCCCTGATAGGAAGAAACCGCATTGTTGACAGCGTCTACAAGCTCGCTTGTATTGTATGAGAACATTGCTTTTCTCTTTTCCCACAGATAATCGTTCTGCATATCGATAACGACCAACGCCTTTTTGCCTGCCATAGTATACCTCCTCGATATGTCGGGATAGGGATGCCCGGTATCGCGCTCCATCCGCTGCGCGATCCCTCCTTTTTTGGCAAAAGTATAGCATCCCCCACAGCGGATTGCAAGAAAAGGCGGCACCCGCCGCTTTGTAATGGCGCGCTGTTCGTGCATTCCGCGTATTTTGCGACAGATTTTTATCCGTACCGTTTTCTCTCGCCCTGCACAGCCGAAAAACACCGCAGCACGGCACTGCCGAAGATGCATGGAAGAGAAAAATGAAAAAAGGGTTGACAAAGCAAATACAGTCTGTTATTATCATGGCGAAATACGGAGCGACAAATTCATTTCGCTCCAGAAAGGAAGACACCGACGATGTTACTGAGAAAGTTTTGGTTGAATACCAATACGTGCGATATGCCGCGCTCTGATTACCAGCAGAGCCGTCACTTCAGTGCGCCCATTACAGGTCCGGTCGAAATTGAATCAGTGTGCAAAGCCGATGTTTTCGGGGCTTTGCCTGCTTAGTCGCAGGCAAAAGTTCATAGGGACTGTTTAGATCCAGCCACGAAAGCGCAAGGCTTGATGGCTGGGTCTTTTTGTATGCAAAATGAAATATAGCTGCTTGGGAGTGCATCGAAAGAGAACATCGATGGACTTAGGGAATTATACTATATGTAATCATATGTGGGGATGCGGTAATGGTATCCGGCCTGTCCGCTAAGCAGGTGACGCCCGCGGCGTTTGAGGGTTCGAGTCCCTCTCCCCACGCCATAAAACAAACGCCTCGAAAAAAGGAAGGAGTGACAGAACATGAACATCAATGAAGTCCTCACGCGCCCGGAGTACAGCTTCTTCGGGGATGACGTCTTTCAATCGCACCCGATCATGTTTCTCACGTTCGGCGGGTCCATCGCATACGGTACGAACACGCCGAAATCTGATATCGACATTCGCGGCTGCGCGCTGGCGGCAAAGTCGGATCTTCTCGGCCTGACCGGCTTCGACCACTTTGTGGATGAGGCGACGGACACGACGGTATATTCGTCCGGCGCGCTGATCCGGCTCCTCGCCTCCTGCAACCCGAACACGATCGAAATGCTCGGCTGCCGGCCGGAGACGTACACGCGCGTGTCGCCTGCGGGGAAGCTCCTGCTGGAGAACAGAAAACTGTTTCTGTCTCAACGGGCTGTCGACTCGTTCGGCGGGTATGCGTATCAGCAGTTCAACCGGCTCCAGAACGCGGTCGCGCATGACCGGCTCTCGCAGGGCGAGCAGGAGGAACACCTCCTCCACGCGTGCGAGCGCGCCATCGACCACATGAACGGCACCTACGCGGAGCTTCCGGAGGGCAGCATCCGGCTCTACACCGACGAGTCCAAGAAGACGGGCAGAGACCTTGAGATCTTTGCGGATATCACGCTCACACACTATCCTCTTCGTGATTTTTCCGGGATATATAACGAACTGCAAACGCTGACGCGCGGCTTTGCCAAGCTGAACAATCGGAACAAGAAGAAGGATCTTCCCCATCTTGCCAAGCACATGATGCATCTGATGCGCCTGTATCTGATGCTGGACGATATTCTCGCCAAGCAGGAGATCGTGACTTACCGAGAGCAGGAACATGCCCTTCTCATGGATATCCGCAATGGAAAATACTTAACAGAGAACGGCCTTGTCCGTCAGGAGTTCTACGACTTGCTGGAGGTAAAGAAGGCAAAGTGCGACGAGGACGCGAAGAACACCGAGCTTCCAAAGGCCCCAGACGACGACGAGCTCAACGAGCTTACCATGGCAATCCATGAGCTGGCGCTTAAGGAATGAGGATGTGCGGAAAATCCGGAGGGAAAACCATGATTGGAACCGGCAGTTCCATGACAGGGAGGCAAAATGCAGGTACAATACGATCGAAACGAGCAGCAGCGGATGTGTTCTCGTCCTCCTGTCGTATCTGAAGCAGTCGATGAAAAGCGATGAGCGGCAGGCCTCAGCCTGCCGCTCAGTTGCAAGTATATGCAATTGTGGTTCAGTCGAAACAATGATTTCGTCCATGGGGACCTGAAGGATCGCGCCGAGCGCGAACAGGTTGTCGACCGACGGGAGCGTCTGCCCGCGCTGCCACTTGTAAATGGCGCGGGGCTCCTCAAAGCCGAAGTACTCCTGCAAATCCCGAACGGACAGGCCGCGCTCATTGCGCAGCCGGACGATGTTCTCCCCCGTTGCGACCGGATCGATCACGGGGAATCGCGTGCTCATGGGTATCCCTCCCCCTGCGTAGGCTCTGCTCCAAGCAGGCTCCTACACCATAGCGCCTGCGGGCTGCGTAGTCAAGGGATATGGGAAATTTGTAACAGAAAAGAAACGTGAGAGCTTGGGAGGCAGCAGGAATGAGCAAGTCCCACAAGCAATCCGCAAGTGAGCAGAGTTGATAACCATAAAATAGGCAGCAAAGAGCTCATTCTCGCTGCTAAGTCCGTTCAATGGGACACAAATGGGTAGATACTGTGATTAAGCCAGATATCTATGAGCTTTCAAAAATACACGGTTGGGCGCTGAATAGGAGGAGCAATATGGAGCGGTTCAAGTTAAAGGATACGGATGATGTGTTTATCCTTGATGGCGGAGAAGTGCGCGGTTGTGGTTCCATATAGTCGCCTGAACAACACTCCGCCCGGCGACGGGTGGAGCATGATGCCATGGTCGAATTGGCTAAGACGCCGGCCTTTCAAGCCGGAGATTCCGGATTCGATCCCCGGTGGCATTACCATACGGGCAGGTAGCGAATCGGCAAACGCGGCGGACTGTAAATCCGCTCCCTTCGCGGGGGTAGTGGGCTCGGCACCCACCCCGCCCACCAGACAAGGCGAGCCGGAAGGTTGCTCCTTCCGGCTCGTCAAACGCTATAGCACATGCATCCTCGCTCAGATCACTGTCGGTTCGATCATACATTTGGGCACGATCCGCTTCCGCGCGCGGTTCGGCAGCCTCTCCGGCGGAAGCCTTACAGGCTGCCGCCCAGATTCTCCAGCGTGTCGATGACAACGACGCAGTCCGGCCGAACAGTCTGCATGATCTGCTTCATACTATACTCCGGAACTGCCACGCAGCCGCCGGTATAGGGTTTCTTTGTGCCGAGGCAGTGCAGGAAGATCGCGGAGCCGCGTCCGGGCGTGCCGTCCTCGTTAAAGCTGATGTTGAGGCAGTATTGATATTCATACTCATAGTGGACGATGTGCTCGCTGTTCTCTTTGTCGAGGTCGGGATAGTCCTTGAGGCTGACCATCTCATTGTAGCGCATCCCCTCCCGCTGGTCGCCCGACCACCAGATATCGTCCGTCACCTTGACATAGGGGATCGCGCAGCCCGGATCGTCCGCGATGCCGAACGCCCTGTTGAAATGATAGACCCCGACGGGCGTCTGCGCGCAGCCCTCCGCGTGGTCCCGGTCGAGGCACAGGCCGTTTTTCCCGACGAAACCGGGGGTGGACAAAACCTGCTTCCACTGCCCGTCCGCGTCCCGCTCGTGCAGGGTGACGGTCGCCGTCGTCTTGTCCATGCCGAGCCCCGCGACGACAAAGAGCTGCTTTACGCTCTGATCCTGCGCCTGCGGAAGCGCCGTTACCCAGTCGGGTGACGGCGTTTCATGCTGGATCGCGGCGTGCAGGCCGCTTTCAGCCGCGCCGGTCTTCTGTGCGATCCGCTCCGTCAGCGTCGCGACCTGTCCGACGGTCAGCCGATCCGACGCGCCGAGGATTCCGTTGCCGTAGCCCAACACAAGTCCGGCGGCGGAAAGCCGGTCAATATCGGCCTTTGCCCACGCCGGAACGTCGGTAAACGCGATAGTGGGCGAGGTTTTCTCCAGCTCCGGCAGACAGCGGGAAAGCATCACAAGGGCTTCCACGCGGCTGATATCGGCGCGCGGGCGCAAGGTGCGGTCTTCATAGCCTTTCAGAATACCCTTTTCCACAGCGGCCGCCAGCGCGGAGACATGCGCCGTGCCGATCTCGTTCGCGTCGGTAAAGGCGGAGAGCGCCGCCGTACCGCCGGAGCCCCTGACGCCCGTGGCGGTCACAAACGCGGCAATTGCATATTCACGGGTGGCGTGCGAAGTCTCTTTCCATACGGCGGTGCGCGCCGCCACGTTTCCCTTCAGATTCGTGAAGAAGAACAGATAGTCATAGATGTGATACGACCCGTCCGGAAAGATGTCGATCACGGCGGGATATTCCGCCGCGGTGACGTCCGTGACGATCAGCTCGCCGCGCGCGCCGAGATACGCGCCGCAGAGGGCGGGAATCGGCTCCGCGTCCGTGGACATGACGGCGCCAAGGTTTTTCGATTTATCCGCCGCAGTCCCGTCCGTTTTCCAGTTCAGCGGGTTGATGGACAGCGCTTTTGTTCCGGTGGGGATCACCAGCGTGTCCGAGAGCGTGCCGTCCTCGCAGTCGAAGCTGACCACGACGCCCGTATCCGTTTCGCCCTTCGCCGGAACGATCTGCGGATACGCCTGAACCATGTCCTCCGTGACCGACCAGCCGATGGCGTAGACCGCGACCAGTCCTTCCCGCAGGGAAACCGCCTCCGCGCCGTCGCCGCCGTAGTATTCCTTCAAAAGCTCCAGACACATCTGCGCGCCCTGTGAAAAGCCGGCGAGAATGATGCCGCGCCCGCCGTTCTCGTGATCCAGATACCAGCGGAAGGACGCGGAGACGTCACGGTACGCGAGCTCCTGCGCCTGCGCGCGCTCCTCCGCGGAGAGCTTGTAGGCGTTCATGGACATCTGGCGGTAATACGGGGAAAACAGGCGTCCCGCGTCCTCGTAGATGCCCTTTTCCAGATCGAGCGCGTAGATGAAATTCGCCTTGAGCTTGTCGTTCAGGTCAAGGGAGTTCCTCTCGCTTCTGGTGTCCACGGTCGGGCAGATCAGAAAGACGTCGACGCCCTTGTCCTCTCCGAGTTCAAAATACGCCCAGTTTGCCGCGTCATCGTAGTTCAGCGCGGCCTGCGCGTCGTTTGCCGCATAGACGGCGGACGGCAGCAGCAAAATGACCGTCAGAAACAGGCACATCATTTTCTTCATCTGCTTCATCGTTACTCCCTCCGATTCTTCATGCTTCGCGGCACACCGCTTTCTTGATCCGATGTTGGCCATGCATCACATCCCGTCACGGGTACGGCGCGAGATAAAAGCCATCTTAATTTTACCGTTGAAACCTGTCGGTGTCAATTCGGTATTGGGGCGATGAACCCGACAGGGCTCACCGCTCCGCCGCCGATTGCGCATTTTTCTTTACAAAGCGCGGGGAAAAGAATACAATTTCCTGACAGGAGACGAAAAACGCGCCGTCACGTCAAACGCACGGCGCGCGAAGGAGGCACGTTGTATGTTGCTGCTGCTGGCGATCCTGCCGGGTGTTGCGATCCTTCTCTGGGTCTGGATGCTGAAAAAGGGCGAAAAGCCGCCGAAACAGATGCTGCTGCGCATCTTTCTCTTCGGCGTGCTCACGATGATCGGCGCCATAGCGGTCGGCCTGATCGGCGAGGTTTTGGTGGAGGACGTGCTTTTGCCGGGCAGCTTTTTGTATCTCATCATCGACAACCTGCTGCTCACCGCCGCTGCGGAGGAGGGCGGAAAGTATATCGCCCTCAAGAAGCCGACGTGGCGGAGCCGCGCCTTCCGCACCACCTATGACGCCGTGATCTACGCGGTCACGGCTTCGCTGGGCTTCGCCACGGTCGAAAACGTCATCTACGTGCTCGACGGAGACATGGGCGACGCGATTTTGCGCGCGGTGCTGTCCGTACCAGGTCACGCCTGCTACGGCGTGTTCATGGGCTGCTTCTATGCGCGGGCGAGGACCGCGTTTTCCTCGGACGACCAGGGCCTTGTACGGCGCGAGCTGACGCTTGCGTTCTGGGTCCCCGTGGTGCTGCACGCGAGCTACGACCTGTGCATCGACCTGTGTGAGATCAGCGACGTGTTTCTGGCGCTGGTCCTGCTGTACAGCCTCGCGCTGTACGTCGTCGCCTTCCGGCTGGTGCGGAGGCTTGCGCGGGAGGATGCGCCGTTTGAGATGCCGGCGGAGGCGCCGCCGGTGCAGCCCCCTGTGGCCTAAGAGGCGGGTTTCCCGCTTCCCTGCACAAGCGGAATTGCAACGTGCTTTGAAAAGAACTGAATGAACGGCCCCAGCCCCACCGTGCAGACGAGCGTGCCCGCGCCGATAATTCCGCCAAGCGCAAAGGCAATCACGGTGCATACGGAATCCGTCAGAATTCTGCACCAGAAATATCTCTTTCCGGTTTTTTCGGACAATGTGATCGAAAGCGCGTCATAGGGAGCAATGCCTACGTCGGACGTCTGATACATGGCGCAGGACAGGCTGAGCACCAAAACGCCGACAGCCATCATCAGCAGTCTCGGCAAAAGCGATTCGGGCACAGCCCACAGTCCGCGGACGATCTTTTCATACGCGGACGCCAAAGGGCCGACCAAAAACCAGTTGACGAAGGTGCCGATGCCGATCAGCTTCCTGTTCCATCGCCATTCGACGAGGAACCAGAGAAGATTCATACCGAGGAGGATCAGAGCGAAGTCCACGCCTACCCGATCACCGATCGCAATGACCATGGCGGTGGACGGGTCGTTCCCCATGAAAGACAGCTTAAACAGCACGATCCCGGCTGCCATGATGACGATCCCGACGGTCATGACGACGACCCGGCGGATCAGCGGACGTTCCATTCGTTTCCTCCCCCCCTCATATGATGCAGCCGCTCGGCAAATGCGAACGAATCCATTTGCGTCTTATGTCCGATTGTTGCAGACATACTTTAACATATCTCCACAGCCGGTTTCAAGGCAATTTACCATGCGGCCGCAGCGATGCTTGGCAAAGCCCGCGGCGCAGTGTATAATACATACGCTCGGGATATAATACGGCAGCGGCCGCAGAAGCTGCGCGGAGCACCGCTGTTACGGGGGGGTTGAGGCATGAAAACAAAGAAAAAGGGCAACAACTGGACGGCGTACCATGACCCCGAAACGGGACGGTACTTCGCCGAGATCATGTACACCAGCCGCGAGGGGCGCGAGCAGTACAACTACGAGATCACGCAGGAAATCTACAGTCGGCTGGGTACATTCGGCGACGACACGGACAACGAAAGGCTGATAAAAACCGCTAAGATAACGTATTCGTTTGAGAATACGATGTACGGCACGCTCGGGCCGGAGAGAACGGTCTGGGATGAAGAAGCAGACGAGGCGATGAAGGCAGCGGTCGAGAAGCAGGAGAAGCGGAAGTCGGGTTCGAAATGAAGAAATCCGATGGGACCCGCCCGCTTTCTGAATAAAATGCCGGCGGGGCAAAAGCACGGCGGTCGGGGCATCCGATGTCCCGACCGCCGTATTGTTGCTTTGTGTGAACGTGCCCTTACCGGCTCACGATGATCGCGGTGTTCGCCGCCGCGTCGTAGTCGACCGTGTAGCCGAGGTACGCCGCCAGCTCGCGCAGGCCGAAGAAGTTGCTGCCGCCGATGTTGTACGCGGTGAGACCGACCGCCTGCCCGTCCAGCTCGACCGTCTGCGGGCTTGCGACCGCGCTCGCGGAATTGTCCGCAAACTCCGCGGCGACCGCGCCGTCGTACGCCGCGCCCTTCGTCATGACGACCGCGTTGCGATTCGCGTCATAGTCGACGTTGAACTGCGCCGGCGTGCCCTTCAAGAGCGCCGCGAGGTCGCGGAGCTTAAAGAAGTTCGTGCCGCCGATGTTGTACGCCTCGACCGTGACCTCGACGCCGTTGACCGTGATCTTCTGCGGGGAGAGGACGGCGTTCGGCTTCACGGGCGGGGTCTGCGGGGCGGGCTGCGGGGTCTGCGGAGGCGTCTCCGCCTCCGGCGTGCCGAACACCGCGTCGAACGCGACGTTGCCGCCGGGCATCGTAAACGTGAAGACGCCGCTGCCGTGGTCGACGGTCTTCACCGCGCCGACGCCCTTGTGCGTGACCGTCAGATCCTTGAGCTCGTTGCCCGCGTCGGGGATGACCGTCAGCGTCACCGTGTCGCGGATGCCCGCCTTGGTGGGCGAAACGACGACCTTGCCGCCGTCAAAGGTCAGCGGGGAGGTAAACTCCTGCGAAAACGGCTCGCTCGGTTCCTGCGCGGCGCTCACCTGCCACACCGCGTAGAGCGTCGTGTCCGCCGCCAGCGTCACCGACGCCTTGTCCGCGTATTTGACCGCGCCGCCCGCCGTCGTGCTCCAGCCCGCGAAGTGATAGTCCTCGCGCGTGAACGCGTTGGCGATCAGCGGCGTCGCCGCGCCCTTCGGCACATACTGCGCCGCCATCGTGCCCGTGCCGCCGTTCGCGTCGAAGGCGACGGACACGGCGAGCGCGCGCAGAAGCGGCGCGTCCGCGCCCATGATCCAGACGGTGCTGAAGTCCCAGCCCGTGAAGCTGTCCCGCGCGTTGAACTGCGCCGCCGTCAGCGGCGCCGCGCCAACGTCCGTTGAGTCATTCCCAACCCCGTTGAGACCGATGTCGTTGCCCGCCGTACCACTGAGAAAATAGCATTGGTTGCATGTGCTGCCGGCGAGTTTTATGCCTACGACGCCGCCGGCGGCGAAATTGGGTGACGTCCCAGTCGTTGAAGCTTTAACGGCGCCGCCGCTGTGATAGCAGTTTGTCACTACACTATTAGCGTTAAAGGCCACGACGCCGCCGGCGGCGGTATTGCCGCCTTCCGTCCCTTCCGTATTGGCTGTAACGTCGCCGTTGTGATAGCAGTTGGTCACTGTACTACTACTACTACCTTCGCTCTCCTTGTTGTTAGTGCCCACGACGCCGCCGGCGATGGCGCAGGCGTTTCCACTTTCTGCCGCCGCCTTAATATTGCCGCAACCGTAGCAGTTACTCACTGTACTACTCTCATTACAGGCCACGACGCCGCCGGCGTAGGCATTGCTGTTAGAGTCCTTCACCGAGACAGAGCCGTTGTGACAGCAGTTGGTCACTGTACTATTACTTTTGTTATAGCCCACAATGCCGCCAACATAGGTCGTGGATGGGCTCTTCGCCGTGATAGAGCCGCTGTGACAGCAGCTGGTCACAATACTGTAACTGTAGTTCCAGCCCACAATGCCGCCGGCATAGATAGTGGTGTTCGGAGAACCCTCCACCGTGATAGAGCCGTTGTAATAGCAGTTTTCCACTGTGCTCCGTGCTTGGGAGGCGCCTGAGTTTTCACCCACGACGCCGCCGACATAGGCGTTTTGCTCCTCCGCTACCTTCACCGAAACACTGCCGCTGACATTCAGGTTTTGCACCGTGCCGTTATTAAGGAAGCCGAACAGGCCGGCATAGAATGTATGTTCGGGGGAGCAATTTATATACATCCCGCTGACGGTGTGGCCGCCGCCGTTGAAGACGCCCTTGAACGTGAGGTCGGAGTCGTTGCCGATGGGCGTCCACTTGTGGGCGCTGAGGTCAAGGTCCGCCGCGAGCTTGACCGTCTTGCCCTCAAAGGTTTTATGATCCGTACCTGCATTGACGAGATAGGCAAACTGCGCAAAATCCTCCTCGTCGTTGACGGTAAATGTGCTGGCGGAATCGTAGTCGCTGCCCCAGCTTATGTCGCGGTACTCCACGGCGCTCCACTCCGTTGTCGGCGCGTCCGCCCGCGCCGTGCCGCCGAGGGCGGACGCGAGCGTGAGCAGCATCGCGAGGGTCAGCAGTACCGAGAGCGTTTTTCTTCCATGTTTCATCTGTGTTTCCTCCCCAAATTGAGCGGTCATTCCGTTTTGCGCGGCAAAACGTAGGAACGGGCGCCCGTTCCTAATAAGTTCTCACAATATCCTATCCTATTTATACGCGCAAAAGCGGGAAATGGCAAGTTTTTTCTGCGAATCACGCGCCGGATGTGCTTCAGAAATTCCGATTGATATTCCGCTTCTTTTTTGCTATGATACCATAATGCCGCGCAAAGCGCCGCCTCGCAGCCCGACCGCCGCCGGCGCGCGCCGCGGAACGCCGACCGACGTCGTCCTCGGATACGACGACATCCTGTCTTACGAAAGCGGGAACTGCTGCTACGGCGCGGTCGTCGGCCGGTACGCCAACCGGATGCGTGCCGGCTGCTTTTTCCTCGACGGCAGGGAATACTGGCTTCCGATGAACTGCGAGGAGACCAATCACCTGCACGGGGTGTTCCCCCGCCAGATCTTCCGCTCGGCGACAGACGGCGACGCCCTGCTCCTGCGGTATCTCAGCCCGGATCAGGAGGAGGGCTTCCCCGGCAACCTCAGTCTGGAGGTGCGCTATCGCCTGCGCGACGACAACGCGCTGGAGATCGCGTACACCGCCGTTACGGACGAGCCGGCGATCCAGTTCTACTGCGCGAATTTCATCCAGCTGGATCCCGTGCCGCACGGGAAAAACGGCGTCCGCTATCCCCGAAACGGCGGCTTCTGCATGGAGGCGCGGCACTTCCCCGACTCGGTCCACCACCGGCATTTCCCCAGCACCATCCTGCGGCCGGACGAAACCTATCGCCAGACGACCGTGTACCGCTTTACGACCTTCGAATGAGCGCCGGCGCAGGGGCTTTGGCATCACTATCATCAAACGCAGGGAGCGGCAGCCGTGACGGCTGCCGCTCCCTGCGCCTGTTTCGTCATCTGTGGAACTACGATCTTACCATATGGTCTCTGACAAAGCCCCATGTAAAGTAGTCCGGTTTGTTGCCGGCGTCATAGGAAAACACCATGACGCCCCGCAGTCCCTGCATCTCCATCGCCTTCTTCTGTTCCATGGCGTCCGTGATGCTGTCAACGTTCTCATTGATAAACGGCTCCACGGGGGATACGCCTCGTCCGGTCGCAGAAAGATACGCTATGGCGATTATCGGCTGCTCCAAAAGAACCAACTCCTTCTTCCAGTTCTCAGGACAGCTTTATTGTAGCAAACCGCACAAACGATTGCAAGCGAACTTGCCATTCTTTAACAATTATTAACAAAGAATTCACGATTTGTTCATCGCCTGCGGCGCAAGGCGCCGCATACAAATTTTCCGCTGCCGCGTTCGGCGCCGTCAGATAACTATTGTAATGGCAATCAGATTGTGTTAAGCTGATATTGGCGCAACAGTATTGTGAGAGTTCCGGCTTTCCCCAACAGAGAGGAAGGTGTTTCCCGTGAAGAAACCGCAATGCCGCAAACCGGTCCGCGCAGTTCTGGCGCTTTTGATCGCCGTGCTGCTTTCTTCCGTCATGCCGTCAGCGTCCGCCGCCGGCGTTGGCGAGCCGATCACCGTGGGCGTGCCGACGGATCGCTGCCCCATCTTCTATATGGACGCGAGAAGGGGCGAGATCATCGGCATCGGCGCGGATCTGATGCGTGCCGCCGCGGAGCAGTCCGGTTATGCCGTCACATTCAGGGCGATCGAGGAGGACACGCTGAAGGAGGCGCTTGACAGCGGCGCATACGATCTTGTCATGCCCTTTGGCAGCGCCGTTGCCAGCGCGTCCGGGCAGCCGACAATCGTCTCGGACAACCTGTTCCAAACGCCCTTTACGCTGGTTACAAAGGGCGGCAGGAACCTGCCGCCCCTGAACGAGCTGCACGTCGGCATGCTCCACTCGCAGAGGGGCGTCTCCGAAACGGTCGGGGCGCTCTACCCCGGCATTGAGGTCGTCCTGTATGAGACGATGCCCGAATGCGTGAGGGCGCTTCGCTCCGGACGGGTGGACGCGCTGCTCCAAAACTCCTATATCTGGAGCTATGTGCTGCAAAAGCCGTCCTATAAGGATCTTGTCGTTCAGCCCGCGGCCATGTTCTCCATGGACTTCCGCGTGGGGGCGCCGGACACGCCCGAAGGCCGGGAGCGCATCGGCCGCCTGAACGAAGGCATCGCCACGTTGAGCGATCCGCTCAGACAGGCGATCATTCTCGACTACACCACACGGCAGCTGTACCGCCGGACCTTCTCCGATTACCTCTACGAGAACGGGATCGTCCTGCTTTTGAGCGCGCTTCTCCTTGCAGCTGTGGCGATTCATGTCATAATCAAGGTGCGAGCGATCCGGAAAAAGAACGAGGAAAAAATGCGGCGGATGATCGACCACGATCCGCTGACCGACGTCCTGAGCCTGAACGGTTTCCGAAAGCGCGCCGCCGAGCTGCTGAGCGAGCACCCGGGCATTCCCTATATGCTCGTTTGCAGCAATTTCACGAATTTCAAGTTTGTCAACGACAGGCTCGGAATGAAATCGGGAGACGAGTTGCTGTGCTGTTTTGCCGAAAAGGTTTCAAAAGCCCTCTCCGATGTGGAAACCGTCGGGCGCATTGAAGGGGACCGCTTTGCCATTCTCCGCAGGATAGACGAGGATGAGCAGATGCTGCGGGACGACATTGAGCTCTTCGATCCCGTGCGCAACCACTTTATCGACCACGGCGGGGACACGCGGATCCAGCTTTGCGCCGGCGTCTATATTCTGACCCCGCAGGACTATCACCAGATCGACGTGGATCACATGCTGGATTTTGCGCGCGTGGCGGAAAGGCGCGTGCATGAGGTCCGCAAGGACGGCTTCGAGTTTTACAATCAGGATGAGTGGGATCGCGGAAGGCGGAACGCCGATATTGTCAGCCACCTGCCCGTGGCGATCCAGTCGGGGGAGATCCAGGTCTGGTACCAGCCTCAGATGAACGCCGAGACCGGGCAGATCATCGGCACCGAGGCGCTGTGCCGCTGGAAGCACGCCAAGCTGGGCTGGCTCCGCCCCGCCGACTTTATCTCCACGCTGGAGGATTGCGGCCTCATCTTTGAGATCGACCGTTTTGTCTGGGACAAGGTCTGTCAGGACCTGCACCGCTGGAATCAGATGGGGATGCACAGGACGGTCTCGGTCAACCTGTCGCGCTCCGACATTCAGGAGGGGCGGAACATCACCTGGCACTTCCAGGATCTGCTCCGGCGTTATGAATTGACAGCCGATCAGCTTCACGTGGAGATCACGGAGTCCGCCTACACCCGCGATCCCAAGCTGCTGATCGACGCCACGGTCAAGCTGCAATCGCTCGGGATCGAGGTGGAAATGGACGACTTCGGCAGCGGCTATTCCTCCCTGCACATGCTCAAGTCGGTGCCGGTCGACCGCATCAAGCTGGATCTCAACTTCCTCACCGCAGACGGGGACACGGAAAAGGGCCGCATCATTATCAACCGCATCATTCAGATGGTGCATGAGCTGGGCATGCACCTGATCGTAGAGGGCGTGGAAAACGGCGCGCAGGCGCAGTTTCTCCAAAGCTGCGGATGCGTCGAAATGCAGGGCTTCCATTTCTACAAGCCCATGACGGCGCAGGACCTCGGTCTGTTGTTTGAAGGCCGCGCCGATTAACGCATACCGAAAGGGCAAGCCAGGCAAGCTTCCGCGGCACAGCGTGTTATACTCACCAAAGCAGCTCAGCAAATCATCGTGCGCAGAGGGGAAACACTTCCATGAACGAAATCCGTATTGTCCCGTTCGACATGAAATATCTGGGCGAATACTATCATGGTTTTAACGCCGAGATAACGAAATACCAGTGGCCCGACCCCTTTGATCGCATGGATGACGCCAAGGCTATGCTTCAGGAGTTTTTGGATGAGATGCAAAGAGGCGAAACTCTGCTCTACTCCGTCGTTTCCGACAAGGGAGCCTTCCTCGGCAGCGTTGAAATGCACGGTCTTTCCGGTGATTGTCCCGAGTTGGGCGTTTGGATCATCCAGTCCGAGCAGAGAAAGGGATATGCGTATGCCGCTTTAAACGAAATACTCAACGTCGCTCGTTCCGATTATCACAAGACCGCGTTTTTCTACGAGGCGGATATCCGCAACATGGGAAGCACGCGGCTTTTGTGGAAGTTTGAAGACAGCTATGAGATCATCAGGCAGGAGCTTGAGGAAACCGTAACTGATTCGGGGAAAGAGCTCAAGCTGCAGGGATATGTGCTGAAAGCAAAATAACACCCGGATCAGGACGACGGGCAGATCGCCGAAAACTTGGATTTCGCATATAAAAAGCCGCCTCGCGTTGAGGCGGCTTTCTTATGCGCGCATGTCGAAAAAACGTTTGCGGAAGCAATGTATCATTCAGGCGCGCGGACAGCGCGGCGCCGCCTCACAGCCGCAGGCTTTCCGGGAATGCCTCGCGGCGCATGATGCCCCACATTTTGTCAATATAGGCGAGCGTGTAAAAGTTTTCGTAGTAATGGAACCGGTATGCCCCCTGCGGCGTCAGCTCATAGACGCCGTCGCGCTCCGTGATCCAGCCGAGCGCCTTTGCCAGCGACAGCTCCGCCCCGTAGGTGCTTTGCAGCTTTTCTCCGAAGAACCGCTCGAAGCCCCTGCTGTCCACGCGCATGGAGTATGCCGTCCAGAACAGATAGTAGACCATGCGTTGTCTTCGCGTGAAGCGGAGCGTCAGCGAGGCCGGCAGTCTTCCGGCGTCGACACGGCGGCAGTATTCCTTCACCGAAAAGGTGTTGATCTTGAACTGATCTCGGAGCAGCGTGGTCGCCGAGCAGCCGAAGCCGAGAAAATTGTCGCGTGTCATGGAGGAGTAGCTTGCCTCCGGCTCTTTGGCGAAGGTCCAGATGGACTGCCGCGCATAGCCGCGCCCGGCGCAATACGTCGTGATCGCGTCCAGCAGCGCCCGTTTTTCGCGCTTCAGCATGGCGGGTATCCCGCTTTTGCTGAAGGTGAAATCGATAAAGGGATAGATTGCGATGTGATTCGCGCCGCTCTGAAACGCGGTTTCGATGTCCGCGCGCACATCCGCAAAGGTCTGCCCCGGCAGGGCAAAGATGAAATCCATCGACACCGTTTCAAAGGGAACCGCCGCGAGCGCCGCACGCAGTACGGCGGGATCGGGCGCGCTCCGCCCCAGCACGCGCTGATAGCGCTCCTGAAACGACTGCACGCCGATGGAGAGCTTTGTGACGCCCGCCGCGCGCAATTTCTCCAGAACCGGAACCGTCACGTTGTCCGGGTGAAGCTCCAGCCCGACGCCCTCCGTGATCTCAAAGTGCCGCTCCAGCGCCGCGACAATATCGCCGATCCGCCCCGCCGCAAGCGCCGGCGTGCCGCCGCCGAAGTAGAGGCTCGTCACGCGCTTGCGCCCCGCTTGCTGCGCGCCCACCAGCTCGATCTCCCGCAGCAGCGCGTCGATATATCGCTCGCAGAGCGCGGCGTCGTAGACGGTCTTGCAGTACGGGCAGAACGAGCAGAGGCTTTTGCAGAACGGAATGTGCACGTAAAGCCCGAGGTTTTCGCACCTGTCGTAGGGCAGGATCTCGTCGGACTCGTTTGTGAATATGAAGGGCCGGACGCTGCGCGTCAGCCACATTCTGGTCAGATCGGTCAAAAGGCTCATATCAGATGTATTTCAGATAGGTTTTCAGCATTTCGGCAATGATTTTCAGGTTTCCGCGGAACAGCAGCGTATACTCCGCGACGAAGAAGTAGCCGCACTTTTCGCACAATCCCGGCACGTCGATACAGCGTCCGCAGACGCTGATCCTGCCGTTTTCGATCACAAGGCACTGGCGGCACGGCGTCGGGAAGCGGTTGTCGATCAGATAGGGGAACGCACTTTTCAGGTTGAACACCGGCGCGCCCTCGTCCATCATCTCCGTGATCGCGCGGCAGCACGCCGTCTTTTCCTCCCGCGAGAGGGCAAGCTCCGCCGTATCGGGGTACGGGGTGTGGAAGTTGAAGGAGACGGCGCGGACGTTCCGCGTATCGCGCGCAAGGCGGCAGACATGCCGCACCGCGTCTTTGTTGATCCGGTTGATCGCCATGTAGAAGCAGATGTTGTCCGCGGTGGCGCCGCCCACATTGTCGAGGATCGCGTCGTAGGTGTCGCCGCGGATCGCGTTATGCCGCTCGCGGTCTCCGTCGAGGCTCAGCAGGATAAGGTCGGCCTCCGGCAGATCGATGGGAAAGGTGCCGTTGGTGACCACATTGACGATCAGGAACCCCATCCGCTTCGCCTCGACCACCAGATCCCGCAGCGTTTTGTCCCCGTCCCGCCAGAGGAAGGTCTCGCCCCCGCAGAAAAACAGGATGCGCACGCCCATGCCGTAGAGCGTCCGCATTTCCCCGCAAAGCTGGGTCCAAGGATGCATCACCGCCGTCAGGTTGTTCACCGAGCAATGCTTGCAGTGCAGGTTGCAGCGGTCTGTTACGATGACCGTGCCGAGTATGGGTTCCTGCCGCCGGAGCAGGATCGTTTTCATGCCGAAGGCGGCAAAATACAGAAACGAGGACGGCTTCACGGCACACTCCCTTTCGCGTATTTCCGGATAAACGCGTCGGTGCTCAGCGGCTTGGAAAAATAGAAGCCCTGCAGGTAATCGCAGCCGATGGACGCCATGACCTCGGCCATCTCCCCGCTTTCGATTCCTTCCGCGGTGACGGTGTAACCCATCTCCTTAAAGGCGTGCACGATGTTGGGCAGCAGGTGGTCGCGGTCGCGGAAGTAGTCCCAGACCACCTCCATGTCCAGCTTGATGTTCACGAACGGATAGTGCTTGACGCGGTTGAGGTTGGAATAGCCGCTTCCGTAGTCGTCCAGGGAGAAACGGAAGCCGTTGTCCCGCAGCGTCTCGATCTGCCGCTCCAGCAGCGGGATGTCCACCACGGCCTGTTCCGTGATCTCCAGACGGATGGATTGGGGCGAGACCCCGTATTCGTTGAGAATGTCAAGGAAGCGGGAGCTGAGATCGGAGCGCATACATTGGATGGGCGAGAGGTTGACGTTCAGCCAGGACAGCCCCAGCGCCTCCATATCGTTGTCGTGGATGAAGCGGCAGGTCAGCTCGAACACCCGCTCCCCCATCAGGTTGATCTTTCCGTTTTTCTCCGCAATGGGTATGAACAGGCTTGGCGGAATGATGTTGCCCTCCGCGTCCCGAATGCGTGCGAGCACCTCCGCCCCGGTGATCCGATAGGTCTTGCTGTCGACCAGAGGCTGCAAAAACACATCCACGCGCCCCTGCTCCAGCGCGAACTCCAGCGAACGCTTGACCTCCGTCTGGCGGTCCAGCTCCAGCTCGCCGTCCAGATCGATCAGGCCGTCCACCGCCTGTGCGGCGCGCGCAAGGCCGCTGACGAGGTTGTTCGTCACCTTGTCGGGGGTATCCAGTTTCCCGCGCGAGCTGACCGTCACGAACGCCGCCGCCAGATACAGCTCCGCGTCGCTTGCCGACCAAGGGGACTGGAACCGCTCGTTTATCATGTCGCGCATCTTTTCCCACGGCATCGTCTCCGCGCCCAGAAGGGCAAAGTAGCCGCTGCGCAGATAAAAGACCTGGCACTCGGGAAACGCCTGCGTGAGAAAGCGCGCCACCATATCCACGCCGTGATCCATCTGCGTCCCGCCGTAGATCTCGCGGGTGTCGATATAATCCTGCAGCGCAAAGGCAAGCACCCGGTAGGGCTTTTCGCCGACCGTATCGTCCAGCGCCTCGCGGAACGCACGCATGTTGAAGGCGATCCTCCGGTTTGCCAAATGGCGCTCCGGCACCGCGAACGTGAGGTAGATCACCAGAATGGCAAGCAGGCAGAACGTGTTCATAATCAGGTATTTCGGCATCAGATAGCGCACGACATTGCCCACGAGCAGGATGGCGTTGTAGGCCATTCCGCCGACCAGCTCATACCGGTTCAGCCGGTCGGAATAGATGCGCAGCAGCGCGACGGAGACCACAAGGTAATAGATCCAGCAGAGATAGATCACGGCATAGAGCGGCCCGCGCTGATACCCTGTTTCGCCGATGCGGAAGACGGCGCCCGTGAAAAAGCTGGAGATCACGATCAGCTCCGAGAGCGCAAAGACGCCCCAGTACAGCAGCACGTTCGGCGTGTTTTCCTTTTTCAGATGCAGCACGTCCCAACTGATGCGGAAATACCAGAACGCCCTCGCCAGATACAGCGCGAAGTACGCCGCGTTCAGGAAGAAAAGCCAAGACGGGGCAAACGCCTCGTAATGCTCGTCGGCGCGGGTTGCCGTGTAGTCGACGGCGACCGTCAGAACCTCCAGCGCAAGCAGCTCAAGGAACGACCGGTTCAGCCGGATGTTCAGCCTCGGCGTCTTAATAAAGTACAGGAAGAGGACGGCGACGACCATAAAGCCGGGGATCGCAAAATTGTAGTTCCACATATTGATCTCCTGTCTGGTGCGCGGAGAGAACGGCTCAACCGGCGCGCGGATGCGCTCCTCGATGTACTGCTTCGCGAGCGCGTGCTCCGGTTTGTTCAGCTCGTCCGCTTTCTCCGTCCGGAATTACTGGAGCAGCTCAAGATTACCGCTTCCGAGCACGTCGTCCGTCAGGATATCGTAGCCCGAGCCCGGCTCCGGGCGGGCGTTGACGATCCTCGACTGCGTTTCCCCCTTGGAATTGAAGTAGCTCTCGCGGATCTCCACGAATTTCATGCTGTTGACGATATTTTTCTTCGGTGCCATGGCCACCCCTCCTCGTCATATTGCTCCGGCGCGGCAATCCGGCGAGGAATTCCGCGGGCCATCCCGACGGCTAAGAGTCCAATTTCATTTTCTCATATCGAACCGCGTCCGTCAAGAGCGGTTTCTTTCTCTGTCGTGCGGTTCTGCGCGTTGGAAACGCATCCGATCGCCGGTTTGAGCCAAACGGCGGACGTATCACCCACGGCATCCGCCGCACGATCCGGCCGGCTTGCATTTTCGTTCGTTTGTGCTACAATAGCCTGGCATTTCGTTATCGCGCGGAGAATCATCCGGGAACGTGAGGTTTTTATGGATTACAATGTGAAGATCGGCGACATGGCCCTCGGTCAGAAATTTGAGGGCTTCTACGTTTTATACGAGGCATTTCCCAAAACAACGGCGACCGGCAAGCCTTTCCTGAGCGCGGGGCTGTCGGACTGCACCGGAAACCTTCCTGCCATGGTCTGGGACTACGCGGGCCCGATTTCCGGCGCAGACGCCGGCAAGGTCGTGAAGGTTCGCGGCGAGGTCACGGAATACAAGGGCGCTCTCCAGATCACCGTGGATAAGCTTCGGCTTGCCGCCGCTGACGACCAATACGACACAGCCGCGCTTGTGCCGACCGCCCCGATCGACGCGGACGCCGCGCTGCGGGAGATCCGGAGCCTGATCGCGTCCGTTGCGGACGCGGATTACCGGCGACTCGCGGAAACGCTGCTGGACCGCAACCTCGAATCCTTCCGCTCCATCCCCGCCGCCAAGAGCGTGCACCACGCCTTTATCCACGGGCTTTTGATGCATACATTCCATATGCTCAAGACCGCCGATTTCCTCTCCGGGCTGTACGGGGACGTCGTCAACCGGAGCCTGATGCTGACGGGCACGCTGCTCCACGACTTTGAGAAACGCGAGGAGTTTACGTTCTCACAGCTCGGTCTGGTCACGGAGTACTCCGTCAAGGGGCAGCTCCTCGGCCATCTCGTGATGGGCGCGCAGGAGGTCGCGGCAGCCGCCGCCGAGCTTGCGATCCCCGAAGAGAAATCCGTTCTGCTGCAGCACATGATCCTGTCGCACCACGGCGAGCCCGAATGGGGCGCCGCCGTCCGCCCGATGTGCGCCGAGGCGGAGCTCCTGTCCTATATCGACCTGATCGACAGCCGCATGGAGATCTACAAAGGGAGCTTCGAGACCACGCCGGTCGGCGAATTCAGCGGCCGCATCTACGCACTGGACGGCAAGCGGGTCTATCGTCACGAATAGGATATCGCAAACGGCCTTATTGGATTATGTCAACTTGCTCGATTCCCGTGAATCTCAGCGATAAGACCTTGCTTTTTGCGATATCCTTATGGTATAGTTTTGTCAAATTATGTTGCACGATCAGGCTGAATAGCGGGAGGGAACGCCATGAAGAAGCAAAAAGCGGCCGCTGCATGGTTTTGCTCCGCCATTTATATCGCGCTTTTAGCCGCAATCCTTCTTTACATCGTGCTGCGTGCGGACCTGCGCACACTGGCATATCGGGACAGCATCCGCGATTTTTCACAAAACTGGCAGACGGGCACGGCGGAAAGCCTTGCGCTCGAAGGGATCAGCGCGGGCAATTTCGGCGGTTCCGTGACGGTGGAGCGGCCTCTTCCGGAAACGATCGCGGAGGAGGACGAGCTGTGCTTCGAGACGCAGAACGCCAACGTGACGGTCTGGGTCGCTGACCGGGAGGTCTACCGCTTTGAGGGACGGGAAAACCTGACCGGAAGAGGCTACGGAATCGCATTCCACATGGTCGGCCTTTCGTCGACGGACGCGGGTCAGATCGTGCGCATCCGGCTGGACAGCGTGCTGGACACCCTGAAGGGCGGGCGCATCTGGCAGATCCGCCTGTGCCCGAGCGCGGATTATATCCGGATGCTTCTCGGGAACGATTTCGTTCCCTGCATCTTATCCGTGCTGATTATCTTTTTCGGCCTGCTGCTGGTGGTCGTTTATTTCTGGCTGCCGGACAAAAAGGCAATGCCGTATGATATTTGCGCGCTGGGCGCCGCCGCGCTGCTGATCGGGGCATGGTGCCTGAACGATACCTATATTCCGCTGCTGCTGACGGGGCATATCTATACCTCTCGGGTGCTGGACAAAATGCTGCTTCCGCTGGTGAACTATCCGCTCACCTGCTTCAGCAACTCGCTCACCCGGCAAAAGCGCCCGATTTACCGGTATATCGCCCTGGGAATGACGATGCTTTCCGTCGCGCTGCTGCTCGGACTGCGCTATGGGCTCGGGCTGGACATGATAAGCCTGACCTATATCACCTATCCCGCCTATGCGTGTACGTTCCTGCTGTCGGTGACCATTTTTGCGGACAACGCGCGTTATTGCAAAAAGAACGGCCTGCGCACGAATCTTTCCGCCATCTATCTGGGCACCGGCGTATTTATGGCATGCGCCGTAGCGGATATTTTGCGGTACTATACGGTGTCGGTCAGAGTCAGCACACACGGCATTCTTTCGCGCTTCGGAATGACGTTTTTTGTCCTGCTGATGCTCCTGCAGTTCCTTCGCTGGTGGTCCGGAGAACACGCGACCATCGAACGCAACCAATTCATCAACCGCGCGCTGCAATACGCCGTGTCCGCCAACGATCCGGAGGTGAATATCCGGGTGCTGCTCCGATACCTCGGCACGGAGCTGCACGCCAAACGCGCCAACATCTTTGAGAAACAGGACGACGGCACCTATCGCGGCACGTACGAGTGGTTTGCGGAGGGCACGGAGCCGATGAAGGCCGAGTCGCTCGCACTGCCGTACGAGGGCCTGATCGACGGGCTCTACAAGGAGTTTAAGCGCAGCAACCGCCTGATCGTCGAAAACATCGAGAGCTATCATGCCGCGAATCCGGCCTTCCGTCAGGTCCTCCGCGAGAACAAGATCAGTTCCGTGGTCGTCGGCCCGCTGGAGGCAAACGGTGAGCTGAACGGCTTTTTCAGCGTGGGCGACGCGCCGCGGGAAAGCCTGACGGAGATCTCGGAGATCATACGCCTGATCTCCTACTTCTTCGAACAGCTCATCCTGCAGCGCGAGGAGCAGAAGCGTCTGACGCGCTACAGCTACTTTGATTCGCTCACCGGCGCGCGCAACCGCCGCGCGTTTACCGAGTTTGAGGAGAACGGGCTGGACAGGCAGGCGTCCTACGGGTTTGTCATGTGCGACATCAACGGGCTCAAGGCTGTCAACGATCAGCTCGGGCACAAGGCGGGAGACGAAATGATTATCGATGTGGCGCAAAGCCTGATCGAGGTGTTCGGCACCGCGCACGTCTACCGCATCGGCGGCGATGAATTTGCCGCCTACGGTTTCGAGGCGGATGAAGCGTCGTTTGACGCCGACGTGGAGCGTGTGAAAGCCCTCATTGCGCAAAAGGGGCGCACCGCATCGATCGGCGCGGTATTCTGCGCGGACGGAACCGCGGAGCCCGCTCAGGTCAGATCGGAGGCCGACGCGCGCATGTATCGGGAGAAGGAGCGCTATTACGCGGGCAAAGGCGACCGCCGCCGTCACTGACGCAAACGCTCTTTTGCGCCGGACGAAGCAAAAAGCTGAAAAGCTGAACAACCGGTTCGAGTCCGCCGGTTGTTCAGCTTTTGATTTTACCGATGTACGGTTTGCATGTCCGGCGCGCCGCCGAACGGGAGATCGTCAGCCGCCTTCGCAAAAGGAACGCTGCGTCGCAATTGTGGCGAGCGTGTCGCCAAGCTGCGTCAGGATCACTCCCAGCAGGTTCAGTTGATCCACGTTCAGCTTGCAGGCAATTGCGTTTGCCAGCGCAGTGATGGTCGTCGTCAGTTCGAGCGAATTCATTTTGACATTCCTCCGCTGCATTGTATGCGCCGTGCACCGATCCGGCCACAGCGCAACAGGTAAGATGCAAGCATAAGAAACACTTTTATTTCACCCGCTGATGTGCTATACTATGTTCAAAGAATACAACACGGAAAGGGGAGATGATGCGATGAGTTCCATGGAAGCGACGATGTCCATGCTGGAGGCCATGCCGGAGGAGGCGCGGCTGAAGGTGCTGGAATTCACCAAAAAGCTGTTTACCTCGGAGCGTCCCGCCAATCCGTACCGTGAGCTGACGTCGGATCAGATCCTCGGCGATTTGGAGGAGTCCCGCAAGCAGATCGCGTGCGGCGAGGGGCTTGACATGGAGGATGCGCTGGACCAGCTTGGAAGAAAACATGGTTTCGTATAAGGTCATCGTTTCGCCCAAGGCGCTCGTGCAGTTGGACGACTATATCTCCTATGTGCATTACACGCTGCTCAACCCGATTGCCGCAAAGAGCATCCTGAACGACGCGAAAGAGACGCGGAAAACGCTTGCGAAAGTCGCGGGCAGCTTAAAGCTCTGCGACCATCCGACGCTTCATGAGCTTGGCTACCATGCCATCAAGTTTGAGAAGCATGATTACGCGATGCTCTACCGTGTGGACGGCGAAACGGCATATGTCGACGGCATTTACCACATGATGCAGGACTTCGAAAACCTGTTTGCCGCAGAGCTGTAGATTCCCGCATAGCATCATACCGCAGCGAACCGCTTGAAGAACGCGCAAATCTTGATGTCGGTTGTTATGTTAACTTCAATTGCAAAGCTGCGCGCCGAGAGCTCGAATTATTCCGTCTCCGCCAAGAAAACGACTGATTTCTCTCGAAATCAGTCGTTTTTCATATCATTTGACGCGGTACGCGATTTGGTGATTCCGCCGCATATCCGCGCTTGCGATATTCTTCCGCGACAAGCACGCGGGCGTCTTCTGTTGCCGCTCTCTTTATCATTTTTTCCGCACTTCCCTCATGTTTTCGGTTTGCGGCAACCTTCCTCCCGCCCCTCGGACGCGGTCTTGCGGATCTGCACGCGGCGGCTTACCGCGGCTGCGCTAAAAGCGCGGCCGCTTTCTCGCACCATGAAAGGTATGCCTCGTAGACCTCGATGCCGAAGACGACCGTCAGATAGTAGTAGAGATGATCCTCCTGCTGCAGCACGTTTTCCAGATTCCTGCGGTAGAGCTGCAGCGTCGCCAGATCCTCCCGAACCTGCGCCTCAAACGCACCGACCGTTTTCAGAGCGGTCTTCCGGTCTGCCGCGCCGCCGAAAAAGAGCTTGACCATCGTCTCATAACGGAGCTCGTTGCTCGCGCGGCTGTCCTCCAGCCATGCTTTCAGCGTCTCGCGCCCGCTTGCGGTGATGCGGTATCTGATCTGCCCGCGCCCGCTTGCGGGGGCTTCCCCTGCCTTCTCCACCTGTCCCTGACGCAGCAGCTCGCTCAGCGAGGGATAGATGCTGCCGAAGCTGCCCTTCCAGAAGAAGCGGATCGAGCCGTCGATCTTCTTCTTGATCTCATAGCCCGTCAGATCCTCGTGGAAGAGAAGTCCGAGTATGACCAAATCGATTTTTCTGTCCTTTGCCATTGTCACCGACTCCACCGCATATGATAGCTCAACACTTTTTTGGGACATTCATCCACGCACTCGCCGCATTGGATGCACTCCGTGCAGACTGCGTTCGTTCCGCTCTGAACCATGGCGCGCACATCCAGCCCCATCGGGCAGACCTTGCCGCACCTGCCGCAGGAAATGCAGTCCTGCCGGCGCGCCTCAATGTGGAACTGCGGCAAATGCAGAAGCCTGCCGATGCTGCCGCCGACCACCATGAACGGCGCCATCCAGCAGATATAGTGGCAGGCGCCGCGCCTGCCGTGGATCAGCGCGGGAAGCACCAGCAGCAGGATCACGCCGTAATAGACGACGTAGTTGTAGATCGACGCCACGGAAATGCCGTGATCCGTCATGTAGAAAAAATCGACCGTGACGTCGTTCTTTCCCAGAACAAACGTGACGACCACGGCGGCGATCCAGACGATCCAGATGCCGTACTTGATGCGGTCGCGCCGTCCCTGCTTTGCGGGACTTCCGTTGCAGCGGATCAGGCACTCCTGCAATCCGCCCGCCGGACAGAGCCAGCCGCACCAGACCCGCCCCAGAAACATCGAGGCGACAAGCATCGTCACAAAGACAAAGAAGCTGCCGTTCAGGATGTGCTCCGACGCCGCCTGTATGATCAGGTACGGCGAGAAATACCAAATGGTGATCGGAAACAGCAAAAACGAAACCAGAATGACCGTTCTTCGAATCTTTTGCCTCATGGTATCGTCCCCCCTTTTGGCTCGTCAATATATCAATCAGATATATCGTGTTGATATATTAGCCCTTTGAGGGTGCATTTGTCAAGCCCTTTTCCGGTCACTCCCTGCCCCTGTAGAGCGCGAGCAGCAGGAAAATGATGCCGCACAGCAGGCCGATCAGGATCAGCATCGCCGGACTGTAGCTCCCCGCGGCGTCGTAGAGGAAGCCGATGAGCGACGCGGCGGACGCGTTGGCGATCGTGCCGATCAGCGTGGAGGCGGGGAAGATCACGCGGTAGCGCTCGGGGCCGAAAATGTCCTTGGTGACCAGCGCGGGAGCGACGGTCGTCAGCGAGAACGCAAGCCCCATCACCGCGCCGCCGGCAAGGGCGGCGGGAACGGTGTGAACGGTGAGCAGCAGCGCCAGTCCCCCGGCGACGGCGGCGGAATAGGCGATTGCCGGGCGCTTCACGCCGAAGCGCTCCGCGAGCGCGCCCATCAGCACCTTGCCGACGGCGTTCGCCGCCATGGACGCCGAGAGCATCGCCGCGCCGACCGCGGCGCCCAGCGCATAGGAATCCGCGACGCCGGGGAGATGGTTCGGGAACGTTGAAACGATGTTGGCAAACACCGTAAAGATCACAAGCGCCGCGAGAAGCGCGTGTCCGCGCTCCTGCCCCGACGCGTCCGCCGGCGAAGCGGACTGCGCTTTGCCCGCCTTCGCGCCGAGGGGCGCGAGGCCCATGTCCTCCGGACGATAGGAGATCGGCAGCAGGAGCAGCGGCGCGTACAGCACCAGCGCGGCAAGCGCCTCGGCGCGGAAGCCCGCGCGCCAGCCGGCGGCCTCGATGACCGCGGAGATCACGGGGGACAGGATCGCGCTCGCCACGCCGCCCGCCGCCAGAGCCACGCCGGTGACGAGGCTGTTGTAGCGGACGAACCAGTTGTTGACGACGACCGTCCCCAGAACGATGCCCAGAATGCCGGCAGCGAGCCCGCGGACGCCGTGGAGCAGATACAGGACCCAGAGGTTCGGCGCGAGGCTCATGAGCAGGGAGGAGGCGACGACGCACGCGACGCAGGCAAAGGACAGGCGCTTGAATCCGCCGCGACCGAACAGGCGGGGCGAGACGAAGTCGCCCGTTGCCAGCAGAAGGTTGCAGATCGTCAGCATCATGCTGGCCGCGCCGCGTCCCACGCCGAAGGTGTTCGCCACGGGGGCAAAAAACAGTCCGGTGATGTTTTTGACGCCGAGCGTTGCGCCGATCATGCCGCAGATCGCAAGCCAGACCATCCAATATTGTTTCGGGAGCTTCATATGCCTTCACCATCCGATGCGGATCGTCGTCCGGGATTTTTCCTCATTATAGCCGCCGCAATGTCGGCGCGCAACACCGTCTTTTTGCAGCCGAGATTCCGCCGCCCGCTAATCAGAATCCTATCATCGTGCAATTTCCCTCTGTATTTTTGTGAAAAAAGGAGTATAATGCTATGCATCACACAAGAGGGAGGGACTTTCCATGCCCAATCAACACCGTGCCGGCGACGCGATGCTGGCGACGATGGACAAATACTGGCGTGCCGCCAACTATCTCACGGCATGCCAGCTCTATCTGCTCAACGATCCCCTGCTGGAGACGCCTCTGACGAAGGAGGACATCAAGAAGAAGATCGTCGGCCACTGGGGCACCTGCCCGGGGCAGAACTTCATCTACACGCACTTGAACCGCGTCATCAAGGAGTACGACCTCGATATGATCTACCTCTCCGGCCCCGGACACGGCGGCAACGCCATGGTCGCGCAGGACTGGCTGGACGGCAGCTATCAGGAGGTCTATCCCGACATCACGCGCGACAAGGAGGGCATGCAGCGCCTCTTCAAGCGCTTCTCCTTCCCGGGCGGCATCCCGTCCCACGTCGCGCCTGAAACGCCCGGCTCCATCCACGAGGGCGGCGAGCTGGGCTATTCGCTCGCCCACGCCTTCGGCGCGGTGACCGACAACCCCGGCCTGATCGCCGCCTGCGTGGTCGGCGACGGCGAGGCGGAGACCGGCCCGCTGGCGACCAGCTGGCAGCTCAACAAGTTCCTCTCCGCCGCCACAGACGGCGCGGTCCTGCCGATCCTGCACCTCAACGGCTACAAGATCGCGAACCCGACCGTGCTGGCGCGCATCCCGCACGAGGAGCTGGAGAGCTTCTTTGTCGGCTGCGGCTGGAAGCCGTACTTCGTCGAGGGCAGCGACCCGATGGAGATGCACCGCAAGATGGCGGATACGCTCGACGCGTGCGTCGCGGAGATCCTGAAGTACCAGAAGGCGGCGCGCGAGAAGGGCGACACGGCCCGCCCGCGCTGGCCGATGATCGTGCTGCGCACGCCCAAGGGCTGGACCGGCCCGGACTACGTCGACGGCGACAAGGTCGAGGACTACTGGCGCGCGCATCAGGTGCCCATCCAGCCCGACAGCGACGTGCACGTCCGTCAGATCGAAAACTGGCTCAAGAGCTATCACGCCGAGGAGCTGTTCGATGAAAACGGCGTGCCCGTGCAGGAGCTGCTGGACTTCCCGCCCGTCGGGAACCGCCGCATGGGCGCGAACCCGCACGCCAACGGCGGGCATCTGCTCAAGGATCTGCGTATGCCGGACTTCCGCGCCTACGCGGTGGACGTGCCCACTCCCGGCAGCGTGGAAGCGCAGGACATGGCTGCGCTGGGCAAGTTCGTGCGCGACATCTATAAGCTCAACGAAAAGGAGCGCAATTTCCGCTCCTTCGGCCCGGATGAAACCACCTCCAACCGCCTTACGCCGGTGTTTGAGGAGACCGACCGCGCGTGGTGCGGCGAGATCCTGCCCGAGGACGATCACCTCGCTCCCGGCGGCCGCGTCATGGACTCCATGCTCTCCGAGCACGTCTGTCAGGGTATGCTGGAGGGCTATCTGCTCACCGGGCGCCACGGCTTCTTCAACAGCTACGAGGCGTTCATCCGTATCGTGGACTCGATGTTCTCCCAGCACGCCAAGTGGCTCAAGGTGTGCAGCCAGCTTCCCTGGCGCGCGAAGATCGCGTCGCTCAACTACGTGCTCGCGTCCAACGTCTGGCAGCAGGATCACAACGGCTTCACGCATCAGGACCCCGGCTTTTTGGATCATGTGGTCAACAAGAAGGCGGACGTCGTGCGCCTCTATCTTCCGCCGGACGCCAACTGCCTGCTCAGCTGCTTCGACCACTGCATCCGCTCGCGCGACTATGTGAACGTCATCGTCGCGTCCAAGCACCCGCGCCCGCAGTGGCTGACCATGGAACAGGCGGTCAAGCACTGCACGCAGGGCATCGGCATCTGGCAGTGGGCGTCCACCGACCGCGGCGAGGAGCCCGACATCGTCATGGCCTGCTGCGGCGACACGCCGACGCTGGAGACGCTGGCGGCGGTGACGATCCTGCGCGAGGCGTTCCCGGAGCTCAGGATCCGCGTGGTGAACGTGGTCGACCTGATGCGTCTGCAAAGCGAGGAGCAGCATCCACACGGCATGTCCCAGCAGCGGTATGACATGCTGTTCACTAAGGACAAGCCCATCCTCTTCGCCTTCCACGGCTATCCCTCGCTCATCCACGAGCTGACCTACAAGCGGCACAACAAAAATCTGCACGTGCGCGGCTACATTGAGGAGGGCACGATCACGACGCCCTTCGACATGCGCGTGCTCAACCGGCTCGACCGCTTCAACCTCGTGATGGCGGCGGTCTACAACCTGCCGCAGCTCGGCAACCGCGGCGCATATCTGATCCAGCAGATGCAGGACAAGCTCGTCGAGCACCGGCAGTACATCGCCGAATACGGCGTGGATCTGCCCGAGGTCTCGAACTGGAAATGGTCCTGAACAAAACACGATAAAACTCAGGGAGGGCGAGCCTTGCGGCTCGCCCCCCCTGAGTTTTTTATGCGTCCGCGAGCAGATCGACAAACCGGAACGTCCGGCAGTCCACAAGCCCGCGGTTCGTGAGCCGCAGCTCCGGCAGGCAGGCCAGCGGGATCAGCGCCATCGTCATATAGGGCGAGTTGATCGCGCAGCCCATCTCCCGCCAAGCCTCGCTCAGAGCGGCGACGAGCGCCGCCATCTGCTCGACGGGCAGATCGTTCATCAGCCCCGCGATCGGCAGCGGGACCTGCGCGAGCACCTTGCCGTCCGCCGCGGCGCACAGCCCGCCGCCGCATTGGAGCAGCGTGTTGGCGGCAAGCGCCATATCCTCGTCGTTCGTACCGGCAACCAGCAGATTGTGGGCGTCGTGGGCGACGGTCTGCGCCATCGCGCCCTTTTGGAAGCCGAAGCCCTTGACGAAGCCGCGTCCCGTTGTGCCCGTCGCGTGATGACGCTCAAACACCGCCATCTTCATGATGTCCCGCGCGGGATCGGCTTCGACGAAGCCGTCCTTCACGCGCAGGTCGAGCAGCCGCTCGTAATTGCCGACGCGGTTCGGAATGATCTCGATCACGCGCGCCTTCACGCTGTCCTTCCCGGCGGGCGCCGCGATCCGGAAGCTGTCCGCCGTGATGGGCTGCCCGACGTGCATCGTGTCGTAGCAGGACGCGGGAAACGCGGACTTCCCAATCTCCACGGTCATTTTCCCGTCCTCGGCGACGACCGCGCCGTCAATGATCGTGCGCGTCACGCGGATGTCGTTCAAATCGTCGAAGAACACAATGTCGGCGCACTTTCCCGGCGTGATGCTGCCCAGCTCGTGATCCATTCGGAAGCAGGTCGCCGGGTTGATCGTGACATACTGGATCGCCTTGACGGGATCAAGCCCCTCCTTGACGGCGCATCGGACGATGTGGTCCATGTGCCCGTCCTCGATCAGCGTGTCGGGATGCGTGTCGTCCGAAATGAGGCAGGCAAAGCGGTCGTCGACATGATTGTCCAGAATGGCGCGAATGATGACCGGCATATCGTGCCACGCGCTGCCGTAACGCATCAGGGCGTACATCCCGTGCCGCATCTTCTCCAGCACGTCCACGGCGCGGGTCGACTCATGGCAGCAGCGGACGCCGGAGGCAATGTAGGCGTTCAACCCCGCTTCGGTGTCCGGCACGGAGTAATGGCCGGTGATGACCTGATCGGCCTTCAGCGTCTCCGCAAGCTCCCCGTGGATGGCGGCGTCGGCGGACAGGACGCCCGGAAAGTTCATCATCTCGCCGAGACCGACGACGCCGTCCCACGTCATCATCTCCCGAACCTCCTCCGGGCCGATGTGGGAGCCGGTATCCTCGAATCCCGCGACCGCGGGAACGCAGGACGGAACATTCGACATCGCCTTGAGCGGGGAGCGCTTCGCGTCCTCGATCATCGCCCTCACGCCGTCCGGCCCGCATACGTTGCAGATCTCATGGGGGTCCATAAAGATGCCGGTGGTGCCGCGGGGAACCACCGCGCGGGCATATTCGCCCACCGTGATCATGGAGGACTCGACATGGATGTGCGCGTCCATGAAGCCTGGCGCGATGTACTGCCCCGCGGCGTCGATCACGGTCGTGTGCTCGCCGATGCAGTGCGCCGCGTCGCCGACCAGCGCGATCCGGCCTTCGGCGATCGCGACGTCGATCCCCTCCTGAATCTCGGCGGTGCAGACGTTGACCAGTCTTGCGTTGCGGATGACCAGCTCCGCTTTCTCCTCGCCCATGGCGACCCTTGCCAGTGTCCGGGTGACTTCGTAAAGGGGCTTTTTGCAAAACTTGTTCAGCATGGTATCCCTCCCGTACTCTTTGATCCGGCTTTTTAAACGAATCGTCCGGTATTCCTAATCATTATAGCGCAGGCAATCCCCGCGCGCAACAAAAATACGGCCCGGCACATACGCACCGCGGACTTGGCAAGTCCGCGGCGTCGTGTTATAATTGCGTCATCATGGAAAAATCTCAGCATGGGGGACGACGGAAATGAACACGCTCTTCATCAATGCCTGCGTGCGCCCGGAGTCGAGGACGCTGCGGCTGGCACGGCGGGTGCTCGGTCACTTGGGCGGTGAGGTGATGGAGCTGGACTTGCAGCGCGAAGGGCTGCTGCCCCTGACCGCCGAAACGCTGCGCGAACGGGACGGCATCCTCTCGCGCGGCGCGTGGGACGATCCGACGCTCCGCCTTGCGCGGCAGTTCGCCGCGGCGGAGCAGATCGTGGCGGCAGCCCCGTACTGGGATTTGAGCTTTCCCGCGTCGCTCAAAACATATTTTGAGCACATCAATGTAAACGGCGTCACGTTTTCCTACGGCGTGGACGGGCGTCCCGTCAGCCATTGCCATGCAAAGCGGCTTTTCTATGTGATGACCGCGGGCGGACCCATTCTCCCGCCCAATCACGGTTATGCCTATGTGAAAAGCCTCGCCGAGATGTTTTACGGCGTGCCGGAGATCGCATGCTTCTCCGCGGAACTGCTGGATGTGGAGGGCATGGACGTCGAGGCGATCCTGCGCGACGCGGAGGCGTGGATCGACCGATACTTTGCCGGCGCGGGATCGGAGGCGTGAGCATGGACTTTGCCTGCTGCAAACTGGAGATCTTCATTCCCGAAACGCACCTTGAGCCCTTGCAGCGCGCCTTGCAGGAGGTCGACGCGGGGCACATCGGGAACTACGACTGCTGCCTGTCCTACAGCCCCGTAACGGGTACCTGGCGACCGCTGGAGGGCACGGCACCGTACCTTGGCAGCATCGGCGAGATCAGCCGCGAGCCGGAGCTGAAGGTCGAGGTCACCGTGCGCGCCGAGCGCGTGGACGAAACCATCGCCGCGATCAAGCGCGTCCACCCCTACGAGGAGCCGGTCATCAACGCGATCCCGCTGTGGCGGACGAGCTTTTCATAATTCTGCGAAACGGAGATGCGCCATGAGTCTGTTCCGAAAGAAAGAACCGCCGCCGATCCCCTACGATCCGGCGGCGCAGGAGCCCGCGGTGCGCGCAAGCATCTGCACGGGCGAAATGGTCGTGGGCTTTCTCGACCGCAAGAGCGGCAAGTTCCGCGAATATGAGCTGGCGCGCAGCCAGAGCGATGTGGACGCCTTTTGCAGGCGCGTCGGCATCGACGCAAAGGACATCCGGCAAATCTACTGAAAGGGCAGGCGCCGTAGCGATACCGCGCTCAACGAAATCCACCCGCAAAAAGGAACCGGCCGCGAAATGCAAACAGAGGGTTGACTGACATGAACGATTATTGGCGGGAAAGTCTCAGCTATTTCGGGCTTTACCGGAAGATGTTCGGCGCAAAGAAACGATTTTCGCCGGAATTTGTGCGTTACGGCCCTGACAGGGACCAGTATTTCCTGTATTACGAACCCGCGGCGCCCGTGAGGGACAAGGTCATCTACTGGGTGCACGGCGGCGGATGGAACGCGGGCAACCCCAGATTCTTCGACTACGTCGGGCAATGCGTGGCCGCGGCGGGCTATCGCATGATCTCGGGCGGGTACAGGCTGTCGCCCGGAAACAAGTACCCGGTCCAGATCGAAGATGTGTGCAGCTGCTATAACGCCGCGATCCATTACCTGAGCAAAAGAGGCATCGACGCTTCGCGCATCATCGTTGCCGGCCCTTCCGCGGGCGCGCACCTGACGTCGATCCTGTGCTATTGCCGCGAAGTGCAGGAGGAATACCGCGTCGATATCTCTCCCGTCGTCGGCTTCATCGGCTTCGGCGGGCCGTACAGCTTCCGGGAGGACCAGTCCAAAACCCTCAAACTCCTCTTGAATCAACTGTTCGCAAAAGCATATGACAGGCGAAATGCCGAGCCTGTTTCGCTGATGTCAGGGAATCAGATACCGATGCTGCTGATCCAGAGCAGGCACGACGGTCTGGTCCAATTTGAGTGCGCCGAGGATTTCGCGGCAAGGGCAGAGGCGCTCGGCATCCGCTGCGAGCTTTACAGCGTGGAGGACCGGAAAAACACCCATTCCTGGTATACGGCGGGTCTGTTTCTGGAAACAAGAGAGGAAAACGAGACCCTGAACAAGTTCTTTTCATGGATCGAAGAAAGATAGTGCGTCGGAGGGTGTGAAAATGATGAACGATCCGATCATCAGGCGGGCTCATGAAGCGGATGAAGCCATCGGTGATTTTATCCACAGCGAGTTTTCGCGGTACGGCGAGCAGAACGAAGTCGTTCTCAACTATGATGAATTCTGCTTTGTCGCCGAGGACGACGAGGGAAAAATCGTCGGCGCCGTCACGGGAAGGGCATATTACAACGAAGTTCACATCGGAGATTTGATCGTCGCCGAAAACCGCAGAAGGAGCGGATTGGGCAGGCGCCTTGTCGGCGCGGTCGAGGACTGCTACAGAGGAAAAGGATACGATGTGGCAACGCTCACGACCTTCGGCTTTCAGGCGCCGGTGTTCTATCAAAAGCTGGGATATACGGTGGAGTTCATCCGCGAAAGTCCCGACCCCAGACTGAATAAATATTTTATGAGAAAATCGCTGTGAGAGTGCCTTTGTGCCGACAGATCATTTTTTACAAGGAAACAGGGCATGAGCAACATTATCAGGTTAAACAGTACATCACCGAATAAAGAGTGGCTTTCCATGTCGAATCAGGGGACGGACTGCTTTCTGGAGCTGTTGGAAAAGGCTGCCGCCGGAGACGAAATGACGGAGAGCCAAAAAGAACTGATCGACTTTTTGAAAGAGCAGAGAGAGGCAAATCTGAACGCGCCGGGAACCGCTTCTTTTGACGTCGATGAAATGCCGTGGAACAAAGCTACGTTATCGGAAGACGCGGCGTTTCTGATGCGGACGGTCAAAAGGGCAAAGAGCGTGGAAGTCCTCCGTACTCTGGATTATCGCCCGGATATCAGGATCGTCTATCCTTGGTTCGACCAATTCGCGGAAATGATTTGGAAGCTGGATCAGGATTACCTCTACGGCGATGAGGAGAAAGAGATCATAAAGGGTGGGATCGAGCCGATCCGGGCAGTGCTGCGCGGAAACGACGGCGGCGCGAAGCGGCGGCTGCTTTTCTGCCTCGACCGGTATTTGGACCCGTATTATCAAAATGATCTGACCGCGCTTTCAGAGCCGATCAAGGAGCTGCTTCAGGAGATGGTGATTTCCGAAAACGAAGCCGATATCATCGAGGAAGCCCTTCATCTTCTGGAAGCCTATACAGAGCCGCCGTTCGACGTCCTGATAAAAAGCATCGAAAAAGTACCGGCACGGTTTCTGCCCGCCGTGCGGCGCCTTTTGAATTCGGCAGAGTGACAAAATAGATAGAGAATAAGAAGATTCCCAACAAACTATAAACAACAGGAGGAACATCGACCATGAAAAACAAAACCAAAGGATAATCTGGTTCTCGGCATTGTATTTCTTGCCATCGGAATAACCATGCTTATGACGGGCGCCGTATCAAGAACAATGGCATACGGAGACTTTGTGCTTGCGTGCGCTTTCCTTGGACTGTCCGCGCGCGCAAAAAAGCAGTCGGACGACGACAAGGATAAAACAGACGAATAACGTTTCTGATACGGAACGGCCGCAAATGCAATATACGGTGAAGGCAAACCGGAGCCTGTGAGGAAGCGAGAAGAACGGCAAACCGCGACAGGGGCAAAGGAGGCAGGCGGCATGGATGAGATCAGGCCGGGGCGCTACCGGCATTTCAAGGGCAACGAATACGAGGTGCTGTACCTCGCCACACACTCCGAAACACTGGAGCCGATGGTGGTCTACCGCGCGCTCTACGGCGAGCGCGGCGTCTGGGTGCGCCCCGCCGCGATGTGGAACGAGACGGTGGAGCGCGGCGGGCAGACATACCGGCGGTTCGCCTACATCGGGGAGGAATAGTCTGTGAAGGAGAAGCTCAAGAGCGGTTTTATCCGCCGGCACATGGACGACGAGAGCATTGCGAAGTATGATCACATGCTCGAAAAGCGGGTGGAGAACGCCGAAAAACTGAAAAGCGGCATGATCGGTCATCTCTCCGCGCTCACCGACGGCGTGGTCGCCATTTTCATCACGGTGATGATGCTGGAAATACCGTATCCGTCGTCCGAGAAGACCTACTGGGGCTTTCTCTGGTCGATTCTGGTGTTTCTGGTGAGCTTCTTCATCATTGCCGATTTCTGGTATGACAACAAGGCTGTCTTCCAATCCGTGCGCGAGGCGGATCATATGGTCGTGGTGGCAAACTTCCTGTTTCTCGCCGCGCTTGCGCTGATCCCCGCCACGACAAAATGGATCATGAACGAGCCAAACCGCTATTCCGCGGTGAACTTCGGCATCGTCTATTTTTTCACGACGCTTTTGCAGCAGTTTCTCTATTACGCCGCGGTCCGAAAGCGTTTTGAGCGGCATCTGAAGCTCTTTCTGGTCATCATGCTCACGCGGATCGGCTATCTGCTGGTCATCAACGCGGCGCTGATCGTGCTTGCTTTCTTCTGCCCGCAGTGGGCGATCCCGCTGTATATCATTTTGCCGATCGTCAGCTTTTTCCGCTCAGGCAAGGGATAGGACGAAACCGAATGGAAGGGGCGTGAGAACCATGCTCATTGTCAGCAAATGCCTTGCCGGCTTCCCCTGCCGCTACGACGGGAAGGACAACCTGGTGCCGGAGCTTCGCGCGCTCGTCGAGGCGGGCGAGGCGGTCGCGGTCTGTCCCGAGGTGCTGGGCGGGCTGCCGACGCCGCGCGCGCCGAGCGAGATACAGCCCGACGGGCGCGTCAGGAACCGGCAGGGCGAGGACGTAACGGCGCAGTTCGTCGCCGGCGCGGAGCGTGCAATGGCGGTCTGCCGCGAGCGCGGCTGTACGGGCGCGGTGCTGAAGGCGCGCAGTCCGTCCTGCGGCAAGGACGTCGTTTACGACGGCAGCTTCACCGGCACGCTCGTTCCGGGCAGCGGCGTGTTCGCGCAAATGCTGCTGGATGCGGGTATCCCCGTGATGACAGAGGAAGAATACCGGAGCGGCGGTGAGGGCGGGCTATGAGCGTGGAAAACGGCGAATGGATCATGCGGGGGCTCTCCTGGGACGACCCGTACCGCATCCGCACATGGCGCGAACTGGCGGACTGGATCAACGAGGTCGGCTTCCTTCCGCTCTTCGCGGGTGAAATCAAGGGCTTCTCCGTCGAGGAGCACGTTTCCCCCAGCTTCTGGTGGACGGGAGATGCGGAGCAGGACCCGTGGGAGTGGCGGGAGATCATCGCCCGCAGCCGCTCTGTCGCCTACGGAAAATTCTTCGACCGGAAGGCGGGGTTTATCAGCCTCGCGTGGCTGCCGTACTTCGCCAACGCCCGCCGCGACGGCTACGACTTCGATTCCCTCTACGACGAGGGGCTGGCGAACGCGCGCAGCAAGCGCATCATGGATGTGTTTGCCGACGGCGACGGCGGCTGGAAGGGCGATCTGATCTTCTCCACCGAGCTCAAAAAGCTCGCGGGCTTCGGCAAGGACGGCGCGAAGAACTTCCCCGGCATTATGACCGATCTCCAGATGCAGCTCTACCTTGTCGTGGTCGACTTTCAGCGCCGGCAGAACAGGCGAGGCGGCGAGTACGGGATGCCGGTTTCGATCTTGCTCCCGCCCGAGGCGGTCTGGGGCTATGACGCCGTGACCTCCGCCTACGGCGAGGCGCCCGCGGAATCCGCGCGGCGCATCGCGGAGCAGATCCAAAAGCACTGGCCCTCCGCCGACGAAACGGCTGTCCGGCGAATGGTCGGGCGGCGGAGAGGGGGCGTGCCCACATGAGAATCGCGGTGATTCAGGCGAGCTCACAGGCCGAAAAGAACAACATACTGTATAATTCGGCAAGAAAATACGCTTCGGATTCGGAAATCGTCAATTTCGGCTGCACCGGTGCGGAAGCGGAGCGCTACAGTTACGTTGAGATTTCGGTTTTGATCGGTCTGCTGCTCGGCAGCGAAGCGGTTGATTTTGTCGTCACGGGCTGCTCCTCCGGACAGGGCATGATGCTCGCCTGCAACAGTATGCCGAACGTCCTGTGCGGATACGCGCCGACGCCGAAGGACGCCTATCTGTTCGCGCAGATCAACGCCGGAAACGCCATATCGCTTCCGCTCGGCGAAGCGTACACCTGGGCCGGCGCCGAGAATCTGGAGCAGACGATCCAAGCCCTGTTTTCGGAGCCGTTTGGGCAGGGCTATCCCAAATCGGAAGCAGGCAGGAAGCTGCGGGATACGGTCTTGCTGAAAACGATCCGGCGCCGCTCGCAGGTGGACACGCTTGATCTTCTGCGCAGTCTGGACGCTGAGCTGATCCGGAAGCTTCTGACGAAGCGGGACGTGATCGACGATATCCTGAAAAACGGAAAGAAGGACGTTCTCGGCGACATTCGGGAACGGTACGGCGCGGCCGAACGATAGACAAAAGAGGGGAGCACAAAGGATGGGACTGTTGAATTTTCTGAAATCACCCGACATCAACGAGGGCGTCGAGGACTTCCGCGCGACGCAGGGCGCGGTGCTGCTGGACGTGCGCAACCCCGACGAATATGCCGCGGGGCACGTCCCCGGCAGCGTCAATCTGCCGCTGCCCATGATCGCGGAGGCGGCGGAGCGCGTCCCGGACAAGTCCACGCCGCTGTTTGTCTACTGCCTTTCGGGCGGCCGCAGCAGCAGCGCGATCAGCGCGTTGGAGGCGATGGGCTACACGAACCTCACCAACATCGGCGGCATCCGCGCATGGCGCGGCGAGATCGAGAAGAACACATGATCGGAGGGCAGCCGACATGGTCATCCTGATTGCCGGCGCGTCGCACACCGGCAAGACCCTGCTCGCGCAGAAACTGCTGGAGCAGTATCATTACCCATATCTCTCCATCGACCACTTGAAGATGGGGCTGATCCGCAGCGGCAACACGACGCTGACCGTTGAGGACGATGCGGCGTTGACGGTGTATCTGTGGCCAATCGTGCGTGAGATGATAAAAACCGTGATCGAGAACCGGCAAAATCTGATCGTTGAGGGCTGTTACATCCCATTTGGCTGGCAGGAGGATTTTGACGGGCAATATCTCGCGGCGATACGCTTCATCTGCCTTGCCATGTCCGACGCCTACATCGACGCACATTTTGACGACATCGTGCGCCACGCTTCGGACATCGAGACGCGGCTGAAAGACGACTGTACGCCCGAGGGCCTGAAACGGGACAACCGCATGGTGCGGGACGGTTGTATGCGGCACAGTCTGCCGGTAACGCTGATCGACGGCGATACGGAAGGCTTGCGGCAAAAGATTTGCAGTGACTTGGGAGGGCGAGAGATATGATCTTTGGCAAAAAGAACCCCGGCGCCGCCACGCTCGTTTTTCATTCCTTCGACGGCGGCGGGCCCGCGTACACGATAGTCATGGACTCGGATATCGTATCGCGCACGAGCGCACATAAGTATGCCAAGAAAAACCATGCGGAGCTGGAAGGCGCCGGATACGATGTGATCTTTACCTTCACCGGTCTGAAGCCCGGCAAGGCGGATATGACCGTGGAGGAACGCTCGCCCATCGGCGACAATCTGGATCATCGCTATACGGTGACCGTTGATCCCGATCTGAACGTGAGCATCGAACCCGTTGAGTGAAAGGCATGGCGGCATACGGCTGTGATACAGACGGACAGTCCGCCAAAATATGATTGAGGAGGGTATGCGCGATGATCTATGTTTGTGACATCTGCGGCTGGGAGTACGACGAGGAAAAGGGTCTGCCCGAGCAGGGTATCGAGCCCGGCACGAAATGGGCGGATGTGCCGGAGGATTTTGTCTGCCCGCTCTGCGGCTGCCCGAAGGAGCAGTTCAGCGCCATGGGAACGGCGGCGGACGCGGAGCTGCTTGCTCCCGCGCGGGCGGCGTTTGACCCCAAGGTGACGCGCAGCTTCAGCTACGGTCTCTTCGTGCTGACGGCACGCGACGGGGACAAGGACAACGGCTGCATCATCAACACCGCGATCCAGGCGGCCAGCGAGCCGCTGCGCATCTCGATCTGCGTCAACAAGGCAAACTACACCCACGACATGATCCTCAAGACCGGCGCGTTCAACCTCTCGTTTCTGACGGAGGACTCGAAATTCGCCACCTACCAGAACTTCGGCTTCCGCAGCGGACGGGACGCGGACAAGCTCGAACAGGTATCGTTCAAGCGTGCCGCGAACGGCGTCGTCTATCTCACCGAGGAGGTCAACGCCTACCTTTCCGGCAAGGTCGTGCAGAGCATCGACCTCGGCAGCCACACGATGTTCATCGCGGAGGTCACGGGCGGCGAGGTGCTCAGAAACGCGCCCAGCGTCACCTACGCCTACTACTTCGCCAACATCAAGCCCAAGCCTCAGGTCCTGCCGGAGGCGGAGAAGAAGGGCTGGGTCTGCACGATCTGCGGTTACATCTACGAGGGCGAGGAATTGCCGCCCGACTTCATCTGCCCCATCTGCAAGCATCCCGCATCCGATTTCCAGAAGCTGTAGAAAGCGCAGATACAGGGTCAAACAGTCCCTGTCCGGCTTTCCGAAAACAGGCGCGCCGCGGAGCGGATTGAACCGTTTTGCGGTACGCCTTTTAATATTATGTAAACTTATCCGCGTTTGCGGAGGTGCGTAAGCGCGCGGTCTATTCAAAGGGAAACACGATCCCAAACGCCGCGCGGATGGCGTCCATCTGCTCCATGATGCGCAGCGTTTCCGCATGGGGCATCTCCGGGCATTCGAGCGCACCCGTCTCAATGGCGCGGCGGCAGGCAAGCACCTCGTACTCGTAACCGCTGATCTGCTCCGGCACGCCGATCGTTTCCAGCAGCTCCGGGTTGTCGCGGTCGGCGGACCAGATGCGCAGCGCCTGAGGGTTGTTGATGTTCTCGACCTCCAAAAAGCCCTCCGTGCCGTAGACCATGCCGCGGCGGTCGGTCAGCGCGTAGATCGTGGTGAACAGGCTCGCCGCCTGTCCGCCCTCGTAGGCAAGCAGCACGTTGTCCGCCCCGTCCACGCCGGTATCGGTCATCACGCAGGACGCCTCCATGTGCCTGATCCCGCCGCCCAGCACCATGGCGGCGAAGTTGAGCGGATATACCGTCAGATCCAGTAGCGCGCCGCCCGCGAGCTCCGGGCGCACAATGCGCTCGTGCCCATCGATGCGATAGCCCAGATTGGCGCTGAGCGCCACGACCTTCCCCAGCCGCCCCGAGGCCACGACCTCGTCGATCAGGGCGCGCGAGGGCATATACCGCGTCCAGATCGCCTCGGCAAGCAGACGCTTCTTCTCCTTTGCGCGCGCGAGCATCCGCCGCGTCTGCGCCGCGTTGGCGGCGAACGCCTTTTCGCACAGCACGTGCCTGCCCGCGTCCAGCGCGGCCAGCGTCCATTCGCAGTGGTGCGAGTGCGGCAGCGCGATGTAAACAAGGTCCACCGCATCGTCCTCCAGCAGCGCCTCGTAGGAGCCGTAGGAGCGCGCCATGCCGTATTCCCTCGCAAACGCCTCCGCCTTCTCCGCGGAGCGTGAGGCGATCGCATAGGCCTCCGCCTCCGTCATGCGTGACAGGGTTTGCGCCATCTTGCGGGCGATCCCGCCCGCGCCAATGATACCGACCTTCATTGCCTTTGCCTCCTTCCGGCTGTATCAGCCGTTTTTTGATGTATTCTACAGTTCGGCGTCTGGCACATGCCAAACGGTGCCTCGGACTTGGCAAGTCTGCGGCGTTGTGCTATAATCGGGCCATGACAGGGAGGATTGAAACCATGGTTGGAAACTACAAGGTCGTCACCCTCTGCGGGAGCACCCGCTTCAAGGACGCCTTCATGGAGGCGCAGAAGCGCCTGACGCTGGCGGGCAACATCGTCATCAGCGTCGGGCTGTTCGGTCACTCCGGCGACAACGAGGTCTGGGAGGGCATGTCCGAGGACACGCTGACCAAAACCAAGGAGATGCTGGACGACATGCACAAGCGCAAGATCGACATGGCGGACGAGATCTTCGTCATCAACGTCGGCGGCTATATCGGCTCCAGCACGCGCTCGGAGATCGAGTACGCGAAGGCGCACGGAAAGCCGGTGCGGTATCTGGAAGAATGAAGGTTGATCGCAGCATGGGACATTTCTACTTTATACGCCACGGCGAGACCGTGTGGAACGTGGAGAACAAGATCTGCGGCGCGACGGACATCGCGCTGACGGAGAAGGGACATCGGCAGGCGGTCGAAACCGGCGAAAAGTTCGTCGCGCAGGGCCTGACGGCGGACGAAATCCTCTATTCGCCTCTTTCGCGCGCGGCGGACACGGCGCGGCACATCTCGGAGATCACCGGCATCCCCGCGCGCCCCGAGCCGCGGCTCATCGAGCAGAACTTCGGGCGCTACGAGTCCACGCCCCGCGACGGGCGTGAATTCCATGAGGCAAAGAAGGATTGCGCCAGCCGCTTCGGCACGGGCGAGTCCATGCTCCACGTCGCGCAGCGCATCTACAATCTGCTCGACGACCTCAAGGCGCAGCCGGACCGGACGTACATCCTCGTCGCGCACAACGGCATCGCGCGCATCGTCGAGTCCTACTTCCGTGAGATGGACAACGAGGCGTTCTCCGCCTTCGGCGTGAAAAACTGCGCCATCGTGCGGTACGATTTTTAGGGGACAGCCGCCCGGCCGCAGCGGGGCTGCGCAGAGAGATTCCGCGGCTGTATAGTCTGGAGAGATTTATATGCCGCCGGCACGGGACTCTTGCACTTTTGAAATGATCCACTATAATTTACAGGGGGATTATACGGCAAGCGCGAAAAAGGAGCATCACGAAATGAATACAAGAACTCTCAGACAGATTTTCAAGGACACCGACTATGTTCACCGCAGCGGCACGGCGGAGGAGCTGCGCGCCGCGGAATATCTCAGGGAGCGCTGCGAGCGGCTCGGCGTCTCCGCCCGGCTGGAGAGCTTCGCCGTCCCCATGGGCGAGATCGAGGAGGCGCACGTCTTCGCCGACGGCAAGGAGATCCCCTGCCGCGGCTTCTTCTGCTGCGGCAGCGGCGAGGCGGAGGGCGAGCTTTACTACATGCCCGCGCAGGACCCGGTTTCCATCGCCGGCGCCAAGGACAAGATCGTGCTGATGGACACGCAGGGCATCGGCTTCTTCGCGTATCAGGATCTGATGAAGGCGGGCGCGAAGGCCATTTTGTTCCAGTACGGCAACCTCCACTACCCCAACCGCGACATCGACGAGCGCGACCTGCGCGCCCATGTGGTGGGCGAGGAGCGCAAGGTGCTCTGCGCCATGATCCACTCCGCGGACGCGGTGGCGCTGGTGAAAAACAAGGTCAGGACCGTGCGCATCGTCATCCGCCAGCGTGAATTTGAGGGCGAGTCCCACAACGTGATCGCCGAGATCCCTGGCGAGAGCGACGAGTGGATCGCGCTCTCCGCGCACTACGACACCACCGCCCTGTCCCACGGCGCGTACGACAACATGTCCGGCTGCGCGGGCCTGCTGGGCGTGATGGAGGCGCTGGGGGGCAGGAAGAGCCGCTACGGCCTGCGCTTTGTCTTCTGCGGCAGCGAGGAGCGCGGCCTGCTCGGCTCCAAGGCGTATGTCCGGGACCACGAGGCGGAGCTTCCGAAGATCGCGCTGAACATCAATCTGGACATGATCGGCACGATCATGGGCAAGTTCATCGCCAAGGTCTCCGCCGAGAACAAGCTCGCCCACTATTTAAGCTACATGGGCGCGGAGCTGGGCTTTCCCGTCTCCGCCTCCACCGGCGTCTATTCCAGCGACTCCACGCCCTTTGCCGACAAGGGGGTGCCCGCCGTGTCGCTCGCGCGCATCGCAAGCCGTGACGTCGCGCCCATCCACTGCCGCTACGACCTTTCGGATGTGCTGAGCATGGAGCAGCTGCAAAAGGACATCGCCTTCATCGCCGAGTTCACCCGGCGCATGGCGCAGTCCGCCTGCTGCCCCGTGTCCAGAGAGATCCCCGAGGACGTCAAAAAGGAGCTGGACGAGTACCTGTTCCGCAAGCGCAAGGAGGAGAAGTGACCCGCGTCCCCCGCGCGGTATTTTATCCGGTAAGCGAGCATCCGGCCTATCGGCAGAAACCGTGAGCCGGTTTCATGCCCCAAAACGGCAGAAAGAAGGTTCCGCAATGTTTGTAAAGCGTTTATCCGTTGTTCTTTCCCTGCTGCTGGTGTTGTGCGCCGTCCCCGTCCGCGCATCCGCCGGGTACGCCGACGTCGCGGACAGCGACTGGTTCGCCGCGCCCGTGGCGTTCTGCACGCAGCGGGGCCTGATGAACGGCACAGGCGGCGGCATGTTCTCCCCCGGTCAGCCCCTGACCAAGGCGATGGTGTTCACGATCCTCTGGCGTCTGGACGGCGCGCGCGCCTTCCCCGCCCCCGCGTCGTTTTCCGACGTCGCCGCCGGCAGCTGGTACGCATCCGCCGTCGCCTGGGCGGAGCAGAAGGGCCTGACCGAGGACTGCGAGGGCGGCAGGTTCGCCCCGGATACCGTGGTCAACCGCGAGCAGCTCGCATACTACCTTTGGCTGAACGCCGGCAAGCCGGTCTCCTCCGCCCAAACGGAGGCGTACAAGGACGAAGCCGAGATCGCCGACGCGGCGCAGGATGCCGTTTCGTGGGCAAGGTCTGACGCCCTGATGAACGGCGTGGGCGACAACCGTTTCTCCCCCAAGTCCGAGCTGACGCGCGCGCAGATGGCGATGGTGCTGATGAACCTGCTGGAGGAAGAGAGCCCCTCCGCCGCCGGCAAGGGCCTGACAGAGTTCGACTCCGCCCTGATCGCGTTTCTGGAGGACGCGGGATTTGAGGACGAGAGCTACATGGTCTCTCCCACCTCCTTCCGTGCGGCGCTCGCGCTCGCGGTCGCCGGCGCCGACGGCGAAACAAAAGATCAGCTGATCCATGCCATGGGCTTCCGGTCCATGGACGAGGTCAACGACTGGTACGCCTCCGTCATGGAGGATATCGACGCCTTTGCCGAGCGCCTGCGGGCGGAGCAGGACAGCTTCAACGCGCACCCCGAGTATTTCGGCGGGAGCTCCGCGCCGGACCGCGCGTTCAGCATCGCGAATTCCGTGTGGCACAACGCGGACAAGCGCGGCACGATGAATCCGGCGTATATCGACTACGTTGCGGAGCACTACGACGCGACGGCCGCCGACGTGCCCGCCGATCAGCTCGCCGACCGCGTGAACAGCTGGTGCAATGAAAAGACGAACGGGCTGATCCCCAAGATCGCGAACGACATGTCCGACATGACGGCCGTTTTGGTGAACGCCCTGTATCTGCGGACGAGCTGGGCGTCCGAGTTCTCCAAGCGCGCCACAGCCCCCGGCACGTTCACGACCCGCAAGGGGGAGAAGGTCCAGAAGGACTTTATGACGCAGCAGGACCGCTTCCGCTACTATGAGGACAGCGCCTGCAAACTCCTTGTCATGCCCATGGCCGGCGATATCTCCGCCGTTTTCGTGCTCGGTGACGCGACCGGGATCGCGGACAAGCTCAGCGAGGCAAGCCGCGAGGAGGTTCTCGTCAAGCTCCCGAAGTTCGAGCTGGAGACGTCGTTCGAGGCGTCCGAGCTGGTGCGGTTCCTGATCTCCAGAGGCGCGGTGCTTCCCGTCAGCGACGTGCCCGGCGAACCGGATTTCTCGATCATGAGCAAGGATTCCGAATGGTACATCAGCGACATCATTCAGAAGTCGAAGATCAAGGTCGACGAGGACGGCATCGAGGCCGCCGCCGTCACGGCTGTTATGATGAACGAAACCACCGCTTTCTTCGAGCCTGTGCAGCCCAAGGAATTCATCGCGGATCGTCCGTTCAGCTTCTACCTGCTGTCCGGTTACGCCGGCGCCTACGAGCTTTTGTTCTTCGGGCAGCTGACGGAATGAAGAAACACATTCTGACAAGTATTCTTGAAACACCAACAGCGGTTGGAGGGTACGGCAATGGAACAAATGCAAATCCTTAAAATGATTTCAAACGCGATACTGGTGGACTATCTGGCGATCTTCTATATCGATCTGGATACCAACGGGTACGCCCATTTCAGCAAGGAGAGCGAGTCCGCCGGCTTCTGCCCGGACTCGGACTTCTTTGAAGACTGTGTAACGGACGCAAACCGGCTGCTCCATGAAGAGGATCGGGAAACGTTTATCCGCGCACTGTCAAAAGAGGAGCTGATCCGCGGCATCCAGAGCGGAAGCGAGGAACTGGCGGAGTACAGAGTGCCGCAAAACGGCGAGTTCGTATGGTATCGCATCAGGATCATCAAGGGAGAGTACGGCGAGAGCGGCAGGTACGCGATCCTGGGCGTGATCGACATCAGCGAGGAAAAGCAGAAGTCGGAGCAGCAGCTGATGGCCGAGCGGGAGCGGGAAAAGCTGACGCAGATCGCAAGCGCGCTGGCAAACATCTTCGATTCTATATATTATGTAAACTTAGAAGACGACAGCTTTATCGAATTCTCATCCACTGCGGAGTACAAGAAAATCCGAACCATAGACAGCGGCAGCAATTTCTTTGTGCTGGCGAAGCCCATGCTGGCAAGATTCATCCACCCAAACGACGACGGCAAAATCCGCTGCATCTACGACAAGGACGAGATGCTGCGGCTCATCCGGGAAAACAAGGGCGCGTACACGACAGAGTACCGTTTCATCATCAAGGGAATGATTTTCTATTGCAGGGCAACCATGCGGGTGACAAAGGACGGGAGCCATGTATTGCTCTGCATCACCCATCTGGGCAGCGAGGAAAACATCGAGAGAAAGCTGATGGAATCGGAACGGTTGAGCGAGACCTTCTCGCAAATCGCGGAAAGGCTTGCCGAGAATTTCGACAACATTTATTATGTAAATGTTGCGACGAACGCATATATGACGTTTTCCTCCACAAAGCTGTTGAGCGAGCTGGACAAAATGGAGCGGGAAAACAACTTCTTTGAAAACGTCGTCAAGGACATTGACCAGGTGATCTACATTGACGACCGGGCGGCGGTGCAGCGGTTCTTTGTGAAGGACGAGCTGCTCGCAAGCCTGAACAGCCAAACCAAGCGGCAGTTGGTTTACAGACTGCTGATCGACGACGAGCCGAATTTCGTGAAGCTGACGGCGATGCTCACAAAGGATACGGAGCACCTGCTGCTATGCGTTGAAAACATCAACGATCAGGTGGTGAAATTCAGGGAATTGACCAAGAAGGCGACGTGCGATGAGTTGACGGGCGCCAAGAACAAAAATGCCTACAAGGACTTCGAGCAGGAACTGAACGACCGGATCGACGCGGTGGACGGAGCGGAATTTGCCATACTGGTGTGCGATATCAACAACCTGAAGACCATCAACGACACGCTGGGGCACAACGCGGGGGACCGGTACATCAAAAACGCATGTCGCCTGATCTGCGATACGTTTGTCCACAGCCCGGTGTTCCGGGTGGGCGGAGACGAATTCGTCGCCATCCTCAAGGGAAGCGACTACGCGGACAGAGAGCGGCTGTTCGAGGGATTTCGGAGCGTCGCCGCGCGCAATTCGGCTTATGAGGCAACCCCGGACAAACCGGTGATCGCCTCCGGAATGTGTGTCTTTGCGGAAAAGCACAAAAAAGTGGCGGATGTATTCAGCGAAGCGGATCAGATGATGTATGAAAACAAAAAGAGGCTGAAAAGCACGCCGGAAACAGAGCTGTAGAAGCAGAACGGGCATCGCGCGATGCCCGTTTTGCTTACACGCACCTCTTGCGTCCTTTGAGGCAGAGGATCGCCGCGGCTGCCAGCACGACGCCCGCTCCCGCGATGATCGCTTTCGTCGGCGGAGCCTTCCTCTCATCCTCCCCCAGAAGAGCCAGCACCGTGTCGCCGTGGCGTTTTTCATCCGCCTTGACGCTTTGCACCTCCGGATACTTCTCGGCGACCGGCGCATAGGCGTTCTCCGCGCTGTATTCGCCTTTTGCGATCAGCGGATACAGCCGTTTCTTCCCAATGACCCTGTACAGCAGCGGCAGCAGAACCGCCTTCGTCTTCTTCGGCGTGAGGATCTGCTGCGTAAGCCCTTTGAACACCGCGGCGTGATGCCCCTCCTCGGCGGCAAGGGCGCGGAAGGTCTCCGCATCTTCGGCGTCGTGGACAACGTCCGCGAGCGCGTTGTACATCAGCACGGCGTCCAGTTCCCCCTGCTGGGATTTCAGCAGAACATCTCTGTCGTTTTCACAAATTGCCATGATCATACCTCCCGCTTGATTTCTATATCTTTTTGATTATGTGCAAGAATATTTTATCAAATTCATATAGCGCCGTCAAGCGCATCTTTTCCGGTGTATGGGCACGCCGCGAGGCCCCTCCGCCCATGTATTCCGACAGGCATTCCTGAGAAACCGGGAGTCCCGATACCGTCGTATCGGGGCTCCCGGTTTCTTTACGCTGTGATTTTGGTCCGGTTTCCCTCGATGGCAGCCGCGCGGCTTTTGATGCCGGCCTTCCGCTTCATCTTTCCAGCTTTGTGATCTTCTCCTTCCCCGGCACGTTCGCAACGTCCTTGATGGCCTCCGAGATGCTCACGCATACGGGATTCTGCTCCTCCACGGCATACTCGGCCTGCTGCAAAATGTGCTTGTCATACTCCGGGTGCGTGACAATGTAAAACTGATCCTTCTCGATCGCCCGGAAGACGTGCTCGCCGAAGCCGTCGATGGGATAGCCCGTCTGGATTACGAACTTCGCCGCCTGCTGGCCCTTCGCGTACATCTCGCCCTTGTAATACGGGTCGGACAGGTCGCTGTAGCGCGCGGGACGGTATTCCTCGAAGTGGTCGAAGTTGGTGTGCACAAAGCCCGGGCAGAAGACGCTGAGATGGATGTCCGCGCCAAGCTCCTGCATCTCATACTCGACGCATTCGCTCAGCGCCACCGCCGCGCTTTTGGTGGTATAGTAGGGCGTCATGCCCGTGCTGGTGATAAGACCGGCAACGGAGCAGACGTTGAGAATGTTGCAGTGCGTTCCCTGCTTGCGCATGATGGGGACGACCTGCCGCATGAAATACACGTGCGCAAGATAGTTGGTGCGGAAGATCCACTCCCAGTCCTGCAGCGGGACCACAAATCCCGCGCCGGGCACGGAGACGCCGGCGTTGTTGATGAGAAGGTCGATCTGCCCGTACTTTTCCATCGCGGCGTTCACGACCTTCTCCGTCTCCTCGTAGAGCGAGACGTCCGCCGGGATCAGGGTGACGTCCGCCGCGCCGAGCTCTTTGGCAAGCGGCTCGATCTCCCGGAGCGCGTCCTCCATGATGTCGACCGCGACGATCTTCATCCCGCGCTGCGCCGCCTGCTTGACGAACTCCCTGCCGAAGCCGTAGGCCGCGCCGGTGATCAGCGCCACCTTCCCGTCGAGCCCCGCGTCGCCCTTGCTCTCGACCGGCGTGCGCTGCTTCCCGACGTTGCTCAGGTCGGGGTTCACGCGGTTGACGCGGTCCGCGATCTGCTTGCGGATGACGGGGCTGTACTGCTTGTGCGTCACCACATAGAACTGGTCGTCCTCAATGGCCTTGAAGCAGCGCTCGCCGAACCCGTCTATCGGGAGGCCGTGCGTCACGACGTACTCGCTCATCGCCTCGCCCTTTTTGTAATCCTCGCTCTGATAGTAGGGATCGTCCGGGGCCTGGAAGCGCGCGGGACGGTGCCGCTGCGCGTGATGGAGGTCGGTCTGCACGAAGCCCGGACAGAAAACGCTGACCTGGATGTCCGCGTGCGCCTCCTCCAGCTCAAACTGCGTGCCGCGGGAAAGCTCCACCGCGGCGTGCTTCGTGGAGTAGTAGGCCGGCATGGCGCTGCTGGTGATCAGGCCGGCCAGAGAGCAGACGTTGAGGATGTTGCAGTGCGTTCCCTGCTTCATCATCACGGGAATGACGCGCCGCATGAAATAGATCTGTGAGAAAACGTTGGTATAGAGCATCCACTCCCAGTCGCGGAGCGGGAGCGTGGAGATGCTGCCGCCGACGCCCGTGCCGGCATTGTTGATCAGAAGGTCGATCTGCCCGTACTTCTCCAGCACGGTATCCACGACGCGGTTCACGTCACCGAGCAGCGAGACGTCCGCCTGCAGGCAGATGATGTCCTCCGCGCCGCCCTCTCTGGCGAGGGTCTCGCAGGCCTTGACCTCCTCGCCCTCGATGTCGACCGCCGCGATCCGCATCCCGCGCTTCGCGGCTTCCTTGACGTACTCCTTGCCGAAGCCGTTGGCCGCGCCGGTGATCAGCGCGACCCTTCCCTGAAAGTCTTTCATGACGGTCTCCTCACTTTCTTTCTCTATGGGGCCGGAGGCTCCGGCCCCATGTCTATATTCATCGCGCGGATTACTTGCGTCCGCCCTCCATGAAGGTGGTACGGTCATACCACGCCGGCAGGATCCTGAGCATCGTCTCCTCGGCGTCCACGTCCTCCAGCTTCTCAAGCGAGGTGATGAGCAGGTTGTTGTGCGCATAAGCGCCGCCGATCACCGTGCTCACGGGCAGGCAGCCCCACGGATCGTCGATGCTGGACTTGAGCTCCAGGCCCTTGACAAAACCGGGCTTCCAGTCGTCATAGGTGTAGGTGACCACGTTGCGGATCAGGCAGGTGTTGGCAAACCTCCAGATCCCGTTCTCGTCCGGCAAGCGGTCGAAGTGGAAGTAATAGCCGCTGCCGTGGGTCTGCTTGCCGGCCGCGGGCGCCTGATAGAGCATGTGCGTCATCGGGTGGTTGTAGCCGCCCAGCTCCATCGTGACGTCGACGAGCTGCGTGCCGCGGCGGGTGACGCCGACCGTGACCTTGCCGTCGTTCTCGCGGATGACGAATTCGGCGTCCAGCTTCTTGGGAATGGCGGAGTTGTCGCGTCCGAGCTGCGTTGCCATCTCGGCGCCCTGCCCGCCGAGCACGAGGCTGATGGGATACATGCCGAGCTGGCCGTTGTAGGTGCAGTAGACGCCGAGGATCGCCTCATAGTAGTTGTCTGCGAAGGTCGGGTCCTTGATGTGGCAGACCGAGAGCGTCACCACCGGCACGGAGAAGGGCTTCAGTGGCGCGGGCAGGATCTTCGCGATGGCGTTGGGATGCGTCAGATAGGCAAGATAAACGCCCTCCTGCTTGCGCATATCGGAAACCCTGGCAAATTCCGCAAGCTGTTCCTTGCAGATCTTGAAGCTGGGCTCCTTTTCGGTGAACAGCGAGGCGCCGATCTCGTAGCCGCCGCGCGTCGCCGGCGCGATGGTACCGTCCTGAAGCGCGGAGCCGATGACCTCGACGCGGATGCCCTTCTCCTCAAGCCCCGCCTTCAGGCTCTGATCGGGCTTGTAGCCGAGGGACAGGACGACGGCGTCCACCGCGACCTTCTTTTCTTCCTTCGTGTCGACGTTCTCGATCGTCACGCCGTCCGCCGTGATTTCCTTGAGCGCATAGCCCAGCTCATAGGTCGCGCCCATCTTCGCAAGCCGGGACTGCACGTCCACGACGTTGAGACGGTAGGCGTTGGGCGCGGCGACCTTGAGCATATCGATGATCGTCACGGGACTGTTCTTCGACGCGATGTACTCCGCTGCCTCCAGACCGGTAAGGCCCGCGCCGATCATGGCGACGCGCTTGCCGGAGAGGTCGACCCTGTCCGAGAGAACGTCGTTGACCGCGTAGACGTTGTCGCCCTTGACACCGGGGATGGACGCGGGGAAGACGGAGACTGAGCCGGTGGCCAGCACGACCGCGTCGGGCTTCATCGCCGCGATATCCTCCACCGTCGCCTCCTGCCCGAGGCGGACATCCACGCCGTTGCGCTTCATGTCCTGTCCGAGGTACTCCGCCAGCCAGTTCATGCGTTCCTTCAGCGGCGGCTTCTTCGCAAGGTTCACCGTGCCGCCGAGCTCATTCTGACGGTCGATGAGCGTGACGTCGACGCCGCGCTTGGCGAGCGTGTCCGCCGCATACATGCCGCCGGGGCCGCCGCCGACAACCACGACCTTGTGATGTCCCTTGTCGAATTGCAGCTCGCCGTAGCGGTACTCGTTGCAGGTGCGCGGGTTCACGGAGCACTCAAAGGGAAGACCCTGCGCATTCAGCGCGAGCAGCGACTCGAAGCAGCGCAGGCAGGAGATGCAGCGGTTCAGCTCGTCCACGCGGCCCTCCTGCACCTTCTTGCCCCATTCGGGATCTGCAAGCCACTGGCGGCCGAAGCCGACGAAGTCAACGATGTTCTCGTTGAGGAAGTTCTCCGCATACTCCGGCTCGCGAATGGCGGAAACGGCGATGACCGGAATGTTCACCACGTCCTTGACCGCCTTGATCATGGGCTTTCTCCAACCCTGCGGGAAGGAGATCGGCTCCACGGAAAAGCTGCCGGTCTCGTAAAGGCCGTCGCTGACGTCGACGAAGTCGATCCCCTCCGCCTCCAGCGCCTTGACGATCTTCACGCCGTCCTCCAGATGGATGTAATCCTCCGTAACGCCGATTTTGTCGAGGAACTCTTCCACGGAAACACGGCAGCCGAGCACAAAGTCCTTGCCGCATTTTTCGCGGATATCCCGGATCACCTCGATCACGATGCGAAGGCGGTTTTCAAAGCTCCCGCCGTATTCGTCCGTCCTCTTGTTGGTGTACGGGGAAAGGAACTGCTGAAGCAGATAACCGTGGGCACAGTGAAGCTCCACGCCGTCAACGCCTGCCTTCTTGCAGCGCAGGGCGGCGTCGCCGAACTGACCGACCAGCTCATGGATCTCGTCGAGCGTCATCGGACGCGTTTCCTGCTTGGACACCAGACACATTCTGTCGGATGCGGAGACGCAGGGCTGTCCGCCAATCAGCGAGGAAACACCCTCGCGCCCCGGATGGTGGAGCTGGATGAAGATCTTGGCGCCATGCTTATGCACGGCGTTCGCCAGCTCGGCGATCCCCGCGATGTGATAGTCCTTCGTCGCGGCAAGCTGGCGCAGCATTCCCGCGCCGGTCGTTTCGTTGACGCGGCAGATCTCGGGCATGATGAGCCCGCAGCCGCCCATCGCGCGCTCCTCATAGTAGCGGATCATCGCGGGGCCGGGCGTGCCGTCCAGATTGGCAAGGTTGGTCCCCATCGGGGTCATCACCAGCCGGTTCTTAATCTCCACGTTGCCGATTTTTCCCTTTTGGAAGAGTTTCTCGTACATGTCTGCTCCTTTCATTGTGCCCTTGCGCCGTGTGCACACGGTTTTCCGGCACGATCGTATGGATTTGGGCCGGAATGCTGCCTCTTTCGGCCCGTTTATACCCATATCATACAGAACCCCTCCGAGACCAACAACGTATACGACACACAAATGTCTATTGACAATTTGTGCGCCGTATACTAATCTGAGCTTAAAAAGTCGAACTTTTTTGTCTGTGCTTCCAAGCGCCGGCTTTGGCCGTTTGTCCGCCGCGCAAAGCCGCACCAATCACCCGGAAAGGAGGCCGCATCATGCTGTTCAGCGAAATCATATCGTATCTCAGCAACTCCGTCCCCTGCACCGTTCTGTCAAATGAAGCGGATCGGGAGATCCATTCCGTCAAGCTGATCGACCCGAAGGAGACGTCGTTTCAGCCGGATACGCTGTATTTCGGGTACAACGTTCAGTTTATCTCCGTCCTGCCGCCGCAGTGTATTCTGGCGGGATCGTCCGAGGACGTGGAGCCGTGGAGCAACCGCACCAATCTCGCGCTCCTCGCGCAGGACGATTTCTGCCACGCCTTCAACGAGGCGAGCCGTCTTCTGGACATTTCGCGGAAAACGGGATTTTATGACGCCATGATGTCCACCCTCGAACGGGTCAAAAACGTCGACGCGCTGATCGACATCGCCTCCCAGGCGTTCGGCGCGTCCCTCGTTTTCATCGATCTGGATTTCCGCATCCTCAGCCACTCGGTTCAGGTCCCGGTCAAGGACACCTACTGGCAGCGGAACATCGAGCAGGGCTATTGCGACTTCGAGTTCATACAGGCGGTGCGCTCGCTCAAATCCATCAAAATGGCGAACGCCTCCTCCATGCCGATCGAGGTGTCGTGTCCCTCGTCGCCGTTCCAGAAATTCGCCGGACGCGTATACTGCCGCGACGTGTGGGTCGGCTATCTCATCGTGATCGAGGACTACAACTCCTATCGCTCCGAACACGCGGAGATGCTCAAGGCACTCTGCGGCATCGTCGGCCACGCCGTGATGCGCTATGCGCCCAACCTCCTCTACAAGACGGACGAATACCACAAGTTCCTCTACAATCTGATGATCGGCGCCGACATCAACACCCTTCCGAAGGCATATCGAGATCTTGATTTTCCCGCGCAGCTCCGCGTCCTGTGCTGCAAGGCCTACGGCGAGCTGCGCGCGTTTGCGGATGAGGCGCAGTTTCGCGAGCGCATCAATCATGTGCTCTCCGGCAGCCACGTGATCCTGATCCGGAACCACGCCATCATCATCGGAAGCGCGGAGCTTGCGGGCAAGGCGCGGGACATTCTGGCGCTGTTCCCCGGCGGAAGCCGCGTCAAGATCGGCGTCAGCAGGGAGTTCGACCGCATCGAGCTGCTCAGGGCGGCGTACATCGAAGCGCACGAGACGTGCAAGACCGGTGCGCTTCTGGCCCCCGACGCGGCAGTCTATTCCTTTGACGACTATGGTCTGTACAACATGCTGCTGCATGTTTCGGAGCGGGAGGATCTCAGCCGTTATCTGCATCGCGCGCTGCGCACCCTGCTCCGCTACGATTCCGAAAACGAAACCGACCTTACGGAAACGCTCTGCACCTATCTGGAGCAGAACCGCAATATCAAGGAAACGGCGGAAAAGCTCTTTTTGCACAGAAACAGTCTGGTGTACCGCATCAATCGCATCCAGGAGCTGTGCGCGATCAATCTGAACGATGTGAACACCTGCCTTTTGCTGCGCGTATCGTTCATGATCCTGACCATTTTGAAAAAGCAGCAGCACGACACCCGGCAGGGCGCCGGTGCGCCTTGACAGGTTGCATACAACTTGATATGATAATATAAGTTTAAGGACATTTTTATTGAAAAGGAGGTCTGCCCCGTGGATCTGACGCCATTCCCCGTCAACCCGGCTGTTGTGCAGGAATGTCCGCCGTTGACGCAGCTGCTGCTCACGCCGTTCGATGAGCTTCTGGAGCTTGACCTCAAGCGCGCGCGTATCCGCTTTATCCGGCACACGGAGGGAAAGTATCTCGCGCCCATGGGCGAGGCGGCGTATCAGGATGCCCTTTACTATGCCCTCGAATACATGATCCACCCCAGCGACCGCGACGCCTACCTCCGCTTTCACGAGCTGTCCACCCTGCACGAGCGGCTGGAGGCTTCGGACACACCCGGCGTGCTGCGCGCAAGCTTCCGCTTCAAGCTCATCGCCGGCGGCTGGCGCTGGGGAAACGAGGTGCTGATCGGCTGCGCCGCCAACGGTGCGCCGGAGGACGTCGCCTACTCCTTCCTGTATGACGGCGGGGATCTCGCGCCCGGGCAGGCGGGCACGGGGGACAGCCGCGCCGTGCGCAGCGAGCTGACGGGCCTGCGGCGGGAGGACAGCTTCTTCTCCGTGGGGAGGCGCCTGCTCGACGCCCATCCCGCCGGCTGGTGCGTCGTCGCCGTCGATCTGGAGCAGTTCAAGCTGTTCAACGAGTGGTACGGGCGCGAAAAGGGCGACCTGCTTCTTGCAAAGCTGGGCGCGATGCTCGGCACGGTGGAGCAGAACACGGGCGGGCTCGCCTGCTACTTCGGGCAGGACGACTTTGCCCTGTTCATACCGTGGGAGCAGGACAAGATGGAAAAGATCTTTGCGGATATCCACGCTCTGATCAAGGAATACGGCACCTCGGTCGGCTTCATGCCGGCGCTCGGCGTCTGCCGCGTCGAGGACGGCGGGACCATCGAGGACCTGTACGATCGCGCCGCGGTGGCTGCGCGCCACGCCAAGGGGAACTACCACACGCGCATTCGGCTGTTCGATCCCACGATGTACGCCAAGACGGACGCGGACTACCGCATCCTCTCCGAGTTCCAGCGCGCGCTGCAGGAGCGCGAGCTGTTCATCGTCCTTCAGCCGCAGTGCAGAACGGCGGGCGGCAAGGTCGTGGGCGCGGAATCGCTGGTTCGCTGGCGCAAGGCGGACGGGAGCATGGTCTCGCCGGGCGTCTTTGTCCCCGTGCTGGAGCGGTACGGCTTTATCCCCGATCTGGACAAGTACGTCTGGGAGGAGGTCTGCACGTGGCAACGGAGGTGGATCGACGCGGGCAACACGCCCCTGCCCGTATCCGTCAACGTCTCCCAGATCGACATCTATACCATTGACGTGCCGGATCACTTCGCCCGGCTGCTCGAAAAATACGGACTGCCGGTGGACGTCGTGAAGATCGAGATCACCGAGTCCGCCTATGTGGACAACGACCGGGTCGTCGACACGGTGCGCCGCCTGCGGGAAAAGGGCTTTCTGGTGCTCATGGACGACTTCGGCAGCGGCTATTCCTCCCTGAACATGCTGCGCAACCTGAGCGTGGACATCATCAAGCTGGACGCGCATTTCCTGCGCATGAACGGAGAGGACCGCAAGGGAATGCAGATCATGGAATCCGTTGTGAATCTGGCGCGCACCATGGGCGTGCCCATCATCGTGGAGGGCGTCGAAACGCAGGAGGAGCTGGATTTCATCACTGGGCTGGATTGCCAGTATGTGCAGGGGTTCTTCTTCTACCGCCCCATGCCGGTGCCGGATTACGAAAAGCTGATCGCAAGTCCGGAGAACATCGACAACAGCGGTTTCTTCCTCAGCGCGAAGGAAAAGCTTCACATGCGGGATCTTCTGTATCAGAACGTGCTGAGCGACGAAATGCTCAACAGCATTCTCGGCCCCGCGGGCATTCTGGAGGATCGCGGCGGGCAGCTGGCAATCACGGCGTACAACCATCGGCTCTACGACCTTCTCGGCGCCGAGCGCATCCGTTACTTTTTGCACGCGCCGCTGGAGCTGCTGCCGGAGGAGAACCGGCAGGACTTCCTCGCGCTGCTGGAGCAAGCGCGCGAGGCCGCGCAGGAGGGGGCGCAGGAGGTGTTTTCCTTCCGCTGCGCCGCCGAGGCCGTCGTCCGGATACGGCTGGAGGCCTTCCATCTCGGAGACAGCGAGGGCAAAGCGACATACTATATCTCCATGCGGGACGCTTCATAGGCGCCCCGCTTCGTTTGTCCGGCGATGCCGCTGCGCCAAAACCGACGGTCGTCTGCGCGGCACGGCGTTCTTGCAATGCGCGCTCCGCGATGCTATACTGAATTTGCGATTTATTCAAAAACGGTATCAGAACGGGAGGCAAACGGTATGTTTACTGACGGCGGCATTTACCTCGGTCTGGCGGACGAACAGCGCGTCACGATGACGCTCGCCATGGCGAACCGGCACGGCCTGATCGCAGGCGCGAGCGGGACGGGCAAAACCGTCACCATGAAGGTTCTGGCGGAGTCCTTCTCGGACGCGGGCGTTCCGGTGTTCCTCTGCGACATCAAGGGGGACGTTTCGGGACTCGCCGAGCCCGGCGCGCGCAGCGACGGGATGGAAAAGCGCATCGACCGCTTCGGCCTGCGGGACTTCTTTCAGTACCGGCCGTACCCCGTGACCTTCTGGGACGTGTATCAGGAAAACGGCCATCCGGTGCGCGCCGCCGTTTCCGACATGGGGCCGGACCTGCTGTCCCGTATTCTGGGCCTGACGAGCGCGCAGGAGGGCGTTTTGAACATCGTGTTCCGCGTGGCGGACGACAACGGCCTGCTGCTGACCGACCTCAAGGATCTGAAGGCCATGCTCGGCTACGTCGGCGACCATCGCGAGGAGCTGCTGACCACCTACGGCAACGTGTCCGCGCAGTCCCTCGGCGGCATCCTGCGCGCCCTGCTCCCGCTGGAATCGCAGGGCGGCGAGCTGTTCTTCGGCGAGCCCTGCCTCGACATCATGGATCTGATCCGCACGGACGCCGAGGGGCACGGGATCATCAATCTGCTCGACTGCGTGAAGCTCGCCCGCAATCCCAAGCTTTACGCCACGTTCCTCCTCTGGCTGATGAGCGAGCTGTTCGAGCGGCTGCCGGAGGCGGGCGACCTCGACAAGCCCAAGCTGGTCTTTTTCTTCGACGAGGCGCACATGCTGTTTTCGGACGCGCCGAAGCTGCTGGTGCAGAAGATCGAACAGATGGTCAAGCTGATCCGCTCCAAGGGCGTCGGCGTCTATTTCGTCACGCAGAGCCCCAGCGACATTCCGGACAGCGTGCTCGCGCAGCTCTCCGGACGCATCCAGCACGCGCTGCGCGCCTATACGCCCGCCGAGCAGAAGGCGGTGCGCGCCGCCGCGAGCTCCATGCGTCCCAATCCGGCGTTCAAGACGGAGGACGTGATCCAGGAGCTCGGCGTCGGCGAGGCTCTTGTATCCCTGCTCGACGAAAACGGCGTGCCCGGCGTGACGCAGCGCACGAAGGTCATCTGCCCGCAGAGCCTGATGGCGCCCTGCGGCGACGAAACGCGCCGCGCCTGCATGAACGCGGACGGCATGGACCGGTATGACGCGGCGGTGGACAACGAATCCGCCTACGAGCTGCTGGAGCGCCGCCGCGAGGAGGAGGAGAGCCGCGCCGCGCTGGAGGCGGAACGCGCCGCGTTCGAGAAGGAGAAGGCCGCCTTCGAGGCGAAAAAGCAGAAGGAGGCGGACGCCGCCGAGAAAAAGCGCCAGAAGGACGAGGAGCGCCGGCAGGCCGCCTACGAGCGCGAGGTGGCGCGGCGCAAGGCACAGATCGAGCGTCAGGTCATCAACACCGGCTCGCAGATCATCAAGCGCGGGCTGATGAACACGCTCTTCGGCGGACGCCGCTGAGGGCGAACACCGGGCAGAGAAGGACAGGGGGTGATCCATCGTGTTCATCACCGACGACGGCATCCGGCTGAACGCAAAGCTGGACATGCCCGACGGCCGCAGCGGCAAATGCCCGCTCGTGATCGTGATCCACGGCTTCACGGGGCACATGGAGGAAACGCACATCACGGCGGTTTCCAGGCTGTTCAACGAGATCGGCTGCGCCACGCTCCGCGTCGACATGTACGGGCACGGCAACAGCGGCGGCAGCTTCCGCAACCACACGCTCTACAAGTGGCTTTCAAACGCCATGGCCGTCATTGATTACGCGAGGGGGCTGGACTTCGTCACAGGCCTGTATCTGTGCGGGCATTCGCAGGGCGGTCTGACCGTGATGCTCGCCGCGGCGCTCAAGCGGGACGTGATCCGCGGCCTGATCCCCTTGTCCCCCGCGACATGCATCCCGGAGGGAGCCAGAAGAGGCTCAATGCTCGGCGTATCCTTCGATCCGGAGCACATTCCGGACGAGCTCGTCTTCAAGGACGGAATGATCCTTGGCGGCAACCACATCCGCGTGGCGCAGGCCATCTGCGTCGAGGACGCGATCGCAGCCTATCGGGGCCCGGTGCTCCTCGTGCACGGCTCCGACGACGAGACGGTCCCCGCCGCGTGCTCCGTCGAGGCGCAAAAAGCCTATGCGAACGCCGAGCTTGCGATCATCCCCGGAGATACGCACTGCTACGACCGTCATCTCGATCAGGTCACGGACGCGCTGAAGCGCTGGATGCAAAAACAGACGGCGGCTGCATCCGATGCGGAGGATGACGGCGCGGAGCAGCACAGCGAGCAGGATCTGAAGCATGCGGCGGAGTTTCGCGAGGGTATCCACCGCGAGGCGCTTGAACGGCTCCAAAAGCTGCATCCCGAGATCGAGTCCGTCGTCGACCGCTGGCCCGTGGAGGCATATTTTCAGCGGCATTGGGACTATCCGGGGAAATGGTACGCCGTCGTGGCGATCCCGGAGGCATTTAAAAGCCGGAAAGCGCTGGTCGACGCCATTGTCAGCGATACGCTCGCGCAAAGCGGCGGTTCGGCGGGAGAGCGGAAAGGATACCAGGTGAATGCAAAGAAGATCGACGCAAAGCGCTACGACTATGAAAAGCTGTTCACGGTGAAGGTCGACCAGAACAACCGGAGCTGCACCGTCGTCGGGAAGGACGACAAGGGCCGGTATATTCTGGAATACTACGAGGAGTACAACATCGGCAGCGCGATCGGCTCGGTCAGCGATTTTTACGTCCTGACCGACGCGGAGTACAGGCGGTACGCGAGAATGGCGCTTGTGAACGGGCATCTCACGGAGGCGGACTACGAGCGGCTCTGCGGCGACGGCAAAAGCGGCGGGGAGGCCGCAGACAATGCGGCTGACGCGGTCGACGTGTTTTTCAAGCTCATTGCCGAGTATCCCCGTCTCGACGTCGTGTATGACATCGTGCTGGGCGATCCCGCGTCCTGCCGGGGCTGCGAAGCGCATCGGACGGCGCTCAGGAAGGCGTTCCGGAAGCTCTCCGAGAACGACCGCGAATTGCGCTGTGACATCGTCGATGCGAGAGGAAAGCAGATCGACGCCGGACAGCTTTTCGCGCCGGCGCGCGAAGCGGAGGAGCTGAACTACCGCGGCGCGTTTCTGTATCCGCCCCACGGAACCGGATACACCGACGCCGATTTTGACAGGGTCAACGCAGCCCTGTTCCCGAACGGGACGGACGATCTGGAAGTATACGAGTGGACGACCGACTGGTCGAACTTCTTCGACGACGGACGCGAGTGGTGGGGCACATTGTGCCTGACCGTGTACGACAAGAGTCTCGACCGCTATGTCGTGATTCTGGCATCGTCGACGGACTGACGGCAAGGCGAACGCCGTCAAAGAAAGCGCGGACAGCGCGAAAAGGAGGAGCAAACATGAAGCTGGCGGTAATTTATCACTCCAAGACCGGCAACACCAGGCAGGCGGCGGAATGGATCGCGGAGGGCATGAGCCGCGTCTCCGGCGCGGAGGCAAAGGCGTTTTCCATCGACGAAGTGGATACGGCGTTTATCGGCGAGGCAAAGGGCGTTGTGATCGGCTGCCCGTCGTACATGGCGTCGATGACGCCGGAGATGCGGACGTGGCTGATGCAGGGCGGCAAGCTGGGGCTTGCGGGCAAGCTCGGCGGCGCGTTCGCAACCGAGCAGTATACGCACGGCGGCGGCGAGATGGTGATTCAGTCCATTCTGACCAACGAGCTGGTGTTCGGCATGCTCTGCTACTCCGGCGGCGCGTCGCTGGGCAAGCCCGTCATCCACATGGGCCCCATCGGCGTCAACGGCAACGTCGAGCCGCACAACGACCTGAATCACTATAAGGACGTCTTTCTTCTCTTCGGCGAACGTTTTGCGCGCAAAGCATCGGAGCTGTTCGGATAAAGAAGCTATGAGACTGTTTATTGCGATTGAGCTGAGCGACAAGCTGAAGGATTCGCTCACGGCGATGCAGGCGCAGCTGCGCGCGCGGCGCGTCGGCGGGAACTATACGAAGGTCGAAAACCTGCACCTGACGCTGGCGTTCATCGGCGAGTACGGCGACTCCGACCGTGTGCTGGACGTGATGCGCGCCGTGCCGTTCGCGCCGTTCCCGATTGCTTTGGAGGGCTTCGGCTGCTTCGGCGACCTTTACTGGTGCGGTCTTGCGCGGCAGGAGGCGCTGACCGCCTATGTGGGGCGTCTGCGCCGCGCGCTGGCGGAAGCGGATATCCCCTTCGACCGCAAGCGCTTCTCGCCGCACATCACGCTTCTGCGCAAGGCGAGCGTTGACAAACTGCCCGGCATCACCGTGCCGGAGGCGTCCATGACGGCGGAGCGCGTCTCGCTGATGCGCTCGGAGCGCGGGAAAAACGGCATGATCTACACGGAGCTCGGCACGGCGGCCGCGCAAAGGGCGGGGAGAGCCTGAATGAAGCGGCCGCGTCAAGAACAATCGAAGCGTCCGGAAAAGGATTAGCACTCTCATCGCGGAAGTGCTAATCCTTTACAATTCGTTCACAGAAAGATGTATCTTTGTTCACAGGCCGCGCCTATACTCATAATTGTCCGAAGGGGAAAGAACCCCAGAGGGCAAATAAAACATCGACTACCGCATAAGCGGCATGCCAAAGGAGGTTTTCAAAATGTTTGAACTCGTACCTTTTGTGCATGGAAATCATCTCCGCACATACGACCCCTTCCGCGAGATGGAGGATCTGGAGAACCGGTTCTTCGGCGGGACTGCCGGTGACCTGGCCGGTATCCGGACCGACATCCAGGACAAGGGCGACCATTACCTGATGGAAGCCGATCTGCCGGGCTTCAAGAAGGAGGACATCCACATCGACGTCAACGACGGCATGATGACGATCACGGCGGAACGTCACAGCGAGCACGAGGAGAAGGACAAGAAAAACAACTACGTGCGCTGTGAGCGCAGCTATGGCAGCTATCAGAGGTCGTTCGACATGAGCGGCATCGACGAGAGCGGCGTGCAGGCGGCCTATGCCGACGGTGTGCTGAGGCTCACGCTGCCGAAGGCAAAGGAGCAGAAACCGGAGACGCATCAGGTGAAGATCGCCTGACCGATACCGGCGCAGAAAAACCCACAGGAACGCAAAGCGCGCAGAGAATGTCCGGCTGGCCGCACTCCCTGCGCGCTTTGCCGAAACACAAGGAGGAAGTGAGACGATCATGTTATTTTTGATTCTGATGACGATTCTTGGCTCGACGCTGGCGCTGGGTACGCTTTATATCTTCGGTATGCTGTTCTGGTACCTGCTGCTCGCGCTCGGCCGGTGGCAGATGTTCGAGAAAATGGGACAGCCCGGCTGGAAGGGCTTTATCCCCATCTATTCCGACTACATCCTCTACGGATCGTGCTGGCAGACCGTCTTCTTCTGGATCGCGCTGGCCGCTTCGGCCGTCTGCGCCTTCGGCGGAGCGGATTCCCGCAGCATGCTCGTCTCCCTCGCCGGCATGGCGGGCACGGTGCTGGAATTCCTGCTTGCGCTGCGCATCTCCCGTTCGTTCGGTCACGACATCCCGTTCGCCATCGGCCTGACGCTCCTCAATCCGCTCTTTGTGCTGTATCTCGGCTTCGGGCCGGATCGTTACCGGCGGCTTGACTGGAGCGGCAGCTTCTGAAAAAACGGCGGGCACGCACTGGATACAACGAAAAAAGAGGCGGAACCCTGCGATGGGTTCCGCCCCTTTTTTCATGCGGTCGGCGCGATGCGCGCTCAGAACGTGATCTTGCCCTCCACGGAGCCGTTCGCCACGTAATAGAGCGTGCTTTCCTCCGGCTTGAGATACAATTCGAGCCGGGTCAGCAGCGTCCTCTTGTGATTCGCCTTGAAATCATCCTTTGCCGCCTGAACCAGCGCCTTGACGTCCACGTCACGGCCGCCGTACTGCATGGTCAGCGTCGGCGTCATGCTCTCGGCCTTTTTCTTTTCCTCCGCCCTTGCCTTGGCGCTCGCGGCCTTCTCGGCGGCGGTCATCGGCTTGCGGCCGGGCTTCTTTTTGACAGGCTCGGCTGCCTTCGCGGCCTTCTTTCCGGCGGCTTTCTTCGGAGCCTCTTTCGTCTTCTTGACTTCCTCGGCCGGCGCCGCGGCAGGCGCCTGCTCCTCCTCAGCCGGCTTTGAAGCGGCTGCCTGCTCCTGCGCAAGCGCCAGCTTTGCCTGCTCGGTTTTCATCGCTTTGTTCTTCTTGGATTTCTTGGCATTCTTCCCCATACAGCGGGCCCTCCAATCGTAAAGGATATTATAATTATACAGATATGCGGTTAAAAATCAACATCAATACGGTCGAGCCGGCCCGAATTGTTTTGCCTTCCGATTTCCGCCGTGCTATAATAGCTGCCGGCAGGATCGCCGGGACGTCCCGATCTGCCTGCACAGCAAGCTCTGTCCGACAGGGCGATGAATTGAGGAACGACAGATGATCGAACTGACCGGGACCTTGAAAGAACGGCTGGATCAGGCGATCCGCCTGACCCGCGTCGAGGTGAGCGAGGAAAAGCTCGCTCATTTCCGCGCGGTCTACCGCAGGGCCGGAATTGCGCTGCTGCCGTCGGCGGAGGAATTCTACCGTCAGTACGGCGGCGTGTTCCGGAAGCAGTATCTTTTTCTGGACGAGCCGCGCTACAACCGGGATGTCTATCTGGATTTTTACGCCGACAGCTCGGATTCGGAGGGGGACGTTCTGAGAAGGCTCGACGAGGCTATGATCGACATGGAGCAGGTGCGGGATTTTGCCAAGCAGGACACCTGCCCCGTCGGGGATATCGGCTTCTATTATCCCGCCTGCGTCTATGTCGGCGCGGACGGCCTTTTGTACTGCGTGTTCGAGTACAAGGACGAGATCGAAATCCATCGCGAGCCGTCGGAGATACTGGAAGAACAGCTGAGAAACCATCTCCCGGTGGGGATCGACGACTATCCGATCAAAACCCGCCGCGTTTATCGGATCGAAACGGAGCGTTTTTCGCTGGAGCTGGAGGCGGACGCGCATCCGGGCAAATACTACCGTCCGATGGACCCCAGCCTGCGCGTCAGGGCGTTGAGCGGCGGCAGCGCGGGCGAAGCCTATCTGGACGTCGACAAGCCGGCGCTTGGGGCGTTCGCCGCCCGACTGAACGAGCTGTACGAAACGCAGTGCGGCTCGGCAAGGCTGGAGGATTCCGGCGGCGCGCCGCATTTCGTCACGTTCGCCGCCGGAACGGGCAGCCGTATCCGGGTGTGCGGGAAGCTCCGCGGCGACGCGGCGGCCTTTGAAAGCGAGCTTGACCGAACCGAGCTGAAGGACTTCGCCAAAGCGCTGTTTTCCTGTTTCGGCGGCAGCGCGGAATGCGTTTGACCGCGGCGGGCGGGCATTTCGCCTTGCCGCAATCATAAAAGGAGGCGTTTCCATGAAAAAGCGTATCGGTTCCCTTGCTCTGGCGCTGGTGCTGTGCGCGGCGCTGTCCGTTCCCGCGGCGGGATATGACAACGGCGGTCGGACAAGTGCCGGAAACACGCTTGCAGCCAATGGTCTGATCGACGAGAACGGCTCGCTCTGGATGTGGGGCAACAACAGCTACGGTCAGCTCGGAAACGGGCGCAGCGGCGATGTGGAGGAAGGGGTGACGGGTTTCTACTGGAACGCCGTGTATCAGACCGTTCCCGCCAAGGTGATGGACGGCGTCGCTTCGATCAGCACCCGCACCGACATCGCAAACACGTCAGCAAACCTTACGGCGATCCTCAAAACCGACGGCTCGCTGTGGATGTGCGGGCCGAACGGCGATGAACGGCTGGGATTCGGCGCGGGCGGCGTATACCCGACGTCGGATTCCGGCACGCCGCTGCAAACCACGCCTAAAAAGGTGATGGACGGCGTCGCGGCGGTCAGCGTCGGCAACGGCTTTACGGCGGTTATCAAAACCGACGGCAGCCTCTGGATGTGGGGGGACAACCTCTACGGACAGGTCGGAAACGGCGGAGCATATGACAAAGAGCTCAACTATCACCATATGCAGACCAAGCCGGTGAAGGTCATGGAAAACGTCTCTGCGGTCAGCTGCGGAAGCAGCTTTACGGCGGCGATCCAAACGGACGGCAGCCTCTGGATGTGGGGCTGCAACCAGTACGGCACACTGGGCAACGGGCGCGTCGGCAACGTCACGGGCGGGGACGGCTATGTGATGCAGACGGTCCCGGTCAAGATCATGGAGAACGTGGCGTTCGTCAACTGCGGGGACAACCATGCCGCCGCCGTCAAAACAGACGGCAGTCTGTGGGCGTGGGGCAGAGCGGCCATGGGCGCGCTCGGCGTCGGCAGCAGCGGAGACGCCAACAGTGTTTTGGGTCCGATCCGGACCACGCCCGTCCATGTGACGGACGGCGTCGCCTCGGTGAGCTGCGGAAACGACTTCACCGCCATCGTCAAGACCGACGGCAGCCTTTGGATGTGCGGCTTCAACAACGAGGGTGTCGTCGGCAACGACCTCGCGTACAACGAGACGGAATATCTCTTCGGGAAACCGATCCAGAGCATCCCGGTCAAGGTCATGGACGGCGCTGCCATGGCCGCCGCCGGCAGCAATTACGTCATCGCGGCAAAGACCGACGGCAGCGTCTGGGGCTGGGGCGGCAACAACAAATATCAGCTGGGCAACGGCGGCGTCGGGAATGCTGAAATTGCTTCGGGCGCCATCCAGACGGTGCCGGTGCGCATCAACAATTTGAAGGCCGCCATACCGGTCGCTTCGCAGGGCGCCTCCGGCGCGGCCGGCGGCAGCAGCGGATTCTCCGACGTGCCGCGGGACGCCTACTACGCCGAGCCCGTCGCTTGGGCGGTCGAAAAGGGCATCACGAACGGCACGTCCGCCACCGCCTTTTCACCCGACCAGACCTGCACGCGTGCGCAGATCATCACGTTCCTGTGGCGCGCGGCAGGCTCCCCCGCGCCGAAGAGCCTTTCGCATTTCAGCGATGTGAAGGCCGACGCCTATTACGCCAAGGCGGCCGCGTGGGCGGTGGAAAACGGCATGGCAGACGGCAGGATGTTTGCCCCCGACGCGCCATGCACCCGATTGACGGCGGTGGAGTTCATGTGGAAATACGCGGGCAGCCCGCGCGCGGCGAAGGCAGGCTTTACGGACGTCTCCTCCGGCGCGGTCGACTGGGCGCTGGCGCAGGGTGTGACCAACGGCACGAGCGGCAGCACGTTCTCGCCCGATCAGACCTGCACGCGCGGTCAGATCGTGGCCTTCCTTTACCGCGCGTTCGCGAAGTGATTTCCGCAGACACGCCGCAAAAGGCATAAACGCGGGGTCAGGAACCGAAACGGTCCTGACCCTGCGTTTTTGTGACAGACTGTAGTGCAAAGAATCGGCGCAAGCTCCGTTCTGCCGTGTCCGGATCAGTCGCGGCGAAGCTCGAACCGGGCGACCCGCTCATGCAGCTGATTGGACTGGCCGTTGAGCGAGGAGCACAGCGCGGAGGTCTCCTCCGCCGTGGCGGCGTTGGTCTGGATGACCTGGGAGATCTGGTCGATGCCCGCCGTGATCTGCTTGATGGCGTTGCTCTGCTCCTGACTGGCTTCGGCGATGTCGACGATGAGCTTCGCGGTCTGCGTGGACATATCCTTGACTTCCTTCATCGACTCCGCCGTGGCGCCCGCGATCTCCGAGCCCTTGCCGACCGCGGAGATGGCGGCGGTAATCAGCGTCGAGGTGCTCTGCGCCGCCTCCTGCGACTTGTTGGCGAGGTTGCGCACCTCGTCCGCGACGACCGCAAAGCCCTTGCCCGCGGCGCCCGCGCGCGCCGCCTCGACCGCCGCGTTGAGCGCGAGGATGTTCGTCTGGAACGCGATGTCCTCGATCGTCTTGATGATCTTCTCGATCTCCTTGGACGTATCGCTGATCTCGCTCATGGCGTGGAGCATGTTCTGGATCTCGGTGTCCTGCTCGTTGACGCGCACCTGCGTTTTCTCGGAGAGCGCGCCCGCCTGCAGGGCGCTCTCCGCGGTGGCGGCGATGTGGGTCGAGACGTCCTGAATGGTGGCGGAGATCTCCTCAATGGCGGACGCCTGCTCGGTGGTGCCGTTGGCAAGGGAATGGGAGCCCTCCGCCATCTGCGTCGAGCCGCCCGAAACCGTCTCGGTAACCGTCGAAATGGCGTACATGGAGTCGGAAATGTCCTTGGTGAATCTGTTGACGGCATCCTGGATCGCCCGGAAATCGCCGTTGAACTCACGCTGGAAACGCACGTTGAACTGACCGGCGGCCATTCTGGACATGACCTCGCTGATGTCGTCGATGTACAGGGCGATGGAGTTGACCGCCTTGCGCAGCTGGTCGGCGACCTCTCCGATCTCGTTTTGCTTGTGGTAGTCGATGTCGACATGCACGTCGCCCTTGGCAATCTCGGTCGTTGCGTTGATGAGAACGCTGAGGTCGTTGCCGATGCTCCTGATGAGGTGCAGGCTGATGAACACGGTGATCGCGATGATCACCGCGAGCGTCACGAGGAAGATGATGGTGGAGAGCGTAATGATCTCCATGGTCTTATTGTACTTCGCTTCCGCCTCCTGCTCCGCCAGATCGCCCGTCTCGTCGAGCGAATCGGCGAGCGTCTCGGAGACCTCGTTGAGCGTCGAGTTGTAGTATTCGAGCGCGGCGTCCATGTCGCCCGCCTCGATAAGGCTTATCATCTCAAAGGACGCTTCGCGCACGGCGTTCCAGTTCTTGGTCAGCCGATTGCCCAGATCCGCGTTGTTGAGGTTTTTGGAGATGGTCCCGAAGTAGCCGCTTATCTTGTCGAAGCGCTTTTCAAGATCCGCCTTCTGATCCGCCGTTACCTCCGGATCGTTGGACACGAGCGCGAAGAGAAGCCTCTTGTTGATGACCTGAACGTCCTTTCTGATCTCCATCTGATACTGCTCAGTGACGAACTCCACGTGGTAGAACCCCTCAAAGTTCGTCCCGATCGTACGCAGAAACGCGGTCATCAGGACGGCGAGGACAAGAAAGGTGACGATGATGAACAGGGAAAACCCCACCAAAGACCCCTTGATCGTGCCCTTTTTCAGCAAACTACGCTTTTCCATAAGATCCCCCTCCAATTTTTTTCCGGTTTTCGACCGTCGCCATACATGGTGTATAAAAAACCGTTTTGATTATATATAATTTTATACAACTTGACAAGAGGGAATCTTCATTTTTTGATCCAACCGGCAATTTTATTGCCGCGCTCCGCGGGAAATCGTCGCCGTGCCGTTGTTTTCAGCGGCGCGCCGACGGCTCGGCCATCAGTCCGCGCCGCTTGATATGCGCCAGAAACAGAAAGAACACCGTGATCTGCGCGATGGTGGAGCACGGCACGCTCAAACCGATGTAAAAGAGCCGCCCCGTTTTGACGCTCATGTAGTACGCGACGGGGATGCGGATCAGAAACGCCGCGCCGATGCCCTGCGCCATGACAAACGCCGTGCGTCCGAGGCCGTTGTAAAAGCCGATGAAGCAGAACAGGAAGCAGGTGAACAGGCAGTCGACCGCATAGGCGCGCAGATAGTCAAAGCCCGCCTGAATGATCTCCCTGTCCTTCGCAAAGACGGCGCAGAGCAGATCGCCGTGGAAAAAGGCGGCGTAGAACATCAGCACGCCGAACGCGGTGGACAGGGCGATGGCGACCTTCAGCCCGCGGAGCGCGCGCTCCGGCTGCCGCGCGCCGGTGTTCTGGGCGACATAGGCGCTCATGGACTGCATAAACGCCTCCGGCACCAGCATGATGAAGGCGCAGACCTTCTCCGCCACGCCCACGCCCGCCGAGGCGATCAGCCCCAGCCGATTGGTGATCGCCAGAATGACGAGGAACGACAGCCCCACCAGCAGGCTTTGCAGGGAGATCGGCGCGCCGAAGAACGTGATCCGCCGCGCGATGCCGCCGTCGAGCCGCAGCTCCCGCCGCGTCAGCTCAAAGGGCAGCGTCCGGCGCCTGAGCAGAAGGAAGGAAACGATCACACTCACCGTCTGCGAGGCGACCGTGGCGATGGCGGCGCCCGCCGCGCCCATGCCGAGCCCCCGGATCAGCAGCAGGTCGCCCGTAATGTTGCAGACGCTGGCGATGGCAACGGTAATGAGCGGCGTTCGCGAGTCGCCCAGACCGCGCATGACGCTGCCGAGCACATTGTAGGCGACGATCATGACGCTGCCGCCGCCGCAGACGGCGATATAACGCTTTGTCTCCGCGAACGCCTCCTCCGGCGCGTTCATCACATGCGCCAGCGCGCCGGAGAGCCGCGGGATCAGCACCGTCAGCACAACGCCGACCGTAAAGAACAGGACGATGCTGGTGCCGATGATCCTCCCGCCGGAGGCACGGTCGCCCTCGCCGATCTTCTGCCCCAGCAGGATGGTTGTGCCCATCGCAAACGCACTGATGAGGTTTGTGATCGTCATCATGATCTGTGAGCCCACCGCGACGCCGGACACGTCCGCCGCCGCCGCGTATTTCCCGACGATCAGCAGGTCCACCGCGCCGTAGAGCGCCTGCAGGAAAAGCGCCAGCAGGATCGGCAGCGAAAAGCGAAGCAGCGGGCCGACAATCGGGCCTGTGGTAAAATCAGCCTCTGTCCTCATCATTTTTCCCTCCATAACAAAAGCCGGATAAGAAAACAGGCGTCTCAGCCTGTTGCCTTATCCGGCTCATCATTTCCAGCGAATGATTTGCCCTCCGAGCAAGTAAGCGTATCATAGCAGATGATCGGGTGTCTGTCAAGCCAGCGGTTCTGTCGGTAAGCCGCGGCGGTTCTCACTAAGACGCCGCGCCGCTTGAAGCGCGGCGCGGCCGGCGCAGGAGCACTATGCGCCGAGCGCAGCGTCCTTCAGCCTGCCGTAGAGCACGCCGTTTTCCGCGTACAGCTCAAACTCGCCCGTGACCGTGACCTCCGTCTCGTCGGGCGGATACTCCCCCTCCGTGAGGAGATACTCCAGCCCGGACGCGCAGCAGGCGGTGGCGTCCTGAATGATGACGGCGTGGTAGACGACCCCGGTCTCGGGGTCGGTCGAGGACACCGCCGTGCCCTCCATGCGGATGATCTTGCCGACATAATCGTCCGGCATATACATGATGCTCGACACCTCGGCGAAGACCATCGTGGCGCTCATCTGCGTCAGATCGACGTCGACGCCGTCCGCGCTCCGCGATTGTTCCGGCGGCTCCGGCGCAGTTACCTCCGTTGGGGAAACTGCTGCGCCGCCTTCGGCGGGCGCGGGCAGAGGCGGCACGTCGGACGATGGCAGAGGCGGCTCCGCCGGCGTGTTCTGCGCCGCGTTTTCCATCAGCTGCGCGACCGTACTTTGCCCGCTCGCCGTCCCCTTTGTCGCCGCTCCGCTCCCGCCGCCGCAGGCGGTCAGGGCGAGCAGCAGCATCGCCAGAAAAAGCGCGCCGTATCGCTTCATTTCGCACCTCCCGCTTTCCCGATCAGGGAAAATGCCGCGAACGCGGCGATGTCCGCGACAACGATGGTCGAGCCGACCGGCGTGCCGCCGACGATGGAGACGAGGATGCCCAGCAGCGCGCAGCAGACGGACAGCGCCGCCGAGCACAGCGTCACCGACAGAAAGCTCTTGAACACGCGCATGGCGGAGAGCGCCGGAAAGATCAGCAGCGCCGATATGAGCAGCGAGCCGACGAGGTTCATCGCCAGCACGATGACGACCGCGATGATGACCGCGATCAGCAGGTTGTAGAGCTTCGCGTTCACGCCGATCGCCTGCGCGAAGCTCTCGTCGAAGGTCACGGCGAAGATCTGGCGATAGAGCAGGATAAACGCCGCGATCACAAGGGCGGAGAGCGCGATGCAGAGCCACACCTCCGTCGGCGTCAGCGTCAAAATCGAGGTCGAGCCGAAGAGCGTCGTGCACACGTCGCCGGAGATGTTGCCGGACGTGGGGAAGAGGTTCATCAGCAGATATCCGCCCGCGAGCGCGCCGACCGAGATCATCGCGATCGCGGCGTCGCCCTTGATCTTCGCGCTCTCCCCCGCGCGCAGCAGCAGCACCGCGCTCAATACCGTGACCGCAAGCACCAGCGGCATATCGTTCGTCAGCCGCAGCACGGCGGCGACCGCCATCGCGCCGAAGGCGACGTGGGAAAGCCCGTCGCCGATGAACGAAAAGCGCTTGAGCACCAGCGTCACCCCCAGCAGCGACGAGCACAGCGCGATCAGCACCCCGACAATGAGGGCGTAGCGGACAAAGGGGTAGGTGAGATACAACGACAGCTTTTCCGATATGCCGCTCATCGGGGGGTCGCCTCCTTACTGCAAAGCCTGCCGCAAAACCGCGAGGTTTTCTTCCATCGCGCCGAGATAGGTCGCGCCGTCCGCGATGTTCCGCGCGGTCGTGGACTGCATGGAATCCATCTTGAGCACCTGCGCGTCCTTGCCGGCGGTGTTTTCGATGATTGTGCGCGCGATCTTGCCGTCACCGGATTCGATGGTCAGCACGGTGTTAAGTCCCAGCTCGTCGACCTTGCCTGCCAAAAACACGATGGTCTCAAAGCTCGCCTCCGTCTCGGCGGAGCAGCCGACGAACGCGGCATAGTAGTCGAGGCCGTAGTCGTCCGCGAGATAGCGGAACGGGAAGCGGTCGCCGAAGAGCAGCGTTTTGGTCGACGCGGCGTTCACGGCGGCGGCACACTGCGCGTCCAGCGCGTTCAGTTTTTCGATATAGGCGTTCGCGTTGGCGGCGTAGGCGTCGGCGTTTGCGGCATCGAGCCTGCCGAGCGCATCCGCGATGGCGCCGCAGAGCACGGCGGCGTTTTTGAGCGACAGCCAGACGTGCTCGTCGTACTCGACCTCTTCCTCGCCTTCCTCGCTCTCTTCCTCCTCTTCGCCCTGCATGCCCTCGACGAGCTCTTCCTCCTTCACGGTGTCGCCGAGAACGTCCAGCAGGTCGATGACCAGCATGTTCTTGTTGACCGCGCCCGCGAGCGCGTCCTCCACCCACTCGTCGCTCTCGCCGCCGACATAGATGAACAGATCGCAGCTCGAAATCTTCACCATATCGTCCGCGGTGGGCTGGTAGCTGTGCAGGTCGGCGCCGTTGTCCAGCAGCAGCGTCAGTTCGACGCCGTTCGCCTTATCGCCGAGGATCTGGCGCACCCAGTCGTATTCGGGGAAGATGGTTGCGACCACGCTGAGCTTTTTGGCGGGTTCGGTCGTGCCGCCGTTCGCGGCGGACGCCGCGCCGCAGCCGGTCAGCGTGTCGAGCAGGAGCGCGAGGCAAAGAAACAGGGAAATATGCTTTTTCATAACAAAATTCTCCAATCAAATCAGACGAAATAGGCGCAAAAGCGCGCAAAAATACAGGGAAGCGCGGCGTATGCCGAGACTGCCCGCCCCGAAGGGCAGGCTGCTTCCCCGTTATGGCGTCTGATTCAATTGGAGAGCTTTACCTTGAGCGCGACAGGCGTGCGCGGCGCATACGCGGACAGTCTCCCGTCCGCGCAGATACGCGCGGCAGCCGTGAAAACGGCGGCGACAAGCACGACGAGCGCCGCGGCGGCAAGGTTCTTGAGGTTCTGTACGCAGGCATCAAGCTGCCGGCAGACCGGGCAGTCCTCGCCCGCGCAGTCGTGGTCGGCGTGTTCGATCAGGAAAACCGAGGAGGACAGCACAACCAGCGCGACAAGCGCCGCCAGCACCGCGGCGAAAATACGTCTCCGCTTCGTCATTGCACGTCCCCCTTTCCCTGAAATTGAGAATCATTTGCAAATTAAGATAGCACCCCGCGCTCTGTTTGTCAATAGGATCATGCTGAAAACCGGGACAGGGCGTTTGCCGAACCTGTTGACAAAAGGCGCTCCCTTCGGCTATGATAGGTGGCAATCGAATATCGACGGCTTTCGCCGCTTCGGGCGGCAGGGGGAATGTGGGTGAAAGGCCCCGCGAGTCGGTCACTGTGAAGCCGCTGACATGCGGATCAGTCAGAGTACCCGAAAGCCGCCGCGTTTCTGCCGAAACCGGAAATCGCCTTCACAGGCTGAACTGGACTCCCAGTTTGGCTTTTTTTGTGTTGCCCGTTCGCCGGAAGGCGGACGGGATTTTTCACGACGGGAGAGAAAAGCAATGAAGAAAGCACTCATCAAAGACTATCTGATCATCACATTCGGCTGCGTCGTCTACGCAATCGCCTTCGACTGGTTCTACGTGCCGAACAACCTGACCTGCGGCGGACTCACGGGCATCGCCCAGATCATCCACCACTTTATCCCGGCGCTGACGGTCGGCACGACGCTTATCGCAATGAACGTGCCGCTCTATCTGCTCGCCTACAAGCACTACGGGATGGACTTTCTGATAAAATCCCTCTACGCGATGGCGCTGAGCTCGATCCTCGTGGACGTCCTTGCCTCGCTCTACACGTTCCACCCGATGGACGAGCTGCTCGCCTGCCTCTACGGCGGCGTGCTGCTCGGCGCGGGCTGCGGCCTGATCAACCGCAGGGAGGCGAACACGGGCGGCACGGAGCTGCTGTCGTGGATACTCAAGCGCCGCCTGCCGCAGCTGTCGCTGGGCAACGTGATGCTGGGGCTGGATCTGACGGTCATCATCGCGTATGCAGCCGTGTTCCGCAAGATCGACAACGCGCTCTACGGCGGCATCGCGCTGTTCGTCACATCGAAGGTGATCGACCTGTTCGTCTACGGCGGCAACAGCGGAAAGCTGGCGCATATCATCTCCGCGAAAGAATCGGAGATCACCAACGCGCTGCTCGCCGAAGGCGTGGGCGTCACGAAGCTGCGCGCGATCGGCGCGTATACGAACACGGACCGCCCGATCCTGCTGTGCGCGGTGCGCCGCAGGGAGATCATCACCGTCAAGCGTATTGTGAAGGAGCTGGACCCCGACGCCTTTTTCATCATTTCCGACACGAGCGAGGTGCTCGGCGAGGGCTTCGGCGAATACAGCCCCAACGGGATATAAACGCGAAAAAACGGCAAAAGAGCGCCAAAGGCGGCGGAAGCAGCGGCGAAAACGGCGGCGAAAGTAAAAATTTGGCTTTACAAACGCCGTCGGATTATGTAGAATCTAACAGATTTCGTTGTTGTGCGACAGGAGGAAAAACTCACATGGAAAAGAAGCGTGCGCAATGGGGCAGCAAGATCGGCTTCATTCTTGCGGCGGCGGGTTCGGCGGTCGGCCTCGGAAACATCTGGAAATTCCCCGGCAAGGCGTTTGAGGGCGGCGGCGGCGCATTTCTGCTGATGTATCTGCTGATCGTCCCTCTCATCGGTATGCCCGCGATGCTCTCCGAGCTGGCGATCGGCCGCGCGAGCGGCTCCAACGTCGTCGATGCCTTCCCCCGCCTCGGTCACAAGGGCTTCGCCTGGATCGGCTGGGTCGGCTGGATCGTCGCGTTTATCATCACCTGCTACTACGCCCACGTCGGCGGCTGGGTCCTGCGCTATGTGTTCAGCTATGCGCTTGAGCCGCGCAGCGTCTATGCGGACCCGCTCGGTTATTTCTACAACATGCTCGGCTACAACGCCGCGGCGGACGCAGGGTTCTTCCCTTGGCCGGTGCTCATCTTCGCGTTTCTGTTCATGGCGATCTGCGCCGTCGTGATCATCAAGGGCGTCGAGGGCGGCATCGAGAAGTTCAACAAGGTCGGTATGCCGGCGCTGTTCATCATTCTGCTGATCCTGTTCGCGCGCGCGGCGACGCTTCCGGGCGCCGGCGAGGGCCTGCGCTACATGCTCTCGCTCGACTGGAGCAAGGTGACGCCCCAGACCTTCCTGATCGCGCTGTCTCAGGCGTTCTACTCCCTGTCCCTCGGCATGTCGATCATGGTGACCTACGGCTCGTACCTGTCCGAGAAGGAGGACATCGCAAAGAACTCCTTCCTCATCTGCACGATGGACACGCTGGTCGCCGTCATCGCGGGCTTCATCATCGTCCCCGCCGTGTTCGCGACGCTCGGCCCCGACGGCGTGGGCAAGGGCGGCGGCTTCGCCTTCGTGTCGCTCGCGGGCGTGTTTGAAAACATGCCGGGCGGCGCGTTCTTCGGGCTTCTGTTCTATCTCCTGCTGCTCTTCGCGGCGCTCACGTCCGCGGTCTCGCTGATCGAGGGCATCGTCGCGTTCCTGATCGAGCGCAAGGGCTGGGGGCGCACGCCCACGACGATCGTCACCTGCGCGGTGATGTTCCTCGTCGGCTGCCTGTACACCTGTTCGCAGGCGGCGTACCCGCTCAAGGGCATCTGGTTCGACTTTGCCAACGGCGTCACTTACCCCGCGCTGTGCGACGCGATGGAATTTTTGACCGACCGCGTGATGATCCCGCTGTGCGCGCTGGGCTGCTGCGTGTTCGTCGGCTGGGTCTGGAAGCCGGAGACGGCCGTCACCGAGGTCGAGCGCTGCGGCACCCGCTTCCGCCTCGCCCGCGCCTACGGCTTCCTGATCAAATACATCGCGCCGGTGTCGATCCTCGTCATCCTCGGCGTGAGCCTGTTCACCGGCACCACGCTGAGCTGACCGCACGCCGTGCCGCATCCTGACGCGCAGGATGCCGCAGGCAACAGAATAGGGAAAAAATCGAGCGGTGAGCCGGGAAAACATCCGGCTCACCGCTTTACTGTTGAAGCTCGTAGAGTTTTTTGTAGATGCCGTCCCGCGCCAGAAGCTCCTGATGCGTTCCGCTCTCGCGGATGCGGCCCTTGTGCATGACATAGATGCAGTCGGCGTGCTGGACGGTCGAGAGCCTGTGCGCGACCATGATGGTCGTCCTGCCGCGCATCAGCGTTTCCAGCGCCTGCTGGATCAGCTGCTCGGTCTCGGTGTCGATGTTCGCCGTCGCCTCGTCCATCACGAGGATGCGCGGGTCATAGGCGAGCGTGCGCGCGAAGCTCAAAAGCTGCCGCTGTCCCGCGGAGAGCGTCGCACCGCGTTCCGTCACAGGCTCGTCGTACCCGGCGGGCAGGCGCTCGATGAAGCGGTCGGCGTTGACCGCGGCCGACGCCCTGACGATCGCCGCGTCGGAGATCGTGTCGTCGAGCAGGCGGATGTTGCTCTTGACGTCGCCGGTGAAGATGAACACGTCCTGCTGTACCTGCCCGATGGCGCGGCGCAGCCGCTCCGTCGGGAGGTCGTGGATGTCGACGCCGTCGATGAGGATCTCGCCCTTCTGGATGTCGTAATACCGTCCGATCAGGTTGAGGATGGACGACTTGCCCGCGCCGGTCGCACCGACGAAGGCGACCTTCTCGCCCGGCCGGATCGTGAAGCTCACGTCGCGCAGCACGTAGTCCTCGCCCTCGTAGGCGAACCAGACGTGGCGAAACTCGATGCTGCCCCTGATCTCGCGCAGCTCGGCGGGGTTTTCCGGCTCGCTGATCGTGTTTTCCTCGTCGAGGACGGTGAAGATCTTCTCCGCGGACGCCAGCGCGTTTTGCAGCGTGGAAAACTGCTCGGCCAGCTCCTGGATCGGCTCGAAAAACGAGCGGATGTAGTTGGTGAAGATATACATCGTGCCGAACGTCACCGCGCCGGTCAGCACGCGCAGGCCGCTGCGGTAGAGGATCAGCGCGAGCGCGAAGCACGCGATGAACGCGATCCCCGGGCGGAACACGGCGAAGATCATCAGCTCGCGCAGCTGCGCGCGGTAAAGCTCCTTCGTGCGGCCGCGGAACGCCTCCGTCTTTTCCTTCTCGCGGGCAAAGACCTGAATGAGCTTCATGCCGGAGATGTTCTCGGACAGGAAGGTGTTGAGCGCGGAGATCCTCGTGCGCACGACGCGGTAGGTGCGGCGCACCAGCGTGCGGAACACCAGCGTGAGGGCGAAGATGACCGGCAGAAACGCAAAGCACATCAGCGCGAGCCGCCGGTCGATGCGCAGCATCACGACGGCGTAGCCGACAATGAGCACGGCGTTGGAGAAGAGCTTCACCAGCACCTGCGTGTACATCTGGTTGAGCGACTCCACGTCGTTGGTCACGCGCGTGACGATGCGCCCGACGGGATTGATGTCGAAAAAGCGCAGCGGCAGCGTGTGGACGTGGTCGAAGATCTCCTGCCGGATCGTGTAGATGATCGCCTGCCCCGTGCGCTGCAAGAGCCACACCTCCGTAAGCTGGCACGCGAGCGCGGCCAGCAGCACCCCCGTATAAACGAGAGCGGTATGCATCAGGCCCGCGCGGTCGCTCGCGCGCAGCGCGATCAGCTCGTCGCGGGAAAGGCCGTCGGGCACGCTGCCGGCGGGCGCCTTGATGTAGTTGTCGATCGCCCCGCCGATCAGGATCGGGCGGTAGAGCTCCAGCGCCGTGACGATCAGCACCAGAACAAGACACACCGCGACGGTGGGCGCGTGCGGCCTGACATAGGCAAAAAGCCGTTTGAACACGCTGCCGTTGTATTTGGTTTCGAGGAGTTCTTCATTCATTTGAGCCATGATGCGTCCCTCCCCTCAGTCTTCCAGCAGCAGCTGCGCCTCCAGCTGCTGCTTTTTCCACATTGTCGCGAACACGCCGTTTTCCTTCGCCAGCAGCTCGTCGTGTCCGCCGTATTCGACCACCCGCCCCTCGTCGAGCACGAGGACGTGGTCGGCGTTCTGCACGGTGGAGACGCGGTGGGCGATCAGGATGGTCGTCTTGCCCCGCCGCACGCGTTTGAGGTTTTCGAGGATCGTCTCCTCCGTATCCGTGTCGACCGCGCTGAGCGAGTCGTCGAGGATCAGGATGGGGCTGTCCTTCAACAGCGCGCGTGCGATCGAAGCGCGCTGCTTCTGGCCGCCGGAGAGCGTCACGCCGCGTTCGCCGACCATGGTGTCGTATCCCTCCGGGAAATCCATGATATTGTCGTGGATGTCGGCGTCCCTCGCCGCCTGCTCGATCTGTTCGCGCGTCGCGCCGGGCCGTCCGAAGGCGATGTTGCCCGCGAGCGTGTCGGAAAAGAGGAAGTTGTCCTGCGGCACGCAGGCGATGTTTTCGTGCAGCACGCGCAGCGGAAGCTTCCGGATATCGTGTCCGTCGAAGCGGATCGACCCGCCGGTCACGTCGTACACGCGGCAGAGCAGGTTCACCAGCGTCGTCTTGCCCGCGCCCGTGCGCCCCATGACCGCCAGCGTCTCGCCCGGCGCGATCTCCACGTCGACGCCGTGCAGCGCGTCCGGCAGACCCTTCTGATAGGCGAAGGACATGTTCCGGATCGTGATCTGCCCCGTCAGATGCGTCACGTCGTCCGGCTGCGGATCGTCGACGATCTCGCTGCGCTCGTCCATGATCTCGTGCAGACGTCCCAGACCGGCGATCCCCTGCGAGATCAGCGTGATGCTGTCGCCCAGCGCGAGCATCGGCCACACCAGCGAGCCGATATACATGTTGAACGCGACAAAATCGCCCAGCGACATATCGCCGATCATCGTGTACCAGCCGCCCACCGCGATCGCCACCACATACGTCAGTCCCACCAGAAAGTGCAGCGCCGGCACGAACGCGGCGTCGAGCCTGACGACGGAGAGCGTCGCGCGGCGCTTTTTGTCGTTCACCGCGCGGAACGCCTCCGCCTGCTTCTTCTCCTGCACGAACGCCTTGACCACGCGTTCGCCCGAGACGCTCTCCTGCACATAGTCGGAAAGCTCCGCGAACGCCTTTTGCATCTTGGCGTAGCGGCGCTCGATCGCCTCGCCGAAGAAATAGCCGAACACCGCCAGCACGCCCATCGGGATGAGCGTGTAGAGCGTGAGGGAGACGCTGACGTTGACCATCATGCGGTAGAGCACGAGGATCGTCAGCACGCTGGAGTCAAAGCAGGTCACCACCGCCGGCCCGATGGCCTGACGCACCGCCTCAAGATCGTTGGTGAAATAGCTCATCAGGTCGCCGGTCTTGTGCTCGTGGTAGTAGCGCTGCGGCAGCGTTTCCAGCTTGGCGAACAGCAGATCGCGCAGCTCGCGCTCGATCTTGCGCGCGGAGCCGAAGATGAAATAGCGCCAGAAAAAGCGCCCCACGAGCACCACCGCGCCGCACAGCACGATTTTGGCGCAGACGGCGAATATCCCGCGCGCATCCAGCGCGTTCGCCGCCAGACCGTCCGTCACCTCGCCCATATACTGCGGGATAAATAGGTTTACATAATCTACAACGAACAGCGTAACCAGTCCGAGCAGATACGCGGCGGCGTGACGGCGCAGGAGCGGACCGAGAACCTGCGCCGCTTTTTTACTTGTTGTCTGCTTCCTTTTCATCTCTTTTCTTCCGCGGCGCGCGCTTCGGTTTTTGGCGTGCGCTTTTCCCCGCGGCGGGGCTTTCGTCCCGTCCCTTTCCTGCATTGCGGCCGCTTCACTTCACCGTCGCGGCAAGCTCGATCTCGTCCTCGTCCTCGTTTCCGGTCGCGGAAAAGCCCTTGCGCTCGTAGAGCCTTCTGGCGATGTCGTTTGATTTGTTGCAGGTCAGGGCGACCCTGTCCGAATCGCCGAAGGGCTTCGTCGCGATATACCTCATGACCTGATCCAGCGCCTCGCCGCCGTAGCCGTGACCCTGCTCCACCTCGTCGATCATCATGTGCCAGATATCATATTCGGGGATATCATAGTCATAGATCACCATGACATACCCGACCATCTTTCCCGCCGCATAAATGCCGAACGGCTGGCATTGGTCCCGATAGACATACGCCTGCGCAAGGCTCCGGATCGGGTGGGAGACGAAATCCTCCTGTCCCGGCGCAAGCCTGAGATGGAACGCGTCGATAAAATTGTCCTCTGTGATCGCTTTGAGTTCTACCATCGTACCCTCCAAAAATCTGTTGATGCCTGCATTATACCGCCCGGACGCCGGAAAATCCACATCAAAACGCCGGGGCGGGAACATTTTTCCGCGCCGCCACAAATCCGTTGACTGTTGCGCGGGAAGCGGCTATACTCCCTTGTGAGGCAACATCATTCCGACAGGAGAAAAAAACGCCGATGCTGGATCGTTACGGAAGAAATATCGACTATCTGCGGATATCCGTCACAGACCGCTGCAACCTGCGCTGCCGCTACTGCATGCCCGAGGGCGTCGAGCTGGTGCCGATGCAGGAGATCCTGACCTATGAGGAGATCCGCGAGATCTGCGCCGCCGCCGCGAAGCTGGGCGTCCGGAAGCTGAAAGTCACCGGCGGCGAGCCGCTGGTCCGACGGGGCTGCGCGGAGCTGATCCGTATGCTCAAGACGGTCCCGGGGATCGAGCAGGTGACGCTGACGACCAACGGCGTGCTGCTGGGCAAGTACCTGCCGGAGCTGCTGGACGCCGGACTGGACGCCGCAAACGTCAGCCTCGACACGCTGGATCGGGAGCGCTACGCCGCCATCACCGGTCAGGACGCGCTGGGCGCCGTTCTGGAAAGCGTTGATGCGGCGCTCGCGTCCGGTCTGCGGCTGAAGCTCAACGCCGTGCTGCAAAAGGGCGTGAACGACGACGAGTGGTTCGCCCTCGCGAGTCTTGCCAGGGACAGGGCGCTGGACGTGCGCTTCATTGAGCTGATGCCCATCGGCGCCGGAAAGGGCATTCGCGGCGTTGCGAACACGGAGCTGCGCGCGGAGCTGCTGCGCCGCTATCCGGAGCTGGAGGAGGACGCCGCCGTCCGCGGGAACGGCCCCGCGGTCTATGTCCGCGTTCCCGGCTGGAAGGGCGGCGTCGGCTTTATCAGCGCCATGCACGGCAAATTCTGCGACCGCTGCAACCGGCTCCGCCTCACCGCGCAGGGCAGGCTCAAGCCCTGCCTGTGCTACGGCGACGCCGTGGATCTGATGCCGCTCCTGCGCGGCGGCGCGCACGGAACGGAGCGTGAAGCCCTGCTCTGTCAGGCGCTGGAGGACGCCGTTGCGTCCAAGCCCGCGCAGCATTGCTTTGAGGCGCCGGAGCGCGTCACCGAGACGGCGCGCATGGCGGACATCGGCGGATGACGCCATCCACGATAAAATTCGCCCCGAAGGCTGAAACGAAAGCCTTCGAGGCGTTTGCTGTTCACTTTTCGGCGGAGAAGGAGCCGCGGATCAGTAAATCTCCCGTTCCGTGACGCACTCGCTTTTGAGCGTGCCCACCAGAAATTGCAGCGCGTCCGTCACATGCGGGCGGATATCCCCGCCGACGAGCACGAGCATGATGTCGTCGCCGGGTTCGAGCCGTCCCTCGTTGAGCCAGACGCGGACATGGTAGATCCCCGGCATCCGCTCCGTCTCCGCCACGGCGCGCCTCACCTTTTCATCGTCGAAGGCGAACTGCATCCCCGCGACAGGAGCGGCGTCCGCCGCCCCCTCGCGCACCGCGGCGCGTGCTGTCCGGCGCACCGTGCCGTTGTGGATGAGATACATTCCGCATTTTTCCGCATTCTCCGCGGCCTTGGCCTCTTGCAGCCACAGGTCCGCGGAGGGTGCTTTTTTGCTCATTGCCGCAGCCTCCCGTCACACGATTCTTTCAGCGCCCTGTTCGCGCCCATCGTCTCACATCGTGCCGGCCTTGTCAAGGGCGAGGCGCGCGGGTCTCTCAGAAGCGCAGGGACAGGCAGCTGATGACGCTCATCAGGTGCAAACAGCAGTCCTCGCCCTCGCCGTGCGGCATAGGCACGATGATATATTCGTCGATGATGTCCCGCGTAAGCTCCCTGAACTGCCGGATACCCTCGTCGTTGGTGCGGTAACCGCGTCCGATGGCGACCGTCTTCTCGTCGATCCAGAGGACGTCGCCGCCCTCCATCTTTCCCGGCGCCCGGATCACGCCCAGCGTCGGGATGCCGATGCTCTCCAGATACTGCCGCGTCGCCAGATGCTCGCCGCCGCGCAGCGCCTTGCCCATTGGGAAGTAGACCGCGCCTTTTTTCGTGATCTTCAGGGGATCGTGCGTATAGATGGAGTCAAGACCCGTCCGCTCGTCCTGCGGAAGATAGTGAACGTCCTCCACATGCTCCCGAATAATTGTCTCAAACGCGTCGTATTCCCGGAGCACCGTCTCGTAATCCGGACAGCTGAAATAGCGGAACGCCTCCCAGTTCTCCTCCAGATGCCGCTGGCTGATAAACGCCTGCTGCGGGCGCTTGAGCAGGATCGAACGCACCTTGCCGGTCATGGATTGGCAGCCGTAATTCATGTCGATCTCCCTCCCGAATGCCAAGCTCTCTGTAGATTGTATTTTGTATACAATCTACAGAGACAGTGTAGCAGGCTTCTTTTCGCATGACAAGAGGGACTTTGCGTTCTTCCGCATCTTTGTCGAAACCGGAAAAATTGCGCCGCGGATTTTGTCCACTTTTCGCGGCCCGTTTTGAAAGAAAGGCATGGCGATTTTGCAAAAAAGGAGTATACTGTATATTGAATACTGATTCACGGTAAGGAGCTTTCCCATGCCCGATTATCTGTCTTTGAAGGATCATGTTTACCGCTATATTTCGGACCGCATCAACTCCGGCACGCTGCACTCCGGCGACAAGCTCAACGAGCTGCAGGTGTGCGAGGAGCTGAAGATCAGCCGCACCCCCGTCCGGGAGGCGCTGGTTCAGCTCGCCTCGGACGGATATCTGGATTTTCTGCCCCGCCGCGGCTTCCGCGTGAAGGAGCTGGATATCACGCGCGTGCGGGAGCTGTACGAGGTGATCGGTACGCTGGACGGGCGCGCCGCCGCGCTGTGCATGGATCGGATGCGGGAGAGCGACCTCACCCGGATGGAAACGCTGGCGCGCGAGATGGACGCCGCCATCGAGGCCGAGCAGGGCGACCGCTACTACGAGCTCCAGATCGCCTTTCACGACGTCTATCTCGACCGCTGCGAAAACAGCGAGCTGGTGGCGCTGCTGCAGCGGCTGAAAAAGAGCTTCATCCGCAAATACTATCTCTTTGAAAACCCCGGCAACGAATGGGAGGTCATCCGCGAGACCAATCGCGAGCACTATGAAATGCTCCGGCTGTTCCGCGCGCGCGGGGCCGACGAGCTGGAGCGCTACGTGCGCGACGTCCACTGGAACCCCAAAAACGCCAAGTTTGACGTTTTTCCGCTGGACTGACGACGCGGCCGGACGGCGGTGCGAAGCACGCTCTCCGACGCTGAACGCAGGGAACGTGCCGCAGAACGAATCTGCGGCACGTTCCTTTGTCATATTGGGAAATATGCGTGCGTCCGGTCGTTATTTTTTCCAGAACTGCCACCACTTCTTCTTGGACTTGTCCTGCGCGGGGGCGGCCTGCTGTCCGGAGGACTGCGCTGTGGAGGACTGCTGCTGGGAGGGCGGCTGTTCCATCTGCTCCTTCATCTGCTGGGCGCGCAGCTCGGCAAACATCTTCTTCCGATAGCTGATCTGCTCCGGCGAATCGTCGGGGCTGGGATTCTTGATCTTCTTGTAGAGCAGGGCAAGCTTTTCGTCGTCGCTGGCCACGCTGGGGTCAAAGACCTCCGGCACCGCGGTGGTTCGATAGGCCATGGTCTGATCCGAGGTCTTTTCTCCCATCGTCTGCGGCGCGGCGGGTGCGGCAGATGCGGCAGGCGGAACCTTGCCGTCCTTCTTCATTGCCTGATCGCTTGCCTGAATGCCTTGTAGGAACACATTGGCACCTTTGTCAAAATCAAATTTCTGCCCCATGGTTCCGGAGATGTTCATCTCTTCGTCCATCGGAGAATGCGGCGGCAGTCCGAACGTCTGGAGGATCGTATCGGCAAGCAGGCGGCAGCTTCTGCCGTTTCCGTCTTCAAAAATATGCTCCGAAACTGTCATCTGATAGGCAAAGGAGGCGAGTTGGATCGCCTGCGTTTTTTGCAGGTCCCGATCCTTCGTTTGCTTGATCTTGTTCATCTGCGCCGCGATCGTGGAGAATGTGCGGTAAACGTCCTCGGGAAGCTGTCCGGAGCCGACGCCTTGTATGCTTTGCCCTGTTCCCGCATACCTGCCGCGAATCTTGCCGCCGCCGGCATCCTCCGCGTATTTTACATCTCCCGCTCTCGCCGCCTGATTGATCCCGCACATGATGGAGAACAGATCGCTGAATCCGATGTCGTCCTTGGCTTTCCTCAGACTGATGGCGCCGTTTTGCGCAACCGAGGCGGCGTCGTCGAACTGTTTCTTCCTCGCTTCAAGCTTATCCTTGTCTTTCTGGCTTGCACCTTCCGCGGCGGAGTCCTGTCTTGCCAAATCGAAGGTGCTTGAGTTCTGCATGCGTGCCCCCTGCAGACCGCTGTAATCCGCGAGCTCAGGGTCATAATCGGCAATATCGTGCACGCCCTCCATGGCTTCCGTTTTAAGAGCAAAGCCGCTCTCCGTATCGGTATAGCCCTTCGAGGTGTGCTGGGCCCCCCTTCGATAGTTGGATTGGCCGGGTAACTTCCGCCATTCCTGCTCACCGTATTCAGTTGATCCGTATTGCGCGACATTCTTTGTCATCTTGAGATCGGCGTCTTGCAGCGAAAACTTCTTTTTTCTGGCGCTCATCTGGGCGGCGTTGATCTCCTTGCTCATCTCCTCGGTAATGGAATGCTGCTTTTTATCCTTTGCCATTTTCATATACCGTTTGCGGAGATCGGCTCTTCTCTTTCCGTAAGCGTTGGCCAGGATCGCGTGGTTCTTTTTCATTTTTTCGCTCGTATTGGGGCTTGAAACCAACCCTTCGGTATAAGTTTTGTGAGAGTCCAGAGAGCTTTCCATCAGGGAGATCACTCCCTCCAGATCCTTTTCGCTCAATTCCTTCCCATCGGCGCCAATGAACACGCCCTGCACGACCGCCTGCGCGCCGGTCACGGGCGCCGCGGCCGCCATAGGCGCGGCGGAGACCTGCATGTGATCCGCCGCCGCCTCCAGCGCCGGCGACTCGTTCACCGGCATGCCGCCGACGGAGCCGGTGCTGCGCACAAGCCCCTGCTTCTGCTGCACGACGTGGGTCAGCTCGTGGCCGAGATACTTCTCCTGCCCCGGCCCCATGAAGACGTCGGTTCCCCTGGCATAGGCCAGCGCGCCGATCTCGGCGGGCTTCGGCGAGTTGTAGTGCACGCTCACGTCGTCCAGGCTGACGGACGACTTCTTCTCCAGCGCGCCGCGGATGGACGCTTCGGAGCCGGCGACGGGCGCGACCCGATCCGGCTCGCTGATGGGCTTCATCTGCACGACGCCCGCGCCTGCCATGGCAGGCGCGCCGCCCAGCGCGCTGAAGGCCGGCCCGAACGTCGCCGCCATGCGCGCCGCCATCCGGCCGCCCAGTCCGGGATCGGGCGGCGTCTCTCCGCCCAGCGCAGCGGTCAACGCGGAGTTGGAGGCATAGCCTCCGCCCTGCTGCTCGGAAGTATGCTCTTGGTCTGCGGCGCATCCGCTGTCGCGGGTCTTGCGGCTGTCATAGTTCTGTTCCATGAGAAAAGCCCTTCCTTGCATAGTTCTTCATATTATATTTATACGCGCAAGTGCGCATCATGGCAAGTTTTTTCTGCGAAACGGGCGAAATTCTCCGTCGGGCCGAAAAAAACGGCGGGAAAATAGGCAAAATGCCGTTTCCCGCCGCTGCTTTCGTATTCTCCGCGCTTTTTCCGCGCCGCGTCACGCGCCTGCCGCCTGTCCGCGCGGCTGCGCCAGCTCGGCGTTGAGCGAGGCGTACTCCTCCCGCGGCTGCGGAAGAAGGCTCCCGCCGTTGGGAATCACATACACCCGCTTGCCCGCCAGATCGACGTGCCGCATCAGCTCGTCGGGGTCGCTGTACGCCCGCAGGCCCATCTTCTCCACCTGCTCCGGCGCGATGTCCGTGAGCATGTAGTACTCTTTTGCGCGGGCGATGGCCTCGCAGCTCGCGTAGAAGATATAGCCGCCGATGGTGAAGCTCTCGCGCAGCGCCCTGTCCAGCTCCCCGCGGCCGAGCGGCTCGATCCAGTCGAAGAAGTCCGGCGCGCCGCCGCCCTCCGGACACTGCGCCAGAAACACGAACGTCCCGCCGGGCTTCATGGCGTTGACGCCGTTGAGCAGTGTCTTGACGGACTGGTAGAGGTTGATGTCCTTGGGATAGCCGTTGCACGAGGCGATCACCACATCCGCAAGGTAGTCGATGGGGACGCCGTAGTTCTTCTGGCAGAACCGGCAGGACGCCTCCCACGCCTTTGTGAAGTCCCCGCAGAAAATGCCGCTGTGGCGGCTGTGAGCGTCCACGACCACGCTGACGCCGAACAGGGGCTTGAGCAGCCCGGCGGCCTCCTCCATGTCGCGGTTGATGGGGTTGACGCAGACGCGCCCGCTGCCGACACGGCTGTCGGTCTGCGGCCGCGCGGGATCGAGCGCGCGGCGGTGGTTGCTGCGGATGGTCTCGCGTCCGGCGATGCCGGGGACGACGCTCTTGCGCCCGCCGCCGTAGCCCGCCATCAGGTGATGCACGGTGCCGCTGATGACCAGCACCTTGCGTCCCACCGCAAGCGGGTTGACCAGCACGCGGGTGCCGGAGGCGGTGGTGCCGATGTCGGCCAGATCGGCGGCGTCGCAGTCGTGGTTGACGACGCGGCAGCGCCGGTACACATAGGACGACGCGAGCTTTTCCAGCTCCTCGGGCGTCTGCTTTCTGTGCGTGCCGAGCGCGATGAGCACCACAATGTCCTCATCCCGCACGCCCAGCCCCTCCAGATAGCGCACGAGCGCCTCGCAGAGGATGTCCTGCCGCATCCAAAAGCGCGTGAGGTCGCTGAGGACGATGGTCAGCCTGTCGCCCGGGGCGACCAGCTCCCGCAGCGGCGCGGAGCCGATGGGATGCTCCAGACCGTCGAGGAGCGCCTGCTCCACGTCCTCCAGAACGGGCATGGCGTTCTCGCGCAGGATCTCCACGTCCGCCGCGGCGCTGAGATCCAGCGTGACCGTGCCCCTGCCGTATTTCAGTTCCACTTGCTTTGTCATATGCGTTTCCTTTCAGCCGAACAGCATCCTGTCGCTGATGGAGGCGTCCGAGCGCTTGTCCGTGTACAGCCGCAGCAGCTGCTCCACGCTCATACCCTCGCGCGTCTCGCCGGAGATGTCGAAGGCGATCGTCCCGTTGTCCAGCATCAGGGTGCGGCTCCCCGTGGTGAGCGCGCTCTTGACGTTGTGGGTGATCATGAGCGTGGTCAGCTTGTTTTCGGACACGATCTGGCAGGTGATCTCCATGATCTTCTCCGCGGTGGCGGGGTCGAGCGCCGCCGTGTGCTCGTCGAGCAGCAGCAGCTCGGGCATGACCAGCGTGCACATCAGCAGCGTCACCACCTGCCGCTGTCCGCCGGAGAGCAGCCCCACCTTGGTTTTCATCCGGTCCTCCAGCCCCAGCCCGTAGCGGGCGAGGCTGTCGCGGAAGAACGCGCGGTCTTTGCGGTTGATCGCCCGCGAGAAGGGGCGGTTGCGCCGGCGGCTGTAGGCGAGCGCAAGGTTTTCCTCGATGCTCATGGACGGGGCGGTGCCCTTCATCGGGTCCTGAAACACCCGTCCGATGTGCAGCGCCCGCCGGCTCTCCGACGTGAACGTGATATCCCGCCCGTTCAGCGTGACGGAGCCGCCGTCCAGCTCGACGTTGCCGCAGATGGCGTTGAACAGGGTGGATTTCCCCGCGCCGTTGGAGCCGATGATGGTGACGAACTCGCCGTCCCGTACGGTCAGGTCCAAGCCGCTGAGCACGACGTGCTCGTTCGGCGTGCCCGGAAAAAACGTCTTTTGCAGGTTTTTCAGTTCAAGCATGGCGTCTTGCCTCCGCTTTGGATTTCTGCCGGGTGAGCATCGAGCGCACGGCGGGGACGGACAGCGTGACCGCCACGATCACCGCGCACATGAGCTTCATCAGCGTCGCGCCGTAGTCGCCGAAGACGTTGATGTCCACCACGAAGGTGACGATGAGCTTGTACGCAAGAGAGCCGAACACCGCGGATACCAGCCCGAAGCCGACGCCGCGTTTGCCGAACACCGCCTCGCCGATGATGACCGCCGCGAGGCCGTAGACCAGCGTGCCGTTGGAGGAGTGGATGTCGGAATAGCCGTTGTAATGGGCGATGAGCGCGCCGGAGAGCGCCACGAGCGCGTTGGAGAGGCACAGGCCCACGATCTTCATGCGCTCGTCGTCGATGGAGGAGGCGCGGACCATGTCGGGATTGTCGCCCGTGGCGCGAATGCACATGCCGAGGTGCGTGCTGAAGAACCAGATCAGCGCCAGCACCGCCGCCGTGCAGATGATTGCCGCCGCCAGCGCGCCCGCCGGCTTGCGCTGGGACGATTCGAGCCCGAACGCCGCGTACAGGAGCTTAAAGAGCGTATCCCTGCCGAGCGACAGGTTCGGCACGTTGCCCAGCACCATCAGGTTGACGCTGTACAGTCCGGACATGGTGATGATTCCGGCGAGCACGGGGTGCACCTGCAGCTTGGTTTGCAGCAGCGCCGTGACCGAGCCCGCTAGCGCCCCCGCGAGCAGCGCGAGCGGCAGCGACAGGAACGGGTGCCCGGCGGCGGTGGCGACCGCCGCGACGGCGGAGCCGAAGCCGAAGCTGCTTTCGGTGGTGAGATCCGGAATGTTCAGGATGCGCAGCGAGATGTAGATGCCCAGCGCCAGCAATCCGTAGAGAAATCCCTCCTGCAGGGCGGTAACGTAGAGCATGGGTCAGCCTCTTTCCTTTGATTTGTTTCCCTCGTTTGTTTCCCTTGGGTTCAGCCGAGGATCTGCACGGCGTATTCCGCGCCGCCGACGGTCAGCTTGTTCTGGTCGGCGAGCGTCAGGCCCAGCGCCGCCATTGCCTCGCGGTTGATGCTGACGTAGTCGGCGCCGACCACGATGCTCGGGATGTCCGCGACCGCCTTGCCGTTGAAGTATTCCACCGCCATGGCGGCCGTCTTCTCGCCGATGCCCTTGTCGTCGATCGCGACGGTGGCGAGGCAGCCGGACAGCACCGTGGTCGCGGAGCTGCAATAGGTGGGGATCTTCCGCTCGCGGCACAACTCCGCCAGCGTGCTGACGCCGGACTGCACCACGGAGTCGTTCGGCACGAAGATGGCGTCGCAGCCGTCCGCGAGCAGCGCCTCGGTCACGGTGGCGATCTCCGAGGAGTCGGTGATGGTCTTGCTGACGTAATCAATGCCCTTGCCCTTGAGGTATTCCTCGCCGGCGGACACGGTGCTCGCCGCGTTGACCTCGCTGGCGCAGTAAATGAAGCCGTACTTGCCGATACCGGGCGTCAGCGCGTCGGCAAGCTCGAAAATATCGCTGACCGGGATCGCGTTGCTCGTGCCCGTCGCGTTGCGGTCGGGCTTCGCCATATCGCTCAGGATGCCCGCCGCCAGCGGGTTCGACACCGCGCAGAAGAAGCAGGGCGTGTCGCTTTCCAGATTGACGAACTGCTGGGTCGTCGGCGTGGCGATGGCAAAGACCGCGTCGTAGCTGCCGTCGTCCATGGACGAGCAGATGGTGGAGAGCGTCGTGGTGTCGCCGGAGGCGCACTTGTAGTCGAACGTGCAGTTGTCCTCCGTGTACCCCGCGGCGGCGAGACCGGACAGGATGCCGGACTTCATGTCCATAAAGGCGCCGTTTTCGACCAGAAGCACGATGCCGATCTTCTTGCCGGCTTTTTCTTCCGTGCCGCCGGCGGCGGGTGTAGAAACCGTCATAACGCTCTTGGCGACGCCGCAGCCGGAAAGCAGGGCGAGGATCAGGCTCAAAACGAGACACACAGCTACTTTTCTTTTCATGGGGATCATCCTCCTGAATGATGATTTTATCTGATCCGCCGCTGCCACTGCGCACATGACCGCGGCGAAGACCATACGGGTTTTTAGCGGAAAAACGAAAACGCCCTTTGCAGACCTTCAGTCTGCAAAGGGCGGATCAAATTCCGCGGTGCCACCTTTGTTGAGACGCCATTGCGTCCCCTCTCTTCGGGATGCCAACACATCCTCTGCCCTTAACGCGGGCACACGGTCCGGCTACTGGCGCGCACGCGTTCGCCTTTCCCTCGGCGACCCATTCTTCCATCCGGCTTTCTGCTGGTTCTCAGCACCCCAAGCTCTCTGTAAGCGCCCATGATGGTTTTACCTTCGCCTCAACGGTTTAAAGCAATATTGGATTGTGCGAAATATTAGCATGGTTTTGCGCGCTTGTCAAGAGGTAATTCAAAATTCGTGCCGAAATCGTGCCGAGAAGTACGTCCGGCCGCCGCGCGAGGGCTCCGCGGGTGCGGCGGTCACGCCTTCAGCCGGTACGTCCTGCCGCGGCTCCCGCCCTCGGCGACGACGATATCCTCGTCGATCAGCGCGGAGAGCACCGCCCGCGCGCGCGACGCGCTGACGCCGAGCACGTCCGCGAGCTCCGGCGTTTTGGCGGACGCCTTGTCGGTCAGATACTCGATGACGGCGTTCTTCTGCCGCTCGCGGATGCGGCTGTCGCTCCGTTTCTTCGCCCGCTTTTCCCCGTCCGCCGGTGCAAAGGCGAGCGTCAGCGTCGTGCGGTCCGGCTCGATGCTCTGCCGGATCACCGGCTCCGCCCAGCCCTGTTCCCGCCAGACGCGGAAGATGTTCGGAATGCCGCTGCCCGTGCGCTCGCCGACGTCGATCCGGTTGAACATCCCGGACAGCGTGCCGTTGCGCGGGTCGGACGAGCCGCCGCTTTTCGCCGCGGCGATCTCGATGCGGAAGCTGCCGGGGTTGGACATTGTGATCTCGTTTTCATGCCGGACGATCGCAAGTCCGCCCCTGCCGTGATAGTCCGCGTTCACGAGGCAGTTGGCAAGCGCCTCGCGCACCGCATTTTCCACTGGCGCGCCGCCGCGGCGCGCGGCATGCGGGAGCTTGAGATCCTGCCGCAGCCTGTCATAGACGAGGAAGTAAAAATCGAAGACGTTTCCGCTCCAGCCGCCGGAGGAGGAGAGTATCCGCTCCGTCCGGCGTCCGCGCTCCTCGCGGTAGTCGAGGGAATAGTGCGGATACGCCCGCACGATGTCGTGCTCGTTCCCGAACATCAGAAGTCCGGCGGCGGTGGGGTGCTTTCGCCCGTCGCCGCCGATGCCGAGCGCGCCGAGTTTGAGGAGAAATTCTCCGTTTTCCAGCGCTTCCCACACATGATCCGGGCGCGTCGTCCACATCCGCCGCCGATAGGCGAGGACGCTTTCGGCGTTGAAAACATCGGCGTCCATATCCTCCAGCACCAGCATGTCCTGCGGCTGGACGGACGCGTCGCGCACCATCGCGCGGTACTCCTCCGCGGTGCAGCGGTAGTCGCCCTCGCCGCTGCGCCGGAAGGTGTTCCGCGGATCGCCGTCCACATAGACGGGCTTGTCGGTCCGCCCCGCGCGCGGCACGTTGATGACAACGATGCGCTTGCCGTCCACGTCTTCGACGGTGACGTCCCTGGCGGAAAGGATGTTGACGCTCGCCCTCTCCGGGTCGTTGACCTGCTCCCAAAACTCCCTGACCAGCCATTCCGGATCGGGCAGGTCGATCGCGCGGAGGGATTTGTCGCTCTCCTCCTCGACGCCCAGCAGGAGCAGGCCGCCCAGCGTGTTGGCAAAGGCGGAGTAGGTCTCCCAAATGCTGTGGGGCAGACCGCCGAGCGCCCTTTTCGCCTCGATGCGGTTGTTCTCCCGATATTGTCCGAGATGGTTCAGGTCGAGCATGACGGCGGCCTCCCCTCCGAAGCGTTTCGCGGCTTGGTTGAATTATAATATGGCCGCCCGCCGCATCTTTGTCAAGCACAAAACGTGGCAAAGTTCCGGTGAAAAAGGTGGCAAAATTGCCATTGTCTTTTTGGGCCCAATCGTATATAATGTTGTTAAATATGCGAAAATGTGCCGCCGGAGCCGGTGATCCCGCGCATCACACCCCGGCTGCGGCAGCATCGGAAAGGGAGGTGTGCGGTTTGGAGGAGACGAAAAATACCGAGCAGCGCGCGATTCCGCTGCAAACAATCACCGTCGTGATGACCGCGGTCGGCTTCCTGATATCCCTGACGCTGATGTACTTCATGTATCAGACGTCCATAAGCTACGGCAACTCGCGGGAATCCACCGAGAATTACATCGATTGTCAGAGCATCGCCACCAATCTGCTCGCCGCCAGCGACACATTGACCGTGTACGCCCGCGGCTTCGTGGTAACGGGCGATCCGCAGCAGGCGGAGCTTTACTACACCGACACGCAGGCGCAGAACGCCATCAACGAGGCCATGGCGGAGATCCGCGCGTTTTCGGTGGACGAACGCGTCCTGTCCCAGCTGGACAACGCCATGCAGCTCAGAGAGCGGCTGATGGCGACCGAGGATTACGCCATGCGGCTGAAGGTCGCGGCAATCGGCGGGGACCTCTCGGAGTATCCCGAAAGGCTGCGGGGCGTTCAGCTTCTTCCCGCCGACACGCTCCTCTCGCCGGAGGAGCAGGACGCGAAGGCGCGCAGCTTTCTCTTTGACATCGACTACGAATCCTCGAAAAACGAGATATCCCTTCGCATCAACAGGAGCATGGACATCCTGATGCGCAGCATGCTCACCCGACAGACCGAGAGCTCCGACCGGCTGCTCAGCGTGCTGCACGGGCAGCAGCTTCTGACGGTCGCGCTGATGTGCTCCTGGCTGGCGCTGGCGGCGATCATCTTCGCCATGGTGATCGCTCCGCTGCGGCGTCAGATCAGCAGCATGAGCAACGACCAGCGGCTCAGTGAGGAGGGCACCAGCGAGATCCGTTTTCTGGCGCGCACCTACAACCGGCTGTATGAGCAGAACCGTCTTGCCACCGAAAAGCTCAATTACGAGGCGACCCACGACGGCCTGACCGGCCTCTACAACCGCGCGGCATACGAAGCCATGTTCAACAGCCTGACAAAGGCCGAGGGCGACCTCGCCCTGATCCTGCTGGACGTGGATCTGTTCAAGCGCATCAACGACGAGTACGGGCACGACATCGGCGACGCCGTGCTCAAGTCGGTCGCGGACGACCTGCGCGGGTCGTTCCGCCGGGAGGATATGGTCTGCCGCGTCGGCGGCGACGAGTTTGCCGTCATCATGAGCCACGCGGATTCGAGCTATAAGGATCTGGTCTGCGAGAAGCTGCGGAAAATGGCGAATAAGCTGGCAAATCCCACGCACGATCTGCCGGTCGTGACGCTCAGCGTGGGCGTTGCCTTCACGGATCAGCTGATTCCGGGCGCCGACCTCTTCAAGAGCGCCGACCTCGCGCTCTATCAGGTCAAAAACGGCGGGCGTGACGGCTGCGGCTTTTCGTACAAAACGGGCGTCATCGAAATGGTGTCCAACTCAGAGAAAACCGCCGAGGAAGCAGCCGGGGAAGCGGCCGACGAATAAGGGAAGGGGGAAACCGCCGCCATGAAGCAGAAGCATTGGATCGCGCTCGCATGTCTTGCGTTCGTCGCGCTGGCCGCGCTGAGCTTCGCGCTGTCGAACCAACAGCAGGCGCAGATACGGGAGCTGTCCCAGAAGATCACGGATATGACCGTGCAGATGGACGAGATGGACGTGCAGATCGAGAGCATGACCGCGTCGTCGAGAGTCACCAACAGCGCGGTCAAGGAGGCCGAGCAGCGCATCAAGGATCTGGAGAACGCGCTCAACGCCGCCGGAACCGGCCGCACGAGCAGCGGGGATACCGTGCATCTGGTATGGGTGCTGTACTCCGTCACCTCAAAGATGCAGGACTGGCCCGAGGTGGAGGCCGCCCTGAACGCGTACTCCGAGGAGAAGATCGGCGTGACCTGCGAGTTCCGGTATCTGGACAACGAGGCGCTGAGCGACTCCATTCTGGACGGGCATGAGTACGACATCGTGTTCACCTGCGACTGGTGGAACGATTTCGCCCAGAACGTATCCGCCGGAAACTTCCGCGACCTGACCGCCGATCTGGCGCACTATCCCGATCTGCGGGACACGGTGCTCGACAGCGCGTGGGCGGGCACGCGGATCAACGAGCGCATTTACGCCATCCCGCACATGAAGGACATCGGGTACGAGGTGTTCTGGATCCTCAACAGCAACTACTTTCTCAAGGAGAAGGGTTTTGAGAAGGATCAGTACATCTCCTTCGAGGAAATCGAGCCGTATCTGAAGGCGTACAAGCAGGATCATCCCGACGACTACCCCATCAAGATCTCCTCGACGGGCATAACGTCGTGGCAGTCCGCGATGGTGGACTGGCTGAGCATGGATACCCTGATCGGTCTGGACTGGAACGCGCAGGGAACGAGTCAGGAGCACGTGGTCAAAAGCGCGCTGGAGATCCCCGCGTGGCAGGAGCGCCTGCGCACGATCCATAAATGGTACGAGCTGGGCTACATCAATCCCGACGCGGCCGTAGTCGACTCTATGCCGCGCATCCAGTCGGGCGTCGTCCAGTCCGGCCAGGGCTGGTTCGGTGCCGAAACCGTATGGGCGAACACCATCAAGCAGCCGATCTACATCGCCCGGTTCGACGGCCCCTATCTGAGCACGTCCTCCATTCAGGCGATGACCGCCATCAGCGCCTTTTCCGAGCACCCCGTCGAGGCGATGAAGCTGATCGAGCTTATGAACACCGACCCGTGGTACCGGGAGACGGCGCGCTACGGCATCGAGGGCAAGCACTACATCCGCAACGGCGACGGCACGGTCATCCGCACTGAGGAGGGCAGTACGAATATGAGCCCCCAGGCCTACGCGCAGGGCCATTACACGCTGGGCGCGCTGGAGGCGTCGCTGTTCCCGGAGGTGCCCACCGATATCCATCAGTGGGAGAAGACCATGGCAAACTATGCCAACGCGACGGTCTCCGCCGCCATGGGCTTCACGCCGGACCTGAGCGCGGTGAGCGCGGAATGTGAGGCGCTCAAGAAGGTGATCGTGGAGTACCGTCCGCAGCTGTACACCGGCACGGCCGATCCCGACGCGGTCATCCCCGAAATGCTCAAGCGCATGGAGGCGGCCGGACTGCGCAAGGTGATCGGCGAGGTCCAGCGCCAGCTGGACGCCTTCCTCGCTGGCAATTGACGGCGCTCCCGACGCCATAACCACCGCAGATTTCCGGACAAAAACCGTTTTACCGCACGCGCACGGCGGCGGTCAGGGCACATGCCCCGACCGCCGCCGTTTTCGTTGTTGTTAATCCAGCGCGATCACGATGAACGCGTCGCGCTCGGTAAAGCAGACCTTCTGCGCCTTGGGCGGGTTCGTCACGATGCGGATCGCGCCGTCCTCGTCCTCCGTGCGATAGCCGATGAACACCTCGTGCGCGCGCGCCGCCGCCTCGCAGGCGGTGTAGACGTCCGTTTCGCGTCCGGTTTTGACGTAGTTTTTGGCGGGGTGGACGTAGATCTCGGAGCCCTCCTCCCGCAGCAGCTCGTTGAAGATCGCGCGCAGCTCGCGCGTCTGGGCGATCTGCACGAGGATCAGGCTCGTGATGTTGCTGCTGACCACGAAGTCGTTGACCTGCGCGACGCTGGCGAGCTCCTGATTCTCCACGCGCAGCATCTCGCTTGTCAGCGCGAACTGATAGCCCTTGGTTTTGGCGAGATACCGGAGCTGCAGGAGGATCATCAAAATCCGCGCGTCGCGGCTCTCGATGCTCTCCTCGTCCGCGGCGTCTGTGGAGTCCGCGATCACCAGCACCGTGTCCTCACCCGGCAGCAGCGATTCGAGGCCGGCGCGGCTGTAGATGTCGCGCGCCACGACGCCCAGCCGGATGTTTTCGAAGCGCAGGCCTTCCAGCTCCGCGCGGTGCTCCATCTGATCCTCGGGCAAGGCGACCGTGATCCGCGAGCCCTCCGCGACGTAGTGGTCCTCCTCCTCCAGAATCTGGCGCAGCTTGGCGCTGTAGCCGATGATGAGCATATCCTTGCGCTGCGCCGGCTCCTTGACGCAGCGCTCCAGAATGTCGTCCTCGCGCACGTCCGCGGGGGCGGCGTCCATATGGCTCACGCCGTCGTCCTGCGCGAAAAGGATCAGCCGGTCGTCCTCCGCCGCGCGGCGCTCCGGCTCGGGATTGATGACGATCTCGCCGTCCGCCGTCACGAAGCCGACGACGATGGACTCCGGAAAGCAGCGGTTGAGCTCGCCGAGCGTCCTGCCGGCGGCGTTTGGGTGCTCCTCCAGATAGAACTCGCTGCCCTGACAGTCGAACAGCTCGGAATAAACCTGCGAGAGCCCCACGCTGCGCCCGGTGTGGGCGATGATGCGGGACATCATGTTCCGGAAGCTCAGCACCTCCACATAGCCCTCGCCCGCGACCTCCGCCGCCTCCAGATTCCCCTCGTCGCGGATGACCGCGGCGATGTACGCGCGCTTGTTGCCGTACTTTTTCAGCAGCCGCGTCACCGCGAGGATGCACTTGATGGTGGTGAAATCGCTGTCCGAGTTGATGATGACGCTGCGGCAGGTGTCAAACGAGCAGACCTCCAGGTCCGCGGCGTCCGTGATGTTTCCGCAGCGGCAGATCAGGCGCGTCGGCCCGGTGTCCGGGAAGCGCTGGCGGAGCTTTTCGTCCATCACGTCCTTCGTCTCGCGGTCGTCCATGATGACGACCGCCTCGTGAGCGTGGTTGGCGTTCGTCTCGATCAGCTCGGAGACGATCGTGTAAAGCCCGCCCGCCGTGCCGAGAACGACGACATGCCCCTCCTCGACCACGATGGACTTGCCGCGCTGCAAGTCCGCGACCTTCTCGTCGATGGCGTTGCAGATGATACCGGTCAGCGTGCTCGTGATGAGAATGCCGATGAAGGTGATGACGAGCATGGCGACAAGGTATCCCGTGCCCGCGCCCTCGTCGCCGGCGATCGTGCCGGGGTCGATGACGTGCGTCAGGCTGATCCAGACGCCCTCGCCGAACCCGCGTGCGCCCGCCGCCGCGATCACGCAGCCGATGCAGACCACCACCGCCGCCGTCACGATGCTCAGCAGCTTGATGAGCGCGGTCGTCCCCTCCGACATGCGGTTGTCAAACCAGTAGGTGAATTTGTTTTTCTTCATCGCTCGCCCGTCCCTTTACTTTGCAATGCAGTCGCCTCCGCAGATCGAGCAGTACCTTGAGGTGACCGGCGCACCGCACTCCGGGCAGAACTTCAACAGCCTGAGGGAAGTGGCAACCACGCGGGGCGCTTTCCGCTCGACGAGCTTCTTGTCCTTGGGCCAGGAGAGCGAATAGGACAGCTTCAATTCCTCCGACTTGCCCGGCTCCGCCCGCAGCTCCCAGCTGATGATGCCCGTTTCCTTGTCCAGAACGCCGCCGGACGCCTCGGTCAGCTCCACGGTGATCGACGCGTCCGTCGACACGGGGATCTGGTCCCTGATGACCAGCGGGATCGTCTCCGACGAGCTGTTGCTCAGGCGGATGACGCCGCCCCTGACCTGCTTTTTCTGATTCTTGAGGAAGGCTTCGCTCGTCCTGGGCGGAAACTCCGTCTTGTTGATGCTCAGCCGCTCGTCCTGTCCGAGCGACAGGCGGAAGGTCTCCTTTTCGGTGTCCGCGTCCACGTGCACCTCTCCGGCGAACGTGTCCTTGATGTAGATTTTCGCGTTTGCCGAGGGCAGCGGCCACTCCGAGGCGGTGATCTCCGCGGTCAGATACCCCTTGCAGCTGAGCTTCGGCACGGCGAGGATCTGGTACTTCGCCGGAACTTGAAAGGACTGGAGCAGCGCCATGTTCCCGTCCGTGTCGCTGAAAACATCCTTGAGGCCGGGGAGCGTGAAGGCTGTCATCGTGTCCGCCTCGTCCACCTCCGCCTGCGCCGTCTGGAGGTTTACCATTTGCATCATGCTCATCATGCCCGCCATGGGCGATGCGGGCGCCGGCATTGCCGCCGCTCCCAGCATCGCGGAGCCAGTAACATCCGCCGCGCGCATCTTCGCCGCGCGGTCGGCCGCCGGCGGCTCATAGATTGAGACCTGCTCGGGCTGAATCTCGGGCAGATCCTGCGAAACCGAGGGATTGCCCGTGTAGAGCGTCGTTTTGACCTGCGTCCAGTTCTCGCCGGAGGACTGCCGGATGCGCGCCTTCATGCTCACCTCCAGCGGCTCGGCCTCGTTCGAGAAGCGCACCTCATATTCGGGGCTCCAACTGCACGCCGTTTCCTCGTACTGCAAGACGAACGGCGCCGTCATGTCCCCCGCGGCGGTGATGTCCGCCATGATGAGCGGCCTGCCCTCCTCGTCGAGCGCGCGTTTCAGTTTTTCCTCCAGCTCCTTCCTCTCGTTCTGGAGCTCCTCGATCTGCCGGTGAAGGGACAAAAGCTGCTCGGGAAGGGCGTCGATGTACTTCTCCTGCTCCTCGACCGAAACCTCCGACCGGCCCGTGAAGTCGCCGTTGGTCTTGCGGAGCTCGCCCATGATCTTGCAGGTTTCGATCCGGTAGTCGATCTCCGCGATCCGCTCGCCGATCGCCTTGGACTGCTTTTCAAAGCCCTCGATATCCTCCGCCTTGACGATCTGGAGGTTCGACGCGCGTATGCCCTCCGGAAATTTCAGGCGGAAGCTGCCCGAATTCGCGGTGTTTGTCATGCCCGAAACGTAAATGACGTTCCTGCCCTCCGTCAGCGCCGCCTCGCCCTCGCGGGTCACGGTCGCGCTCCTCCGGTAGATCCCAAGCTCCGTTGCCTTCGTCTTCGTCAACATGCCGATCTCCTCCCTGTCATCATTTGCCTGTTGCTTTTTATCCGTATTCCGGCGCGCCCGTCGCCGAAAATCAGCTCTCCGCTCCCGTCAGCCGCGCGACATATTCGTTCAGCGCGTCAAAGCTCCCGTGCGGGTACTGTTCGATGTCCGCCCCCGCCTTGTTGATGAGGCAGTCCGTCAGCAGAAAGACCTTCATGCCGAGCGCGGCGGCGACCATGTCCTCTCCCACGTCGTTGCCGACCATCAGGCACTCTCCGCCCGTCAGGCCCGCCCAGTCGAGGAGCTCGCGGTAATAGTCCGGGTTCGGCTTGCAGTAGCCGATGTTCTCATAGGTGGTGAAAAACTCAAAATCCTCCGGCTCCAGCCCCGCCCAGCGGATGCGCTGCTCCGTGGCGACGCTCGGGAAGAGCGGGTTGGTCGCCAGCGCGACGCGCAATCCCTTTTCCCGCAGCGCACGGACGGTCTCCGCCGCCTTGGGATTGAAGCCGCAAAACTGCTTCGCCGCGCCGAACTCGTTGGCGTAGAATTCCTCGAACAGGGGCCTGTCGTTCAGCACCTTTTCCCCGTACGTGGCGGAAAAATCCTTCCAGAATGCGTCCTCGTTTTTGCACGTTCCGTCGTTTCGCACCATCGCCGCCGTGCCGTGCCAGATGGCCTTGACGAGCGACTGCGGCTCATACCCGCGCGGCGCCGCCTTCTTCGCCAGCATTTTGAAATATCCGGTCGTAAACTCGTCCATATCCATCGGAAGCAGCGTTCCGTCCAGATCGAACATCACCATTTTGACGGGCATATCCCTCATCCTCCCCGCGCCCGGTTTTTGTCCCGCGAACCGTCGGGCGGCAATCAGTCCGGCTCAATTATAGCCAAAAAGGGGCGCGGTGGCAAGCAGGAAAATGATTGCGCCAATGCGATCTGCGGAGGAAACCGGCGGCGCAGACGGTGCGCGGCGCAAAAAGGCAGCTGTCCGGAATCATCCGAACAGCTGCCCGTATTGTCCCCGCCGCGACGCGGCAGGAGTGTTTTCTGTTCCCGCGTTCACGCGTCGAGCGCGCACAGATCGTCAAACGTCTCGCGCCGAACGGCGACAAAGCTCTCGTCGCCGCGCAGCATGACGATGGGCGGGCGCGGGACGCGGTTGTAGTTCGACGCCATGGAGTAGTTGTACGCGCCGGTCGTGCACACCGCGACCAGATCGCCCCGGCGGATGTCCTCCGGCATGGGCACGTTCTCCTGAATGATGTCCCCGCTCTCGCAGCAGCGGCCCACGACGGAGCAATCAAGCGGGCGCGGCGCGTCCATCCTGCCCGCGGGCAGCACGGTGTAGCGCGATTTATAGAGTGCGAAGCGCGGGTTGTCGCCCATGCCGCCGTCGACGGCGACGTAGTTCTTGTAGCCGGGGATGCGCTTGACCGCGCCGACGGTGTAGAGCGTCAGTCCCGCGTCGGCGACGATGCTGCGCCCGGGCTCGAGCAGGATCGCCGGCTCGGGGATGTTCAGCCGCGCGCAGGCGGCGTGCACCGCCGCCGCCACGCTCGCGATCTTCTCCCCGATGTCGAGCACGGGGTCGTCCGCCACATAGCGCACGCCGTAGCCGCCGCCGAGGTCGAGCTGCTGTGCCGTGTAACCGTGCGCGTCGCGCATCGCCGCGATGAACTCCAGCATGACGACGGCGGCGCGCTCGAACACGTCCTCGGCGAACACCTGCGAGCCGACGTGGCAGTGGAAGCCGGTCAGCTCGATATGCGCCTGCCGGAGCGCAAGCGCGGTCAGCTCCGCCGCCTGTCCCGTCTCGATGGCGGCGCCGAATTTGCTGTCCACCCTGCCGGTGTTCACCGCCTCATAGGTGTGGGTGTCGATGCCCGGCGTCAGGCGCAGCAGCACCTTCTGCCGGACGCCGCGCCGCGCCGCCTCCGCCTCGATGGCGGCAAGCTCGTCGGCGTTGTCCGCCACGAAATATCCGACGCCGCGCGCCATGGCGCAAGCGATATCCGCGTCGGTCTTGCAGTTGCCGTGAAAATAGGCGTTCGCGAGGTCATAGCCCGCCTTTTCCGCCGTGCGGATCTCACCGCAGGACACCACGTCCACGCCCATGTCCTCCTCCGCCATGATGCGGTAGAGCTGCGCGAAGCAGTTCGCCTTGCCCGCGTAGAGCGGGCGGGAGCCCGCGGCAAAATGCGCGCGCATCGCGTCCCGGTAGACGCGGCAGTTGTGCCGCACGCGCGCCTCGTCCATGAGGTACAGCGGCGTGCCGTATCGCGCGGCGAGGGCGGCGGTATCCTGTCCGGCAAAGGTCAGGTGTCCGTCGGCATTGGCGCCGAGGTTGTCACAGATGAACATTCCGCTCTCCCCTTATCCCTTACAGCATGTGCGCGCGCAGCTCCTCGCCCGAAAGCGGCGACAGATCGGCGGGCGCGACGTCGAACACCGTTTTGCAGCCTCTGTCGCCGCGCTTCGCCATCCTGTCGACGGCGCGCGCGAGCGCGAGCAGCACGCCGGCGGTGAACTCCGGGTTCGAGTCCAGCGACAGGCGGTATTCGATCGTATGGCTGTGTTCGCGGTTCCGTCCGGTCCTGCCCGTGCGGAACACGAAGCCGCCGTGGGGCAGCTCCGCGTGGTCGCGCTTCATCTCCTCCGCGGTGATGAACGTCACCGTCGTGTCGTACTCGTCGAAGTAGTTGGGCATGGTGACGATGGCGCGCTCGATGGCCGCCTTGTCCGCGCCGTCCTCGGCGACGACGTAGACCTCGCGGCGGTGCTTCTGGCGCGTCGTCAGCTCCGGCATCGAACCGCTGCGCACCGCGTCCAGCGCCTCACTCAGCGGGATGGTGTACTGCCGCGCGTCGGCGACACCCGGGATGCGGCGCACCGCGTCGCTGTGCCCCTGGCTGACGCCGCGGCCCCAGAAGGTGTAGTCCTTCCCCTCCGGCAGGATGACGGAGCCGTAGAGGCGGGCGAGCGAGAACATGCCGGGGTCCCAGCCGCCGGAAATCAGCGCGACGTGCCCGCTCTCCCGTGCTGCGGCGTCCACGTTTGCAAAGTGCTCCGGAATGCGCGCGTGGGTGTCGAAGCTGTCCACGACATTGCACTTGCGCGCCAGCGCCGGCGTCATCTCCGGCAGATCGGTGGCGCTGCCGCCGCAGACGATCAATACGTCGATCTCGCCCGCGTGGGCGTCCAGCTCCGACGCCGCGAAGACCGGCGCGCCGGACTGTGTGTGCACCTGCGCGCTGTCTCGGCGCGTGAAGACGCCGGTCAGCTCCGCGTCGGGGTTCTGGGCGACGGCGCACTCCACGCCGCGCCCGATGTTTCCGTAACCGTAAATGGCAAGTTTCATCAATCGTTGTCCTCCCGAAAAGTTGGATGCGCGCCGCCGCGCGGGCGGCGGGCGAACCGGCGCGGATCGCGCTCACAGCGCGATCATGGATTCCATGCCGTAGAGGCCGGCGCCCTTGCCCTGCAAAAACGCCGCCGCGGTCAGCGCGCCCTCGGCGAAGAGCGCGCGGCTGTGCGCCTCATGCTTGAGCGTGATCGTCTGGCTCGCCGTGCCGATCATGACCTCGTGCTCGCCGACGATGCTGCCCATGCGCACGGCGTGGATGCCGATCTCGTCCGGCGTGCGCTTGCCGTGGCCGCTGCGCCCCGTGTGCGCCGTCGCCGCCGGACGCACCGTGCGGATGGCGTCCGCGATGGCGAGCGCCGTGCCGCTGGGTGCGTCCAGCTTGCGGTCGTGGTGCTTTTCGATGATCTCGATCTCCGCGTCCGGCATCATCGCCGCGGTCTTCTTCGCCAGCTCGATGAGCAGCGCCACGCCGAGCGAGCAGTTGGCGGAGAAGAACAGCGGCACCTCGTCCGCCGCCGCGCGGATCGCGGCCTTTTCCTCCTCCGTGTGGCCCGTCGTCGCCAGCACGAGCGGCAGGCGGTGTGCGCGGACGAAGCGCAGCAGCTCCGCCGTCGCGCTGTGGTGGGAGAAATCCACCACGCAGTCGACGTCCGTGACCGCCCCGTCAAAATCCGCCGCGCAGGGAACGCCGAAATCGCCGCAGCCGTGCGGGCTGACGCCGCCGGCAAGCTCCGCGCCGGCATAACCCGACTGCGCCAGCCGCGCCACCTCGCGCCCCATGGCGCCGCCGAGGCCGCTTACCAATATCCTCATGTCTCTCTCCTCTTACAGCAGCTGATGCCGGCGCATCAGCGCGAGCAGCCTCGCCTCGTGCTCCGGCTCCATCGGCGTCAGCGGCAGGCGCAGATAGTTCTCGCACCAGCCGAGCGCCGCCATGCCCGCCTTGACGGGGATGGGGTTCACCTCGCAGAACAGCGCCTGGATGAGCGGCAGCATCTCGCACTGGAGCTGCGCCGCGCCCGCCGTGTCGCCGCGGAACCAGCGCTCGCAGATCTCCATGGTCAGCTTCGGCGCGACGTTGGAGAGCACCGAGATGACGCCCTGCCCGCCCATGGCGAGGATGGGGACGATCTGGTCGTCGTTGCCGGAGTAGATCGTGAGCTTGTCCCCCACGAGCGCCGCCGCCTCGACGATCTTGGAGATGTTGCCGTTCGCCTCCTTGATGGCGACGATGTTCGGATGGTCCGCCAGCGCCGCGTAGGTCGACGGCTCGATGCCGACGCCGGTGCGCGAGGGAACGTTGTAGAGGATGATCGGCTTCGTGGAGGCGTCGGCGATCATGTTGTACATGGCGATCAGGCCGTTTTGCGTTGCCTTGTTGTAGTACGGCGTCACGACGAGCATCGCGTCCGCGCCGACGTCGCAGCAGTAGCGCGTCAGGCTGACGGCGTACGCGGTGTCGTTGGAGCCGGTGCCCGCGATGACCGGCACACGCCCCGCGACGCGCTCGACGCTGTGCTTGACGACGGCGCGGTGCTCCTCGTCCGTCAGCGTCGAGCCCTCGCCGGTGGTGCCCGCGATCACGAGGGCGTTGATCCCCTGCTCGATCTGCCAGTCGATGACCCTGTCCAGATTTGCGTAATCGACGCCGGAGGCGTTCAGGGGGGTGATGAGTGCGGTCGCTACGCCGCGGAAAATCAGTTCGCTGCTCATGGTTTCGTGCTCCTTTTCACAGTTCAATTTTCTGACTACTGCAAATCAGGCACATACTGAAAAAACACAGCCGGAACGCAATTTGCCCCGGCTGTGTCAATTCGGAAATCCTGCTTTCCCCCCCCAAGTCGTACAATATCCCCGCGGACGCCGTAAGGCCCGGGAAGAAAAGCTCCGCAATCAATACATAGCTCTCCGCAAAATGCGACAGTCAATTGGATGTTCTCCAATTGCCCAGGCAGGTTTCGCAGCCTCCTGCCTTCGGCGGCGACCCCTTTCGCGCGGACAACGGCTTTGCGACGCCTTTCATCCGCGGTACTCTTGATCGACCGCGCCTCTATCCTTTCATTGCAATATTCAGTTAACAGTATAAAACCACAATACGCGGGGTAAGTCAACGGCGAAAACCGTCAAAAAAGTCGGCGAATCACGCGTCAGAATTGTGCCAACGGACGAAATGCAGGGTGCGCGGGCGCGATCATTCTTCCCTGTTCGGCGCGAATCTGCTACACTGGCGGCAAAGAAAATCGCCGGAGCGGCGAATTCGGGAACGGAGGACGGGATATGCAGGAGATCAGGTGCCCCAAGTGCGGGGAGATGTTCACCATCGACGAGGCGGGCTACGCCGCCATCGTGAAGCAGGTACGCGACAAGGAGTTTTCCAAGGAGATCGAGTCGCAGACAAAGGCGGCGGTGCAGCTGGCGGAAGCGGTGAAGGACAAGGCGCTCGCCGATCTGCACGCGCAGCTCAAGGCGGCGGAGCAGGCGAAGGAGCTCGCCGTCCGCGACGCGGTGGAGAAGCAGGACAAAACCATCGCCGAGCTGCGCGCGCAGCTCCAATCGGCGGAGCAGGAGAAGAAAAGCTCCGTGCAGCTCGCCGAAGCCGAGAAGGACAAGCAGATCGTGGCGCTTTCGGCGGAGATCGATAAGATGAAGAGCGACTTCTCGCTCCAGCGGGAGCAGGCGCGCAGCGAGCAGGAGATCATCCTGCGCCAGAAGGACGAGCAGATTGCCTTCTACAAGGACATGAAGACGAAGCTCTCGACCAAGATGGTCGGCGAGTCGCTGGAGCAGCACTGTGAGATCGAGTTCAACCGCCTGCGCACCACGGCGTTCCCCGCGGCGTACTTCGAGAAGGACAACGACGCCAGCGGCGGCAGCAAGGGCGACTACATCTTCCGCGATTATGACGAGGGCGGCATGGAGTACATCTCGATCATGTTCGAGATGAAAAACGAGATGGACGAGACCGCCACGAAGCACAAGAACGAGGACTTCCTCAAGAAGCTGGACAAGGACAGAACCGACAAGAAGTGCGAGTACGCCGTGCTGGTTTCGCTGCTGGAATCCGACAACGAATACTACAACGCCGGCATCGTGGACATGTCCTACCGCTATCCGAAGATGTACGTCATCCGTCCGCAGTTCTTCATCCCGCTCATCTCGCTGCTGCGCAACGCGGCGCAGAGCAGCCTTGCCGCGCGGCAGGAGCTGGCGCTGGTGCGGCAGCAGAACATGGACGTGGAAAACTTCAACGCCCAGCTCAATGACTTCAAGCAGCGCTTCGCCAAGAACTACGAGCTGGCGAGCCGCCGCTTCGGCGAGGCGATCGACGAGATCGACAAGACCATCGCGCACCTGCAAAAGACGAAGGAGGCGCTTCTCTCGTCGGAGAACAATCTCCGCCTCGCCAACAGCAAGGCAGAGGATCTGACCATCAAAAAACTGGTCAAAAACAACCCGACCATGACCGAGCGCTTTCTCGACGCGGGCGTCAAAATCGAGTGAGGATCGAAGGAGCAGGATATGAGCGAACAAAACATGGCCGACGCGGAAATCCTTGAAAAGCTGGAACGCATGGCCGCCAACAGCGCGTTCACGCGCCACAACCGGATCGATCTGGTTTCCGCGGAGCGGGATCACGCCGTAATGCGCATGGCGGTGCACCCCGACAGTCTCAACGCGCGCGGCATCGTCCACGGCGGCGCGCTCTACGCCATCGCGGACAACGCCTGCGGCCACGCGGCGCACACCGACGGGCGCTCCTACGTGACGCAGGCGGGCACGATGCACTTCATCAGCCCCGTGTCCGAGGGTTCGATCACGGCGGAGGCGACGCTCGTCCACCGCGGGCGCCGGACCTGCCTGTTCCGCGTGGAAATTCGCGGCGACAGCGGCTATCTTGCCGCGACGGGGGAGTTTACGTTCTTCTGCACCGATCCGGAGTGAGCGCGCCGTTTGGCCCGACGTGCGCTTCCGGCTTCCCGCCGGACATAAAGAAATGCCTCAAAATCGCAGCGATTTTGAGGCATTTCGTCAGATATTCCCGTGAATATGCAGTTTTGGGTTCCCGCTTCTCAGGCGGCTCAGCCGTTAAGGATGATCTGGCTGAGATACTCCTCCGCGTAGGCGTCCAGACGCTGATTCAGCTCGGCGACCTTCGCCTCGTCGCCAAAGAAGTCACGCAGCTGCTGCGCGTTCAGTTCGTCCTGCTTGCCCAGAATCACCGAGAAGGTCATGTTGGTCTCGTTGT
>SVMM01000026.1 GCA_015067435.1 Oscillospiraceae bacterium | reverse complement strand
GTAACGCCGCTGTTCAACGCGCTCAGGCGCTTTTGAGATATTCCTGAAAAAAGGTCCTACAACAAGTTGACACGGACCGCGCGTCATTGACAAGCGCGGCGCGCCTGTGCTATATAGTATTATGGGTAAGAATGAGGCGCGATTCGTTTCGGGGGCATATGCATGATACAGAAAACCTATCACATCACCGACTTTACGGACGGCTCGCTGGAACGGGCGCTCTCCGAGGTCGCCGCGCTGGACGCGTACCGCGGCGCATCACAGGTGCTGGCGGTCGTCTTCGCCCAGCTGTGGGACAGGGACGCGCTCGCGCGGCACGTGCAGGCGGTGTGCGCGGCGCTGCCCAAGGCGGAGGTCGCCGGCGTCACGCACTTCGACACGCTGGGCGCGTTCGGGCAGCAGGATGATTCGCCGCGCGCGGTGTTCAGCTTCTTTTTCTTTGAGCATCCCGCCTTCACGCTGCGCCGCCTCGCCGGACAGGGCGATACGGACACGCTGCTGGGCAGGCGGCTCAACCGCGATATCCTCGCGCAGGAGAACTGCAAGGGTGTGCTGACGCTCGCCGCCGCTTTCGGGCGGAATCTGGACACGGTGCTCGCCGAGGCGGATCGCGGCGCTGCGGATATCCCCATCTTCGGCGGGACGGCGAGCCTCGATCCCGCGGAGCCGCAGCGCCCGCTGTGCTTCGTGTTCGACAGCGACGGCGTCTACGAGGACACGCTCCTCGCCGTGCTGTTCCACGGGAGCGGGCTCTCCGTGCGCACGACCGTAAACTTCGGCTGGACGCCCGTGGGCCGGACAATGACCGTCACCGCCACGGACGGGGACTTCTGCGTCACGGAGATCGACGGGCAGAGCGCGCTGGATATCTACCGGAAGTATCTGGGTCTGAGCATCCCCTCGCTGATCCAGGTTCCCAACATCTGCGAGTTTCCCTTTGCCGTCGACCGCGACGGCATGACCGTCGGGCGCGTCCCGCTGCTGTGCGACGAGGAGGGGCGCCTTCACTTCGGCGCGGCGATGCGCGCCGGCGAGCAGTTCCGCTTCTCCTACGGCCTGCAAACGCGCATCCTCTCGCAGATCCACGATGACGCCGAAGAGTGTCTGGCTTTCGCGCCGCAGGGGATGCTGCTGTTCATCTGCATGAACCGCCTGATCTTCTTAAAAGAGCAGGAGCGGCATGAGATCAACTACTATTCGCAGGTCGCGTCCGATACGGCGTTCCAGCACGGCAGCTCCGAGCTGTTCCGCTTCCATGGGCAGGGCGGCGAGCTCAACAGCGCGCTGGTCGCCTTCGGCATCCGCGAGGGCGAGCCGGAGCGGCGGGAGGCGCAGCTCGACAAATACGCCCTGCGCGAGGACGCGGAGCGCTCAAACTACGTTGTGCCGCTGGAATACCGCATCATGGCGTTCCTCAACGCCACCTCGTCCGACCTTCTGGAGATGACGGAGCGCGCCAACGCGGCGAGCAAGGCGAAATCCAACTTCCTCTCCAGCATGTCCCACGAGATTCGCACGCCGATCAACGCGGTGCTCGGCATGAACGAAATGATCCTGCGCGAGAGCGCCGAAAAGGTGACGCGCTCCTACGCCGAGGACATCCAGAGCGCGGGCAAGACGCTGCTCTCGCTCGTCAACGACATTCTGGACTTCTCCAAGGTCGAGGAGGGCAAGCTGGAGATCATCCCCGCGCAGTACGACCTCAGCTCCGTCGTCAACGATCTTGTGAACATGGTGCGCGAGCGCGCGGAGAAAAAGGGCCTGCACTTCGCCGTGCAGGTGGACGAGAACATTCCCGACCTGCTTCTCGGCGACGAGATCCGCATCCGCCAGTGCGCGCTGAACCTGCTGACAAACGCCGTGAAGTATACGGAAAAGGGCTCGGTGACGCTGGACGTCGGCTTTGAAAAGCTCTCCGACGACAAGATATCCCTGCGCTTCCGCGTCGTCGACACGGGCATCGGCATCAAGCACGAGAACATGAATACCCTCTTCGCCCCCTTCGCCCGCATCGAGGAGGCGCGCAACCGCGCTATCGAGGGCACGGGGCTGGGCATGAGCATCACGCGCCGGCTCCTCGGTCTCATGGGCAGCGAACTGGAGGTGGAGAGCGTCTACGGCGAAGGCTCGACCTTCTCCTTCGCGGTGGAGCAGCCGGTCGTGCGCTGGACGCCCATCGGCAAATTCTCCGGCCGCTTTGAGACCGCCGCCGCGCAGCGCAAGGCGTACCGCGAGCGCTTCCACGCGCCGGAGGCGCGCGTGCTGGTGGTGGACGACACGCCCGTGAACCTGACCGTCGTGCAGGGTCTGCTCAAGAAGACGCAGGTGCGCGTGGACACGGCGGAATCCGGGCCGGAGGCGCTTCAAAAGGCGGCGGGCGAGCGCTACGACGTGATCTTCATCGACCACATGATGCCGGGTATGGACGGCGTCGAGACGCTGCGGCGCCTGCGCGAGCTGCCCGGCACAGCGGAGAGCGTCTGCGTCGCGCTGACCGCCAACGCGGTCACGGGCTCGCGCGAGCGGTATCTTGAGGTGGGCTTCGACGACTACCTCCCCAAGCCCGTGGACGGCGCGGCGCTGGAGGAACTGCTCATTCGCTGCCTCCCGCCGGAGAAGGTCCACGAGCCGGAGGCGCCCGCGCCCGCGGCACCCGCGGCGCCCGTGTCCGCCGAAAAGCCGCTGGTGCTTATTGTGGACGACGACGCGCTCATCACGTCCCTCGCGGGGAGCATCCTCGGTAAGATCTGCCGCGTGGAAGCCTGCCAGGACGGCGCGGCGGCTGCACAGGAGGCGCAGCGGCTGCGCCCCGACCTCATCCTGCTGGACATCAACCTCGGCGCCATGACCGGCTTCGACGTGCTCGCCGCCCTGCGGCGCGACAGCGCGACGGGCAGCATCCCCGTGATCTTCCTCACGGGCGACGGCGACGAGGAGACCGAGATCACCTGCTTCCGCCGCGGCGCGGCGGACTTCGTGCGCAAGCCCTTCGTACCGGAGGTGCTGTTGCAGCGCACGCGGCGCGTCATCGCGCTCGACCGGCTCCAGCGCAGCCTGCAAAGCGAGGTTCGGCGGCAGAGCCGCCGCGCGCAGCGCCTGACCAAGGAGATGATGCTCGCACTGTCAAAGACCGTCGACGCCAAGGACCACTACACCAACGGCCACTCCGAACGCGTGGCGGCGTACAGCGCGGAGATCGCGCGGCGCATGGGCAAGAGCGCGCGCGAACAGGTGCATATTTACGAAATGGGACTGCTGCACGACGTGGGCAAGATCGGCGTGAGCGAGGAGATCATCAACAAGACCACCCGCCTGACGGATGAGGAATTCGCTCTCATCCAGCGCCACACCGTGATCGGCAGCGAGATTTTGAGCCAGATCTCCGAGATGCCGGAGCTGGCCTACGGCGCGCGCTCGCACCACGAGCGCTTCGACGGCACCGGCTATCCCGACGGCCTCAAGGGCCGCGACATTCCGGAGCCGGCGCGCATCATCGGGCTTGCGGACGCCTACGACGCCATGACCTCGACGCGCACCTACTCCACGCCCAAGGCCCAGAGCGTCGTGCGCGCGGAGATCGTCCGGTGCAGCGGCACGCAGTTCGACCCGGAGATCGCCGCGGTGTTCCTCCAGATGATCGACGAGGACACGGACTACCGCATGAACGAGCGCACGGCGGACATCCGCGTGTGGAAGAACAGCGACAGGCTGTGGTCGACGGAGGACGCGCCGCCCGTGCCGGACGCACCCGTGCCGGACGCGTCCGCGCCCGCCGCGGCGGAACCGGAACCGCAGGACGTCGAGCTGCCCGACTGGCTGCGCGGCATCGGCGAGCTGGACATCGACTCCGGCCTGCGCCACTGCGGCACGGAGGAAACCTACCTCGAAACGCTGACGGTCTACGGGAAGAACGCCGCTGCCGCCGCGGACGAGATCGAGGGCTTCTGGCGCGCGGGCGACACCGCGAACACGACGGTGAAGGTACACGCGCTCAAGAGCACGTCCCGCGCCGTCGGCGCGGAGGAGCTGGGTGCGCTCGCCGAAAAGCTGGAGATGGCGGGCAAGGCGGGCGACACGCAGACGCTGGGCGCGGAGCTTGGCGGCCTGCTGACTCGCTTCCGCGCACTCGGCGCGGCGCTCGCGCCGCTCTACGCCCCCGCCGGGGATGCCGCGGACGCGGACGGCAAGCCGGAGATCACGCCCGAAAAGCTGCGCGAGGCGTACGACAGCCTGCGCGAGTTCGCGGCCGGCTTCGACTCCGACGGCGCGGCGTATGTTCTGGGTTATCTGGACGGCTTCCGCCTGCCGGAGGACGAGCGCGCGCGTGTCGAGCGCGTGCGGCGGGCGGTGGACAGCTTTGACTGGGATCAGGTCGGTCCGATCCTTTCATCAACACAATCGGAGGTATCGCAATGACAGGCACAGGAAAGGTATTGCTCATCAACCACGGCGCGGCGCTGATGACGGACGCGCTGATCTCCAGCCTCAGGAACGCGGACATTCAGGCGACGCAGGTCGAGCCGGTCATCGCGCAGATCGATGCGCAGAAGGAGGGCGTGGACGTGTTCCTGCTCTTCGCGGGCGACTTTGTGTACAATTCACCGGAGCTGCTGGTCTATCTGAAGGACCTGTGCTTCGGCGAGGAGAAGTCCCTGTGCGTCGTGGGCTATGAAAAGGAACTCAACGAGATCGAGGAGACCATCCCCAAGACCATGATCGGACACGCCTTTGCGCGCCCCATCGACGTCAAGAACCTCTCCGCCTCGCTGTATAACCTCATCCGCTCGGAGGATGGGCAGAAGCGTGAGAAGCACATCCTTCTGGTAGACGACGACGTCATGTTTTTGCAGATGATGCAGGGCTGGCTCAAGACCAAGTACCGCGTGACGGTGGTCAAGTCCGGCATGCAGGCGATCACCTACATCGCCGGGCACACGCCCGACCTTATCCTGCTGGATTACGACATGCCCATCACGCCTGGGCCGCAGGTGCTGGAGATGATCCGCAGCGAGCAGAACTCCGCACAGATCCCCGTCATCTTCCTCACGGGCAAGAACGACCGCGAGAGCGTGATGCGCGTCATGCGCCTCAAGCCGGACGGATATCTGCTCAAGTCCATGAGCAAGGAGGACATCATGAGCTCCATCGACCACTTCTTCGAAACGAAGAAGTGGAAGGAGATCTTTGACTGAAGCGCATATCGGACAATCTCAAAAAGCAGGGGATGGCACAATGACTCTGGATCAACTCAAGGCGGGCGAGGCGTGCTCCGTCGTCGCGGTGGGCGGCGAGGGCGCGCTGCGCCAGCATTTTCTGGACATGGGGGTGATCCCCGGCGCGGAGGTCGCGCTCATCAAGCTCGCGCCGATGGGCGACCCCGCCGAATACCGGCTCCACGGCTACGAGCTGACGCTCCGCCTCGCGGACGCGGCACAGATCGAGGTGGCGCCGCTCGCTAAGGCGGAGGCGGCGGAGGCGGCGGAGGCGCCCGCGCGCCCGTCGGAGCACCCCGGCCTCGGCGAGGGCGGCAAATTCCACCCCAAGGGCAGCGGCGACCCCCTGCCCGACGGCACGCTTCTGACCTTCGCGCTGGTGGGCAACCAGAACTGCGGCAAGACGACGCTCTTCAACCGCCTGACCGGCTCGAACCAGCACGTCGGCAATTTCCCCGGCGTGACCGTCGACCGCAAGGACGGCCCCATCCAGCAGCATCCGGACACGCTGGTGACGGACCTGCCGGGCATCTACTCCATGTCGCCCTACTCAAGCGAGGAGATCGTCTCGCGCAACTTCGTGCTGGACGAAAAGCCGCGCGCGATCATCAACATCGTCGACGCGACGAACATCGAGCGCAACCTCTATCTCACGATGCAGCTGCTGGAGATGAACCTGCCGACGGTCGTGGCGCTGAACATGATGGACGAGGTGACGGAGAACGGCGGCTCGATCGACGTCAACGCCATGGAGGCGGCGCTGGGCGTGCCGGTGGTGCCGATCTCGGCGGCGAAGAATTACGGCGTGGATGAGCTGGTCGACCACGCGATCCACGTCGCGCACTATCAGGAGCGCCCGCTGCGGCAGGACTTCTGCGACGAGCACGACTGCGGCGGCGCGGTGCACCGCTGCCTGCACGCGATCTGCCATCTGATCGAGGATCACGCTCTCGCCGCGGGACTGCCCCTGCGCTTCGCCGCGAGCAAGGTCGTCGAGGGCGACCCGCTGATCCTCTCCCGGCTCGAACTCGACCAGAACGAGAAGGAGATGATCGAGCACATCGTTTTGCAGATGGAGGCGGAGCGCGGGCTTGACCGCAGCGCCGCCATCGCGGACATGCGCTTCGCCTTCATCCGCCGCGTGTGCGACGGGACGGTCAAAAAGCCGCGCGAGAGCCGCGAGCGCGCCCGCAGCGAAAGGCTCGACCGCGTGCTGACCGGCAAGTACACCGCCATCCCGATGTTCATCGGCATCATGGCGCTGGTGTTCTATCTGACGTTCAATGTCGTGGGCGCGTTTTTGCAGGGCGTGCTGGAGAGCTGCATCGACGCGCTGACCGGATGGACGGACGCCGCGCTGACCGCCGCCGGCGTCAATGAAACGCTGCACGACCTGATCGTCAGCGGCGTCTTCGCGGGCGTGGGGAGCGTTCTGAGCTTCCTGCCCGTCATCGTGACGCTCTTTTTCTTCCTCTCCATTCTGGAGGACAGCGGCTACATCGCGCGCGTCGCGTTCTTTATGGATAAGCTGCTGCGCCGCCTCGGCCTGTCGGGGCGCAGCATCGTGCCGCTGCTCATCGGCTTCGGCTGCACGGTGCCCGCGGTCATGGCGACGCGCACGCTGCCGAGCGACCGTGACCGCCGCATGACGATCCTGCTCACGCCGTTCATGAGCTGCACGGCGAAGCTGCCGATCTACGCGTTCTTCGTCGGCGCGTTCTTCCCCGGGCGCGGCGGGCTCATCATGACGGGGCTGTATCTGCTCGGCATCCTGTTCGGCATCCTCGCCGCGTTCCTCTACAAGGACACATTTTTCCGCGGCGAGCCCGCGCCCTTCGTCATGGAACTGCCGAACTACCGCCTGCCGAGCGCGAAGAACGTCGCGCAGCTCCTGTGGGAGAAGGCGAAGGACTTTTTGCAGCGCGCGTTTTCCGTCATTCTGATCGCGACGGTCGTGGTCTGGTTCCTCCAGAGCTTTGACACGCACTTCAACATGGTCGCCGACTCGCAGGAGAGCATCCTCGCCCTGCTCGCGGGCGCGATCGCGCCTGTCATGCGCCCGCTGGGGCTGGGCGACTGGCGCATCTGCACGTCGCTCATCACCGGCTTCATGGCGAAGGAGAGCGTCGTGTCCACGCTGGAGATCCTCTTCGAGCAAAACGTCGGCGCCGCGCTCGACACGCTCTCCGCCGCGGCGCTGCTGGTGTTCTCCCTGCTCTACACGCCCTGCGTCGCCGCCATCGCGTCCATCCGGCGCGAGCTGGGCGCGAAATGGGCGCTGGGCGTCGTGGCGTGGCAGTGCGTGCTCGCGTGGATCGCCGCGCTGCTCGTGCGCGCCGCGCTGATCGTGCTGGGGGCAGGCTGATGAACGGCGCGGACATTCTTTTGATCCTGCTGCTTGCCGCCGCGCTCGTCTGGGCGGCGGTGCGCTGCGTGAAAACGAGGCGCCGCGGCGGGTGCGGCTGCGGCTGCGCGGGCTGTACCGCCGGAACGTGCACAAACGCCCCGCGCAGGGATAAAACAACGCCGCCCGACAATCAAAATACGACGGAGGATTCGATATGAGCGAGAAGCACCTGACCATTCTGCACTCCAACGACCTGCACGGCGACTTCCTGCCGCATGAGGACGGCACGGGCGGCCTTTCGCGCCTGTCCGGCTACGTCAAAAAGACGCGCGCGGAGGAGAAAAACGTCATCTACGCCAACGCCGGCGACATGTTCCGCGGCTCGATCATTGACTCGGAGTATCTGGGGCTTTCGACGATCGAGATGATGAACCTGCTCGACCCCGACGTCTCGGCGGTGGGCAACCACGAGGTCGACTACGGCATCGCGCACCTGCTGTTCCTCGAAAAGTGCGCGCGCTTCCCCATCATCAACGCAGACCTCTATGTCACGGTCAACAACGCGCGCCTCTTCACGCCGTACCTCAACATCGAGCGCGACGGGATACGCGTGCTGTTCATCGCGCTTTTGACGCAGGAGGTCATCTCGTCGACAAAGAACGAGAAGGTCATCGGCTCGTTCATCGACGTGGCGGACGCCGCCAAGCAGGTCGGTATCATCTGCGACAGCTACCGCACGAAGGACACCGACCTCGTGGTGCTGCTGACGCACATCGGCATCGACGCCGACCGGAAGCTCGCCGGGATGCTCAACCCCGACTGGGGCGTGGACCTCATCATCGGCGGTCACACCCACACCTTCATGGACGAGCCGGAGGTCGTGAACGGCGTGCCCATCGTGCAGGCGGGCGTCGGCAGCGGGCAGATCGGGCGCTTCGACCTCGTGTATGACACGGCGAAGCACAAGCTCGCAGGCTGGAAGTGGCAGTGCGTCCCCATCACGCCGGACACCGCGCCGGAGGACCCGGTCATGGCGCAGCTCCTCTCCGACTACAAGTCCCAGACCGACGAGAAGTACCGCCGCATCGTCACGCATTTCGCCCGCAAGCTGACGCATCCCAAGCGCACGCAGGAGACCGAGCTCGGCAACCTCTACGCCGACCTTCTGCAGCAGGACAGCAGCTTCGACCTGATGCTCCTCGGCTCCGGCAGCATCCGCCGCGACGAGCTGGGTCCCATCCTCGAATATCAGGATATGGTCGAGGCGACGCCCTACGACGACCAGCTGTGGATGCTCAAGGTCACGGGCGCGCAGCTGCGGCGCATGGTGCAGTACATGCTGCGCGACGAGGCGTGGGGCGGGCACACGGAGTTCTACCAGTTCTCCAAGGGCATCCACATCGTCTACCGCAAGAGCACGCACACGATTGAGGAATTCCAGTTCCGCGGCGAGGATATCCGCGACGAACAGGAGATCCTGATCTGCCTGCAATCCTTCCACTACGGCAGCTTTTCCGAGTTTTTCAACGTGCCGCTGGAGGAGGTCGCCGCCAACATGAAGCCGCGCGTCGTCGCGACGTCGCTGCTCGGCGTGCTCGAAGAGCTGCTGACCACCCACACGGGGCTGGACGCCCACGTCGAAGGCCGGCTCGTCATTCTCGACTGATCCAAAAACGGCAAAAAGTACCGGGCTCCGCAGAACTTGGTTCCGCGGGGTCCTTTTTTGTCCGCGCCGCCGCCTTCGACACATTTTTCCATGTAAGTGCGGTTAAATTTTAGACACGATAGTTTGCGCAAAACCGCAGAAATTATCAGCGCCGCGAAAAAAAGCGGCAAAATTGCAGACTGGACAAAGGAGGGATGGGATGCATTCTCTTTCCAACCGCGTCGCCGCGGTCTGTCTGGGGCTTCTCTTCACGCTGACGGCGTACGCGCCCGGCGTGCGCGCGCTCGGCGCGGAGGACGAGGCGGTCCGCTGCCTCGTTCCCGTCGGCCACACGATCGGCGTGAAGCTCTTCGCCGACGGCGTGCTGGTCGTCGGTCTCTCGGACGGGGACACGCCCGCGAAGCGCGGCGGGCTGCGCGAGGGCGACGTCGTGCTGCGCTTCAACGGCGCGGACGTCGAGTCCATCGAGCAGTTCCGCGCCCTGCTCGCCGAAAACGGCACGGCAGGCGCGGCGCTTTCCGTCCGGCGCGGAGCGCGCACGCTGACGCTCTCCGTCACGCCCGAGGCGGACGAGGACGGCGGCTGCCGCCTCGGCGCCTGGATCCGCGACAGCATGGCGGGCATCGGCACGATGACGTTTTACGATCCCGAAAGCGGCGTCTTCGGCGCGCTGGGCCACGGCGTCTCGGACGTGGACACGGGCAGGCTGCTCCCGCTGGAGAGCGGCAGCGTCATGGACGCGACGGTCAAGGCGGTCAAGCGCGGCGAATCCGGCTCTCCGGGCGAGCTGCGCGGCAGCTTTGACCTGACGCGCGACAGCGGCACCCTGTACGCCAACACCGACTGCGGGCTCTTCGGCGTCATCGAGGGCGAGAGCAACGCCATCACCACGCAGCGCGCCGTGCCCGTGGCGGATAAGAGCGAGGTGCGCACGGGGCCGGCGACGATCCTCGCCAACTGCGGCGGCGATGAGGTGCGCGAGTACGCCGTGGAGATCGAGCGCGTCTATTCCGGCGGCGCGCCGACGCGCAACCTCCTGCTGCGCGTGACGGACGAGGCGCTGCTGGAGACGACCGGCGGCATCGTGCAGGGCATGAGCGGCAGCCCGATCCTGCAAAACGGCAAGCTGATCGGCGCGGTGACGCACGTCCTCCTGAGCGACAGTGCCAGAGGCTACGGCATTTTTATCGAGAACATGCTCTCCGCCGCGGGCGAGCCGCTCGCCGCCGCGGGCTGAACGGCGGTGCCGCCCCGCGCGTCCTCCCGTTTCCCCGCGCGGCATGCGGCACGAGCTTTTTCCCGGGCAAACCCCGCTTCGGAGGGGGCGCTGCGGCGCCCTCTCCGCCTTTTTGCATTTTTATACTCTTTTTAGTGCGCTTTTTGTCCTTGACAAGTTGCGCAAACACGTTATACTTAATTGTATACAATTAATTCGAAATGAGGTGGGTCATGGACTACAGCTACCAGACCAGCGGCGTCTGCTCGATGGAGATCCATTTCCGTCTCGACGACGATGTCGTGACGGACATTGAGTTTGTCGGCGGCTGCAACGGAAATCTCAAGGCGATCTCCAAGCTGTGCGACGGCATGACCGTCGACGAGATCGAGGAGAAGCTCGCGGGCAACACCTGCGGCTATAAGCCGACCTCCTGCGCCGATCAGCTGGCGCGGGCCGTGCGGCAGGCTTACGACGGCAAGCTGTGACGGCCGCCGCGGCAACGCTCCGCGGCTCCCATCTTGAACGAAAAGAGAAATACGCACATACAGGAGGATATTATGAGTGCTGTGTCGGATGCGAAATACGATGCCCTGAAGCTGGAAAACCAGCTCTGCTTCCCGCTCTACGCCGCCTCGCGCGAGGTCGTGAAGCGCTACCGCCCCTATCTTGACCCGCTGGGCCTGACCTACACGCAGTACATCGCCATGATGGTGTTCTGGGAGCACAAGAAATGCAGCGTCAAGGAGCTGGGCGAAAAGCTGTACCTGGATTCGGGGACGCTGACGCCCGTGCTCAAGAGCCTTGAGGCAAAGGGCCTTGTGCGGCGCTTCCGCTCCACGGAGGACGAGCGCGTGCTGCTCGTCGAGGTCACGGAGCAGGGCGAACAGCTGCGCGACAAGGCGCTGGAGGTGCCCACGAAGATCAGCGGCTGCGTCCGGCTGGACGCGGGCGAGGCGGAGAAGCTTTACACCCTGCTCTACAAGCTGCTCGGACGTCTCGAATGACGCGTTTCCCCATCCCCCCGAAAGTCCGCTTTCGGGGGGATTTTCTCAATTGTGGGCGCTTTTTGTTGCAAATACAAGATATTGTGGGCATTTTGGCGACAAATGCGTTATGTAAACAATTTGTCGAAACCTGTCGAACGATTCTCGATCCGTTCGACAGGTTTCTGCTTGAAAACGCTGTCCGATTATGCTAGTTTATAGCCAAGCAAAACGAAGACGTCCGTTTTTTGCCGCAGCGGGCGGGCGGCCGCCGCCCCGTCAGGAAAGGAATATCATTATGGACAACAAGATCACGCTTGTGCTCGCGGACGCGGACGAGGAGTTCCGCGCGACGCTGCGGGAAAACATCGAGGCGACCGGCGAGTTCGCGGTCGTCGCCGCCGTGGGCGACGGGCTGAGCGCCCTGCGCGCCGTGGAGACGGAAAAGCCCCAGTTGCTGCTGACGGACGTGGTGCTGCCGGAGCTGGACGGCTTCGGCCTGCTCGACCGCATGGCAGCGCTTCCCCAGAAGCCGAAGACCGTCCTGCTGACCGCCGCCTACCGCGGCGAGATCATCGCGCTGGCGATGGAAAAGGGCGTGTCGTTCTTCATGCCGAAGCCGTGCGAGACGGAGTCGCTTCTGGAGCGGCTGCGGCAGGCCGCCGGTGTGGAGAACGCCGGCGAAGAGGACGAGCTGCACGCGCTCCAGCGCGAGGTGACGGCGGTCATCCACGAGGTCGGCGTCCCCGCGCATATCAAGGGCTACCAGTACGTGCGCGAGGCGATCATCCTCGCCGTGCAGGACATGGATGTCATCAACGCGGTGACGAAGGTGCTCTACCCCGAGGTCGCGCGCCGCTTCAACACCACGCCCTCGCGCGTCGAGCGCGCCGTGCGCCACGCCATCGAGACCGCGTGGGACCGAGGCGACCTCGAAACGCTCCAGCGCTACTTCGGCTACACCGTCTCGAACACCAAGGGAAAGCCCACAAACTCGGAATTTATCGCGATGATCGCGGATAAGATCCGATTAGAGGGGAAACGAAGGGCATAAGGGCAAAAGCGCTGCTTTGTCAGGAGCCGCGCGATTTCTTCTTGCCGCGCGCGGATAATTATGCTATAATTTCCGCAAAGGGGGCGATCGCATGGTTATCACGGTCGGCAGACAGTACGGCAGCGGCGGGCGCGAGATCGGAACAAAGCTCGCGGAAAAACTCGGCATCGCCTATTACGACGATCTGCTGCTGAAAAAAGCCGCGGAGGAGAGCGGCTTGTGCGAGGAGCTGTTCCACTCGTTCGACGAGCGGCCGAAGAGCTTCCTCTACTCCATCGCGCTCGATCCGTACTCATTTTCGCTCAGCCACATCACCTCGAAGGGCTCCATCGAGCAGCAGGTGTATCTCGCGACGTACGACACGATCAAAAAGCTCGCCGATCAGGGCTCCTGCGTGCTGATCGGGCGCTGCGCGGACTACGCGCTCAAGGACCGCACGGACGTCGTCAACCTGTTCGTCACCGCGCCGCTGCCGAACCGCATCAAGCGCGTTGCCATGCGCAACGGCATCTCCGAGGACGAGGCGAAGGAGCGCATCCGCCGCCGCGACAAGGACCGCGCCGCCTACTACAATTTCTACTCCGCAAAGGAGTGGGGCGACGCCAAGAGCTACGACATGTGCATCGACAGCTCGCTGCTGGGCATCGACGGCACGGTGGAGCTGCTGGTGGCGATGCTCCGGCTCAAGGGGCTGGAGGCCAACGCATAAGAAAATCGCATCACACGCGAAGCATACGAAAACGCCGACCGCAAGGCCGGCGTTTTTTCTGTTATGTGGGCGTCTCGCCCTCGGCGGGAGCTTCACCCTCGGCGGGCGCCTCGCCTTCCGCGGGTGTTTCGCCCTCGGCGGGCGCCTCGCCCTCCGCGGGCGCTTCGCCTTCCGCGGGCGCTTCACCTTCCGCGGGAGTCTCGCCCTCGGTGGGCGTTTCGCCGGCGGCGGACGCCGACTGTGACGGCAGCGGCGGCGCGGACGCGCCCCCGCCCAGCGTGGTGACGGTGCCGTCCGGGTTTGTGAACCAGATCGTGCCCACCGGCTCGGCGGACGCGGCTGCGGCAGCGGCCGCCGTCGCCTCAGTCTCCTGCTGCGCGACGGTCTTGGAGCCCTTGTCGACGAAGCGGATATAGTGCACGGTGTAGAACATCAGCCCCACCGTGACAAAGCACAGCACGATGAGGACCCGCGCGACAAAGTCCTTCGCCTTGTCCGAGCCGGGATAGGGTATGTTCGCGGATTCCTCGAACGACTCTTCCCTGCCCCTGCGCCGCTTTTCCTTCTTTTCCTTTTTCGCTTTTGCTTTTTTTTCTTTTCTCGCCATGCTACGTCTCCCCGGCTGTACTCAGCCCTCGTAGAACGCGCAGCCGCAGCGCCCGTTTTCCTTCACCTGATAGAGCGCGCGGTCGGCGTGCTTGACGATGCCGCTCTTGTCGTGATCGTCCGAGCCGAACGCGACGCCCACGCTGACGGAGATGGGCGGCAGGTCGTCCGTCGGGTGCAGGAGCTTGTCGTTGACGCGCTCGATCTTCCCGCGGATCAGGTCGGTGAACTGCGGGCCGGAGCGCACCATGATCGTCGCGAACTCGTCGCCGCCGATGCGGCAGACGTAGTCGTCCGAGCGGAACGCCTCGCGCAGCACATGCGCGATGTTCTTGAGCACCCGGTCGCCCATCTCGTGGCCGTAGGTGTCGTTGATGTGCTTGAACTTGTCCACGTCGATGAGCAGCAGCGCGGAGGTTTCCAGCTCCACGTCGCCCATCAGGTAATCGTAGCCCGCGCGGTTGTAAAGCCCCGTCAGCTTGTCGTGCGAGGCGTCGTAGGCGAGCTTCTCCTTCTTCTGGCGGCTCGCCTCGAACATATGGTTGTAGGTTTTGGCAAGGAAGCGGAACTCGTAGGAGCCCGACTCCGGGATCGACTGCTCCGCGCGGATGTGCTGCACGCAGCGGACGAGCGGATTGATGACCAGAAACGAGGTCATCGACACGATGGCAAGCACGATGAAAATGAGCCCCAAAATCAGCGCGCGCTGCGTGTACATCAGCTCGTCCAGCGCGCGCAGCGCCTCCGACTGCATTCTCTCGGTCTGGTCGATCATCAGGGCGTAGCAGTTCTGGATGCCCTCGTTGATCTCCGCCTTCTTCTGCACATAGGTCGCGTCGACCACCATGTTGCGCGCGCGCTCCGACTGGCGCACCTTGGACATCGAGAGGTCGCGCGCCTCCAGCTCAACGTCCTGGATCTCCGGCGGGAAGGTCGTCACGTCGTAGTTCAGCGACTCGATCATCAGCCGCGCGGCGTACAGCTCGCGCTGCGCCAGCGACTCGGACTTCTCCATGACCTTCGCCAGCTCCGCGTAGGCCTGCGAATCGCCCAGCGCGGCGCGCAGCTCCACCAGCGCCGCATCGCGCCGGCGCGTGACGTTGACCTCCTTGAAGTAGTTGGTCAGATACTCGCGCTTGCCCGTGACGACGAAGTTGCGTATCTGATCGGTCAGGTAGTCGGAGGCGGACTGCATCTTGTAGGCGCTCTGCTGCCAGCTGATGTAGTTCTCGGTGGAGTTGCGCATGGAGGAATAGCCGATGTCCGCGCGATAGGTCGCCACCAGCAGCAGTGCGGTGAGAAGCAGCGCAATCGTGGCCAGGATCAGGTTCAACCTGCCCAGCGACAGTCCGCGCTTCTTTTCCTTTCCCGCATGTTCGGTTTTGGCTTTTTCGGTGGGTTCGCTCATAGCTCTACCTATACGCTCCGGCAATAGCCGGACGCGCCTTTGCCGTCAATGCAAATTTCGTCGACATAATTATAGCACAATTGCCAATTGAGCGCAAGAGCTTTTCGTAAAATCCGCCGAAATCTGTTGACGTGAACGCTCCGCGTATGGTAAAATATGCTGAAAATATATCCACACTTCACGATGAGCGTCGGTTCGCCGCGCATACGGAGGGATCGCCATGCCGTACACGACACAATCGCCCGAGATGGAGCAGTATATCCTCGATCATTTCAATGAGGCGCTGACGCGCGGTTACATCACCGTATACTGCCAGCCCGTCATCCGCGTCGCCTCCGGGCAGATCTGCGGGCTTGAGGCGCTTGCGCGCTGGAACGACCCGGAAATGGGCCTGCTGATGCCCAACAGCTTTATCGGCGTGCTGGAAAAGCACCGCCGCATCCACGAGCTGGACACCTACGTCGTGTGCAAGGTCTGCGACGAGATCCTGCCGTCCATGGCGGACGACGCGTTTGTGCCCGTGTCGGTCAACCTCTCGCGGCTGGACTACGAGCTGTGCGACGTGTTCGAGATAGTGGAGAAATCCGTGCGCGCGAACAAGCTCCCGCGCAGCAGCCTGTGCATCGAGATCACGGAGAGCGTGCTCGGCGGCGGGAACGACGTGATGCGCGGATATGTCGAACGGTTCCGCGCCGCGGGCTACAGCGTATGGATGGACGACTTCGGCAGCGGCTACTCCTCGCTCAACGTCCTCAAGGACTACCCCTTCGACGAGCTGAAGATCGACATGGAGTTCCTCAGCGATTTCGGCATGCGCTCGAAGAAGATCCTCTCCGCCATCATCCATATGGCGAAGGAAATCGGCATCCAGACGCTCACCGAGGGCGTGGAGACGCGCGAGCAGATGGAATTTTTGCGCAACATCGGCTGCGAGAAGGTGCAGGGTCACCTGTTCGGCCGCGCCATGCCCTTTGATGAGCTGCTGCGCTTCGCGCAGGAGCGCAGCATGCAGTGGGAATCCCCGCGCTACCGCAAGTATTACGACGATCTGGGCAAGCTGAACGTGCTCAGCGCCACGCCCTTCGTCCTCGGCGCGCAGGAGGACCCCGAGTCGGGCCGTTCGCTCAACAGCATCCCCATCGCGGTGCTGGAGCTGCGCGGCGACGGAGTGTCGTTCCTCTACGCCAACCGCTCGTTCGAGGACACGGCAAAGGGCGTGGACTGGAACCGCCTGTTCGAGGCGGAAACGGACCCGTCGTCCGGCGGCGGCGGCGCGGTGCGCATGGACGCGCTGAGCGGCTCGCTGCGCCGCCTCCTGCTGGAGACGCGCGAGGAGGGCGGCGGCAGCCTGAACTTCGTCTACAACGAGGAGTATTTTGAGATCTCGACCAAGCGCCTCGCGCGCTACGGCGACCGCTGCGCCATTCTCGCCTGTGTTCTCAACCTCTCGGAGGCGGCGGAGCTCGCGCGGCAGGGCGCGCTGGACGGCGGGCTGCGGCAGCTCTATTCCGTCTACGAGCGCGTATCGCTGCTCGATCTGGAAAAGGGCACGGTGGAGGTGCTGTACCTCGATTCGCAGAACGACAAGAAGTTCCCCAAGCGGCCGGTAAAGGAGGCGATGCAGCTCTACGCCGAGAAGTGCGTCTTCCCGGAGGACCGCGCACGCTTTCTGCGCTTCGCCGATGCCGACACGCTCGCCTACCGCGTGGAGCGGCTGGGCGAGGGGATCATCACCGGCTATTTCCGCACGCTCGGCCTGCACGGCGCGTACTCGTGGAAGTGCCACACGGTCATCCACGTGCGCGACAACGTGTTCTACAACCTGATCCGCGACACGGAGGCGGAGATCCACGAGCTGGAGTCCTATTACCGCTTCGCCGGCGGGGAAACCGGGCAGAGCGGCATCCCCCTCGAAATCCTGTGGGAGAATGTCAAGCGCAACAGCCCGCTCAAGTTCTTCTGGAAGGACAAGGAGCGTCGCTTCCTCGGTGTCAGCCAGAGCTTTTTGGACTTCTACGGCTTCTCCTCGCTGGAGGACGTGATCGGCAAGACCGACGAGGACATGGGCTGGCACATCCATCCGGACGAGTACCGCAACTGCGAGTGGGAGGTGCTCAACGAGGGCGCCGCGTCGGTCAACAAGCCCGGCAGCTGCATCGTGCACGGCGAGAACCGCAACATCGTCGCCAGCAAGATGCCGCTCCACAGCCCCGACGGCGAGATCATCGGCCTGATCGGCTATTTCGACGAGGCGGACAGCGGCCGCGGCGGCGCGCGGGAGAAGCCCGGACACGCGCGCGTCGACCGGCTGACTGGACTTTCCAACAGCCGCGGGCTGGACGAGGACATGTACGCCTTCCGCGACGAGTACGAGCTGCGCGGGACGGATTTTGTGCGCATCGACGTCTGCATGGAGGAGATGGGCGACCTCAACCGCCGCTACGGCTACGACTTCGGCGACGGCGTGCTGCGCGCGGTCGCGCGCGCGCTGCTGCGCTGCTGCGGCAGCACCTCGACGGTCGGTCGCCTGACCGGCACGGAGTTCGTGGTCTTCGCGCAGGTGGAGGACGCCGCAGAGGCGGCGGCGCTCGCCGGCAGGATACGCGCCATCTCCGACGAACAGCAGACGGTGGACGGCGTTCCGTTCACGACCTATCTCTCCGTGGGCACGTCGCTCTATTCCGAGACGGAGAATCTGGAAAAGCAGATGTTCCAGTCGCGGATGCGCCGCATGACCGACGACGTCGAGCGCATCCCCCAGCGCCACCTGCGCGAGAATATGGAGCAGGTCTTCTACCTCTACGAGACCCTGCCCGTCGCCTACGCGGTGTACAAGGTACTGGAGGAGGACGGCAAAACGGACGCGGTGATCCTCTACGTCAACGACCACTACACAAAGCTCACCGGCATGAACCGCGAGCGGCTGGTGGGCGAGCGCGTGGAGCGCGCGTTCCCCATGCAGACCGACGCATGGTGGGACGCGGCGCGGCGCGCCTCGGCGGGCGAAACGGTGACGGAGACGACGTTCTACGGCTACGTGGGGCTCCACATGACCATGACGGCGTCGCAGGTCATCGGCCCCGGCTTCTGCGCGTTTACGTATCAGGAGGCGGACCCGCGCCACGCCGGCTTCGACGAATAACGGCGCGGCGAAAGAAGGGGTGATCGCAATGGGCTTTTTCCGCCTGCTGCTACAAAACCGGATACTGCTCGCGGGCGTCGGCGCGTGGCTGACGGCGCAGGTGCTCAAGACGATCATCCACGCCATTGTGCACAAGAGCCTCGACCTCAGCCGGCTGGTGGGCGACGGCGGGATGCCCAGCGGCCACTCCGCCACGGTGTCGGCGGTGGCGGCGATGTGCGCCCTGCAATACGGCGCGGACTCCCCCATCTTCGCCGTCAGTGCCATCCTCGCCATCATCACCTGCCACGACGCGATGAACGCGCGGCAGGAGATCGGCAAGCAGGCGGTGGTGCTCAACCAGCTCATCCGCGACATGTTCGAGGGCGGCGACCCCGAGACCGTGCTGGAGGAATTTGTCGGCCACACGCCGTTTCAGGTGTGCGCGGGCATTTTGCTCGGCATCCTCGTCGCCTGCGCGATGCACTTTTGGCTTTGACAAGCCAAAAATGGGACTGTGAAAATGAAGATGAACTCTCATTTTTCACAGTCCCATGATTTTGATACGCGCTGACGCGCGGCTCCCTCGCCTCCGCTCGGTCGCTTATGCGGCCAACGGGGGTTTTCGCTTTTCCTTACGCCGGATTGACGTGGATCATGATGTGCTTGACCTTCGGGAACGCCGCCTCCACGTCGTCGTGCACCGCCTCGGCGACCGCGTGCGCGCGCCGCAGCGGCAGCTCGCCGTCCACGGCGATCTCCAGCTCGATATAGATGCGGCTGCCGAACTCGCGCGTGCGCAGCAGGTCGACGCGCGCGACGTCGGCGTTCGCGAGGATGCGTTCGCGGATCGCGCGCTCCGTCTCCTCATCGCAGCTGCGGTCGATCATCTTGTTGACGGCGTCGATGAAGATGTCCGCCGCCGCCTTGCCGATGAAGACACAGATCACGACGCTCGCCAGCGGGTCGAGCACCGGAAAGCCCATCCGCGCGCCCGCGACGCCGATCAGCGCGCCGACGGACGAGAGCGCGTCGGAACGGTGGTGCCACGCGTCCGCCATCAGCGCGGCGGAGTCAATCGCCTTCGCCCAACGGCGCGTGTACCAGAACATCGCCTCCTTGACGGCGATGGAGAGGATCGCCGCGCCAAGCGCCGCCGCGCCCGGCACGACCGGCGTTTCGACCGCCGCGCCCACGATCTTGTGAAGGCCGCCGTAGCCGATGAATAGCCCCGTGATGAGCAGGATCACCGACAGCACGATCGCCGCGACGCACTCCAGCCGCTCATGCCCGTAGGGATGCTCGCGGTCGGACGCCTTCGCGGAGATGCGCACGCCGATGAGCACGATGACCGTGCTGAACACGTCCGACGCGGAGTGCACCGCGTCGGAGACCATGGCGCCCGAGTGCGCCACAAGCCCCGCGGCGAGCTTTACGAGCGAGAGCAGCAGATTGCCCGCGATGGTGACAAGGGAGACACGCTGTGCAATTTTCGTCTGATTTTCCATATCAATATCATATGCGCGGCGGCTCAAAAAATCAAAGCTTGCAATTGGTCAAAATCGTGATATTATGAAAGGTTGTAAATATCGCATATTGGTGGGGTTCAACCGATATCGCAAGGAGATGTTTGAGTGAGCGAACCGAAAGAAGAGAAAAAGCAGGCGGGCTTTATGATGAAGCTCGCTACCTTTATTGTCGACAAGCGCAACCTCGTGTTCCTGCTGATGGGGATCTCGCTGATCTTCTCAGCGGTTTCGCGCAGCTGGGTCGAGGTGGAAAACGACCTCACCGCCTACCTGCCCGAGACGTCGGAGACGCGCAAGGGCCTCGACGTGATGGAGGAGCAGTTCACGACCTTCGGCTCGGCGAAGCTGATGGTGGCGAACGTGACCTACACGCGCGCGCTGGAGATCGCGGACGAGATCGCCGCCGTCAAGGGCGTGCAGGGCGTGACCTTCGACGACACGACCGACCACTACAACAACGTATCCGCGCTCTACGACATCACGTTCGACTATCCGGAGGAGGACGAACGCTGCCTCGACTCGCTGAACGTCATTCTCGACCGTTACGCCGCGTATGACACCTACCTGAGCACAACGCTCGGCAACCAGCTCGCCGAGATCATCCAGTCCGAGGTCAACGTCATCATGGTGATCGTGGCGATCATCGTCGTCTCGGTGCTGGTGCTCACGTCCCAGACCTACGCCGAGATCCCCGTGCTGGCACTGACGTTTGTGAGCGCGATGGTGCTCAACATGGGCACGAACTTCCTGCTGGGCAAGATCTCCTTCGTGTCCAATTCCGTTACCAGCATCCTCCAGCTCGCGCTGTCGCTGGACTACGCGGTCATCCTCTGCAACCGCTTCAAGGAGGAGCGCCAGACCCACGACATCCGCGAGGCGGCGATCGTCGCGCTCTCAAAGGGCATCCCGGAGATCGGCGCGAGCAGCCTGACGACCATCGGCGGCCTCGTGGCGATGCTCTTCATGCAGTTCCGCCTCGGCCCCGACATGGGCATCTGCCTCATCAAGGCGATTTTTTACGCGCTGTTCTCGGTGTTCGTGTTCATGCCGGGCCTGCTGGTGCTGTTCGGGCCGCTGATGGATAAGACAAAGCACAAGGACTTTGTGCCGAAGATCCCCTTTGTCGGCAAGTTCGCCTACGCCACGCGCCACGTCGTGCCGATCGTCTTCGCGCTGCTGGTCGCGGGTGGGTATCTCACCTCGAAATACTGCCCCTATGTCTACGGCTATGACACCATCGTCACGCCCAAGCTCAATGAGCAGCAGGTCGCGGCGAACATGATTAAAGAGAACTTCACGTCCTCCAACCTCGTGGCGCTGGTCGTGCCGTCGGGCGACTATGAGAAGGAACGCACGATCTTAAAGCGGCTGGACGCCATGCCGCAGGTCAACTCGACCATGGGGCTTTCCAACATCGAGGCGATGGACGGTTACACACTGACCGACAGACTGACGCCGCGCCAGTTCGCGGAGCTTGCCGACGTCGACTATGAGCTCGCCCAGCTGGTCTACACCGCCTACGCCACCGAAAACGGCGAGTACGGCAAGCTGGTGAGCGGTGTCGCGGGCTACGGCGTGCCGCTGATCGACATTTTCCTCTTCGTCTGCGACTACGTCGATCAGGGCTACGTCACGCTCTCGGATGAAACGCGCGACAAGCTCGACGACGCGGCGCAGCAGATGCGCAACGGCAAGCTCCAATTGCAGGGCGAGGACTTCAGCCGGATGCTCATCTACCTCAACCTGCCGGAGAGCGGCGACGAGACGTACTCGTTCACCGACCTGATCGCCGCCGTCGCGCAGGAGCAGTACCCCGACGGGCGCATCTACGTCGTCGGCAACTCCACGAACGCCTACGAATTCAAGAAATCCTTCGCCCGCGACAACGTGGTCGTCAGCGTCATGTCCATCCTGATCGTGCTGGTGGTGCTGCTGTTCACGTTCAAGTCGGCGGGCATGCCGGTGCTGCTGATTGTGGTCATCCAGGGCAGTATCTGGATCAACTTCTCGATCCCGGTGTTCACGCATGTGGACCTGTTCTTCATAGCATACCTGATCGTCTCGTCCATCCAGATGGGCGCGAACATCGACTACGCCATCGTCATCGCCAGCCGCTACAGCGAGCTCCAGCACCAGATGGAGCCGCGCGACGCGATCATCGAGACGATGAACTTCGCCTTCCCCACCATCCTGACCTCCGGCTCCATCCTGGCCTCCGCCGGCTTCATCCTCGGGCAGATCAGCTCGGAGGGCACGATCGTCGGCATCGGCGAGAGTCTCGGACGCGGCACGATCATCTCGATCATTCTCGTCATGTTCTGCCTGCCGCAGATCCTGCTGCTGGGCGGGCGCATCATCGAAAAGACCTCGTTCTCCGTGCCCGCGCCGCTGCGGCGGCACGAGGGGCACGGGCGCATCGCGGTGGACGGCATGGTGCGCGGCGAGATCAACGGCACCGTGACCGGCATCATGCACGCCACGGTCGAGGGAACTGCCAGGCTGGAGCTGCTCTCCGGCGCTGTGGAGGAGGCGGACGGAAATGAACACTAAATACGCTTCCCGCGCGCTGAGCCTCCTGCTGGCGCTGACGCTGTGCGCGCAGCTCGGCGGCGCCGCCGCCGCGGCGGGCGAGGGCGACACGATCTACATCGGCGACGCGAACGATCTGCGCGCGTTCGCCGAACGCTGCGCCTACGACGCATGGTCGGAGGGCAAGACCGTCATTTTGCAGCGCGACGTCGCGCTCGGCGGCGTCGATTTCCTGCCCATCGCCAGCTTCGGCGGCACGTTCGAGGGCAACGGACACACGATCTCCGGGCTGAACGTCTCCTCCGGTGTCTCTCCGGCGGGACTGTTCGGCACGATCGCGCCCTCCGGCGTCGTGCAGAACCTCAACGTCGAGGGCAGCGTCGCCCCGTCGGGCGGGGCGGACGTCGTGGGCGGCATCGCGGGGCGCAACCGCGGCACGCTCGTCGACTGCACGTTCACCGGCACGGTCAACGGCGAGAAGCGCACCGGCGGCGTCGTCGGCGAAAACGCGCTCTCCGGCACGGTGCGCCGCTGCGACTGCAACGGTGGCGTGTTCGGCAAGAACATGACCGGCGGCGTCGCGGGCATGAACCACGGCGCGCTGTCGTTCTGCGTCAACCGCGCCTACGTCAACACGAACACCATCGACCCCTCGCTCAGCTTTGAAAAGCTCGACCTGAGCCTTTCGGGGGGATTGAGCAGCCTCGTCAGCCCCGACGTCTACAACGTCACCGTTGACAGCGGCGGCGTCGCGGGCTTCTCCGACGGCGCGCTCTTCGGCTGCCGCAACTACGGCAGCGTCGGCTACCAGCACATCGGCTACAACGTCGGCGGCGTCGTGGGCCGCAGCAGCGGTCACGTCGCCTCCTGCGGCAACGAGGGCAGCGTCTACGGCAGGCGCGAGGTCGGCGGCGTCGCGGGCGTCGCGGAGCCGTACGTCAAGCTCGACCTCAAGGAGAGCTCTGTCGAGCAGGTGCGCCGTGAGCTGGACGCCCTCGCGAGCCTGATCGACCGCACGGTGAACGACGCCGAGGCGGGTACGGGCGCGATCTCCACGCGCCTGAGCGACGTCAACCGCAGCGTGGAGGATGCGGCGGACAGCGCGCGGGCGCTGTCCACGCAGCTCGGCGACTACTGGGACGGCACGGTGGAGGAGGTCAACCGCGGCAGCGAGATTTTAAGCGTCGTCATCCCCCAGCTCTACGATATCACGCAGGACTTGAGCGACGTGACCGAGCTGGCGACCAAGGGGCTTGAATCGCTGGAGCAGGCGCTGGGCGAGACAGACCTTCCCGACAGCGTCAACGGCGACGCCTTTGCCGCCCTCTCGCAGATGGCGCAGGAGCTGCGCACCGGCACGCTCATTCTCGACGCCGGCACGCGCCAGCTCCAGAACGGCATGAAGACGCTGGAGGGCACGGTCGCGCCCAAGGAGGGGCTGACCGAAGATCAGTGGCGCGATATCATCTACGGCCCCGCCGACGCAAACGGCAAACGCTCCGGCGGCGCTCTGGGCAAGACCGCGCAGGGCCTGCGCGACGCGGCGAACGGCACGGGCACACTGGCATCGGTGCTTGGCGAGCTTGCCGCCGCCGCGGCGAACGGCTCGATCACCGACATAACGGACTTGCAGGCGTTTCTGGATGCGCACGACGCCGTCGGCGCGCTCGCACAGATCGGAGACGGCCTGCGCAGCGCGAACGAGGGGCTGGACGTCATCGCGGCAAACACGGAGACCCACCCCGAAAACCTCAGCGACGGCCTTGCGGGCGTGCGCGAGGGCCTGCGCATCATGACAGAGGGACGCGCGGGCGACAACGGCGGCGCGTTTACCTACTTTGCTTCCGCGTTCGACAGCCTCAGCCGCGCGTGCGACGCCGCGGCGAAGGCGATGAACGACCTGCAGGCGGAGCTGGACAACGCGGAGGCGCCGCTCAGCGCGCTGCGCGAGTCGGCGATGTGGTTCCGCGACGCGTCGAACGGCATGACCACCGCGCTCGGCGACACCGCGCGTCTGCTCGACTACCTGCGCAATCAGGAGGCGCTGCACTTCAATTCGCTCGGCGAGGAGACCGAGGGCGCGGCGAACACGCTCTACAACTCCGTGCGCGGCATCTCCAACGCCGTCGATCTTCTCAACCGCGAGGCAAAGACGGCGTCCGATCAGGTGCTGGAGGACGTGCGGGCGATCAACCGCCAGTTCACCACGCTGATGGACACGCTGCTCGACGTGGTGGAGGACGCGGAGGGCGCGTCCGTCACGACGGTGGTGGAGGACACGTCCGACGACGACGTGGACGCCGTGGTCAACGGCAAGGTGCTGCTGTGCAGCAACACCGGTGAGATCAGCGGCGACATCGACGTCGGCGGCGTCGTCGGCGCAATGATGATCTACAACGAGCTGGACCCCGAGAACGACGAGAACCTGACGTCCTCGGCGTTCCACAAGCGCTACGAGCTCAAGTGTGTGGTGCAGGACTGCACCAACAGCGGCACGGTCACGGGCAAGCGCGACAACGTCGGCGCCGTGTGCGGCAGCGCGACGATGGGCGTCATCAGCGGGTGCGAGGCGTACGGCTCCGCGCGCAGCGAGGGCGGCGACTACGTCGGCGGCGTCGCCGGCTACGCGGACAACATCGTGCGCAAATGCTGGTCGAAGTGCACGCTCGCGGGGCTCAAGTACATCGGCGGCGTCGTCGGCGCGGGCAAGGAGGAGGGCTCCAACCTCCGCGTCGAGGGTTGCTGCGCCATGGTCGAGGTCGAGGACGGCGGCGAGCAGATCGGTTCGATCGCGGGCGAGGACCGCGGCCACCTGACCGGCAACCTGTTCGTCAGCGACACGCTCCCCGGCATCAACCGCATCAGCGAGCGCGGCCGGGCCGAGCCGATGGCGTTTGAAGACCTGCTCGGCGAGGAGGGTCTTCCGGCGGAGTTTCGCCACTTCGAGCTCAAATTCGTCGCGAACGGCGAGACGATCAGCTCCCAGCGCTTTTCCTACGGCGACAGCTTCGGCGACGACGTGTTTCCGGAGATCCCCGCGGTCGCGGGCAAGTACGGGCGCTGGGACCGCACGGAGCTTCAAAACCTTTGCTTTGACACGACGGTCACGGCAGTGTACGAAACCTGCGTCAGCGCGCTCGCGAGCGACATCGCGCGCAGCGCCTCGCGCCCGACCTTTTTTGTCGAGGGCGCGTTCGCCGACGACGAGGCGCTGACGGCGGAGCCCGCGATCTTCGACTTCGACGACGGGCAGGACGACCTGCTGCACCGCCTGCGCTCCTACCGGCGGACGCTGCTGGAGCAGTGGCTGCTGGAATTCCCGGACGACGGCGCGCCGTACAACACCGTCCGCTATCTCCCGCCGGAGGGCACGTGGGGCCATCTGGAGCTCTACGCAAACGAGGGCGGCCGCTGGCAGCGCCTCAACACCGGCGAGATGGGCAGCTACCTCACCTTCGCGGCAACGGCGCGCACGGTCGAGCTGACCGTGGTGTCCACCGCGACGCCGTGGTGGGTGTGGGCGCTGGTAGGCGGCTTCGTGCTGGTCGCGGCGGTGCTTCTGGCGCTGCTGCTTGCGATCCGGCACAAGCGCGTGCACCCCGCCGCGCCGCAGGAGCTGAGCGACGAGGAGAAGAAAAAACTCGCCGCGCTGCGCAAAAAGCGCCGGAATATCCGCGTCGCGCTCATTGCGGCGGCGCTGGCGCTCGGCTGCGCCGTCGGCGCGGTGCTCCTGTTCGCGCCGGGGCTGACGGACAGCATGGGGCTTTACATGCTGCTGCACAACTACGCCGAGCGCGACGACCTCGACATGGAGCTGTCCGTCTCGACCGAGCTGGGCGGCCGGAAATTCGACGCGGACATCAACGTGTTCACGACGTCGTGCTCCGGCAAGCGTGTGAGTTGCGTGATGTGGGAGGACATCCCGCTGTACTACTGCGACGGCATCCTGCTGCTGGAAAACGGCAGGGCATACCGCGCGGGCGACGTCCTGCCCGACTACACGAAGCTGCTGTCCCACGCCGCGGGATTGTTCCGCGCGGTGGACGTCACCGTCAGCGAGGAAAACGGCGTCAAGACCTATCACGCCGCCGCGCAGGGCGACGCCGCGAAGCAGATCCTCTCGGCGCTGCTGCCCGACGCCGTGCCGCTGTTTGCGGAGACGGAGACCGTGACGCTCGACCTCGTCCTCACCGACGGCGAGCCGACGAGCCTGCGCGTCAGCTGGGCCGGGGAGAACGGCAGCGCGTCGGCGGAGCTGCGCCCCGTCGGCGGCGAGCACGAGCACAGCCTGCCCCAGCAGGTGCAGGCGGTCGTCTCCTCCGGCGAGTACGTGAACGCCGATGCGGTCGGCGAAGAGTTCAAACGCCTGATCCTCGCCTGGACCGAGCTCGTCACGCGCGACCCGCTGGACGCGGACGTCACGCTGACGGCAAACTGCGGCCCGCTGCTGCTGGACGAGACGCTCGACTGGCAGCGCGCGCGCTGGAACGGTACGCAGCTCTCCTGCGTCTCCCGCCGCGGCACGCGCCTGTACTACACGGACGACGCCGCGTGCACGGGCAGCGGCGCGCCGCTCGTCGCCGGCGGCGACGGACTGACCAACGCGCCGAAGCTCCTGCACCTCGCCTACGAGGCGTTCCTGCTGGGCGAGGCAACGTGCACGGAGACTGTATACGGCTGGCGCTACGACGTGGAGCTGGACGAGAACGCCATGGCGGATTTCGCCGCGGCGATCGCGCCGGAGACGCGCAGCATGGGTCTCGCGCCCGATGAGGGCTCGATCCGGCTGGAGCTGTCCGGAAACTCCGTCTCCTCCGTCGCCGTGCAGTGCCGCGGCAACGTGCGCGTGGTGCGCACGGACGTTCCCGCGTCGGTCGGTGCGAGCATGACTTTCCGCGAGGACGGTGCGTTCTACACGCCGTCGGAGAAGGTGCTCTCGGTGCTCGGCCTCACGGAAACCGAATAAAGCGCGAAAAACGGCAGCCACCCGAAGAGGATGGCTGCCGTTTGGCTTTGTTGTCACTGGACGCGGATGATGCAGATGACTTCGGCGTCGCCGACCTTGGCGGTGACGTGCGCCGTGCCGCGCGCGACGGGCTTGAGCTTGCCGTCGGCGCTGACCTCGACCACCGAGGTCTTGTCGGAGCTCCATGAGGAGACGGGCACGCCCGTGCCGGTGATCTGCAGGGTGAGCGAACCGCCGCCGAGGCTCATCGTGCAGTCGGGGTATCCCGTGTGGGGATCCTTTTGCAGCACCGTACCGTAGCTGGTCTTGACCTTCAGCGCCGAAGCGTCCACGTGCGTCCCGGAGGACGGCTGCGCGGGGGTCGTCGGCTGCGCGGGTGCGGCGGGTTCCGCGGGCGTCGCCGGCTCCGAGGGAGCCGCGGGCGGCTCGGGCGATGACGGCTGCGCGGGCGCGGTGGGCACGATCACCTCCGCGACCGTTGGCGCATCGGCGCTCTGGGCGGTCTTGCCGGTGTTGCACACGCGCACCGTGCACGTGAGGTCGCGTGAGCCGACCTGGCAGTGCACCGTGGTCGTTCCGTTCGCGAGCGCCCGCACGGTGCCGTCGGCGGCAATCGAGGCGACGTTGCCGTTGTCGATGCTCCAGCGAGGCTCCGCCTCCGTGCCGGAGAGCTGGATGGTGAACTTCTCGCCCGCGTAGCCGAGCGTGAAGTCGTCGCGGTTGAGCTTCGCGTTCGAGACGTCGACGCCGTCCCCGCCCGCGGCCGGCTCGCCCGGCGTCGGCTCCGCGCCGTCGGGCGGGGGAACGTCCAAAGCGTCCGGATCGACGGGCGCGTTGGGGTCGGCGGGCTGGTAGAACGGGTCCTCGTTCGCCACGGGAACGCCCACGGGCGCGACCGGCTCCCCGCCCTGCTGCGCCGCGGCGGGCTTGTCCACGGCGCGGATGATATCGTCGCCGAAGAGGTAGAACCCCAGCAGCGCCAGCACCAGCACCAGCACGGCGATCAGCGCGCCGCGGGCGGACTGCGCCTTGTGCCTGTCCGCGAGGCGCCGCTTGGGCTTGTATCGGATTTTTCGGGAGCTGTCCCCGTCCTCCTCGCAGAATGGGCAGCGCGGATAGGTCGAGGAATACATTTCCCCGCAGTCCGGGCATTTTATCAGGTCCATGCCGTACTCCTTAACATTATGTAAATATCCACAGTTATTTACATAATATCACGTTTTTGCCGCACGTCAACCTCTCTTTCAGCTTTTTTTCGTCCGCGCGGCGCGCGCCCTTGATTTTTCGACAAAATCCGCCTATAATATTCAGGAAAAATCAAAACGCGGGAGGGAACGCGATGGGCGTCATGTTTATCGGCATCGCCGGAGGCACCGGCTCGGGCAAGACCACGCTGACCGAACACCTCAAGCAGCACTTCGGCGGGGACATCACCGTCATCCACCACGACAGCTACTACAAGCGGCAGGATCTGCCCTTTGAGGAGCGCTGCAAGCAGAACTACGACCACCCCGACGCCTTCGACACGCCGATGCTCGTCGAGCATCTGCGCGCGCTCAAGGCGGGCAAGCCCGTCCGCGTGCCGGTCTACTCCTTCACCGAGCACCAGCGCACGGACGACACCGAGCTGGTGCGCCCGTCCAAGGTCGTGATCGTCGAGGGTATTCTGATCTTCCAGCACCCCGTGCTGCGCCAGATGCTCGACATCAAGATCTTCGTGGACACCGACGCCGACGTGCGCATCCTCCGCCGCGCGCTGCGCGACGTCCGCGAGCGCGGGCGCACGCTGGAGAGCGTGGTGACGCAGTACCTCACGACCGTCAAGCCCATGCATGAGCAGTTTGTCGAGCCGACGCGCAAGTACGCCGACATCATCGTGCTGGAGGGCGGGCGCAACCTCGTGGCGCTGGACATGATTATGCAGCGCATCGAGAACCATATCGCCACGGACGAAGTCCTGCCGGAGAACACGGAGCCGGACGTGATCGTGCCGTAAGAAGCAAAAAATACCGCGGGAGCCTGCACGGATGCAGGCTCCCGCTTCTTTCTTGTTGACAAGCTCACTCCGCGAGCCTCAGCACGACGCCCACAACGGCGGAGCCGAGGATGAACACGATCGGGTGAAGCGATTTGACCTTCGGGACGAAGTCCGTCAGCGCGACCAGCACGGCCGCAAGCGCCGCAAGCCGCCAGTCGAACGCCGCGACGCCGTTCGCGAGGAACGTCGCCTTCACCACCAGCAATCCCGCGGCGAGGATCATCGCCGTCGAGGCGGGGCGCAGGCCGTAGAACGCGCCGTTCACATAGCGGCTGTCGCGGAACTTCTGCAAGAAAGCATACACGATCAGAATGACGCAGATGCTCGGCGCGATAAGCCCCAGCGTCGCGACTGCCGCGCCGCCGAGGCCGCCGGTCAGGAAGCCCACGTACGTCGCCATGTTCACGCCGATGGGCCCCGGCGTCGACTCCGACACCGCGACCATGTCCGCCAGCTGCGCATGCGTGAACCAGCCCGTGCGGTCGGAGATGTCGTAGAGGAACGGCAGCGTCGCCATCCCTCCGCCGACGGCAAACAGGCCCGTTTTGAAGAACTCGTAGAACAGGCGCAGATATGTCATATTAGCTCTCCTTATTTTGCGTTGTGGATTTCCGCAAGCGGCTCCGCGTGCGGAGGCGCTTCGCCATATTTCGCGGCTGCCCCGCACGGGGCGAGCGAAATGGCATCAAAGCTGCTTGAGAAATCATGATTTCTCAAGCAGCACACGCAAAACGACCCCGCACACCGCCGCGAACAGGATGAACACCACCGGCGAGAGGTCGGTGAAGATCGCGCCGACGGCGACGAGCGCGAAGATGCCCGCCGCATACTTGTCGACGATGGATTTCTTCCCCAGCTTCCACACGGCGTTGAAGATCAGCACGCACACGCAGACGCGGATGCCCGCGAACGCGTTTTTGACCCACACCAGCTCCGAAAACTGCGTGATGACGCCCGCCAGCAGCGAGATGATAACGATCGACGGGAATACCACGCCGAGCGTCGCGGCAATCGCGCCGGGAATACCGTCCTTCTTGCGCCCGATGAAGGTCGCGGTGTTGACGGCGATGACGCCGGGGGTGCACTGTCCGATGGCGAAGTAATCGGCGAGCTCCTCTTCCGTCGCCCAACCGCGCGCCTCGACGATCTCGCGCTGCAGGATCGGCAGCATGGCGTAGCCCCCGCCGAAGGTCATGACGCCGACCTTTGCAAAGGCGAAAAAGAGTTTGAACAGTTCCTTGAGCATGGTTTACTCCACGTATCCGTACAGGCCGCGCACCGAGACCTCGCCCGTGCGGATGGTCTCCTGCACGCCGTTCTGGCGCACGACCTGCAAGCCCAGCTCGTCGTCCACGCCGGTTGCGAGCACCTTCTCGTGCACGTCCTCCCACAAAAGCTGCACCTCGCTCCCGATGGTCAGGCAGTCGCGCCGATAGGCATCGAGATACGGCTGCATCCGGTGGCGCAGCAGCGCCATGTACAGCGCGTCCAGCTCCTCGATGATCGCCGCTGCCAGCGCCGCGCGGGAGATCGCCTTCCCCGTCTCCAGATCGAGCGAGGTGGCGATGTCCGCAAGATCGCCGGCAAAGTCCTCCCACGTCTGCGAGACGTTGACGCCAATGCCCATGATGGCGTATTGCAGCGCGCCGCTCTCACCCTCCATGCTCAGCTCCGTCAGGATGCCGCAGAGCTTGCGGCCGCCCAGCACGAGGTCGTTCGCCCACTTGATCTGCGGGCGGACGCCCGCCACGCGCTCGACGGCGTTGCACACCGCCACCGCGCCGAAGCCCGTGATGGGCAGCAGATGCGACGGCTCCACCGGCGGGCGCAGCAGAACCGAAAGGTAGACGCCCTTGCCCGCGGGGCTCTCGAACCGCCTGCCGCGGCGGCCCCTGCCCCCCGTCTGGGCACTCGCGACGGCGACCGCGCCGTCGACCACGCCCTCCGACGCGGCGCGCTTTAAGTACGAATTTGTCGAATCGATCGTCTCGAAGCACACAAGCTTGCGCCCCACCAGCTTCGTCTCGCCCATCTTCGCGCGGATCTCCGTCTCGCTCAGGCGGTCGGGCGCCTCCATCAGGCGGTAGCCCTGGCTCTTGCGCGCCTCGATCTCGTAACCGTCGCGGCGCAGGCCGTTGACCGCCTTCCACACCGCCGCGCGCGTGATGCCCAGCTGGTCGCTGATCCCCTCGCCGGAAAGATACTTTCCGCTGCACGATTGCAGCAGCTTGAGCACGCTCTCTTTGCTCATGTCCCCTCACTCCTCCGCGGCGCGCCGCCGTCCGCGGGCGCGCCGGATGTTTCTATGGGAGCAGTATACATATTTTTTTCGCGTTTGTAAACCTTTGATAGATTTTTTGTTGACGAGTGTAGATATTTTTCATATTTCTTGTGTTTTTCCTCTTGCCCTCTCACAAAATATAGGGTACAATACTCGCAGTAAATCGACATAATGTGACAAGGAATCGGATGTGAGCTTCTCTGATCTGAGATTTATCTTCTATATATTGTCCCCCTTCGTGCTGCTGCACACGCTCTGTCCGCCGAAGGCGCGCAACGCGCTGCTCTTTTTCGGCAGCCTCGGCGTCTACGCGTTTGGCGCGGGACCTGCGGCGGCGGGCGTGCTGCTCGGCGTGACGGTCGTCAACTATCTCGCGGGGCGGTGGATACAAGGCGCCCCGTCCATGCGCCGCGCCGCGCTGGGGCTGGGCCTGCTGCTGGATTTCGGCGCGCTGTTCGTCTTCAAATACCTCGCCGCGGCGCTCTTCCTGCTGGGAACGGCAAACGCGGACGCCCTGATCCTGCGCCTCGCGCTGCCGCTGGGCATCAGCTTCTACGTTTTTCAGGCGGCGGCGTACCTCTTCGACGTTTTCCGCGGCACGACGGAGGCAGAGGAAAATTTCCTCGACTTCGCCGCGTTTCTTTCCGCCTATCCGCAGCTGACCATGGGCCCCATCCTGCGTTACGGCGATGTGCGCGCGGCGCTCTGGGAGCGCAAGCCCTGCCGCGTGGACATTGAGCAGGGGTTCCAGCTTTTCGCCGTGGGGCTTTCGTACAAGGTGCTGCTCGCCGACCAGCTCGCCTACCTGTGGGTGGTGCTGGAGCGCATCGGCTTCGACTATATCTCCACACCGCTTGCGTGGCTTGGCGCGGTCGGGTACAGCTTGCAGCTCTACTTCGACTTCCAGGGCTACTCGCTCATGGCGATGGGGCTGGGGCGTATGCTCTCGCTGCCCGTTGCGCGCAACTTTGACGAGCCGTACCTCTCCCGCTCGGTCAGCGAGTTCTACCGCCGCTGGCACATCACGCTCGGCACATGGTTCCGCGACTACCTGTACATCCCGCTCGGCGGCAGCCGCCACGGCACGGCGCGCACGCTGCTCGCGCTCGCGGTCGTGTGGTGCCTGACGGGTCTGTGGCACGGGCCGACGCTCAACTATCTGCTCTGGGGCGGCGTGCTGTTCGTGCTCATCGCGTCAGAAAAGCTCTTCCTGCGCCGCGCGTTCGGCTCCCTGCGCGTGCTGCCGCACCTCTATCTGCTGTTCGTCATCGTGCAGACGTGGGTAATCTTCCGGGTGGAGGATCTCGCCGGCATCGCCGCCTACTTCCGCCGCCTGTACCCCTTCTTCGGCAGCTCCGAGGCAATCAACCACGGCGATTTTGTCAAATACTTCTCATCCTACTGGTGGCTCTTCGCGATCGCGATCTTCTTCTGCCTTCCGTGGCCGCGGCGCTGGTACGAGCGCTGGCGCGGCAACGCGCTGGTGTGGATCCCTTTGTTCGCGCTGTTCTGGACGAGCATTTTCTTCCTCTCCACCGGCACCGGCAGCGCCTTCCTTTACTTCCGATTCTGACGATTTGAGGTTTGCCCATGAAACGTCCTTTTTCTCCTTTGGTCTGGCTGTGCGCCGCAGGCACGCTCCTGCTCGCGGCGCTCGTGCTGCTTGATCCGAACGGCGTCTACTCCGGCTATGTCGACGCGCTGGACGAGTCCCAGCCGGTCATCGCCGCGGTGTTCACCGCCGCGCAGGACGGCGTCTATCCGTGGACGGCGCCCTCTGCGAGAGAGGCAAAGCCCGCGCCGTCCTTCCGCCCGCTGACCGGGACCGTCACCGACGACGAGGTGCGCTCCTCCGTCGGCAACGACGAGCCCTTTCCGGACGCCGGCGCGGTCGCCGCGCCCGAACCCGTCCCGCCCGCCGAGATGCAGCCCCTTGAGCCCGCCGAGCCCCTCGATACCGCGGAGGAGCCCGAGGGCGACGGCTTCATTCCCGTGGACGAGAGCTGGTTCGACGACGCGCTGTTCATCGGCGACTCCCACACCGAAGGCTTCTGCGACTACGCGGGGCTGAACAACGCGACCTATTACTTCAAGCGCGGCGTGGACGTCTGGTGCGTCATGGACAAGGCTTTCGTCGACGGAAAAATGACCATCCCGCAGGCGCTGACGCAGCGGCGCTTCGGCAAGATCTACATCATGCTCGGCATCAACGAGATCATGGTCGGCTCGACCGAGAGCTTTGCCGCGCAGTACGCCGAGGTCGTCGACCAGCTGCGCATCCTTCAGCCCGACGCACTGATCTACATCCAGTCGATCTTCCACACCACGAAGGCAAAGTCCGACAGCTCGGTCTACAACAACGACACGATCAACGCCCGCAACGCGGCGATTGCCGGGATCGCCGACGGAAAGCAGGTCTTCTACATCGACTGCAACGTCGTCTTCGATGACGAGACCGGCGCGCTGACGCCGTCCTACTCCGGCGACGGCGTACACGTCAAGGCGCCGTACTACACGCTCTGGCGCGATCATCTTTTCCAGTTTGGTAGGAATGTGGACGGCTCTGCGCCGCCCGTGCCCGGCGGCGGGGCCGCCGCCGCGCCGCGGATCATCGCGCCTCTCGGCGCCGTGACGGAGCTGGACGCTGTCTCCGCCGGATGAGCGAAACAGACGTGCGGCAAAAAAGTGCCGCCGCGCCGAAAAAAGTTCTTGACATCGGCTGACTGCTTGTGGTATGATACACTGCGGTCGTTGAAAGCGGCCGCGGCAAAATGGCCAAGTAGCTCAGCTGGTTAGAGCGCCGGCCTGTCACGCCGGAGGTCGAGGGTTCGAGCCCCTTCTTGGTCGCCATTTTGCTGATATAGCTCAGTAGGTAGAGCGCATCCTTGGTAAGGATGAGGTCGGCAGTTCGAATCTGCCTATCAGCTCCAAAAAAGGGCGTGTCGCAGAATAAAAAGTTCTGCGGCACGTCCCTTTTTACGCAAAAGTCGGTTAATTGTGGATAATTTACGTCAGTTTTTCCCGCTCGGGGCATAGCAAGGCCAGCACCGGAGCATTTTCCGGCGCTTTCTGTGGAAAATATTCAGTTTTTTCAGCTACGCGCTGTTGAGCTGCGAAAGATGCGTCTGCAATCTGCCGCTTTCCCGCTTCATCCAGAGCTTTTTCAGGTCAAATGCCAACGCGAGCAAGAACAGCTCCGTCCGCACGTTCGCCTTGCCGCGCGTCAGAAATCTGCGGAAGCCGAAGTCGGTTTTCAGCAGCCCGAAAGCACCTTCCACCTGAATGGACCGGCACAGGCGTAGATAAATGCCTCGCTCGGTGGTAATGTTTTCCTGCGAGGCCTTGCGCAGCTCTTGCAGCGTCTTGTTTACACGCAGTTCCTTTGGCTGCTCCGTATCCTTCGCTTGGCAGCACTTTTCCCGCAGCGTGCAGCCCTTGCAGTCTTCGCAGCGATAATATGCGGTCGTCACCTCACGCCCGTTTTGCAGCTCCGTACACTCCCTGCGTAATGGCAATCTCCGTCCATTGGCGCAGATATAGCAGTCCTCGTCGGCGTCATAGGCCATGTTTTCCATGCGCCCGAGCTGTTTCTTGTACTTTGTACTCTTTTGGTATTCGTAGTTCGCGGGCTTGATAAAGCTTATTTGTCCGTTGCTCTCGAGGAACAGGTAGTTGCCGAGCCGCTCATATCCCGCGTCCGCAGTCACGGATTCATATCTCTTTCTGTGCTGCCGTTGCAGCGTTTT
>SVMM01000036.1 GCA_015067435.1 Oscillospiraceae bacterium | reverse complement strand
CTAACCCGTCGCAGAACGGTTCCGGCGGCTTTGGCGGCAGATCGTCAGGTGCGACCGTCCCCGTCACAGGAAGCGCCTGCAGCGTTGATCTCGGCGTCACGGTCAGCAACGGCACGGCAACGCTCGATCCCCTCAGCGACGCCGATGTGGCGAAGCTCGTCGGCACGGACGACGGCAACGCGAACGTCGTCATGGACCTCACAAGCCTCGGCGACAAGGTCGATACCGTTAGCCTTCCCGCGGCGTCTGTCGCAAAGCTCTCGAACGCGCTGGAAGCGCACGAGGGCAACGACAGCCTGACGATCAGGACCGCAAACGGCGCGGTAAAGCTCAACGAAAACGCGGTTTCCGCCGTGGCAGGCGCGGGCAGCGCGGGCAGCGTAGCCCTGACGATCAAACAGGGCGCCGCGAACACGCTGAGCGCCTCGGAGCGCGCGGCGCTGGGCGGCGGGAAAGCCGAGGCTGTCTACGCCCTTGGCCTGACGTCGAACGGCAGGGACGTCGGCGCGCTGGGCGGCGGCTTTGCCGCGGCGGAGCTGCCCTTCGCTGCGGACGCGGAGAAGGATGCACTCGGCTACCGCGTGTACCGGCTGAATGACGACGGCACGGCGACGCTGGTGCCTTCCGCCGTCCACGACGGCGTAGTGACCGTGCGCAGCGACCGATTTGCAAAGCTCGCGGTGGTTTATGAGCCGCTTACGGAGCGCTTTGACGACGTTTCCGCCGACGCCTACTACGGCGACGCGGTGCTTTGGGCGATGGCAAACGGCATCACGAACGGCATGGGCGACGGACGGTTCGCTCCTGACGAGCCGTGCTCCCGCGCGCAGATCGTCACCTTCCTGTGGCGCGCTGCCGGCTGTCCGAAGCCCAAACGCGCGGCAAGCGGCTTTGTCGACGTGCCGGACGACGCGTGGTACAGCGAGGCTGTGGCGTGGGCCGTGGAGAACGGAATCACGAACGGCATGGGCGACGGGCGCTTCGGTGTGGACGAGGCCTGCACCCGCGCGCAGGTCATGACCATGCTCTATCGAATGGACGGCAGCGGAGCTGCGGCGCCGGCAGCCTTTACAGACGTGGCGGGCGGACAATGGTACAGCGCCGCCATCGCGTGGGCAGCCGCGAACGGCATCACAAACGGCGTGGGCAACGGGCGCTTCGGCGTGGACGAGCCCTGCACGCGCGGTCAGATCGTGACAATGCTGTATCGGTGGTTTGCCAGGTAGATTCGGAGAGAAAAACCGCCCAACAGTAACCCAAAAGAACCTTAGCTGAGCCGGACGCACAAGCACGTGCGTCCAGCTCAGCCTCTTCTCATATGCAGTTGAGCTGGCCGGCAAAGCGCAACCTATCAGGACAATGACCTTGGCGCCCGGTCCAAAATTTGCCCCGCAATAAACAAATAGGAGCCCTGCCACGGCAAAATTTTTTGGAACAATCTGTATCAAGCCTCTTGGCAACCTCTTCCCTCTGCGTTAAGATGCCTCCATAGCGAAACGGCACGTTTTGCTATGGAGGTGTTCTTTATGCGCAGGAAGGACGAATCACGCAAGGTTGCAATTCAGGAATACATCGACAAATACTTCGACGAGCACAGTCAGATACCGTCCGTCCGGGATATCGTCGCGGGTACGGGCATCGCGCTCGCCACCGTGCATCGCTATCTCGTTTCGATGCAGGAGTCCGGCGAACTCAGCTATAACGGCGTAAGGAATATCGGCACTTCGCGTATCAGAAAAGAGGCAAAGATGGTGAGCGTGCCGGTGCTGGGCAGGGTAAGCTGCGGTCCTGGCGAGTGGGAGGAAGAGGACATCATTGAGTACATCCGTCTCCCCGAATCCTTCGTCGGCAAGGGACAGTTCTTCGTGCTCATCGCCAAGGGCGAGTCCATGATCGATGCCGACGTACATCCCGGCGATTATGTGGTCGTGCGCCAGCAGCAGACGGCGAACGACGGCGATCTGGTCGTCGCGCTGTACGACGAGGGGCTGAGCAACCTCAAGAAACTGGCGCACAGGCGTGGGCGCGCCGTTCTCCAGTCCTGTAACGCAGACAAGAAAAAATATCCCGACATCTCAGTGAGCGAGCTGAACATCCAGGGGGTGGCGGTCGGTGTTATGCATAAGTTCATCGAGAGCGAGTGAGGGTGCCTCTGGGTTCGTACTGCTCAAAAGCAGCGAGTGCATCATCTTCGATTCACGCCGAACGAGAGAACGGCGTCCCTCCTTGCGATGTCCGGTCTGCAAGAAGATCCTCGGCGCGTTCGATACGCCGCACGACAAAAACTGCACGCTGGTGTACGACGCAAGTGATCCCCGGATGAAGGAGTTTCCACACAGTCATCTCTGCAAGTGTCCCCGATACCATCGTACCATCGCCATCGCCGTGCTGGAGGACAGGACGGAAGAATTGTTCCGACAAGCGGAAACGCGGCGCGCCGCCGTGTAAAACTGAATCAGAAACGTCGACGAGGCCGACCGTCCTCCCATCGGTGAATATGGGAAAC
>SVMM01000004.1 GCA_015067435.1 Oscillospiraceae bacterium | reverse complement strand
GCGGGAACGGACTTCTCGGTGATTTCGTACACACCGGGCAGGAGGTTTTCGAGCTGCGCCTTGCCGCTTGCGTCGGTGCGGATCTCGTCAACGCTGTGACCGTCCGCTGCCCTGACCTCGAAAATGGTGTCGGCGATGGGTTCGCCGGTATCCGCGTCGCGCTTCCATACGGTCAGATTCGGGCGTCGCTGGTTCTCGATGACCAGCGTGCTGGTCCGACCGGGGAACAGCTCCACATGGAACTCGCGCAGATCGAGGACGTGATCCGAGACCGTGGAAGTCTCACGAACGGAGTAAACGCCGGGATCAAGGTCGTCGATGGTGATCTCACCGTTCTGATCGGTGATGCGGTCGAGGTAGCTCGTGCCATCCTCAATCCTGGCGATGCGGAACGCAACGCCGGGGAGCGGCGTGCCGTCCGAGCTGACCTTGACGATGTGGATGGTGGGACGGATGCTGTTGGTGAAGACGAATTGAGCGGTTGTGTTGGGCAGAAGCTCAATGATGCGCTGCGCCTCGTCGATGACATAGCCGGGGCAGGACAGCTCCGTGACCACATACGAGCCTGCGGGGAGGCTGGAGAGGTCGATGCAGCCGTCCGCACCAGTGGTCATCTCCTCCGGACCCCAGCTCCCATTGACCGCCTCGATGCGGAACTTTGCGTTGGCGATGGGCTTGGAAAGGTCGGCGGAGTCGACTTTGATGAGGTGGATTCCCGGCTTGCGATCATTGAAGAAAACAAGCTGGAGGATGCCGTCACCAGTGTGGAGTTCGATTTCCTGCGGCGTGGTATCGGTGATGTGCGTGTCCGCGCCCTGTACCTCTTTGACGAGATAGGTGCCGGGTTCGAGGTTCGTGAGGACGATCTCGCCCATCGCGTCCGTGGTATAGCGGCCGATGGATACAGCGTCCTTGAACACCTCAAAGGTGACGTCGGGCATCGTCTGGAGCGTGGTGCGGTCATACTTGATGATCCGCAGACCGGGAAGCTCCTTGTTCACAAAGGTCGCGGTCGAAGTCTCGCCCGCAACGACAGAAACGGTCTGGAACGCCTCGCCGTCGAACTGCCAGCCGTGGATGCCTGCGGTTTCGCGCACCTCGTATCCGCCGACGGAAATCTTCTGGAACTCGACCACGCCAGCGGCGCCGGTCTGACCGCTCCAGGTCTTGCCAGTGGCGATGTGCTTGATCTGGATGGTGACGCCGCGCAGAGGCTGGCCGCTGTCGCTGTACTTCTCCACGCGGATCGCGCCGTATGCGTCATCATAGAAAGTGACCTCTGCGACCTCGTCGTGGACGACCCTGACGCTCTGCGTCCGAACTTCGGGCAGCAGATGATACTTGGGCGGCACCAGTTCCGTCACGGTGTAATTGCCCGTGATGTCCAGCGGGATGTAGATTTCTCCGCTGCCATCGGTCACAAAGGAGCCTACCTTGCTGCCGCTTGGATAGGTGACCTCGAAGATAGCGCCGGAGAGCGGGATCTCAGTGCCAGTCTCCAACTTGCGGATAAGCAAACCGGTGTCGCGCTCTGTGATGGTCGTGGAGGAGTAACTGCTGACCGCGGAGCCCGTGATCTTCGCGTGAGGATATAGCGATAGGTAAGCCTCTGATATGATCTCGGGCTTTTCCCCCGCTTCACACCGTGCATGCGGCTTTCACCGCACACGGCGTTCCATCGGTTACAGGTTATTTTTTTTCTATTCAATCTACCGTTTGAGTGATATAATAATTATTGAATCGGTTCCAAACCCGCACTCTGGCGCAGTTTATTGAGCTTTGCCATTTGCGCCTTTGTCAGTTGGAGCATTGACAGATATTTGCGAATGGTCTTTTCAGACATGGCATGAATCAGAATATGAACAGGCTCGCAAACCAGCATAAGATTGGCATAGCTGTCGTCGCCGCCCATGGTCAATGGAATGATATGGTGGCAATGGATTTCTTCCGCCAAATCAAATTCTCGACCTGAGACGGCGCATTTTCCCCATTGAGCAGAGAACAGAGAAATACGGTTGTCCGCATATTCCGCACTGCGTCCGTACAACGCCTCTCGCATCATTCGGTGCATCAGCGCCGTATTGATGCGAAGATTGTCATGCAGACCTTTTCTGCCCTCCGGGGTGTAACAGCATATTTTCCGATTGCGCCCCATCGGATTTCGGTGTTGTACCCATCCGATAGGATAAATCGGTTCGCCCAGTCCGGCGACAAATTTGAGCTTTGCCGCGCCGCCGTATCGAGCTTTTTCTTTTGCTGTCAGCTTTCTGCCTTTCTTTGTTAGGTGGTAGCTTTTCGCCGTGCCTAATCGGACACGCAGGATTTTGTCGATAGCCCATTGAAAATCAGCGCAGTCCGCAGCAATATCCGTCGCGATTTGATAATAGTTCTGGATGCCGCTGACCATCTGATTGTATAAACTGACCTCCTGACGCCGTTCCTTCCCCTCGCGGGGATGTGCGATTCGCTTTGCCTGCTCTACCAGTTTGTCATGCTCACGTTGTTTCTGCTTGTCACAAATATGCGACTGAACAACCATCTTTTGCCCGCGTGGATGTACCTTAAATTTGAATCCCAAGAATTCCGCGTATTTTCGTTTGGCATTGACGATTCTCGTCTTTTCCGGCGAGACGTCAAGCCTCAGCCGCTCTTTTAACCACTGCGTTACCGCGTGCATGGTCTTTGTTGCAACTGTTTTCGTGGGGCAGAAGATTCTAAAGTCATCTGCGTATCTCACAATTTGCATCTCTTTCAGTGCTGTTGTTTTGCGCATACCCTTATATCCGTTTGAGCGAATCTCAATGCCGTTTTGATTCGTGTGTACGCTGTATTTCCTCACCACAGGGTTTTCTTTCCATTGGCTTTCTATCCAGTGGTCGAGTTCATTCAGCACGACGTTTGCCAGAAGAGGCGAAATAATTCCGCCCTGCGGAGTGCCCTTAGTGGGGTACTCCAACGCTCCGTTCGGCATTTTGATTGGCGCTTTCAGGATTTGTTTCAGCACATAGATGAGATGCTTGTCGCGGATGCCGATTGCCCATAACTGCCTGACCAGCTTTGTATGGTCGATATTGTCGAAAAAGCCCTTGATGTCAAACTCTATCACATAATAAAGATGCACTCTGTTTAACATCAAATATGCGTTGGATATGGCGTTTTCCACCGAACAGTTTGGGCGAAACCCGTAGCTGCTGTCGCAGAATCGGGCTTCGCAGACCGGCTCCATGATTTGCTTGATGCATTGCTGTATCAGTCTGTCCCAGATACACGGGATTCCCAACGGTCTTGTTTTTCCGTTGGGTTTTGGGATTTCTTTGCGCTTTACGGGCTTGGGACGGTATCCCAGCTTGCTGCCCGCGACAATATATCTGACCTTTCCGACAACTTCATCCGACGACAATCGTCCAATGTCTTTTATCGTCAGACCGTCCACACCGGACGTCATGCTTCCGCCGTTGGTCTTGATGTTCCGATAAGCCAAAAGGATATTTTCTCTTGACAAAATCAAGTCCATAAGGGATGAGAAAGTCTCTCCCTTTCGGCTTCTGGCATACAGGTCATCGAATACGCCTTGCATTTCGTAGTATTCCGCATGGCGCAGATTATCGACGCTGAGCAGCTTTTTGCTCTGTTCACTCTCAGGCACAAGGCATCACCCCTTTCTTTTTCTGTAGGGCGACCCTTTTTTGTCTTACCCGTAATCCTTGTTTACGATTGAATGATATATTGTTTCCTGTAATCGACTTGAGGCCATTCCTCCGCCCTCATTACAAGGGTTTCCTCGGTTCGACCTCTGCTTTTCAGCACTGATTCAGCGGCTTATTGTTCTTCGTCCGCCTATTTCCCATCGGAAAACTCAGTACCTTTCCTCGTTCCAATAGTCCTATCTGTACATATACCTTTAGGTGCCTGCTATAAGCCTGTCAGCTGGATTGCGCCTGTAACGCAATACGGTATTTCATAACACTGAATCTTACTCCACCGCGCTGACCGCGATTCCTCGCGCCCGACATTTCTGCCGGACACCTGGTTTAGACCCGTACATTCGCAGGTTCGTCAGTTCCCGACGGAACATTCTCACCATGGGTATTTTATAGACCTCCGGCCTGTAGGTGACACCATCCACCTCTGGACAGCTTTCGTGGCAAAACTGCCTTACGGTCACTCTCAGCCGACTTCACCGAGCTTCTGACGGTCAGCGTTTCCGCTTACACCGCCAGTCGGAGTATCAAGGGGAGCGTTTCAGGGCGTTACCCCGTCATTCCACTCCTCGGACTATCAGTTCTACAAAGCTATAACTTCACCTTCCTTTCCGCTTTGTGCCTAACCTTTTCAGTTAGGAACGAGTCGCACCGGTGTCGAGCATATACTCCTGGATATTGCCGTACTTATCGCGCTCCAAGGTCTTGGCAAAATAGATTTCATACTGCACGACCGTGGAACGCATGGAGATGCGGCAGGTGCCGGTCTGCCCCTCGATGGAGCTCTTGGGATACACCACCTTGACGCTCCACGAGTAGCCGTCGTTGCCGTGGGTGGCGTTGTCCATTCTGAGAGAGCTGACGGGGTTGTTGTCCATGTCGAGGAGCTTCGCGCCGCTCGGCGCGCCCTCGGCAAGCTCAATCAGCACGGGTTCGATGCTCCAAGTGCCGCTGGTGACCTTGAACACCTGCTGATAGGCTTCCTCGCCGTTGATTGTGACGGGATACGCCATGTCGCGGTCCGGCGTGGCGGTCAGGCCCGGCTCGTAGAGCTGGTTCCAGTACATGCCGCGGGTATAGGTGTCCTTGGTCGCTTGGAGGACACGCTCAGCCGCCGCACGGTCCGCGCCGGAGAGCGCGGGGTTGATGCCGAGCTTGCTGATGTCCCAGCCGGGGATCAGGTAGCACCACAACGCCATCTTGGTCGCGTAATACGCTTCCTCGATGGTGTTCACGCCCATCGTCGTCATGTCGATGTGCGGATAACCGTTGGCCACGATTCCGATGACTTTCGGATCGTTACCCTTCTCGGTGGCGCTGTACTTGATGGGCGTCCCCTCATCGGGGGCAAGCACAGGGACACCGTACAAATTCGGATCGACGCAATAGGCGGGGATCTCGGTTACCTGTCCGGTCGCCTCAGAGCGGTAGTTGTAGTAGGTGTAATACTGCGTTTTCACGCTGCCGTTCATCGTGAGCCAGTTGAGCGGCGTCTTGCTGCCGTAGATATCGACTTCGGCCATCGCCTCTTCCAACGAAGAGGCGGCGTTGGCAGGAGTCGGGAGCATCGACAGCAGCGTGAGAATTGCCAGCAGCATGGAAAGAATGCGCTTTTTCATGTAGACCTCCTGTTTTTCTCCAGAAATGGTTCGAGGCCCGCCTCTCGGCGAGCCTCGTTCGGTGTGTTCGTGATTCAGATCGACATCAGGCAGTAGCGGGTGTACTGGAACACACCGTTGTGGTAGTAGTCGTATGCCGCGATGTAGTATCGGACATTGGGGAGCGCGTGGACGAGGTCGGTGATCTCGCTCTCGCGCCATGGCCAGAACTTCTCAGTGTATGGTTCGTATTCCGGCGGGATGGTGAGGTTGATCTTGGCGAGGAGCTGATTCCCTCGCCATGCGTCGGGCTCGTTCCCGAGCGCGTTCCGGAGCGTGTACTCCATCCTGCGCAGCTCGTAGAGATTGGTCACGAAGAGGTCGTCTCCGTACTTGTCAGAGTACCGCTTGACCTCGACCTTTGGGAGCTCAGGCTTCGGGAACAGGCTCCAGTCGCAGGTTGGCGTTGGCAGCGGCGGGAGCGGCCCTTCCGCGAAGACGTTCGTGTCGTATCTGCTCATGTCCTTGATCTCGTAGAGCGTCCCATCGTCACAGCGGACACGGTCGCCGACCTTGAGGACGAACTTCTCATCCGACTGCGGAATCGTCACGATCCCGCCGCTCTGCGCGGGTTCGTCCTCGGCGTAGGGTTCATTGGAGCTGATTTGGACACTGCCAGTCTCGGCATCCCAGCTCACGTTGAATCCGACCGCCTTGCCGATATCGCGCAGCTTGACGTAGTTTGCTCCGTTGATGGCGTAGGCTTCCATCTGCACCTGCTGACCGTCGACGTAGATTGCTTGTGCCGACCGCTGTGCAGCCAGCGACTCCGCTGCCTGCGCCGCGGGACCGGCGATGACCGCGCCGAGCATGATCCCCGCCGCCACGAGCGCCACATTCTTCTCTCTGTTCTTCATATCGCTGACCTCCATTCAGTATGATTTGTGCCTTTCGGCAAGCAAACAATACCGAAATGAACGGTCAAAGTCGATATCTAAAAGTGAGAAAGAACGCGGCGCAAACGAAGCATAACGTACAAGGACATATGCGCGGCTGTTATCATTTTGCCGGCGTCAGCATAACGATGGAAGCCACTGGTCACAAGGGCTTCCGAGCTTTTCAGCCGACCTCGGCAGCCGTGACGCACCAGCGATACTCTCGCTGGTCCCGGACGCAGGTGTAGAGCGTCAGGATGTTGTCCGAGGACGCGGCCAGCCCTGTACGGTCGGTTTCACTGACCTTGGCGACGCTCGTGACGGCATAGGTGCGAGTCCCGAGCTTCGTGGTCAGCGTGATTCGGTCGCCGATGGAGAGAGTGTGGATCTCGCCGAAATAGCAGTTCGCGCCGCGGTTGTGGCCTGCGATGGCGACGTTGCCGTCCCAGACCGAGCTGTCCTCGAAATGGCCCGCGCCTTTGGCGAGGGTATTGCTGTCCGTCCCCTGGTAGACCTTGACGTTCACGCCGATGGCCGCAATCTTCAGCGTTCCGAGACTGCCGTCCGCATAGTAGAGATCGCGTGTCACCTCGGTGTGCTTTTCGCCGCTGTAGGGGCGCGTTCCGCTCACAGTGACCGTGCCGCCGCTGGCGGTGCTGGTCTGCGCGCCGCTTACTGTGCCGTACTCAGGAGGAACAACTGTCGTTCCGCCGATGCCCGCGCCGTTGCCTGCCATTGCGTTCGGAGCGAGGTTGGGCGTGAGGTACTCGGAGTAGTTCGGCGTATACGCGCTGGGGCTTCCGAACGTGGGCGGGATGTATGCTGCGTTTTTGCTGACGTCCTCGTTCTTCTGCGCGCCGCCGTCCACGGTGTAGACCACCTCAACAGAGGTGTCGTCCGCGTATTCGGGATCGCCGGGTTCAGGGATCGTGTAGTCGGTGGCAAACGCCGGAAACGCCATCGCCATTGCAAGGCAGAGGGAGAAAAGGGTGGTAGTCAGTTTCTTCATCACGCATCCGCCTCCGTTCCTCCGGCGCTCTCGTTCCGCCGCTTCATCGTAAGGGCAACGCCGAGGCCGGTTCCCGCGACGGCAAGCACCGCAATCGGCGCCAGCACATAGCCCCAGGGGAACTTTTCAGTCACGGCAGGTTCGACGATTGCCGGGATATCCACCAGTTCTTTCGTCTCAGCCGCCTCCGGCTCCGCGATGCGGGTGCCTTCGAAGATAGCGACGTAGCGCACACGGTCGAGCGCGATCTTGCTGACCGTGCCGACGTAGTCCGCCGTGACCGTGTATCCTTTGACATAGGAGCTGGTGGTCGAGCCCGTGTAGGTGGCGACGGCGGTATAGCGGTCGCCGAGGCCGTACCCGTCTACGTTGGCTGTATTGTCCGTCTGCCAGTCAATGCTCTCCAGCGTCAGCGTCTTGCCGTTATCCTCAATGCTCTTGGGGATAAACTGCGTATCCTGACCGATAAGGTTGGGGTACGAGCGCGTGGCCGTGAGCTGCTTCGTGGAGCTGCCGTAGCCGGACACCTCCACGCAGACGGTGTCGAGCTTCAGCGTAAGGATGCCGGTGAGACCGTCGTCCGTGACGAACTCGCGCTCCTGCGGAAGCAGAGCCAGGACGGACTCCATGTCCTTCTTGTCGCTCTGGAGCGTGACCGTTTCGGTATGCTGCCGCGTTTCATCGGCGGGAAGCTCCTGCTTGAGCAGCTCCACCAGCGTGTAGTGGAAGCCGTCGCGCTCGAAATCCGAGCGCGAGATCCCCGCGGGATCGGTTTCGGGGGTAAGATCGTAGATGCGCCGAAGCTCCGTGCCGTCCTCGCTCTGCGTGACGGCGGTCGGATAGCACACCTCGGCATCCGTGGCGGCATAAGCGGTCAGCGGAAACGCCATGCTCAAAGCGACGAGCATGGCGCACATGGTAGCGATGATTCTCTTCATTTTGCTCTTCTCCTTATTACATAGACATAGTCATAGCCGGTCCGGCGTCCTGCTCCGGAGCCTCCCGGCTGGGAGCTGCCTGCTGCGGCTGCTGGGACTTCTCCAGCTTCTCGGCCATCTCGCTCATGGCGAGCTTGTAGGCGGAGATCGCCGTGCTGTTCGTCAGTTCGCGCATCTCCTTGGTGATGGGGAACACGACCTCCTGATAGCCGTCCTTCGTCTGGCGCTGGGGCATCGAGACGAACGGGCCGTTCTTGCCGTCAACCAGCTTCGCGCCGCGGATCGCCACCACGCCGCCGATGTCGAACGTGAGGTTCGCCAGCACGGGGCCGCCGCCAGCGACGGGGAACGCCCTCGCAGACAGGCTGATGGTGTTCGCCTTCTGCTCCTCTTGGGGCTTCTGCTCCTGAGAGGGGGGATTCTGCCGGGTTTCCTGCTTCTTGGTACTCATTTTTGCGTTTCCTCCTCTTATTTCTGCGGCATTGTCCTGTTAGGCCATCTCAATGCCGCCCATTGTAGGTTCGCTGTGCGTCTCTTTCGGGGCGCGAATCTCGTCCAGCCGACTCTGCGCCCAATCAGGGAGATACTGCTCGTCCAGTACGCCCACGAAATCCTCCCGATTCCAGCGTGCTTCCTCGCCATCGCTCAGACAGGTCGCGTAGATTGCTCTGCCGCTGGCTTTCGGATCGCAGCCGAAACCGCCAGATGCCAGCCAAAGCTGGTTTTGCGGCTGCAGGGCGCTTTCCTTGAGTACGTTCGGCGAGAGGACAAGGACTTTGCCCACAGTGCTGCCGTCGTACATACCGGCGCAGCACTGCTCTCTCCCGAACAGGTCAAGCGCCTGATACGCTTCCTGCGTCTGCCTCACGAGCTGGTTCAGCAGCACGATTGCCGTATCTACCTCGTAGTAGCGGCCGAAGGCGGAGTCGGAGACCACGGTTTGCCCTTTCGCCCACTCGCGGACGTCGTCGCTGATGAGGTGCTGGAGCGCGGAGTTCTCTTCCGTTTCCGCGACCGTATGCGCCAGCACGAAGCTCACGCGCTTAAAGCCGTATTTCTCCAGCACCGGGGCGATACAGTCCGGCGGCAGTTGTGCCGGATCGTCAGGAACTTCGCTTTCCCGAAGAACTTCCTCCATGGCTCTCGCGCAGCACACGTTCTCACGGAAGCTGGAGTCCCACAGATCCTCCTCGTGTCGGACCACAGCCTCACTGTGCGTGTGCGGGTAGACATACGGGTACTCAGCCGGCATCGGACTCATCCCTCTCCAGCCAACCCTCGTACTTGTCGAGAACCGCGTCGTTGACCGCCTTGCGGAAGTCCTTGGTGTTGGGATGGCAGATGTCCTTGTACTCGTCCTTGACGATCCGCTGCGGCATGGAAACGAAGGGACCGTCCTTGCCCTGCAGCACACGGAGACCGTGGACGGTGAAGACACCGTTCAACTCGATGCTGGCGTATGCGAGGATGTTCCCCTTGCCGTTTGCAGGGTAGATGCGCACCTCGCTGATCTCGAGCGGCTGGTACTGGCGCTTGTTCTGGCTGTTCTCACTCATCTTTGCCGTCCTCCTCTCTCTCGGCGTGATTGTCTCTCCAGTCATAGACGGGGATCTCGCTCTTGATCAACTCGTTCAGGTCAGCAAGGCAGATGCCCATACACTTTGCATAGGCAACAATATCCTTCGGAGCATCGCGGAGATCCGGCGTGGGGCCATCTTCCGTCAGGATGATCCGCTTGTTGTCCTCGTCCAGCGTTGCTCTGATCTTGGCGCCCTCCGGGATGCCGCAGTGTTCGCGCAGATGCGTCGGAACATTGATGAATCCGAGGTTCTTGTCCATGAAATCGCAATCTTCCGCGCAATGGTCGCACTTCTCGCAGGCGGTGTCGACGCTCTCGAAGACCTCATACATGAGCTCGCCGAGGTACTTGGCCGCCTTCAACGCTTCAAGGGCGGTCATCTGCTCTTTCATGATTACGATCACGCCATCGCCCGTCGATGGATGGCAAACGCTTTCACCGAGGTTGGCCTTCTCAAAAGTTGCAATGAGACGGTCGATGATATCAATTCCGTTTTTCATTTTCTCCTCCTTAGACTAACAGCGGCAACGTCTTGCGCGTCCCGCTGTGCTTGGTGTTCTGTTTCTTCTGCGGTTTCAGCTCGGAAAAACCGAGGATCTGCGTCTGATCGCTGTCAAAGGCGCAGTTGTCACAGATCTTCTCGCGCTTCAGGATGATGGTATCGCCGTTGAGCTCATAGCTGACAAGATCGTAACGCTTGAGCCCCATCGCCAGCCGCAGAGGATAAGGGATGGTCGTGTTACCACGCTTGCCGAGAAAACGATAGATTTTAGCCATAATGATCATTCCTTTCAAATAGTTCAGCCGAAGAGCGTCAGCTGGCTCGTCTGGATGAGGTGAAGCTGATGATTCTCTTCGGCTTGCTTCTCCATGTCGTAGTTCGACACGAGGAACTCGTGGAACTGCCCGCCCGCATCTACGCGCTGGCGCATATTGTGCAGACGGTCGATTCCGAGGGTAAAGAACCCGTAGTTCTCAGCCAACTCTCGAATCATGGGGCAATCGTTATAGGTGATAGTGAATTTGCAGGCTCCGTTGAAGGCTTTGTGCACATTCTCGTAGAAGAACCGAAACAGGTTCTCGTGCTCGGAAGCCTCGAACGAGCCCTTAGGATACATCCCCTCCGTTCCCTTGTAGGGCGGATCGCAGAGGATATAAGCGCCCTCGCGCGCTCCGTACAGAATGGCGTCCTTGTAGTCCCTGTGCAGGATAGAGGCGTTCCTCAGTCTGTCCACGACCGCAAGGATTCGGGCTATCCTCGCGCCCATATCCCGGCTGTCGATCCCGTAGGTTTGGCCTGTGGAGGAGAAGCTGTAGACATGGTTCTCGAAGAACGCCGCCGCACGCTGGACGTCCTCCCAAGTGGCGGCCTTGATGATTTCAGCGTTTTCCTTCAGGTCATCCAGGATATTCGGCGTCCCCAGCAGCAGCTCTCGATTCAGCTTGAAGAGCTGCTCCGAGTTGATGGACATATAAAGCCTGCCGACGAGGTAGATCAACGGTTCGCTTTGCTGGATTACTCGGAACGTGTTCACAAGGTCGCCGTCGAAGTCGTTGAGGATCTCGAACTTGGACGGAGGCTTGTAGAAGAAAAACTCTGCGCTGCCCATGCAAGGCTCGATATAGGTATCGTGCGGGGGCGTGATGGCGAGAAGTTGCCTCCTAATGCATTGCTTGTTCCCAATGTAAGGTAGTGGGCTACAGGACGCAGCCACGGTTATCGACCTCCAATCCGAGGTCGTCGGCGCATGGATGCCCACAAAGCAAAAAAGAGGCCGTTTTCTACGCATGGGTGATCCATACGCACAAAACGACCTCATTTCGTTCTATTCAGTTGCCTTCTGGCTTCCGATACGGGGGGCGGACCACGTTGGGGCCGGTGTCTGGATTTGTTCATTATTTTTCTCCTTACAAAATTTGAGGAGCAGGATAACACCTGCTCCGTTGTATTGTGATTTGATTCATTATGCAAACAGCGGTTGTGCATATTATGTCAGCTCAATGCTTCTAAACCACTCTTCTTTTGCAATATTTCTGCGCTCTATCTCCGGCATCTCTTCTGAGGGAAGATCATAAGGATCTGGTATTTGAAAGCACTGTGCGCTTCGCATATAGTCTGGTTCAATTTGCCTTATATCTCTCAGCATGGAAATGTAAACGTTAATCAATGGCTGTTTCTGTGCCGCAGATAGTCCGTAATAGTGAATATCCATTTCACTTCTATCTACCCAAAACTGATAGAAGTCGCAGCAATCAACAATGTGACCACAGATTTCCTTCTTGAATCCCAAAGCTTTTTTGACATATTCTGGCTTTCCCCTGAGTTTCAGAACCGAACAAATATGGACACCTTGAGTTACTATTTCTATTTTTCTGTTAATCCTGTCTGAAACAATACCATAATGCTCATTTAGATATAAGTTTCCCAGAAGATAATAAGTATCATGTATCGAATCATTCTCGAAGAGGGTGTTTTCAAATATCCGTGTATACTGGTCCAGGTCCATATCAAACATGGTTTCTTCCATGGCCAAGTATGGCACATCTAATCCACTTTGCTTGTATGATACCATACCGTCATAGACAACATCACTCAGTGCAATTGCTGCATCAGATATGGCATCAAAGTCTTCTTCGAAAAGCCTATTACTTTGAATGGCTCGTTCCATTGCGGCCATACCGATTTTGAGAGTTTCCTTATCAGTCATTTTTATCTCCTTGTTGTTACTGCGACGCTATGCTCTGAACTAGTCGTGCCATTGTGGTTTCAGTCGTTCTGGTTCGCTGTCGTTTCAATTCCCGCCACCATCGAACTTCGACTGTTTTACCCGTTTTTGTCAGGCGATAGCCGTCATTATCTCTGCTGACATTTTTCGGCAAAACGCCGTTATATCGCCTTGCTTTGTAATCGATCCGAACGCAACCTGAATGGCGGAAATCGTCACATCCTCGATTTCGTAGTTGGATACAGTTGCAACACTTCCAGATTCTATCTCATCTTCGGCAATCGTTGGATACGCGAGAAACAGCTTTTTTGCGCCAGTAGCGTGACAGAAAGCAAACGCTTCATAAAGGTCTGAACGATCTATTTCTGTGTTATCGGAAAGAGTCTTGTACTTTGCGTCGACGAGAAAAATCGGCTCTGCGGTATCGGTAAGGCTGTATATTGCAACATCGGGAAAAACATTGACTCGGGATCGTTTTCCATTTGCTTTCTTCTCTCCCCATGGAATGGTAGCTTGCGGAATAACACGGAGTCTGTTTCCGAGACCAACCTTAAAGGCAACGGTGATCAACCATTCCCAAATTCTCCATGTGTCAACAATAAAGCTTGGCGACATGATTTCGCCATTCTCCAAAGAACTGCCCATGCCAGTAACGATATCATAGGCGAGGTTATAGGTCTCCGCCCATTCGCGATTCCGAGCGGGCACTTTGAGCCGTTTTGGGATAAACCGAGATTGATGGCCAAGCTCTTGTATTGCTCGGTTGAGCGTTTCTCGAATCGAAGCCTCTTTAACATAGGGCAGCACGATTCGCATTGCAGCTTGGATCGCTGCGTTATAAGGGTTGATTTTATCAAAGGACACTCGTTCCTGCGGAATGCCATCTGGATTTCTCTCAAAAACAAGTTCAAAATTGATTTCTCCCTCGATAGAGAAATCTGCAAATTTCTCGCGCCGATACTGTCGGATTGGCTTCCGTCGGAGGTGAGAATACTCCCTTGCCAGCACTCGTCCGGCAATATCATAAAGTGAATCCTTGTAGGCGGTGCTTGAATGGATATGCTCACTCGTAATGATGTTTCCATATTTGGAAAGAGCTGCAAGCAGGAACAACGACTCTTTCCAATCGCTCTCGCCTTGATCGTCGAGCATCTTTGGAACAATTTCGAGTTCAAGGTTCTTGTCGAGGCGAATTGTTCCAGCGATTCCGAGTGCCCGGAGTTTCCCGTCGGTAATTACAAGCGCGCTTCGCTTAACCCGGAGAGCTTGTCCTATGACTTTGTTCGCCCGGTCTATTAGTGGCCGAATGTCCTCGGCAATCTCTATTCCGTTGCCATATTCGACAAGCGTCAGCTTCACGGTTGTTATTCCTCCAAAAGTGAGCGGTAAAGTCCAAAAATCGTATCGCAGTTAATCTCAGTATGGGACAACACAAACTTTGCTTCCCCTGCAAAAGTGACTTCTTGCAACGAGTATGGAGAACTATCACTGTCAGCGTTCAAAACATAAGCCATTGCAATCGGCTCACCAAAGAACAGTTCTTCGATATGTGCATAGATCATCGCCCATGCATCCGTAACAAACTTGAGTGCGTCGTTTAGCGTGTTCCCCGAGGGAGAAGTCGAAAGAAAAACACCCTGTCCGAGTTGATACTCCGCGCCTCGGCCAACGACGATCTTTTTGTTGATGGCCTCCAATGCTTTTGCGGCGACATGATAAACGTCCTGAATTGACGGGTTCTCTACGGGAATATCTGCTGTTGCTACAATACCAAACTTATCATAGATTGGAGAATAGTTGGGTTCGAGCATCATGCTCATCCATCTTCGCATGAATGCAACGTCAAGCGGTGCGACAGAAACGTCAGCTTGGTTCATCGCGGCAAGAATATAAAGATGCGGGGAAAATGCGTATTCAATGTAATCGCCCGTATCGGGGCTAACAATCTCAAAGAACTGTGTGTTTGCTGCAGGGGTGTTGTCATCGCCGAGACGCTTGTCTGCTTCTATCGTTACAATACTTCCGCCGAAGACTTCAATCGCCGGGCCACGATTAAGCTCATCAATGATAAGAAGTGCAGCACTATCAGGTTGTTTTGCAAACTCGTTGGCGCGGTAGAGGATACCTTCGCTAATCTGATATCCTTCGGAACCATCAAAGCGCGGGGTAATCCCTGTCAGGAAATCACGAAATTTTGAGTTTTGATGAAGCGTTGTCCGAAACACCTTCCGATGCGCTCTCTGCATCATGGGCAGTGTACCGAGAGTGTTAGCGTCCGGAATTGCCGGGATTGGAATGGCTGCACCGGGGTTATGTGTCGGAGTGGGGTTTATCTCAATACCGCGCTCAAACGCTCTGGCGACATCATTCATGAGCTTTGACTTACCGGTTCCTGGTGCGCCCATCAAAAGGACATTCTTCTTTGCCTGAAGATTCTGCAAGACTTCACGTTCGTTCATTCGAGTATTCCCCTCCTTTTTCTATGTCAACATACCCCATTGCCGTAATTTTTGCACTTCTTGGCGCAATCAGGCCCCTGATAATCGGGTCTCTTACTGCTGGATGCCAGTTTTCGTTCCTCAATGAAGCAAGGCTGGTAAAGTGCGGATATACTTGCCCTGCGTCATTGAGCACAATGAGGAGTACGCAGTCCGTTGAGTCGCTCGGTATTACCTCTTGCGGAAAGCATTCATGGATTTTCCCAATCCGAACCTCATTTGGACGCGAGTTTGTCGGTGGGTGAATTTCCGCCTCGGTCGGCGCATGGTTGGCCCAGAAGAACTGGCCCCGGAGAATGCCATCAGTGTCCGCTGGAAACATTCTCTGGAACTTCGGGAAAAACATAGCCGCAGGGCTAAAACGTAAATCCCGCGCTCCGCCTCCGGATGGAGTGATATTGGAAGTTGCAGTGAATTTGCTCAGGTCCCCCTCGACAATACGCTTATAGATTACCAGTTTTACGCCTATGTTCGGTCTCTCAGGCATTTTGGGCCTCCTCTCTCATGAGTTCAACCATCTCTGTTGGGATATATGCCCTCGCATCCTGTTTCTCAGCCAACTCTGCCCGCCGGGTATAACCCCGCACTTTTTCCCCAAACTCTTTCTCGGCAATCGATAGTAACAAATCTCGTGTATAAGTGGAACGGTGCTCTCCGTTGACGGACGGCTGGTGTCGATCAAGCAGCGGAAAATCACTCATGATAAGCTCAAGATCACGAAATCCTAACCCATAGCTTTGCGCCACTGCAAGATCAAGCTCCGCTCGAATCCGCCCCATCTTTGCATCTGTATAATACTCCGCACCCATTCCAGAAAGATCTTTTGTCAGAGAAATTATTCTGTTTGCTAGTTTGCTGTTAAGGTCAATATCCGGCATAGGAAGGCTAAACAAGAGAAAATAATTGACCGTTGTTGAGAGCACCCGCCGCAATACCCAATCAAAAACAAAACTATTTGTTACACCGATGAAGAAGTAGAGCTGCTTTTCTCCGTCATCTCCGGGGAATACTATGGTAGGCACTTTATTTCCACACACCACACCGGGGGGGACAATGGCCGCCATCATCGCGCGTTCGTTCGTTTGCCCTGCGATGTCACAGTATCCTGCACGTAATGTATCAATCCTACGCAGCAGATGGTCACTAAAAGCCTCTCGACTCATAAAGAACTGCGCTTTAATCGTTCCGACATTTGGCACCCACTTTGCACTTCTTCCGCTTCCAGATACATAAGCTTTTGCACCGAAACGGAATTGTTGCACCATCCGTCCTTCAATGACAGGAATATCAGAATCTGAGTCATGCCCATGGAAATCCGTGCGGTTGTTTGTCATATCGACTTCCCGAGCAATATCGACCAACCACGCATCCTTCCAAGTACGACCATTACTACAGATTTTGCAGAAAAGGTCTTTTTCAGCCTTGCTCCTGCATTCAGGGACTGTTAGGTCAGGACGAATCTCTTCCAGTTCTTCTACGTTAAACCCGATTTCTTCGCTCCCGCTAATGCCACATTTATTCCCGTTGCAAATCTCGAACAAGAAAGAGTCGCATTCGGAACCATTATGTTGTTTTTTGTTCTGAGAGATAATAACAAACTTGAAGCGTGTATCGATTTCGAAAAAGTTTGCCTTATTATCTAACAGGTAATACTTTAGGGTTTCGCTGTTACCAAGCAAAAAACGGCGAAGCTCCTCAGTGCCAAGTGAACGAATGAGTCCGGCTGGAACAAGATAAGATAGATGACCGCCGGGTGTGAGAACGGAGATGGCTTTTTGCAAAAATGCCATGTACATATCGGGTTCTGCGTCGCCAAGAAGTGAATATCGCTTTTTTAATGCCTTGCTATATTCAAGTGCGCTCTGTTTTTCGCTTAAAAACTCCTCCTTATCAAACTCGCCATACTGCGAGCCGTAAACATGGTAATCGCCACCCGCCTTGTTGATAAACGAATGGAGCGAGAGCTTCACCTTTCCCCACGGGGGATTCCCTACGATAATATCAAAATGAGGAAGTATTGTATCTTCTGTTAGCAAACTGTCGCAAACTAGCCAGTTTCCGCACATGTTCTTGATTGCCTCAACAGATGTAGCATGAACCATGAGGGCAATTCTGGCGCCTCTAAGCGCATTTGCTGAGAGATCATACGCAAAGACATGCTTGGAAATCCATTGATTATAGTTTTCGGGATAAAGGGAGTAGTATTTCTCCGCAATCGCAGCCAGCAGAATCCCTGATCCTGCAGCGATATCCGCTACACTGCTGTCACGGTTAATGTAGGAACTGCAGTCATCCGCTACAAACTGAGCCAGCCGAAAATCTGTATAAAACGCTCCATTTTTCTTTTTCTCCGAAAATGGAATAGGCTCCCGTGCTAGGCTGGACAGTGCAAGTGAAGTCGGTATGTCTGCTTCTGAAAGAAAATGGTCAAGCGTCTTTGCGGCATTTTTTACCAAATCGGCATCGTTTACCTCAATTTGAAAAGTCGACCAGTATTTCTCAATATCAAAACCGCCGATTCTTGCGGTATACGCCTCAAGCACCAGTAGCCTCTGTTCGTAATCAGAAGAAATACATTTTAAATATTCATCAGCTTTGCTGAGAAGCAACTGCTCCAGCGTCAACGGTCTGCTCACGCTCCGTCCCCCTGTCATGCCTATAGTCAATCAAATACTCTCTGACCGCCTGTTTGTGCGAGCTTGCAATCACGTTTGGCCGATATCGACCAATAGAACCGAGTTCCAACACATCCACTGTGCCAGTCTTTTCTAATTCCTCAACCAGATGATCGAGCTGAATATGTCCATCATTACTATACGAAATCAGGACACGGTGCGCCTCTTGTGAGGATGCAAGATTGACCAATGCACGAAGCGCCTTTAATTTATAGCAGAACACAGATGCCTTCTCTTTCCACGGCCTCAGTCCTGCCACACCCTCGACAATCGGCTCATCGCCGAGCGTAATAGTCTCCAAAATATGATAATATGAGGCATACTGACGCTTTGTATACGGTGGATCAAGATAAACTACATCCTCCGGCTTGCTAGTGACAGCAAAGACATCATCAGTTGTGACGTTGTATTTTACTCTATCCTCGCGTACTTCAAGTGGAACAAGGTTTAGCGTCCCGAGGGCCTGAGGTTGCCATTTTGATAAAAAGCATCCGTAAGTTCCTGCAATGTTTGCAACATTGTTTGCTGCAAAGATCAGCGTAGAAATGAGTAAAGCAAATTCCTTGGCATTGATTGTCCCTTTTTTTCTCCAGTCATGGATTTTTTCAACCGCCCCGTCGATTTGTTTCGCATTACCTTCCGTGAAGTATTTTCTCTCTATGCCAATCTCCTGAAGCGAAGCGGGAGAATACTCGCGCCAGATAAACCCTTTCCGCTCTGTTTGACGCAAATCTTCAAGTGCTTCAGCGTAACCACCAAGGGAAGAAAATGGCACGTCTGCACGGGAAACCAATCTCGCTTCTGACATCACCACAGCATTGTGCATCATGTCGTTTATCTTGATTTGCCAGCCGAGATCTGCTGCCTTGCTCGCTACAACGCCAGTCCCAGAGAAAGCATCGATGAAACACCCATCCGTTGTCTTCGGTGGACCAAGATACCGCAGAATATCATCGGCAATCCGGGCTTTTGAGCCGATATACCTATATCCCATAATGTCTCACTCCCCAGCTTCGATTTCCATGATGTCGCCAAAATCGACCTGTAGAGCAGTGCAAATCTTAATCAGCACTTCAAGGCTAACAGTCTCATCACGCCCCAGCTTCGCCATAGAAGACGGACTAATGCCCGAAGCCTCCATGAGATCTTTCTTTTTCATCTTGCGGTCAATGAGAAGCTTGAATAGCTTTCGGTAAGAAACGCCCACTTCGGTTCCTCGCTTTCCGTGGAAGGATAAATCTGGCTGTCGACATCTTAACACAAAAGGTGGCTGGAAGCAACAAAAGGCTGTCCGTCTTTGCACTTTTTCTTCACTAACGGATAGATAATGCTTTGTAATGGGTAACGGCAGGCAATATTAAGTATCACTTAATTTTCTTTCGTTTCTTTTAACGAACAATATGTGGTAAAACCGAGCTGTTGCTGTTATAATGACCCCGTGATCACAAATCAAATTGTTCGGAGGAATTGACATGATAGGTAATGTCATTCAAGAGAAAAGAAAGGCGGTAGGCTTAACACAAGCTCAACTTGCAGAGCGTCTCGGTGTGACTGCTCCTGCGGTAAACCGCTGGGAGAAAAATCTTAGCTATCCGGATGTCGCTATCCTAGCTCCACTTGCTAGAGCTCTGAAAACAGACTTGAACGAGCTGTTCTCGTTTTATCAGTCACTATCTGATACCGAGCGATATCTTGCCAAGGATCGTGCCAGAATGCTTTTTATTGACGGGAAAGCCGACGAAGCATATTCGTATATGAGTGAAATGCTGCGCCAAAACCCAGCGGACGGTCAGTTATACCTAGATTTTGCCGAGGCAATAATGTCAACCTCGCTCATTGGGGATAATTCGAGTCATGTCGAACGCTTGTCACGTCTAATCGAGTATTACGAGAAGGCTCTGGAGCTTCTTCCCGAACAAGCAGAAGATATATCCTTTACCCTTGTTGGTCTTTACGGGCAGAGGGGTGATCGCGCTAAAGCAGAGAATGCACTTGCACAAGTCCCTGATAGAAAAAATGACAAGAGGCTCGCTCATGCAGAGTTGCTTCACGAACTTGGCTTGGAAAAAGAGGCCGAGACTGAACTGCGTGGCTACATTCTCAGAAAGGTTGTTGATTTGCTTTCTGACCTTGTCCTATTAGAGTCTGTTGAACGCGCTCTCCTGCAAAATGACCTGGCACAGATTGCCCATGATAAGCAAGAGGCAGTCAAAGAGATTTTTGAGCTTTGGGGCGGCGTTGACATACTGAGCGTGTTGTCTAGTCAGAGTGCACACTTGGCTTGTGGCGAGGAAGCCGTAGAAATTCCGCTGTCAAAGCTTTTAGACCCAAAATCATCAGATGGCTATCTCTCGAAATCTCCACTGTTCAAGGATGCCGTAATAGGTGGCGTTCCGAGGCAGGATGCAACTACCGCCGATCTTATGGCTGATGTAATCACGGCTTTGAAGGGGATTAAGGAATAAGACAGATTACTCTGAACCCTTGGCGCCCTTTTTGAAATCGTCTGAAATCAAAAAGGGCGCCAACTCGTTGAATTGTAACATTCAACAAATTGACGCTCAAAACTTTGTTTAATCCGCGGTTTGCTATTCCGGCGGTTTTCTTCATTTCAAAAAGGGCGCCACCAACGCCTTCGGCGCGGAAACGCACCAAATTACCAGTTCAAATCCGGGTGAACGGGAAAAATCGGGTTAGGAGATCAATGGAAACACACCTTGTTTTTTGAGGGCAAAAAAGCCCGGAAAGGCTGATCTCCTCGGCGTTTCCGCCGAGGAGATCAAAAGTGTATTGCACACCTGGAGGTGACACCCGGATTTGAACCGGGGAATGAGGGTTTTGCAGACCCTTGCCTTACCACTTGGCTATGTCACCGTATGATGAAAGGCCGGCCGGATGGCCGGCCTCTCTTTTTTGGAGCGGGCAACGAGGCTCGAACTCGCTACCTCCACCTTGGCAAGGTGGCGCTCTACCAGATGAGCTATGCCCGCAAATGGTGCCTCCGGTCGGAGTCGAACCAACGACACGCGGATTTTCAGTCCGCTGCTCTACCAACTGAGCTACAGAGGCAAATGGCGACCAAGAAGGGGCTCGAACCCTCGACCTCCGGCGTGACAGGCCGGCGCTCTAACCAGCTGAGCTACTTGGCCGTAGCATGGTGGGAACAACTGGACTCGAACCAGTGACCCCCTGCTTGTAAGGCAGGTGCTCTAACCAGCTGAGCTATGCTCCCGTGCAACCAAAGTGTTGCGCGCAAACGATAATATAGCATGGAAAAATCCCGTTGTCAAGAGAAATTGTCGACGATTTTGGGCTTTTTCTCGAAGATGTGCAATCCGACCAAACGGCGGTCCAAACGCACGATTTTTTGGTAAATTCCGGCAGAACACTTGCAGCGCCGGATGCGTCGATATATAGTATGATAGAAACAACACCACAGCAAGACATAGAGGAGGCCCCATTGTGAAACCGGTTTTTCGCAGATTGTTGTGCGCGGCGCTCGCCGCCGCGCTGTTGATCCCGCCGCCGATCGCTTTTGCCTCGGAGGCGCTGGGACATGACCTGATCGCCGCGAGCGCGCCGGTCGGCGCGGGGACCGCGCTGGCGGACGGCACGTTCTGGAGCGACAGCCGCTCCGACTTCCGGCAGGAGAACTACGTCGTCTACACGCCGTCGGCGCGGGTGACGCCCATCGTCACCTGCGGCAATACCACGCGCGAGCTGAACACCACGGCGACGGAGGCCGCCGCGCTGGAGGCGCGGGGATACCGCGTCGTCGCGGGCATCAACGGCGACTATTACGGCACGGCGCACGGCGTGCCGCTCGGCTCGACGATGACAGAGGGCGTGCTGCGCAACGCCAACGGCGACGAGTACTATGCCGTGGGCTTCCGCGCGGACGGCACGGCGCTCATCGGCGACCCGAAGCTGCGTATGCACACGACGGTGAACGGCGAACCCGGAGCGGACATCTTCGCCTTCAACCATGTGCGTCAGTCCGGTTACGGCATCTTTCTCTACGACCACCGCTTCAACGCCGGCGGCACCACCGACACCAGCGAGCCGGGCGTGGAGGTGGTCTGCACCGCGACGGACGGCGTGCTGCGCATCGGCGGCACGCTGACGCTGCAGGTGGACGAGGTGCTGCCCGAGACGAAGAATACGCCGGTGGAGCCGGGCAAATTCGTGCTCTCGGCAAACCTCTCCGCGGGTGAGGCGTACACCGCGCCGCTGCTCGCGCTCCAGCCCGGCGACGTGGTGACGGTCTCCGTCGTGTCCGAGGCGGGGGAGCAGTGGAACGAGGTGCAGAACCTTGTCGGCGCGCCGGAGCCGCTGATTACCGACGGCACGATCCGCGCCGATCTGCCCGCCGGCAGCGCGCCGCGCACCGCCATCGGCCAGCGCGCGGACGGTACGCTGATCTTCTACACCATCGACGGTCGCCAGAGCGGCTACAGCGTCGGCGCGACGCTGGCCATGGTGGCGATGCGCCTTGCGGAGCTGGGCTGCGTGACCGCGGTCGCCCTCGACGGCGGCGGCTCGACCACGCTGGTGGCGACACAGCCGAACGAGAGCGCCGCGCGCGTGGTCAACAAGCCCTCCGAGGGCTCGCTGCGCGCGGTGAGCAACCACATCCTGCTGGTTGCGCCGTCAACGCCCTCCGGCGTGCCGGATCATGTCTGGGTCAAGCCGTCCGCCGCGCGGGCGCTGCCCGGAGCGAAGATCACACTGACCGCAGCGGCGGTCGACACGAATTACATCCCCATGGACGCCGCGGTCTCCTTTGCCGCGGACGCGGGCAGCATGGACGGCAATGTGCTGACGCTGCCCGCCGAAACCGGCACGGTCTCGGTCACGGCGAGCGGCGCGGGCATGTCCGGCACCGCCTCCGTCGCGGCGGTGGCGCCGGAATGGCTCACGCTGTACTACGGCAAGAGCGCGGTCACGTCGCTGACGCTCGCGCCGGAGGAGCGCGCGACGCTCACGGCGAAGGGCTACTATCTGCGCCTGCCGCTCGCGGGCGGCAACGACTGCTTCACCTGGCGCTATGAGGGCGAGGGCGTCACGGTCTCGCCGGACGGCGTGCTCACCGCGGGGAAGGAGGCCGCCGCGGGGACGCTGACCGTCTCCGTCGCGGGCGTCGAGACGAGCATCCCCGTCAACGTCGCGCCGAGGGCGCTCAAGACGCTCTGGGACTTCGAGAGCCTCTTTGAGCCGCTCACCGACGTGGCGGAGAGCGAGCCGGAGGCCGGACAGGATGATCCGAACGCGCCGGACGGCACGGAGGAGCCTCCCGCCGCGCCGCGCCTCACCCTTACGCGCGTGACCGACGCGAACCACGTCCGCTTCGGACGCGCGGGCGCGCGGATCGACTACCGGCTGGACGGCGAGACCGCCGCCGTGCTCCCCGTGCGCTGGGACGTCGGCTCCGGCTACAACTGCGTGACGCTGTGGGTCTGCGGCGACGACAGCGCGGCGGAGTTCTCCCTTGTTACCGACGCCGGCTACTCCACGCCCGTTCCGTGCGTGTCCGACGGGTGGACGCGTGTGGTGCTCGCCCTGCCCGCGGGGGCGTCGCGCATCACCGGCATCTCCTTCGGCGCGGAGGCGGCGTGCGAGGGCGCGGTCTGGCTGGACCAGATCGTTTTGAGCTACGACTATCTGGCGGACGATACGGCGCCCGCCGTCTCGCTCGCGCTCGACGCGGAGAGCGGGACGCTCACCGGGCGCGTGATGGACGCGGTCAACGGCACGACGCTTCCGCGCGTCCGCCTCGCCTTCGACGGCGAAGCCGCGCCGTTCGACTACGACAAGCGCACCGGCGCGCTCACGGCGGCGGCGCCCGCGGCGGACGGCGCCGCCCACAACGTCACGCTCACCGCGCTCGACGCGGCGGGCAACCTTGGCCGCGTCAGCATCGTCATCCCCGCGGACGAGGGGCTTGCGCCAGCGTTCCCCGACGCGCAGGGCCACTGGGCGGCGGGCTACATCGAATACCTCAAGCGCGCCGGCATCTCCAACGGCAGCGACGGCGGGCTCTACAAGCCGGACGACAACATCAGCCGTCAGGAGTTCGCCACCATGCTCTACCGCTACCTCGCGCCGGAGGGGGATTTCAGCGGCGTGGAGATGCCCTTCGATGACCGGGATGCCATCGCCTCGTGGGCGGCGGACGCCGCACGGGCGATGTACGCCCTCGGCGTGGTCAACGGCAGCAAGAACGCCGACGGCAGCCTCACGTACAATCCGCGCGCCAACATCACGCGGCGGGAGGCGGCAACCATGCTCGGCAGGCTGCTGGAAAAGGGCTATGCCGCGCCGGCGCTTCCGTATGACGACGCGGACGAGGTGCCCGCGTGGGCGGCGGAGCACGTCGCCGTGCTGTGCGCCCTGGGCGTTTTCGACGACTTTGCCGGGGAGAGGTTTGACCCCGCCGTGCCCATCACGCGCGCGGAGATGGCGGCGATGATCTTCCGCCTGAACTGAACGAAAAAGCAGGGAACAGGCGCGCCGGACGGCGCGTCTGTTCTTCTTTCCCTCCGCAGCGCGCCGCGGCGGGCGTTTTTCGTTCAATTTGGTCATTGCGCCCGCACGGCGGATTCGGTATACTGTTGGCAATAACATAGAGGAGGCCGCTTATGAGCAAATACTCCCGCGAGGACGTTATCCGCATCGTCCGCGAGCAGAACATCCACTTTATCCGCATGCAGTTCACCGATATCTTCGGCCAGCTCAAAAACGTCACCCTGCCCGCCTCGCAGATCGAGAAGGCGGTGGACGGCGAGATCATGTTCGACGGCAGCTCCATCGAGGGCTATACCCGCATCGAGGAGTCCGACCAGTACCTGCGCCCCGATCTTGACACCTTCGTCGTGATCCCGTGGGATCAGGAGGCGGGCATCTCCGCGCGCATGATCTGCGACGTTTACAACCCCGACGGCACGCCCTTCGGCGGCGACCCGCGCGGCGTGCTGCACCGCGTGCTGCGCGAGGCGGCGGACATAGGCTACACCTTCAACGTTGGGCCCGAGTGCGAGTTTTTCCTGTTCAAGACCGACGCCGACGGCAAGCCCACCGTCCGGACGAACGACGAGGTCGGCTACTTCGACCAGGGCCCGCTGGACACCGCCGCGCTGACGCGCCAGAAGATCTGCATGGCGCTGGAGGAGATGGGCTTTGAGATCGAGGCGTCCCATCACGAGTGCGCCGCGGGACAGCACGAGATCGACTTCAAGTACGCCGACGCGCTGACCGCCGCCGACGACATCATGACCTTCAAGCTCGCGGTCAAGACGCTGGCGCAGAAGGACGGCCTGCACGCCACGTTCATGCCCAAGCCGCTTTTCGGCGTCGCGGGCAACGGCATGCACATCAACATGTCGCTGTTCCGGGACGGCAAAAACGCGTTTTATGACGAGAGCGATTCCCGCGGGCTCTCCACCGTCGCGTATCAGTTCATTGCGGGTGTGCTCTCCCATGTGCCCGCCATCTGCGCGCTGACGAACCCGCTCGTCAACTCCTACAAGCGCCTCGTTCCCGGCTATGAGGCGCCGTGCTACGTCTCGTGGTCGACGGGCAACCGCAGCGCGCTCATCCGCGTGCCCGCGCCGCGCGGCTCCGGCACGCGCCTGGAGCTGCGCAACCCCGACCCGTCCTGCAACCCCTATCTGGCGCTGGCGGTCTGCCTCGCCGCGGGGCTGGACGGCATCAAGCGCGGCCTTACCCCGCCCGCCGAGATCACCGAGAACATCTACGAGCTCACGCCCGCCGAGCGCAAGGCGAAGCACGTCGGCTCCCTGCCCGATTCGCTCAAGGCGGCGACGGACGCGCTGCGCGACGACGAGCTGATCTGCGGCGTGCTGGGCACCCACGCGCTGCTGCAATACCTCATCGGCAAGGAAGAGGAATGGCTCGCCTACTGCACGCGCGTCAGCTCCTGGGAAGTGGAGAGATACATTACGAACTATTGACGCAAAGCGTCAATAGTCCGTGATGAAGAACGCTATGGAAAACAAATACACAAAAGAGCTCACCATCCTGCCCAGCATGTGCGACAGCGCCGCCGTGCTGGGCGTGCCGGACACGTTCGTGCTGTTCATGGACATCGCCACCGAGCACGCCCGCGCCCTCGGCTGCGGCATCGACGCGCTCGCGCCGCGCGGCCTGTTCTGGCTGACGGTGCGCACGCGCGTGCGTTTTGCCCGCCGCCCGGGGATGCTGGAGCGCGTGATGCTTTCAACCTGGCCGGAGCCGACGGGCAAGCTGCGCGCGGACCGCGACTATCTGATGGAAAAGGACGGCGAAACGCTCGCCGCGGGCAAGACGGAGTGGGCGGTGCTCGACCGGACGACGGGGCGGCTGCACCCGATGGCGGACGTCTTCGCGCCGGACTTCGACTTCTGCCCGGACAGGGTGTGGGACGAGCCGTTCACGCGCATGCCGGACGAGCCGCTGGAGGAGTTCGCGCGCTATACCGTGCGTTCCACGGACATCGACCTCGGCGGGCACATGAACAACGCAGCCTATGTCCGCGCGCTCGCCGGCGCGTTCTCCTGCGCGGAATGGCAGGGCATGGCGCTGCGCGAGCTGGAGATCGCATTCCGCGCCCCCTGCTACGAGGGCGACGAGCTGTGCTGGCAGAAACGGACGGGCGAAAACGGGGAGCTTGCGCTGCGCGCGGCGCTGCCGGACGGCAAGACCATCGTCCTCGCCCGCGCGGTCACGGGAGCATAACGAAAAAACGGGAGACGCCGTTTCGGCGTCTCCCGTGTGATTTTGCAGGGGCTCAATGGCCGAAGTTGCCCATGGCCTCCAGCACGTCGTAGCGCTCCATTTGCAGGCGCTTCTTCATTTGCAGCGCCTCCTCGATGGGCAGGTCGACCACGTCGCCGTGCTGCGTGCCGACGATGCGGTTGACGCGGCCCTCGGCGAACGCCTTGACCGCGAAGTAGCCCATCCGCGTCGCGGTCTCGCGGTCGCGCGCGTTGGGCGCGCCGCCGCGCTGGATGTGACCGAGCACCGTGACGCGCGGGTCCATGCCCAGCTCCTCCTTGATGCGCTTGCCGATGTCGAAGGCGCTGCCCACGCCCTCCGCCACGACGATCATAAAGTGGGTGTTGCCGGCGAGGCGCGCGTTCTGGATGCGCTCGACCACGTCGCGCTCGAAGTCCACCTCGCGCTCCGGCACGAGCACGGCGGTCGCGCCGACGGCGATGCTGACGTACAGCGCGAGGAAGCCCGCGTTGCGGCCCATGACCTCAACGACGGAGCAGCGCTCGTGCGACTGCATGGTGTCGCGCAGCTTGTCGATGCACTCCACCGCCGTGTTGCAGGCGGTGTCAAAGCCGATGGTGTAGTTCGAGCAGCCGATGTCGTTGTCGATGGTGGCGGGGATGCCGATCACGGGCACGCCCAGCCGCGAAAGCTCCAGCGCGCCGCGGAACGTGCCGTCGCCGCCGATGGCGACGATGCCGTCGATGCCGAGCATCTTGCAGGTCGTCACGGCGCGCTGACGGCCCTCCTCGGTCATGAAATCGTCGCTGCGCGCGGTGTAGAGGATCGTGCCGCCGCGGGAGAGGATGTGGCTGACGCTGTTGCCGTCCATCTTCCTGAAGTCGCTGTTGATGAGGCCCTGAAAGCCGCGGCGGATGCCGATGCACTCAATGTCGCAGGCGATGCACGTGCGCACCACCGCGCGCACGGCCGCGTTCATGCCCGGCGCGTCGCCGCCGCTGGTCAGTACGCCGATGCGTTTGATTTTCTTTTCCACGGAAGTCTCCACCCTTCTTCATTAGCGATCGTCCCGCGCCGACGCGGGGTTTTTCTGCCCCCTATCATACACGCGCGCGGCAAAAACTGCAATCCTTTTTTGCGCGTCCTGCGGCGATCAGGGGAGGTATCCGACGTGCGCGCCGGTGAAATAGTGCTCCAGGATCTGCGACGCGTCCATGCCCTGCATCGCGAGGGCGTTTGCCCCGTACTGACTCATGCCGACGCCGTGGCCGTAGCCCGTGACGCGGAAGGTGAGCGCGTCGTCGTCCGCCTCGACTGTGAACGAGGGCGAGCGCAGGCCGAGAATGGCGCGCAGCTCGTTGCCCTTGAGGCGCACGCCGCCGGCGCGCAGCGCGGTGACGAAGCCCGCGTCGCTGCGCTCGATATCGGTGATCCAGTCCTGCGGCGCGCCGGAGAGGTCGGCGTCCGGATGCGCGTCCGTCAGCAGGGCGCGGAAGCGCTCCGCCGGCACGGTCTCCACCGAGTAGTAGTTCGGCACCAGCTCCTCGGTCTCGGGGCTGGACACGCTTTGCAGATAGGGAAGGTCGCTCTGCCAGACCGCGCCGGCGTTCTGCGTGTGCCCGTTGGTCGAGGAGCAAAACACCGCGAGGATCGGCTCCCCGCCGTAGAGCACGACCTGCGCGTCGGTCTCCGCCACGGCGCGCGCGAGCTTTTCTTCGTAGTACAGCGCCATGCCGCCCCAGTCCGCCGCGGCGTCCTCCGCGGTCATGTATGCCTTGCAGCAGCGGATGTCGTCGCAGGCGTCGGCGTCGGGGTGATTTTCGATGACGCCCTCGCGCATTTTGTAGAGCGTGTAGGTGCGCGCCGCGATCGCCTGCGCCTTGAGCGCCTCCGGCTCGAACGACGCGGGCATCTCGGCGCGCAGCACGCCGACGAGATACTTGTCCATCGTCATTTCCTCGATCTGCCCGCCGTGGAGGACGCGCAGCGCGGTCTCGGCGTCGCCCACGCCGCGCTGCGGCGTCTCGGCGCTCTGATTCTGCGCGACGGGCTGCAGTGCCGGCTCCTCGGACGGCTCCTCCGGCTCCGGCGCCGCGGCGTGCAGTGCGGACGTCCATGCCAGCAGCCACAGCAGCGCCAGCAGCAGCGCGGATATGCGGATCTCGTGCTTCATGTCGAACCGCCTCCTCTTTCCGAATGCTCCATTGTATGAGGCGGCGGGCGCGAAAATGATTTTCATGGACAAATGCGGCGGCATATGCTATACTGACCGCGTTTTGAATGATTGCCGTTTGGAAAAGAGGTTTTCTGATAGATGAAGAAGAAAGACTGGATGGTTTTTGCCGCTCTGGCCGTCGCGGCAGTCGCCGCGCGCGCCGGACAGATGCTCACGGGCTTCGACGACACGGGGCTGCCGGTGCGGGGGAACGTGTTCGGCATCCTGCTGCCCGTCGTGCTTGCCGCGGCGGCGGTGTATTTCTGCCTTGCCGCGCGCGGACTGAGCGCGGAGCGCAGCGACAAACGCGGCCTTGCGGACCGCTTCCGTTTCTCCGGCATGGCGTCGGTCACGGCGGCGGTCTGCGGCGCGTTTCTGGTGCTCGCCGGCGCGGGTATGTCGGTGCTGAACACTGCCTCGACCCTTACGCTGCTGCTCGCCGTGTTTGACGCGGCGTCGGCGCTGTGCCTGCTCTACGCCGTGTTTGGGCTCTACCGCGGCGGCGAGGTGCAGGGCATGGCGCTGCTCGTTCCCGTGTGCGCGCTGGTCGTCAACCTGATCCTGCGCTATCGCGCCGACGCCTCCGACCCCGTGCTGGGGCACGTCTATGTGGAGCTGCTGGCGCTCGCCGCGCTGACGGCGTGCGCGCTGGAGCTGGCGGCGTTTGCGTTCCGCAACGGCTCGCCGCGCGTATTCCTGCCCCTCGCGGCGCTTTCGGCGCTGCTGGCGGCTGCCGCGGCGTCGGAATGGCAGAGTATGCCGTATACGCTGCTGTTCGCGGGCTCCGCGCTGCTCGCGCTGGGCTTCCTCGCCGCGACGCGGCTGGAAGAGTAAACGAACAATCAAAGAACCGGCGCTTTGGCGCCGGTTCTTTGCTGCGTGAAAACGCGGACATAGGAAAAACAGGCGCCGTAAGCGCCTGTTTTCCTATGAGATGGAAGATTGGATGAAAAGAAGCTATTGTCTCTTGCAAGGATTAAGATAGCGGTTGGATGTTAACAAAGTTCTGACGAAATTGTTAAAAAAGATTTAAATGATGCAGTATTATGTCAACTAACGCAGCTTTTGGAAGAAAGCCGTCAGCTCCGCGCGGCACTCCTCCGCCAAAATGCCGCCGACGAGGGCGGGCGTGTGGGCGAAGCGCTCCATGAACAGGTTGAACACCCCGCCGCAGGCGCCCATTGCCTCGTCCCGCGCGCCGTAGTACACGCGCGGGATGCGGGCGTTGAGGATCGCGCCCGCGCACATGGGGCAGGGCTCCAGCGTGACGTACAGCGCGCAGTCGTCCAGCCGCCACGAGCCGAGGCGCGCGTTCGCGTCGGCGATCGCCTCCATCTCGGCGTGGGACGCGGCGGCGTTCTTTTCCTCACGGCGGTTGCGTCCGCGGCCGACGATCTCGCCGAAGCGCACGACGACGCAGCCGACGGGCACCTCGCCGTGCGCCGCCGCCTCATGCGCCAGCGCCAGCGCCTCACGCATATACGCTTCGTGTTCCATATGGGTCTCACTTTCGGCTTTTTTGGTAATGTTTTTCCGATGCCTGTTGGCGTTACAGTCCCAAAAGGCACAGCCATGTTTTGCGGTTGCCGCGCAGCGGCGAGCAAAAACGGCGATTTCATTCCAGGAATCAAACGCGTCAGCGTTTGATTCCTGGAATATTTGTCCATACTCTCCATAAGCTGATAGCAGTACGAGGAGGGTATGCATATGCGAAAGATCCATCGTTTCCGCCGCGACATGGCACGCGACGAGGGTATGCAGGAGCTGTTCGACGAGCTCAACGCGCTGCGCGCCGCGCTCTCGGACGCCTATACGCGCTTCGACACGGCGACGGAGCCGGAGCTGGTCGACGCCTGCGTCTACGAGATCAACGCCGCCCAGTCCCGCTACAACTACCAGATCCGCCTTATCAAGGACGCGGGGGGAGAGGCGGCGTTCAAGGCGTACTCGGAGCGGGAGGGCGAGGCATGGGTATAGCGGAGAAGGCGGCGCTCGCCGGACTGTGCGTCTTTGTCGCGCTGGGCGTGCTGCGGCTGTTTTCCACGCCGCTGCGTCTCGCGCTGCGCGTGCTGCTCAACACGCTGCTGGGCTTCGCGGCGCTGCTGCTCATCAACCTGACGAGCGGCCTGACCGGCTTTTCATTGGGGCTGAACCTGTTCAACGCCCTGACCGTCGGCGTGCTTGGCGTGCCGGGGCTGGTGCTACTGGTGCTTTTGAAACTAGTGTTCATTTAGTTTACATAAATCTTAACTTCGCATTCAGCGCGCGCATCACGCGCCCGTCCGCCTTGCAAACGCGGCGGTCGAAGGTGAGCAGGCCGTTGAGCTCGTCCTCCACGTCGCTGACCTCTGTGTACACGGTCGCCGACAGCCCCTCGCTCTCCATGAGGGGAAGCACCTGTTGCTCATATAGGTTAACATAATCCTTCTGCCAGTCGGTTGCCGACGCATACATGCGGTAGCCGAATTTTTTTCCGGCGACGTGCCCCTCGACGGGCAGGCTGTAGCCGCCGAACTCGGTCAGCGCGAGGACGCGCCGCCCGTCGCCGCGGAGCTTGAGGGGCTTGAAGTAGACGTGATAGCTCTTGAGGTCGCCGCCGCCCTGATCGTGCCAGCCGCTCGCGTGGTCGACGAGGCGCGTGGGGTCGAGCGCGCGCACACGGTCGGCGGCGGTGAGCGCGTCGAACTGGCCCCAGCCCTCGTTGAACACCGTCCACAGCGCGATGCAGGGGCAGTTGAAGAGGTGGCGGACGGTCTCCTCCATGTCCGCGAGGAACTGCTCGCGCCCGCGCCTGTCCGCGCGTCCGAACAGGGGATAGAGCCGATCGTCCAGATGGATTCCGGTGAACAGCGGCGCGCTGACGACGAGGGGGTCATACGGCGCGCCGCCGTTGACCATGTCCTGCCACACCAGCATGCCCAGACGGTCGCAGTGGTAGTACCAGCGCAGCGGCTCGATCTTGATGTGCTTGCGCAGCATGTTGAAGCCGAGGGACTTCATGGTTTCGATGTCGTAGCGCAGCGCCTCGTCGCTCGGCGCGGTGTAGAGCCCGTCCGACCAGTAACCCTGATCGAGCAGGCCGTTGTGGAAGTACGGCTCGTTGTTGAGCGCGAGCACGTTGTGTCCCCTGTTAATCGCGACGCCGAGCTTGCGCATGGCGAAATAGCTCTCGATGTGATCGTCTCCGGCGTCGATCTCCAGCGTGTAGAGGAACGGGTCCTCCGGCGTCCACGGGTGGAAATACTCCGGCAGGATGCGGCAGACGCCCTCGCCCTCGTTATAGCTCTGGGCGATGGTCTCGCCGTCCATCCGCACGACAACGCGGGTCTTGACCGGTGCGCTGGTGCGGACGCGCCAGCGCAGCAGCCGCGCGTCAAAGTCCGGCGTCAGCACAAGGCTCTCGATATACGTCTCCGGCACGCTTTCCAGCCACACCGTCTGCCAGATGCCGCTCGTCGCCGTGTACCAGATGCCGCCGCGCTTGTAGCGCTGCTTTCCGTAGGCGTGCATCGTGCGGACGAGGCTGTCTCCGACGCGGACGGTCAGCGTGTTTTCCCCGTCGCGCAGAAATTGCGTTATGTCAACCCAAAACGGCAGATACCCGCCCTCGTGGCGCGTGACGTGTTCGCCATTCCACCACACGTCGGCGGACTGATCCACTGCGTCGAAGTGCAGCAGCACGCGGCCGCGGAAAAAACCCTCCGGCAGCGTGACGGCGCGCTCGTACCACAGGAATTCATTGCTTTGCAGCTGCCGCTCCACGCCGGAGAGGACGCACTCCGGCGAGAAGGGCACGACGATCTCACCCTGCCAGTCCAGCGGACGGATGGATTCCGTCGTGATGGCATAGCGCCACACGCCGTTTAAGTTTACATAACTACCACGCTTCATCTGCGGGCGGGGATATTCGGGCAGCGGATGCTCGCGATCGAGCTTCTCGCCCCACGGCGTGAGCAGCTTATTCATCGCGCGTGTCCTCCTTTTTCGTCACATGCAGCACGGTCGGGCCGTCCGCGCCGCCGATGATGCCGACCGACGCGCCGTCCTTGAGCGCGGCATCCATCTCGGCTCGCTGCTCCGGGCTGAGGCGGGAGATCGCGGCGTCCCATCTGCGCAGGTACAGCACCGGCGCGACGCTCAGCAGCAGCACGAGCGCGGCGGCGAGGAAGATGCCGGGCGTCGGCACGGATTTGATCTGCCCCAGCTCGACGTAGGTCGAATCGCTGCCGCGGATGACCGCCGCGCCGATCTGCGGTCCGATGAGCATGGGCAGCAGCACGGCGAAGATCATGCGCACGCCGAGAAACAGCCCGACTCTGTTTTTGGGCATACGGTCGCGGATGTCCGCGCCGAGCGCGGCGGATACCAGCATGTATCCGCCCATCATCACGCAGCCGGCGAGAATGACGCCGAGCATGGTGCGCACGAAATACATGCCGAGCAGGCCCGCGAACATCGCGAGCGCGGCGGGCAGCACGAACGTCAGCTTGCCCACGCGGTCGATCACGCGCCCGAAGGCGACGGAGATCGCTGACGCGGCGAGCAGCACCACGCCGAGCACGACGGCGTAGTTGTCGATGCCCAGATAGTGCTGGATGTAGATAATGAGGTAGGGGAAGAACACCTGCACCGCGACAGAGAACAGGCAGAACGCGGCAAAGGAGAGGTAAAGCGCACCGTTGGCGAGGACCACGGCGGGGCGGAAACCGTAGAGGAGGTTTGCGGCGAAGGGCGCGCGGTTTTCCCCGCGGGGCTTCTCCGCGATCAGCAGCTGCGCCGCAGCGCCGACCGCGCTGACCGTCACGCCGAAGATTAGAAAGAAGGTGCGCCACTCGCCGCGCTGGGTGTAGCCGTCGAACGCGCCGAAGATGATGAGCATGGACAGCAGCGGCAGCGTTGCCAGTACGGATTCGGCACGTCCGCGGTTGGCGCTCGTGGTCACGTCGGTGACGTATGCGTTGAACGCCGCGTCGTTGGCGGTGGAGCCGAAGAAGGTCATTACACAGTCGAGCACGACCGCCGCGACGGCAGCCGCCGCGGCGGCGTTCGCGAACGTGCCCGCCATGCCGTCGACGCTGATACAGCCGAACGCCGCGACGCTCACGCCCCACGCGAGGTAGCCGAGCACGATGAAGGGCTTGCGACGTCCCACGCGGTCGGACAGCGCGCCCATCAGCAGCGTCGTCACCGTCGCCGCGGCGGCGCTCCAGCCGACCATCGCGGCGATGTAGCCGGGGTCCTGGGAGATCGTGTTGTACAAAAACACGTTCAGATACATGTTCTCGATCGTCCAGGCGAACTGTCCCGTCAGCCCCACGAGCAGCAGCGTTGCCCAGACGCGCGCGCCGAGTTTGTCGTTCACGAAGCGTGCCTCCTAAGCGCAAAAAATAAAAGTGCGAATCAAGAAATTGGGAGATAGGAAGAGAAAACAAGCGAAAACGGGAGTATTGCATGCGGTAAATAAAAATGGTGTTGACAAGAAAAATGCCTTGTGCTATAAATAATCCCGTTCCGATTTTAGCAAGGAACCCCACAAATGTAAAGCATTCGCTTACGATATTACTAATGGAGGAAACACAACCATGTCCACTTTTATGGCGAACAAGGGCAACATCGAGCGTAAGTGGTACGTTCTCGACGCTGCCGGCAAGCCCATGGGCAAGACCGCGGTCGTCGCCGCCGATCTGCTCCGCGGCAAGCGCAAGGTCACTTACACCCCGCACGCCGACTGCGGCGACAACGTCATCATCATCAATGCGGCGGAGGCCGTCCTGACGGGCAACAAGCTCGACCAGAAGTTCTACCGCCGTCACAGCGGCTGGGTCGGCGGCCTCAAAGAGACCAAGTACCGCACGCTGATGCAGGATAAGCCCGAGCTCGCGATGCAGCTCGCGGTGAAGGGCATGATGCCCCGCAACACTATCACGAAGGATTCCCTCAAGCGTCTGCACATCTACGCCGGCGCTGAGCACGAGCAGCAGGCGCAGAAGCCTGAGGCTTACGAAGTGAAGTAAGGAGGAACAGAAGAATGTATCAGTCCAAGAAGCCTTATCTCTACGGCACGGGCCGTCGGAAGTCCTCCGTTGCCCGCGTTCATCTGTTCCAGGGCGGCACCGGCAGCATCACGATCAACGGCCGCGATATCGACGATTACTTCGGCCTTGAGACGCTGAAGATGGTCGTCCGTCAGCCGCTGGCCGCGACCGAGACGCTCGGCAAGGTCGACATCGTTGCCACCGTTTCCGGCGGCGGCGTGTCCGGTCAGGCAGGCGCCCTGCGCCACGGCGTTGCCCGTGCGCTGCTGCTCGCCGATCCCGAGTACCGCGCCATCCTCAAGAAGGCTGGTTTCCTCACGCGCGATCCGCGCATGAAGGAGCGCAAGAAGTACGGCTTGAAGGCAGCAAGACGTGCACCTCAGTTCTCCAAGCGTTAACAAAACAAAAGAAAATCTCCGAAAGCTCCGGCTTTCGGAGATTTTTTGTTGCAAAAACTCGGATTTCAAAAATCCAAAATCGCGGTTTGCGGTCGGAGGGGTACGCAATATATTGTGGTCGCTGAAAAAGTACACACCAAATATAGGATAAAAAGTGGTTACTCTGTAAAAATCGGATAAAAAAGTGGTTACTAAAACGAGACGGAATTGCAACTTTTTTACATGGTATGTATTACGAATATGCGTTTCGTTCTGCAGCAATGCAGGGCGGATCGTTGTGGCGTTCACCAGGCGGTCAAAATCCTCCGGCTCATAGTAGTTAGAGAGGCCAATGGAGCGGAGCTTGCCGTCCGCCACAGCTCTTTCCATTGCCTGATAGGCGTCCACATCGTTACTCGGTTGGCTGTGATGCAGGATCATCAGGTCAATGTATTCCACACCGAGCCGTTCAAGGGAGACGTCAATGGCAGCGTCACCGCTGTCATAGTCCGAGGTCCACATTTTGGTCGTGATGAACACTTCCTCGCGTGTCACGATACCTTCGTCGATGGCTCGCCGCAGGCCTCTCCCCACAGCGGCTTCATTGCCGTAGATTCGCGCTGTGTCGATCAGGCGAAATCCTGCCTTCAGCGCCCAGTAGGTGGAATTCTCCGCCTCCGAATCCGAAAGACTGAACATGCCCAGCCCCAGGATCGGCATCTCATATCCGCTGTTGAGCAGAACGGTCCTGCTTTCAAAGTCAAATACCGGATACCCGGAAACAGACTCGTTATCTTCGGCCTCTGCTTCCGTCTTCTGTTCCGTTTGCTCCGGATCATCGCTGCCGCTTTCAGAAACTGGCGTCTCGCCAGTCTGCGTATCCGTCTGCACGGAGGCCGGAGTACTTGTATCGGGAGTGATGCTTTCTCCCGCCGGATCACTCCTGCTGCAGCCCGCGAGCAGTAGGCACACAGCGAGAATGATTACCCACAAGCCTTTTTTCTTCATTGTGATTTGCCCCCGTTCTTTCCTGTGGTCACTTGTTGACAGCGATCCAGCTGCCATCCCGCAGTTCATAATAATGGGTCCCCTTCATGTGATAGGTACCCCTGGCACCATAGGCGTTGGCATTCAGCACGGACGTATAGGTGATGCTTCCTTTTTCGCCGTCAGCCTTGATGACCGGATCGGCGATTCCGATCGTGAAATATCGCAGGCGCCCATCCGCGATATCCGCGTCGGTCATCGCCTGGCAGTACCTGGCCTGGGCATAGAGGATCGCCAGCTCTGTTTCATTCAAACAGGAAACGTCGATCCCGGTGATCGTTACATTCGCAAATTCGGTAAAGTCATATCCGCTCATTTCTTCTTCCTCTGTGACACATTCTGTTTCTTCCGTCGGGGCTTCCACGATCTCAGCCGATCTGCCGGTGTTCTTCGCCAGGTCTGCCGCTGCGCAGGACGAAAGCAGGAGCGCCGTCACAAGAAATGCGGCCAGCAGCGCCGGCTTCACGCTTCATCTGCCTCGATCCTTCGGATGACTTTTGCGGGGTTGCCGCCGACGATGGTATCCGCCGGCACGTCCTTCGTCACCACCGCGCCTCCGGCGATCACGGCATTGTCCCCGATATGGACACCTGGCATGATGCTGACGCCCGCGCCGATCCAGACGTTGTTTCCGATCACGACCCTGCGGCATTTCAGCACATAGCGGTTTTTCAGGTCATGGTTGTCCGTCACGATGGTCACATGGGGCCCGATCTGGACGTTGTCGCCGAAGTCGATCCCGCCGATGGACATAGTCGTGAAGCTGTGGTTGATGAACACGTGCTTTCCAAAGGTGATCTGTTTGGGGAAATCGATCTGTGTCGGGGTGAAGATGCTGAGTTCTTCCGGCATCGGTCCGTCAAAGAACTCTTCGAAGGCCCTTTTCTGCTCTTCGGACTGCGGCTCTGCGTGGTTCAGGTGAAACAGCGCCCGGTCCGCCCGCAGGAGTTCTTCTATGGCCGGGCGGTATTCTTCGGACATCATGTCCACGCTCTCTCCGTTTTTCAGCTTCTCAAATACGTTCATTTCTTCTCGAACTCCGGTTTCCAGGCTGCGAACTGGACGAGCTGCTCATCGGTGCGGTGGTAGTAGCGCACGCCCTTGTCCAGCTTTGCGATCTTTGCCATCTCTGCGTCGGTGAGCGCAAAGTCCAGGATATTCAGATTGTCCCGGATGTGATCCACGTTGCGGCTGCCGGGGATCACGGCGAAGCCCATCTGGGTATGCCAGCGGAGGATGACCTGCGCCGGGGTCTTGCCGTACTTTTTGCCCAGCTCCGCGAATACGGGCTCATTCTGGAGGGACTTGTCCCCGTGACCCAGGGGATACCAGCTCATGAGCTTGATCCCGTACTTGTCCAGGGTCATGCGAAGCTCCGTCTGGGTGAAGTAAGGATGCGCCTCCACCTGGATGAACTGGGGCGCGATCTCCCATTTGGTCTCCAGCTCCTCGATATACTTGCCCTCGAAGTTGGAGATGCCGATGGACTTTGCTTTGCCTTCTTTGTACGCCATTTCCAGCTGACGGTAGCCTGCCAGCCAGTTGCCTGCGGGCTGATGGATGTAGAGCAGATCCACGTAATCCACGCCCAGGCGCTCCAGGGTCTCGTCTACCGCGTTCTCATTTTCATATTCGCTGGGCCAGAGCTTGGTGGAGAGGAAAATCTCCTCCCGCTTGACGCCGCTGGCCTTCATGCCCCTGCCGACGGCGCGCTCATTGACGTAGGCGTTGGCGGTATCCACCAGGGAATAGCCCATTTTCAGTGCCTCCCGGACGCTGTTCTCCGCGTCTGCCGGGGAAAGCATATAGGTGCCGATGCCCACGACCGGGCATTTGATCCCGTTGTTCAGTACGATGTATTCCATGTTGGTCTCCTTTCTGACATTAGAGCAGTCCATTGGCGGAAAGCCATTTCTGCACACTCGCTTTTGCATTCGCTGCCTGGCTTCCGGTGATGGAAAGGCCCTTCTTCACATCTGCGCCGGGGCAGGCCTTTTTGATGTCCCGCTCGCTGCCGCCCATGCCGCTGCCCTCGTTGGTGCAGAGAGGCAGGATCGTCTTGCCGGTGAAATCGAAGGCCTCCAGGAAGGTGAAGACCGCCATGGGCATCGTGCCCCAGTAGTTGGGATAGGCCAGAACGACGGTGTCATACCCTTCGATGTTTTCGGGTAGGGCAACCAGCTCCGGTCTTGCTTTGACTCTCAGATCCTTCTTTGCTTCCTCAATGCAGGTCATATAGACCGGGGAGTAGGGGTTCTTCATCTCGATCTTGAAGGTGTCGGCGTCGATCAGCTCCTTCATCCCGTTTACAACGATCTCCGTGTTGCCGATCTTCACGTAGCGCATCGCGCCGCCGAAGTAGTTCTCATCCGCTCTGGAAAAATACGCGATCAGTGTTTTGGACATGGTTGGTTCCTCCTGTTGTTCTGATTCGGTTGGGTGGTTGTTTCTTTTTCTGGCTTTATTCTACCAAGGACATATTGCAAAGTCCAATCGAAACATGCTATACTTGATTTAAATTTTAAATAAAAGGAGCAGGCCATGACCACGAAACAGATCGATTACTGCATTGAGCTTGCCCGGACGCTGAATTTCAGCCGGGCGGCAGACAACCTGTTCGTCAGCCAGCCCACCTTCTCCTATCAGATCCGGCTGCTGGAGGAGGAGATCGGCTTTGCCGTCTTTGAGAGAAGCGGCAAGGGCGCTGCGCTGACGCCTGCCGGAGCGCAGTTTGTTTCCTTCCTGACCGGTATGCGGGAGGACCTGAAACGCGCCGTCGAGCAGGGACAGAATTTCAGCGCCAGGTATCGGGACAGCATCTCCGTCTGCATGTCGGTTCGGCAGTCGCTTTACTTTCTCCCGGAAGCCATGCGTCTGTTCGCGGAGGCATGGCCCGACGTGCAGATCACGCCTGTCTTTCAGTACGGAAACAGCATGGGATCGTTCTTGCGGGGGGAGGCGGACGTTGTCTTTGCCCTGCGGGAACAGACAAAACAGGTCGCGGGCATTCAGGTCCACGACCTGTTTGAAAGCCGCATCTATCTGATCACGGAAAAGGATGATCCCCTGGCGGAAAAGGATCTGATCCGCGAAGGGGACCTGTTTGGACGCACGCTGATGGTGGGCGGCGGTTCTCCGCAAGCCTTGAAAACCGTTCAGCACCGCCTGATCAGCACGGGAAAGATCGGCTATTTCAACAGCGCCGATCATGATACCACGCTGACCAACGTCGCCGCCGGGCGCGGAGTCTGCCTGGCGCCGGGGTTCTTGAACGACCACAGCGGGCAGTTCGCGTGGATCCCGTTTGACTGCGGGGAGAGCTTCTCCTGCGTCCTTTGCACCCACAGGGATGACAACCGTTCGTCGCTCAAAGCATTCCTTGACGTGCTGAAAAGCCTGTATCGGGATGCGGTGGCATTTCCTCTGTAAGGGGAGCCGCGCCGTGTTTGCGGTATGACGGGATCGGGAAAAACCGGAAAATGCGGCGCCGCATGAACGGACGGAGCATACGCACGACAACAAATTGGGGGAGGATACGATGCACATACCATCCTGCGAAACGGCGGAGCTTTGCCTGCCGGATTTTGAAACGGCGCTGAAGGACGCCCTGCTGCCCAACGACCGCTATGACGTCCGGCGCTGGCTGTACGTTCCGAACCAATACACGGAGTATCGGTATATCCTTGGAACGCGCGGGCAAAAGCCGCTGATCTGCGTGGGCATCAACCCGTCGACCGCGGCGCCGGACGCGCTGGACAACACGCTGAAATCGGTGGAGCGGATTGCGCTGTACAACGGTTACGACAGCTTTCTGATGTTTAACGTCTACGCCCAGCGCGCGACGAGGCCGGACGACATGGAGCAGCGATGCAATTTGACCCTGCACCGGGAAAACATGAAGGCGTTTGATTACGCGCTCTCTTTATCCGCGCAGGAGCGGCCGGCTGTTTGGGCCGCGTGGGGCGCGATCATTGAAAAGCGCGGCTACCTTTCCGACTGCGTGCGCGATATGGTCGAGCTTGGCAGGAAGAGAGGGGCAGAGTGGTTCTGCGCCGGGCGGCGCTCCAAAGCGGGGCATCCCCATCATCCGCTCTACCTGCGCAAGGACAGCGCGTTGGAAGCGTTCGACGTTGACGGCTATATCAGCGGCCGATAGCTTATATAATGCGTACTGAACAAATCCGAAGCCCTTGAAAAGCAAAGCGTTCAAGGGCGCGCGGATTTGTTCCGGTGCAAGGATTTTGAAGAAATCTCTTCAAAATCCTTGCACTTCGAGAAAAAGCAGTCCTTGCTTTTTCTCGATAAACGCATTGAAACAATGTCTGAATTCGTCAAATCCGTTGGTTTTGACGAATGGCAGGGCCTTCGCCCTGCGAATAAACCGCACCGCGGTTTATTCAGCAGACATTATATACGGCGGGAGACGCGCGCCTTATCCCCGCGGCCGGCGAAAAAAGAAGGACGCGGCTCCAGATGGAACCGCGTCCGGTCTCGGAACGTGGGGGGGAAAGCCGCGGAAGGGGAGGCTCAGGCGATCTTCACCTGATGCGTTTCCGGCTTCTGCTCCTTCGCCTTGGGCAGGGTCAGCTTCAGCACGCCGTCGGCATAGGCTGCCTGCACGCCGCTCTCGTCGATGCCGCTGAGGTCGAACGACCGCTGATAACTGCCATAGCTGCGCTCACAGCGCACGTAGGAGCCCTTCTTGTCCTGCTCCTCATGCTCGCTGTGCCGTTCCGCTGTGATGGTCATCATGCCGTCGCTGACGTCAACGTGGATGTCGTCCTTTTTGAAGCCCGGCAGATCGGCTTCCATCAGGTAGTGGTCGCCCTTGTCCTGGATGTCGGTCCGGATCCCGCTCAGTTCACAGGCAGTCCCGCCGAAGAAACGGTTCTCCAGATCCTCCATCGTGCGGAAGGGGTCGTAGGTATGGAGCTGATTTCCATGCACAAAAGGTGTGAGTTCAAACATTTTGAAAACCTCCTTTGGCATGCCGCTCGCGCGGTAGTCGATGTTTATTTGCCCTCCGGGGTTCTTTCCCCTTCGGACAATTATGAGTATAAGCACGGCCTGTTAACAAAAATACATCTTTCTATGAACGAATTGTAAAGGATTAGCACTCTCGCTAAACGAGTGCTAATCGGCAAAATCCTGTTGCGAGTTGTGATTGAGCATCTGCAAAAAGCAGAAGAATTACAGCTTGATTTCTTTGGCATGTGGATTATAATGATGTTGAGTTAGCGAAAGGCAACAAAAAGCTGCCTTTATTGGAAAACTTCAACGGGAGTGAGAAAGAGCTATGTCCAGACAGGCCAGCGAGTTCCAGTTCAAGGCGATGAGCCTCTGCTATCGCGGCAAGGAGATTTTCAAGCCGCTCAATACAGGGCAAATCGATGAGCGTGTCGCCTGCGTGCGGGAGTATATCGCCAACATGATACATATCCTTTTCGTTTGCCACGGCATGCTACCAACCAAGATGTGAAAACTGCGTATATACCGCATTTGAAGCACTTTAAAGCAACGGATTTGCACCTTGTTTGCACCTTATAACGATATGAAGGGTGCGGCTGAGTTCCGCGGAGGGAAGTTACTGTCCGAGACCATGACTACCGGTGATTGGAGAACCAAGCTGCAGTTTTCCTGTGCTTTTGGACATAAGTTCGAAGCTAGTCCACGCCTGATATTAGAGGGTGGCCATTGGTGCCCGGAGTGCGAGAGAGCCAGCTGGAATTACGGAGAGCGTGCGAAGCGTGATCCATTTTTTGCACAAGTATGGAATCCGTTACATGAAGCAGATGAAACAAGGGAATATCCGAAGGTGGTTTCGGAACTAGACGCATAGAGAAAATAACAAACAAATTGCAGGGGAAGAATGCATATGAACAGTGAATAGAAAGGAATCGTTATGAATCATTTGAAAAAGTTGGAATTATCCAGAGCACAGAAGGTGTGGATTGCCATTGGCATCGTTGTTGTCATGATTATTATTCATATCCTTGGAGCACAGTTTTTCTACTCTGAGTTGGGATACCATCCGGTGGATACAGACGAGGAATATCGTAATGCATTGTCCGTAAGCCCTTTTACGGCAAGAGCATTTGAAAATGGATATACCTATGAGTATGACGGCAAGGAGATTACTTCTGTTGAGGAGTTAGAGCAGGCTATGTAAAGCCATATTACGATGCAGCAGGTGCTCTCATTGCAACGCAATCCGATAGCGTTCAGGCGGTGATTATTTTCTGCTTCTTAGGATTGGAAGTAATTACCTGTATCATCACAGCGTTGTTGCTTTCTTCTCTGGACGTGGAAAAGAACATTGAAGAGAAGCAAAGAGCTATCAAGGAATTGAAGGAAGTAGAAGTGAAGGAAGGTTGTATGTAATGTTAAGAATCACAGATATTCAAGTGGGGCATACCACAAATAATTGCATTACGGATGCTCGCCCAAACATTCGCTTCGCATTGGAATCAGACGTAGACGGAGAAGCGTTAGACCATGCTGTCATTCGCTGTGGTGGCTGGAGTATTCGAACCACCAATCAGTTGAATAATGTGTACGATGGTTCCTGGTCCCCATTTACAACTTATGATTTACGAATCGAAGCCTTTGGAACAAGCGGAGAACAAGCAGTAGCGAATGCTTCATTTACAACAGGACGGCTGGATACCCCGTGGAAGGGACAGTGGATTACCGATGGGCTGTATTCTTTTCCGGAAAAGGAGTCTCCGGTACCTATGGTATTTCGTAAGGAATTCGCCCTAGGGAAAACGGTAAAGAAAGCATGGATCAATGCTACGGCATTGGGAATCTATGTGATGGAGTTAAATGGCCAAAGGGTTGGCGAAGACTACTTTGCACCGGGTTTAACAAGCTATGAACATCAGATTCAGTATCAGACTTACGACGTAACAAAGCTGTTGCAGAATCGAAATGAAATCATGGTAACGGTTGCCGGTGGTTGGGCAGCAGGTGCCTTTACGTATGGTCGCAAGAGCCACATTTCCTGCGACCGACAGGCCTTTTTATGATCGTATTGCCAAGCAACTGCAAGAGAAACACATTATTCTTCAGGATTCCAATGAGGATATGCTTATTGTTGATGAAGACGGAGAGCCCGCATCGCAAGCAGAATAAGTGATTCTGTCAATAAGACAATACGTGCGCCGGCGTGAGATGCTTTTGCATTTTTACGCCGGCGCAGTTATTATCTCGTATTCAACAAGGCAGGAATTATTGCACGGAGCTGATATCGACCGCGACGCCGTTGACCTCCATGCCGTCGTCGGCGGGGATCAGGATGTACTTGCGGCCGTTGATTACCTTTGTTTCCACCATGTAGCTGTACTCCGGCGACATGGTGATTTTTACGTCCGGCGTGACGATCTCAAACCTGCCGTCCACAAGGTTGCCGGGCATGATCGCGGCGTCTTCGCCGAATTCGGACTGAACCGATTTGGTGAAAGCCTCAATGTGCTCCTCGGATACGCCGCCGTTGCGGAGCATATCCTCGACCTCGCGGGTGCTGATCGTCAGCGCCTCGGGGTTTTTAGATTCCTTGTGCTCGGCGATCCTGCCGCGAAGCTTCTCTCCCACCGTCTGCAAGACCTCGTAGCTGCAATCGCCCTCCAGCGAGTCGGTGAGCGCGGTGTGGAAGGCGTTGCGCTGCTGCGGCGCGGACAGGGGTGGCTCCGTGCGGAACACGGCGCTGATGACCTCCTCATGCAGCTCGTCCGGCTTGTGCGCAAAATAGAGCGCGTTGTAGATGTTGGCGCTGCGGTCGTCGAAAGCGGGGAAGAGGAAGCCCAGCGCCGTGTTGTCGAGGATGGGGCCGCTTGAGGTGACATGGAACTCGTTCACGTCGTAAAAGAACCGCAGATCGGCGGTGGGCTCCTTAACGGGGCAGACGGCGCAGACGAAGTAGTTAAACACCTCCGAGGAGGCGTCCGCCTGTTCCTCGTCGTCAGAACCGCGATAGGGCACGTCGTATGCGTCGGCGGCCAGCAGGATCACGAAATTGCTTTGCTCGATATTGAGAGAGGAGATGATGCGGCCATACAGCTCGCTTCGCGCCTTGTCGTCCTGACAATGGGAATCGCGCAGCGCCTTGAGCAGCCGATGCTCGGAACTGTCCACTACCTGCTGCGTAGAGAATTCGATGTCGATCAGGTTGCGCCCCATGGCGCCAGACAGGCACTTCTTGAGCCGGGAGAGATAGATTTCGGCTTCCTCTTGCTTCATCATGCCGAGGGAAGAGTCGATGTAAGCGACGATCTCCTTCTTGGTATTGACGAAGCAGCCGTAAATGCGGCTGATATTGCTCTTGTCCGCCCGGAAGCGGCGGCGCAGCTCGTTGATTTCCTTCTGATTCATAGTTACCTCGCACTCTCGGTAGTCGTTGCTCGCTCTGATGCGCGAATGTCGGACAGCGGTTTCCGATTATAGCAGAATAGAGGACGGTTTTCAAGAATGAAGCTTGAACTCAATCCTCTAAGCGTTTCAATGAAGCGACAGGGATTGGTTTTGCTAGTGAAGCGCTTCGCCCCAACTCTTATGAATAGCTCTTGACTTGTAACGCAAAATACATTACAATCGTAACTGAAAGGAATGGTGTGCGATGGCGAAAACAGCAACTCTCAATCTTCGAGTCGATCCCGAGTCAAAGGCAGCTGCGGAGGATATCCTCAACAGGCTCGGCCTGTCCATGTCCACGGCGATGGATATGTTTCTCAAGCAGATTGTTCTGACCGGCGGGCTACCGTTCCCAGTGCAGCTTCCATCTGCGCCAGCGCCCGTGAACGCGGACTTGATGACGGAAGGAGAATTAACTTCCAAGCTCGAACGTAGCGTAGAGGCTGCCAGAAAGGGACAGGTGCGTCGCGCGGCGGAAGCGTTCGCGGAGCATAGGGCAAACAGCGGCGCAAAGCTTTCTGACGAAGAAATCGCCATGATCGAAGCAGCCCGTAACCTGCCAGAATCTTTTGATGAGGACAATCCGCCGATTGATCCTGTTGCAACACCGGAGCAGTATAATGCGTTGATGCAAGCGGTCGCTGAAAGGAATCGAAAGGTTGCTAAGAGTCGGAGAGAGCCGGAGTAAATCCTGCGATATAAGGAAGGTGCGCCAATGAAGATTGCAAAGGTCTTTACAAGCGGAAGAAGTCAGGCAGTGCGGATTCCTGATGAGTACCGATTCACTGCAAGCGAGGTCTATATCAATAGGGTTGGCAATGCGTTGATCCTGACCCCTGCGGATAAGCTGGGGAGTGTGTATGACGAAGGACTTGCCATGTTTACAGATGATTTTTTAGCAGATGCACTGTTGGATGAGACATCAGGCGTGAGGTACACGCTTGATAAAAGAAAAGAAACTCCTTAATGTCTCTCTTGACAGATGAACGCATCTGTGAGAAAATCAAAGCACAGCTTGGGAGATGCTTTTTGCAACAAATCCGCTTTTTTGATTTTTTCGCACTTTCATAAATCGGTATCTTCGCGAACTGCGGTTAAAACAGAGGTTAAACCTCTGACACGATGCTGGGAGGCCTTTATTCATGCGGGTTAGAAGCGCTAACGGCTTTAAGAAGTACGGCCTCAAGGCCGCACGTCGCGCGCCTCAGTTCTCCAAGCGCTAACCTTTCCCCAAAATGTTCAGAAAAATCTCCGAAGGCTGCGGCTTTCGGAGATTTTTATTGCGTGTGAAATGCGCTCGGATGTATAATCCATATATCTGCTGACATACGGGAGCTTACGAACGATGAACATCTATCTGTTTGAACTGGATTCCGTCCGCAATTCAAAACAAGAGATCGCTGCGGGACAGGACGCGCTGTTTCGCGAGATCACCGCAAACGGGAATACCGTTATCCTGTCCTACAACCAGCTTTCGGACTCTGCCGCGTTCTGGGCGGGGCTGAAGGACGAAAAAACCTACAACGCCGTCATGGAGCTGTGCGAGCTGGGTATGATCCAGGTGTCGCTGTACGCGGATCAGCGGACGGCGGCGCAGTACATTCTCGGTCACGTCAAAAGCTGCATGAAGCAGCTGGAAAAACGGCGCAACAGCGAGGACGCGGAAAAGCAGGACTTCTACTTCTCGCTTGTTCCGCTGGACGATAACGACGGGGACATGCTGCGCGACGTTTATCGGGCAATCCAGTACAGCGACGTTCAGCTGCTCCGGGAGAAGGCGCGGGAAAACACGGGCGACAGGGAAAAGTACCTTTTCCTGTCCCGCTATGTGGAATTGATCCTGCTGCTCAGCCGCAGCGAGACCGCGAACCATCCGCAGAAGTCGGGGCCGCTGAAGAGCCTGCTGGACTACATGGAGCAGGTCGGACAGATGTTTTCCGCACCGCAGGGGGACGAGGGAATTGACGCGGTTCTGGCGCGGGGCCTGGCGATCCTGCGCCGGATTTCGGACGGTGTGAGCCGGGAGGAACTGCAGCGCCGCAGCGTATGGTACAAACTGCTGGAGACGGAGCCGTATACCAAAGACATCGACGCGGCGGAGGCCATTGTCGATCTGTGCTACAACTACGCCGTTGAGGACAGCATCCTCGACGTGGACAAGCGGTATTGCGACGGAGACGCGGAGGACTTCCGCAAACAGTTCCGCATCGATATGGCGCGGTACTGGTACAGCGTGGAAAACGGGGAGCACATCTCCCATCGAAAAGACGATGCCCGCAGGATCGCCCAGACCGATTTCTCGGAGAATGTCGCTTTGCCCGAGTGGAGCACCGCGCTTCTTCTGGTGAAGCGGAACATCGAATACATTCGGAAACGCGGGAAGCGATCCTTGCCGGACACTCAGGGTAAGGATCGCGGCGAACGGCTGGCGCAGCAAAGGCGGTACTGGAAAAAACTCAGCAAAAGGAGCCTGCGTTACAGCCTGATGGTGGCGGGCCTGTATGCGGCGGCCTTTGTCGCGATCAGCTATCTGCTCAACGTGATTCAGGATCTATGGACCGACGCCCTTTCGGTACGTTTCGGAGTGGGCGGAAAGCTGCTGATCAATTTCATCTCCATCGTGCTGTTCGGGATCGTCACCTCGGAGCTGTTTGCGCATTTCAAGCTGCCGGATATTCTGGAGACGGTGGAGAATGTCTTCAACGGCATCCATGAAAACCGGATGCTGTATGCGCTTGAAAGGGAGTATCATACGCATAAGGGAGGGAACTGCTGATGGATTACCATGAGACTTCCGCATGGACGCGCTATCTGGAGCTGCGTGAGGCACGCCCCTCCGCATTCCGGAGCGGCGCGCTTGAGATCGTAACGGACCCCAGGCTGGTGGATGACTTTTTTAAGACCACGGGAAAGCAGCTGGGCGTGCTCTACGAGAGCCCCTATCACCTGCTGGTCGTTGACCTTGTCCGGCGGAGCGCGGACGGCGTGGAGGCCGGAGACCTCCTGTTCCCGTACGAGCGCCTGCTGCCCGCCGCCGAGAGCGGAGCGGTGGTCGCCGTGCCCATGTATCAGGGGCGCTTCGTGCTGCTGCGGCAGTATCGCCACGCCCTGCGGGAGGAAATGCTGGCATTTCCGCGCGGCTTCGGCGAAAAGGGGCTGTCCGGAGAGGAGAATCTGCGCAAGGAACTGCGCGAGGAGATCGGGACGGCGGAGGTCGGCAATATCCGATTCCTCGGCACAGTCGCGGCGGACAGCGGGATCCTGGCGACCAAGGCGGAGGTGTTCCTCTGCGACGTGAGCCGCCCGCGCATTGAGAAGGGATACGAGGGGATCGCGGCGCTGGAGCTCCTGAGCGAAAGCGAGCTGTCGGAGCTTATCGGAACCGGAAAGATCGCGGACGGCTTCACGCTCGCCGCCTTTGCCCTGTATGCGGCGGGGAACCGCCGGCAGGACGCGTGAGGGGAAGGCGGGCGCGCCAAAACATAAAAATACTGTGCGCGATCCCAAACGGGACCGCGCACAGTGTTTTTATGCGGTTACAGGTCAGATCGCGTTTGCCGGTTTAGTTGGTGAACGCGTCGATGAGCTCCTTGGTCAGAGCTTCCTCGAACTCGCTGTAGCAAGCCTGCGCGGCCTGCTTGAACTCGGCGGCAGCCTCGGGAGTGAGCTCGGTGACGGTCACGCCGGCAGCCTTCCACTTCTCAAGGACTTCCTGGTCGCCCTGGCGCTCAAGCTGACGCTGCTGCTGAGCGGCCTTCATGCCGGCCTCGTCAACGATCTTCTGCAGCTCGGGGCTGAGGGAGTTGTACAGGTCGCCGTTCATCGTGAAGAAGATGCAGTCATACACGCCGGTCCAGTAGGTGACGAACTTGTTGACGTCGGAGATGGAGCCGCCGTCAGCGGTGGGCAGGGGGTTCTCCTGGCCGTCATAGGTGCCGGTCTGCAGGCCGGTGTAGACCTCGGACCAGTTGGCGGTGGTGACGCTGGCGCCCCACAGGTCATACTCGCGCTTGAGCAGGTCGGAACCGGCAACGCGGATCTTCAGGCCCTGCATGTCGCTCATCTTCTCGATGGGGTGCTTGTTGTTGGTGGGATGACGGAAGCCGTTCTCCGCGATGCCGAGGAGGTGCAGGCCCATGTCCTCAACGACCTTGCCGACAGCCTTGCCGGCGTCGCCGTCGAGCTTCTTGTCAACGTCCTCAAAGGAGTCGAACAGGAAGGGGAGAGAGACGACGTTCAGGCGCTTGTCGAAGCTGGAATAGATGATGTTGGAGTGCGCGGAGAGCTCGATGGTGCCGTCGATGACGCCCTGGATGCCCTCGGTCTGGTTGCCGGAGGTCAGCTGGTCGGCGGCATAGACCTCGACGGTGACAGCGCCGCCGGTGGCGTCGCTGACCATCTTGCCGAACTGACGGCCCATATCGGCCCAGCAGGTGTTGTCGGTCGCGGAGCAGGCGAACTTCCACGTCTGCTTCTCAAAGGTGGTGCCGCTGGCAGCGGGCGTGGTGGTGTCGCCGCCGCTCGCCGGCGTCGTGGTCGTGGAGCTGCTGTCGGCAGGGGGCGTAGTGGTGGTCGTGCCGCCGCCACCGCCGCCGCACGCGACGAGGGCGAGAGCCATGACCAGCGCAAGAGCAAGAGCAAGAATCTTTTTCATGGGTGTTCCTCCTTCAATAAATATAAAACTTGCTTCTTTATCTGATACCGCTTGCGCGGTAAGAGATCTTACTTGATGAGAACCGTGGAGAACCAGGGAACATAGGTGACGAGCAGCAGCGCGATGATGCAGGCGACGATCATCGGCCACACCGCCTTGGAGATCGACTCGATCGTGACGCGCGTCTTGTCCTTCAGGCCTTCCAGCTTGGCGGCAAGGCCGATGGCGACGAACAGGTTGACGCCGACGGGCGGCGTGACCTGACCGATGGCGAGGTTGACCGTTGCGATCACGCCGAAGTGCACCAGGTTGATGCCCAGCTGCTCCGCCACGGGGTACATGATGGGGATGAAGATGTACATGGCGGAGTTTGCATCGACAAAGCAGCCGGCGATCAGGAAGATGATGTTCACGATAATCAGGAACACGACCTTGCTGCCGGACACGTTGAGCAGCAGCGCCTGCGCCGCCTTGGAGATGCCGTGCACGGTGCAGACGTAGCTGAACAGGGACGCCGCGCCGATGATGAGCATGATCGAACCGGTGGTCTTGCAGGAATCAACGAGGATCTCGTACATATCCTTGAGTTTGACCTCGCGGTAGATGAAGAAGCCGACGATCAGGCCGTACACGACGGAGACGGCCGCCGCCTCGGTCGGGGTGAAGAAACCGGAGTAGATGCCGCCGAGGATGATAACGGGCATCAGGAAGCCCCAGAACGCGCTTTTGAAGCTCTTCCAGCGCTGCGCGGCGGAAGCCTTCTCGCGGGAGGCCTTCAGCCCCTTGCGGTTCGCCTCGATCAAAATGACCGCCACGAGCACGGCGCCCATCAGGATGCCGGGCAGGATGCCGCCCATGAACATGTTGCCGACGCTCGCCTTATCGCCGACGATCGACGAATAGACAACGAAGGCGATGGAGGGCGGAATGACGATCGCGATGGAGGATGCCGTTGCCATCATGGCGCTGGCAAACGGGGCGGAGAAGCCGCCGCGGTTGATCATGGCGGGGATCAGGATGATGCCCAGCGCGGCGACGGTCGCCGGGCCGGAGCCGGAGATCGCGCCGAAGAAGCACGCCACGACGACGCAGACGATGGCGATACCGCCCTTGCGGTGGCCGATGCAGTCGTCGATGAACTCGACCAGACGCGTGGAGATGCCCGCCTTTGCCATGATGTTGCCCGAGAGGACGAAGAACGGGATCGCCAGCAGCAGGAACTTCGCCATGCCGTTGTAGAGGTTGGTCGGTACGATGTTGGCGAACTTGTCGCCAGCCTGTACCATCGCCAGCACGGAGGAAAGACCCAGACTGACGGCGATGGGGATGTTCATGAACAGCAGGATAAAGAACACGCCGAACAGCAGCAGCGTCGTCATGCGGTCTCACCCTCCTTTCTGGATAACGCGTCGATGCAGAACTCGACCGTGTGCAGGATCAGGAACACCGCGCCGATCGGGAGGAAGATCGTGAACATCCACTCCGGAATACGCAGGATGGGCGTGGATTTTCCGTTTCCGAGCTGCGTGACGACCTTCTTCCAGCCGGTGTCGAGCAGCAGCACCCAGAAGAGGATGTTTGCCGCCGTAATGATGAGCGTGAGCACCTTCTTGCCGCCGGCTTTCAGACGGTCAAAAATCAGCGACAGGCTGATGAGGCTGCCCTCCTTTGCGCACAGCGCGCAGCCGAGCATAATCAAAAGCACGAACAGGTTGATGACGACCTCTTCGGTCCACGCAAGGGAGATCTTGAAACTCGGGATCCAGTCGCCCAGCTTGCGGAACAGAACGTTGAGGAACGTCAGCAGCGTGACCACGACCAGATCAATGCTGATGAGGACCTTCTCAAATTCAGCAATGCCGGACATGATCTTTTTATACGCCTTCATGGAATCATTCCTTTCCCAATGTACTGTGCGCATACGGACGACGGGCTCGCCGCCGCAGCAGTAAAATTATACCACAACGCGACACAAATACAAGTCTTTTTGTGTTAAAAGCCCTAAAGTTTTGCGGGGGCGCCCCTGTCCTTCACCCCTGTCCGCGCCGTCGGAGCAGTGCGTAGAGAACCGGCGTTCCCATGCTGAGCAAGAGCAGCGCGGCGACGAGCGGAAAAGCGGGCGCGAGCGCCGCGGCGAAGAGGAGCAGCACGCCGCCTGTCAGGAGGCTGAACCCCGCCAGACGGTGCACGGCGTGCCATGACGCGGGATCGTCCATACCGGGCAGCCAATCGAGCGTGAAGCGGTCGCCGCGCCGACAATCCAGCAGGCAACCGCCCGCGATCATCAGCGCCAGCCCGGCGAGCCACAGTGGAAGGAGCGCGCCGGTCAGCTCCGGCCGCCCCGCCCCGCTTGGGATCGCCCAAGCACAAAGCGGCAGCTCCACCAACGGGAAGCCCCAGCGCCCCATCAGGCGCGTGTAGCGCGGCGGGACCGTTTCCGCCCGCTGAAAGCGGCGGAGCTGGGCGTGGTTGATGAGATCCAGCAGGAGGAAGATCCCCGGCAGCAGGAACACGAGCCCCCAGCGCGGCAGCGAGTCGTCCTGCCCGTTCGGCCCGGTGAGGCCCGTTTCCACAACGAGCGGGATGTCCTGCCAGAGGCGCAGTCCCAGCGCCATCGGGACAAGACATGCCAGCGCGGTGTAGGCCAGCAGCGCCGCGCCCTTCTCCGCGCTCACGTGATGGCCGAGAATGGCCGCGCTCTTTTTCTCCAGTTCGCGCTGCTCGTTTGTCTGCCGCTTTGCCATGTTGCTCCTTTCATCCGGGGAGATCCCTGCGGGTCTCCCCGGATGACGATGATTTATTTGTTGGACGTATGGATCGCGCGCTTCTCCGCCTGCAGGGCGGCCTCGCGCATCGCCTCGGTGACGGTCGGGTGCGAGTGGATGGTGGCAATGAGCTCGTCGAGCGTCATCTCCTCGCCGATGGCGAGCGCGCCCTCGGCGATGAGGTCGGTCGCGCGCGGCCCGATGATGTGCATGCCGAGGATCTCGCCGTACTCCTTGCCGGCGATGATCTTGACGACGCCCTCGCCGCCGTTGAGGATCAGAGCCTTGCCGTTGGCGGCCATCGGGAACTTGCCGACCTTGTAGGCAAGCCCCTGCTCCTTGCACTGCTCCTCCGTGAGACCGACGGACGCCGCCTCCGGCTCGATGTAGACGCAGGTGGGGTTTGTCTTCTGGTCGTAATGGGCCTCGATGCCCATGATGTTCTCGGCGGCGACCTCGCCCATGGCGGAGGCGGTGTGCGCGAGCTGGGCGTAGCCCATCACGCAGTCGCCGATGGCGTACACGCCGGGAACCGACGTCTCCATCTTGTCGTTGACCTTGATGCGGCCGCGGTCGTTGTCGAGCTTGCCGGCGTCGAGGTCGAGCATGGCGGTGTTGGCGCGGCGGCCGACGGCGACGAGCACCTTCTCCGCCTCAAACGCGATCTCCTTGCCCTCCTTGTTCTTGCACACGACCTTTGCGCCGACGGGGGAGGCGTCCACGCGCTGCACCGGGCATTCGAGGTTGAACTCCATGCCCATCTTCTTCATGTGCGCGACGCCGATCTTCGTGAGGTCGCCGTCGAGCATCGGCAGCATGTGGTCGAGCGCCTCGACGACCGTGATCTTGGTGCCGAACGCGGCGTAGGCGCACGCGAGCTCCAGACCGATGACGCCCGCGCCGATGACCACCATCGACTTCGGCAGCTTCTCCAGCGAGAGCGCGCCGGTGGAGTCGATGCAGTTCGGGTTCTCCTTGAGGCCGGGGATCGGCGGGACCGCGTTGATCGAGCCGGTGGCGACGATGATCGCGTCGGCGGTCATCTCCTCAGTCGAGCCGTCCGACTTCTTGACGGAGAGCTTGCCCGGCGCGACGAACTTCGCCTCGCCGTCGACCTTCGCGACCTTGTTCATCTTAAAGAGGCCCGCGATGCCGCTCGTGAGCTGCTTGCTGATGTCGTTCTTGTGCTTGATGACCTGCGGGAAGTCGACCTCCACGCCCTTGACCTTGACGCCGATCTCCGCGCCCTGTTCCTTGATGTCGCTGATGAGCTCCGCGCTGTGCAGCAGGCACTTGGTCGGGATGCAGCCGATGTTCAGGCAGGTGCCGCCCAGATGCTCGCGCTCGACGACCGTGACCTTCGCGCCGAGCTGCGCCGCGCGGATTGCCGCGACGTAGCCGCCGGGGCCGCCGCCGACCACAATGATCTTCTTGTCGCCGACCGGCTTCGCAGGCACCGCCGGAGCGGCGGGGGCGAACGGAACGGCGGGCGCCGCGGCGCCGCCCGTGCCGGGGACGGCTTCGCCGGGCTTGCCGATCCACGCGAGCGTGCCCTTGACGGGGACGTCGTCGCCCTCCTGCGCCACGATCTTGAGCATCGTGCCGTCGACCTCGCTCGTAACCTCGTTGGTGAGCTTATCGGTGGTGATCTCCACGACCACGTCGCCGGTCTTGACCGCGTCGCCTTCCTTTTTGACCCACTTGGAAACCGTGCCTTCCTCCATGGTCAGGCCCAGCTGGGGCATCTTCAATTCGTAAGCCATGACGACGCCCTCCTTACAGCAGAATGCTCATCGGGCTCTGGAGCAGGTCGCGCAGATCCATCTCGAACTTCGCGACGACCGCGCCGTCGAGCAGACGGTGGTCGAGCGTGCAGCTCAGGCGCATGACCTTGCGCACGACGACTTCGCCGTCCTTGAGCGCCAGCTCGTCCTCGATCGCGCACACGCCGAGGATCGCCGCGTCGGGCTGGTTGATGATCGGGGTGAAGGTCTCGATGCCGAACATGCCGAGGTTGGAGACGGTGAAGGTCGAGCCCTTGTACTCGTCCGCGCCAAGCTTGTTCTCCTTCGCGCGGGTCGCAAGATCCTTCGCCGCCTCGGAGAGCGCGTCGAGGCTCATCTTGTCCGCGTCGCGGATGACGGGGACGATCAGGCCCGCGTCGAGCGCGACCGCCATGCCGAGGTTGACGTGCGCGCGCTGGATGATCTGGGTGCCGTCCCAGCTGACGAGCATCTCGGGATGCGCGCGCAGGCACTTCGCGGTCGCCTTGAGGATGAGGTCGTTGACGGAATACTTCTTGCCGGTGGTCTCCAGCAGCATCTTGCGGAACGCCATCAGTTCGGTGACGTCGACCTTGATGTTCTGCGTGACGGGCGGGATCTCGGTGTGGGAGGCGAGCATACGCTCGGCGACGACCTTGCGCATGCCGACCAGCTTGACGACCGTGTCGCCCTCCTGCAAATTGCCGCTCTCGGGCTTCGGCGCGGGCTTTGCGGCGGGCGCGGGGGCAGCGGCTGCGGGCGCGGCGGTCCCTGCGGCGGCAGCCGCCTCGATGTCTTTCGCGACAATGCGGCCGCTGGGGCCGGTGCCGGCGACCTTGGAGGCGTCGACGCCGAGCTTCGCGGCGAGCTTGCGCGCGAGCGGGGAGATGCGCAGCCGCGCGCCGTTCGCGGCGACGGGCGCGGGAGCCGCGGCAGGCGCGGCAGCCGGAGCGGCCGCGGGTGCGGCGGCGGGGGCTGCGGGAGCAGCCGCGGCAGCACCGCCGCCGACGGCCTCGCCGGGCTCGCCGATGTAGCAAAGCAGGCCCTTGACGGGGATATCCTCGCCCTCCTGCGCCACGATTTTCAAAAGCGTGCCGTCAAACTCGCTGACGACCTCGTTGGTGAGCTTGTCGGTGGTGATCTCCAAGATCACGTCGCCGGCCTTGACCGCGTCGCCCTCGTGCTTGATCCAGGACGAGACGGTACCTTCCTCCATGGTCAGGCCCAGCTGGGGCATCAAAACTTCATGTGCCATTTTCTTCCGCCCCTCCTCTCACTTGTTCAGAACGCGCTTGACTGCCTTGACGATGTCCGCCGGGTGCGGGAAGTTCTGGTCCTCAAGCACCGGGGAGAACGGGGAGACGATGTTCAGACCACACACGCGCTCCACGGGCGCGTCGAGCTCGTCGAACAGCTCCTCGCCGATCTCCGCGGAGAGCTCGCCGGCATAGCTGCCGCGCTTGACCTCCTCGGAGACGATGATGACGTTGTGCGTCTTGGAAACGGACTTGCGGATCGCTTCCCAGTCGACGGGGACGAGCGTGCGCAGGTCGAGAACCTCGACGTCGATGCCCTCCTGCGCCAGCGTTTCGGCGGCTTCCATCGAGAAGTTGACCTCGCGGCTCCAGGAGATGATGGTCAGATCCTTGCCCTCGCGGCGAACCTTCGCCTCGCCGATCGGGGTGATGTACTCGCCGTCGGGAACGTCCTCCTTACGGGCGTAGAGCAGCTTGTGCTCCATCACGACCACGGGGTCGGGATCGCGCAGCGCCGCCTTGATGAGGCCCTTGGCGTCCTCGGCGGTGCAGGGGGCGACGACCTTGAGGCCGGGGAAGTGGCATACCATGCCCTCAAGGGACTGGGAGTGCTGGCCGGCGTTGCGGCGTCCGGAGCCCATCGGCATACGGAGCACCAGCGGGATCGAGCACTGGCCGCCGGACATGTACTTGAGCTTCGCCGCCTGGTTGAACAGCGGGTCGGCGCATTCGGTGACAAAGTCGTCGTACATCAGCTCGACGCAGGGGTGCATGCCGCGCATCGCGGCGCCGACCGCCATGCCCATGAAGCCCTCCTCGGAGATCGGGGTATCGATCACGCGGTTGGGGCCGAACTCATCCAGAAAGCCGGTGGTGATGGCAAACACGTTGCCCATGACCGCCATATCCTCGCCCATGATGAACATCTTGTCGTCACGGAGCATCTCTTCATGCAGGCCCTCACGAATGGCCTTGCTGACGCTTAATTTCTTGCTCATCTTGCCACACACCTTTCGTTATCAGCCGTATACATATCCTCGGTGACTTCGCTGGGATCGGGATAGGGGGACTCGTCCGCGAACTTCACGGCCTCGTCCATCTCCGCCTTCGCCTCGTCCTTGATCTTGTCCAGCTCCGCGTCCTTGACGCCGAGCGCCTTGAGCTTCTTGCCCAGCTTCTCGATCGCGTCGTTCTTGAGCGCGTTCTCCATGTACTCCGCGGGGCGGTACACCGCGGGATCGCCGCAGTAGTGGCCCTGATAGCGGTAGACCTTCGCCTCGACGACGAACGGGCCCTTGCCGCTGCGCGCGTGATCGAGCGCCTTGGTCATCGTCTCGTACACCGCCACGGGGTCGGTGCCGTCCACGACCGCGTACTCGACGTTGTACGCCGCCGCGCGGGTCGCGATGTCGGGCGTGTTGGTCACGCGGTGGATCTCGGTGGAGACGCCGTAGCAGTTGTTCTCGATGAACCACACCATCGGCAGCTTCCACGTCGCCGCCATGTTCAGCGACTCGTGGAACGAGCCCTCGTTGGTCGAGCCGTCGCCGAAGCAGCCGATCGTGACGCTGTCGTCGCCCATGATCTTGCTCGCCAGCGCGCTGCCCGCGCTGATGCACTGGCCCGCGCCGACGATGCCGTTCGCGCCGAGGTGGTTCATCTTCGCCATGTCGGCGATGTGCATCGAGCCGCCCTTGCCCTTGCAGTAGCCGGTCTTCTTGCCGAACAGCTCCGCCATGCAAAGCTTGGGGTCGCCGCCGCGCGCGATGGCGTGGCCGTGGCCGCGGTGGGTGCTGGTGAAGAAGTCCTGCGGCTTCATCGCGGCAAACGCGCCGGCGGCCGCCGCCTCCTGACCGATGCTCAGGTGGATGTTGCCCGCGAGCATACCCTTTGTGAAGCATTCCGCAGCGTGTTCCTCAAATGAGCGGATCCGTACCATCGTGCGATACAGACCCAGCAGGAACTCTTTGGAGTATTCCTCCGTTTTCTTTGCCTTTGCCAATGTTTTCACGCCTTTCTAAAATAAATATTGATCTTCGTTTTACCTGAAAGCTCAAAACAAAAACGTCGTTTCAGGCGTCTTGTTGCGCAGCTTCGCCCCGCTCACTCCTGACGGGGCGCGAACAGGGGCACCTGCAGCTCGTCGTCGAACTTGCGGCCCATGACCATGCCCTCGATCTCGGCAATCACAACGTCCACGGTCAGCAGGACCTTCGTGCCCTCGACCAGATGGCCGCCGTGCCCGCCGCCGTGACGGTCGCTGAGCGAGACGTGGACGTGGAGGTTCGTGTTGCCCTCGTCGTCGTGGCAGATGATGCCGGAAGCGGAAACCAGCTCGATGGGGCCGGTGAGGTGCAGCACCTCGCCGTAGCCGTAGCCCGCGCTGTTGTCCATCTCGACCGGGTTGCAGTAGCACACGCCGTTGAGCGAGCCGATCGCGCTGAGGATCACGCCGTTGTTGATGTGCGCGCGTTTGCACGCCTCGGTCAGTCCCAGCAGCACGTCGGTGCCCGGCGTCAGACGCAGGGGCACGACGCGGGAGATCCTGCCCTCCGCCATGCGAATATCGAAGTCCGCCATAGATTACTCCCCCTTTGAAAGATGAAAGATATATTATTGATGTATTGAACCAACAAGGCACATTGCTATTGCTAAAGCGACAAGCGTTCAAACGGCTCCGAGAGCAGCAGCGCGGGGGGGCGTTCCGCGCCCCAGAGCGCGTAGGCGTGGGCGAGCCGCCCCCGCATCCCGGTCGCGTCGTCCTCCCGGAACGGGATGTGATAGACGCAGACCGTTTCCGTATCCAGCGTGCCGCGGAAAAACCGTCCGGTCCGCAGCGCGGAGAAGAACAGCGGGTTGACGAACACGGCGCGCAGCCGTTCGCCGTCCAGACAGGCGAAATCCTCGTGGACGTAATCCGCGTCGGCGGTGAGCAGCACTCGCTTTTCGCCGAAGGTCAGCAGATAGCAGAAGTGCTTTACCTGCTCGAACGCCTTGTCGAGATGCTGCGTGCGGAACGAGCGCACCTCGATGCGCGGCTCGATCCGGTAGGCGGCGTGATCTGTGGCGTTTGAGAGCAGGACGGCGGGCGTTCCGCTCTGCGCGAGCCATGACACCAGACCGCTTTCGCGCACGCTGCGCGTGTCCGGCAGGAAAACGCCCTTGACGGCGCGGCGTTTGAGGAAGTCAAGCGTCATTTCGGGGGACAGGTGATCCGGATGCGCGTGGGTGAAGAGCAGGTAATCGACCGTTTCAAACGGGTGCTCCGCCTCCAGCAGCTTCCGCCACGTCTCATCGCTCAGGTTGCTGAACGGGTGTCCCTCACGCCCGTAGATGCCGTCAACCAGAAGCGTTGTGCCGTCGTATTCCAGCAGCACGCCCGCGTTGGCGACAAGTGTCACGCGCAGCGCAAGTTCCATCGGCGCATCCCCCAAAGACATCTTACGTCTCCTTCCCCGACCGGACGTCACCGGCGGGAAATAGTCAGACAGCTAACCTCCTAGGCTTAAGGAAAGTGTATGCGCTTCTGACGGAAAAGTCAATTGCAAGTCGTATGACAACTCAAAATTTAGCATTTTGAATAATTGAAGGTCGGATTTCTGTCCGTTTTGACGGTTTTTCTCTTTTTTGCTTTTAAGCGTTGCGTTTTCCATACGTCTGTCGTAAGATGTCTTTGAATGGACGAGAGGGGGAACAATATGACCAAGGTAACAGCATCTTCTTCCCTGTCGGATCAGGCTGCGCACGAGATCATGGACATGATCCTTGTGGAGCAGCGGTTCCGCGTGGGCGACAAGCTGCCGAATGAGCTGGAGCTGGCGGAGGAGCTCGGCATCAGCCGCGTGACATTGCGCGAAGCGGTTCGCGTTCTCTGTACCCGCGGGCTGGTGGAGATCCGCCGCGGGCGCGGCACCTATGTCATATCCGGCGACTCCGGGGAGAAGGATCAGAACCTCTCGTCCCCGTTCACGACGCCCGATGCGACCATACGCGACCTGTTGGAGATTCGCCTCATGGTCGAGCCCACGGCGGCATACTACGCCGCCAAGCGCGCGTCCGATCAGGAGATCGCGCGCATCGACGACCACCGCCAGCGCATCGAGCAGCTCGCCGCAGAGGGCAAAAGCGTTTTCAAGGAGGAGCAGGACTTCCACAACGCGATCTCCACGGCAAGCCACAATCACCTGATGGAGCGGCTGCTGCCGATCATCAACAAGTCCATCATCGCGGACCTGCTGTTCTTTAAGGAGAGCGTCGATTACTCGATCCAGGACCACCGCGAGATCGTCCGCTACATCCGCGCGCACAACGCCGAGGCGGCGCGCACGGTCATGCGGCTGCACATCATCCACTGCTATCAGATTGCCGGACAGGAGCTTGAGTGACATGCGCTTGGACTATTTGGATCTCACGTGCACCGACCCCAGCCGCAACCTCGCCATGGAGCAGCATGTTTTCGACGCGTTGCCGCGCGACCGCGCCTATTTCATGCTCTGGCAGAACGACAACGCCATCATCATCGGCAAGCATCAGAACACCCTTGCCGAGATCAACGAGCCCTATGTCCGCGCGCACGGCATCCGCGTCGTCCGGCGGCTGTCCGGCGGCGGCGCCGTGTATCACGACCTCGGCAACCTCAACTTCACCTTTATCACCGACGCGGGCGACACGGCAAAGCTGGACTTTCGCCTGTTCTGCCTTCCGATCGTGCGCACGCTGGAGGGCTTTGGCGTCCATGCGGAGGTCAACGGGCGAAACGACATCACCATCGACGGCAAAAAGTTTTCGGGCAACTCCCAGTATCTCCGCCAGGGGCGCGTGATGCACCACGGCACGATCCTGTTCGACTCGGATCTGAGCGTCGTGGCGGACGCGCTGCGCGTGGACGAGAGCAAGCTGCGCGCCAAGGGCGTCCGCTCCGTGCGCAGCCGCGTGACCAACGTGCGCCCCTATCTTCCCGATGGCGTCACGCTGGCGGAATTCCGCGCGGCGTTGCTGCAAAACATCCTGCGCGAAACGCCGGGCAGCGCATACGTCCCCACGCCCGCGGACGAAGCGGCGGTCGACGCGCTCTGCGCGGAGCGCTACGGCACCTATGACTGGAACTACGGCGCCTCACCCGAATGCACGCTGCTGCGGCGCGCGCGCATCGAGGGCTGCGGCACCGTCGAGGCGTACCTTACCATAGAGCGCGGCGTGATCGTCCGGCTCGCGTTCCGGGGCGACTTCTTCAGCATCGACGAGCCGGAAACGCTTGCCGACCGTTTTCTCGGCCTGCGCCTTGAGCCGGAGCAGCTTCGCTCCGCCCTGCGGGAGGTCGACGTGTCCCGCTGCTTCGTCGGCATGACCGACGAGGCGTTTCTCTCTCTGCTCATCGGAGAATCGGAAGAAGCCTGACCGTCCGTCGGCCGGGCTTCTTTGTATCCGCTGCTATGCTGCCGCCGGTATGCCGGCATCCGCTCCGGCTGCCGCAAAACACGGTCAAGTTACCCCTTGACATTCACATATTAATTTTATAAAATAAAATTGTGTAAAACAACAAGAGACGGATTCGATAAGTCTCCACGGGGACGAATCACAGACATCATGCATCGCGAGGAGGAGCGTACCATGCAATACAGGAAAGACAAATCGGGCGACGAGCTCTCCGTACTGGGCTTCGGCTGCATGCGTTTCACCAGAAAGGGCGGCGGCATCGATCTCGACAAGGCGGAGCGGGAGATCATGGCGGCATACGAAGCGGGGGTCAACTACTTTGACACCGCCTATGTCTACGCCGGGAGCGAGGCGGCGGTCGGCGAGATCTTCGAGCGGAACCATATACGCGAAAAGATCAGGATCGCGACCAAGCTGCCGCAGTACCTGATCGGGAGCCGCGCGGCGATCGACAGGTATTTCGACGAGGAGCTTTCGCGGCTGCGGACGGACTATGTGGATTATTACCTGATGCACCATGTCACGGACGTCGCCATGTGGGAGAAGCTGAAAAAGATCGGTATTCTGGACTGGATCGCGGAGAAGAAACGGAGCGGCGCGATCCGCAACATCGGCTTTTCCTACCACGGCAACACGGAGAACTTTTTGAAGATCCTCAACGATTACGACTGGGATATCTGCCAGATCCAGTACAACTACCTCGACGAACACGCGCAGGCGGGCGTGGAGGGCCTGAAGGCCGCGGCGGAGAAGGGCATCCCCGTCGTCATCATGGAGCCGCTGCGCGGCGGGAAGCTGGTCAACATGCTGCCCGACGGGGCGAAGCGCGTCATGCGCGACAGCGGGCGCGGCTGGTCGAGCGCGGAGTGGGGCCTGCGGTGGCTCTACAACCAGCCGGAGGTCACCGTCGTGCTCTCTGGCATGAACTCGCTGGACATGGTGCGGGAGAACTGCCGCGTCGCGTCCGAAACAAAGGTGGGCGAGTTCACGGAGGCGGATTTCAAAACGCTCTCGGAGGTTTCCGCGAAGATACGGGAGAAGGAGAAGGTCGGCTGCACCGGCTGCCGCTACTGTATGCCCTGCCCGAAGGGCGTGGACATCCCCGGCGCCTTCCGCTGCTACAACGCAATGTATATCGAGTCGAAGACGGAGGGGCGGTTCCAGTACGCGCAGACGGTGGGGCTGACGAAAGAGCCCGCCTTCGCCACGCAGTGCGTCGGCTGCGGAAAGTGCGAGCAGCACTGCCCGCAGAATATCCCCATTCGTGAAAAGCTGAAGGAGGCGGATAAGGCGCTCCGCCCGCTGCATTACAAAATCGGCATCGACGTCGCGCGGAAATTCATGTTCCGGAAGACCGGAAAGTGAGCGGTAAGACAGAAATAATAAGAGAACCGGGGCGGCTGTTTTCAACCACCCCGGTTCTCTAAATTCTTCTCTTATTTGGCGGACTTGCCGGCCTCCGCGCCGGTCATGAGCACCTGGCCCCGGATCAGCGCGCCGCGGGTGACGTCCATCGCCGGCGTGCTGATGTTTCCCAGCACCCGCGCGTTTTCCTTCAGCTCAACATACTCGGAGGCGATCAGGTTCCCCTCGACCGCGCCTTCGCAGACGATGCTGGACGAGCGGATGTTGCCCCGCACAGCCGACTGCGCGTCGACCGTGACCTCGCCTCTGACTGTGATGTCGCCCTTGATGGCCGCGCCGAGCAGCTCCAGATCGCGCGCGGAGATCGAGGCGTCGCCCATTTTGTGAACGGAGACCTTCCCCTCGGAGATGATCTCGCCCTTGACCTCGCCGTCCACCAGAATATCGCCGAGCGCTGTAATGGTGCCCTCAAACACGGTTCCCGGCGCAAAATATGTCTTATTCTCTTCCAAAGTTGACCCTCCATACGTTGTCATAATACCTGCTCATTGTAGCACAAACGCGCAAAAATGCAAGGCGCAGTCGGGAAAAATCCGTTTTCCGCCCGACCGGCGGGCGACAGCCGATCCGAGCGCCGACTTTTTTGAGGGCCGGGCTAATTTCTTTCCGTTTTCTGCCGATATACGAGTGACAAGAGCATAACAACCAGAAGTTTGCGGGGGATGTGTATGAGAGAGATCAAACAAGGGCTTGTTTTTACGAACGACAAGTGTATCGGCTGCAACAAGTGCATCCGCGCGTGCAGCTGCATCGGCGCCTGCGTGTCCACGCAGCCCGACGAAAACGGCATATCGAGGATCGAGGTGGACGGGAGCCTCTGCGTTTCCTGCGGCGCCTGCTTTGACGTCTGCGAGCATGACGCGCGCGATTTCAGGGACGATACGGAACGCTTTTTCGACGATCTGGAAAGGGGAGAGAAGATCTCCCTGCTGGTCGCGCCCGCTTTTCCCGCGAATTACCCGGATACCTACGCAAGCATACTGGGCGGCTTAAAGGCGCACGGCGTCAACCGGATCATCAGCGTGTCCTTCGGCGCGGACATCACCACATGGGGATACATCAACTATATCCGGCAGAACGATTTCACCGGCGGCATCTCGCAACCCTGCCCCGCCGTTGTCGGATATATCGAGCGGTATATGCCCGAGCTGCTCCCGAGGCTGTTTCCCGTCCAGAGCCCGCTGATGTGCGCGGCGATCTACGCAAGGAAAGAGCTCGGCATCACGGACAGGCTTGCCTTTATCAGCCCCTGCATCGCCAAAAAGCTGGAGATCGACGATCCCGTCAACCGCGGATATGTCAATTACAACGTGACCTTCGCGCACCTGATCGAATACGTGGAGAAGCACAGCCTGTACGGCGAGCCCTGCACGGACGAGATCGAGTACGGCCTGGGCTCGATCTACCCCATGCCGGGCGGGCTGCGCGAAAACGTCGTATGGCTCCTCGGCGGCGAGTCGTTCGTCCGTCAGGTCGAGGGCGAAAAGCGGCTTTATCACTATTTGGAGCAGAACAGAGAGCGCCTGCGCGACGGAAAGACGCCGTTCTTGTTTGTGGATGCGCTCAACTGCGAAAAGGGCTGTATCTGCGGGACCGGCACGGAGCTTTCGCGCGCCGTCACCGACGACGCTCTGTACAGCCTCCACGACATTCAGGAGCGCGTCAAGAAGAACACCGAGGGCAGCGCGTGGTCGCGTTACGCCTCGCCGGAGGAAAGGCTCAACTGCCTGAACGAGCAGTTTTCACACTTGAAGCTGGAGGACTATCTGCGCACGTATACGGACCGGTCGGCTCAGTGCAACCTGCGCATCCCCGATCCGGAAGAGCTGGATATGATCTTCCTCGAAATGAACAAGACCGACGAGGCGTCCCGCCGCATCAACTGCTCCTGCTGCGGATACGACAGCTGCGAGGAAATGGCGGTCGCCATCCACAACGGCTTCAACCACAAGGACAACTGCATCCACTATCTCAAGGACATGGTCGTCCTCAAGGCCGCAGAGACCGACGCGATGACCGGGCTTCCGAACGCGGCCGGCTTCCGCACCTATGTCAATGGGCGGCGTGCGGCGGAATCGCTGCCGCTGTACAACGTCTTTTATCTGAACCTCAAGAACTTCGGGATCGTCAACAAGCGGTACGGCAAGCAGGAAGCGGACCGCATCATGGTTCAATACGCGGAGCATCTTCTGTCCTATGTTGACGACGACGAGTGCGCGGGCCGTTTGTCCGAGGACAACTTCCTGCTCATGGTGCGCAAGGAAAAGACAGACGCCGTGCTCAAGCTGACCGAGGGCGTGAAGCTCCCCACCTTCTTTGAAGGGGAGGAGGAAACGGTGAACCTGAAGGCGGTGGCGGGCTGTCTGGACATCGACGACGCGGAGATGGACAGCGAGGGGATTTTGGGCAGGTGCTCCACGGCGCTGAACGCCGCAAAGAACGAAAAGCACCAGCCGTACGTGTTCGTCACGCCGGAGATGCACAGCAAGGCGATCCACCGCAAGCAGATCCTCGCGATGTTTGCCGGCGCGATGGAGAAGGGCGAATTCAGACCGTATTACCAGCCCAAGGTCAATACGGACACCAACGCGATCGCCGGCGCGGAGGCGCTGGTACGCTGGATCAAGGACGGCAAAATGATTACGCCGGGCGAATTTATCCCCGTGCTGGAGACCGACCACAGCATCTGCGCGCTGGACTTCTATATCTTCGAGCAGGTTTGCAGGGACATCCGCAGATGGCTCGACGAGGGGATCGAGCCGGTGCGCATCTCCACAAACTTCTCCCGCATGAACCTGTCCGATCCGGCATTCTCCGACCATATCCAGAAAATTCTGGAGGATTACGACATCCCGAAGCAGTATATCGAGGTGGAGCTGACGGAGACCATGAGCGAGCAGGAAAACGACAGACTCAGCCGGTTTATCAGCGATATGCACAAGGCGGACATCGCCATGGCGATCGACGACTTCGGAACGGGCTATTCCTCCCTGAATCTCCTGCGGGATTTCCCGGCGGACGTTCTCAAGCTGGACAAGTCCTTCATCGACGGGCACACCGGCACGAAGCGCGACAGCGTGGTCGTGGCGAACGTCGCGAAAATGGCGAAGGAACTGGACATGTGTATCATTACGGAGGGCGTCGAAAACTGGGAGCAGGTGGAATTCCTGAAAAGCGTCAACATCAATATGGTGCAGGGCTATCTGTTTGACAGGCCGCTGCCGACGCGGGATTTCGAGCAGCGTCTGCGGAAAAGAACTTACGATTGACGACTGCGCGCCGCGGCGTTTATCCCGGATCGTCCACGTCCCGCGCGTTCGACCGGGAGACACCATTTAAAAAGGTCATACGATCAGCTCTCTCAATGTTCTGCATGCTGCCATGCGCAGTATGCAGAACATTTTTTATGAATATAGCCGGACAGCGGGGCAAGGGCAAGCGCCATAACGCGCTCTGCCGCCCTGCATTGTGAAATGTGCCGGTGCGGAAAATATTTTGGAAATTTTGTAAAATAAACTTGACAAAATGTATGGTGAGTGTTATGATGCAGCCATACTAAGAACGGGGGGCGGCGCAATGAACGCTTACGAAATGGGTTTGGGAGTCGGCATTTTGGCGGGACTGGCCATCTATGCGGTTTTCACGCTGGCGGTTCGGAAGAAGACAGGCTGCGCGCGGGAGTACGACGAGCGCCAGATCGCCGCGCAGGGGAAGGCGGCAAAGGCGGCAATGTTCACGCACATGGCGTTTGCCGCGGCGTGCATCGCGTATTACGCGGGATGGGAACCGACGTGGCTGGATGTGCCGACTGCCATGTTCTTTGGCCTTGCACTCTCGATCGGCGTGTACGCGGTGCACTGCATCCTGCACGACGCGTATTTCAGCATCTCTCGCAGTCCGCGGTACACGCTGTGGGCGCTTGCCGCCGTGGCGGTGCTCCAGTTCCTCAACGTGGGACGGCACGTCACGGCGGAGGGGCTGCTGCCGGACGGCAGACTGGATCTGATCGTGGGGATGTCGCTTGCCTGCGGCGCGCTGATGCTTGTCGTTCTGGCCACGGCGCTCATCAAGCTGACGATGGACAGGCGCGGGGAACGCGAGGCGGACGGGGACGGTGAGGAGGCATGAAAAACCTGCGTCTCAAGTCCGCGCGCGCTGCGAAGGATCTCTCGCAGCAGCAGCTTGCCGAGCTGATCGGCGTTTCGCGCCAGACCATCAACGCCATCGAAAAGGGCGATTACAACCCGACCATCAACCTCTGCATCGCCATCTGCAAGGCGCTGGACCGGACGCTCGACGAGCTGTTCTGGGAGTGACCCGGACGCGCCGCCGCGCTTTCACAGGGAAAAAGAGACAAAAGGAAATACTTGACGAAACCGCTCGAGGACGCTACAATCAGACAGGATACAAAATGCAGGCTTTACCGCCTGTGTTGACCACAATATAACGTCTGCGGAGGTTTGTGCGTTGTGAGGAAGCGTTGTTTCGGTGTTCTGTTGATGTTTACCCTGCTGGCGGCGGTTTTGACCGCCGATATCCACGCGGCATACCGGTCGGAGGCCGCGGAGGTCGTGTCCAAGGCGTTGTCCCAGATCGACTATGAGGAGGAAGAGGGCGGCTATTCGCGCTTCGGCGACTGGTACGGCCTCGAGGACGGGGCGTGGTGCGACATGTTCGTGTCCTGGTGTGCGAGAAGGGCACATATTTCCGAAGACGTTCTTCCGAACGATTGCAGCTGCACCTCCCACGTCGGGCAGTTTTCGGAGCTGGAATGCTATCACATGAGCGCATCGCGCGGCGGCGACTATGTGCCGCGGCAGGGCGACCTGATTTTCTTCTATAACAACGAGAGATATCCGGACGGGGAAGTGCTCCGGCACGTCGGCTATGTCCTGTGCGTGGAGAACGGCTGCGTGTTCACCGTCGAGGGGAACACGATCACCAACCGCCTCGACTACCCTTACAACGAGGAGGTCCTGCCGCAGCGCAACTACAGTATCGAGCCGACCGACTACGTCGCCGTCAAATGTTATTCGCTCGACGAACCGACCATCCACGGCTATGCCTCTCCGTACTACGAGAGCCGGGAGGAGCTTGCGCACGACGGCTTTGTGGATCTCGGACAGTATGCGTATCTGGGCGGTATGATCGACCTTCTGGTCGAGCAGGGCGTGATGGAGGGGACGAGCGCCTACACCTTCTCCCCGCGCTACGGCATGACCCGCGGCGAGTTCCTTGCGATCATGATGCGCATGTTTGACCTTTCGGGCTGGGACGAGGATACGGGGGAGTATGTCGACGTTCCGGAGGACAGCCCGTATTATGACGCGGTGATGACGGCGCGCTGTGCCGGATTCATCGACATCAACGAGGACAATATGTTTCATCCGGACATCTATGTCGACGGCGAGTCCGCGCAGGCGATCATCTCCCGCACGCTGGCGTATGTGGGGCTGGGGAACCGGACGTTCGAATTCTCCGAGGGCGACCTGAGCTATCTGCTGACGCCGTACACCATCCGCGCGGACATCGCGCGCGCGCTGTTCGAACTGCTGCCCGAGGCGGAGTGGACGCGTGAGAACAGGCCGGCGGAAGAGGAGCCTGCCGAGGAAGAGCCGTCCGAGGAGGAACAGACCGAGGAGGAGAGGCGAGCCGAGGAAAGGGCGCACCGTGCCGCGCTTCGTGAACTTCGCGAACAAAGAGACTAGGATTGAGCGGACAGCACCGGATCGGAAACCGGAGCGGAGACGACGACAAACGATCGTCTCCGCTCTTTTTTGTTCCCCGTATTGAAATCTCGGACAGATGTGATACAATTTATCATCATGCTCCGCCGGTCTCGCCGGCGGCAAAGAAGGTGGAAACGCTATGGAATGGACTATGACCCTCAACGAGCCCGGCAAGGTCTGCCTGATGCAGGGCAACGAGGCCATCGTGCGCGGCGCGGTGGAGGCGGGGATCAATTTCGCCGCCTCGTATCCCGGCTCGCCGTCCTCGCAGATCCTCGGCATGCTGGGCAAGATCGCCCGGGAGCGCGGCTTTTACGCGCAGTGGGCGACGAACGAGGTCTGCGCCTTGGAGGCGTGCATCGGGACCTCGCTCGCGAACGCGCGCTCGATCTGCATCGTCAAGCAAAACGGGCTTCTGTGCACGGCGGACGCGCTGCACTGCGGCGCGCAGCACGGCGTGAAGGGCGGGCTGGTGATCGTCACGAGCGATGACCCCAGCGCGCATTCGAGCACCAACGAATTTGACTCTCGCTTTATGGCGATGTCGGCGGACCTGCCCATGATCGAGCCCACGACCATGCAGGAGGCGAAGGACATGGTGCCCTACGCCTTCGAGCTGTCGGAGCGCTATCGCCAGATGGTGCTGTTGCGGCTGACGACGCGCGTCTGCCACGGGCGGAGCAACGTGACGCTGGGCGAGCTGCCCGAGGCGCCGCACGAGCTCAAGGCCGTGGGCGAGTGGGACCGGCTGGTCTGCGTCAGCTACCGGCACACGCCGATGCTGGAGACGCTGGACAGCCTGCAGGAAGCCTTTGAGGCATGCCCGTTCAACCACTATTCCGGCCCGGAGCAGCCGAAAAAGCTGATCGTCGCGGGCGGAACGGGCCGGCTCTACGCCGAGGAGGCGCTGCGCCGTCTCGGCGCGTCGGAGGACGTGGGGCTGCTGTCGCTCGCGTCGCTCTGGCCGCTGCCGGAAAAGCTGATCGTGCGCTATTTGCAGCACGCGGAGAACGTGCTGATCCTCGAAGAGGTCGATCCGTTCCTGGAGCGGAATTTGCAGGCGATCGCGGGCAAGCACCGCTTTTCCATCCGCTTCGCCGGCCGCGGCGACGGCGCGCTGCCGCGCATCGGCGAACTGACGCCGGAGCTGGTGCTCGCCGCGGCGGCGTCGCTTGTGGGAAAGACCCTGCCGGAGCGCAAAAGCGCGGCGGAGCCGCTTTTGGAGCGCGAGCTGAACTTCTGCGCGGGTTGCCCGCACCGGGCGACCTTCCATCTGCTGCGGCGCGTGCTGCGGCGGGAGAAGAACCCCGGCGTCGTCATCGGCGACATCGGCTGCTACATCATGTCCAGCCAGGAGGCGGGGCACTACGCCTATCAGGCGTGCAACTGCATGGGCTCGGGCATCAACCTCGCCGAGGGCCTCGGCCAGCTGACCGCCTACGGGCTCGATCAGAAGGTCGTGACCATGTGCGGCGACTCGACGTTCTATCACGCCATCCTGCCCGGCCTTGTCAACGCGCGCTATCACGACTCCAACATGCTGTTGATGGTGCTGGACAACTCCGCCACGGCAATGACGGGCTTCCAGCCGCATCCGGGCACCGGCCTCACCGCCATGGGAGACAAGGTCGCGCCCATGGAGATCCGCCCGATCTGCGAGGCCATGGGCTGCAAGGTGGCGGAGGCGGACCCCTTCGACCTGGAAAACACGGAGGAGCTTATGGCGGAGCTCCTGCAGGAGCCGGGGCTCAAGGTGCTGATCCTGCGCCAGCCCTGCGCCACGCTCAAGAGCAAGCAGCAAAAGACCAGGCCGCATGTTTACGTAGATCAGGACAAGTGCCTCGGCGACGGCTGCGGCTGCGACAAGTTCTGCTCCCGCGTGTGGGGCTGCCCCGGCAACAGCTGGGACTTCACGAAGAACAAGGCGGTCATCGATCCGGTGAGCTGCGTGGGCTGCGGCGTGTGCGCCAAGCTGTGCCCCGCGGGCGCGATCGTGGTGGAAGGGGGTGACGAGTCGTGAAGGAGCTGCGTTACGATCCGTTGAACATCGTCATTTGCGGCATCGGCGGACAGGGCAACGTGCTCGCGTCCGAGGTGCTGGGCAGCACGATGAACGATCTGGGCTTCCGCGTCTCCATCGGCGAGACCTACGGCGCCTCGCAGCGCGGCGGCTCGGTGATGAGCCACGTGCGCGTCTCCGCGACGCAGGAGCTGGGCGTGCTGATCCCCGAGGGCGAGGCGCACTTCATCATCGGCTTCGAGCCGCTGGAAACGTTGCGCATCGCGCGGCATTACGCCGGAGCGGAGACCCGCGTCATCTACGACCCGCGGCCGATCTATCCGCAGGGCGTGCTGCGCGGCGCACAGGTATATCCGGACATGGACGCGTTGAGAGCGGAGATCCGTTCCCTCTGCGCCGCGGCGCGCGAGATCCCGGCGGCGGACATCGCCATGGGCTGCGGCGACGCGCGCGCGGCGAACATCGCGCTGCTCGGCGCGTTCAGCCGCCTGCCGGGCGCCCCGCTGGACCGGGAGGCGCTTGCCGCCGTGCTGACGCAGCGTTTCAAGGGCGCGGTGCTGGAGATGAACCAGAAGGTGTTTGCGATGGGCTGCGAAGCCATGGACCGGGAAGGAGGCGCGCAATGACGGAGAAGAACATCACGCTCCGGCTGCGCCACCCGGAGAGCGACGCGGTGCTGACCGTGGTTTTGCCCGACAGCACGCGCTTCGAGGCGCTGAACGCGATCCTCTATGAGCATGACTTCGTCTACCACCAGAAGCCGGGCTATGCGTTTCTGGTCGCCGGGCACCTGTGCTCGGCGCGGCACTGCCTGCGGGACTATCTGCCCTCCGGCGCGGATACGCTGGACGTACAGGTCTTCGGCATCCCGCAGATCATGGTTTAGGAGGTGGGACGAGATGCTCAGTTCTTACGCGCTTGATTCTCAGGTCATTCAAAAGGACCTTTGCACCGGCTGCGGCGCCTGTCAGGGGCTTTGCAACTACTGGGGCTCGTGCCGCGGCCGCACGATCGGCTACTACGACTGCGAGCGCGCCGACGGCCGCTGCCAGCGTTTCTGCCCCCGTATGCCGACCGATCTTGCCGCGCTGCGAAAAAAGGCGTTCCCGGACGAGAAGATCGTGCCGGAGATCGGGCCGTTCCGCGCGCTGTACCTCGCGCGTGCCGCCGATCCGGCGATCCGCGGCGGCGCGCAGCACGGCGGCGTCGTCACCGCGCTGACGGAGCTTGCGCTGCGAGAGGGTTTCATCGACGGCGCGGTGCTCACCCGCGCTAAGGATACGCTCGACCCCGACGGCGTCGTGGTCACGGACCCGGCGGAGGTGCGCGCCTGCTCGGGCAGCAGCTTCCAGATCCCGCCCACGCTCGCCGCGCTCAACCGCGCGCTGCGGGAGGATACGCTCCATAAGCTCGGCGTTGTGGGTACGCCCTGCAAGACGCTCGCGGTCTATAAGATGCGCCATGAGGGGCTGCCGGAGAACGACAACCACGCCGGCAGCATCAGGCTCGTCATCGGCCTGTTCTGCGGCTGGGGCCTCGACTGGGACGGCATGGAGGCGCTGACGAAGCGCGCCGCCGCGTCCGGCGCAGCGCACGTGGACATCCCGCCGAGCAAGTATCATTCCATCGAATTCGCCCCGCGCGGCGGAGGAGACGCCGTGTCCGTCAACCTCGACGAGGTGCTGCCGCTGGTGCGTCCGGCGTGCCGCGCCTGCGCGGATATGACGGCGGAGTTCGCCGACCTCTCCGTCGGCGGCGCGCGCAGCGCGGACGGCTGGGAAGTCGACAAGAAGTGGAACCAGATCATCGTGCGCAGCAAGACGGGCGAGGAGCTTCTGGAGCTCGCACGCGCGCGCGGCGTGCTGGAGTTCAAGGACGCACCGGACACCGCGCTCGAAAAGCTCAAGGGCGCGTCGATGGGCAAAAAGCGCACCGCGGTGCGCACGCTGCGCGAGCGCTTCGGCGGCCTTGACTACCTTGCGCCGAACGCGGCGCTGCTGCCCGCGGCGGAGGAATAGCACACCCCTGTACCGTACCGGACGATACGCGAAGGAGGGAGCGTCATGCTGGCCTGCAACATCCTGCTCTGCTGCGGTGCGGCTGCCCTGTGCGTCTACGTGCGGGAAAAGCTGCGGCGCTGTTCGCTCAAGGCCGCCGTCATCAAGTCCGTTGTTTCGGTGATCTTCGTCTCGGTCGCCGTCTGCGCCGCCTCCGCGTCGGCGCGTGCCGCCGGGGCGCGGCCGATGAGCGCCTTTGTGATCCTGGGACTGGTGTTCGGCCTGCTCGGCGATGTGTGGCTCGATCTCAAGTACGTGTTCCCGGAGAAGGACCTTGCGTTCAGCTATGCGGGCTTCACGGTGTTCGGAGTCGGGCACGCGCTGTACATCGCGGGAATGCTGACACAGTTCCCGCCGCGCGGCAGGGTGCTTTGGGCGGTGGTCCCGCTGGCGCTCGGCGCGCTCTTCAGCGTCGTGAACACGGCGCTGGAAAAGCCGATGAAGCTCAACTACGGCAAGCTGCGCGGCGCGGTGCTTGCCTACGGCGTGATGCTGTTCTCGATGGTGCTGCTCGCGGGGAGCCTCGCGGCGCTGCACGGCTGGCGCGAGACGACGTTGAACCTGATGTTTGCCGGCGCCGTGCTCTTCGCGCTGTCTGATCTGGTGCTCAGCGGCACCTACTTCGGCGAGGGCAGGGACCGACCGGTAGACATCATACTTAATTACCTCACGTACTATCCCGGCCAGTTCCTGATAGCCTATTCCTTGCTGTTCCTCAAATGACCCGGTGCGGACAATAGTTTACATAAAAATCACCGCAGACGCCTGCCTGCGGTGATTTTTATGTTTGCGGGAATCAGTATTCGACGCCAAGGCGCGCCTGTATCCCCTTGTCGTAGGGGTGGCGCACCTTCTGCATCTCCGTGATGTAGTCCGCCGCCTCCGTCAGCGCCTCGGAGGGGTTGCGCCCGGTGAGCACCAGCTCCAATCCCTCGGGGCGGCAGGCGATGAAGTCCAGAATCTCGCGCTCCGGGATCGCGCCGCAGTTGCAGGCGGAGACCGCCTCGTCGAGCACCAGCAGTCCGCAGCCGTCCTTCGCCGCGTCCAGCGCGCCGCGCAGCAGCCGCGTGTAGCCCTCGCGCGCGCGGGCGAACGTCGCCTCGTCCATGTTCCAGACGAAGCCGTAATGCGTCGGGCAGACGCGGACCTCGATGTTCTTGATGCCGCGCAGGACGTCCAGCTCCGAGGACGAGCCGTCCTTGAAGAACTGGACGAACAGCACCCTCCGCCCCGCGCCCGCGGCGCGCACGGCGAGCCCGACGGACGCGGTGGTCTTGCCCTTTCCGTCGCCGCAGTAGAGATGGATCAGCCCTCGCATGGCGCAGCCTCCCGTTTCTGAAAAATCCGCACACATTATACGGCGCGCCGCGGCGCTTGTCAATCGACGCGCGGCGTGATAGAATAACCAAAATGCGGAGAGGGGGCTGTGCTGTGAACCTGTCGGAGCTTTTGTCCGGCGCGCCGGTGACGGTGATGCTGGGCATGTGCAAAAACGCGGGCAAGACCACGGCGCTCTGCCGCCTGATCCGGGAGTACGCGCGGCGCGGCGGCGAATGTCTCGCGCTGACGAGCATCGGGCGCGACGGCGAGAGCCGCGATCTGGTCACGGGGACGGACAAGCCGCCGATCTACCTCTACGAAGGGATGCTGGCGGCGACCGCCGAACAGCTGCTGCCCCTGTGCGACGTCTCGCGCGAGATCCTCGCCGCCACGGGGCTTTACACCAGCCTCGGCGAGGTGGTGATCTTCCGCGCGCGGAGCGACGGATTCGTGCAGCTCGCGGGCCCCGCCATCGTGGAGCAGATGGGCGCGCTGCGCACGAAGCTGACGGCGCTCGGCGCGGACAGCGTGCTGATCGACGGCGCGCTGAGCCGGAAAAGCCCGTCCGCCTGCGCCGCGGACGGCGCCTGCGTGCTGTCAACCGGGGCGTCGCTGCACCGCGACATGGACGTTGTGGTCGCGGAGACGGCATACGCCGCAAGGCTTTTGAGCCTGCCGCAGATGCCCGCGCCCGGCGCGGAGCTGGGGCGCGTGACGCTTTTCCGCCCCGACGGGACGAGCGAGGGCGGCGCGTCGGCGTCGGAGCTGCGGCGCGGCGCGGGCGCGCACACGCTGCTCTGCTCCGGCGCGCTGACGGAGGCGCAGGCGCGCACGCTGCTGCGCGGCGGGACGGACAAGGAGGGATTGACGCTGCTCGTGCGCGACGGGAGCTGCCTCCTGCTCACGCGCGGCACCTTCGAGGCGCTTTGCGCGCGCGGCGTGCGCTTCGCGGTAACGCAGGGCTCGCGGCTCGCGGCGGTGACGGCGAACCCCGTGTCCGCGGGCGGCTGGCGCTTCGACGGCGCGGCGTTCGCGGAGAAGCTGCGCGCGGTGATAGATGTTCCGGTGCTGGACGTGATGGTGCAATAATTGCACCATCACATCCGCATGATGCCATTTCGCTCGCCGCTGGCGCGGCAACCGCGAAATATGGCGACAAACCTCAGAGGACTGAGGTTTGTGATCTGACGTTTCCGGAGGATCGACAGATGATTGAATTGTCCTATGAGCAAAAAGAGGATATCGGCTTCAAATACGTCCGCGACCTGCTGGAGCCGGTTTGCCCCTACGGGGTGAAGCGGCTGCGCGCGGAGGGGTTCTACGCGCCGGAGCAGAAGGAGGCGCTGGAGCGCGAGCTGGAGAACGTCGCGCTGCTGCGCGCGGCGCTGGACGAGCCGGAGTGCGACATTCCGAACCTGCGCGCGGCGCTGGGCGGGCTCAAGGAGCTCAGCGGGACGCTGGACGCCTGCGAAAACCGCGCGCTCACCGAGGTGGAGCTCTACGAGCTCACCGCGTTTTGCCTGCGGCTGCGCACACTGATCCCGCGCGCGGAGGCGCTGCCCTGCTATGATCGGCTGGACGGCGTGCGCTTCGAGAGCGTGGACGGCGCGCTGCGCATTCTGAACCCATCCGGCGGCGACCGCCTGAGCTTTTACATCGAGGACGCGCGCACGCCGGCGCTTTTGGAGGCGCGGGAGCGCAAGCGCACGCTGGAACGGCTGCTGCGGCAGGATGACGCGGACCGCGAGGCGCTGCTCGCGCGGCGGCAGGAGGCAGCGAAGGCGGAGGAGGACGCCCTGACGGCGATCTACGCGGAGATGAGCGAGGCGCTGCGCGCCGAGCTGTGCGCGCTGCGCGCGTGCGCCGCGTCGGCGGGACGGCTGGACGCGGCGCTGAGCAAGGCCCTGCTGGCGCGGCGCTTCGGCTGCTGCCGTCCGTCGGTCGGGGGCGATACGCTGCGTCTGACCGGCGCGGTGCATCCCCAGCTCGCCGCCGCGCTGGAGGAGCGCGGCCGCCGCTTTACGCCCATCGGCATCGAGCTTGCGCGGGGCGTCACGGTGCTCACCGGCGCGAACATGGGCGGCAAGAGCGTCGCTATGAAGACGGTGGTGCTCAACACGGCGCTGGCGCTTTCCGGCTGCTTTGTGTTTTGTTCTTCGGCGTGTGTGCCGCTGTTCGACCGCATCGAGCTCATCAACCGCGACTTCTCCAACGCCGCGGAAGGGCTGAGCAGCTTCGGCGGGGAGATTTTGCGCTTCAACGCCGCGGCGGAGAACCTGCGCGCGGGCGGGCTTTCGTTCATCGCCATGGACGAATTCGCGCGCGGCACGAACGCCCGCGAGGGCGCCGCCATCGCCCGCGCCGTGGTGAAGTACCTCTCTGACAAGAATGCCGTGACGCTGCTCGCCACGCACTATGACGGCACGGCAGACTTTGCCGTGCGGCACTATCAGGTCAAGGGGCTCAAGGACGCGGAGGCGGGCGACGACGCGTCCGGCACCGGCGCCGACCGCCTGCGCCGCCTCGAAAACGCCATGGACTACGGCCTCGTTCCGGTGGAGCCGGGGACGGAGTGCCCGCGCCACGCGCTGCGCGTGTGCCGCATGCTCGGCATAGAGCGGGAAATTTTGGACTTTATAGCGTCAGAGAACGCGAAATAAGGGATAATCGGCGGAAAAACCCGCGAAATTCAATCCAAAAATGGGTTGACAAAAGCTGACTCTGCTTTGTATAATATCCATAAGCCTGTATCCAAATCAGGAACGGTTTTTTGTGGAATCGGGCTTGCAATTGAACAGGTAGAATAGAGGCGCGAAACGAAGGGTATCCCCCGCTCCATGGGATGGCGGTCCCGAGCGGGGAGGAAGGGTCGTTTCGCCGAAGAGGGGCGGCGCGCCGAGCCGTCTCTCTGGCAGCCGGGCCCAGCGCCAGCTGCTGTCATGCCATGCATGAAGCGCTATTGGGAAAAGAATGCCCAATAGCGCTTTTTTGATGATCCGAAATATCTATATCATACAGGAGGAAACAAAATGAAATCTTTGATCCGGGTACGCATGGGCGCGGAGGACGCGCACTACGGCGGCAATCTGGTGGATGGGGCGCACATGCTGCACCTGTTCGGCGACGTGGCGACGGAGCTGCTCATCATGCAGGACGGCGACGAGGGACTGTTCTGCGCCTACGACAACGTCGAGTTCCTCGCCCCGGTCTACGCGGGCGACTACATCGAGGCGGAGGGCGAGATCGTCAAGGTCGGCAACACCTCGCGCAAGATGACGTTCGAGGCGCGCAAGGTCATCGCCCCGCGGCCCGACATCAACGAGTCCGCCTGCGACGTGCTTGATCCCCCCATCGTGGTCTGCCGCGCCAGCGGCACCTGCGTCGTCCCCAAGGATAAGCAGAGGAAGTGAGAGCGCGATGGAGAAGCTCATCATCACCGCCGCCATCTGCGGCGCGGAAGTCACGAAGCAGCAGAATCCCGCCGTGCCCTACACCGTCGACGAGATCGTGCGCGAGGCGAAGAGCGCCTATGACGCGGGCGCGGCGATCGTCCACCTGCACGTGCGCGAGGACGACGGCACGCCCACGCAGAGCCGCGAGCGCTTCCGCATGTGCATGGATGCCATCAAACAGGCGATCCCCGACGTGATCCTGATCCCGTCCACGGGCGGCGCGGTCGGCATGAGCGCCGAGGAGCGGCTCCAGCCCACCGAGCTGATGCCAGAGATGGCGACGCTCGACTGCGGCACCTGCAACTTCGGCGACGAAATCTTCGACAACACGATGCCCACAATGCGCGCCTTTGGCAAGCGGATGCTGGAAAACCACATCAAGCCGGAGTACGAGTGCTTCGAGATGGGGCATCTCGACACGATCCTCGCCATGGCAAAGAAGGGCGAGGTGCCCGGCGCGCCGATGCAGTTCAACTTTGTGCTCGGTGTCCCCGGCTGCACACCCGCAACCGTCGGCAACCTCGACTGGCTGGTGAGCCATATCCCCTCGGGCAGCACATGGACGGCGACCGGCATCGGGCGCAACGCCTTCACACTCGGCGCCGCGGCGATCGTCATGGGCGGCAACGTCCGCGTGGGTTTTGAGGACAATCTCTACCTCTCGCGCGGCGTGCTCGCCAAGAGCAACGGCGAGCTGGTGGCGAAGGTCGTCCGGATCGCCGGCGAGCTCGGGCGCGAGATCGCGTCTCCCGCCGAGGCGAGGAGGATACTCGGTCTTGGCTGATTCAAAATCAAAATAAAACTGGAGGAACACCACCATGGAACAGCTCAAAGGCGACAAGTACGGCGCGCACCGCGTCATCGAACCCAAGGGCGTGCTGACGCAGGCGGCACAAAAGATCGACAACGACATGTCCAAACACTACTCCAATGAGATCATCTGCGACGTCATCTCCCTGAACATCGACTCCGCGTCCTTCACCCAGATCAGCGAGGCCTGCGGCGGCGACGAGAAGAAGATCGGCGAAATGATTATGGGCATCGTCGCCGAGCGCGGCAAACAGCAGAACCCCGTCACCGGCTCCGGCGGCATGTTCATCGGCAAGGTCGCCTACATCGGCGACGATCTCAAGGACCGCGACCTCAAGGTCGGCGACAGGATCGCGTCGCTGGTGTCGTTGTCCCTCACGCCGCTGAAGATCGATAAGATCCTCGCCATCCACAAGGAGATCGACCGCGTGGATATCGTAGGGCAGGCGGTGCTGTTTGAAAGCGGCCTGTACGCGAAGCTGCCCGACGATATGTCCGAGGCGCTGGCGCTCGCGGCGCTGGATGTCGCCGGCGCGCCCGCGCAGGCGCGCAGGCTTCCCAAGGAGGGCGACAGCGTGCTGATCCTCGGCGCGAACGGCAAGTCCGGCGTGCTGTGCGGCTACGAGGCGATGAAGAAGGTCGGGCCGAAGGGCAACGTCGTCGGCGTGGTGCGCAACCCCAAGCAGGTCGCGGGGCTCATGGAGCTGGGCGTCTACAACAAGGTCATCGTCGCCAGCGCGACCGAGCCGGTGTCCGTTCTGAACGCGGCGCTGGAGGCGAACGGCGGGAAGGAGTACGACATCTCCATCTCCTGCGTCAACGTTGAGGCATGCGAGATGAGCGCCATCCTCCCTGTGCGCGAGGGCGGCACCGTCTACTTCTTCTCCATGGCGACCAGCTTCACCCGCGCGGCGCTCGGCGCCGAGGGCGTGGGCAAGGACCTCACCATGATCGTCGGCAACGGCTATGCCAAGGATCACGCCGAGATCACGCTCAACGTCCTGCGCGAGAACGAGAAGCTGCGCAAGCTCTTCGATGCAAAGTATGTGTAAAAGGCGGAGCCTTTTACACATACTTTGCGATGGATCGCCATTTCGCTCGCCCCTTGCGGGGCAACCGCGAAATATGGCTGATGCCTGCGGACAATTCTGCCCGCAGGCATGGGAAACCACTATTAAAGGAGAATAATATGCCATGAAAACTCGCAACGGTTTGTTTGCAGAGGTTTCCGAGCAGGATTGGAACGACTGGAAATGGCAGGTGCGCAACCGCATCGAGACGGTCGAGGATCTGAAAAAGCATATCGACATCACCGAGGAGGAGGAAGAGGGGATCCGCAAGTGCCTCGGCACGCTGCGCATGGCGATCACGCCGTACTATCTCTCGCTCATCGACTTAAGCGACCCCAACGACCCCATCCGCCGGCAGGCGATCCCCACGGCGAACGAGCTGCACCAGTCCGCCGCCGATCTGCTCGACCCGCTGCACGAGGATACCGACTCCCCGGTCAAGGGTCTGACGCACCGCTATCCCGACCGTGTGCTCCTGCTGGTGACCGACCAGTGCTCGATGTACTGCCGCCACTGCACGCGCCGCCGCTTCGCGGGGCAGCACGACCAGGCGGTGCCAGTCGACCAGATCGACAGGTGCATCGACTACGTGCGCGAGCACACGGAGGTGCGCGACGTGCTGATCTCCGGCGGCGACCCGCTGGTGATGAGCGACGACAAGCTGGAGCACGTCATCTCCGAGCTGCGCAGGATCGACCATGTCGAGATCGTGCGCATCGGCAGCCGCACGCCCGTCGTCATGCCGCAGCGCATCACGCCGGAGCTGTGCGCCATGCTCAAGAAGTACCATCCCATCTGGCTCAACACGCACTTCAACCACCCAAAAGAGGTCACGGAGGATTCGAAGCGCGCCACCGCCATGCTCGCCGACGCCGGCGTGCCGCTGGGCAACCAGACCGTGCTGCTCGCGGGCGTGAACGACTGTGTGTACACGATGAAAAAGCTCATGCACGAGCTGGTGAAGATGCGCGTCCGCCCGTACTACATCTACCAGTGCGACCTCTCGATGGGACTGGAGCACTTCCGCACGCCGGTGAGCAAGGGCATCGAGATCATCGAGGCGCTGCGCGGCCACACCTCCGGCTTCTGCGTGCCGACCTTCGTGGTGGACGCGCCGGGCGGCGGCGGCAAGACGCCGGTCATGCCGAACTACGTCATCTCCCAGACGCCGCATAAAGTGGTTTTGCGCAACTTCGAGGGCGTCATCACGACCTACACCGAGCCGGAGCACTACACCGACTGCCAGTGCGAGCGGTGCCGCGACGCGAAGAAGGACGAGCTGGTCGGCGTCGCGGGCCTGGAGCGCGGGCAGGCGCTGAGCATGGAGCCGAACAACCTCGCGCGTCTCAAGCGCGCTCATCACGAGGGATAAATCTATGGAGCCGATCAAAGCAAAGATCGCCCCGGTGCAGAGCAAGCTGGGGCTGGACCGCACGCTCGTCGATCAGGCGCGCGCCTCCGCCGCGCGGGTGGCGGAGGACACGCAGCGCTTTATCGAAGCGCACACCACCGTCGCGGTGGAGCGCACGGTCTGCCGCCTGCTCGGCATCGACGGCGTGAACGACGTGGACGTGCCGCTGCCGAACGTCGTGGTGGAGCACCTCTCCGCCCGTGACATCCTCGGCGACGGCGCGGCGCTGCGCGTCGGCAACGCCATGGCGGAGCTGGGGCTGACGCCTCAGGAGATCGCCGAGGGCATCGACCGCGGCGAGATCGACCTCGCGGCGCTGCCGAACCATTCGGAGCCGGAGATCCGCGCGGCGCTCGCGCCCGTCGTGGACGCGACGATGGACCGCATCCGCGCGAACGTGGCTAAACGCAACGAGTACCTAACGGCGTACAGCGACAAGGAGGGTCCCTTTATCTACCTGATCGTCGCCACGGGCAACATCTACGAGGACATCACGCAGGCGAAGGCGGCGGCGAAGCAGGGCGCGGACGTGATCGCGGTCATCCGCACCACGGGGCAGAGCCTGCTGGACTTCGTGCCCTTCGGCGCGACGACCGAGGGCTTCGGCGGTACCTACGCCACGCAGGAGAACTTCCGCCTCATGCGCGCCGCGCTCGACGAAGTCGGCGAGGAGCAGCGCCGCTACATCCGCCTGTGCAACTACTGCTCGGGCCTGTGCATGCCGGAGATTGCGGCGATGGGCGCGCTGGAGCGGCTGGACGTGATGCTCAACGACGCGCTTTACGGCATTTTGTTCCGCGACATCAACATGCAGCGCACGATCATCGACCAGTATTTCTCCCGCGTCATCAACGGCTTCGCGGGCGTTATCATCAACACCGGCGAGGACAACTATCTCACCACCGCCGACGCCTATGAGGAGGCGCACACGGTGTTGGCAAGCCAGTTTTTGAACGAGGCGTTCGCGCTCAAGGCGGGGCTTCCCGAGGAGCAGATGGGCCTCGGCCACGCGTTCGAGATGAACCCGGACCTTCCCAACGCGTTCCTCTACGAGCTGGCGCAGGCGCAGATGGCGCGCGAGATCTTCCCGCGCGCGCCGCTCAAGTACATGCCGCCGACGAAGTTCATGACCGGCAACATCTTCCGCGGTCACGTGCAGGACGCGCTCTTTAACATGGTGACGATCCTCACAGGGCAGAAGATCCACCTGCTCGGCATGATGACCGAGGCGATCCACACGCCGTTCATGTCCGACCGCGCGCTTGCCATCGAGAACGCGCAGTACATCTTCCGCACGATGGCGGACTTCGGCGGCGAGATCGAATACAAGCCCGGCGGCATCATCCAGAGCCGCGCCGCCGAGGTGCTGCAAAAGGCGGCGGACCTCCTGCGCGAGATCGAGCATATGGGACTGTTCGCGACGCTTGAAAAGGGCGTGTTCGCGGACATCAAGCGCCCGCAGGACGGCGGCAAGGGCCTTTCCGGCGTCGTGCGCAAGGCGGACGGCCACTTCAACCCCTTCATCGAGGCGATGCGCGGAGAGGAGGCGAGGGCATGAGCTCCGGACTCTACGACATGTCGGCGAAGGACTTCGACAAGACCCTCGACCTCACGATGCTCAAGCCCTACGGCGACACGATGAACGACGGCAAGGTGCAGTTGAGCTTCACCCTGCCCGTCGCCAACAACGATCGCGGCATGGAGGCGGCGCGCCTGCTCTCCCGACAGATGGGTATCAGCGAGCCGAACGTCGCCTATGCCCGCTCGCTCGACAAGGAGTTCACCTTCTACGTCGTCTACGGCTCGTGCACGCACAGCGTGGACTACACCAAGATCCAGATCCAGGCGATCGAGGACGAGACGATGGAGATGGACGAGGTGGACGCCTACATCCGCGAGCACATCGGCCGCAAGATCGTGGTCATCGGCGCCTCCACGGGCACCGACGCCCACACCGTCGGCATCGACGCGATCATGAACCGCAAGGGCTTCGCCGGACACTACGGCCTGGAGCGCTACGACATGATCGAGGCGTACAACCTCGGCAGTCAGGTGCCGAACGAGGAATTTCTCGAAAAGGCGCGCGAGCTGCACGCCGACGTGCTGCTCGTGAGCCAGACGGTCACGCAGAAAAACATCCACATCCAGAATCTGACGGAGCTCATCGAGCTGGCGGAGGCGGAGGGTATGCGCGCCAAGTGCGTCATGTGCTGCGGCGGCGCGCGCATCACGCACGAGCTTGCCAAGGAGCTCGGCTTCGACGCGGGCTTCGGCCCCGGAAAATTCGCCAACGACGTCGCCACCTTCTGCGTCAAGGAGATGGTGCGCCGCGGCATGAAGTAAGGAGGCGCACCCATCATGCAAAAAATGCTTTGGACCCCGTCCGAGGAACAGAAAAACGGCTGCCGGATGGCGGACTTTATGCGTTATGTAAACAAACGCTGCGGCACGGACTTCCATGAATATGCCGAGCTGTACCGCTGGTCCGTGGAGAACATCCCGGACTTCTGGGCGGCGCTGTGGGACTATTTCGACATCATATGCTCCAAGCCCTATGACAAGGTCGTGGACGATCTCGGAAAGTTCCCCGGCGCGGAGTGGTTCGTCGGCGCAAGGCTCAACTACGCCGAAAACCTCCTGCGGTTCTGCGACCGCGACGGCGTCGCGATCACGTTCTGCGGCGAGGACTTCCTGCGCCGTGAGATGACGCGCCGCGAGCTGAAGGAGACGGTCGAGCGCCTTGCCACGGCGTTCCGGAACGAGGGCATCGTCCCCGGCGACACGATCGCGGGGTATCTGCCGAACCTGCCGGAGACCATCGTCGCCATGCTCGCCGCCGCCGCCGTCGGCGCGACGTGGTGCTCCTGCGCCACCGACATCGGCGCCACCGCCGCGGTCGACCGCGTGGGGCAGATCCAGCCGAAGATCCTCGTCACCACCGACGGCTACCGCTATAAGGGCAAGACCTTCTCCACCATCCCCAACGTAAAGGAGATCGCCTCGCGCATCCCGTCGCTCCGGCGCGTCGTGGTCGTTCACTACGCCGGGGACGACGACATCGCGGACGTGCCCATGGCGGTGCGCTTTGCGGACTATCTCGCGCCCGCGCCCGCCGGCTTTGCCTACGAGCAGGTCTCGGCGTCCCATCCGCTGGTCGTCATGTTCTCCTCCGGCACCACCGGCAAGCCCAAGTGCATGGTGCAGTCCCACGCGGGCATCCTCGTCAACCAGTTAAAGGAGCTGGTGCTCCACTGCAACATTCAGGAGGGCAGCAAGCTCCTCTACATCACGACATGCAGCTGGATGATGTGGAACTGGCAGGCGGCGGCGCTCGGCACCGGCGCGGAGCTGTGCCTGTTCGACGGCAACCCGTCGTATCCCGACGACGCGGCGATCTGGAAGATCCTTGAGCGCGAGAAGGTCACGGACTTCGGCCTCTCCGCCAGCTACATCCACATGCTGATCGCCCACGGCTTCAAACCGCGCGAGCACGCCGACCTCAGCGCCCTGCGCGCGATTTCGCAGACCGGCTCGGCGCTCTCGGACGCGGGCTGGGAGTTTGTCTACCGCGAGATCAAGGAGGACTATCACTTCAACTCCATCGCCGGCGGCACGGACATCAACGGCTGCTTTGGCATCGGCAATATGATGATCCCCGTCTACAGCGGCGAGCTGTCCGCGCTCGGCCTCGGCGAGAAGGTGGAGTGCTACGACGACGACGGCAAGCCCATCCGCGACCGCGAGGGCGAGCTGGTGTGCGAAAAGCCCATTCCGTCCATGCCGCTGTACTTCTGGGACGATCCCAAGGGCGAGCGGTACTTTAACGCCTACTTTACGAACTATCCCGGCGTGTGGCGCCACGGCGACTACGTCATCCTGCACGGCAACACCGGGGGCCTTACCTTCTGCGGGCGCAGCGACTCCATCCTCAAGCCGTCCGGCGTGCGCATCGGCACGGCGGAGATATACAACCAGGTCAACTCCCTGCCGGAGGTCGAGGACTCGCTCGCCGTCGGGCAGAACGTCGCGGGCGACCAGCGCATCGTGCTGTTTGTCAAGTGCCAGCCGGGCCACACGCTCGACGACGAGCTGGTGAAGAAGATCAAGACGACGCTGCGCACCAAGGCGTCCCCGCGCCACGTGCCCGCCGTCATTCTGGAAACGCCGGAGATCCCCGTTACGCTCAACGGCAAGAAGGTCGAGGGCGCGGTGACGAACATCCTCAACGGCCGCCCCGTCGGCAACCGCGACGCGCTGGGCAACCCCGAAAGCCTCAAATTCTACGAGGACATCCTGCCGCAGCTGCAAGCGTAAGAGACCGGAGCCTGCCTGCGTGCGCGGGCAGGCTCCTTCCTTTCCGGCAAAGGAGGGACGCTTTTGCTCCAAATCAACCATCTGACCATCACGCACCGGCGCGACCTGCGCACGGTGCTGGATGACTTCAATTTCGTGCTCAACCCCGGCGACCGTGCGGTGATCGTCGGCGAGGAGGGCAACGGCAAGTCGACGCTGCTCAAGTGGATCTTCGATCCGGCGCTCATCGCGTCCTACGCCGACGCGGAGGGCACGCGCGCGACGCGGGGCGAGGCGATGGGCTATCTGCCGCAGGAGCTTCCGGCGGCGGACAAGGAGAAGACCGTATACGATTTTTTCTCGGAGCGCGAGGCGTTCCAAAGCGCCTCGCCGCGGACGCTCGCGTCGCTCGCAAACCGGCTGGGGCTGGACGATAGCGCGTGGTACGCCCCACAGCCCATGGCGACACTCTCCGGCGGCGAGAAGGTCAAGCTGCAAATGGCGGCGTTGCTGCTCGCGGAACCGGATATCCTGCTGCTCGACGAGCCGTCGAACGACGTGGACGTGGAGACGCTGGAGTGGATGGAGGAGCTGATCGCCGGCTGGAGGGGCGGCGTGCTGTTCATCTCCCACGACGAGACGCTGATCGAGCGGACCGCCAACCGCGTCGTGCTGCTCGAACAGCTGCGGCGCAAGACCGCGAGCCGGTGGACGGTCGCAAACATGCCGTTCCGGCAGTTCATGGCGGAGCGCGCGGCGCTCTTCGACAAGCAGGCGCAGCTGGCGGGCAGCGAGCGGCGCGAGGAGAAGAAGGCGCTGGAGAAGTTCCGCCGCATCCAGCAGAGCGTGGAGCGCGCGCAGGAGAACATCTCCCGCGCCGATCCCGCGGGCGGGCGGCTGCTCAAAAAGAAGATGGCGTCCGTCAAGGCGATGGAGAAGCGCTACGCGCGCGAGCACGAGGACATGACGGCGTATCCGGAGGCAGAAGCGCCCATCCTCATCCGCTTCCACGACCTGCCGCGGCTGCCCGCGGGCAAGACGGTGCTGGACTGCGCCCTGCCGGAGCTGCGCTGCGGCGAGCGTGTGCTGGCGCGGAATGTCGCGCTGCGCGTCCGCGGACCGGAGAAGGTGGGCATCACCGGCAAAAACGGCGCGGGCAAGACGACGCTGCTGCGCGCGGTGCACAAGATGCTGCGCCCGCGGGACGATCTGCGCGTGTTCTACATGCCGCAGGACTACGAGGAGCTGCTGGATCTGGACGAAACGCCGCTGGACTGCCTTGTGCCGTCCGGCGACCGGGAGGCGCTGACCACGGCGCGTACGTACCTCGGCTCCTTGCGCTACACGGCGGAGGAGATGTTCCGTCCGGCACGCGGGCTCTCCGGCGGGCAGAAGGCGAAGCTGCTGCTGCTCAAGCTGAGCCTGAGCGAGACGAACGTCCTGCTGCTCGACGAGCCGACGCGCAACTTCTCGCCCCTCTCCGGGCCGGAGATCCGCGCCCTGCTGCGCGGCTTTCCCGGCGCGATCATCAGCGTCTCGCACGACCGACGGTATCTCGCGGAGGTCTGCGACACGGTATACCGCCTGACGGAGGACGGGCTTGTCCTGCAATAAAAAACGCAGCCCCCGGCGGATTTCCGCCGGGGGCTGCTGATGTGATGAGAATGGGGATCAGACGTTGAGCGCCTCGATGATCTTGGGCAGCTCAGCGTCCACCTTGTCGTTGTCGAGCTGGCAGGTGCCGGCGTTGCGATGGCCGCCGCCGCCGTACTTGAGGCACAGCTCGCCGATGTCGGCGTTGGAGCCCTTGTTGACGATGGACTTGCCGATCATCACGGCGGTGTTCTGCTTCTGGAAGCCCCACGCGACATGGATGGAAATCTGCGCCTCGGGATAGAGCGCATAGACCATGAAGCGGTTGCCCGCGTGGATGACCTCCTCATTGCGCAGGTCGAGCACGACGACCTTGCCGTGCACCTTCGCGATGCGGCGGAGCTGATCCTTGAACTGCTGCGCCTGATCGAAGTAGAGATCCACGCGCTCCTTGACGTCGGGCAGCTCCAGAATATCGTTGATGTTGTGCTCCAGACAGTAGTCGATGAGCTCCATCATCAGGTCATAGTTGGAGATACGGAAGTTGCGGAAGCGTCCCAGACCCGTGCGGGCGTCCATCAGATAGTGCAGCAGCACCCAGCCCGTGGGCTCCAGAATTTCGTCGAGCGTGAAGTCGGCGCTGTCACCCTTGTCGACCGCTTCCATCAGCTCGTCGGAAATGCGGGGCATCTTCTCCTTGCCGCCGAAGTAGTCGTACACGACGCGCGCGGCGCTGCGCGCCGTGGGGTCGATGATCAGCTTGCCGTTGGTCTCGGTCGCCTTCAGGCGGTCGACCTCGGACTCGTGGTGGTCGAAGGCCATGCCGACGCGCGGGTCATAGGGCAGGTTGGTGGTGATGTCGTCCTTGGACAGCTCGATCTTGCCGTCCTGCACATCCTTGGGGTGCACGAACTTGATCTCCTCGATCATGCCCAGCTCCTTGAGCATCATCGCGCAGGCAAGACCGTCGAAATCGCTGCGGGTAACAAGACGTTTATATTTCTGTTCCATGGCGTACCTCCGTTATAATTTTATGCCAAAGCTATTATAACATAGACTTGCGCAGAATTTCAACAACAACCTGTCAGCTTTTCGCGTGGAATGCGCGTTTGCGGACGTACAGCGCCTCGTCCGCTTCCCGGATGTAGTCCGAAAGCGGCCTGCGGGGGTCTTCGCAGCAGACGCAGCCGATGGAGATCGTGACCGAATAGGGCTTTTGCGCGGCGGCGCATTTCTCGGAAAGACATTTCTGCACGTCTTCGATCAGCGCCTCCGGAGCCTCCGCGTCGGACGCGCTTTCCGGAAAGCAGGCGATCAGGAACTCGTCGCCGCTCAGCCGCGCCGCGAAGCTGTTGCGCGACGAGACCGCCGACTTGATGGCTTTTGCCGTGAGGATCAGCGCCTGATCGCCCTCCGCATGGCCGTATTCGTCGTTGATCTTCTTGAAATAATTGACGTCGCACATGTAGAGGTAGACCGGCTTCTCCTCCGAAATGTCCAGCAGGTATTCGCCGAGGTATTCGTTCGCCTTGCGCCGGTTGTTCATGCCCGTGAGCATATCGGTGTAAACGCCGGAGTCGAGCATGTTGAGATTCAGGAAGATGATGCACATGAGGGACGAGGTGGGGAGGATGGAGACGTGCGCGGGCGCGAATTGCAGATCGGCGATGCCGGAGGCGAGCACGAACAGGACGGCAAAGACCAGCGTGCGCAGCTGTCCGCGCCGGATGTAGGAGGAGTTGCCGCGGTACTTGATGGCGGCAAAGACCAAAATCGCCGCAAAATACGGCATCACCAGATAGGAGATCACCGGATAAAGCGGGCCGAAGACGATGTGGTGATCCGGCGTGACGTCTATAACCAGCCCGTTGCGCAGCGAAGCCAGCAGCAGAACGACGATGGTCAGAAGGGGGATCGAGGTGAGAAACGAAAAGATAAACTTCTTCGGAAGGTGCGGTGCGTAGCGGAACACCGTGAACATGAAAAGGGAGCTTGCGATGAGCACCACGGAAAAAATGGTGCACGTCCAGATCGCCCAGACCAGCCACTCCGGCAGGTAGACGTTCCCGTATTCGATGTAGGTGCACGACACGCTCAGCAAAAGGTAGACAAAATAAACGCCCAGCAGAAAGCGGAAGGAGTTATACTCCAGCTTTGTGGCGATATCCTGGCTGAACCGGTTGAGCAGATAAAGCGCCAGAATGAAATAGAGCGTGTGGATCGTGGCATATATGCGCAGAAAGTCCCATAGCATAGCCATCAACCTCGCGTTCGGGTATTTCTCGCGCGCCCGGGGAGCGCGGCCGCCTGCCGCCGGACGATAGCGGAATATTAAACCGCATTATTAGCTATTTATACCATATTTTGCGGCATGTTTCAAGTATTGCACTGATATTTTGACAAAGATTTTGCCGTTATTTGCGGACACATCCGCTTTTTTTGACGCGCGCGATGATTTTTTACCCGAACCCCCTTGAGTTTGCGCGCCGCGTCCACTATAATTACCCTGATGTACTATGAGAGCGGACAGGAGGCGAGAGGCATGGCACGGGACGAGCGGCAGGCGATCGAGCATCTGCTCGCGCGCCACGGCTTTCACTTCTCCAAATCCAAGGGGCAGAATTTCCTCATCGAGCGCGAGATCCCGCGCCGGATCGCCGAGACGTCGGCGGCGGAGCGGACGAACGGCGTGCTGGAGATCGGCCCCGGCATCGGGGCGCTGTCGGCGGAGCTGTGCCGCCGCGCGGGCAGCGTCGTCGCGGTCGAGCTGGACACGGCGCTGCTGCCCATTCTGGACGAGACCATGGCGGCGTTTGACAACTTCTCCGTCGTCAATGCCGACGTGCTCAAGCTGGACATCCCCGCGCTCGTGCGGGAGCGCTTCGCGCATCTGACGCCCATTGTCTGCGCGAACCTGCCCTACAACATCACGACGCCCGCGCTGACCGCGCTGATCGAGGCGCGCTGCTTCGAGAGCCTGACGGTGCTTATCCAGCGCGAGGTTGCGCAGCGCCTGTGCGCCGCGCCCGGCACGGCGGCATACGGCGCGTTCTCGGTGTACATGCAGTATTACACGGAGCCGCGGCTCTGCTTTGAGGTCCCGCCGGAATGCTTCATTCCCGCGCCCAAGGTGACGTCCGCGGTGCTGCGCGCGGAGATGCGCGCCGCGCCGCCCGTGGATGTCGCGGACGAGGCGTTCTTTTTCCGCGTGGTCAACGCGTCGTTCGCCCTGCGGCGCAAGACGCTGGTCAACAGCCTGACGACCGCCTTCGGCGCGCTGGGCAAGCAAAAGCTGACGGACGTGGTCGTCTCCTGCGGACTGGACGCGAACGTGCGCGGCGAGCGCCTCGGCATCGCGGAGTTCGCGCGTCTCGCCGCGGCGCTGCGGGAGGCTGGTGGTTAGGATGCTGCTTTGGCTGCTGCCGGTGCTGCTGCTCGCGCTGACCGCCGGCTTCGGCTTTCTCTTCCTGCGCCACACCTGCGCGCGGCGGGAGATGCCGGAGGACTGGGAGCAGAAGCGCATCGACGCGTCCGGCAACGAGGTGTGGAAGGACGCCTATGCCGCGGGGCGGGCGTGGCTGGAGCGGCACGAGACGGAGGAGATCGAGGTGCAGAGCGAGGACGGGTTCCTGCTCCACGGAGTGCTGATCCCGCACGTCGCGCCGCGCGCGACGTGCATCCTGTTCCCCGGCTGGCGCTCATCGTGGGAGATGGATTTCACCTGCGTGCTGCCGACGCTCTACAAGCTGGGCTTGCAGCCGCTGGTGGTGGACGAACGCGCGCAGGGGGATTCGGAGGGGCGCTACATCACCTTCGGCATCCGCGAGCGGCTGGACGTGCCCGTGTGGGTGGACTATGTCGCGTCGCGCTTCGGGGAGAAGCATCCGGTCTTTCTGCAGGGGCTTTCCATGGGGGCGAGCGTTGTGCTGATGGCTTCGTCCAATCATTTTGGCGCCAACGTGCGCGGCGTGATCGCCGACTGCGGCTTCACCTCGCCCCGCGAGATCATTTCGTACGTCTGGCGGGAGAGGACGCCGTTCCCCGCGCATTTCGCCGTCTGGCTGCTGGACAAATTCACGCGCCTGTTCGCGGATTTCAGCCTGAAGGAGTACAGCACGACGCAGGCGGTCGCGCAGACGGACTACCCGATCCTGTTTATCCACGGCACGAAGGACCGCTTTGTGCCGAGCTATATGACGCGGCAGGCGTACGACGCGTGCAAAAGCCGCAAGACGCTTGTGATGGTCGAGGGCGCGGGACACGGCATGAGCTATCTGACCGACCGCCCGCGCGTCGAGGCGGCGTTCCGCGCCTTTATCGAAAACGAATTGAAACCGGAAAACACTTGAGGAGGATGATTTTATGAGAAGAACAAGACGGATCGCGGCGCTTCTGCTGGCGCTGGCTCTGGCGCTGCCGCTCAGCGTGCCCGCGCTCGCGACGACGGAGGAATTGAGCGCGAAGTACAACTACAATTTCATCGGCGACCCCTTGCAGCTGCAAAAGCACGACGACGGCCGCGGCTACGCGAGCAAGGAGATCGAAGAGCTGGCGGAGTGGTTCGGCGACGACACGGATAACTACATCAACGCCCTTTCGCGCGCGGGCATCATCGGCTTTCTCGTCGAGGGCGGCAAGAAGTCGCGCATCATCGCCGGCTCCGGCTATCCCCACGGCAGGGAAGTGGAGGAGATCATCGACGTCCGTCCGGCCGTGGATGAATTCGGCGATGTGCCGAAGGGCGCGTGGTATTATGACGCGGTGATGGCGGTCGCATGGGGCGGCCTTGTCTACGGGAACGAAAACGGCCTGTTCTGCCCCGAGGAAAACCTTACCGCCGGCCAGCTCGCGGCGGTTCTGTGCCGCGTCTACAATCTCCCGCTCCACCTGTTCAACAAGCCGTGGTACGGACCGTATGTCGACGCGCTTCAGGTCGCGGCGCTCGATTTCAGCTCCTGCAACCGCGACTTCGCCGAGCAGGAGGTCACGCGCGGCGAGGCGATCGAGACGATGCTCGCCATGGTCAAGGCGCAGAACCGCGAGCAGACCCGCTCGCTGACATGGGCGGACGTGCAGGACGCCAATGTCTGCCGCAGCGCGCCGAAGTCGGAGCACACGTGGGCGAGCGCCGCACTGCTCGACGCGCTGAACTGGGGCGTGATCGACGGCGTCAACGCCGCGCACCGCGTCGATCCGGACAGGCCGCTGACGCGCGCGGAGCTGTGCCAGATGCTCTACAACATCGGCGTGACGAAGGCACGCAGCGTGGATTCCTACCGCGCCCACGAGGAGTACGCGCCCTATCGCGCGGCGCGCTGAACACAAACGAAAAGCGAAACGGGACGTGGAGCGTCGATCGCTCCACGTCCCGTTTTTCACGCGCCCTCCTGCTGCCTGCGCCGCTTGCGGCGGACGCGGTTGAGGTGCCGCTCGAAGTCGCCGCTGCGCAGCAGCTCCGCCAGAACGTACTGCTCGAACAGCGGCACCGTGCAGGAGTAGAAGCCGACGCGCCGCTCGAACGCGTCCGTCAGCGCGGGCGGCAGCACCATGTAGCCCACGCGGATCGACGGCGCGATCGTTTTGGAGAACGTGTTGAGATAGATGACCGAGCGGTCCGGCTCCAGCGAGAAGACCGTGTCCTCCGCCTTGGACGAGAGCGTGAACTCGCTGTCAAAGTCGTCCTCGATGATGAAGCCGTCCCGCTCCTGCGCCCAGCGGATGTACTCCGCGCGCTTGCCTGCGCTCGCGGTGACGCCGCTGGGGAAGCTGTGGAACGGTGTGACGTGCAGCGCCGTCGCCCTCGCGCGCGCCAGCTCGTCCGTGCGCACGCCGTCCGCGCCGAGGCGCAACGCCTCGCACACGACGCCGTTTGCCTCGTACACGCGGCGGATCTTGTCGTAGGACGGGCTTTCCACGCCATAGACGCGCTCCCGCCCCAGCAGCTGCACGATCAGCCCGTAGAGATACTCCGCGCCGGAGCCGATGACCACCTGCGAGGGTTTGACGCGGATGCCGCGCGAGCGCGCCAGATAGTCGCAGATCGCCTGCCGCAGCGCGGCGCAGCCGTTGTTCGGCGATTTGACAAGCAGCCCCTCGGCGTGGTCGGACAGCACGCGGCGCATCGTTCTGGCAAGCACGGAGAAAGGGAACTCACCGCCCTCGGTATGGACGGCGGGCTGCTCCGGAAGCGGCGGCGCGTCCACGCCGGGGAAGCAGTCCCTCGCGCGGTAGGAGACGTAGTAGCCGCTGCGCTCGCGCGATTCGATATAGCCCTCGTCGCAGAGGATGGCGTAGGCGTGCTCCGCCGTGACGAGGCTCACGCCGGCGCTTTCGGCGAGCAGGCGCTTCGAAGGCAGCTTGCTCCCGTGCGGATACGCGCCGGAGACGATGTCCCCGCGCAGACGGCGGTAAAGCTGCATGTAGGCGCTCTGCCCGGCGCCCCTGTCGATGTGATAGCTCATCTGGCCTCACCCTTTCTCTGAAGAACAAATAATTCAATCATACCAGAACCACCATAACAGAAAGAACCGGACCTGTAAAGAAGTGTTTACATTTTGTTCATGTTTTCCTTCCTTGTTAGGCTTGACAAACAAGAGCGGCTGCCCTATAATTACGACATGTTGTCATAAAGCGACAAGTTGTCATAATGAAGGAGGGGATCGCTTGCCGACGCAAACCTTTTTCCGATTACCGGAGGAAAAGCGCGAGCGCCTTATGGAAGCGGCGTGGCGCGAGTTCATGTCCGTGCGCTTCGACGAGGCGTCGATCAACCGCATCGTGCGGGAGGCGCGCATCCCGCGCGGCAGCTTCTACCAGTATTTTGAGGACAAGACGGACCTTTTCTTCCACCTGCTCGGCTCACAGCGCGAGGAGGCGCTTGCCCTGATGGAAAACGCGCTGGCGGAGACTGGCGGCGAGCCGTTCGGCGCTTCGCTGCGGCTGTTTGACGACGTGTTTTCCGAATCCGGGCAGATCCGGTCCACGATGGAGCGGGTGCTCGGCGTGCTGCGGCTCAATCAGAACATGGACATGTCGCAGATGGTGCTTGACCGGATGCAGTCCGACGAGGGCTTCCGGCAGGTCACGCAGCACATCAACTGGTCGGGCTTCCGCCGGACGGACGTTGCGTTCTTGCAGGATGTGGCGTCGCTGCTGGTGCTCAGCTTCGCCTGCACCGTGCGCAACATCCTGTGCAGCGGCGCGAGCGCCGCATCCGAGCGCAAAAAGCTCGCTTCCCGTCTGGACGTCCTCCGGCGGGGGAGCATGAGAGAGGAGTTGGTATCATGAAGAGGAAACTGACCGCGCTGCTGCTGACACTGTCCCTGCTGGCGGCGCTTGGCGCCTCCGCGGCCTTCGCCGACAACGCCGCGCACACGGAGCGCCGCCCCGCCGACGAGGAGACGGAGAGCGCCGCCGCGGCGGAGGAGACCGCTGCGCCGGAGGGACAGGCGGAGGAACCGGACGCGGAGCCGGCGGTCACGCCGGATGCGGAGGGCACGCTTTCGTTTGAGAACATCGGCGCGCGGATGCACGCGAGCTATTACCCGATCCTCGCGCTGGAGGAAAGCGTGCGCTTCCTTGACGAGCTGGACTATGAGCACATGGAAAATCAGCTGCGCGAGCAGCTCAACGACGTTGCCAGCATGCAGTGGATGCTCGTTTCGTTCGGATTGTCGAAGAGTGATGAGTACAAGCAGATGGAGCAGGCATACAACGCGATGCGCGAGCAGTTTGATGCGATCCGCGAGGGGGACATGCAGAAGGACAACGCCGACGCGCTGCGGCAGCTGCGCAACGCGCAGAACCAGATGATCGTGTTCGGCGAATCGCTGTTCATCGCCCTCAAGGGCCTCGACGCGCAGGACGCCGCGCTGAGCCGCCAGATCGCGCAGCTCGACCGCACGATCAAGGAGCTCCGGCTCCGCGAGGAACTGGGGCAGATCCCGGCGCTGACCGCGCAGCAGGCGGAGCTGGGCCGCACGCAGGCGCAGAGCGGACGGCAGACGCTGCGCATGAACCGCGACAACTACCTGCTGCAGCTGGAGAGCATGGTCGGCGCGGAGCTGGGCGAGCCGCTTGCGCTGGGCGAGCTGCCGAAGGTGACGGCGGCGGAGCTGGAGAAGATGGATCTGGAAGCGGATCTTGAAACGGCGAGAGAGGCGAGTTACAGCCTTTTCGACGCGCGCAAGACCTATGAGGACGCGCGCGACACCTATCTTCGCGACGGCGGGGACTATGACAACACGACCGTTACGGAGATTCGGGCGAAGCATACCTTTGCCACCGCCCAGTATACTTACGACAACGAGGTCGTTACGTTCGAGCTGAATTTCCGCGTGCTGTATGCGCAGGTCAAGGACTGCGCGCAGGTGCTCAGCGCCGCGCGGGCGGCGCTGGCGGAGCAGGAGCGGGAGTACGCGGTGTCCGCGCTCAAGTTTGAGCAGGGCAACATCTCCGCCAACGCGCTCTCGGACGCGAAGGATGAGCTTGCCGCGGCAAAGGCGGCGGTGACGGACGCGGAGCGGGAGCTGTTTTCCAAATACCGCAGCTATCAGTGGGCGGTGGAATACGGCATCCTGAACAGTTAAAGGAGGAAGCAGCGGTGAGAAGAAAATGGATTGCGCTGGCGCTTGCGGCGGTTTCGCTGTTCGCGCTGGTGAGCTGCGGCACGCAGAAGACGGAGCAGACCGCCCCGCCCTCGGGCGTCGCGGTGCAGGTCAAGACGGTGGAGCGCAGCGACGTCGCGACGGAGAACCGGGTGTCCGGCACCGTGACCTCCGACGACGAAACGTCGATCTATGTGGCGACGACCGCCAAGTGCCTTGCGGTATACTTTGAGGCGGGGGACACGGTGGAAAAGGGCGACGTGATCTGCACGCTCGACCTTGCCTCGACGCAGGCGAACTACAATGCCGCGCGTATCAGCTACAACAGCTCCGCGGAGAGCTACCGGCAGCAGAAGGAGCTGTTCGACCGGCAGATCGAGATGACGCAGAGCCAGATCGCCCTGTCGGAAAAGACCGTGGCGCTGCGGGAGAAGAACCTCTCCGACACGCAGGCGCTCTTTGCCATCGGCGCGGCGTCGGAGCTGGAGGTCACGAGCGCGGAGCTGGAGCTGGACGGCGCGCGCATGGAACTGGAGGGCCTGAAGCTGCAGGTGCTCTCGTCCGAGGCGCAGCGCGATTCCACGCTCGCGCAGCTCGAAGCGGGCATGGAGAGCACGCGCGCCAATCTGGAGCAGCTGGGGCTCGTGATGGACGACGTGGACGCCAAGGGCAACGTCGTCGCGCCGGCAAGCGGCATGCTCGCCTCGCTGACCGCGACGGAGGGCGGCTATATCTCGGCGAACTATCCGGTGGCGGTCATCAGCAACGCCGAGCAGATGAAGATCACGGTCTACGTCTCTGAGGCGCTGGTGCCCAAGATCGCCATCGGCGACGCGGCGCGCGTGAACATCGCGGCGGCGGACGCCGAGTTCACCGGCGTCGTGCGCTCGGTGGAGCAGACGGCGAACGTGCAGACGAAGCTGTACGCCGTGGTGCTCAGCGTGCCGTCCAACGTGACCGGCCTGATCTCCGGCATGTTCGCGGACGTGACGTTCTTTACCGAGAGCTCCGCGGGCGCGATCGCCGTCCCGTCCGAGGCGATCCAGACCTCGAACGGCGTGCAGTATGTCTTTGTCGTGGAAAACGACACGGCGAAGTATGTCGCCATCACGACGGGCCTCTCCGGCGACGGCGTGACCGAGGTGCTCACCGGGCTTTCCGCGGGTCAGAAGCTGGTCACGCGCGGCCAGCAGTATCTCTCCGACGGCGACGCCGTGCGTATCGTTGGGGGTGCGTAACCGATGGGCGGAGGAATTGCAGGGTTCTGCATCAAGCATAAGGTGACGACGATCCTTGCATTCGTTATCATCTCGATCTTCGGCGTCATCTACATTCAGGAGCTGCAGCTTGCGCTGCTGCCGAATATGGAGTATCCGGCGGCGGTGGTCTACTGCTACTACAACGGCGCGTCCCCGGAGGACATGGAGGAGCTGGTCACGCGGCCGCTGGAATCGGCGATCATGTCGGTGCCGGGCGTGGACTCGGTGTCGTCCACATCCGCCGACAGCCTGACCACCATCACCATCATGTACGTCGACGGCACCAACGTCGACATTGCAGCGACGAAACTGCGCGAGCGCTTTGACGCGCTCGACCTGCCGGAGGGCTGCAACACGCCGACGATCCTCAACATCAACGTCAGCGATTTGATGCCCACCGCCTACGTCGCGCTGATGGGCGAGGATCTTGCCTCCGTACAGACGCTGGCGGAGACGGTCGTCGTGCCCGCGCTGGAGCGCATCGACGGCGTCGCCTCGGTGAGCTACTACGGCGGCACGGAGTATCAGATCAGCGTGGAGCTGGATGCGGCGCGCGCCAGCGGCCTGGGGCTGACCAACAGCTACGTTTCGCAGATCCTTGTCGCCGAAAATCTGCTGTTTCCGGGCGGCGATATGGAGAACGGAGAACAGAAGCTGACCGTCTCCACCGACGCGCAGCTGCGCAGCGTGGACGAGGTGCGCAACGTCATCATCCCGCTCCAGACCGGCGGCACGGTTCGCCTCGGCGAGGTGGCGAACGTCGCGCTGGAGACGACGGAGCGGCGCGACATCGCGCAGATGAACGGCGTGTCCTGCGTGTTTTTGCAGGTTTCCAAGCAATCCGGCGCCAACGAGGCGTCCACCGCCGACGCCGTGGCGGCGAAAATGGCGGAGCTTGCCGCGAAGAACAGCGAGGTCGTTTACGACACGCCCTATCTCGCCAGCGAATATATCAACATCGTGGTCAACGCCGCCATCGAGAACATCATCCTCGGCGTGGGTCTGGCGGCGGTCATTGTATTCCTGTTCCTGCGCCGCTTCGGCGCGACGCTCGCCATCGCCGTCTCCATGCCCGTGTGCATCCTGACGGTGTTCGTGCTGATGTACGTGTGCGACCTGACGATGAACATGCTGAGCCTCGGCGGCGTCGCCATGGGCGTCGGCATGATCGTCGACAACTCCATCGTCGTGCTGGAAAACGTCTACCGCTATGCCGCGGAGGGGCACGACCGCCTGACGAGCTGCATCGAGGGCACGAAGGAGGTCATGCTCTCGCTGACCGCCTCCACGCTCACCACCGTGGCGGTGTTTTTGCCGCTGGGCCTCGCGGACGGCCTTGCGGGCATGATCTTCAAGGATTTCTGCCTGACGATCTCGTTTTTGATCCTCGGCTCGCTGGTCATTTCGGTCACGCTGGTGCCGCTGCTGTGCTACTTCCTGCTCGACGAGAGCAAGGTGCACAAGCAGCGCCTCACGGACGGCGATGCGGAGGGGAAGGGCTTCCGCGCCCGCTTCCTCGCCGGCTATCGCCGCGTGCTGGGCTTCTTTGTCAACCACCTCGGGCTCGGCGTGCTGCTGTCCGTGGCGCTCGTCGGCGGCTTTGTCGCGGCGTGCCTCGCCACGAAGCAGGTGCTGCTGCCCGACATGGATATGAACCTCGTTCAGGCGACGATCTCCATGCCCATCGGCTCGGAGGCGGAGCAGACCGCGGCGATCGCGGATCAGATGGTGGACATCGTGTACCGCGACGTGCCGGAGCTGGAATCGATCTATTACGTCGTCGGCGAGAGCGAAAACGAGCTGGGCGTCCGGCTGGTGCCGAAGAAGGATCGCGAGCGCAATGCAACGGAGATTGCCAACGCCCTGCGCGTCGCGTTTGCCGACGTCGCGGGCTGTGAGTACACCGTCAGCGCGATGGACATGAGCGACATGATGTCCGGCAACGACATTTCCGTGGAGATCACGGGCACCGACTATGAGACGCTTTCGATGATCGCGGAGGACCTGATGAAGCCCATCGCCGCGCTGCCCGACGCCATTGACGTGCGCTCGACCCTCAGCGATCAGGTGCCGCAGGTCAAGGTGACGATGAACCGCGACGCGGCGGCGCAGTACGGCCTGACCGCCGCGCAGGTCGGCCAGGCGGTGCGCGCGGAGCTCAGCGGCGCCACCGCGACGACGGTGAACATCGACAACAAGGAGATCGACGTGGTCGTGCGCGGCGACGGCGCGGCGTCCGCCAGTCTGGACGCGCTGCGCTCGATGCCGGTGGTCACGCCTTACGGCGGCACGGTGCCGCTCTCGTCCATCGCCTATGTCAACGTGGAGCTTGCCCCGGCGTCGATCTCGCGCGTCAACCAGTCCCGCTCCGTTACGATCACGGGCTCGACCATCAGCGGCGACACCAACGCCATCACGGAGCAGATCCGCGCGATCCTCGACGGCTATTCGATGCCGGACGGCTACGAGCTGACCTTCGGCGGCGGCTACGAGCAGCTCAACGAGAACTTCCACGACCTGACGCTCGCGCTGATCGTGGCGCTGGGGCTGGTGTACTTCGTGCTCGCCTCGCAGTTCGAGTCCTTCGTCATGCCGGTCATCGTCATGATGATCCTGCCGGTGGCGTTCTCCGGCGCGCTCTTCGCGCTGCCGCTGACGGGGCGCGACCTGTCGATGATCTCAATGGTGGCGCTCATCATGCTCGCCGGCACGGTGGTCAACGCGTCGATCATCCTCATCGACTACATCAAGCAGCGCCGCGACCGCGGCGAGAGCCGCACCGACGCCATCCTCAACGCCTGCCCGCTGCGCATCCGCCCCGTGCTGATGACGACGCTGACGACGATCCTCGCCATCATGCCGCTGGCGCTGGGCATCGGACAGTCGAACGAGATGATGAGCGACATGGGCGTGACGATGGTCAGCGGCATGCTGATCTCCACGAGCATCACGCTGCTCTTCACGCCGGTGTACTACTGCGTGATCGACAACATCGGGAAGAAGGGGAGCGTTTCCTGAAACGGTTTCGGACTTCCGTAGAAGGAAAAGCACCGCCGCGCCGCGCGCCTCTGCGGGATAAGACCGACGGTGTGCGCCTGCTCTGTACATTTGCTGCATTGACGTACGCCAACGCGCACAATTCCACCGTAGGCGCAGCCGCATAGACGCACAATGCAGCGTATCGATGAACGAGCGCGCCAGCGCAAACAGACACGATACATATCGATGCGAAAGCGCCGGATGGACTTGCATGAATCTGCAAGCAGCCATCCGGCGCTTTTCTCTTTTGGGGAAGTCTGAAACCGTGTTTTCTCTTTCGCAAGAGAAAGAGAAAAGGCGGTTTCAGGAAACGTTGCCTTCGCCGGCGACCGGCGCATCTTTTGCCTTCCTGAGCCCTCTCGCGAGCAAAATGGCCGAAACGATCACCAGCACCGCGGAGAGCGCCTGCGACACGGGCACGCGCGCGCCGAAGAGCGTGGCGTTGAAGAGATAGAGCTGATCCTCGCGGATGCCCTCGATCCAGAAGCGGCCCGCGCCGTACCACAGGAAGTAGCACAGCAGGTTTTCGCCCTCGAAGCGGCGGCGCTTCGTCATCACCAGCCAGATGAGCAGGAAGCCGGCGAGGTTCCACAGGCTCTCATACAAAAATGTGGGATGTACATCGTAAAACTGCCCGTCGTTCGCCCACAGGCGCATCCGCCACGGCAGCGTCGTCTCACGGCCGAAGACCTCGCGGTTCATGAAGTTGCCCCAGCGGCCGAGGATCTGGCCGATCAGCACGCCCATGACGATGTCGTCCATCATGGAGAGGTAGGAGAACTTCTTCACGCGGCTGACGGCGTACGCGGTCAGGAAGCCGACGATGACGCCGCCGTAGATGGCGAGGCCGCCGTCCCAGACGCGGACCATCTTCACGAAGTTGAGAGAGCCGTCGCTGTTCTTGTAGAGGTCGAGATAGAAGATGATATAGTACAGCCGCGCGCCGACGATGCCCAGCGGCATGCCCCAGAGCACCGTGTCCATGACGTTGTCCTCGGTGAGGCCGAAGCGGGATGCCTGCCGCATGCAGAACCAGAGGCCAAGCAGCAGCCCCGCCGCGATGAAGATGCCGTACCAGTAGATCCCGTTGCCGATATCGAGCGCCTTGGCGGAGGCGGTGAACTGCCAGTCCCCGAACAGGCCGGGGAAGGCGATGGGCGAGGTGTTGGGGATGATGTCCTTGAGGCTCATGCTCTGCCTCCCTTCACCGGCGTGAGCATCGACATGGCGCGGCGCGCGTCGACGACGTTTTCGCGCAGGAACGCCTCCACGTCCGACTTGGAGATGGACTCGTATACCTCCGGGAAGCGGTAGGAGTCGAAGCCGCGGAAGTACCCGTCCGCCATGCCGACGGCGATGTTCTCGAACGAGTTGAGCGAGCGCAGCGTCGCGCCGAAGTTCGCGCGGCGGATCTGGCGGTAGAACGTCTCGTCCACACCCTCGCTCCCCAGCCGCGCCGCCTCGTCCATGACGGCGCGCGCGACGCGCTCCGGCTCCTTGCACTCGCCGCCGGCGTAGAGGTACGCCGCGCCGGGGAGCTGGTCAAAGTCGCCGCCGAAGCTGCCGTTGATGAGCCCCTCGTCATAAAGGCGCATATAGAGCGGCGACGAATCGCCCAGCAGGATGTCGCAGGCGAGCTCGCCGATCAGGCTCTGGCGGAACAGCTCCGCGCCGTTCTCCGTTGCGGGGCACTTGAAGCCGACGAGGAACTGCGGCGTCGCGATCTCCATGGACTGCGTGGCGGCGGGGCTGTGCGGCGTCGTATCCTCCCGCGCGCCGTAGTCGCGCGCGATGTCCTCGCCGCGCCGCTCCGGCAGCACCTCGCGCGCCGCGGCGGCGACCGTCTCAAAATCCACGTCGCCCACGACGCACAGCATCATGTTCGACGGGGCGTAGAACGCTTCGTGACAGGCGTAGAGCGTTTCGGGCGTGATCTCCTGAATGCTCTCCACCGTGCCGGCGATGGGCACGCGCGCGGGGTTGGAGCGGTACAGGCAGCCGAGCAGGTTTTTGTACACGCGCCAGTCGGGCGTGTCCTCGGTCATGCGGATCTCCTGCGCGATGATGCCGCGCTCCTTGTCCACGCTCTCCTGCGTGAAGTACGGCGTCGAAACGAAGCCGAGCAGGATGCGCAGGCACTCGTCGAAGTGCTCCGTGCAGTCGAAGTAGTAGGCGGTCATCGAGTTGGCGGTGAATGCGTTCGGCTCCGCGCCGAGCTGCGAGAGCGCCTGCATGGCGTTGCCGTCGGCGGTGTCGAACATCTTGTGCTCCAGATAGTGCGCGATGCCCGCGGGCGTGTCGTGCCAGACGCCGCCGAGGCGGAAGCGCATGTCCATGCCGCCGTAACGCGTGACGAAGAAGGCGTAGCGCTTGCGGAAGCCGGGCTTGGGCACGACGGTGACGCGCAGGCCATTGGGGAGCGTTTCGGTGAGCACCGTTTCCCCGATGCGCGGGTATTCGGTTTTAAGCATCGGCGCTCTCCTCCTCTCCCTTGAGGAAATAGACGGTGTCCAGCGTCAGGCTGCCCGCCGCGGCGGCGACGCGCTCCGGCGTGACGGCGGCGAGGTTTTCAATCATTTCCTCCTCGGTTTCCCACAGGCCTGTCGCCGCCTGACCGATCAGGTTTTCCTCCATGCGTCCGGCGGAGTCCTCGCGCGTGCGCACCGCGCTGACGAGCACGCTGCGCGCGCCCTCCAGCTCCCACGGCTCGAAATCGCCCAGCCGCACGCAGTCCAGCTGCGCGAGGATCTCGTCGCGCGCGCGCTCATAGTCCGCGAACTCGACGCCGGAGGACACCGTGACGAGCCCCTTGGAGCGGTGGTAGCCGCTGGAGGCGTAGTAGCACAGCGAGAGTTTTTCGCGCACGTTGAGGAAGAGCTTGGAGTTGCTGTAGCCGCCGAAGATGAGGTTCGCGAGCATCATGGCGTGGGCGTCGTCCGTCGCCGCGCGCCAGCCCATCGAGAGCTTACCCTGCGCCACGTCCATCGTCTCGGTGAGATACCGCGGCTCCGCCGGCGCGGCGCGGCGCTCTGTCGCGACAGGCGATACGCGCTCGCCGCGCGGCAGCGCCTCCAGCGCGCGCGTCAGCGCGTCCTCCGCGCGCGCAAGCTCCGCCGCGCCGCAGTAGAACAGCTCGATGCGGGCGGTGGACAGCAGATTCTGGTAGAAATCCCACAGCGCGCCGTTTTCCAGCGCCGCGACCTGCTCCTCCGTGCCGAGACGGGGGATGCCGTAGCGCTCGCCGCGGCACATCTCCTCGATGAGCCGCTTGTCGGCATAGTCGCGCTTGTCGTCGAGGATGGAGCGGATGGCGTCGATGAGGTTGTCCTTCTCACCCGCGACGTATTCCGGACGGAAGACCCCGCCGCTTTGCGCGGGGGCGAGCAGCACCTCGCCGAGCAGCGCGGCGATCGGCTCCAACAGCCGCTCGCCGCCGGGGGCGTAGGCGTCGTCGATGAAGCCGGAGAGAAAACCGAGGCACTGGTTCTCGCCCTTTTTGCGCACGGTGTAGCTCAGCCCCGCGCCGTAGAGCAGATCCAGCGCGCCGGACAGCGCGCGCATGTCGGGATAGCGCGCCGTGCCGCGGCGCAGCACCGCGGGCAGCAGCGCGCCGCTCGCCGCGCCCGCGTCGGACATCGGCGTGACGAGCTGGACGGAGATCAGCCCCGTTTTGAACTTCGCCGCGGGGATGTAATTGAGAAAAACGCCGGGGGACAGTTCTTTGCGAATGGTTTGCATAGTTGTCTACCTTTATCGTCAGATTTTTTTTAGGATACCACGAAATGAGAAAGATTACCACACTCTTTTCGGGAAAAAAGAAGAACCGTCGATTTTCCGCCAAATTTTCCTTGACATTTTTGCTACGATAGGGTAAACTGGTTCCTGTTGTAAAGCGATATAACTTTACACGGAACCGGGACAAGGAGGATCATCTGTGAAAAATCAGACGTTTCGCATGACCATGCTCTTCGATTTTTACGGAGAGCTTCTGACCGACCGGCAGAAGGAGTTCTATCAGCTCTATTACGACGAGGATCTGTCCCTTTCCGAAATCGCCGAGAACTACGGCATCTCCCGTCAGGGCGTGCGCGACGTTATCGTCCGCGCCGAGGCGTACATGACCGAGATCGAGGACAAGACGGGGCTAGTCAAGCGCTTCATGCAGCTCACGCCCCACGTCGACGCCATCGAGGCGGCGCTGGGCGAGATCCGGCAGATGAACCACAGGCTTTTTGAGGACAAGCGTTTGGAAGAGCTGTGCGCGGTCATTGAAAAAGAGACCGCCGCGCTCAAAGAGTAACAACGGAGACCATTTCATATGGCATTTGAAGGACTTTCCGAAAAACTCAATGCGGTATTCCGCAATCTGCGGGGCAAGGGCCGCCTGACCGAGGAGGACATCAGCGTTGCGATGCGCGAGGTGCGCCTTGCGCTGCTGGAGGCGGACGTCAGCTACAAGGTCGTCAAGGACTTTGTCGCGTCCGTCAGCGAGAAAGCGATGGGGCAGGACGTGCTGGAGAGCCTGACCCCCGCGCAGCAGGTCATCAAGATCGTCAGCGACGAGCTGACCGCGCTGATGGGCGGCGCCAACGCGCGGCTGACCTACGCGTCCGCCCCGCCGAGCGTCGTCATGATGGTCGGTTTGCAGGGCGCCGGCAAGACGACGAACGTCGCCAAGCTCGCCGGGTTCATCCGCTCGCAGCAGGGCAAGCGCCCGCTGCTCGTCGCCTGCGACGTGTACCGCCCCGCGGCGATCACGCAGCTGCAGGTCGTGGGCGGACAGCTCGACTTGCCCGTCTTTGAGATGGGGCAGGCCGATCCGGTCAAGATCGCGCAGGAATCCATCCGCTATGCCCGCGACCACGGCAACGACGTCGTGATGCTCGATACCGCCGGTCGGCTCCACATCGACGAGGAGCTGATGGACGAGCTCAAGCGCATCAAGGCGGCGGTCAAGCCCAGCGAGATATTGCTCGTTGTGGACGCGATGACCGGTCAGGACGCGGTCAACGCCGCCACGGCGTTTGACGAGGCGCTCGGCATCGACGGCGTGGTGCTCACCAAACTCGACGGCGACGCCCGCGGCGGCGCGGCGCTCTCGATCCGCGCGGCGACGGGCAAGCCGATCAAGTTCATCGGCACGGGCGAAAAGCTCGACATGATCGAGCCGTTCCACCCCGACCGCATGGCGTCCCGCATCCTCGGCATGGGCGACGTGCTCTCGCTGATCGAAAAGGCGGAGCAGACGCTCGACGAGGAGAAGGCGAAGAAGCTGGAGGAGCGCATCCGCAAGAACCGCTTCACGCTTTCGGACTACTACGAGCAGCTGCTGGAGCTCAAAAAGCTCGGCGATTTGAGCCACATTGCGGAGATGATGCCCGGACAGCTCGGACGTCAGCTCGCGGGCGCGGAGATCGACCCCAAGACGATGGCGCACACCGAGGCGATCATCCTGTCGATGACGCCGGAGGAGCGCGAGAACCCGAAGCTTCTCGGCGCGAGCCGCAAGAGGCGCGTCGCGGCGGGGTGCGGACTGGAGGTTGTCGACGTCAACCGGCTTTTAAAGCAGTACGAGATGATGCAGGAGCTGACGAAGTCGCTTACCCGCGGCAAGCTGCCGCTGAGCATGGGAGTCCCCGGCCTCGGCGGCAAGGGCGGCAAAATGCACGGCTTCGGCCGGAGAAAACGCCTGAAATAACATCCATTTTGTTGATTCAATGCCCAAGCATTTTATCAAAATACAAAACAATACATACTTTTGGAGGTAAACTATCATGGTCAAAATTCGTCTTCGCAGAATGGGCGCCAAGAAGGCTCCCTTCTATCGCGTCGTGGTCGCCGACAGCCGCTATCCCCGCGACGGCCGCTTCATCGAGGAGCTGGGCACCTACAATCCCTGCGTCGAGCCCGCTGAAATCAAGATCGACACCGACCGCGCCCTTGAGTGGATCAAGACCGGCGCGCAGCCGACCGAGACCGTCCGCGCGCTCCTCAAGAGAGCCGGCGCTCTGAACTGAGGCGGAGGTCGTTTCAAAGATGAAAGACCTGCTGCTCTACATCGCCCGCAGCCTTGTCGACAACCCCGACGACGTGACCGTCACGGAGGTGCAGGGCTCGGACGAGCTTACGTTGGAGCTGCGCGTCGCCCCCGACGACATGGGCAAGGTCATCGGCCGCCAGGGCCGCATTGCCAAGGAGATCCGCACCGTGATGCGTTCCTATGCCCAACGCACCGGCGTAAAGGTATCGGTGGACATTGTCGACTGATCCGCAATGAAAAAAGAGAGGCTTTCCGGCTGACCGGAGAGCCCTCTTTTTTTCGCGGCGGGCAACTGTGCGCCGTACAGAGACTTTTTTCTGGACAAGCCGCCTTTCACGCGTTATAATGACAGCATACCAGACCGAAAAAGCGGGTGAAACGAAACAGGAGGGAGAGCCATGAAGATCATCAGTCTCAACATGTATCAGGCAATCGCCGTTGCGGCGGTGATGCTCGTCATCGGGCAGCTTTTGGTGAACAAGATAGGGTTCCTTCGGCGCTACTGTATTCCGGCGCCGGTCGTGGGCGGATTGATCTTTGCGATCCTGCACACGGTGGTGCGCGGCGCGGGCATATTGGAGTTCGAGATGGACACCACGCTGCAAACCGTGTTCATGACCGCGTTCTTCTGCACGGTCGGTTTTCTGGCGGCGTTTTCCATGCTCAAAAAGGGCGGCGTCGGCGTCATTAAGTTCCTGATCCTCGCCATTGTCATGGTGACGCTGCAGGACGTCGTCGGCGGTTTCGGCGCGAAGCTGTTCGGTCTGGACGGGCGGCTGGGCCTCGCAATGGGCTCCATTCCGCTCGTCGGCGGGCACGGTACGTCGGCGTCCTGGGGCCAGACACTGGAGGATATGGGCGTGACCGGCGCGATGACGGTCGCGGTCGCCTCGGCGACCTACGGCCTGATCGCGGGCTGCATGATCGGCGGCCCGATCGCCTCGTCGAAGATCCGCAAGTACGGCCTCAAGTCCAGCGGCATCAACGAGGCGGGCGCCACGGGACCTGAGATCGTGGAGGTGGAGAAGGACACCGACACCGGCGCGCTGGACGAGGCGAAGATGCTCTCGGCGGCAATTTTCATCGTCATCGCGGTCGGCATCGGCACGCTGATCTCCGCGCTGATCGGCAAGGTGCTGACCATGCCCGGCTACATCGGCGCGATGATCGCCGCGGCGGTCATCCGCAACATCGCGGACGGGCGGGGGAAGGAGCTGCCCATGGCGGAGATCACCTCCATCGGCAACGTGTGCCTGTCGCTGTTTCTCGCGCTGGCGATGATCAACCTCAAGCTCTGGCAGCTGGTGGCGCTGGCGGTTCCGATGATCGTGCTGCTGCTGATCCAGACGGTGCTGATGTTCTTCTACGCGTCCTTCGTCGTCTTCCCCGTCATGGGCAAAGACTACGACGCGGCGACGATGTCCTCCGGTTTCTGCGGCTTCGGCATGGGCGCGACGCCCAACGCCATGGCGAACATGCAGGCGGTGACGAAGCTCTACGGCCCCGCGCCCGTGGCGTTCATGATCGTGCCGCTTGTCGGGTCGCTCTTCATCGACTTCTTCAACGCGGCGATCATCACGTTCTTCGCCAACATCCTCGCGTAGAAATTCGCGCGGCGGCGAGTCCATTCCGGAACAAAACGAGCGTCCGCCCTGGTTTTCGAACGGGGCGGGCGCTTTTGCACGCTGCACGGCGGAGCAGATGAAGACTTGCGGCACAAACAGCCTCTTTCCTTTTGCTCTTACCTGTGCTATAATCCGTCTGACATCATCAAAGGAGCCATTTTGCCATGGGATTGTTTGACAAGCCGCCCGCGCCGTCGGAGGCGCCGGAGTTCATCGAGGTCGGGCAGATCGTCAACACGCACGGCGTGCGCGGCGAGGTCAAGGTGCAGCCGTGGGACGTCGGCGCCGAGCGGCTGTGCAGCTTCAAGACCTTCTACATGGACGGCACGCCGTTCCGCCCGACGTCCAAGCGCGTGCACGGCGAGATGGTGCTCATGACGCTGCCGGAGGTCACGGACATGGACGCGGCGGCGGCGCTCAAGACGAAGGTGCTGTCCATCAAGCGCAGCGAGGTGCGGCTTCCCAAGGGCGAGTATTTCGACGAGGAGCTCGTCGGCATGAACGTGTTCAACTACTTCCCGCACAGCTACGTCGGCACGGTGACGGAGGTGCTGACCTACCCCGCGCACAAGCTCTACCGCGTCAGGGGACCGGAGAAGACCTACCTGATCCCAGCGGTAAAGGACATCTTCGTCACAGACATCAACACCACGTCGCGGGAGATCACCGTGCACATGATCGAGGGGCTGGAGACCGATGAGTGAAACGCCGTCCATGCGGATCGACATTATGACGCTGTTCCCGGAGTCGGTGGACGCGATGCTGAATGTCAGCATACTGGGCCGCGCGCAGGAGCGCGGGTACATCGCGATACAGACGCATCAAATTCGGGAGTATACCACCAACAAGCAGATGCAGGTGGACGACTATCCCTACGGCGGCGGACGCGGCGCGGTCATGCAGGCGGACCCGCTGTACCGCTGCCATGCCGATATCGTGGAGAAATACGGCGCGGGGCACACGATCTACCTCTCGCCCTGCGGGCGCGTATTCACGCAGGCGGTGGCGCGCGAGCTCAAGGAACGCTACGACCACCTGATCCTTGTGTGCGGGCACTACGAGGGCGTCGACCAGCGTTTTTTGGACGAGTGCGTGGACGAGGAGATCTCCATGGGCGACTTTGTCGTCACCGGCGGCGAGATCCCCGCCATGGCGCTGGCGGACTGCGTGTGCCGCATGGCGCCCGGGGTGTTGCCGGAGGAGGCGTGCTACACCGAGGAATCGCACTGGGACGGGCTGCTGGAGTACCCGCAGTACTCCCGCCCCGACGAGTGGCACGGCAGGCGCGTGCCGGACGTGCTGCTCTCCGGCCACCATGAGAACGTGGCGAAATGGCGACGCAAGGAGAGCTGGAAGCGCACTATGGCGCGGCGTCCCGACCTGTGGGCGCAGTTTGACGAAAGCAGGCTCACAACGAAGCAGGAAAAAAAGCTGCTCCAGGAAGCAAAGACGGAATTTGAAAACGAAAAGAACACCCCTGACGGCTGAGCCGTCAGGGGTGGATTCTTATGTAGGCTTATCCGGCGATGCGGATCGCGCCGACGTAGTATCTGGAATAATAGCTCTCGGAGAGGTTGTTGCGATAGACCTGACCGACGCTGTAGCGTGCGTGAACGATGTCGCCGCCGCCGACGTAGATGGCGCAGTGTTCGATGCTGCCGCCGCTGCTGGGGCTGGAGAAGAACACGATGTCGCCGGGCTGCAACTCGGAGCGGGAGACCCTGTAGCCGCAGTTGGCGTACTGGCCGGACGCGGAGTGGGGCAGAGAGTAACCGAACTGCCTGTAGAGGTAGAGCGTCAGGCCGGAGCAGTCAAAGCCGCTGGGGGATGCGCCGCCGTAGACATACGGGACGCCGAGGTAGCCCGCCGCCATGGAGGCGATCTGCGAACCGACGCTGTCGGAAAGGGACGCCGGCAGGGAGTCGCCCTCGTAGACGTAGTCGCTGAGGACGTAGCCCTTGGTGTCGCCGAAGGAGATGCGCAGCCAGCCGTTCTCCTCGCCCAGAATGTTGACCTTCTTGCCGGTGGAAACGCGCGTCACGCGGTCATAGCCCGTGCCGGGGCCGGAGCGGACGTTGATCGTGCCGCCGTAGATGATGCCGGACGAGATCGGAACATCGGAACCGCTGCGGGAACCGCCCTCGACAGAGGTGGCCTCAACGGTGGAAGCGGGGATCTCCACTTCCTTGGGCTCCTCCGCGGCCGCGGGCTCGCTCTGCGCAGGCGCGGGAGCGGGCGCCGGGGTGGAGGAAGAGGAAGACGTCTCGGTGACGGGGATGGAGTAGAGAACGTCGTTGCTGTCGGCGTAGACATAGGTGCGATAGATGTAGCCGGTGATGCCGTCATAGGAGACCTTGAACCAGTTGTCCTCTCTGGCGAGCATCGTCACGCGCTTGCCCTTGGAGACCACGTCCACACAGCGGGCGTTGGAGCTGGCGGAGGCGCGGACGTTCACCTTGTCCTCCGTGATGGTGGCGTTGCCGGTGTTGGAGGAGCTGGAATTCGAGGAGCCGGAGCTCGTAGAGGACGAGGAGCCGTCGCGGCTCACGAAGTCCTGATAAATATAGCCGGTCGTGCCGTCCACGGAGACCTTGTACCAGTCGCCGCTCTTGTCGAGGACGGCGATGCGCTTGCCCTCCTTGACGAGCATCACGCGGTCGGCGCTCGTGGAGGCGGAGGCGCGGACGTTGATGGTGTCGCCGCCCACGACCGTCGCGTTGTTGCTGACGGAGGAGGACGAAGAAGACGAGGAGGAAGACGAAGAAGAGGAGGACGAGGAACTCGAACCGCTGCCGTCCTTGTTGACGAAGTCGCGGAGGACGTAGCCGCTGCGGTCGCCGAAGGAGACCTTGTACCACTCGCCGCTCTCGTCGATGATGGCGACGCGTCTGCCCTCTTCGACCGTTTCCACACGGCTGTACTCCGTGCCGGGGCCGGAGCGGACGTTGACGGTGGCGCCGCCGGTGATGGTGGCGTTGGGCGTCGCGGAATAGCTGCCGGAGCCGTTGTTCACGGCGATGAAGCTCTTGAGCACATAACCGGTGGAGTTGTTCCACTGGATCTTGTACCAGCCGTCCTCTTCGCCGATGACCGAGACCTCTTTGCCCTTGCTCAGCGTCTCGATGCGCTCATAGCCCGTGCCGGGCCCCTTGCGGGCGCTGACGATATTCTCGGTGATGATGCCGGAGGAAGCGGCAAAAGAACCGATGGCCATGCAGCAAGCCATGGCGGCGGTCAGAAGGGTCAGGCGAACACGCGGATGACGATTTCTTTTCATGTCTTTCTGCTCTCTTTCGTAAACAGTTGAGTTTCGGTTACATTTTGCCGCTCAGGGCGCGATCCAGCCAGATCGTTGCGAACTCCATCGCCTCGGCCATGCTGTTCTTCTCCGTGCTGCGCACGACGCGGTCGCGCGACTTGAGGTTGGGAGATGTGAGCTGCAGCTGGATGGAGACGCGCTTTGCCATGGAGAGGTCGCCCATCGGTTCGCTGTCCAGCACCTGCATCATTACAATATACTTATCTGCCATCGAGCCGTAGTAAATCAGGTTATCGGCTCGGCGCAGCGGGTGTCCGTTGTATGTGAGGCCCGCTTTCGCTTCCCCCATCAGGCATCGCTCCTTCCAGAATTAATTCGTTACAATTTGTAACTATTTTAGCATCGACTTTGCGTCTTGTCAACCGCAGTGTATGGGAAAAAGCGGAGATAAAAAGGACAATATCTTGTGGAAAGTAACAAAAGTTACAAAATGTAAACAAAGGTTACAAAAGGGGCTTTCCGCGCAAACGCACGGAAAGCCCCGCTTTCGATCGAGCCTCAAGCCTTTATTTGCCGAGATAGCTGCGCAACAGTACCTGCAGCAGCTCGTCCCGGTCGAGCTTGCGGATCAGCGTGCGCGCCTCGTGGTGATTGGTGATATAGGTGGGATCCTCCGACAGAATGTAACCGACGATCTGGTTGATCGGATTGTAACCCTTGTCCTCCAACGCGGCATAGACCGTGGTGAGAATATGGTGGATCTCGGCGTCCTTCTCCTGAACGGCGTCAAACTTGCGGGTGAAATCGTCCATGCGGGCATCCCTCCTTCACAACGCCAGTATAGCGCGCTTTTTTGGAAAAGTAAAGCGTCTTGAAAAAATGTAACAAAAACGTAATGTATCCGGCGGCTCAGCGCAGATGCGCGTCAAGCTTTGCCTCCAGCGCATCGACGATGGCGCGCATCGTCGCGTCCGCCTCCTCGCTGGTGAGACTGCGGTCGTCCGCGCGCAGCACGAGCGAGAACGCGACGCTCTTGGAGCCGGGAAGGATGCCGGCGCCGCGGTAGACGTCGAAGAGCGTCACCTCGCGCAGCACTTCGCCCGCGGCGCCGCGGATGCACTCCTCCAGCGCGCCGACTGTGACGCTTTCGCGGCAGACGACAGCGATGTCGCGCGTGGCGGCGGGGAACTTCGGCAGCGGGCGGTACTCCGGTTTGCCGCCGCGCTTTTCATACAGCGCCTCAAAGCTCAGCTCGGCGGCGTAGACCTCTGCCTCGACGCCGTAGTTGAGGCAGACCAGCGGGTGGATCTGGCCGAATACGCCCAGCAGCTTGTCGCCGGAGAAGACCTGCGCGCAGCGGCCGGGATGGTAGGCGGCGTTGTCCGCGCAGACGGCAAAGCGCACGCTGGGGATGCGCGCCTCGCGCAGGATCGCCTCCACCGCGCCCTTGAGGGAGAAGAAGTCGACGCCCTCGCCGTAAGCGCCCAGAGACAGCATCTTCGGTTCGTCCGCCAGACCGTCGGCGCGGGGCAGGTAGATCTTGCCCAGTTCATAGAGGCGCGCGGACTTGTTGCGGTAGTTGTAGTTGCGGGTGATGATCTCCAGCATGGACGGCAGGATGGTCGTGCGCATGATGGATGTGTCCTCGCCCAGCGGGTTGAGGATCTTCATGCTGCTGCGCCGCGGATCGTCCGCGCCCATGCGGATCTTATCATAATAGGAAGGACTGATGAACGAGTAGGTGATGATCTCGTCGAAGCCCAGCGCGCGGCAGGAGACGCCGAGCGCGCGCTCGAAGCGCTGCACGTCGGTGAAGCCGCCGCGGGTTGTCTCGCCCTTCGTGAGCGTGTTGGGGATGTTGTTGTAGCCGTAGAAGCGGGCGACCTCCTCGGCGATGTCGCAGCAGTGCTCCACATCGCCGCGCCACGAGGGGACGTGGATGTTGTCTTCCTCGTCGATGGCAAAGCCGAGGGAGAGCAGGATGTTGCGCATGACGCGCTCGGACAGGTCGGTGCCGAGCATCCGGTTGATGCGTTTCGGCTCCAGCTTGACGATGGTTTCGGGCTTGTCCCTGGCGATGACGTCCATCACGCCGTCCACGACCTCGCCGCAGCCGAGCTGCTCGACCAGCTCGCAGGCGCGCTCGACGGCCTTGATCGTGTTCATCGGGTCGAGACCCTTTTCGTAGCGGCTCGACGCGTCGGTGCGCATGCCGAGCGCGGTGGCGGTGCGGCGCACGGACACGCCGTTGAAGTTCGCGGACTCGAAGAGCACCATCGCCGTGTCGCCGACGATCTCGCTGTTCGCGCCGCCCATCACGCCCGCGACGCACACGGGCCTGTGCTCGTCACAGATGCACAGCATGCTCGGCGTCAGCGCGCGCTCGTTGCCGTCGAGCGTCTGGATGGTCTCGCCCTCGCGCGCGGTGCGGACGACGATCTTGCCGCCCTCCACGCAGGAGAAGTCGAAGGCGTGCATCGGCTGGCCGTATTCGAGCATTACGTAGTTCGTGATGTCGACGATGTTGTTGATGGGGCGCACGCCGCTGGCGCGCAGGCGCTCGCGCATCCACAGGGGGGACGGCGCGATCTTCACGTTTTTGACCATGCGCGCGGTGTAGCGCGGGCAGAGCTCGCCGTCGGCGATCTCGATGTCCAGCAGCTCCGCGATGCTGCCGCCGCTGCCCTTGACGACGGGCGTGTGGAGCTTGAGCGGGCGGTGGAACGTCGCGCTCGCCTCGCGGGCGAGGCCGATGACGCTCAGACAGTCGGGGCGGTTGGGCGTGATCTCGAACTCGACGACGGAGTCGTCATAGCCGAGCAGCTTCGTGATCTCGTCGCCGGGCTTGGGGCCCTTCGCCATGACGTCGGGGTCGGTGTCGAGAATAAAAAGCCCGTCCGTCGCGGCATAGGGCCAGTCGTGCTCGGTCATGCCCAGCTCCTGATAGGAGCAGCACATACCGTTGGATTCGACGCCGCGCAGCTTGCCCGCCTCGATCTTCTTGCCGCCGGGCAGCTCCGCCCCGTCGAGCGCGACGATGACAAGGTCGCCCGCCTTCTGGTTCTGCGCGCCGGTGACGACCTGAATGGGCGCGCCCTTGCCCACGTCGATCCGGCACACCCACATATGGTCACTGTTCTCATGGCGCGCCATCTCCAATATCTTGCCGACCACGACGTTTTTGATCTCCGAGCCCTCGCGCGTGATGGTCTCCACCTTGGAGCCAGAGAGGGTCATCGCGTCGTTGAACGCCTTGTCGTCCACATCGGCGAGGCCGACGAACTCATTCAGCCATTTTCTGCTCAGATCCATGTCGGTTCGCCTCCTTTAAAACTGTTCGAGGAACCTGACGTCGTTCTCAAAGATGAGACGCAGGTCGCTGATCTTGTACTGGCCCAGCGCAAGGCGCTCCAGACCGAAGCCGAACGCCCAGCCGGAGTAAACGTTCGAGTCGATGCCGCAGCCCTCCAGCACCTTGGGATGGATCATGCCGGCGCCGAGCAGCTCGATCCAGCCCTCGCCCTTGCAGGTGGGGCAGCCCGCGCCGTGGCACTTGTAGCACTGGATGTCCATCTCGCAGCTCGGCTCGGTGAACGGGAAGTGGTGCGGGCGGAAGCGCGTGACCGTGTCCTCGCCGTAGAGCGAGCGGACGACAGTGTTCAGCGTGCCCTTGAGATCGGACATCGTGATGCCCTTGTCGATCGCCATGCCCTCGATCTGGTGGAACATGGGGGAGTGCGTCGCGTCCACCTCGTCCTTGCGGTAGACCCTGCCCGGCGCGATCATGCGGATCGGCAGGGGGCGGGACTCCATGGCGTGGATCTGCATGGGGGAGGTCTGCGTGCGCAGCAGGATGGAGCTGTCCTCGGTGAAGTAGAACGTGTCGCTCCACTCGCGGGCGGGGTGGCCCTCCTCCACGCGCAGCTTGGTGAAGTTGTACTCCGCCAGCTCGATCTCGCGGTCCTCAATGACCTCGAAGCCGAGGCCGATGAAGATGTCCTTGATCTCGTCGAGCACCTGATACATCGGGTGCTGCTTGCCGAGCGCGCGCGTCTCGCCCGGGATCGTGACGTCCACGGTCTCGGCTTCGAGCTTCGCCGCCATCGCGCGGGAGGCAAGCTCCCCGGCGCGCGCTTCGATCGCGCTCTCCAGCTTCGCGCGCACCTCGTTGGCGAGCTGCCCGATGACGGGGCGCTCCTCGGCGGTGAGCTTGCCCATCTGCTTCAAAACAGCGGTCAGCTCGCCCTTCTTGCCGAGGTACTGGACGCGCAGCGCCTCCAGATCCTCCGCGTTTGCCGCGTTTTCCATCGCCGCGACCGCCGCCGCGCGAATGGCTTCCAGTTGTTGCTTCATATCCCTTTCTCCTTCGCAGAAGTGAAAATCAACTAAACTATATTTATATCATAGCCGGAAAGCGCTTGCAAGCGGCATTTTGACCGAGAAACGCTTGACTTTTATGCCTGCCATTATATAATTATAGTGTTGTGGAAACACAAGATACTGTTTTTGAAAGGATGCTTTCTGAAATGGCGACTTACCCGATGCATGTCGCGGGCCTGACCCGCGAGCTTCCCATCTGCAAGGTCAACGACGAGCTGTACATCGGCGCGTTCATCATGTTCGGCGACGCGGAGCTGACCGTCGCGTGCGCGCGCGACCTCCTCAAGCTTGCCGAGGGGATCGAATACGACTACCTCTTCACGGCGGAGGCGAAAAGCATCCCGCTGATCCACGAGATGGCGCGCCAGAGCGGCGCGGACAAGTATTTCATCGCGCGCAAGGGCCCCAAGGTCTACATGCCCGACCCCATCAGCGTGGACGACCAGTCCATCACCACGCTCTCGCTCCAGCGGCTGTACCTCGGCAGCGACGACGCGGCGGTCATCAAGGGCAAGAAGGTTTTGATCGTCGACGACGTCATCTCCACCGGCGGCTCGCTCAAGGCGATGGAGGCGCTGGTCGAGAAGGCGGGCGGCACGGTCGCGGGGCGCATGGCGGTGCTCGCCGAGGGCGGCGCTGCCGACCGCAGCGACATCAAGTATTTGGAAAAGCTGCCCGTTTTCAACGCCGACGGCAGCGTCAAATAAGCGCGGAGCGCTTATTTGACGCGATCAATCGCCATTTCCCTCGCCGCTTGCGCGGCAACCGGGAAATGTGGCTGTGTTTTCGCATGCTTCGCCTGCGAAAACATCTGGGACAATCGTTCAAAAACTGTTTCGCCGCCCCTGCGGGCGGCGAATTTTTTGTGCATTGCATCCAAAAACTTCCTGAAAATTTTGGCTTGAATCGTCTATGGTTTTGCGTTATTCTAATAAAAATGCTTGCAAACTAAAAATTTTTTAGGAGGCGTTGTGATGGCAAAGGAGAGCTACGCGGGGAAGATCAATCGCAAGTTCGCCAAGAAGCTGCACGTCGTGGAGGTTGCCGCGGGACGCGAGAAGGCGGACCTCGTGCTCAAGAACGCGACCTATGTCAACGTGTTCTGCAACGAGTTGAGCCATGGCGACATCGCCGTGGCGGGCGGGCTGATCGCCGGTATGGGCGAGGAGTATCACGGCAAGGTCGAGGTCGACGTCGGCGGCAAGCTGGTGCTGCCCGGCTTCGTGGACGCGCACATTCATCTGGAAAGCTCCCTCGTCTCGCCGACGGAGTTTGCCAAGGCGGTGCTGCCGCACGGCACGACCACCGTCATCACCGATCCGCACGAGATCACCAACGTCATGGGTACGGACGGCATCGAGTACATTTTGCAGGCGACCGAGGGCCTGCCCGTGGACGTGCGCGTCATGCTGCCGAGCTGCGTTCCCGCGACGCCGCTGGACGAGTCCGGCGCGTCGCTCGACTACCGCGCGATCGACTCGTTCTACGAGCACGGGCGCGTCGAGGGCCTTGCCGAGATGATGAACTTCGTCGGCGTCGTCGGCGCGGACGAGCAGGTGCTGCAAAAGATCGTCGCGGCGCAGGCACACCACAAGAAGATCGACGGCCACGCGCCCGACCTCGGCGGCAAGGACCTCAACGCCTACATCGCCGCGGGCGTCTACTCCGACCACGAGTGCTCGAACATGGCGGACGCGCTGGCGAAGCTGGAGCGCGGACAGTACATCATGATCCGCGAGGGCACCGCCGCGCGCAATCTCGACGCGCTGCTGCCGCTGCTGACGCCGCAGTATTACACCTACTGCATGTTCTGCACGGACGATAAGCACCCCAACGACCTGCTGGAGCTGGGGCACATGGACTACATCGTGAAAAAGGCGATCAAAGCCGGCGTCGATCCCATCATCGCGGTGAAGTGCGCCTCGCACCACGCCGCGCGCTACTTCCTGCTCAATAACCGCGGCGCTGTCGCGCCGGGCTTCCTCGCCGACTTTGTCGTCATCGACAACTTTGAGGACTTCAACATCCTATCCGTCTACAAGAAGGGCAAGCTCATGTTCGACGGGGAGCGGCTGGCGGAGATCCCGAAGCCGGAGATCGAGCCGTATCTCGTCAAGCACGCGCACGAGACGTTCCACGTCGCCCGCCTCGCCGCGGAGGACTTCATCGATACGCGTCCGCGCGGCGTGCTGGGCATGGTGCCCGGCGAGATCGTCACCGAGGACGCGGGCTATGCCGACAAGATCGATGTCGCGAACGACATCCTAAAGATCGCGGTGGTCGAGCGGCACAAGAACACGCACCACATCGGCGTCGGCTATATCAAGGGCTACGGGCTCGACTCCGGCGCGGTGGCGACGTCCATCTCGCACGACAGCCACAACATCATCGTCGTCGGCACGAACGAGGAGGACATGGCGGCGGCGGTCAACCGCGTGGTCGAACTCAACGGCGGCATCGTCGTGTGGGACAAGGGCCGGGCGAAGGGCGAGCTGCAACTGGAGATCGCCGGCATCATGAGCGAGGAGCCGCTCGCCGTCGTCAACGAGAAGCTGGAGGAGGCCAAGGAGGCGGCGTACGAGCTGGGCGTCAGCATCGGCATCGACCCGTTCATGACGCTCTCGTTCATGGCGCTGCCGGTCATCCCGACGCTGCGCCTTACCACCCGCGGCGTCTTCGACGTGAGCAACCAGAAGTACGTGTAATTCCGAAAAAGATGAAGCAAGCCCCGCGCCGTACGGCGCGGGGCTTGCTTCGCTGGTTCATTACGAGGCTCATTCCAGCCTCTTATTTTTTCGCCCGATGGTCGCCGCGGCCGGCGCTGCGGAAGCCGATCTCCGTGCCGTTGCGCAGCCGCACGATGTTCTCGCGGTGCTTCCAGAGGATGAACGCCGAGGGGACGCACATCCACGCCGCGTCGACCGGACGCCCCGTCGCCGCAAGCCAGATGGGCACGGCGACGATGGTGAGGAACGTGCACACGACGACGTAGTTCGTGACGATCAGCAGCACGATCAGCACCGCGTACAGGCACAGCGCGAACTTCCAGTCCAGCGCGAGCGTGACGCTCAGATACGCGGCGAAGCCCTTGCCGCCGCGGAAGTGCATGTAAAACGGATACATCTGCCCGAGGATGCAGGCGGCGCCCGCGATCACGGCGGCGCAGGCGGCGTCGGGAAACAGCACGCGCGCGAGCCATACCGCGAGGTTGCACTTGATGAGGTCGTGGAGACATACGAGCACCGCCGCCCACCAGCCGATGGTGATGAGCGCGTTCGACGCGCCGGGGTTCTTGCTGCCGAGGCTCAGGATGTCCACGCCCTTGATCCACGCGAGATAGTACGCCATGTTCGACGAGCCGAGGACGTAGCCGAACAGCGCGATGAGCGGATAGACGGAATAGGCGTTGACCGCGTCTGAAATCGTCATCTCGCGGCACCTCCGAAGCGTTCCCGATCCTTTTGGATCTGCTTTTGATAGCGGTCCTCCTCGGAGAACACGCAGCCGCAGTACTTCTGCATGTAAAGCCCCAGCTCCCGCGCTTTCGCCTGCCCCTCGCGGAAGCCCGGGCGGAAGTCGCGGTAGAGGAACTCGACGCCGTATTTTTGCGCCATTTCCTCGCCGGTGGCGCGAAGCAGCTCGTGGTTCTGATACGGCGAAATGAGCAGCGACGAGGTGAACGCGCGAAAGCCGTTCTCCGCCGCGTACTTCGCCGCCGTGCCGAGGCGGATCGTATAACAGTGCGCGCAGCGGTGATCGATGTCGCCCGCGACCGCGCGCACGAAGTCGCGCAGGCCGTAGTCTTCGAGCACGCGCACGTCGAACCCGGCGGTCTCGCCGTAGCCGATCAGCGTGTCGCGCCGCGCCTTGTACTCCTGATACGGATGGATGTTGGGATTGAACCACAGCGACGTCGGTTCGATGCCCTCTTGCCGCAGCGCGTCGACGCAGTAGACCGAGCACGGCGCGCAGCAGGAGTGCAGCAGTACGCTTTCCATGGGGACCGCCCCCTTCCTACTCCCGAAGCATAGCACAGCGGCGGGAAATTTACAAGCGTCAGCAAAAAAGTGCTTGACAAATACCCCATAGGGGTATATAGTGTGTATACCCGACCGGGGTATGGAGGCAGACTATGGATCGAGAGAATAACTGCTGCTGCGGACAGCTGGGAGAAAAGACGACGGAGCGGGCGGAGGACGAGCGCAGGAAGCTCATCAACCGTTTGAACCGCATCGAGGGACAGATCCGCGGCATCCGCGGCATGATCGAGCGCGACGCGTACTGCGCGGACGTGCTGACGCAGTCGGCGGCGGCCGCCGCGGCGATCAATGCGTTCAACAGGGAGGTGCTCTCGCGGCACATCTCCACCTGCGTTGTGCGCGACATCCGCGACGGCGACGAGCAGAGCGTCGAGGAGCTGGTGCACCTGGTGCAGAAGCTGATGAAATGACGGGAGACGACGATGGAACAATACAACGTAACGGGCATGAGCTGCGCCGCCTGTCAGGCGCGCGTCGAGAAGGCGGTCGCCGCGGTGCCGGGCGTGACGAGCTGCGCGGTGAGCCTTTTGACCAACACCATGGGCGTCGAGGGCGACGCCGCGCCGGAGGAGATCGTCCGGGCGGTCGAGAAGGCGGGCTACGGCGCGTCAAAAAAGGGCGCGGCGGCGGAGAACACGCCGTCCGCGGCGGAGGACGCGCTCGCCGACCGTGAGACGCCGGCGCTGCGCCGCCGTCTGATCGCCTCGCTGTGCCTGCTCGCGCCGCTGATGTACGTCTCGATGGGGCACATGATGTGGGGCTGGCCGCTGCCCTCGTTCTTCGACGGCAATCACGTCGCCGTCGCCCTTGTGGAGATGTTGTTCGCGGCGGCGGTGATGCTGGTCAACAAGAAATTCTTCGTCAGCGGCGTGCGAAGCGTCCTGCACGGCGCGCCGAACATGGATACGCTGGTCGCGATGGGGAGCGGCGTGTCGTTCGCGTGGAGCGTGTGGGTGCTTTTCGCCATGACGCGCGCGGTTGCCGACGGCGACGCGGAGGCGGCGATGGCGTACCACATGAACCTCTATTTCGAGTCCGCGGCGATGATCCTCACGCTTATCACCGTGGGCAAGCTGCTCGAAGCGCGCTCCAAGGGCAGGACCACCGACGCGCTCCGAGGCCTGATGCGGCTCGCGCCGAAGACGGCGGTGTTGCTGCGCGGCGGCGCGGAGACGGAGGTCCCCGTCGAGCAGGTGCGCATCGGCGACGTCTTTGTCGTGCGCCCCGGCGAGAGCATCCCCGTGGACGGCGTGGTCGTGGAGGGGCACAGCGCCGTCAACGAAGCGGCGCTGACCGGCGAGAGCATCCCCGTGGACAAGGCGGCGGGCGACGCGGTCTCGGCGGCGACCGTGAACCAGTCCGGCTATCTGCAATGCCGTGCGAGCCGCGTCGGCGAGGACACGACGCTCGCACAGATCATCAAAATGGTCAGCGACGCCGCCGCGACGAAGGCACCCATCGCCAAGGTCGCCGACCGCGTCTCCGGCGTGTTCGTCCCCGCGGTCATCGGCGTCGCGGCGCTGACGCTCATCGTCTGGCTCGTCGCCGGACAGAGCATGGGCTACGCGCTGGCACGGGCGATCTCGGTGCTGGTCATCTCCTGCCCCTGCGCGCTGGGATTGGCGACGCCGGTCGCGATCATGGTGGGCAATGGCATGGGCGCGAAGCATGGCATTCTGTTCAAAACCGCCGTTTCGCTGGAGGAGACGGGCAAGGTGGCGGTTGTGGCGCTGGACAAGACCGGCACGATCACCCGCGGCGAGCCGACGGTGACGAAGCTCGTACCGGCGGAGGGCGTCGGCGAGGCGGAGATGCTGACGCTCGCCGCGTCGCTGGAGACGAAAAGCGAGCACCCGCTGGCGAAAGCCGTGCTGCGCGCGGCGGAAGCGCGCGGCGTCCCGCTGCGCGCGGTGCGCGATTTCGAGGCGCTGCCGGGCAGCGGCCTGCGCGCGGCGCTGGACGACGGCACCGTTCTGCTGGGCGGCAGCCTGCGCTACATCGCGTCGCAGACGGCGGTTCCCGACGCCGTACGCGCCGGGGCGGAAGCGCTGGCGGAGCAGGGCAATACACCGCTGCTCTTCACCCGCGGCGGCAGGCTGCTGGGCGTCGTCGCCGTGGCGGACGTCCTCAAGGAGGATAGTCCGCAGGCGATCAGAGAATTACAGAATATGGGAATACACGTTGTTATGTTAACAGGAGACAACGAGCGAACTGCCCGCGCCATCGGCGCGCAGGCGGGCGTGGATGAGGTGATCTCCGGCGTGCTGCCCGACGGCAAGGAGGCGGTGATCCGCGAGCTGCAAAAGCAGGGCAAGGTCGCCATGGTCGGCGACGGGATCAACGACGCGCCGGCATTGACGCGCGCGGACGTCGGCATCGCCATCGGCGCGGGCACGGACGTCGCCGTCGACGCGGCGGACGTGGTGCTGATGCAGAGCAGGCTTTCGGACGTGCCGGCGGCGCTGCGGCTCAGCCGCGCCACGCTGCGCAACATCCACGAGAACCTGTTCTGGGCGTTTTTCTACAACGCGATCTGCATCCCGCTGGCGGCGGGCGCGTTCGTCCGCTTCGGGCTGACGCTGAACCCCATGATCGGCGCGGCGGCAATGAGCCTTTCCAGCTTCTGCGTCGTCACGAATGCGCTGCGGCTCAATTGGTTCGACATGCGCGACACGCGCCGGGACAAGCCGCGCAAAAACCGTAATATGCAGGCACAGCCTGTTGAAGAAACAAAGGAGGAACCAACCATGGCAAATACGATCACTTTGGAAGTTGAGGGTATGATGTGCGAGCACTGCGAAGCGCGCGTCAAGAAGGCGCTGGAGGCGGTGGAGGGCGTCGTCTCCGCGACGGCGAGCCACACCGAGAACACCGCCGTCGTCGAGACGAACGGCAGCGTCGACGCGGACGCGCTCAAGGCGGCGGTGGAAGCCCAGGATTATAAGGTTTTGGGTGTGCGCTCATGAAAGTTTTATTAATCAACGGAAGTCCGCATCCCGACGGCAACACCGCCGTCGCGCTGCGCGAGATGGAAAAGGTCTTTGCTCAGGGGGGTATCGAGACCGAGACGATGTGCGTCGGCAATCAGGCAATCCGCGGCTGCATTGCCTGCGACGGCTGCGCCAAGGCGGGGAAGTGCGTCTTTGACGACGCGGTGAACGAGGCCGCGCCGAAGTTTGAGGCGGCGGACGGGCTCGTCGTGGCGTCGCCGGTGTACTACGCTTCGCCCAACGGCACGATCGAGAGCTTTCTCGACCGCCTGTTTTACTCCACGTCCTTCGACAAGACGATGAAGGTCGGCGCCGCGGTCGCCGTGGCGCGCCGCGCGGGCACCACCGCGACAATGGACGCGCTGAACAAGTATTTCTCGATCTCCGGTATGCCCATCGCGACCAGCCGCTATTGGAACGACGTGTTCGGCTGCGCGCCGGGCGAGGCGGAGCAGGACGGCGAGGGGCTGTACGTCATGCGCACGCTGGCGCGGAACATGGCGTTTCTGATGAAGTCGATCGCGCTTGGAAAGGAAAAGTACGGCCTGCCCGAACGGGAGCCGCGCGTTGGCACCAACTTTATCCGGTAAAACCATATCAACGCAAAAAGGACGGCTCGGCCGTCCTTTTGTGTTGGGTGAGGAGAGCATGGCTAGGCCCCAGCGAGGGGGGGCGGTTCCCGACACCGTTTCTTCCTTCTGTCTTGCCAAAAGGAAGAAATGGTTTCGGGCTTCCGTAGAAGGAAAAGCGCCGTCGCACCGCCGGTGGTGCTGCTGTAACCGCTCGGCGCGAGCGTGGACGATACCGGTATTCTCTCTTTCCGCTGTCGCTGCGGTTCTCCGTGCGCAGCGCTGTGCCTCTCCGCGCCGCGCGCCTCGGGGCGATAAAATCCGCAAGGTCGTGCAATGCGCACTCGCTTCGCTCTGCGCTTTTGGCGGATAGATACCGCAAGGTGGCGCAACGCGCACTCGCTCCGCTCCGCGCTCTTTGCGGATGGAAGCCGCAAGGCAGCGAAATGCGCACTCGCTTCGCTCTGCGCTCTCTGCGGATGGAAGCCGCAAGGTCGTGCAATGCGCACTCGCTCCGCTCTGCGCTTTTGGCGGATGGCGGTGCAAATTTGCACGCATCAGCAGGCTTGCCGCTATAGCCCGGCTAGGCGCTGCCGCGAAGACGTACAATGCTGCACCTCGATGAACGAGCGCGTCAGCGCAAACAGAGAAGCGATGTATCGACATGGCGCGCCGGATGGCGGCTATCGGCGCCGACAGTCGGAAAGGGATTCCAAAACCGCATGTTTTGGCGAACTTTTGGTTACTTTTCCTTCGCGGGAAAAGTAACCCGCGCCCGCAGGCGCGGAACCTCGCCCCCGCCGGGGCTGGCGGAAAAAGCCCCTCCGCCGGGGTCGGCGGAACCCAGCGCCCCGCGCCCGCAGGCGCGGAACTCCCCCGCCGCCAGAGCCGGCAGGGTATTAGATTATGTCAACCGATATTCGATCTCAGCAAGCAGATAGGATTCATTGCGCCGCCCCGTCGGGGCAAAACCCATGCGCTCGTAGAGCCGCGCCGCGCCGGTATTGCTCTCCAGGATCCAGAGCGTCGGCGCGCCGTCGCACTGGCCGAGCGCATAGCGCAGAAGCTTTGTGCCGAAGCCGAGGTTCTGACGCTCCGGCAGGACGTAGAGGTCCTCGATCAGGCTGCCCGTGACGGAGACGACCGCGAGGGGCCTGTCGACGAGCAGCAGATAGACGCGGCTGCCTTTTTCCAGCTTTGCGCGCAGGTACTGCGCCTGACGCTCCGGCGTGTGCGCGGCAACGAAGTCCGGCGCGCAGAACGAGGCGTGCGACGCCTGCCACGCGGCGGCATGGACCGCGCCGGCGGCGGCGAGATTCGTCTCGTCAACAGGGACGATCGTCTCGCGTACGACGGCGACGCGCTCGACGCCGTAGTAGCGGAACGCCGCGACGGCACTTTCATCGATACGCTCGCCGCAGACGAGGATCGGCACGGCGGGCGGGCAGCCGACGCCCGGCGACGCCAGCACGCGGCCCACAGCGTCCTCCACGGGCAGCGTCTCCGACGGCGCGAGCATCGCCGCGCGGGGAGAGAGTACACACAACGCTTTACATAATATCGGAGGCTTCTCCGTGAGCGGCGGACGCGGCGGGATCGCACAAAGCGCCGCGCCAAGGACGGCACCGGCGGCTGCCGCGACCCTGTTGGTTAACATAAAAACAATATAGTCCGCGTCGGCGAACTCACAGACGATGTCCTGCCGTGCAAGTAGCTCGGCGACCTCCGTCCCCGTATAGCCGCGGGGTTTCGTGGCGAGCGTGAGCTTCAGCGGCTCGTCGCCCACCGTCGTCCACCCGACGCCGCGCAGTTGCGCACGCAGCGATCCCACAGCGGCAGAAGTAAACATAACATTATTTACATAACCACTATTAAGCAACGGGTTCACCGCGTCGAGCGACTGGAGGATCAGGTACGAAGGGGAAGTGCTCGCAAAGAGCGACATGGCGCGGTTTGCCTCGTCGCAGAGCATGGCGGGAGCGGATTTGGAGACGTGCAGGTACGCGCCGCCGGTGAGTACGGGGAGTGTCTTGTGTGCGCTGTCGCAGCAGAGGTCCGCGCCGAGATCCAGCGGATGCTGTGAGGTTGACATAAATTTTAAATATGCGCCGTGCGCGTTGTCGACCAGCAGAAGCGCGCCGTATCGATGGCAGACTGCCGCGAGCGCGGCAATGTCCGCGCGGTTTCCCAGATAGTCGGGAGTAGTTATGTAAACTGCAACCGGCTTTTCCGACATCGCCTCCAGCCGGTTTTCCAGTTCCGCCGCCGTGACCGTGCAGGAGACGACGGCACCATCCGTTTCGGAGGTCAGCCATTCGACGTCGAGGTCGAGTAGCGCGGCGGCGGAGAGGAACGTCTTGTGCGCGTTGCGGCCAGCGAGGATGCGCGGCGCGCGGCAGCGCGATCCTGCATAGAGCTGCGCGAGATACAGCATCGCGCGGATGCAGAGCGACGAACCCTCGGTGGAGTAGACCGTCTTCGCGCTGCCGAAGACCGCGGTGGCGTTCGCCTCACTCTCGGCGATGATGCCCTCCGGCGCGTACAGCACGTCGGCGCCGGGCACCTCCGTGATGTCCAGCGGCTCGGCGCCGATGGGACCGACGCCCTTGTGACCGGGCATGTGCAGACGCAGCGGCCCGCGCGCGGCGTAGGCGCGGACGAAATCACAGATCGGCGTATTCATTATGTTAACTTCTCTGCCTGACGCGCCACCGCCAGCATGATCGCGCACTCCATGCGCTTCTTGAACAGCTCGCACCCTGTCTCATAGACGCCGGTGACGGAGCCCGTGGCGTGGAAGGCGTTGGCGGCGCAGCCGCCGGAGCACCAGAGGCGCGCCCAGCAGTCGCGGCACTCGGGCTTGGCGTAGACGTTGCACGCGGCGAATTCCGCCTGCGCGCCATCGTTGGTGACGCCCTGCCAGATGTCGCCGAGCTTGAATTTTTCCTCACCGACAAACTGGTGGCAGGGGTACAGATCGCCCCAGGGCGTGACCGCCATGTACTCTGTGCCGGAGCCGCAGCCGGAGATGCGCTTGTAGATGCAGGGGCCGCCCGTGAGGTCGATCATGTAGTGGTAGAACGTAAAGGGCTTTCCGGCGCGCTCACGCTCCAGCATCAGCTGCGCCAGCTCCTCATACTGCTTCATGACGACAGGGATATCGCCTTCCGTCAGCGCGTTGGGATCGTCCGGCGCGGCGACGACCGGCTCCATGCTCAGCTCCGTGAAGCCGAGGTCGAGCATGGTCCGGATATCCTTCAAAAAGTCGGGATTGGCGTGCGTGAACGTGCCGCGCATGTAGTAGTTTTTGCCGCCGCGCGCCGCGACCAGCCTCTGAAACTTCGGCACGATGCGCTCCCAGCTGCCGTTGCCCGCGTAGTCGACGCGCCATTTGTCGTGGATCTCCTTGCGCCCGTCGAGGCTGAGAACCACGTTGTGCATCTCGCGGTTGCAGAAGTCGATGACGTCGTCATCGATGAGAAGCCCGTTGGTCGTGAGCGTGAAGCGGAAGTTCTTGCCGGTCTCCTTCTCACGTTCGCGGGCGTAGCGCACCAGCTCCTTGACGACCTCCCAGTTCATCAGCGGCTCGCCGCCGAAGAAATCGACCTCCAGATTGCGGCGCGTGCCGGAGTGCTCGATCAGAAAATCGAGCGCACGCTTGCCGACGTCGAGGCTCATCACGGCGCGCTCGCCGTGGTACTTGCCCTGGCTGGCGAAGCAGTAGGCGCAGTTTAAGTTGCAGGTGTGGGCGACGTGCAGGCACAGCGCCTTGACGACGCCCGCGCTCTTTTCCTTGAGCTTGCCCGCCATCGGCGCGAACGTGTCGGGTGCGAACAGCTTCCCCGCGTCGCGCAGCGACGTGATCTGACCGTAGACCTCGCCGAGCTCCGCCTCATCCGCGTCGGGGTATTTTTCGCGCATCGCGGCGAGGACGTCCTCGCGCGCGCGCCCTTCGTAAAGCGCGATCATGTCATAGGCGAGCTCGTCGACGGCGTGGATGGAGCCGGAGCAGACGTCGAGCACGATGTTGCAGCCGCCCAGCTTGTATTGATGGATCATAGTTATCTCCTTGCAAGGAAAAGCGCCGCCATCAGGCGGCGCTTTTTTGGCGTTTTTTCAGCGATTCTCGTTCTCGCACTGCTGGTTTGCGATGCCGCAGCTGGTCTTGCAGGCGCTCTGGCAGGAGGTCTGGCACTCGCCGCAGCCGCCGTTCTTCGCGCTCGCGCACAGGTCGCGCGTCTCAAGAGTCACAATGTGCTTATCCATAATTTAAGTCCTCCATAAGATTACTATTGCCCTTTATACCATGATTTTCGGCGTTCGTCAAGATTTTTTACGCGTGAGTATTGTAGATCGGGCGGATGTGCCTGCGCCCGCCGTAGATGAACACGACCGCCATGAGCGCGACAAACCCCATGATGGCGCTGAGCGCGGGGCGCATGGGCAGGTACGAGATCGCAATGCCGGCGATCGCCTCTCCCAGCAGCGCGCCCGTGGTGTCGAGCATGGTGAACGCGCCGTTGAACCGCCCGCGCATCCCGTTGGGGACATACGCCTGCGTCGCCGAGATGCGGATGGTGTAGGACGTGACGCCGAGGATGCCGATGAGGAAGCACGCGAGACGCATGACCATCAGCGGCGTGTAGAGATACGCGCCCTCCAGCACGTTGATCGTGATATAGACCGTGAACGCGATGGCGTACTTCTTCTCCTTGGGCAGCTTCCAGCGGTAGTGGAGCATCCCGCCGATGGCGCGCCCCAGCACGGAGAAGCCCCACACGGACATGTACACATACTCGCCGTTGGCATAGTTGTCCCGGAACCACGGCAGCGTGATGACCGATCCCGCGCCGCCGCCGAGCGAGCTGAACAGGAAGTAGACCGCCACGCACAGCAGGCCCTTTTCCGAAAACAGATAGTGGAAGCCCTCCTTCGTGTCGAGCAGATACTTTTTCGCGCTGTAGGCCTCGCCGCCGCTCTCCAGCTTCTCCACGTCGCTGATGCGCACCTCAAAGAGCGCCGCCGTGAGGAAGCAGGCGCTGTTGGCGAAGAGGATGGGGCAGATGCCGAACGCCTTGTACAGGAACGTGGAGACCGGGATCATCACCAGCGTCAGCGTTTCCAGCGTGCTGGCGATGGAGTATGCCTTGGAGTAGTTCCCCTCCGTGATGAGCATGGGATATAAGCTCTCGAACGCGACGCGGTAGACGCTGTCGATGGTGCCGACCGTGAGCGTCAGCAGCGCGAGGATGAAAAAGCTGAAATGCCCCGTGAGCACCAGAAACGCCACGGCGAGGTAGATCGACGCCGAGGTGAAATCAAGCATGTAGATCGTGCGTCGGCGGGAGAACTTGTCCATCAGCGGCCCCGCGAGCAGCGGGGCGGCGATCTGGGGCAGCGTGTGCAGAAAGATGTAGAGCGCGTAGTACACCGGCGAGCCGGTGTAGTCCAGCACGAACAGGCTGATGGCGAAGCCCGCCATGGAGCCGCCGAGCATCGACACCACGCTGCCGAGCGTGATGGTCGTGAAGTCGCGCGTCCAAAGCGGTTCTTTTTCGGTTGTCAGGTTCTTTTCTTCTTCCATAATGCGCCCATTATACGCGACGGCGCGGGGAAAAGTCAATATCGGCGTTTGCCGCGGGCGGAAAAGGCATGCCGCGCCTGTCAAGCGGACGCCGGAGCGCATAGGATGTCGCGAGGTGTTTTCAATGAAGGATTCCGTACACATTTTCCTCGGCGCCAACAGCGGCACCGGCTTTTTCTCGCTTTACGACCAGCTTTTGAACGCACGGCTGCACGACCTGCTCATCATCAAGGGAAGCCCCGGCGGCGGCAAGTCGTCCTTTATGCGCACCATCGCCGAAAAGCTCGCCGCGCAGGGAGAAGAAGTAATTTATGTAAACTGCTCGGGCGATCCGGACTCACTGGACGGCGTGCTGTTTCCGAAACTGAAAATGGGCGTTGTGGACGGCACCGCACCGCACGCGCTGGAGCCGATCTACACCCTTGCGGCAGAGCGTTATGTAGACCTGTCGCGCTTTTGTGACGTCGCGCGGGCGAAGGAGGCGCGTCGGGAAATCATGGCGCACACGGACGCGTACCGCGCGGCGTACGCGGAGGCGTATCGCGTGCTGCGCGCCGCGGACGCGCTGGAGAGCGAGCGCCGCGCCGCCGTGTACGCGGCGATGGACTTCGACCGGCTTACACGGCGGATGGAGAACATCGCGCGGCGGGAGTTCGGACGCCCCGCAGGCGCGCGCGGGCGCGTGGACCGCGCGTTTCTCGGCGGTCTGACGCATCAGGGCGAGCTGTGCCGCTTTGACGTCGTGGACGCGCTCTGCCCGCGCGTCTACGCGCTCGCCGACGGCTGGGGGCTTGCGGCGCGGGCGCTGGAGCGCGTGAGCGACGCGGCGGCGGAGGCGGGCTTCGACGTGCTCGCGTGCCCGAACCCCGACCGGCCGCGGGAGCTGCGGCACGTGCTGGTCCCGGCGGCGGGCGCCGCGTTCGTCACCGAAACCGCGCAGTGCCCGTATCCGGGGAAGGCGTACCGCCGCGTGCGCGTCGACGCGCAGCCGCTCGCGGCGCTCTCCCGCGCCGAGCGTGCCCGCGCGCGTTTTGTCGGACGGGTGGAACGCTCGCTGCGCGACGAGGCGGCGGAGCTGCTGCGGCGGGCGAAACGCGAGCACGACGCGCTGGAGAGCGCGTACAATCCCTGCGTCGATTTCGACGGCGTGTACGCGCTGGCGGAGGCGGAAGCGAAAAAAATGCTCGAATTGCGTTGAAATTCCGACGCGCCGCTTAATCTTTCCTTTTTGCAGCCGATATATAGAATGCAATCAAGGACGATTGTCCGATGCGGACAAATACATCGTGCGGAAAGGAAGGAAACCACTATGGAACTGGATATGAACAACACGCGCATCAGCGGCAGCAATTCCTATGTCAGGACGGACACCGCGAACGCCAGGGCGGAAACGGCGAAGGCCGAGGAAAAGACCGAAGCCGCGGAAACCGAGGCGGCGACGTTCCAGGCGGACGGCGGACGCCAGACCGTTCAGACGAGGGGCTATCAGGTGGATACGGAGACCATCGAGCGGCTCAAGAGCGAGAGCGAGCAGCGCATGGTCAACCTTGTCCGGCAGATGCTGGGCCAGCAGGTCGAAAAAACGGATCTGGCGGGCATGATTACCAAGGACAACGTGCTGAACGCGATCAAGGACGGCAAGTTCACGCAGGAGGACATCGAGCAGGCGCAAAAGGACACCGCCGACGACGGCTACTGGGGCGTGGAGCAGACCAGCGACCGCTTTGTGAAGTATGCGACCGCGCTGACCGGCGGCGACCCCGACAAGCTCGACATGATGATCGAGGCGTTCGAGAAGGGCTATGCCGAGGCGGAGAAGCAGTGGGGCGGCGAGCTGCCCGAGCTGTCCCAGAAGACCCGTGAGGCGACGCTGAAGAAGTTCCAGGATCTCAAGGATCAGTATGCCAACGGCGGCGCAACCGGCGCGGCCGCGGCACAGGGCCTGGTCGAGAGCAGCGTTCAGAGCGCCATGGACAAGGCGTAAGCGGCGCAAACAACATAAAAGGAAAGCAGGAAGCGTGTGCGCTTCCTGCTTTTTGATTCAGTTCAAAAAGTCCTTGAGCTTTTTCGAGCGGGAGGGGTGGCGCAGCTTGCGCAGCGCCTTCGCCTCGATCTGACGGATGCGCTCGCGCGTGACGTCGAACTCCTTGCCGACCTCCTCCAACGTGCGGGGACGTCCGTCCTCGATGCCGAAGCGGAGCTTCAGAACCTTTTCCTCGCGCGGCGTGAGCGTGGAGAGCACGTCCACCAGCTGCTCCTGCAGCAGCGTGAAGGACGCCGCCTCGCTCGGCTCGCTGGCGCCCTCGTCGGGGATGAAGTCGCCGAGGTGGCTGTCCTCCTCCTCGCCGATGGGCGTTTCGAGCGACACCGGCTCCTGCGCGATCTTCAGGATCTCGCGCACCTTGTCCACGGACATGCCCATCTCATCGGAGATCTCCTCCGGCGAGGGGTCGTGCCCCAGCTCCTGCAACAGCTGGCGCGAGACGCGGATGACCTTGTTGATCGTCTCGACCATGTGCACGGGGATGCGGATCGTGCGCGCCTGATCGGCGATGGCGCGGGTGATCGCCTGGCGAATCCACCACGTCGCATAGGTGGAGAACTTGTAGCCCTTGGTGTAGTCGAATTTCTCCACCGCCTTGATCAGGCCCAGATTGCCCTCCTGAATGAGGTCAAGGAAGAGCATACCGCGGCCGACATAGCGCTTGGCAATGGAGACAACGAGACGGAGGTTCGCTTCGGCGAGCTTCTGCTTGGACGCCTCGCCCTGCGCGATTGCGTCCTTGCACGCCGCGGCCTCCTCCTCGCTGAGCGCCGTGCCGTCCGCGGCGGCGGCATTGAGCTTCTGCTGTGCCTCCAGTCCGGCGGTCATCTCGCTGGCGAGGGTGATCTCCTCGTCGGCGGAGAGCAGCGCGACCTTGCCGATCTCCTTGAGGTACATGCGCACGGGATCGTCGATGGAAAAGCTGTCGACCAGCTCGTTCGGGTCGATGAGCTCCTCCTCCTCGATCTCGGCGATCGCCTCCATCGGGGGCTCGTCGTCGTCGCTGTCCGCGTCGGGCAGGTCGCTGCTGCCGATCTCCACGCCCAGCTGCTCCAGCGAATCGTAGATCTGGTCGACCTGATCGGGCGAGAGCGTGAACTCGTCGAGGGTCTCCAGCAGCTCCGAGGCGTCCAGTTTGTTGGAGCGCTTCGCCTTGGCGAACATGTTGCGCAGCTTTTCATGTTCGTTCAGCAGCGCGGCGGCGGGCAGCGACGCGATGACGCTCTCCTCCAGCGGCGGGATCTTCTTCTCCTGCTCCACGCGCTTTTTCGAGGGCGTTTTCTCGATCATAACGGGGATCTCCTCGACCTCGCCCGCCTGCGCGAGTATGCTGTCCGCCTGCGCCTCCAGATCCTGCGTGTCGAACTCCTTGTCCATGTCAGTTGCCATTTGTACTTCCTCCATCTCTATCTTGTGTGCTTTTTGCAAACTTTTTCATTGCCGCGGCAAGCGGGTCCTCCGCCGCGTGCTTCGCGCCCTCGTCCCGGACGACGCGCAGATAGTCCGCCAGCGCGCGCCGGCGCGACTCGTGCTCCGTGGATTCCGGTTTTTGCAGCAGGGCGGTCAGGTGGCCGAGCTCGCTCGCGTCGAACTGACCGTCCAGCGCCGCCGGACGCACGCCGCCGGACGCGCGCTGCGCCCAGAGCGCGGCGAACAGCCTGCCGAGCAGCGACGAGGAGAATTCCTCCTGCGCGAGCGGCGGCTCCGCGCCGAAGAGCGATTCGTCCAGCACCAGCAGGCGCAGGAGCCCCTCCTCGGCCAGGGCGGAGCGGGGGTTGTCGTAGCGCATGGAGCGCTCGCGCGGCTGCGCGGCGGCCGCGGGACGCAGATCGTGCTTCTCCTGTTCGCGCCGCTCCTTGCGCGCCTTGCGCGAGGACAGACGCGCTACATCCTGCTTGAGCGTGTCCGCGCCGATGCCGGCGGCCTCGGCGGCGCGCACCGTGTAGACCTCGCGCTCCACCGCGCCGCTGACGTCCGCGAGCAGCTCCGCCGCGGCGGCGGCGTAGGCGATGCGTCCGCGGTCGTTCGTGAGGTCGAAGCGGCTCTTGAGCTGCGCCATGCGGAAGTCCATGCCGCTCTCGCTGCCCGTGAGCAGGTTTTCAAAGGCGTCCGCGCCTTGATACTTGATAAAATCGTCCGCGTCCTGCTTGACGTACTGCCCGTCGACCAGCCGCCTCGGCAGCTCCAGCACGCGGACGCTGAAATCGGTGTTGTCCAGCAGGGCAAGCGCCTTCTGCGTCGCGGCCTTGCCCGCCTCGTCGTTGTCGTAGCAGAGGATGATCTCCTTCGTGTAGCGCGAGAGCAGGTGCAGCTGCTCCTGCGTCAGCGCCGTGCCCATCGAGGCGCAGGCGTTGTCGAAGCCCGCCTGGTGCAGCATGACGACGTCGATGTTGCCCTCGACGAGCAAAATGCCCGGCCGCTTGCTCTTCTTGGCGAGATTGAGCCCGTAGAGCACGCGGCGCTTGCTGTAGATCACGGTCTCGGGCGTGTTCATGTACTTCGCGCCGGGGTCATCCTTGCTGATGATGCGCCCGCCGAAGCCCAGCACGTCGCCGCGCACGTCGATGATCGGGAAGATGAGGCGGCTGCGGAACTTGTCGTAAAAACCGCCGTTCTTGCCCTTGACGGAAAGCCCCGCGGCGACCAGCTCCGACTGCGTATAGCCCCTGGCGAGCATCGCATTGGTCAGGGTGTCCCACGCCGCGCCCGCCGCGCCGAGGCCGAAGTTCGTCGCGTTGCGCGGCGAGATCTTGCGCGAGCGGAGGTATTCCGCCACCGGAGCGCCCTCGGGCGAATGCAGCTGGTCGTAGTAGAAGCGGGCGGCGTCGCGGTTGAGGGCGAACAGGCGCGCGCGCAGATGGGACGCGCCGTCGTCGATGTTCTCCTCCGGCACCGTCATTCCCGCGCGCCGCGCGAGAAAGCGCACCGCGTCGGGATAGGAGAGGTTTTCGATCTCCATGGTGAAGTTGATGACGCCGCCGCCCTTCTTGCAGCCGAAGCAGTAGTACATCTGCTGGTCCGGACGGACGTGGAACGAGGGCGTCTTTTCGCTGTGGAACGGGCAGCAGCCCCAATACTCCGCGCCGCGGCGCGCCAGAGACACGTAACTGCCCACCACGTCGACGATGTCGCTGCGCGCGGTCAGCTCGTCCAAAAAACGCTGGTCGAACGCCAAGCGGACCGCCCCCTTTCGCATGCAGTAGTTATATACGCCGGGAAAAACGCTTTTCCTCTTTTTTCTTTCCGATTTTTCTGTTTTTTTATCGCCCGCGCGGAATTGCCCGCAGAAGAAAATTGACAAGGCGGCGTTCTTGCACTATAATTCTATGGAAAACGACATTTTTTGCAAAGGAGGGCGGACCGTGGACATTCAGCTTTTTGCCGTGAAACTGGACCGCCCCCTGACCAACGCCGAAGCGGAGACCTTCCTGCGCATCGTGCCGGAGGAGCGCCGCGAGCGCCTGCTTCGCATGCCGAAGGAGGAGCTTCGCCACGAGCCGCTGTGCGCCTACGCCATCCTCTACATGGTCACGCGCACCATCTACGGATGGAAAAAGCTGCCCAGAATGCGCTACAGCAAGTACGGCAAGCCGGAGTTCGACGGCTATCCCGACGTGCAGTTCAACATCAGCCACACGCGCCACGCCGCGCTGATTGGTTTACATAATGAACCACTGGGCGTGGACATCGAGAAGATCCGCCCCGTGAGCGAGCGCACGATGGAACGCATCGCGGGCACGACCTCGCGCAAGGAGTTCTTTGAAAGCTGGGTCCGGCGCGAGAGCCGGAGCAAGTGGAACGGCGCGGGTCTCGGTTCCATCCGGGAGGTGGAGAGCCCGGCGATGCGCGGCGAGCGCATCATCTATCTCGACACGTTCCCGGACTATGTCGCCTGCATCTGCACGCACTCGGACGCGCGTGTCGCGGACGTGCGCACCTTCTCGATCCAGTGAATCTGCCGAACAAGATCGACCTCTCTCCGGCATCCGCCGGGGAGAGGTCGATTACGTCCGCGAAGGTTCAGAGCTCCACTACGTCGTAGCTGTGCCCCACGTGGGGCAGGAAGGTTTCCAGCAGGTCGCGCGTGAGGATGGTGAGGCTGCCGGTGTTGTCGCAGGGGTGGCAGGCGAAGCGCTCCGCCTCGACCACGTCCCGGTCGATGAGCAGACGGACGCGGTGCTCCGTGTCGTTGGCGAGCCCCAGCACGCTGGCAGAGCCGGGGGAGCAGCCGAGCAGCTCCTCCATTTTCTCCGGCGGCGCGAAGGAGAGGCGGGACGAGCCGATCTGATGGCTGAGATCCTTGGTGTAAAACGGCTTGTCCTCCGGCATGGCGAGCAGGTAGAACGCCGTCTGCTGACGGTTGCACAGGAACAGGTTTTTGCAGATGCGGGTGCCCAGCGCGTCGCTGATGGCGGCGCAGACCTCCATGGTCTCGGCGGGCGCGTGCTCGATGCGGCGATAGGGGATGTGCAGCTCGTCGAGCAGCGCGAACGCGCGCTTCGCGCGCTCGGAGCACTGTTCCGGCGCGGTTTCGAAAAACTTGGATACCAGCATCATGCTTCCCCGTCCTTGAGCAGATTTTCGCCCGCCTTGTAGATGTCGCCAGCGCCGACGGTGAGGATCAGGTCGCCCGGCTGGGCGACGGCGCGCAGCGTTTCGGTCACGCGCGCGAGCGTCGGGCAGTAGACCGCGCCGGGGATGCGCGCAGCGAGGTCGGCGGAGGAGATGCCGATGTCATTCTGCTCGCGCGCGGCATAGATCTCCGCCAGAATCAGCACGTCCGGCAGGCGCAGCTCGCGCACGAACGCGTCAAACAGCGCGTGGGTACGGGAGTAAGTGTGGGGCTGGAAGGCGCAGACGATGCGCTTGTAGGGCAGCGTCTTTGCCATCGCCAGCAGCGCGTGCAGCTCGCCGGGGTGGTGGGCATAGTCGTCGTAGACCGCCGCGCCGTTGTACTCGCCCTTCTTCTCAAAACGGCGCCCCGCGCCGTGGAAGGTGGCGAGACCGCGCGCCACCGCCTCGCCGGGGATGCCGAGCAGATAGGCGCCGGATGCCGCGGCAAGCGCGTTCATCACATTGTGCTCGCCGCCGACGTTGAGCGAGACGCGGGCGTAGGTCTCGCCGCGCACGACGACGTCGAAGGATGGCAGTCCGTTGTTCCACGCGAGATTCGCCGCGCGGCAGTCGGCGGTTTCGTCGTTCAGACTGAACCAGAACACGGGCCGGTCAAGCCCCACGAGCGTCACGCGCGCGCCCGCGTCGTCCCGGTTGGCGACGACGTGCCCGCGCTCCGGCACCAGCTCCGCGAAGCGGCGGAACGAGCGCTGCACGTCCTGCAAATCGCGGAAGAAATCGAGGTGATCCGCCTCCACGTTGAGGATGACCGCGACGGTGGGGAAAAAGCTCAGAAACGAGTTGCAGTATTCGCAGCTCTCGGCGATGATCGTGTCGCCCTTGCCGACGCGGTAGCCGGAGTGCAGAAGCTCCAGCGTGCCGCCGATCATGACCGTGGGGTCCTTCTGCGCCGCCATGAAGATGTGCGTCGCCATGGCGGTGGTCGTGGTCTTGCCGTGGGTGCCGGAGATGCACAGGGCGTTCTGATAGCCCTTCATGATCGCGCCCCACGCCTGCGCGCGCTCGAACACCGGAATGCCGCGCGTGACCGCGCCGGAGATCTCGGGGTTGTCGTCGTGGATGGCGGCGGTGCGGATGACGAAGTCGCAGTCGCCCAGATTGTCGGCGGCGTGGCCGATGGCGACGGGGATGTCCAGAGAGCGCAGATGCTCGACGGCGGGGCTTAAGTTCATGTCGCTGCCCTGCACGGTGAGTCCCATGCCGTGCAGCACCTCGGCGAGCGGGCTCATGGAGACGCCGCCGATGCCGGCGAGATGGGCGCGGGAACCGGGAACCAGATAAGAGGAAATGTCCATATGCACGATCCTTTCGGGAATTGGCAAATTTTCAGCCCTACTATTATAAACGATTCCGCACAAAAGCGCAATGCTCTTTTTGTGGGCGGTTTCGACAAGATGCGCCGCCGCCGGACGCCGCAGGGCGATCAGGATGAAGAAAGCGCCCGGCGGAAAAGAACGCCTCGGAGGTAGACAAAGCCGGAATTTTCTGCTATGATATCATTGATATTATGTTGACATAAAGGAACGGCCATGCAAAAGGAACAGCAAAAAAAGAATATCCGCACGGTGGGCGTGATGATGGCGCTGACGCTGCTGGGCAAGGTGCTGGGACTGGCGCGGGACATGCTGCTGGGGCAGAACTTCGCCACCGGCATGGCGGCGGACGCATTCATGGCCGCGAGCCGCATCCCGCGCAACTTCTTCGACGCGATCTTCGCCTCCGCGATCTCGGCGAGCTTCATCCCCGTGTTCAACGAATATCTCGAAAAGAAAGGGAAGGACGAGGCGTTTCGCCTCTCCGGCGCGTTTATCACGGTCATGACGCTGCTCACCGCCGCGCTCAGCGCGCTGGGGATGCTCTTCGCCGCGCCGATCACCGCGCTGCTGGCGCAGGGCTTCGACGCGCCGACCGCCGCGCTCTGCGCGCAGCTGCTGCGCATCCTTTTCCCGACGGTGCTTTTCACGGGGCTGGCATTCTCCATCGTCGGCATTTTGCAGTCGCTCGGCGAGTTCAATATTCCGGCGCTGCTGTCCACCGCGTCGAATCTGGTCATCATCCTTTACTACCTGTTTTTCGTCCGGCGCTTCGGCGTCGTCGGCCTCGCGGTCTCGTTCCTGCTGGGCTGGTCGGTGCAGGTGTTCATCCAGCTGCCCGCGCTGCGGCGCTTCGGCTACCGCTATCACCCCGCGCTCCGGCACGAAGGTTTACATAAAATTTTGCTGTTGGCGGGCCCCGTGCTGGTGAGCACATGGGTGCAGCCGCTGAACCTGACGGTGGCGACGCGCTACGCGTCCTTCATCCCCGGCGGGGCGAGCGCGCTGGAGTACGCCAACACGCTCTACACCATCGTCGCGGGCGTGTTCGTGCTCTCCATCGCGAACGTTATCTTCCCGGAGATGTCGCGCTACGCCGCGCGGCAGGACGAGGCGGCGATGGGGGAGAGCATTTCCGGCACGCTCAGCGCGATGCTGTTCCTGCTCACGCCCATGGCGGCGGGGCTTGCGGCGCTTGCGCGACCTGTGGTGCGGCTTTTGTACGAGTGGGGCGCGTGGGACGCGCAGTCCACGGATTTGACGGCGGGCGCGCTGACGTTTTTGTCGCTCGGTATGCTGGGCTACGGCGTGCAGATCATTTTGAGCCGCGCGTTCTACGCCGAGCAGCAGGGAAAGACGCCGCTGCTCGCGGGCGTAATCTCGGTGGCGGCAAACGTAATATTATGTCAACTACTTGCGCCGCTGCTCGGCCTGCGCGGGCTGGCGCTCGCCTCGGCGGTGAGTCTGGCGCTGCCGGCGCTGGTGCTGTTTTTCGCCGCGGCGCGGCGCTATCGCGGCGTGCTGAGCCGCGCGGCGGCGGTCGACTTTGCCAAGATGCTCGTCTGCGCGGCGCTGATGGGCGCCGCCGTGTGGCTGGCGCAGGATAAGCTGGCGGCGCATCTGAACGGCGACGGCGTCGCGCAGCGCGTGCTGACCGTCGGCGCGCCGACGGTGCTGGGCGTCGCGGTCTATCTGCTGCTGGCGTGGCTCATTCAGGTGAGCACGGTGGCGCAGATCAAAGCGCTTTTGCGCAAAAGGGGGAGATCGACTTGATTCAGGAGAGCCTGATTCTGGGGACGCTGTGGAGCGTCCTCGTGAGGATATGGAACGCGTTGTCGCGCTCGGCGCTGGGACGCGGATTTGACAAGCTGTGCCGCGCCGTGGGGCGGCTGTGGAACGAGAGCCTTTTCATCGGCACGTTCTGCACGCCGCGCTATCCGGAGGGGCGCGCCGCGCCGGGACGCGTGCGCGCTGCGCTGTGCGGCGTGTACGAGCGGCTGCGCATTCATCGCGTGTTCGAGGGCAGCATTTTCCTGCACAGCTTTGTCTGGTGTGCGCTGGCCGCGGTCCTCGCCCCGCTGCTGCCGACGATGGCGGTGCTGGGGCTGGCGCTCGCGGGCTGCGCCTCGGTGCTGCTGCGGCTGCTGCACGAGCGGGAGCGGACGCTGCTGCATCTGCCGCTGGGCGTGCCAGTGGCGCTCTACGCCGCGTGCTATCTCGTGGGCACGCTGACGTCCGTGAGCGTGCGCGAGAGCCTGCTGATCGGCGTTTTGACCATCGCGTTCATCTTCTTCTCGCTCGCGCTTTTCCATTCTGCGGACACGCGCGAGCAGCTTGACCTGCTCACCGCGCTGATGGTCACGGCGGGCGCGGCGGTCTCCTGCTACGGCATTTTGCAGTACATTTTCAAGTGGGGCTACCAGTCGGCGGCGTGGGTGGACGAGGACATGTTCTCCTCGATCCGCTTCCGCGTGAGCGGGACGCTGCAAAACCCGAACATGCTGGGCCAGTACCTCATCCTGATGATCGCGCTGGGCGGCGCGAAGCTGCTCTCGGCAAAGGGGACGTGGCGCAGGCTCTATTACCTCGCCTGCTGCGGCGCGATGTGCCTGTGCATGATCCTGACCTACTCCCGCGGCGCGTGGCTGGGACTGCTGTTCGCCGGCGCGGCGTTCTTCCTTCTCTGGCAGCCGCGGCTGGTGGTGCTCGTGCCTTTCGCGCTCCTCGGACTGTTCGCCGTGCTGCCGGATACGGTGGTCTCGCGCTTCACGAGCATCGGCAACCTCGCCGACCAGTCGACCTCCTACCGCGTCAACATCTGGCTCGGCACGATCAAGATGCTACGTGACGGCTACTGGCTAACCGGCATCGGCCCGGGCGAGGCGGCGTTCAACCGCATCTACCCGTTCTACAGCTACGAGGCGATCATCGCGCCGCACTCGCACAACCTGTTTTTGCAGATCGTGTGCGACGCGGGCATCGCGGCGCTGATCGTGTTCCTGTGGGTGCTGCTGCGCTATTTCCGAATGCTCTGCGGAGCGCTGCGGCGGGAGACGGACGGCGCATCGCGCCTGCTGCAAATCGGCTTTCTGTCGGGTGTGCTGGGCTTTCTGGTGCAGGCGATGACCGACTATTCGTTCTACAACTACCGCGTGATGCTCCTGTTCTGGGCGTATCTGGGGCTCGGCGCCCTGAGCGCGCGGCGCGGCGAGCTGCCGGAGGGAGGGCTGAGGCTGTGATACGGGTACTCAACATCATCAGCGACAGCAACATCGGCGGCGCGGGCCGCGTGCTGCTCAACTACCTGCGCTACGCGGACGCGGAGCGGTTCGAGACGCTGATCGCGGTGCCGCGCGGCAGCCTGCTGGCGGAGCCGCTGCGCGAGCTGGGCGGCAAGGTGTACGAGGTCGACGGTCTCGCCGAGCGCTCGTACCACGCGGACGACGTCCGAATGCTCAAGGCGTTGATTCATGGCACGAAGCCGGACATCGTGCACACCCACGGCTCGCTCTCCGGACGCATCGCCGCGCGGCAGTGCGGCGCGGTCGTGATCTACACGCGCCACAGCGCGTTCCCCGTTCCGGCGAAGCTGCGCTATCCGCCCGGACGCTGGGTCAATAAGCTCGTCAACGAGCACTACGCCGACCACATCATCGCGGTCAGCCCCGCCGCGGCGGAAAACCTGACGGACGCGGGCATCTCCGCGAAAAAGATCACGGTGATGATGAACGGCGTCGCGCCGGTGGAGCGCTGCGGCGCGGAGACCTGCGCCGCCGTGCGGAAGGAATGGGGCGTTGAGGACGGCGACTTCGTGCTCGGCATCCTCGCGCGCATCGAGCCGTACAAGGGGCATCTGCACATCGTCGAGGCGGCGGAAATGCTCAAGGCGGAGGGCCGCCGGTTCAAGGTGCTGATCGCGGGCAAGGGCGGCTACGAGGACGAGCTGCGCGGCGAGGTCGCGCGCCGGGGCCTTGAAAATGAGGTGCGGTTCCTCGGCTTCTGCTCGGACGTCGCGCCGTTTTTGAGCGTGCTGGACGTGCAGCTCAACGCCTCCTACGGCACGGAGACGTCCAGCCTCTCGATTTTGGAGGGCATGAGCATGGGCGTGCCCGCGGTCGTGTCCGACTACGGCGGCAACCCGTGGCTGGTGGACGACGGGGAGAACGGCCTCCTGTTCCCAAACCGGTCGAGCGCGGGGCTCAAGGCGGCGGTCGCGCGGCTGATGGACGAGCCAGAGACGCTGGCACGGATGCAAAAACGCGCCGTCGAGATTTTCAACGAGCGCTTCACCGGCGAGATCTTCGCCCGGAACGTGGAGCGGGTCTATCTCAAAGCAATGGAGGAAACGGGACATGGAAAATAATCAGAGGAAGCGCCTGCGCTTCAATGTGTTCGATCTGCTGATCCTCGCGCTCGCCGCGGCGGTCGCCGTGGGCGTGCTCGCCCTGCGCAACCGCGCCGCGGGCGCGGACGTCGGCCGCGAGACCGTGAAGATGCGCTGTACGGTGGAGCTCACCAAGGCGCCGCAGGGCATGGCGGACGCGCTGGAGAAGGGCGTCGACGTGTTCCGCTCCACCGATGGGGCATACATCGGCAAGCTGGCGGATTTCTATGCCGTGCCGCACGTCGAGATCGGGTATTCCGAGGCGGTCGGCGCGTGGGTGAAGTACGAATATCAGGAGAGCGTCGACCTGTATATGACCATCGAGGGCGACTGCTACTCCACGGGGCGCGACATCGTGTTCGGCTCCGTGCCGATCAAGCTGGGCACGGAGGTCGCCGTCAAGGGGCGCGGCTTCGCCAAGGTGGGCTACGTCGTCGACGTGGACACGATGGGCGCGGCGGTCGCCGAGAACACGGAGACCGGCACCGGCGACGGCGAGGCGCTCTACACGCTGCGCTTCGACGACGCGCGCGACTTTTACGTCGAGAACATCCACGTTGGCGACCGCTTCTATGAGGCGAAGACCGGGGGCTTCCTCGGCGTGGTGGAGGCGGTGACGACGGAGCCATACGGCGAGTCGCACGTCGGTCCCGACGGCAAGGGCGTCTACGCCGTGAAGCCGGAGCGCTGCGCGATCCTCGTGCAGCTGCGCGGCAAGTTCGTCACCAAGGCGGACGGCTACTACCTCGGCGGCGTGACGGAGCTCAAGACCGGCGCGAACATCGTCGTGGAGTCGCAGTACGTCTATCGCATCGTCACGTTCAGCTCCATCGAGAGCATCGAAAAGGCGTCATGAGCAAGAAGATCCTGATGGTGCTGATGGGGCTGGAGATCGGCGGCGCGGAGACCCACGTCGTCGAGCTTGTGCGCCAGCTGCGCCGCGACGGCTGGGACGTGGCGGTCGTCTCCAACGGCGGCGTGTACGAGCGCGAGCTGACGGAGGCGGGCGTCCGCTGCCACCGCGCGCCCTTGCACCGGCGCAGCATCCCGCTGATGCTGCGCTCGCTGGGCATCCTGCGCCGCGTCATCCGCGAGGAGAAGCCCGACGTCGTCCACGCCCATGCCCGCATCCCGGGCTTTCTGTGCGGCATTTTGCACCGCGAGATGGGCTTCCCCTTTGTCACCACGGCACATGGCGTATTTTATGTAAACCCAATTCTCAAGCGCATCGCCAACTGGGGCGAGCGCACGGTGGCGGTCAGCGAGGACATCCGCGCCTATCTGGAGGAGAATTACGGCATCCCGGAGGAGCATATCACGCTGACGATCAACGGCATCGACACGGACAAGTTCTCCCCGGACGTCTCGCCGGAGCGTATCCGGCGCGAGTGCCTCGACGGTGCGGCGGGGCCGGTGGTCGTCCACGTCAGCCGCATGGACGCGAGCTGCACGATGGTCACGCGCCAGCTGCTCGCCATCGCGCCGCGGCTGCGCTCGGAGATCCCGGGCGTGCGGCTGCTGATCGCGGGCGGCGGCGACGTGTTCGACGAGCTGCGCGCGCAGGCGGAGGCGGTCAATGCCGCCGCGGGCGAGGACTTCGTCGTGATGACCGGCGCGCGCACGGACATCAATGAGATCGTCGCCGCGGGCGACGTGTTCGTCGGCGTCAGCCGCGCGGCGCTGGAGGCGATGGCGGCGGAAAAGAGCGCGATCATCGCGGGTGAGCAGGGCTATCTGGGTCTGTTCGGCGAGGAAAAGCTCGCCGTCGCGCAGGAGAGCAACTTTTGCTGCCGCGGCTGCGAGATGCCGACCGAGGAGCTGCTGTACGGTGACTTGATAAGAACATTATGTAAACTTAGCGGCGACGAGCGCGCCGCGCTGGGGCGCTACGGGAGAAGCGTCGTGCGCGAGCACTACTCGGTCTCGCGCATGGCGGCGGACTGCGAGTCGGTCTACCGCGCTGTGCTTGCCGAGCACACGCGCATCGTGCTCTCCGGCTATTACGGGTTCCGCAATCTGGGCGACGACGCGATTTTGCTCTCCCTGCGCGAGCGCATCGGCGAGGCGGCGCCGGGGGCGAAGCTGGTGGCGCTCTCCCGCCATCCGGCGGAGACGCGCGAGAAGTGCGGCGTGGAGGCGGTCAACCGCTTCGCGCCGCTGGCGGTGCGCCGCGCGATCAAAAACGCGAGCTGCTTTGTCAGCGGCGGCGGCAGCCTGCTGCAGGACCGGACGTCCACGCGCTCGCTGCTGTACTACACGACACTGATCCGCCTCGCGAAGCGCTTCGGCAAGCCCGTGATGTTTTACGCGAACGGCGTCGGGCCTGTGGACGGCGCGCGCAACCGCGAGCGCGTGCGCGACGTGTGCGAGATGGCGGACGTCATCACGCTGCGCGACGCGGAGTCGCTGGACGCGCTGCGCGAGATGGGCGTGAAGAACGAGCACATCCGCGTCACCGCCGACCCCGTGTACACGATGCCGGGCGGCGACAGCACGCGCGGCCGCGAACGGCTCCGCGCGCTGGGAATCCCGGCGGACAAGAGCGTCGTCGGCGTGTCCGTGCGCTTCGCGGCGGGAATGGAGACGAACGCCGCCGCATTTGCTGCGTTCTGCGACGCGGTGAGCGAGACGGCGGCGGTGGCGTTCATCGACATGCAGCAGCCGGCGGACACGACGGCGAGCGCGGCGGTGCGCGCACAGATGCACGCGCAGGCGTACGAGCTCTCCGCGCCATACGATCCCGCCGCCATGGCGGACATGCTCGCGTGCATGGACGCGGTAGTGAGCACGCGGCTGCACAGCATGATCTTCGCCGCCTGCGCGCACGTGCCGGTGCTGGGCGTGGTGTACGACCCGAAGGTCAGCGCATGCGCCCACGCGCTGGGGATGCCGCTGGCGGGAACGCTGGCGGATTTCGACGCGGACGCGGCGCTGCGCACGCTGCGCGAGGTGCTGGACGACCGCGCGGCGTATGTCGAGCGGCTGACGCGCGCGGCTGACGCGCTGCGGGAGAAGGCACGCGAGAACGAGGAAGCGTTTTTGGAGCTTCTGGCGCGCTGAAAACATGATATGAAAACAGCGGAACGGCGTTTAGCCGTTCCGCTGTTTTCACAGGTTCCTCTTTTTGAACGTGAGATAGCCCTCCAGCATCAGGGAGGCGGCGACCGCGTCCACGGTCTTTTTGCGCTCCTTCGCGCGCTTGCCGTTGTTCGCGAGGATGTTGTGCGCGTCGACGGTGGTACGCCGCTCGTCCCAGAGCGTGACGGGCAGCCCCGTCGCTTCTCGGAGCTGCTCGGCGAACGCCTCCGCCTTCTCGGCACGCGGGCCGCGCGTCCCGTCCATGTTGACCGGGTGCCCGAGCACCAGTTCCGTGACCTCGTGCTCCGCGATCAGCGGCTTAAGCTGCGCGAGCACCTTTTCGCTCGTGTAGGCGGTGACGACCGTGGAGAAGCCGCACAGCGTCCCCGTCCGGTCGGAGACGGCGACGCCGGTGTGCGCGTCGCCGTAGTCGATGGCCATGATCTTCAAGTCGCGTCACCCCTCTCGATGCGATAGTAGCGGAAGCCGTCCTCTTCCCGCAGAAAGCGGAAGCCGAGCTTTTCCAGTATGTGCCGGCTGCGCATATTTGAGCTGACGGTGTCCGCGTTGACGGCATTCATGCCGAGGACGTCGAAGGCATGGCGCAGCGCCAGACGCTCTGCCAGCATGCCGCAGCCCCTGCCCTTGACCGCGTCGTTTTGCAGGTGGATGCTCAGCGTGCATTCTCCGCGCGCACGGTCGATGCGCTTGAGCTGCACCTCGCCGATGACGCGGCCGCGGAGCATGACGGCAAGCAGGACGCGCGAGGGCTCCTGCTTCGCGTCGAAATAGCGGTCGACCGCCGATTCGTCGTAGCGATACGGCCGGCATTCGGCGGGATCGGCATAGATGGCGGGATCGTTCTCCCAGCCGCGGAACAGCTCGTGGCACAGCGCGCGGGTCATGGGGCGGAGCGTGACGGCGTCCGTCGAGGCTCCGCTCATTCGCCGTCCTCCGGAGGCTCCGCGGGCGCAACGGGCGCAACAGGCGCAACGGGAGCGGCGGCGGGAGCGGCTTCCGGCATGGACTGGCCCTTCATCTTCAGCTCCTCCCACTGCTCGCGCGTGATGAGCAGCTGGCGCGGTTTCGAGCCCTCGAACGGTCCCACGATGCCGCGCTCCTCCATCTGGTCGACAATGCGCGCGGCGCGGGAGTAGCCGAGCTTGAGCCGCCGCTGGAGCATCGAGGTCGACGCCTGTCCGGTCTCCAGCACCACCTCGATGGCGGCGCACAGCATCTCGTCGGCGTCGTCGGCGGGCACGTCGTCGGCGGGCGCGGCGTTCTTGCCGGAGCCGCGCTCCTTCTCCGCGACGTTCTGCTCGATCTGGTCGATGACGTTTTTGTCGTAGCTCGCCTCGCTGTTCTCCTTGATGAAACCGACCACGCGGTCGATCTCCTCGGCGGAGATGAAGCAGCCCTGCACGCGGCGGGGCTTGCCCTCGCCGAGCGGGGCGTAGAGCATGTCGCCCTTGCCCACCAGCTTTTCCGCGCCGGTGTTGTCGAGAATGATGCGCGATTCGAGCGAGGACGCCACGGCGAAGGCAATGCGGCTGGGAATGTTCGCCTTCATGAGGCCCGTGATGACGTCGGCGCTCGGCCGCTGCGTGGCGATGACGAGGTGCATGCCCGCCGCGCGGCCCATCTGGGCGACGCGGCAGATCGATTCCTCGACCTCCTTCGCCGCGACGAGCATCAGGTCGGCGAGCTCGTCGATCACGACCACGACCTTCGGATATTTGACCAGCTCCGGGTCCCGCGCCGCCAGCTCGTTGTAGGCGGAGAGCTCCTTGACGCCGTGGTTTGAGAAGATCTGGTAGCGCTTCATCATCTCATAGACCGCCCATTGCAGCGCGCCCGCCGCCTTCTTGGGGTCGGTGACGACGGGGATGAGCAGGTGCGGGATGCCGTTGTAGGGCGCGAGCTCGACCATCTTGGGATCGACCATGATGAAGCGCACGTCCTCCGGCGTGGACTTGTAGAGCATGGAGACGATCAGCGAGTTCGTGCACACGGATTTGCCGGAGCCCGTGGTGCCCGCGATCAGCACGTGGGGGAACTTCGCGATGTCGCCGACGATGGGATTGCCGTTGATGTCCTTGCCGACGGCGAAGCAGACGCCGGACTTGTGGCTCGTGAACGTGGTCGAGCCGAGCACGTCGCGGATGTGGACGGGCGTGACGTGCTTGTTCGGCACCTCGATGCCCACCACGGAGATCTTGTCCGGGATCGGCGCGATGCGCACGCCCGTCGCGCCGAGCGCGAGGGCGATGTCGTCCTGCAAATTCGTGATTTTCGAGAGCTTGACGCCCTGTTCGAGCATGAACTCGTAGCGCGTGACGGAGGGGCCGCGCACAACGTCGCCCGCGGACGCCTCGACGCCGAAGCTCTTGAGCGTTTCGGCGAGGCGGCGGGAGTTGTTGCGCAGCTCCGCGCCCGCGGCCTCGGCATTGCCGGGCGCGCCCTCGGTGAGCAGCGTGAGGGACGGGTAGCGGTATTCCGCCGCGCCGGCGCCCGACGCCTCGATCTCCGCCGTCACCTCGGCGGCGGCCTGCTGCACCGCGCCTCGGTCGAGCTTGTCCGACTTCGGTTCGGCGGGCGGGGGCGGCGTGATCGGGTCGAGCTTCGGCGCGGGGGCGGGCTGCGTCACGACAGACTGCGGCGCGGTGTGCTTTGGCTCGACAGGGGCAGGTTTTGGTTCGACGGGAACCGGCTTGGGCTCCGCGGGAGCCGGCGGAGCCGCCACGACGGTGGGCTGCAACGGTTCCTCCGAAGCGGGCGGCGCGGCGGTAATGACGATTTTCGGCTCGGGCTTTTTCGCGGCGGGCGGCGCGCTCTGCGCCTCGATCTCCTGCGTCAGCAGCTCGTCCGGCGTGCGGATGCGATCCGGCTTTTTGGCGAAAAAGCTCGTTTTGGGCGGCTTGGGCAGCTCCGTCGAAACGCTCTGCGGCTGCGCGGGCGCGTCGTCGAGCGGGATGTCGATGCTCGGACGGGGACGGGTGAAGCGCGCGGGGCGGGCGGGCACGTTCGGCTGCCGCTCCGGCTCATCCTCTGGCTCGTCGTAGGGGACGAACTCGTGGCTCTTCACCGCGTCGATGATGGCGGCGGGCGTGAGCCGCAGCGCCACCATCAGGCAGCCGACAAAGGCGACGACGAAGACGATCATCGCCGCGACCTTGCCGAGCACGGCGTGGAAGCCGACCGCCAGCGCGCCGGAGAACGCGCCGCCCATCGCGCCGGCGATACCGTCCGCCCAGAGCGCCTTGAGCAGCCCCTCGGAGCCGGGCATCGTCTCCGTCACCGCGAGGTAGGCGATGGCGCCGAGCAGACCGGGCAGCAGCAGCGCGCACACGAGAGGCCAGCCGACGCGGCGCCCGCGGTGCATGATAAGGATCCACGCCGCGAGCAGCAGCGCGGGCACCGCGAGATACCAGCCGAAGCCCGCCAGGCCGCAGCACAGCTCGCGCAGCTTGTCGATGAGCCAGGCGCCGCGCTGGAAGTAGCCCACGAGCACGAACAGCGCCGCAAGCAGGCACAGCGCGCCGCCGACCTCGCGGCGGACGGGCTGCTTCTTCGGCGGCGCCTTGCGCCTGCCGCCGGAGCCGCCGCGCTGCGCCGTGCGTTTCGCTGGAGCCTTTTTGGTTGTTTTCTTTTGCGATGTAGCCATGTGAGCGTATTACTCCTTATCCGACAATGGTAAAGATCAACACGAGAATACCGACCGCCCAGCAGTAGTAGGCGAAGACACCGAAGCGTCCCCGGTCGGCGATGTAGCGCAGCAGGCGGATGCAGCCGTAGCCCACGATCGCCGCCGTGACGACGCCCGCGAGGTACACGGGTACGTCGCCCCACGCAACGCCCGCCTCGATCGCGTCCTTGAGCGAGAGGATGTTCGCACCGAGGATCGCGGGGATCGACAGCAGGAACGAGAAGCGCACAGCGAAGCTGCGCTCGAAGCTCATAAAGCAGCCGCCCGTGATCGTCATGCCGGAGCGGGAGACGCCGGGGCAGGTGGCGAGCGCCTGCGCGAGGCCGACGATGAGCGCGTCGGACAGCCGCGCGTTCTTCTCGGTCTTGCGTCCGGTGCTCACGCGGTCGCACAGCCAGAGCATCATGCCCGTGAACAGCAGCGCCGCGCCGATGAAGATCATATTCTCCGAAAGTCCCTCGATCTTGTCCTTGACGGGCAGGACCAGAAACAGCGGCAGCGTGCCGACGATGATGAGCAGGATCATCCGCCGCGCGGGCGGCACCTTCTGCGGCGTGGTGCCGTGGGCAAGGTCGCCGACGCCGCGGAAGAATTCGAGGATGATCTCCTTGATTTCCGCCCAGTAGGCGACGAACACGGCGAAGAGCGTGCCGAGGTGCAGCAGCACGTCGAAAAACTCCGGGATGTCCGACGCGCCGGACATGCCGAGCACATGTTCCGCGATGGCGAGATGGCCGGAGCTGGAGATGGGCAGGAACTCTGTCACGCCCTGAATAATGCCGAGCAGAAGCGAGTGAAGCAGGCTCATGGTAAGCGTGCCCCTTTCTTGCGCAAATTTTTACAACTACATTGTATCATATCCAAACGAAAAATACCACTATGATTTTGCGCGCGGCCGCGCACACGTTTCGCGCCGCCGCCATACGATGGTGACAGAGAGGGGAGAGGAGGTGAGACGATGGCCTTTTCCGACCGGGAGCTGCTGGCGCGGCTGATCGAGTGCGAGGCGGGCGGCGAGGGCGACAGCGGGATGAAGGCCGTGGCGGGCGTCGTGATGAACCGTGTGGAGGCGCCGGGCGGCGAGTATGCCCGCGTGGGCCAGAGGAGCATCCGGAACATCATTTTGCAGCCCGGACAGTTCGTCTGTGCCAGCGACATGGTGCGCGGCGTCTACAACCCCCAGAACATTTACAACATGCGCCCCACCGAGGTGCACTACAACATCGCCGACTGGGCGATCGCGGGCAACCGCATCCCCGAGGTGGGCGACGCGCTCTGGTTTTTCAACCCTTATTCGCCCGATTGCCGCCCGTATTTCCCCACGCAGGTCGGCACATTCCGGGCACGCATCGGCGACCATTGCTTCTATACGCCCACGGCGGCGTATTATGATACTTAATTTCAGGGAGGGTCCATATGACTGACAGGAAATCGTGCGTTCCGGCGCACCACAATCACTTTCACGGAAACGGCAGCTGCGACGCGATGCGGGAAGCGAACAAGCGCGCCGACCGCGCGACCGGCATGGAGAGCGAGATCGAGCCGTACTACGGAAACGCAGCGAGCGGCGGCGCGACGGGGCAGATCACACCCTACGGCAGCGCGTGGAACGGCGGAGGCACGGCGAGCGCCGTCGCGCAGCTCCCCTCGGCCGCGCCCGCCGCGGCACCGTACGACAATCCGGCGTACGGGCCGGGGCACGAGTGGACGCCCAGTGAGGAGGAAGGCATGAACAGCATGCCGCAGGACAGCTTCACCGAACCGCTGAGCGCGGACGAGGCGGCGCGCAACTCCTGGCGCGCGCTGCTGGCGCGCAACGTCGGGCGCAGCGTGCTCGTGCGTTTCCTCATGGGCACGCAGAACCTCATCACCGTCGAGGGCGAGCTCTACGAGGTCGGCACGGACTACATCGTCGTCTATCAGCCGCTCTGGGACAGCCACATCACGGCGGACCTCTTCTCGGTGAAGTTCGTGGAGTTCCGCGAACCGCCCGGACAGCAGCTGGGGTAAGGGGGCGGTTTCTGAAACCAGTTCTTTCCTTTTCGTGAAAAGGAAAGAACCGTTTTCAGACTTCCAAAGAAAGGAAAAGCCTGCTGCGTTATCCGGTGGTGCCGCTGTGACCGCTCGGCGCGATTGTCGTCGATACATGTATTCCCTGTTTCCGCTGCCGCTGCGCTGTGCCTTGCGCGACGCTGTGCATCGCCGCGCCGCGTGCCTCGGAGGGATAGAAACCACAAGCCGATGCGAAATGCGTAATCGCTTTGCTCTGCGCCCTTGGCGGATGGACGCCGCAGAATCGTGCGCGCCAATTTCCTCTCCGCTATAGCCCAGCTAGGCGCCGCTGGATAGACGCACGCAGCCGCGCATCGATGAACGAGCGCGTCGGCGGAAATGAGCGAAGCGCCGCCTGCGGCGGAAAAAGCGAGCGAATTTCGAAGCAGCGCCCCGCTTGTCGCGACCGGAGGGAAGCGAGAAGCGGCTGGCGCAACGGTGAGAGGAGACACGACACGTATCGACACGGCGCGCCGGACGGCGGCCATCGGCGTCGACAGTGGGGAAGGGATTCCAAAACCGCAGGTTTTGGCGAACTTTTGGTTACTTTTCCTTCGCGGGAAAAGTAACCCGCGCCCGCAGGCGCGGAACACCCCCTCCGCCGGGTTGGCGGAAATCCGCGCCCCCGCGCCCGCAGGCGCGGAACATCCCCCTCCGCCGAGGCACGGCGGCAAAACAAAAAGGCCTTTGCCCAAAACGGCAAAGACCTTTTGTAAAACATATGTTACGCCTTCTGCGCAACCTCGACCAGCTTGGCGAAAGCGGCGGAATCGTTGACCGCCATCTCGCTGAGCATCTTGCGGTTGATGGTGACGTTCGCCTTCTTGAGACCGTGCATGAACGTGGAGTAGTTCATGCCGTTCGCCTTGCACGCCGCGCTGATGCGGGTGATCCACAGGGAGCGGAAATCGCGCTTCTTGAGGCGGCGGCCGACATAGGCGTAGGTCAGGGACTTCATGACCTGCTCGTTGGCCATCTTATAGTGGCGGGACTTGTTGCCCCAGTAACCCTTGGCAAGCTTGAGGGTCTTGTTTCTTCTCTTGCGCGTCATCATCGCGCCTTTTACACGTGCCATATCATTAAGCTCCTTTCAGCGTACAGTTAATTATTTGTAGGGGATCATCTTTTCGATGGTCTTCTGCTTCGTGACGTCGGCATAGCCGCCGTGACGCAGCTTGCGGGTACGCTTGGTGGGCTTCTTCGTGAGGATGTGGCTCTTGAACGCCTTGGCGACCTTGATCTTGCCGGTCTTGGTCTTGTTGAAGCGCTTCTTCGCGCCGCTGTGGCTTTTCAGCTTGGGCATGGTGGTTAACTCCTTTACATAGTTTTTCTCGCTAGTTATTTCCCAGTCTTCGGGGAGAGGAAGATGGACATGCTCCGTCCTTCCATTTTCGGTTCCTTTTCCAGATTGGCGACCTCGCCCGCCTGCTCGGCAAAGCGGAGCAGCAGATCGCGGCCGATCTCGGTGTGCGCCATCTCGCGGCCGCGGAAGCGGACGGAGACCTTGACGCGGTTGCCCTCGGTCAGGAACTTCTGGGCATTTTTGAGCTTGGTATTGAAGTCGCCGACGTCGATGCCGGGCGACATACGCACTTCTTTGATTTCGACAACATGCTGATTCTTACGGGCCTCTTTTTCGCGCTTGCTCTGCTCGAAGCGGAATTTGCCGTAATCCATGAGCTTACAGACGGGCGGATTGGCCTGCGGAGAGATCTTGACGAGGTCGAGACCCTGCTCCTCGGCGATATCCAACGCCTGCGAGGAGGACATGATGCCGAGCTGCTCGCCCGTGGCGCCGATGAGACGCACCTCGCTGTCGCGAATCTCCTCGTTGAGCTGATGCACATTGCTGCTAATACCGAAGCACCCCCAAAAATGGATTTAAGCAAACAAAAGGCGGATGCGCAAACCGCACCCGCAACAAACAGCGCCGGAACGCCCGCAAGCGGGCTTCCCTGCTCCTGATTGACCCCTTCGCTTCGCTGGGGGTGAGAACGGATGCGCCGTCCTTCTTTGTTTTGCGGGGGTATGTTACCACGGCGTTTTTCCTTTGTCAAGCCTTTTTGTGAGATTTTCCGCATAAATTTCCTCCGCGCGGCCATACTACCCTTTGAGCAGAACGCCGGAAAGGAGGTTTGCACCGTGAAAAACAACCAGAACAACAATCAGAACAACCAGAACCGGAACAATACCCAGAACGAGCAGAAGCAGGACAACAAAAACCAGCAGAAGCAGGACAACCGCTGAACCGAATCCGGAAAATGCCAAAACAATTGCGGCGAAGGCTTGTGCTTTCGCCGCAATTGCTGTATAATATTCGAGAATTTTGACGAATACCGAAAAAATGAGGTTGCTTGCCCATGGTTCAGGCGTTGTCACAATGGCTCCATGCCACGGCGGCGGGGGAATTCCTGCTCACCATGCTTATCTCCATGATCCCGGTGGCGGAGCTGCGCGTCGGCGTTCCGGCGGGCGTCGCCATGGGACTGCCCATTCCGCTGGCGCTGCTGGCGGGCGTGCTGGGCAACATGATCCCCGTGCCGTTCGTGATCCTGTTCATCCGGCAGATCTTCAAGTGGATCCGCGTCCATATCCCCAAGCTCGGCGGAATGATCGACCGGCTGGAGGAGCGGACCTACGCCAAGATCGAGAACAAGAACCTTGTGCGCTACGAGGCATGGGGCCTGCTGCTGTTCGTCGCGATCCCCCTGCCGGGCACCGGCGCGTGGACGGGCTCGCTGGTCGCGGCGCTGCTCGACCTGCGGCTGAAAAACGCCGTGCCCGTCATCTTCGTGGGCGTCGTGATCGCGGGCGTCATCATCACCGGCCTTACATACGGAGTGACGGCTTTGCTATGAACGAGTGGACGATTTTGGTTGTATCCGACTCCCACGGCAACGTGGACAATATGCGCCGCGCGATCGAGCTGGTGCACCCGCGGATGCTGCTGCACCTCGGCGACGGCTGGCGCGACGCGGAGCTGCTCGCGGAGCGGTTCCCGGAGCTGCCGATGGAGAAGGTGCCGGGCAACTGCGACTATCGCCGCAGCGAGGCGGCCGAGCGGCTGATCCTGCTGGGCGACAAGCGCGTGCTGCTGTGCCACGGGCACACGCTGGGCGTCAAGAGCGACCTCGGCATGGTGCTGCGCGCGGCGCTGGAGCGCGGCGCGGACGCGGTGCTGTTCGGGCACACGCACCGGCCCTTTGTCGACATCCGCCGCGGCGTCGTCATGCTCAACCCCGGCAGCATCGGCGGCTACCGCCCGACCTACGGCACGCTGACCGTCGGCGACGGGAAGTTCTATCCCGCCGTACAGGAGCTGAAATAAGACACAGGGGCGCCCCACTGCGGGGCGCTCTTCAAAATCCGGCATAGTTTTGTGCGCCATGGGGCAAACTTCCACAAAAGGGGGGCTGCGCCATGGCGACTGCTTTTCTGCGCACCATACTATTATATATTACCCTCATCGTCGGCATCCGCGCGCTGGGGAAGCGCCAGATCGGGGAGCTGGAGCCGATCGAGCTGGTGCTTATGCTGCTCGTCTCCGACCTTGCCGCCGTGCCGATGCAGGACTTCGGCATCCCGCTTTTGAACGGCGTGGTGCCGATCGTGACGCTGCTGTCGCTCTCGATGCTGCTCTCGTTTTTATCCATGCGCAGCATCCGCTTCCGGCGGCTCGTGTGCGGCAGCGAGACGGTGCTCATCGACGACGGCGTCATCCGGCAGGACGCGCTGCGCCGCAACCGCTTCACCGTCGACGAGCTGATCGAGGAGCTGCGCGCGCAGGGCGTGACCGACCTCGCAACCGTCAAATACGCCGTGCTGGAGACCAACGGGCGGCTTTCGGTGCTGCTGCGCGCGGATGACGCGCCCGCGACGCCCCGCCAACTGGGCAGGAGTGTCCGCGACGACGTGCAGCTGCCCGCGATCCTTGTCAACGACGGGCGCGTGCTGCGCGGCACACTGCGCGCGCGGGGGCTCGACGAGGCGTGGCTGGGCCGAACGCTGCGCGCCCACGGCTTCCGCGACGCCCATGAGGTGCTGCTGCTGACGCTCGACGGCGCGGGAAAGGTGCTGTGCGTGGGGAAGGAGGGCGCGCGGTGAAGTATTTTGCCATTCCGGCGGCGCTGCTGGCGCTGCTGCTCGCCCTGTCGCTGTGGAACGCGGCGGCGCTGCGGCGGGATATAGAACCGTGGCGCGACGCGCTCTCCAAGGCGGCGGAGGCGTCGGCGCGCGGCGACTGGGACGCGGCGGCGCGGACGGCCGCCGCGGTGCGCGGGGCGTGGGAGGCGCGACACCCGTACTACCACCTTGTCACCGCCCACGATGAGCTGGACGCGGCGGATGCGCTGTTCGCGCAGGCGGAGAGCTACGCGGCGGCGCGGGAGGGCGTGGAGTTCCGCGCCGCGCTCGCGCAGCTGGACGCGCAGCTGCGCGTTGTGGCGGAGATGCAGGCGCTGACGCTCAAAAACGTATTATAAGACCGCGACGGGCCGTTGTACGACCCGCCGCGGTATCTTTATATAAGGTTTTCCGCGGTGAAGCGGTGCCCCTTGCAGTACGGGCAGGTGCAGCGGCGCGAGCCGCCGCGCGCGACAAGGCGCAGCACCTTCGTCTGCCGTTTGTACCGCCACGCCTTGCCGCAGACGAGGCAGCGCAGTTGATAGCGGTACGGCTCTTCACGCACGGGGGCGCCGGCGGGGGCAAGAGCGGGGTCACAGCAGCGCTGCGGTGCGCAGCCGACCTCGACGCACGCCGCTTTCCACAGCGCGTCGTGCCCGTGCCGCTCACGCGGGCGGCGCAGCTTGACCAGCGCGTGGGCGTACTCGTGGCGGATCGTATCGTAAAACACGTCGTCCGGCGCGCGCATCACGAAGTCGGAGATCGTGACGCCCGCCACGGTGCTGCCCACATATTTGCAGCTGCCCAGCCGCTTCTTCGCCCGGGTCGAGACGCGCAGCGCCAGCGCGCTGGTGTCCACGCCGCACAGCGCGTCCAGCCGGTCGTATTCGCGGCGGACGTCGTCGAGCGTGCGCTGGAGCGTCACTTCTCGTCCTTGAGCTTGTTAAGCTCGTGCATGAAGTCGTCGATGTTCTGGAAGTGGCGGTGCACCGAGGCGAAACGCACGTAGGCGACCTCGTCGATGGGGCGGAGCTTGCTCATGACCAGCTCGCCGACATAGTCGCTGGTGATCTCGCGCTCCAGCGAGTTCTGGAGCGTCTGCTCGATCTCGTCGCTGAGCTTTTCCAGCTCGTCGACGGAGACGCGGCGCTTCTCGCAGGCGCGGATCATGCTCGCCGTGACCTTTTCGCGGTCAAAGCTCTGGCGGCTCCCGTCCTTCTTGACCACGATCATCGGCAGGCTCTCGACCGTCTCGTAGGTCGTGAACCGCTTGGCGCAGCTCAGACACTCACGGCGGCGGCGGATGCTGCTGCCCTCCTCGGCGGGACGGGAATCGACGACCTTGCTTTCGCTGTTGCCGCAATACGGGCACTTCATAGGGCGACACCTCTTCTTCATTTTTCTTTTCTGCGTCGGCAGTTTTCTATCAATTTCGTATCATAGCATACTTTTTTGCAAAATGGTAGACATAATTTGAAAAAATTTCAAAAAAACGCAAGATTTTGTGTCTCCGCCTGCGTCAGCCCCAAGAGATGCGGAGCAATATGACGGCAATCTTTCATAAAAGGGCAAAAGACACAAATCGCATGAAAAAAATTTGTCAAAAAGAATGAATTCCAAAATTGGAAGAGGTTTTCCTTGCTTAACGCAAAGACGGTGATTATAATTACAGATGCATGAAACCGGTTTGTTAAAAAAAAGACGAACCAACCAAATTTACAGTGAAGGAGCATAAGAGTATGGATTTTCATCTGTCCAAAGAGCATGAGCTGGCTCGAAAGATGTACCGCGAATTCGCGGAGACCGAAGTCAAGCCCTTAGCCGAGGAGATCGATGAGGAGGAGCGCTTCCCCATGGAGACCGTCGAGAAGATGGCCAAGCTCGGCATGATGGGCATTTACTTCCCCAAGGAATATGGCGGCGCGGGCGGCGACGTCCTGAGCTACGCCATGTGCGTTGAGGAGCTGGCGAAGGTCTGCGGCACCACCGCGGTCATCGTTTCGGCCCATACTTCTCTGTGCTGCGCGCCGATCTTCGAGAACGGCACCGAGGAACAGAAGAAGAAATATCTGCCGGACCTGCTTTCCGGCAAGAAGATCGGCGCCTTCGGCCTGACCGAGCCGAACGCCGGTACGGACGCCTCCGGCCAGCAGACCATTGCGGTGCTTGACGGCGACCACTATGTGCTCAACGGCTCGAAGTGCTTCATTACCAACGGCTCCGTCGCCGACACGCTGGTCGTGTTCGCGATGACCGATCCGAAGAAGGGCAACCACGGCATCAGCGCGTTCATTGTCGAGCGCAGCTTCCCCGGCTTCTCCAGCGGCAAGCATGAGAAGAAGATGGGTATCCGCGGCTCCTCCACCACCGACCTCGTCTTCGAGGACTGCATCGTCCCGAAGGAGAACCTGCTCGGCAAGGAGGGCGAGGGCTTCAAGATCGCCATGAAGACGCTCGACGGCGGCCGTATCGGCATCGCCTCTCAGGCGCTCGGCCTCGGCGAAGGCGCCATCGAGGAAGCCGTTAAGTACACGAAGGAGCGCGTGCAGTTCAAGCGCCGCCTCTCCCAGTTCCAGAACACGCAGTTCCAGCTTGCCGACATGCATTGCAAGATGCAGGCCGCGCAGTATCTGGTCTACGCCGCCGCGATGAAGAAGCAGAACCACGAGGATTACTCCTGCGACGCCTCCATGGCGAAGCTGTTTGCCGCCGAGGCCGCGTCCGATGTCACGCGCCGCGCCGTGCAGCTGTTCGGCGGTTACGGCTACACCCGTGAGTATCCCGTCGAGCGTATGATGCGCGACGCGAAGATCACGGAGATCTACGAGGGCACCAGCGAAGTCCAGCGCATGGTCATCGCCAAGTACCTCGGTGTGAACTAAGATAGGGAGGGAAAAAACGATGAAGATTCTTGTTTGCGTCAAGCAGGTTCCCGATACCTCCGGCAGACTCGCCGTGAATCCGGACGGCACCCTCAACCGTGCCCTCATGCAGACCATCATCAACCCCGACGACATGAACGCCGTCGAGGCCGCGCTCAAGCTCAAGGACGAGACCGGCTGCAAGGTCGTCGCCGTCACGATGGGCCCGCCCCCGGCAGAGGGCATGCTCCGCGAGCTGATGGCCATGGGCTGCGATGAGTCCTATCTGATTTCCGGCCGCGAGTTCGGCGGTTCCGATACTTACGCCACCTCCCAGATCATTGCCGCCGGTCTCGACACCATCGGCATCGATGACGACGACCTGATCTTCTGCGGCCGCCAGGCCATCGACGGCGACACCGCGCAGGTCGGCCCGCAGATCGCTGAAAAGCTGCATCTGCCGCAGATCACCTACGCCGCCGAGATCCATAAGGACGGCGACACCCTGACCGTCAAGCGCGTCCTGGAGGACGGCTACATGATGATCAAGGAGAAGACTCCCTGCATGGTCACCTGCATCAAGGAGCTCAACACCCCGCGCTACATGTCCGTTTCCGGTATTTTCGAGGCTTATTCCAAGCCCATGACCGTGCTCGACTACAACGCGCTCAAGGACAATCCCCTGATCGACAAGTCCACGATCGGCCTGAGCGGCTCGCCGACGAACATCCTCACCTCCTTCACGCCCCCGCAGAAGGAACCGGGCAAGATGCTCGAGGGCAACGACATGAAGACCTGCGAGCAGCTCGCCGGTATTCTTGCCGAGAAACACATCATTTAAGGAAAGGGGAGCGAGAACAATGCGTACGAAGGTTGAACTGGCCAACAAGGATTTCGACAGCTCCAAGATTGCGGAGTTTAAGAACGTTTGGGTTTTCTGCGAGCAGCGCGAGGGCAAGATGATGCCCACCAGCTTCGAGCTGATCTCCGAGGGCCGCAAGCTCGCAGACGAGCTGGGCGTGAAGCTCTGCGGCCTGCTGCTGGGCGACAACATCGAGGGCATCGCCAAGGAACTGGGCGGCTACGGCGCGGATGAAGTCATCGTCTGCGATCATCCCCTGCTCAAGACCTACACGACCGACGCCTATGCGAAGGTCATCTGCGACGCCGTTTCCGAGCTCAAGCCCGAGGTGTTCCTGATCGCCGCGACCAACATCGGCCGCGACCTCGGCCCGCGCTGCGCGGCGCGTCTGCACACCGGCCTCTGCGCCGACTGCACGCACCTCGACGTCGATATGCCGAACTACAAGGACTTCCTGCGCAAGGCGTCCACCCTGCCCGAAGAGCGCATCAATGGTCTGGGCGTTATCAAGCTGAAGGACAACGAGACCGGCGCCATGGTCGACCACGACGTCTCCAAGGGCTTGAAGATGACCCGTCCGGCGTTCGGCGGCAACCTGATGGCTTCCATCGTCTGCCCGCGCTTCCGTCCCGCCATGGCGACGGTGCGTCCCGGCGTTATGAAGAAGAACCCGTTCGACCAGGCGAAGGCGGACGGCGTGAAGCTCACGAAGTATGACGTCAAGCTCGAGGCGAGCGACATCGCGACCGAGGTCGTCGAGGTCGTCAAGGCGGCGAAGAAGCTCGTCGACCTGATCGGCGCGGACTACATCGTCTCCGTCGGCCGCGGCATCGGCAAGGACGTCGAGGGCGGCATCAAGCTGGCCGAGGAGCTGGCTGAGGTGCTCGGCGGCGTCGTCGGCGGCTCCCGTGTCGCCATCGACAGCGGCTGGCTGACGCAGGACCATCAGGTCGGCCAGACCGGCAAGACCGTCCACCCGAAGGTCTACATCGCGCTGGGCATCTCCGGCTCCATCCAGCACAAGGCCGGCATGAGCGAGAGCGAGTGCATCATCGCGGTGAACAAGAACGAGAACGCGCCGATCTTCGAGATCGCGGACTACGGCATCTGCGGCGACCTGTTCAAGGTCACCCCGATGCTCACCGAGGCGTTCAAGGCCGCGAAGGCCGCGAAGTAATCGCTTCGTAACGATCAAAAACTGGCGGGAACTGACGTTCCCGCCAGTTTTTTGCACGAAATAATCGCCGTGGGCCGCGCATACTATCGTCGGGTATCGCAAATCGGAGTGAGGAGCATTTCACGATGAAAAGATTCCTTGCAGTTACGGCGGCGACGGCGGCGCTCGCGCTCTCGCTTGCCGCGTGCGGCGCCGAGGGCAGCGTGGAGCTGCGGGGCGGCGCCGCCGCGAACGACGGCATTACCGCGACCGACACCATGGAGAGCGGCACCGTTCAGCGCAGCGCGCGCACCACAAAGAACGACGCGGACGCGGCGCAGCGCTCCGGCGCAGCCGGCACGGCGGTGGACTATTCGAGCGCGTCCGCGGTCCATCGCGCGGCTCTGGCGGGCGACCGCTACGCGCGGATGCTGGAAAACGGCATGGTGCACGATGCGGACGGCTATCTGCTCGACGGCGAGAACACAAGCTGGCGCACATTTTAACGAAAAAGCGGCTCTCAGGAGCCGCTTTTTTCCGCTTGACAATCTCTTGCGGCGGTGATACTCTTTAGCAGTTGAATTTTACTTATAGTAATGGAGATATCATCATGGCAGAAGAAAACTTCGAATTCAGCTGGGAAAACCCCGAATACCGCAAGACCTACTGGCACACCTGCTCGCATGTGCTGGCGCAGGCGGTCAAGCGCCTGTACCCGGAGGTCAAGCTTGCCATCGGGCCGAGCATCGACACGGGCTTCTATTACGACATGGACTCGCCCTTTGCCTTCACGCCCGAGATCATGGACAAGATCGAGGACGAGATGCGCAAGATCTGCAAGGAGAAGCTCAAGCTCGAGCGCTTTGAGCTGCCCCGCGCGGAGGCGGTCAAGTTCATGGAGGAGAAGGAGGAGCCGTTCAAGGTCGAGCTCATCAACGACCTGCCGGAGGACGCCGTCATCAGCTTCTACAAGCAGGGCGAGTTCACCGACCTCTGCGCGGGCCCGCACATCGACTCCACCGGCCGCATCAAGGGCAACGCCCTCAAGCTGACCGCGTGCAACGCCTCCTACTGGCGCGGCGACGCGAAGAACAAGAGCCTCCAGCGCATCTACGGCGTGGCGTTCCCGAAGAAGGAGCAGCTCGACGAGTACCTGCAAAAGCTCGAAGAGGCGAAGGCGCGCGACCACCGCAAACTGGGCCGCGAGCTTGGGCTTTTCATGACCGACGAGCTGGTGGGCCGCGGTATGCCGATGTTCCTGCCCAAGGGCTACACCGTCTGGCGCCTGCTGGAGAACTACATCCGCGACAAGGAGCTCAAGCTCGGCTATCAGCACGTGCTCACGCCCTGCGTCGGCACGGTCGACCTCTACAAGACCTCCGGCCACTGGGACCACTACAAGCAGAACATGTTCCCGGCGATGGAGGTCGAGGACGAGATGTACGTCCTGCGCCCGATGAACTGCCCGCACCACATGCGCATTTACGCCAACCGTCCCCACTCCTACCGCGATCTGCCCATCCGCATCGGCGAGATCGCGCACGACTTCCGCTACGAGGCGTCGGGCACGCTCAAGGGCATCGAGCGCGGCCGCCACTTCTGCCAGAACGACGCGCACCTCTTCTGCACGCCGGAGCAGATCAAGGACGAGGTCTCCAAGGTCTGCGACCTGATCTTCGAGACCTACAAGGACTTCGGCATCACGGACTACCGCTGCGTGCTCTCCCTGCGCGACCCCGCGGACAAGGAGAAGTACCATCAGGACGACGAGATGTGGAACACCGCCGAGACCGCGCTGCGCGAGGTGCTCGTCGCGCTTGGCCTCAAGTTCACCGAGGAGATCGGCGAGGCGGCGTTCTACGGTCCGAAGCTGGACGTCAACGTCGTGCCCGCCGTCGGCGCGGAGTACACGCTCTCGACCTGCCAGCTCGACTTCTGCCTGCCGATGAAGTTCGACCTCAAGTATATCGACACCGACGGCGCGGAGAAAACGCCCGTCGTCATCCACCGCGCGATCCTCGGCTCCCTCGACCGCTTTATGGCGTACCTCATTGAGGAGACCATGGGCGCGTTCCCGACGTGGCTCGCGCCGGTGCAGGCGAAGTTCCTGCCCGTCACCGACCGCGCGAACGATTACTGCGCGAAGCTCGCCGACGAGCTCAACGAGCTGGGCTTCCGCACCGAGGTGGACGACCGCAACGAGAAGATCGGCAAAAAGATCCGCGAGGCGCAGCTGGAAAAGGTGCCCTATATGCTCGTCGTCGGCGACCGCGACATGGAAAACGCGACCGTTTCCCCGCGCCACCGCGCGGACGGCGACCTTGGCGCCATGAGCATGGAGGCATTTACGAAGCTTCTGCGCGAGGACGTGGACAGCAAGACCCGAAAGTGAGAATAGCGAATAAAAATGCACGATACCGTATGGTATCGTGCATTTTTATCGAAATATACAAAACGCACAAAAAACTAAAAAATTTTTTGGCAATAAAAATGAATTTATGAAAACAGACTTGCATAACATGCGCAAAAAGGCTAGAATAAGTCTACCCATAGCGTATGGGGGTTGTGTAGATTTTTTGAAAAGGAGACTGTGAAATGAAAAAGATTGTAGCACTTGTCCTTGCGTCGGTCATGGTACTTGCTCTCGCCGCCTGCGGCGGTAAGGGCGGCAACCTGACCTTCACCACCGGCGGCGATCAGGGCACCTATTACGGCTTCGGCACCGTGCTGGCCGGCAAGGTCAGCGACAAGAGCAAGACCAGCGTCACCGCCATTACCTCCGGCGGCTCCAAGGCGAACATTGAGGCCCTGCAGGCGGGCGACGCCCAGCTCGGCTTCGTCCAGTCCGACGTGGCGGCCTACGGCTATGAGGGCACGCGTCTGTTTGCGGAGTCCGGCAAGGTGGACATCTTCTCCACGGTTGCCGCGCTCTACATGGAGCAGGTTCAGATCGTCACGCTCGACCCCAACATCAAGAGCGTTGCCGACCTCGCGGGTAAGAACGTCTCCATCGGCGCCGCCGGTTCGGGCGTGTACTTCAACGCGGTCGACGTTCTCGGTGCTTACGGCATCGACGCCGACACCGGCATCAACCCGACCTACCAGTCCTTCGGCGACAGCGTCGAGGCCCTGCAGGACGGCAAGATCGACGCGGCGTTCGTCGTCGCGGGCGCTCCCACCACCGCCATCACCTCTCTGGCCGCGACCCGTCAGGTCTATCTGGTCAGTCTGGACGATGCGCACATCGACTCCCTGATCAAGCAGTCCCCCTACTACAGCAAGAACGTCATCTCCAAGGACGCCTACGGCCTGCCTGAGGATGCCACCACGGTCGCCGTCGCGGCGGTCGTCATCGCGCGCAACGACGTGGCGGACGACGATGTGTACAACTTCGTGTCCACCATCTTCAACAACGTCGACGAGATCACCGCGGCGCACGCCAAGGGCGCCGAGCTCGACATCAACTTCGCCGCGTCCTACGGCTCCGTGCCGTATCATCCCGGCGCTGCCAAGTACTTCACCGAGAAGGGCATCACCGTTCCGACCAAGTAAGATCTGAACAAAGGCTTTACACCGTTTGACGCGAAATTCGGCTGCGGCGGGCTTGCCCCGCCGCAGCCGTTCCAAAAAAGGCACCAATTCGGAATTAGGAGGGGGAAAAGCCTATGAGTTCCAACGATCTCGAAAAGAAGACAGCGGGCGAGGTCGCGGAAACTGCGACGCCCGACGTCGACGTCGGCACGGCTGCCGACGTTGAGGCGATCATGAAGAAATACGACAACGAGTCCAACACCCGCGTCTGGGAGGGGCTTCCCAAGACGATCGTGCGCTGGGTCTCCGTTGCCTTCTCGCTTTACAGCATCTATGTGACGCTGTTCAGCACGGCGCTGCCTGAGGTGCGTCTGACGATGTTCCTCGGCATGATCCTGATCCTCGGCTACCTGCACTATCCCATCAAAAAGGGCGAGCAGAAGCCCAACTACCTCCCGTGGTACGATATCCTCATCATGATCCTCGGCGCTGCGCCGTTCTTCTATTTCGCCGCCAACGCCAAGTCGATCATCCAGATGGCGACGACCGTGACGAAGAATCCGGTCATGATCGTGATCGCGATCCTCTCCATCCTTGCGCTGATGGAGCTGTGCCGCCGCTGCGTCGGCATTCCGATCCTCTGTGTGGTCGGCGTGCTGCTGGTCTACACCTTCGTGAACGTCCGCTTCGGCAAGGTCATCTATGACCTGTTCTACACGACGACCGGCGTCATGAACACGCCGATCAACGTCTGCGCGAAGTACATCGTCGTGTTCATCATCTTCGGCGCGTTTCTGGAGCGCACGGGCATCTCGGCGTTCTTCATTGACCTCGCCAACAGCCTCTGCGGCTCCAGCGCGGGCGGCCCGGCGAAGGTCGCGGTCATTTCGTCGGCGCTGTGCGGCATGGTGTCCGGCTCGTCCGTCGGCAACACCGTGACCACCGGTTCGGTGACGATCCCGATGATGAAGAAGTGCGGCTACAAGCCCGAATTCGCCGGCGCGGTCGAGGCCGCGTCGTCGACCGGCGGTCAGATCATGCCGCCGATCATGGGCGCCGCAGCGTTCCTGATGGCGGAGTACATGGGCGTGCCCTACGGCACCGTCGCGCTCAAGGCGATCCTGCCCGCCGTGCTGTACTTTGCCGGTATCTACATCGCGGTGCATCTGGAGGCGCGCAAGCTCAACCTCAAGGGTATTCCCAAGGAGGATCTGCCCAAGATGAGCAAGTTGCTGCCCAAGCTTTATCTGCTGCTGCCGCTGATCATCCTCGTCATTCTTGTCGCGACGAACCGCTACACGATGCAGTTTGCCGCGACGCTCGCGATCTTCATCTGCATCGCCGTCGGCTTTATCAACAAGGACGACCGGCTGAACCTCACGAAGATCATCGACGCGCTCGAAGCGGGCGGCAAGGGCGTCATCACCGTCGCCGTCGCCTGCGCCATGGCGGGCCTCGTCGCGGGCTGCATCACGTCCACGGGCCTTGCCTCGACGCTCATCCGCGTCATCGTCAAGATCTCCGGCGGCCGCGCGTTCATCGCCCTGTTCCTGACGATGCTGTGCTGCATCATCCTCGGCATGGGCGTGCCGACGACCGCGAACTACTGCATCATGGCGGCGACCACCGCGCCGATCCTGATCGATCCGCGCATCGGCGTGCCGCTGGTGTGCGCGCACTTCTTCGTGTTCTACTTCGGCATCGTGGCGGATATCACGCCGCCGGTGGCGCTCGCCGCCTACGCCGGCTCCGCCATTGCCAAGGCGCCGCCCATGAAGACGGCGTTCAACGCCACGCGTATCGCCATCGCGGCATTTATTGTGCCGTACATCCTGGCGATGAACCCCGCCATGGTCTTCGAGTTTGCGGAGGGCCTCAGCGGCGCCGCGGTGGCGGGACAGGTCGTTCTGATCGTTGTCACCTCGATGCTCGGTATCTTTGGCGTTGCGGCGGCTCTCAACGGCTTCCTGTTCCGGCCGATCAACCCGCTGTTCCGTGTGGTTCTCGCCGTGGGCGGCCTGTGCATGATGATCCCCGGCGTGCTGACCGACGTGATCGGCCTCGCGCTCGTCGCGGTGATCTGCGTGCTGCAAAAGCTCGGCGCGAAGAAGGAGGCTGCGGCGTAACGCCCGGCTCCCGCAAAAACGAATTATGTCCCAAAAGGGCGCTTCCATTCGGAGGCGTCCTTTTTGCGCGCAGCGGCATAGGATGGTATAACATCAAATGGAGGAGGCCATCCCATGCCCAAGATCTATTTAAGCCCGTCCACGCAGGACTGGAACCCCTACATCACCGGCAGCGGCAGCGAGGAGTACAACATGAACCTGCTCGCCGACGCGCTGGAGCCGTATCTGCTCTCCAACGGCATCCAATGGGTGCGCAACACGCCGGACATGACCGCCGCCAGCTCGATCCGGCAGGCGAACGAGCTCGGCGGCTTCGACTTCTACCTCGCGCTACACTCCAACGCGTCCGGTGCGGGGAACGAGGGGCAGAACCGCGGGATCATCGTGTTCTACTATCCGGGCAGCGCGCGCGGGCAGGAGGCGGCGGAGCTCTTCGCGGCAAGCCTGCGCGAGGTCTATCCGCTGCCCGACCGCGTCACCACGCGCACGACCACCTCGCTCGGCGAGGTCAGCCGCACGCGCTATCCGGCAAATCTCATTGAGATTGGCTACCACGACAACTACGCCGACGCGCTGTGGATCGAGTCGAGCCGTCCGCAGATCGCGCGCGCGCTCGCGCGGGGCCTGACCGAGCTGTTCGGCCTGCCGTTCATCGAGCCGCAGGCGCCGGAGACCGGGCGTGTCGCCGCGGGCGGCTCGGCGCTGCGTCTGCGGGACTATCCTGACGCGGAGGGCACGGTGCTCGGCCTGATGCCGGACGGCGCGGCGGTCACGGTCTACGGCGAATGGCAGGGGTGGTATGTGGCGCACTACGGCGGAATGGTGGGATACGCCGCTGCGGCGTATATCGAGGTGTAAGCCCGGCGGGGGGCGTTCCTGAAACCAGTTCTTTCCTTTTCGGGAAAAGGAAAGAACCGTTTTCAGACTTCCAAAGAAAGGAAAAGCCTGCCGCGCCTCGATCGGTGCCGCTGTGACCCGCTCGGCGCGCCATGTCGATACGGGTATTCCCTGTTTCCGCTGTCGCTGCGTTTCTCCGTGCGCGATATTGTGCGTCGCCGTGCCGCCCCGCGCGCCTCGGGCAGCGATTCCTGAAACCGCCTTTTCTCTTTCTCTTGCGAAAGAGAAAACACGGTTTCAGACTTCCCCAAAAGAGAAAGCCGCCTGTCGTGTCTCCGCAGGTGCCGCGCAAGCCTGCTCGGCGCGAGCGCGGTCGATACGGGTATTCCCTGTTTCCGCTGTCGCTGCGTTTCTCCGTGTGCGATATTGTGCGTCGCCGCCCCGCGCGCCTCGGGGGGGGATAAGTCTTCTGGTTTGTGATAAAGCAGGCGCCGCCGTGCAGACGCACGCATTTGTGCCTCGATGAATGAGCGCGTCAGCGCAAACAGGGAATACCCGTATCGACATGGGGCGCCGGACGGCGGCTATCGGCGTCGACGGCGGGAAAGAGATTCCAAAACCGTAGGTTTTGGCGGCTTTTTGGTGACTTTTTCGCCGCCGAAAAAGTCACTCCGCCCGCAGGCGGAAACCTCCCCCCCTCCGCCGGAGCCGGCGGAAACAGCGTGCCCGCGCCCGCAGGCGCGGAACTTCACCTCCGCCGGGGCCGGCGGAACAAAAAGAGACTTCCGATTGCTCGGAAGCCTCTTTTTATGATGTTACTTCGCGTACTCGACCGCTTTGACCTCGCGGATGACGTTGACCTTGATCTGGCCGGGATACTCCATCTCGTCCTCAATGCGCTTGGCAATGTCGTGGGCGAGGATAATCATCTCGTCCTCGCTGACGACCTCGGGCTTGATCATGACGCGGACCTCGCGGCCCGCCTGAATGGCGTAGCTCTTCTCCACGCCGGGGAAGCTGCCCGTAATCTCCTCAAGCTGCTCCAGACGCTTGATGTAGTTCTCCAGATTCTCGCGCCGCGCGCCGGGGCGTCCGGCGGAGATCGCATCGGCGGCCTGCACGATGAAATCCAGCACCGTCGTCGGCTCGACATCGTTGTGGTGCGCGTGCACCGCGTGGATGATCTCGTCCTTCTCGTGGTACTTGCGCATGAATTCCACGCCGAGGGAGACGTGCGTGCCCTCCATCTCGTGGTCGACGGACTTGCCGATGTCGTGCAGCAGACCCGCGCGCTTGGCTGCGGTGACGTCCGCGCCGAGCTCCGCGGCGATCATGCCGGAAAGCTGGCTGACCTCGATGGAGTGCTGGAGGACGTTCTGGCCGTAGCTCGTGCGGTAGTGGAGCCGACCGAGCATCTTGACCAGCTCCGGATTCACGCCGCGCACGCCGGTTTCCAGCACCGCGCGCTCGCCCTCGGACTTGATGACGGCGTCGACTTCGCGGCGGGCTTTCGCGACCATTTCCTCGATATGGGTGGGATGGATGCGCCCGTCAGCGATCAGCTTTTCCAGCGCGATGCGCGCGACCTCGCGGCGGACGGGCTCGAAGCAGGAGACCGTGATCGCCTCCGGCGTGTCGTCGATGATGAGGTCGACGCCGGTCATGGTTTCAATGGTGCGGATGTTGCGGCCCTCGCGGCCGATGATGCGGCCCTTCATCTCGTCATTGGGCAGGGGAACCACACTGACGGTGATCTCGGCGGCATGATCCGCGGCACAGCGCTGGATGGCGGTTGCGATGATCTCGCGGGCGCGGGTGTCCGCCTCGTCGCGGGCGCGCTGTTCCAGCTCCTTGATTTTCAGCGCGGTCTCATGCGTGACCTCGCTTTCAACCTGTTCGATGAGATAGCGCTTGGCGTCCTCGGCGGTGAAGCCGGAGATGCGCTCAAGCATCTCGGTCTGGCTGCGCTTGATGATCTTTATCTCCTCGTTTTCCTTGTCAAGCGCGGCATGCTTTTGGTTCAGGGCTTCCTCTTTCTTCTCAAGAGCATCGGTCTTCTTGTCGATGTTCTCTTCCTTCTGTTGCAGTCTGCGTTCCTGCTTTTGCAGGTCGCTGCGGCGTTCCTTGTTCTCTTTTTCGGCCTCGTTGCGCACACGCATGATCTCTTCCTTGGCTTCGAGCAGCATTTCCTTTGCCTTGCTCTCCGCCCGCTTGTGCGCGTCGTTTTCGATTTGCAGCGCCTTTTGTTCGGCGTCCTCGATGGTCTTACCGGATTTGATCTCCTGTTGCTTTCGGATCCAGAAGCCGAGAAAGATTCCCAAGGCCAGCAACACCAGCCAGATCAGGATGTTGACCGGGCTGAACATGGTGGGTGTGGGTTGTGGGGCTGGCATGGTATCCTCCTGTTTTTTCATTGTGATCTATCCAAATGGGAAGGTGGGTTCCACAGGGAGCTTCCCCTTATGCCCCCTAAAAATCCAAAGTATAGTTTACTCGTTCAAGACCCCAGTGTCAAGGACAAGTTCGGCGTGGGAAACGAAAAAAACCGGCGGATTATATCAAACAGATGTTGCATTTTCAGAAAAGCTGTGTTATACTGTCCGCAAGACAGGACAACAGGAGGATGATCCCATGAGCAAACGCGCGGAGATGCAGCAGCGCATTTACCAGTTTATCCTCGAAAGCATCCGTGAAAACGGTTACGCGCCGTCGGTGCGCGAGATCGGCGACGCGGTGGGTTTGAAATCTCCCTCGACGGTGCATTTTCACCTGAAAAACCTCGCGGAGCTGGGCTATATCGAAAAGGGCGCGTTCAAGGGCCGCGCCATCGTGCCGACGGATCGCGGCGCGGCGGCGCAGGCAAAGCCGCGCGCGGAAGAACCGCCGCGCCCGCGCAGGGAAGCGGCGCCGGAGCCTGTGCCCAAGCGCGTGCCGATCGTCGGCAGCGTCGCCGCGGGCAGCCCGATCCTCGCGCAGGAGTGCATCGAGGACTACCTGACCTTTGATACCGGCGGGCGCGACGGGGAGTACTTCGCGCTGCGCGTGCGCGGGGAGTCGATGCTCGGCGTCGGTATCCTGCCGGGGGATCTGGTGGTCGTACACCAGCAGCAGACGGCGCGCAACGGCGAGATCGTCGTGGCGCTGCTGGAGGACGAGGCGACGGTCAAGACCTTCGACCGCAGGGACGGGCACATCTGGCTGCTGCCGGCGAACCCGGAATACCAGCCCATCGACGGGACGGGCTGCACCATCATGGGCAAGGTCGTCGCCGTGGTGCGGCAATACTGATATGGGGATATGAATGCAAAAACGGAGCGGGCAAGCAGCCTGCTCCGTTTCAATTTACGGTGGTTTACGCTTCGGGGAAGTGGAACGTCCAGCTTTCCAGACCGCGCAGCGGTCGGGTCAGCGTCGGCGACACGCCGCCGATCAGCCCCTCGGGGGTGAGGATCGAGATGGACTTGAAAACCAGCGGCAGGAAAGGCGCCTCCTCCGCAAAGCGCTCATAGAACGCCGTCGCGGTGCGCTCGTTTTCGGACGCGAGGAACGCCTTGAGCGCCTTGCTCAGCGCCGCGTCGTTATATTTGCCGTAGTTGAGCGCGCCGTCCTTTTCGACGAGCGCGGCGACGTCCCAGTCCGCCGTCAGCCGCACCTCGCCGAGCCAGAGGTCGAAGTCGCCGCGCTCCAGCGCTGCGAGATAGTCCTGCCATGGCAGGACGACGGGCTTTATGGTGATATTCGCCGCGGTCAGCTGCTTGGCGAGGTGCTCGGCAACGGAGACCTTGAAGTTGTTCTCCTCGTTGACCAGCAGCGACAGCTCCAGTTGTCCGGCGACCGTGGCGATCAGGCGCTCCTCCGCCTCCGGCGAAAGCGCCGCGGCGTATGCGCCGCTTTCAAAGGGCGTTTCCAGCGCCGCGGGATAGAGCGCCGCGTCGGGATGGATGGGGAACTGCGCCGCGGCAGCGTGCCCGGCGAGCAGGGTTTCGACAACGGCGCCGCGGTCGATCGCGGCGCTCATCGCGCGGCGCATGGCGGCCTGACCGAGCACGGTCCTCCTCGTGTTGAAGCCGAGAAAGAGCATGGTGGCGGTGGATGCGTCGGCGATATCCACGCCGCCGAGCGCGGAGGCGGACGTCTCGCTGAGCAGATCCGCGGGCAGCAGGTGCGCATTCTCCGCGGAGAAGAGGTAGGCGGCGGTGTCCGCGTCCTTTGCGGGGGCAAGGGCAATGCGCTCCATGGGAGCCGTGCCGCCCCACCAGCTTTCATTGCGCACGAGGAAGGTGCCGTCGGCGTCGGTGTGGAACATGTAAGGCCCCGTGCCGACGGGGACGGTGTCTTTCTCGGTGCCGGATTTGACGATCGGGATGTCGAGCATGGCGCACAGGCCGTCGTCCGCCTGCTTGAGCGTCATCACGAACGCGCTGCGGTTGACGCGCATATCGGTGACGTTGGCGAAGCGCGCGGCGTAGCGATCCGACGCCTGCGCGCGGCGGTAAGTCGCCAGCACGTCGGCGGCGGTGAGTGGCGCGCCGTTGGAAAAGACGACGCCGTCACGCAGCGTGAACGTGTAGGTCAGACCGTTGGAGCTGCGGCTGCACGACGTGCAGAGCGTGGGCTGCGGCTCAAAACGCTCGTCGAGGGTGAACAGCCCCTCGTAGAGCAGCGAGCCGACGACCTGCTGCACGCCGTCGGCGCAGGCGACCGGGTCGAGCGTCTGGCTGTTGAGGTAGGGGAGCGTAAAGACGGTCGCCTTCGTACTCTCCCGCTCCGGCGGCGGCTCCGAGGGCTCCCGCTCCATCTCCCAGAAGTCCTGCGGCTCCGTGCTTTCGGATTCCCAGCAGGCGGTGAGGGAGACGCACATCGCCAGCGCCAGCAGCAGCGATACAAGGCGCTTCATGGCTGCTCCTCCAATGCGATGACGGCGATCTGCCCGCCCCGGTTCGCGCCGAGCTTCCGGTAGGACCAGTAGCGGTCGCCGCGGCAGGCGGTGCAGTCCGGGTGCACGTCGATGTGGCGCGGGTCGAGCCCGCCGCGCAGCAGCCACAGGCGGTTGATCTGCTTGAGGTCGACATGGTATTTGTCCCCGCGCTTTTCAATGAAGCGGTCGGCGCTCTCGGAGAGCTCCGCACGGATGGCGTCGGGCACGTCGCTGTCGGTCTCGAAGCAGCACGCGCCGATGGCGGGGCCGATGGCGGCGCGGACGGTCATGGGGTCGGCTCCGTAGGCGCTCATCATCGCGACCAGCGTCTTGAGCGCGACGCCCAGCGCGGTGCCGCGCCAGCCCGCGTGGATCGCGCCCACGCAGCGGCAGGTCGGATCGTGGAGCAGGATCGTGCAGCAGTCGGCGGAGAACGCGACCAGCGGCACGTTCGGTACGTCGGTGAGCATCGCGTCGGCGTCGTAGGGGCGGTCGTCGTAAAGGATCTTCCCCGCGTCCTCCGCGCGGATGAAACGCACCAGATCGCCGTGCACCTGCCGGCAGCCGACGGCGCGGGACAGATCGAGCCCCGCCGCCGCGCCGAGCCTGCGGTAGTTTTCCAGTATATTCTCGCGCGTGTCGCCGCTGTGCTCGAAGAAGTTGAGCGTGTCGAACGGCGCGGCGCTGACGCCGCCGAGCCGCGTGGTGAACGCATGGCGCGCGCCGCCGACAGCGCTCAGGACGTCAGCGGTATCATAAATCACACCGTTTACGTTGTGTTCGGTAAAGGACATGGTGCCTCCTTATGCGAGTGCGGCCGCCGAACCCCAGCGGCGGGGAAGTTCCGCGCCTGCGGGCGCGGGCTACTTTTCCCGCGAAGGAAAAGTAACCAAAAGTTCGCCAAAACCTGCGGTTTTGGAACCCCTTTTCCATTGTCGACGCCGATGAATGCCGTCCGGCGCTCCATGTCGATACGTTGCGTGTCTCCTTGCGCTGACGCGCTCGTTCATCGAGGCGCGGCGTCGTGCGCCTGCGCGGCGGCGCCTACTTTGTTTTAAACCGGAAGAATTATCCCCCAGAGGCGCGCGGGGCGCAGATACACAGCATCGCGCACAGAGAAGTACAGCGACAGCGGAAACAGACACTATGCGAATCGTCCACGCTCGCGCCGAGCGGGTCATAGCGGCACCAACAGAAGACGCGACAGGCTTTTCCTTTCTTTGGAAGTCTGAAAACGGTTCTTTCCTTTTCCCGAAAAGGAAAGAACTGGTTTCAGGAACGACCCCGGCGCGCCGCCGTGTCCTGCACCGCGCGCGGCAGCCACTCGCAGCCGGCGTAGTCCAGCGGGATCACGAGCTCCTGAACCGAATCTCCGGGCGCGGGACGCCTGATGTCGTCCGGCAGGTAATCCAGCCCCGTTTCGCGCAGGGACAGAGCGCTCCCGTCGATCCAGCCGACCGCCACGCCGTCGCAGTACAGGCAATGGCAGCCGAACATCTTCTTCACGCGGACGTCCAGATTGCGCAACGCGTCGAGCCACGTCTGGACGACACCGTCGTCAGCGTGCGCCATATTGCACGACCTTTCCTTCATAGGGGGCAAGGACCCCTTTGACTTCAGCCATATTGACCTTCTGATACCGGTCCGCCCATTTGAGAAGCGCAGAAAGCGAGCGGAGCGTTTCCTTTTTGCCGGGCTCCAGCCCCAGCTTGCGCCGGATGAAGCGGCGAATGATCCGATACCGGTACAGATACCGGGGAACGTTCAGCAGATAGATTTTATCCGCATCGGCGAAGCACTGTGTACACCACGCGTAATAGACGCCCTCGATGATCCAGTCGTCCTTTTGCAGAAGCTCGCTTAGAAGCGCCTGCCGTTCGGCGGGGCCGCGTTTGGTTCCGTAGGCGCCGGAGCGGTTGTCCCATTGGATGTCGTCCAGATCGTAGTGCGGGATGGCGTATTCCTTTGATAAGCGCTCCGCGAGATAGGTTTTGCCGCTGCCGCTCCCGCCGATGATATGGATCTTCATCTTTTGTGCGTTTTTATCTTCCGCAGCAATGCTTGAACTTCTTCCCGCTGCCGCAGGGGCAGGGGTCGTTGCGCCCGATTTTCTGGACCTTGCGCGGCTGCTTTTTCACCGTGCCGTCGCCCGCCATCGTGGCGTTGATGCCCTCCGCCACGCGCTCGCGCTTGACCTCCGCTTCCGTCTGGACGCGGGCGGAGAAGATGCGGCGCACCGTCTCGTTCTGGATCGCGGCGATCATCTCCTCGAACATGTCCAGCGAGATGCGCTTGTACTCGTCCACGGGGTTCTTGTTGCCGTAGGCCTGCAAACGCACGCCCTGGCGCAGCTCGGTCATGGCGTCGATGTGATCCATCCAGTATTCGTCGACCACGCGCAGCATGACGACGCGCTCCAGCTCGCGCATGATGGGGGAGGTCAAATGCTCCTCCTTGGCGTTGTAGAAATTCTCCGACGCTTCGACCAACTTATCGGTCAGCTCGTCGGCGGAGAGGCCTGCAAGCGCGTCCGCCTTCACGGCATTGCGCGGGAAGTACATGCCCTCGCAGCTTTTGAGCGCCTCGGCGGCGGACTCCGGCGTTACCTTACCGTGCTCGCCGAGGGCGATTACGACGTTGTTCTCGATGCCGCCGCGGATGAAGCTGAAAATGGTCTCCTTGATGTCGAGGCCGTCGAGCACCTGCTTGCGCTGGCCGTAGATGATCTCGCGCTGCTTGTTCATCACGTCGTCGTATTCGAGGACGGATTTACGGGACTGGAAGTTGCGGGACTCGACGCTGGTCTGCGCGTTCTCGATGGACTTGGAGAGCAGCTTGGCGTCGATGGGTGTGTCCTCGTCCATGTCGAGGCGGTCCATCAGGCCGGTGATGCGGTCGCCGCCGAACAGGCGCATCAGGTCGTCGTCGAGGGAGAGATAGAAGCGCGTCTCGCCGGGGTCACCCTGGCGTCCGGCACGGCCGCGCAGCTGGTTGTCGATGCGACGGGAGTCGTGGCGCTCGGTGCCGATGATGAACAGTCCGCCCGCCTCGCGCACCTTGTCCGCCTCGCCGGCGATCTCCTCGCGGTGCTTGGCGAGGGCGTCGGCGAACATCTGCCGCGCGTCGAGGACCTCCTGATTCTCGGTGTCGGCGTAGCCCGTCGCCTCGGCGATCAGCTCGTCGCTCATACCCGCCTTGCGCAGGTCGTTGCGCGCCATGTACTCGGCGTTTCCGCCCAGCATGATATCGGTGCCGCGGCCCGCCATATTCGTCGCGACCGTCACCGCGCCCAGCTTGCCCGCCTGCGCGACGATCTCGGCTTCCTTCTCGTGGTTCTTTGCGTTCAACAGGTTGTGCTTGATGCCCTCGCGCTGGAGAAGGTACGAGAGCTTTTCGTTCTTCTCGATGGACACCGTGCCCACCAGAACAGGCTGCCCCTTCTCGTGGCACTCCTTGATCTGCGCGATCACCGCGCGGTACTTCGCCGCCTCGGTCTTATACACGACGTCGGGATCGTCCTTGCGCGCCAGCGGGCGGTTGGTGGGGATCTCGATGATGTCGAGATTGTAGATCGTGCCGAATTCCTCCTCCTCGGTCAGCGCGGTACCGGTCATGCCGGACAGCTTGCGGTAGAGGCGGAAATAGTTCTGGAACGTGATGGTGGCGAGCGTCTTGCTCTCGCGGGCGACGGTGACATGCTCCTTCGCCTCGATCGCCTGATGCAGACCCTCGCTGTAGCGGCGGCCGAACATGAGGCGGCCCGTGAACTCGTCGACGATGACGACCTCACCGTCCTTGAGCACATAGTCGATGTCGCGCTTCATGACGCCGTGCGCCTTGATCGCCTGGTTGACGTGGTGGGCGATGGTGGAGTTCTCCGGATCGGAGAGGTTTTCGAGGTCGAAGAACGCCTCGACCTTCTTCACGCCGTTGGCGGTCAGCGTCGCGGTCTTCGCCTTTTCGTCGACGATGTAGTCCGCGTCCTCGTTGACGTCCTCCTCCGCCTTTTCGTCGGTTTCGGCGATGACCTTCTTGCGGAAGCGGGCGACGAGGCTCTCCGTGCGGGAGTACATCTCGGTGGACTTTTCGCCCATGCCGGAGATGATGAGCGGCGTGCGCGCCTCATCGATGAGGATGGAGTCCACCTCGTCCACGATGACGAAGGCGTGGCCGCGCTGCACCAGTTCGCTGGAGAAGATCGCCATGTTGTCACGCAGGTAGTCGAAGCCCATCTCGTTGTTTGTGCCGTAGGTGATGTCGGCGGCGTATGCCTCGCGGCGCTGCTTGCTGTCGAGGTCGTGGACGATCAGGCCGACCGTCAGGCCGAGAAAGCGGTGGATCTTGCCCATCCACTCGCTGTCGCGCTTGGCAAGGTAGTCGTTGACCGTGACGATGTGCACGCCCTCGCCGGCGAGCGCGTTGAGGTACGACGGCAGGACGGCGACGAGCGTTTTGCCTTCGCCGGTCTTCATCTCGGCGATGCGCCCCTGATGCAGCACGACGCCGCCGATGAGTTGCACGCGGTAGGGATAGAGCCCGATGACGCGCCTCGACGCCTCGCGCACGGTGGCGAACGCCTCCGGCAGGATATCGTCCAGCGTTTCGCCGCCCGCAAGGCGCTCCTTGAACGCCGGCGTTTTGGCCTGCAGCTCCGCGTCGCTCATCGCGGCATATTCGTCCGCCATCGCCTCAATCTTGTCGACGATGGGGTAGATGCTCTTGAGCTCCCGCTCGCTGTAGGTGCCGAAAATCTTGGTAAAAAGACCCATGTGGTTATACTTCCTTTCGGGATAATCAACATCAGCGCATATGCGCATAAAAAGACTTATATAGTATAGCATGGCAAATCGCAATATGCAAACGCAATTCTGTGAACGGACTGTAAAAAATCCACAGAGTTTCGACAGTTCTTCTTGCATATGCTGTGCACTTATGCTAAAATACAAGCAATGAAAGCGCACTGCGTTTGTGCAAAACGAGGAGGAAAGCGATGAAACTGTATTTTTACGGCGCCGACCGTGCGGTGACGGGCTCCTGCCATTGCGTTGAGGTGAACGGAAAGCGCATCCTGGTGGACTGCGGTTTGCAGCAGGGGCGCGACGAGCTGGACAACACGCTGCTGCCCTTCGACGCGAAGGAGATCGACTATGTGCTGGTCACGCACGCGCACATCGACCACTCCGGCCGCTTGCCGCTGCTGGTCAAGCAGGGCTTTGAGGGCGAGATCCTGACCACGCGGCTGACCGCGCGGCTGCTGGAGATCATGCTGCTCGACTCCGCGAATATTCAGGAGAGCGAGGCGGAGTACGCCAACCGCAAGGGCGAGCGCGCCGGCCGCGAGCACGTCGAGCCGCTGTACACCACGGCGGACGCGGAGGAAGCGATCCAGTTCATCCGCACCTGCGATTACCACCAGACGATCGAGCTGTGCGAGGGCGTGGAGGTCACGTTCACCGACGCGGGGCACCTGCTCGGCTCGGCGAGCATCACGATGACGCTCACCGAGGGCGACGTCATCAAGACCGTCGTTTTCTCCGGCGATATCGGCAACGAGGCGCAGCCGATCCTTCGTCCGCCGGAGCTTTTGAAGCACGCGGACTATGTGCTGATGGAGTCCACCTACGGCAACCGCAACCACGAGAGCGAGTGGAACTACGAGGGGCGCCTTGCGCAGATCATCGACGAGACGCTGGGGCAGGGCGGCAACGTCATCATCCCGTCGTTCGCCGTGGGCCGCGCGCAGGAGCTGCTGTACTTCATCCGCCGCATCAAGGAGCAGGGGCTGGTCAAGTCCGTGCCCGACTTCCCGGTTTTCATCGACTCCCCGCTGGCGAAGGCGGCGACGTCGATCTTCTGCGGGGCGGTACGCGGCTATGTGGACGAGGAGTCGCTTGACATTTCCACGGACGAGAAGCACATGTTCTCGTTCACGAACCTGCACATGATCGAGACGGCGGACGAGTCCCGCCGGCTCAACACGGACGAAACGCCCAAGGTCATCATCTCCGCCTCCGGCATGTGCGACGCGGGCCGTATCCGCCACCACCTCAAGCACAACCTCTGGCGCTACAACGCGACCGTCGTCTTCGTCGGCTATCAGGTGCAGGGCACGCTGGGCCGCCGCCTCATCGACGGCGCGGAAAGCGTCAAGCTCTTCGGCGAGGAGGTCGCGGTGCACGCGAAGATTGTCAACCTCAAGGGCCTGTCCGCGCACGCCGACCACGACCACCTCGTCCAGTGGATCGAATCCTTTGACCCCAAGCCGCAGGTGTTCGTCGTCCACGGCGACGAGGATATCGCCCCCGCCTTTGCCGAGGAGCTGCGCGGCCTGGGCTTTACGGCGGACGCGCCGATGTTCACCGCCGCGTTCGACCTCGCCGAGGGCGTCGCGCTGGAGAACGGCTACATGCCGGAGCGCCGCAAGACCGAGGCGCGCCGCCGTGCCGACGTGATCTACGACAAGCTCGTCGCCGCCGCGGAGGATCTGATTTTCTTCATCAAGGGCAACCGCGGCATGGCGAACAAGGATATGGCGAGGCTGACCTCGCAGATCCGCGCGTTGCTTGAAAAATGGAAGTAGGAGATCGCTTGGAAGAGAAAGAACTGAAGAAAAACCAAATCTATACCGTCCGCATCGAAGGGTATGCGGACGGCGGCGCGGGCGTCGCTAGGATCGGCGGCCGCGTCGTTTTCGTGCAGGGCGCGCTGAGCGGCGAGCGGTGCAGCGTGCTGATCCTCAAGGTCAACAAGAACGTCGCCTTCGCGAAGATCCTGGAGCTGCTGGAGCCCTCCGCCCACCGCCTGACGCCGGACTGCCCGTACTTCCCGCGCTGCGGCGGCTGCACCTATCGGCACATGGAGTACGCCGAGGAGAAGCAGCTCAAGCGCCAGCGCGTGATGGACGCGCTGCGGCGCATCGGCGGCAGCGAGATCCCGGTGGACGTGATGGTCGGCGCGGAGTCGATCTTCCGCTACCGCAACAAGTCGATCTGGCCGGTGTCGGTCAACGGCGCCGTGGGCTTTTACCGCGCGCGGACGCACGAGATCGTCAACGCCGAGCACTGCCAGCTGGTGCACCCGACGGCGGAGGCGGCGGCGGACGCGCTGCGCGAGTGGATGGCGCGCTGGGGCGTCCCCGGCTACGACGAGGAGACGGGGAAGGGGCTGGTGCGCCACCTGTTCGTGCGCAGCAACGCGAAGGGCGAGGCGCTGATCTGCATCGTCGTCAACGACGACACGCTGCCCTTTGAGGCGGAGCTGGTCGGCGCGCTGCGCGGCGCCGTGCCCAAGACGGTCGGCGTTGTGCTCAATACCAACACCCGCAGGACCAACGTCGTGCTGGGGGACAGCTACCGCACGCTCTGGGGGGAGGACCGCATCGAAAGCGAGCTGTGCGGCTTCCGGTTCCGGCTGTCCGTGCCGTCGTTTTTCCAGATCAACCGCGTGCAGTGCGAAAAGCTCTACGACAAGGCGATGGAGTACGCCGGACTGACCGGCGGCGAAACGGTGCTGGAGCTCTACTGCGGCGTGGGAACGATCACGCTTGCGGCGGCGCGGCGCGCGGGGCGCGTGATCGGCGCGGAGATTGTGCCGGAGGCGATCGAGGACGCCCGTGAGAACGCCGCGCGCAACGGCGTGAAGAACGTGGAATTCTTCTGCGGCGACGCGTCTGCGGTGGCGGAAAAGCTGCTGGGCGAGGGACTGCGCCCCGATGTGGTGATCGTCGATCCGCCGCGCAAGGGGCTTGCCGAGGACGTGGTGCGCACGATCGCGGAGATGACACCGAACCGCGTGGTCTACGTCTCCTGCGACCCGGCGACGCTCGCGCGGGACGTCAAGCGCTTTTCGGAGCTGGGCTACCACGGCGAGCGCGCCTGCCCGGTGGACATGTTCCCGCGCGCGGATCACGTCGAGACGGTGCTGTTCCTGACGAGGAACACATGATGGATCTGACGAAAATCGAGCTGCTGGGGATCGACCGCGTGCTGCGGCGCGGCACGGGAGAGGTTGTGGAACAGGACGACGATGCACTGCTGGTGCGCGACGCCGTGAGCGGTGCGTATTTTCTGGCGTGCGACGACCCGGCGGCCGGCACGGCGGTACTCGACCGGCGCGCCGGCGGGGACTGCACCCTGCTGATGGTATCCGACGGCCGCCTCGGACAAATTGCGTATGAACGGTACGGCTTTTCGGAAAAGCTGGAGTGCTGGCAGGTCGCCTACTACGGCGAAAAGCCGTCCGTTGATGCCGGCGTTTCGGCCAGGACCGCCGACAGCCGGGACCTTCCGATGCTGCTCGAAAACTACGACCTTATCAGCCCGGAGGAGATGGAGAAGGCCGTCGACAGGGAGTCGCTTCTGATTGGGTATCATCAGGGACGGGAGATCGGCTTCGTCGGCGAGCATCTTGAGGGGAGCATGGGGCTGCTCTATGTGTTCCCCGCGTATCGGCGCAGGGGCTTCGGCGCGGCGCTGGAAAAGCACATGATCGCAAGGACGATGGAGCGGGGCTTTGTCCCGTTCGGGCAGGTGGAGAAGGACAATCACACATCCCTGCGCCTGCAGGAAAAGCTCGGCATGACGCGGTCGGAAAACCGGATCGTGTGGATGTGGAAATAAGGCGGCGCGCCGGACGAAAGGAATGGCTCATGAAGAAGATACTCATCATCTATACCGGCGGCACCATCGGCATGGTGCGCACGGACAACGGCTACGCGCCGAAGGACGGGTATTTCCGCGCGGCGCTGGACGCCATCCCCGCGCTGCACGCGGAGGAGATGCCCGAATGGGAGCTGTACGAGATGTCGCCGCTGCTGGATTCGTCCAACATGACGGTCGCCGAGTGGAACAAGATCGCGGCGCTGATCGCGGAGCGGTACGACCGCTACGACGGCTTTGTCGTGCTCCACGGCACGGACACGATGGCGTACACAGCCTCGGCGCTTTCGTTCATGCTGGAAAATCTCGGCAAGAGCGTGGTGCTCACCGGCTCGCAGATCCCGCTGTGCGAGGTGCGCAGCGACGGGCGGGACAACATCATCACGTCCATCCTCATCGCGGCGGACGAGCGCGTACACGAGGTCTGCCTCTACTTCGGCGGGACGCTGCTGCGCGGCAACCGCGCGACGAAATACTCCGCCGACGGGCTGATCGCCTTCGTCTCGCCCAACTATCCGCCGCTGGCGGAGGCGGGCATCGCGATCCGCTACCGCAAGAGCGCGCTGCTGCCGAAGCCGGAGGGGACGCTCCGCCTGCAAAGGCTGGAGAGCGTGCCCATCGGCGTCATCAAGGTTTTTCCGGGCATTCAGTTCTCGCTCTTTGAGTCGATCATGACCGAGAAGCTGCGCGGCATCGTCATCGAGACCTTCGGCGCGGGCAACATCCCCGGCGACGGGGACGCCCTGCTGCCCATCATCCGCCGCGCGTTCGCCAACGGCACGGTGCTGACGGTCTGCTCGCAGTGCCCGCAGGGCGCGGTGTCGCTCGGCGCGTACGAGACCAGCAGCGCGCTCAAGCGCGCGGGCGCGGTCAGCGGGCTGGACATCACCACGGAGGCCGCCGTCGCCAAGCTATATTACCTGTTCAGCTGCGGCTATGACAAGGAGAGGGTCAAGGCGATGATGGAGCAGGATCTGCGCGGCGAAATGACGGTTTAGGGGGAGGGAAACGCTATGCCGGGACCGCATGGGCCGATGGGGCGCGCGTTTTTGACGGAGGAGGAGAAGGCGAACCGTCCCAAGGTGACGTGGGCGCTGCTCCGCCGCGTGTTCTCGTATCTGCTGCCGTATTGGAAGCAGCTGGCGCTGGCGCTTTTCTGCATCGGCGTTTCGTCGGTGCTCAAGCTGCTGCCCAGCGTGCTGACGGGCCGCATCATCGACGACGGCCTGATCGGGCGCGACATGCACATGCTGATCGTGCTCATCGTCGCGTCGCTGGGCGTCTCGCTGGGCGGAAACCTGATCGGCGTGGCGGAGAGCTACCTCAACAACTGGATCGCGCAGCACATCACCTACGACATGCGCAACAGCATGTACCGGCATTTGCAGCAGATGTCGCAGCGGTTTTTCACGACGAACAACCAGGGCGACATCATCACGCGCATGACCGGCGACATCTCCGGCGTGGAGCGCGTGATCTCCAGCACATTTTCCTCCATCCTGTCCAACGCCGTCACGCTGGTCGCGGCGCTGGTCATCATGTACCGCGAGAACTGGGTGCTCGCCACGGTGGGCGTGCTGGTGGTGCCGCTGTTCGTCATCCCCACGCGCTTCGCGGGCCGCACGCGCTGGGAGCTGACGCGCGAGGCGCAGGAGTGCAACGACGAGATCAACGGCATCCTCAACGAGACGCTGTCGGTCAGCGGGCAGCTGCTGGTCAAGCTCTTCGGCAAGGAGGAGCACGAATATAAGAAATATGAGGACGCGAACCGCCGTATGATCCGCCTCAACATCCGCGAGAGCATGGCGGGCCGCTGGTTCTTCGTCGTGATCTCCACGTTTTCCAGCGTGGGTCCGATGCTTCTGTACCTGATCGGCGGCATTTTGATGATGCGCTACGACGCGGCGCTCACCGTCGGCGACATCACGGTGATGGTGGCGCTGCTGGGCAAGCTGTACGGGCCGGTCAACTCGCTTTTAAGCATGCAGGTGGAGTGGATCCGCTCGATGGCGCTCTTCACGCGCATTTTTGAGTATTTCGACATGCCGGTGGAGATCGAGAGCCCGCGCTTTCCCGTGCGTCCGCCGCGCGTGGACGGCAGCGTGGCGTTCCGCAACGTTGATTTCTCCTACGATCCGGAGCGGCAGATCCTCCACAACGTCAGTTTCACGCTTGGCGCGGGGCGCAGCGTCGCCATCGTGGGGCCGTCCGGATCCGGCAAGAGCACGATGATTAATCTCATCCCGCGGCTCTACGACGTCACCGGCGGCAGCGTCGAGTTCTGCGGCGTAGACGTGCGGCGGCTCGACCTCGCGGCGCTGCGCGCGCACATCGGCATCGTCTCGCAGGAGACGTACCTTTTCAACGGCACGATCCGCGAGAATCTGCTCTACGCCAAACCGGACGCGACGGACGCGGAGCTTGCCGATGCGTGCCGCAAGGCGAACATCCTCGACTTCATCGAGAGTCAGGAGAAGGGCTTCGACGCGATGGTCGGCAACCGCGGGCTCAAGCTCTCCGGCGGCGAGAAGCAGCGCCTTTCCATCGCGCGCGTGCTGCTCAAGGACCCGGCGCTGCTGATCTTCGACGAGGCGACCGCCTCGCTCGACTCCATCTCCGAGAGCAAAATTCAGGAGGCGATCGACCCCATCATCGCCTCGCGCACGAGCATCCTCATCGCCCACCGCCTCTCCACCATCCTCGCCGCGGACGAGATATTGGTGGTCAAGGACGGGCGCATTGTCGAGCGTGGGGAACACGCCGCGCTGGTCAGGGCGGGCGGCGTCTACACCGAGCTCTACGAGACGCAGTTCAAGCGCGCGATGGAGACGGAGCAGGCGACCTGATTTCAATTGTACGCAATTTATAATTGCAAAACGCGGAAAGACATTGTATAATCCCTCTCTGTAAATTATTCTTTAGGCATTTAAAGAGTAAAACCAACAGAGAGGGAGATTAATAATGAAAAGAGAACGACTCGGAAGCCGTCTGGGCTTTATCATGCTTTCGGCGGGCTGCGCCATCGGCTGCGGCAACGTATGGAAATTCCCGTGGATGACCGGACAGTTCGGCGGCGGCGGATTTGTGCTTGTGTACATCCTGTGCCTGCTGCTTTTGGGCCTGCCGGTCATGACCATGGAATTCACCGTGGGCCGCGCTTCCCAGAAAAGCCCGGTCAAAATGTTCCAGACGCTGCAAAAGCCCGGCCAGAAGTGGGGCTTCATGGGATATGTCGCGCTGGTCGGCAACTTCAGCCTCATGGCGTTCTACACGGTCGTCTGCGGCTGGATCATCAACTATTTCTGCAAGTTCCTCACGGGTCAGACCGCTGACCTCGGCTTTGGACCCATGATTACGAATCCGGGCCTGAACGTCACGTTCCTCGCTGTCACGGTCGTCGTCGCCTTTGTGGTTCTGAGCTTTAACCTGCAGGGCGGTCTGGAGCGCGTGACGAAGTACATGATGGTCGTTCTGCTCGGCCTGATGGTGCTTCTGGCGGGACACAGCCTGATGCTCCCCGGCGCGAAGGAGGGCATTGCCTTCTACCTCGTGCCCGATTTCTCCAAGATCGACGGCTCGGTCATCGTCGGCGCCATGAATCAGGCGTTCTTCACGCTGTCGCTCGGCATCGGCAGCATGGCGATCTTCGGCAGCTACATCGACAAGGAGCGCTCCCTTCTGGGCGAGTCGGTGAACGTCATCGTTCTGGACACGCTGGTCGCGCTGCTCGCGGGCTTCATCATGTTCCCCGCCTGCTTCTCCTACGGTCTGGAGGTCGGCGCCGGCCCCAGCCTGCTGTTTGACACCATGGCGGCGGTCTTCAACAATATGGCGGGCGGCCGCTGGTGGGGGACGCTGTTCTTCCTGTTCATGGTCTTTGCCGCCATGTCCACGGTTCTTGCCGTGTGCGAGAACATCCTTGCCATGACCCGCGACCTCTTCGGCTGGAGCCGCCCCAAGGGCAGCCTGATCTGCGGCATCCTTGTGTTCCTCCTCGGCCTCACCACCGCGCTGGGCTACAGCGTGCTGTCCTTCCAGCCCTTCGCGGAGGGCTCCGCGTGGCTGGACTTCTGGGATTTCATCGTCTCCACCAACGCGCTGCCCGTCGGCGCTCTGGTCTTCTCGCTGTTCTGCTGCTACAACTTCGGCTGGGGCTGGGACAACTTTGTCAAGGAGGCGAACGCCGGCAAGGGCCTGCAGGTGAAGCCGTGGATGAAGCCGCTGTTCAGCTATCTTGTTCCGGCGGTGGTGCTGTTCCTCTATGTTTACGGTCTGGCGACCTTCCAATGGCACTGAGCGGCCTGCCCATCTGATTTGACAGCGCAAAACAACAGAAAAACAAAAGCCCGCGGCGTTGTTTCGCCGCGGGCTTTCTCCGTGTCCGCACAAAAAGTGCAAAAAAATGAAAAAGACCCCTTGACTTTTCAAGGGGTTTCCGGTAAAATAAATCGCTTATATGCGATGGTGGGAGTTCAGCGAAACTCCACCTACTAACGCTAGTATAGCGGATTGCAGCAAAAAAAGCAAGTGCGGCGGACGGCTTTCTATCAACAAAGCCGCGCGTATCACATTTTTCCGGCGACTGAGACGCGGGAAAAGGAAAGGCGTGAAGAGCAATATGGCCCACGACAAAATGTACGGCAAGACCCTTCGCAAAAACTTCGCCCGGCACGAGGAAGTCATGGAGATGCCGAATCTTCTGGAACTGCAAAAGACCTCGTACCAATGGTTCCTCGACTACGGCCTGCGCGAGGTGTTCGCGGATGTGGACGCGATCGCGAACTATGCCGGCAATCTGGAGCTGAGCTTCATCGACTACAAGATGGACGAGCAGCCCAAGTACGATGTGGAGGAGTGCAAGGCGCGCGACGCGACCTATGCCGCCCCGCTCAAGGTCAACGTTCGTCTTTATAACAAGGAGACGGGCGAGATCAAGGAGCAGGAGATCTTCATGGGCGATTTCCCGCTCATGACCCAGTCGGGCACCTTCGTCATCAACGGCGCGGAGCGCGTCGTCGTCTCCCAGATCGTGCGCTCGCCGGGCATCTACTACGGCAAGGAGATCGACATTAAGACCGATCTGCCGCTGATGACCGCGCAGGCGATCCCCTACCGCGGCGCGTGGCTCGAATACGAGACCGACGCCAGCGAGATCTTCTGGGTGCGCATCGACAAGAACCGCAAGCTGCCCGTGACCGAGCTGCTGCGCGCCATCGGCCTGCACAGCGACAAGGAGATCCTCGACCTGTTCGGCGACGACGCGCGCGTCGCGGCGACGCTGGAGAAGGACGCCTGCAAGACCTACGAGGAGGCAATGCTGGAGATCTACCGCAAGCTGCGCCCGGGCGAACCGCCCACGGTCGAAGCCTGCGAAACGCTTATCAACAACCTCTTCTTTGACCCGCGCCGCTATGATCTCAGCATGGTCGGCCGCTACAAGTACAACAAAAAGCTCGCGCTGCGCGCGCGTATCCGCGGCCAGAAGCTGCTGCTGCCCGTCGCCGACCCGCGCACGGGCGAGATCCTCTTCGACGCGGGACACGTCGTCACCGGCGAGGAAGCGGACGAGATGGACGCCATCGGCGTCAATGATGTGACGCTTGATCTCGACGGCAAGCCGCTGCGCGTGTTCTCCAACCACATGGTCGACCTCGCGCGCTTCGTCGATTTCGACCCGGTGAAGGAGTGCGGCATCAAGGAGCGCGTGTGCAAGAGCGTGCTCGACGAGCTGCTGGAGCAGTATTCCGGCGACGAGCTCAAGGATGAGATCCGCGAGAACGTTGACCGTCTGGTGCCCAAGCACATCCTCGTCGACGATATCCTCGCCTCCATCAACTACATGAACGCGCTGGCGCACGGCATCGTCTTCAAGGACGATATCGACCATCTGGGCAACCGGCGTCTTCGCTGCGTGGGCGAGCTGCTGCAAAACCAGTTCCGCATCGGCTTTTCCCGCATGGAGCGCGTCATCCGCGAGCGCATGACGATCCAGGATCTCGACATCGTCACGCCGCAGAGCCTTATCAACATCCGCCCGGTCACGGCGGCGATCAAGGAGTTCTTCGGCTCCTCGCCGCTGAGCCAGTTCATGGACCAGACCAACCCGCTCGCAGAGCTGACGCACAAGCGCCGTCTCTCGGCGCTCGGCCCCGGCGGTCTGAGCCGCGAGCGCGCCAACATGGAGGTCCGCGACGTGCACTACAGCCACTACGGCCGCATGTGCCCGATCGAGACGCCGGAAGGTCCGAACATCGGCCTGATCTCCTACCTCGCCACCTACGCCCGCATCAACGAGTACGGCTTCATCGAGGCGCCGTACCGCAAGGTGGATCACGAGACCTGCAAGGTCGCGGACGATATCACCTACATGACCGCGGACGTCGAGGACCAGTACATCGTCGGACAGGCCGCCGAGCCGGTCGATGAGAACGGCTGCCTCGTCAACCGCCGCATCACCTGCCGCCACCGCGACGAGATCGTCGAGGTCGACCGCGACCGCGTGGACTACATCGACGTCTCCCCGCGCATGATGGTTTCCATCGCCACGGCGATGATCCCGTTCCTGCCCAACGACGACGCGAACCGCGCGCTGATGGGCGCGAACATGCAGCGCCAGGCGGTGCCTCTGCTCAAGCCGGAGGCGCCGATCGTCGGCACCGGCATGGAGCACAAGATCTGCATGGACGCGGAGGTCGCCGTCCTCGCCGAGGGCGACGGCGTCGTGACGAAGATGGACGCCCGCAGCATCACCGTCGCCTACGACGACGGCACGGTCAAGGACTACCACCTGACGAAGTTCCTGCGCTCCAACCACGGCACCTGCATCAACCAGCACCCCATCGTCAACGTCGGCGAGCGCGTGCACGGCCGCAAGCTGGACGAGAACGGGCGCCTTCTGGAAGACCCCACCGTCCTCGCCGACGGCCCCGCCACCGATCAGGGCGAGATCGCCCTCGGCCGCAACATCCTCGTCGGCTTCATGACGTGGGAAGGCTACAACTACGAGGACGCGGTGCTCCTGAACGAGCGGCTCGTGCGCGAGGACCTCTACACCTCCATCCACATCGAGGAGTACGAGCTTGACGCGCGCGACACCAAGCTCGGGCCCGAGGAGATCACCCGCGACATCCCGAACGTCGGCGACGACGCGCTCAAGGACCTCGACGAGCGCGGCATCGTGCGCATCGGCGCGGAGGTCCACGCCGGCGACATCCTCGTCGGCAAGGTCACGCCCAAGGGCGAGACCGACCTGACGGCGGAGGAGCGCCTGCTGCGCGCGATCTTCGGCGAGAAGGCGCGCGAGGTGCGCGACACCTCGCTCAAGGTGCCCCACGGCGAGAGCGGCATCATCGTCGACGCCAAGGTCTTCTCCCGCGAAGCGGGCGATGAGCTGGGGCCGGGCGTCAACATGGTCGTGCGCGTCTACATCGCGCAGCGCCGCAAGATCCAGGTCGGCGACAAGATGGCCGGCCGCCACGGCAACAAGGGCGTCGTCTCGCGCGTGCTGCCGCAGGAGGATATGCCCTTCCTGCCCGACGGCACGCCGCTGGATATCGTTCTGAACCCGCTGGGCGTTCCCAGCCGTATGAACATCGGCCAGGTGCTCGAAGTCCATCTGGGCTACGCCGCCAAGACGCTGGGCTACAAGGTCGCGACGCCGATCTTCGACGGCGCGAGCTACGAGGAGATCCAGGAGGAGCTCGTCAAGGCGGGTCTCGACCCCGAGGGCAAGAGCTGGCTGTACGACGGCCGCACCGGCGAGCGCTTTGACAACAAGGTCACCGTCGGCTACGTCTACTTCCTCAAGCTGCACCATCTGGTCGACGATAAGATCCACGCCCGTTCCACCGGCCCGTACTCCCTCGTCACCCAGCAGCCGCTGGGCGGCAAGGCGCAGTTCGGCGGCCAGCGCTTCGGCGAAATGGAAGTCTGGGCGCTCGAAGCCTACGGCGCGAGCTATACGCTGCAGGAGATCCTGACTGTCAAGTCCGACGACGTGACGGGCCGCGTGCGCACCTACGAAGCCATCGTCAAGGGCCACAACGTCCCGCAGCCGGGCGTGCCGGAATCCTTCAAGGTTCTGGTCAAGGAGCTGCAGGCGCTCTGCCTTGACATTCAGGTGCTCGACCGCGACGGCGGCGTCATCGAGCTCAAGGAGGACGAGGACGCCATGGATACGTTCAACCTCGCGCGCATGGACGCGGAGGACGAGCGTTCTCGCCGCAACCCGTTCGCCGACGAGGCGGAATTCGCGGACGCCGGCTATGCCATCGGCGACGCCGACGATCCCGACGAGCCGCTGGACGGTCTGGGGCTCGAAAGCGATGACGGCGACGAAGGCTACGGCGACGAAGACTGAGAAAGGGGAGGAGAACAGCCATGAGTTATGTACCGTTTGACGCGATCAAGATCGGGATCGCTTCCCCTGAAATGATCCGCGAGTGGTCCTACGGCGAGGTCAAGAAGCCGGAGACCATCAACTACCGCACGCTCAAGCCCGAGCGCGACGGTTTGTTCTGCGAGCGCATTTTCGGGCCGACGAAGGACTGGGAGTGCCACTGCGGCAAGTATAAGAAGATCCGCTACAAGGGCAAGATCTGCGACCGCTGCGGCGTCGAGGTGACGCGCGCGAAGGTGCGCCGCGAGCGCATGGGCCACATCGAGCTTGCCACCCCCGTGAGCCATATCTGGTATTTCAAGGGTATCCCGTCCCGCATGGGTCTGCTGCTCGACATCAGCCCGCGCATTCTGGAAAAGGTGCTCTACTTCGCCGCCTATATCGTCACCGATCCCGGCGAGACGCCGCTGATGAAGAATCAGATCCTCTCCGAGAAGGAATACCGCGATTACCGCGAGAAGTATGAGAACGACTTCGACGCCGGCATGGGCGCCGAGGCGGTGAAGAAGCTGCTGCAGCAGATCGACCTGGAGACGCTCTCCGTCGAGCTGCACGACGAGCTCAAGAACGCCAACGGCCAGAAGAAAGCGCGTATCGTCAAGCGTCTGGAGGTCGTCGACGCGTTCCGCATCTCCGGCAACAAGCCGGAGTGGATGGTCATCGACATCCTGCCGGTCATCCCGCCGGAGATCCGCCCGATGGTCCAGCTGGACGGCGGCCGCTTCGCAACGAGCGACCTCAACGACCTCTACCGCCGCGTCATCAACCGCAACAACCGCCTCAAGAGGCTCATCCAGCTCAACGCGCCCGATATCATCGTGCGCAACGAGAAGCGTATGCTCCAGGAAGCGGTCGACGCCCTGATCGACAACGGCCGCCGCGGCCGCGCCGTCACCGGCGCGAACAACCGCGCGCTCAAGAGCCTGTCCGACATGCTCAAGGGCAAGCAGGGCCGCTTCCGCCAGAACCTGCTGGGCAAGCGCGTGGACTACTCCGGCCGCTCGGTTATCGTCGTGGGGCCCGAGCTCAAGATCTACCAGTGCGGCGTGCCCAAGGAGATGGCGCTTGAGCTGTTCCGCCCGTTCATCATGAAGAAGCTGGTCGAGGACGGCAGCGCCAACAACATCAAGTCCGCCAAGAAGATGGTCGACAAGGGCCGTCCGGAGGTCTGGGACGCGCTGGACGTGGTCATCAAGGACCACCCCGTCATGCTCAACCGCGCGCCGACGCTGCACCGCCTCGGCATTCAGGCGTTCGAGCCGGTGCTCGTCGAGGGCCGCGCGCTCAAGCTGCATCCGCTGAACTGCACGGCGTTCAACGCCGACTTCGACGGCGACCAGATGGCGATCCACGTCCCGCTGAGCGCCGAGGCGCAGGCGGAGGCGCGCATCCTGATGCTCTCCGCGAACAACCTGCTGCGTCCGCAGGACGGCGGCCCCGTCACGGTGCCGACGCAGGACATGGTGCTCGGCTCCTACTATCTGACGCTGGAGCGCTTCGAGAACGGCGTCTCCCAGATGGACAACGACGAGTTCTGGCCGGCGGGGATCCCCTTTGAGCTTGCAGGCAAGAGCTATGACGAGCTCAGCGACGAGGAGAAGGCGTCCATCCACCTCAACGTCTACCGCGACGAGGATGAGGCGATGCTCGCCTACGACGACCACCTGATCGGCATTCACCAGCCGATCCTGGTGCGCGTGACGAAGGAGCTTCCCGACGGCACAATGGGCAGCAAGGTCGTGCGCGTGACCATCGGCCGCATCCTGTTCAACCGCAACGTCCCGCAGAACCTCGGCTTTGTCCGCCGCCTGAATGCGGACGGTACCCCCACCGAGAACTACTTCGACTACGAGATCACCGAGATCTGCGGCAAGAAGCTGCTCGGCAAGATCGTCGACCGCGCCATCAAGCGCCACAACTTCACCATCGCCGCCGAGGTGCTCGACAACATCAAGGCGACGGGCTACAAGTACTCCACCCGCGCCGCCATCACGATCTCCGTCGCGGACATGACCATCCCCGCCGAGAAGTACACGCTGATCGAGGAGACCGAGAAGCGCGTCGTCGAGATCGAGGACCAGTACAAGATGGGCTTCATGACCAACGACGAGCGCTATCGTCAGGTCGTGCGCGAGTGGGAGAAGACCACCGAGGACGTCACCGACGCGCTGCAGCGCAACATGGACCGCTACAACCCCGTGTTCATGATGGCGGACTCCGGCGCCCGCGGTTCGATGAAGCAGATCCGCCAGCTGACCGGTATGCGCGGCCTGATGGCGAACACCGCCGGCCGCACGATTGAGATTCCGGTCAAGGCGAACTTCCGCGAGGGCCTTTCGGTGCTCGAATACTTCACGTCGTCCCGCGGCGCCCGCAAGGGCCTCGCCGATACGGCGCTGCGTACCGCGGACTCCGGTTATCTGACCCGCCGCATGGTCGACGTCTGCCAGGACGTCATCATCCGCAGCGACGACTGCGGCGCTACGACGGGCATCATGGCCGCCGAGATCAGCGAGAACGGTCAGGTCATCGAGCAGTTCTCCGAGCGCATCAACGGCCGCTATCCGGTCAACGACATTCTCAAGCCCGGCACCGACGAGGTGCTCTTCTCCAAGGACCATATGCTGTCGTCCGACGACGCGTCCGTGCTGGAGAGCTTCGACATCCATGAGGTGGAGATCCGCACGGTGCTGACCTGCAAGGCGCACAGCGGCGTCTGCGCGAAGTGCTACGGCATGAACCTTGCCACGTCCAAGCCCGTCGGCCCCGGCGAGGCGGTCGGCATCATCGCCGCCCAGTCCATCGGCGAGCCCGGTACGCAGCTGACGATGCGTACGTTCCACACCGGCGGCGTCGCCGGCGGCGACATCACGCAGGGTCTTCCGCGTGTCGAGGAGCTGTTCGAGGCGCGCCGTCCCAAAAAGATGGCGACGCTTTCCGAGATCGCGGGCAAGGTGCGCTTCGAGGAGTCCGCGAAGGGCAGCCTCGTCAACATCATCGTCACCGCGGACGACGGCGACGTGCGCAACTATGCCATTCCGCACACCGGCCTGCGCGTCCATGACGGCGACACGATCGAGAAGGGCTTCCAGCTGCAGGACGGCGCGCTTTCGCCGCACGATATCCTCCGTATCCGCGGCACGTCCGCCGTGCACGACTACCTCATTCAGGAGGTCTTGAAGGTCTACCGTCAACAGGGCGTCGATATCAACGACAAGCACATCGAGGTCATCGTGCGCCAGATGATGCGCAAGGTGCGCGTCGAGGACGCCGGCGATACGACGTTGCTCTCCGGCGCGATGGTTGACCTGCTGGAGCTGGAGGACGAGAACGAGAAGGTGCGCGAGCGCAATGCCGCGGGCGAGGTCAACGCCGAGACCGGCGAGCCGCTGCGCGAGGCCGACGCCACGCAACTGCTCATGGGTATCACGAAGGCATCTCTTGCCACCGATTCGTGGATGTCTGCCGCCTCCTTCCAGGAGACGACCAAGGTGCTCACCGAGGCCGCCATCAAGGGCAAGGTGGACCACCTTGTCGGCCTCAAGGAGAACGTCATCATCGGCAAGCTTATCCCCGCCGGCGCGGGCCTGAACGCCTACCGCGACTTCGCGCAGGAGATCGTGCCCGAACCGGAGAAGCCGGAGGAGCCCGATATGTACGAGGCGCTTCGCGGCTACACCAACGCGATCTGAACCAAATCATGATCCGAGCATGAAAACCGGAGGGGAAGCAAATTCCCCTCCGGTTTTTTGTGTGCGCAGGAATCGGCGGCGCGGTTCAGCGGATCGGAACCTGAAACAGTCCGTGCCGGTTGCAGTAGCAGCAGAAATACCGTATCCCCTCGATCCGGAAGCGCGCCTGCGCAGTCCCCTCCGGATAGAGCTTCCGGATCTCGCAGCCGTCGTCGCGCACGGCGGCGAGGAACGAGATGTAGTGCGCCTTGCTCATCTCGTGTGAGACGGTGACGAAGTACTCGTCTTCAATGCGTTCCACGCGGATGGGATGCCCGTCGTCCGGGCTTTCCGCCTCCAGCGCGGGCAGCGTGATCCCGCAGCAGCTGACGACCGCCTCGCCCGCGCTCTGCACGATGTTTCCGCAGATCGGACAGACGTAGAGCTTCATCCGCAGCATCTGGAACGCGCGGTTGGTGTTGACCACGTCCTCGCCGGAGAACAGCTCGATGACCGAGACGCCGAGCGCCGCGGCGAGCGGTTCGACCAGCGTGATGTCCGGATAGCCGCGGCCGGTCTCCCATTTGGAGACCGCCTTGTCGCTGACGTTCATTTTTTCGGCAAGCTGCTGCTGTGTGAGCTTTCTTTCCTCGCGCAGGCGCCGGATCATGGCGCCGGTAACATATTGATTCATGGCTTTCGCCTCCTTCTGCCATAACGATACCCCATCGGCGCGCGGAGCGCAACCTACGCTGCGTAGAGGGGGAGAAAGAGCGCGTGTACAAAAGGTTGAAAACAAGTAAACCATTAATTCCCTTATCTACGGACACCTCGACACAGCGCGCAAGCAAACGCTTACGGACAGGCTGTCCGGCAGCCTTTTCGGATGATGTTAGAAAAAGCGTTAGAAAACGGCACTTTTTCAAAAGGCACGCAATAATTGAATTTCGGCAAAAAGTTCGGAAAATAACAAATGAGGTTCGAAATCTTTCGATTTCAAACCTCAAAAGTTGGTGCGCGAGGCGGGACTTGAACCCGCACGTGCGTGAAGCACACTAGAACCTGAATCTAGCGAGTCTGCCAATTCCACCACTCGCGCATATCGGCCGTTTGCAGAAGAAAAATGGTGCGGATGGCGGGACTTGAACCCGCACGTCCATACGAACACTAGCACCTCAAGCTAGCCTGTCTGCCAATTCCAGCACACCCGCAAATTCTCTTGCCGTCCGACGACCGCTCCGCTATTATAAGACCACTGGGGCACAAAAGTCAACACTTTTTTTGCCGCGGCTCCAAACTTTTTTGAAGCCGCGGCAATTTGGCGTGTTACAGCTGGCCCAGAACCTCGCCCACGGGGGCGGTGATGACCAGATCGGCGCCCAGATCGGCGCGCAGCGGCGTCTTGTTGATGACGACCAGCTTGTTGCCGCGGTAGTAGTTGATGAGTCCGGCGGCGGGGTAGACCGCGAGCGAGGTGCCCGCGATGATGAGCACGTCGGCGTGCGAGATGAAATAGACGGCGCGCTCCAAAATGTTGCTGTCCAGCCCCTCCTCGTAGAGCACCACGTCCGGCTTGACGCGCCCGCCGCAATCGCACATGGGCACGCCGCCGCAGTTGCGGACGAAGTCGGCGTCGTAGAACTTCCCACACTTCTCACAGTAGTTGCGCAGCGTACTGCCGTGCAGCTCCAGAACCTCCTTGCTGCCCGCCGCCTGATGCAGCCCGTCGATGTTCTGCGTCACGATCGCCTTGAGCTTGCCCTGCGCCTCCCACTCGGCGAGCTTTTTGTGCGCCGCGTTGGGCTCAATGCCGGAGACGAGCAGCTTTTCGCGGTAGAACTTGAAGAACTTCTCCGGCTTGCGCACATAGTAGGTGTGGCTGACGATGGTTTCCGGCGGGTCGTCCCACTCCTGATTGTACAGGCCGTCCACGCTGCGAAAGTCGGGGATGCCGCTTTCGGTGGAGACGCCCGCGCCGCCGAAGAACACAATGTTGTCCGTGTGGTCGATGATGTCCTTGAGCCTTTTGATTTCGTCCGTCATGATGGTTCTCCTTTCGGGTAGAATTTCCGCTTGGTGAACAGGTAACAGATCGGGATCGCGTACAGCAGCACCGCGTAGGGGAGCGCCCCGACGCCGACGCCCAGCATCGAGAGCGGGACGGCGCAGGCGATGCACCACGGCACAAGCCCGGCAATGGTCACGCCGGAGTTGGCGATGTCCATGGCGAATTCCTCGTTCGAAGCGCCGCGGCTGCGGTAGACGCGCCCCATCAGCTGGTACAGCATGATAACCACGATCGTCTGGTTGCACAGCACCATGGAGCAGAGAATGCTCAAAAGCGCCGTCGCCGGCAGCAGGCCGATCCGAGCGCTGAGCGCGTCGATGCGCTCCTGCGCGGCGTTCAGCGCGCCCGTGCCCTCCAGAATGCCGCTCATCATCGACGCGAGCGGAAGCATCAGGAACACGGTCAGCATCGAGACGAGGCCGCCGCCCGAAAGCACGCTCGCAAGCACGCCCTCCGGCGCGAAGCCGAGGAGGCAGACGCGCAGCGCCTCCCATACGCCCATGCCCTGCAGCAGGATGCCGACGGCGGCGGAGACCGCGCCGGAGAGGGACATGGCGATCCAGATCGGCACGTGCAGAAGCGGCAGCACCAGCATGATCGCCGCGGGCAGCACGACCCAGGCAGAGAGGTCAAAGCGCTCCGCCAGCGCGCGCAGCAGCGTTTCGTCCGCCGCGGAGACGGGGTGGCGGAGGGAAAGGAACGCGTAGGCGGCGAGGCAGATCAGATAGGGCAGCAGCGCCGTGCGGTGCATCCGTTTGACGTTGCCGTAGAGCTCGGTTTCCGTCAGCGCGGCGACGAGGCTCGCGCAGGACGAGGTCGGCGCGCCGCGGTCGCCGAAGTAGACGCCGGAGAGGATCGCGCCCGCCGCGACCGCCGGGTCGACGCCGCCGGAGCGCGCCAGCGCCATCAGCACCACGCCCGCCGTGCTGGTCACGCCGAAGGACGTGCCCAGCGCGTAGGACAGCAGCGCGGAGAGCAAAAAGGCGAGCAGGACGAAGAGCCGCGGCGAGATGGCGCGCACGCCGTACCAGATGAAGAAGGCAATCGTCCCGCAGGAGCGCCACAGCCCCGTCAACAGACCGATGAGAAAGATGATGCGCAGCACGATCAGCGTCGCCGGCATCTTGCTCCACGCCATTTTGGCAAGCGCCTTCGCCGTGTGCCCGCGCCGCAGCCCGACGGCGAAGAACAGCGCCAGCGCAAGGGCGAGCGCCCAGTAGAGCGCCCAGTCCCGGAACACGCACAGGAGCATCGCGCCGAGGAAGACCGCCCCCGCGAGCAGAAAATCCATCCCTCAGCCCTGCCGCTTTCCGCTGATGCGTAGCGTCCAGTTGCAGCACAGGCGGTCGAGGTCCTCGTCCGTCGACGCGTCGATGCGCAGCCGCGCGCCGCAGTCGGCGCAGATCAGGTCGACGTAGGTGGGACGCACCTCCATGCGGTAGCGCTCGCTGCCGCACGCGCAGGCGATCCCGTGCTCGCGCGCGGCGATCTCGCGCAGCTCGGAGAGCACCTCGTGCATGATGACGCTGTCGACGAACAGCTCGCCGTCATCCTGCTCCTTTTGCGCGGCGAGGGACAGACGCTCCAGCTCACGCTCCACCTCGTATTCTTCGCCAATGAAGCAGCACAGCTGCCGTGTCTGCGGGCAGGCGAGGCCCACGCCCTTGCCGTCGAGCAGGCGTGGGGCTTCGACGGCGGCGCTGTGCTCGCCGCCGCACACGCCGCAGGGGACGGAGAGGCGGAAACGGTTCTCCTCCGCGTCGATGACGAGACTCGATTTGCCGCAGTCGCAGTTCACCGCCGCGCCGGACGCCGCCAGCGCGAACGTCGAACGCTCGCGGATCACTTTTTTCCGGCACGCCGGACAGAGATAGCCGATCGTGCGCATTTTCTCCTGCATGGTCATCCTCCTGCGCTCCGCCGGAAACGGCGGAGCGTTTGCATGATTTCAGCCCAGCTTCTCCATCTCGTCGATCAGCTCGCCGAAGAGCGAGAGCGCGGCGTTGACCGGTTCGGGCGTGCTCATATCCACGCCCGCGATCTTCAAAAGCGAGATCGGGTCGGTGCTGCTGCCGCCGGAGAGGAACTTCTTGTACGCCATGAGCGCGTCCGCGTCGCCGGTGAGGATACGGTCCGCTATGGCGACGGCGGCGCAGAAGCTGGTCGCGTACTGGAACACATAGTAGTTATAGTAGAAGTGCGGGATGCGCGCCCATTCGAGCGCGATGCCGTCGTCCGAGATCATGTCGGGGCCAAAGTAGAGCTTGTTGAGCTCGTGGTACTTCGCGCACAGCGCGTCGGCGGTCAGCGTGTCGCCCGCCTCGGACATGCGGCCCATGGCAAGCTCGAACTCGGCGAACATCGTCTGGCGGTAGACCGTGCCCTTGAACGAGTCGAGGAAGTGGTTGATGAGGTACGCGCGCTCCTTCCTGTCCGTGGTCTTGCCCAGCAGATGGCGCACCAGCAGCACCTCGTTGCAGGTGGAGGCGACCTCGGCGACGAAGATCACGTAGTCAGAGGTGGAGACAGGCTGGCTTTTGACGCTGTAGCAGGTGTGCAGCGTGTGGCCCATCTCATGCGCGAGGGTGAACATGGAATCCAGCGTGTCCTTGTGGTTGAGCAGGACGTAGGGGTGCGGGCGTGCGCCGGCGGAGTACGCGCCGCCGCGCTTTCCGGCGTTCTCGTACACGTCGATCCAGCGGTTCTCGTAACCCTCGCGCAGCATGGCAAGATAGTCCTCGCCCAGAACGGCGAGCGCTTCGAGCGTGGTCTTCTTCGCCTCCTCGAAGTCGATCGTGCGCGCCGCGCCCTCGACGATGGGCGTGTAGACGTCGTACATGTGCAGCTCGTCCACGCCGAGCAGCTTCTTGCGCAGCGCGACATAGCGGTACATCTTGTCGAGGTTGCCGTGTACGGCGTCAATGAGATTCAGGTATACGCTGACCGGCACCTCGGTCTCGTCGAGACTTGCCTCCAGCGTGTTTTGATAGCCGCGCGCGTCGGCGTGAAAGCGCAGCTGCTTGAACTGCGCGTCGAGCAGCGTGGCGGCGGTGTTTTTGAATTCGCCGAGGCGGCTGTAATAGGCGTCGAAGGCGTTCTTGCGCAGCACGCGGTCGGCGCTTTCCTCCAGCGGCACGAACGAGCCGTTGGTCAGCGTGTGTTCCTCGCCCTTGCCGTCCACCACGGCGGGGAAGGTCAGATCGGCGTTGCGGAAGATGGAGCCGATCTGCTCCGGCGCGTTCGAGATCTCGCCCGCGGCGGCGAGCAGCTTTTCCTCGGCGGGGGAGAGGATGTGTGCCTTGCGGCGGCGGATCTGGTAGAGGCTGCGGCGGTACTCATCCAGCGCGGGCTCCTCTTTATAGAAGCGATCCAGCGTCTCGCCGGGGATCGCCATGATCTCCGGCGTGGCGAACGCCGCCGCGCTGGTGATCGCGACAATCGCGCTCATCGCCTTGCCGTTCATATCCTGATACACGCCGTCGCCCTGATCCTGATCCGCCTTGCGGCTGGCGTAGTTGAAAAGAGAGTTGTACCGAAGGTCGAGCTCGTCGTGCAGACGGAAGTAGGCGAGCAGCGTTGCCGCGCTCTCGCCCAGCCTGCCCTGATACGCCGCGACCTTTGCGGGCATCTCGCCCAGCGCGTCGTATTCCGCGCGCCACGCGTCGTCGCTTTCAAAAACATCGGCGAGGTTCCACGTGAATTCCTCGGGTACGTCGTTTCGCTTGGTCTTGGGGTCGATCATGTTGTTCCTCCTGCATTTTTCCGCGCCGGATATCCGGATGGCGGAATAGTTTGATTCCAATGGATATCATACTCATTTCCGCCGCTTCCGTCAAGCACTCATAATTTATCTCAAAAGCGGGAAAACTGGGCGCAAAACGACAAAGGAGCGGGTCATGGAAAAACGGATCGGCGCGCGCACCGTGCGCCTTGAGTATCCGCCGGCGGTGCTGTCCTTCGCCGCGGTCGGCGGGCACATGGAGGGACAGGGGCCGCTGCGCGACGAATTTGACGAGCTGAGCGAGGACCATTTCTGGGGCGAAAAGACGTGGGAGCGGGGGGAGAGCGCCATGCAGCGCCATGCCCTGTCCCACGCGCTGCGAAAGGGCGGCTTGCGCGAGGCGGACATCGACTTTGTGTTCGCGGGCGACCTGCTGAACCAGTGCATCGGCTCGTCGTTCTCCCTGCGGGACACGGGCATCCCGTTCTACGGGCTCTACGGCGCGTGCTCGACGATGGGGGAGGCGCTCTCGCTCGCGGCGATGCTGATCGACGGCGGCTTCGCGCGGCGCGCGGCGGCGCTGACGTCGTCCCACTTCTGCACGGCGGAGCGGCAGTACCGGATGCCGGTGCCCTACGGCTCCCAGCGCACGCCCACCGCGCAGTGGACGGCGACGGCGGCGGGCTGCTGCATCCTCGCGGACTCCGGCGGCGGGCCGTACGTCACGCACCTGACGGCGGGCAGGATCGTCGACAAGGGCATCGCCGACGCGAACAACATGGGCGCGGCGATGGCGCCCGCCGCTTACGATACGCTCGCGGCGCTGTTCCGCGACACGCAGACCGCGCCGGCGGACTACGACCTGATCGTCACGGGCGACCTTGGCCGGCTGGGGCACGACATCGTCGTGGATCTTTTCGCGCGCGACGGCGTGGACATGACGAAGAACTACAACGACTGCGGACTGCTGCTCTTCGACGTCAAGGGGCAGGACATGCACTGCGGGGGCAGCGGCTGCGGCTGCTCGGCGAGCGTGCTGTGCGGCCACCTGCTGCGCGGGATGCGGGAGAAGCGGTGGAACCGCATCGTGTTCGCGCCCACGGGGGCGCTGCTCTCGCCCACGTCGTCGATGCAGGGGGAGAGCATCCCCGGCATCTGCCACGCGGCGGTGCTGTCGAACGACAGGGAGGGTTGACGCCATGGAGTTGATACGGGCATTTTTGTGCGGCGGGCTGCTGTGCGCCGTCGGGCAGGTGCTGATCGACAAGACGCAGCTCACGCCCGCGCGCATCCTGACCGGCTACGTCGTCGCGGGCGTGCTGCTGACGGCGGTGGGCGTCTATGAGCCGATTGCCGAGTGGGGCGGCGCGGGCGCCACGGTGCCGCTGCTGGGCTTCGGGCGAGCATTGGCGAACGGCGTGAAGAAAGCGGTGGCGGAACAGGGCTGGCTGGGCGTGCTGACCGGCGGACTGAGCGCCACGGCGGGCGGCGTCACCGCCGCCGTTGTCGCCGCGCTCGTCGTCGCGCTGCTGTTCCGCGCGGGCGACAAGCGGCATTGAGTTTTTCGCGCTTCCGGTATGCTTCTTTGCGTCCGGAGGCGCGTTTTTTCGCTCATTGAGACTGCATGGAACGCCGCGGGGTTCCGTGCGGTCATTTTTTCTGTCCAAAGGGCATTTTTTGCCTTGACAAGCCCAGCTTTGCTGTGGTATAGTATCCCATGCGTTTGGGGAAGACGCGGGACAAGACACGGAGAGATGGCCGAGCGGTTGAAGGCACCGGTCTTGAAAACCGGCGATGCGAAAGCATCCGTGGGTTCGAATCCCACTCTCTCCGCCATATATGTTTTTCATTCGGCTTGCGGAAGTACCCAAGAGGCCGAAGGGGCTCCCCTGCTAAGGGAGTAGGGCGTGTAAAAAGCGCCGCGGAGGTTCAAATCCTCTCTTCCGCGCCATGATAAAAGACCTGACGTTTATGCGTCAGGTCTTTTATTTTAGCCCAGCGGCTTCTGTCACGACAGGATGCGCAGCATGTCCGCCGTGAGATCCTTCGTGTAGGGGTTCAGATAGGTGTTGACCAGCTCCAGCGTCGCGTCGGGATCGAGGTACATGTACGGGTTGCTCCACGAGGCGGGCATCATCATCGTGTTCAGGTTCTCCATGTCGAACGAGAGCGCCTTTTCGGCGAACCACGCCATGTCGGAGGCGGAGAGGTTCGTGTCCGTGTTCTCGGCGGCAATGTCGATGAACTTGTTGAGCTTGGTGATGTTTTGCAGCGACAGCAGCTTTTTCGCCACGGCGGTCAGCATGCCGCGCTGGGTCTGCATGCGGCCGGTGTCGTTGTAGCCGGTGTTGTCGTTGTTGTGGCGGAAGCGGCAGACCTCCAGCGCCTGTTGGCCGCTGAGGTGCTGCATTCCCGCGTCATAGTGGATGTACAGGTCCTGATAGGGGTCGTCGTAGTTCATGGCGCAGGGTACGTCGAAATCGACGCCGCCCACCGCGTCCACCAGCGCGACGAAGCCGTTCACGTTCACCTTGATGTAGTAGTCGATCGGGATGCCGAAGGTGCGCGTCGTCTCCTCCAGCAGCTCGTCCATGCCCGCGTTGGCATAGGCGGCGTTGATCTTGCGGTCCTTGCCGTTTCCGTTCGCGTCCACGCAGGTGTCGCGCGGGATGGACGCCATGCTCACCGTCTGCGCGTCCACGTCATAGCTGAGGAGGATCAGGCTGTCGGTGTTGTAGCCGGACTTGTCCGTGCCCGCCAGCAGGAAGGTCCAGAAGTGCTTTTTGCGCGTATATCCCGCGGGGGCGGACGCCTCGCCGCCCTCCGCCGTGTTCATCGCGGGCACGGCGACCTCCGGCTCCGGCACGAGCAGGCGCCACCCGCCGTAGAGCGCGGCGGCAACGAGAAGCAGGATCAGCAGGACGCGCAGGGCGGAGTGCTTTCGCTTTTCTTTTTTCAAAACCCGTTTGCCTTGGTACATCACGGTTCATCTCCAGATCATATTTGCCGGTCAGCCCGACAATACCAGACAGCATAGCAAATTCGACGGGGTTTGACAAGGAAAAGTTTCACAAAAATTTGCCCGGAAATTGGTATAAAACGGGCAAAAGAGCCGCCCGCTCCGATGGGGGAGCGGGCGGGCTTTGTCTGTATGTACGCTGAAATTTATGGAATCAGACCGGCTTCGCGGTGCCGCAGCCGGGGCAGAACGCGCCGTCGTTGACCTTGCCGCACTTCGGGCACGTCCACGTGCCCG
>SVMM01000025.1 GCA_015067435.1 Oscillospiraceae bacterium | reverse complement strand
AGGCGAGGTCAGGAAACCCTTTTTGGGCTCCTGACCTCGTCTTTTTTCAGCGCGCTATTTTGCAACGCGCCCTTTTCGTTTATTCCGCCCTTGTGTGCTCGCACAGCTCGTTGATTTTCGCCTGCAACGCCTTGAAGTCGTCGAACGCCTCCGGACGGCGCCGCGGGTCGCGCAGCAGCGCCGCGGGGTGGAAGACCGCCATCATCTGCACGCCCGCCTTCTCGAACCACTGGCCGTGCTCACGGGAGATCTTGAAATCCTCACGGATGATGCGCATCGCCGCAATGCGCCCGAGGCACACGATGATCTTCGGGCGCAGCAGCGCGACCTGACGGCGGAGATACCCGATGCAGGCGTCCTGCTCGACGCCGAGCGGGTCGCGGTTCTCCGGCGGGCGGCATTTGACGATGTTCGCTATGTACACATCCTTGCGCTCCAGCCCGATGATCGCGAGCATGTCGTCGAGCAGCTTGCCCGCGCGCCCGACGAAGGGCTCGCCCTGCTCGTCCTCGTTCGCGCCGGGACCCTCGCCGATGAACAGCACCTCCGCCTCGCGGCTGCCCACGCCGAACACGACATTTTTCCGTGTCTCGCACAGCGAACATTCCCGACAGGCGAGACATTCCTTTTCCAGCGCTTCCCAAGTATCCGCCATCGCGCCGCCCTCACATGTGCTGCTCGACCCACGCCAGAATGTCGGCGCGGACCTGATCTTTTTCCTTCTCGTTGAGGATCTCGTGGCGCAGATTCGGATAGAGCTTGAGCGTGACGTCCTTCACGCCCGCCTTTTTGAAGCTCTCGTACGCCTTCGTCGTGCCCTTGCCGAGGTCGCCGACGGGATCCATCGCGCCGGAGATGAAGAGGACGGGCGTGCTCATGTCCATCTGCGCGAGGTTGGACGCCTTGCTGATGAAGCCGATGCCGCCGAGCATGTCGCGGAACAGACCCACCGTTGCCTGACCGCCGCAGAGCGGGTCGGCGATGTAGGCGTCCACGTTTTCAGTATTCACGCTGAGCCAGTCGTAGTTTGTGCGCTTGGGCTCGAAAGGCTTGTTGTACGCGCCGAAGGCGAGATTGTCCACCGTCGCGTCAAACTTGTCGAAGCCGGACTTCCTGCCGAAGATGGCAGCCGCAAGCTTGCCTCCCGCGACCATGTACCCCGGCTGCTGGCCGGTGCCCATGATGACCGCCGCCCTGACCGTGCCGGGATAGCGGATGAGATAGGTGCGCGCGAGGAACGAGCCCATCGAGTGCCCCATCAGGAAATAGGGGAGGCCGGGGTACTTCTGCGCCGTGAGATTGCGCAGGGCGTGCATGTCGTCCACCACATGCATCCAGCCGTCCTTCTCGCCGAAATAGAGCGGCGCGGCGCCCTCCGCCACGCTCTGCCCGTGGCCGATGTGGTCGTTGGCGACGACGACAAAGCCCTTGTCCGCCAAAAACTCGGCGAACGGCTCGTAGCGCAGCGCGTACTCCGCCACGCCGTGCGCGATCTGGTACACGCCGCGGGCCTCGCCGTCGGGCGTCCACTCGACCGCATGGATGGACGTTTTTCCATCGGAGGAGGGGAAATAAAATTCTTTGCGATTTGCCATAGCAATATGTACCTCCTTGTGTTATAATCATTCCAACTAAGCCATTTTATCACAGATTCTTATAAATGAACAGGGGGAAATCCATGAAAAAGTACATTCTGGCTCTCGATCAGGGCACGACCAGCTCGCGCGCGATCCTGTTTGACAAGGCGGGGAAAATCGTCGCCAAGGCGCAGCACGATTTCACGCAGATCTACCCCAAGCCCGGCTGGGTGGAGCATGACCCGCTGGAGATCTGGGGCACGCAGCGCATGGTCGCGGCGCAGGCGCTGCGGGAGTCCGGCCTTGCCGACGAGGTTGCGGGCATCGGCATCACCAACCAGCGCGAGACGACCATCGTCTGGGAAAAGGCGACGGGCAAGCCCATTTACAACGCCATCGTCTGGCAGTGCCGCCGCACGGCGGACATCTGCGACGCGCTCGTGCGCGAGCATCACGGCGTGAGCGAGCTGGTGGCGGAGAAGACGGGGCTTCTGATCGATGCCTATTTCTCCGGCACGAAGATCAAGTGGCTGCTGGACAACGTGCCCGGCGCGCGCGAGAAGGCGGAGCGCGGCGAGCTGCTGTTTGGCACGGTGGAAACGTGGCTCATCTGGAAGCTCACCGGCGGCAAGGCGCACGTCACGGACTACTCCAACGCCTCGCGCACGATGCTCTTCAACATCCACACGCTCACGTGGGACGAGGAGCTGTGCAGGCTCCTGAACATCCCGATGTCCATGCTCCCGAAGCCCGTGGGCAACTCCGAGGTCTACGGCGTCGTCGCCGAGGGCGTGGAGGGGCTGGAGGACCTTGCGGGCGTGCCGGTGTGCGGCGCGGCGGGCGACCAGCAGTCCGCGCTGTTCGGACAGGGCTGCCACGAGCGCGGGCAGGCGAAGAACACCTACGGCACGGGCTGCTTCACGCTGATGAACGTCGGCGACAAGCCGGTGCGATCCCGCGCGGGCCTGGTGACGAGCGTCGCGTGGAACGTGAACGGGCAGACGACCTACGCGCTGGAGGGCAGCGTGTTCAACGCCGGCAGCGCGATCCAGTGGCTGCGCGATGAGATGCACCTGATCTCAAGCGCGCCGGAGTGCGATACCCTCGCCGAGAGCGTGCCGGACACCGGCGGGGTCTACCTTGTGCCGGCGTTCACCGGCCTCGGCGCGCCGTACTGGGATATGTACGCCCGCGGCTGCGTCGTGGGCATGACGCGCGGCACGTCGCGCGCGCACTTTGCCCGCGCGGTGCTGGAATCCATCGCCTATCAGGTGACGGATCTGATGACCGCGATGCGGCAGGACGCGGGCTGCGAGATCTCGATCCTGCGCGTCGATGGCGGCGCGAGCGTCAGCGACCTGATGATGCAGTTCCAGGCCGATCTGCTGCGCATCCCCGTCGACCGTCCCGCCATGGTGGAGACGACGGCGTTCGGCGCGGCGGCGCTGGCGGGCCTCGCGGTCGGGCTGTGGAAGGATCCGGGCGAGGTGCGCGCGGTGCGCGAGAGCGCGAAGGTGTTCCGTCCGCAGCGCGAGCAGTTTGAGTGCGAGGAGATCTATCGCGGCTGGAAGCGCGCGGTGCAATGCGCCTGCGGCTGGGTGGAAAAGAACTGAAAGGAGCGGACAGACGATGCCGAATTTGGAAGAGCTCAAGCGCAAGGCGCAGAACGCCGCCTACAACGCCACGGAGAAGGCGCAGGACGCCGCGAACGCCGCGGGCGGCAAGACGGCGGAGTTTATGGAGATCGCAGGAGAAAAGGCGGTCGCTTTCAAGGATTACGCGGGCGGCAAGGCCGGCGCGCTGATCGACCGCGCCAGCGAAAAGGCGGTCGCGCTCAAGGATTACGCGGGCGATAAGGCGGGCACGTTGATGGACTATGCCGGCGGGAAGGCTGCGGCGCTGAGAAACGTCGCGGGCGGCAAGGCCGGCGCGCTGATCGACCGCGCCGGCGAGAAGGCAGGCGCGCTCAAGGACAGCGCCAAGGCAAATCTCACGATCCTCAGCGAGAAGCGGAGCATGGAGAAAAACTGCCAGGCGCTCGGCGAGTGGTACGCCGCGAAATGCGGCGACGACGCGCCGGAGGCGGTGGCGGACATCGTGCGCGCCATCCGCCGCTCGCAGGAGATCATCGCCGAGCTGGAAAGCGGCGATCCCGCGAAGCCGGAGGACGCCGAGGACGGAGAACAGCCGGAGGCGGCCGCCGCGGCGGAGGAGCAGACGGAGGAATAACGCCGAAACGCGCCGAAAACGCCGAAATTTCGAAAATAACTCTTGCATTTCCGAAAAAGATGTGTTAGCATATCCCCTGCGATTAAAAATGCGGGGTCTATCCGCATGGTCAAAATAACGGAGGTTAGCGTTCCATGAAACTGTTTGTGATGATTTTGCAGGTGCTGTGCGGCCTTTTCGTGATCGCCGTTGTGCTGATCCAGTCCGGTAAGTCCGCGGGTCTTTCCGGCGCCATCGGCGGTGTGGCGGACAGCTTTATGTCCAAGAACAAGGCGAAGTCGCTCGACGCGAAGCTTGCGCGCGCCACGAAGTGGGTCGGCGCGGTGTTCATCATCCTGACGCTGATCCTCAACATGATCTGATTCCCGACAATCTGAAACGGCGAGCCGCGAGGCTCGCCGTTTTTGACGCTTTTTGCGGAGAAATCTTGCCGATGCGCGCAATTTGTTCTTGCATTTGAAAAAGTCTTGTGCTATTGTCTCTTTGTTTAGCTTATTTTATAATGTATCGGGGGAGGAGCGGAGACCATGCCGATCGAGGTCATCACGAGCCGTCACAACGCGCTTTTGACGCATCTGCGCAAGCTCGCCTCCTCCCGCGCGTACCGCGACGGGTGCGGAGAATATCTCGGCGACGGGGTCAAGCTGCTCGCCGAGGCGGTCAGGTGGAACGCGCCGCTCAAGACCGTCGTCGTCGCGGAGGGCGTGACGCTGCCGGAGCTGCCGGAGGGCGTGCGCACGGTGCGCGTGAGCGACGAGCTGATGCGCTCGGTCAGTCCGGCGGAGACGCCGCAGGGCGCGCTGTTCACCGCGGCGCTGCAACGCCCCGCCCTGCCCGAGCGGCTGGACGGCTCGCGCTATCTTGTGCTCGACGGCGTGCAGGACCCCGGCAACGTCGGCACGATCCTGCGCACGGCGGACGCCTTCGACTGCGAAGGCGTGTTTTTGCTGAACGGCTGCGCCGACCTCTACAACCCCAAAACCGTGCGCGCCACGATGGGCGCGGTGTTCCGCGCGAGCGTGTGGAGCTGTACGGCGGAGGAGCTTGCCGCGCTGCTGAAAACGAGCGGTATCCCGCTCTACGGCACGGCGCTGCGTGGGGACACGGTCTCCCTGCGCGAGCTTGACCTCTCGCGCGCCGCGGTCGCCGTCGGCAGCGAGGGGCGCGGACTGAGCGAGGCGGTGCTCTCGCTGTGCGACCGGACGGCGCGCATCCCCATGAGCGCGCGCTGCGAATCGCTCAACGCCGCGACCGCGGCGGCGATCATGCTGTGGGAAATGGTTCGGTGAAACGGAGGATGCAATGGCGGGTATCAAATACTGGCTGTGGCTGAGCGAATGCAAGGGGCTGCCGACGGGAATGAAGCTGCGGCTTTTGCAGCACTTCGGCGACCCGGAGAACATCTGGTACGCCGAGCGGGACGATCTGCTGCTCGCCGAGGGTATGACGCCGAAGCTGGCGGACGCGCTCTCGGACAAGAGCACCGCGGAGGCGGACCGCATCCTCGGCGAGTGCGAGCGTCTGGGCGTGCGCATCCTGACGATGCAGGACGCGGACTATCCCGTGCGCCTGAGCAACATCTACGAGCCGCCGGTTTTACTGTACGTCAAGGGGCGGCTGCCGCTTGTCGACGAGGAGGCCGCCATCGCGATGGTGGGCACGCGCGGCGCGACGCCCTACGGCATCGCCACGGCGGAGACGCTCGCCTATGAGATGGCGAAGCAGGGGGCGCTGATCGTCTCCGGCGCCGCCAGCGGCATCGACTCCGCGGCGCATCGCGGCGCGCTGCGCGCCGGCGGGAAGACCGTGGCGGTGCTGGGCTGCGGCGTCGACGTGGTCTACCCGCGCGAGAACGCGGGGCTTTACCGCGACATTGCCGCCGCGGGCGCGCTGGTGTCCGAATATCCGCCGGGAACCGCCGCCGTCGGCGCGCACTTCCCGGTGCGCAACCGCATCATCAGCGGCCTGTGCCTCGCGACCGTTGTGGTGGAGGCGCCGGAGCGCAGCGGCGCGCTCATCACCGCGCGCACCGCGCTGGAGCAGGGGCGCGACGTCTACGCCGTGCCCGGCGCCATCAATGCACCGGCGAGCCGCGGCTGCAACCGCCTGATCGCGGACGGCGCGGCGGCGCTGGTCGCGGACAGCGGGGACATACTGTGGGCGTACGAGGCGCGCTTCCCACACAAGCTGCGCTGTACGCGCGTCGAACTGCCCCATTCCCTCGGCTATCAGGCGCGCCGGGAGGACGAGGAGGCCAGGGCGGAGGCGAAGGCGGAGCGGGAGAAGCTGCCGACGCTGGACGTGCGCGCGGGAAAGACCGACCTGACGGACGATCAGGTGCGCATCGTCAAGACGCTGCGCGACGGCGAGATGCAGGTCGACGACCTGATCGAGGCGGCGGAGCTGCCCACGCGGCGCGTGCTCTCCGCGCTGACCATGCTGGAAATCGAGGGCTATGTCGCCCAGAGCGGCGGCAAGCGCTTTTCATTGAATGTAGAACTGATTGAGGAGTAGGATACCGTTATGGCAAAAAAGCATCTGGTCATCGTCGAATCTCCGGCGAAGGCAAAGACCATCGGCAAATATCTGGGCAAGGACTATACCGTCACCGCCAGCATGGGGCATCTGCGCGACCTGCCCAAGAGCAAGCTCGGCGTGGACATCGAGGGCGATTTCGAGCCGGACTACAAGCCCATCAAGGGCAAGGAGGCGCTGATTAAGGAGCTCAAGACGTCCGCGAAGGAGAGCGACGTCGTCTATCTCGCGACCGACCCGGACCGCGAGGGCGAGGCGATCTCGTGGCACCTCAAGGCGCTGCTGGACCTCGACGACAAGAAGGCGAAGCGCGTGACCTTCAACGAGATCACGAAGAAGGTCGTCAGCGAGAGCATCCAGACGCCGCGCGCCATCGATCAGGACCTGGTCGACGCGCAGCAGGCGCGCCGCATCCTCGACCGCATCGTCGGCTACGAGCTTTCGCCGCTGCTGTGGAAGAAGGTGCGCCGCGGGCTCTCCGCCGGACGCGTGCAGTCCGTCGCCATGCGCATGGTCGACGACCGCGAGAAGGAGATCGCCGCGTTCACGCCGGAGGAGTTCTGGACGCTGGAGGCGTCGCTGCGGGACAAGCCGAAGAGCAAGCCCTTCACCGCGCACTACTACGGCAAGGACGGCAAGAAAACGGAGCCCGCGTCCCGCGAGGCGGTGGACGCCATCATCGAGGACACGAAGAGCGCGAAGTTCGTCGTCAAGTCCATCAAACGCGCCGACAAGCAGCGTTCCCCGTCCCCGCCGTTCACGACCTCGACGCTTCAGCAGGAGGCGTCGCGCAAGCTGAACATGACGCCGCGCCGCACTATGGCGATCGCCCAGCAACTCTATGAGGGCGTGGACATCACCGGCGAGGGGACCGTCGGTCTCATCACCTATATGCGTACCGACTCGCTGCGCATCTCCGAAGAGGCGCTTGCCGCGGCGAAGACGTTCATCCTCGGCCGCTACGGGCATAATTACTATCCGCACACGACGCGCCGCTTCAAGGCGCGCGAGGGCGCGCAGGACGCGCACGAGGCGATCCGCCCGTCGAGCGTCGAGCTGACGCCGGAGCGCGTCAAGGCCGACCTTACGGGCGAGCAGTACCGCCTCTACCGGCTGATCTGGAGCCGCTTCCTCGCCAGCCAGATGGCGAACGCCGTGTATGACAGCGTCAGCGTGGAGATCGAGGCGAACGGCCACGAGTTCCGCACCGGCGCGAGCGACCTCAAGTTCGCGGGCTACACCGCGCTGTACGAGGAGTCGCGCGACGACGAGAAGGAGGAGAAGACGACCCGCCTGCCCGAGCTTGCCGAGGGTCAGGCCGTGACGCTGGACGACTTCACGCCGGAGCAGCACTTCACGCAGCCGCCCGTGCGCTACACGGACGCGACGCTGATCCGCGCGATGGAGCAGAACGGCATCGGCCGCCCCTCCACCTACGCGCCGACCGTCTCCACCATCCTCGACCGCGAGTATGTGGTCAAGGAGGGCAAGTATCTCCGCCCCACGCCGCTCGGCACGGTGGTGACGGAGCTGATGGAGCAGAAGTTCCCCGACATCGTGGACACGAAATTCACCGCCCGCATGGAGGAGACACTCGACGCCGTCGAGGAGGGCAAAACCCCGTGGAAGAGCATCCTGCGCGAGTTCTACGGCGATTTCTCCGCAGAGCTGAAGAAAGCGGAGCAGGATCTGGAGGGGACGCACATCAAGGTGCCCGACGAGGAGAGCGAGGAGCTTTGCGACGTCTGCGGCCGCAAGATGGTCGTCAAGTCCGGCCGCTTCGGAAGATTTCTGGCGTGCCCCGGCTATCCGGAGTGCACCTTTACAAAGCCGCTGGTCATTGAGATGCCGGGCCGCTGCCCCAAGTGCGGCGGGCGCCTGATGAAACGCACCGGCGTGAGCAAGAAGACGAACAAGCAGTACACCTACTACGCCTGCGAGTTCCGCGGCAGCCGCGACGAGAGCAAGGCATGCGACTTCACGACCTTTGACGTGCCCGTCAAGGACGACTGCCCGAGCTGCGGCCAGACGATGTTCAAGAAGTCCGGCAAGGGTTTCAAGCGCCCGTACTGCGTCAACCCCGACTGCGCGAACTTCGTGCCGGAGGAGAAGCGCGGCTACACCAGGAAGGCCGCGGCGGAGGGCGAAGCCGCGGAGAAGCCCGCCGCGAAGAAGACTACGGCGAAGAAGACGGCCGCAAAGAAGCCCGCGGCAAAGAAAACGGCGGCGAAGAAGACGGCGGTAAAAAAGCCCGCCGCGAAGAAAACGGCCGTGACGGTCCGTGCGGACGATTTTGACGACGAGACATGAAGAAAGAAGCAACAGTGATCGGCGCGGGGCTCGCCGGCAGCGAGTGCGCGTGGCAGCTGGCGCGGCGCGGCGTTGCCGTGACGCTGATGGAGATGAAGCCGCACAAGCGCACCCCCGCGCACCATACGGACGATTTCGCGGAGCTGGTCTGCTCCAACTCCCTGCGCTCGGATCAGCTGGAAAACGCGGTGGGCCTCCTCAAGGAGGAGCTGCGCCGGCTGGATTCCCTGATCCTGCAATGCGCGGATGAAACGCGGGTCGAGGCGGGCGGCGCGCTCGCCGTCGATCGCAACGGCTTTTCGCGGCGCGTGACCGAGCGCCTGCGCAGCCACCCCAACATCACCGTCGTCGACGGCGAGGTGACGGAGATTCCCGAACAGGGCGAGGTCATCGTCGCCACCGGCCCGCTGACGAGCGACGCGATGGCGGACGCCATCGTGCGCCGCATCGGCGGCGGGGAGGAGCACACCCTGCACTTTTTCGACGCAGCCGCGCCGCTTGTCACGTTTGAGAGCGTGGACATGGACTTCGCGTGGTTTGCCTCGCGCTACGACCGCGGGACGGCGGATTATGTAAACTGCCCGATGAGCGAGGAGGAGTATGCCGCGTTCTGGGTGGCGCTGACGACGGCGGAGGAAGCGCCCGTCCACGGCTTTGAGGACAAGCAGGTGTTCGAGGGCTGCATGCCCGTCGAGGTCATGGCGCGCCGCGGGCAAAATACGCTGCGCTACGGTCCGCTCAAGCCGCGCGGCCTCAAGGACCCGAAGACGGGGCGCGAGCCGTACGCCGTGGTGCAGCTGCGCCGCGACAACGCCGACGGCAGCGTCTATAACCTCGTCGGCTTCCAGACGCATCTGCGCTTTTCGGAGCAGAGGCGCGTGTTCTCCATGATCCCAGCGCTGCACGACGCGGAGTTCGTGCGCTACGGCGTCATGCACCGCAACACCTATCTTGACTCCCCTCGCCTGCTGGACCGCTACTACCGTCTGGTTGCCGAGCCGCGCATCGTCTTTGCGGGGCAGATGACCGGCGTGGAGGGCTACGTCGAGTCGTCGGCGTCCGGCTTCCTCGCCGCGGTGGAGCTGGCGCGCCGAATGGAGGGGCGGGAGCCGCTCGACTTCCCGCAGGAGACCGCCATCGGCGCGCTGGGGCTGTACGTCAGCAATCAGGGCGTGGCGGATTTCCAGCCGATGAACATCAACTTCGGCATCATTCCGCCGCTGGGCTGCCGCGTCAAGGGCAAGCGCAACAAAAACGCGGAGCTGTCCCGCCGCTCGCTGACGATCATCGACGCCATGCGCGAGGACGTGCTGGCGGACGTAACGGAGTGAAGGACGGCGCGCCGCGCCGGTAAGGAGAGTACATATGAAAATTGCCATCGACGCGATGGGCGGCGATTTCGCGCCGCTCGCCCCCGTGAAGGGCGCGCTGCTCGCGCGGGAGAAATACGGCGATGTGGAGATCGTCCTCGTCGGGCGCGAGAGCGCGATCACGGACGCGCTGCGTCAGGCGGGGCAGAGCGCCCTGCCCGCGGGCGTGACGGTGCGGAACGCGACGGAGGTCGTGGAGATCGCGGACGATCCCGCGACGGCGTTCAAGAAAAAGCCGGGTTCCTCGCTGACCGTGGGCCTCAACATGGTGCGGGACGGCGAGGCGGACGGCTTCGTCTCTGCCGGAAGCACCGGCGCGCTGCTTTCCGGCGCGACGCTGGTGGTCAAGCGCGTGCGCGGCCTGCGCAGGGCGGCGCTGGCGCCCACGATCCCCACGGCGACGGGGCGCGCGGTGCTGCTGGACTGCGGCGCGAACGCGGAGTGCACGGTGGAATACCTGCTGCAATTCGCGTATCTCGGCAGCTACTATGCCGCAAAGGTGCTGGGCGTCGAGAAGCCCCGCGTGGGCCTCTTGAACATCGGCGCGGAGGAGGAGAAGGGCGACGCGCTGCGCCGCGAGACGTATCAGAAGCTCCGCGAGGCGCATGAGAACGGCAATCTGAACTTCGTCGGCAACGTGGAGGCGAAGGAGGCGCTGCTCGGCGCGTGCGACGTCATCGTCTGCGACGGCTTCTCCGGCAACGTCATGCTCAAGACCATCGAGGGCGCGGGCAAGCTGCTGGGCGGGATGCTCAAGGGCATGCTGCTCAAAAACGCGGGCACGAAGCTTGCGGCGCTGCTGCTCAAGGGCGGCCTTTCGGACTTTAAGAAGACGCTCGACCCCAACGAGGTCGGCGGCACGGCGCTGCTGGGCATCTCCAAACCCGTCGTCAAGGCGCACGGCTCGTCGAACGAGACCGCGTTCTGCAACGCGGTGCGCCAGGCGGTCGAGGTCGCGCGCAGCGGCATCGCGGACGATATCGCGCGCGATATTGACAAAATGCGGCCGGACAGGGCGCGGGAGAATGGCTGATACAAAGGTGTGACATTTTTTGCGAAAGGCTATTGACACATCCTGTTCTTTGTTGTACCATCAGGGGCATAGAAAGGCAAAACCAATTCCTGTCAGGAGGAGATTCCAATGGCCCCGGAAGAGATTTTCAGTACGCTTCAGAGCTTGATCGCAGAGCAGTTCGCGCTCAACGCGGAGGAGATTACCATGTCGAGCTCGTTCACGGACGACCTCGGCGCGGATTCCGTCGATCTGGTGGAGCTCGTGATGGCGATGGAGGAGGAATTTGATCTCGACGAGATTCAGGAGGACGACCTCGCGCAGCTCAAGACGGTCGGCGACTGTGTGAAATTTTTAAGCGGTAAGCTCAATCAGTAACACGTGAAGATGCCCCGCGAAAGCGGGGCATCAAAATCATTATTTGCAGGGGAGGGGAAGTCATGCGGGCATTGGAGGACGCGCTGGGCTACCGGTTCGAGAATCAGGAGCTTCTGCGCGAGGCGCTGCGCCACAGCTCCTATGCCAACGAGCACCGCGGCGCCGAGGCGACGAGCAACGAGCGTCTGGAGTTTCTGGGCGACAGCGTGCTCGGATTCGTGACCGCGGAGTTCCTCTTCCGGCGCCGCCCGGATTCGCCCGAGGGCGAGCTGACGCGCATCCGCGCGCGCCTCGTGTGCGAGGAGAGCCTCTACGAGGTCGCCCAGCGCATCGATCTGGGCAGATACCTCTGCCTCGGCCACGGCGAGGAGGCGGGCGGCGGGCGCGAGCGCGCGTCCATCCTTGCCGACGCCACCGAGGCGGTGATCGCCGCGGTGTATCTCGACGGCGGGATCGAGGCGGCGAGCGCGCTGATCCACCGGCTGCTGCTCGACGACGCGACCGAGGTGCGCGCAGCGGAAAAGCGCCTCGACTACAAGACCGCGCTGCAGGAGCTCGTGCAGCGCAAGCCGGGCAGGACCGTCGTCTACCGCCTCACCGGCGAGACGGGGCCCGATCACGCCAAGACGTTCAGCGTCTCGGTTCTGCTGGGCGACGAGGTCGCGGGCAGCGGCAGCGGACGCAGCAAGAAGGAGGCCGAGCAGATGGCGGCGCGGGACGCGCTGGAAAAGCTCGGCGGCGACGTGTAGAGCGGCTCTCGGGGAGCCGCTTTTTCCCTGCCCGCGCCTGTCGGGACGCGCCACTGAAAAAAATCGAAAAAACCGGGCTACCTGTAAAATCAATCGTAAAGAAACGTGAAGTACGTTTTCTTACGGTTGATTTTTTATGCCAAAAAGGAGAAACGCCCATGAATAAAGCAAGAAGAAACACGCTCGAAATGATATCGGGGAAAATCGAGGAGCTGCGAGATGAGCTGGAAAGCCTTCGGGACGAGGAGCAGGAGTACATGGACAATATGCCGGAGAACCTGCAAGGAAGCGAGAGGTACGAGGCGGCGGAAGAAGCGGTGAGCAGCATCGAATCGGCAATAGACAGCTTGGAAGAGGCTGTCGGCTACATCGAGAGCGCAACGGAAAACTGAAGGGGGGCGAGAACGTGAAGAGACCGGTCAGGATGACGAACGGGCTGCGCACGGTCATCGACAGGATGTACAACCGCGAGGACGCGAACGTCGAGACCATCGCGGCGGCGCTGGGTACGACGCAGCAGACCATATACAGGGAGCTGCGGCGCGGACGCACGGACGAGGTTCGCAACGGGCGCTTCGTGTACGACCCGAAGAAGGGCGAGACGGTAGCAGCGGAGGCGCAGCTGCGCAAGGGATGCAAGCTGCGCGAGGACGACGGGCGCGTGAACAACGGGCGCGGAAGGTCAAAGGTGTTTGAAGATGAAGCGGTATGAAGCGGAAAGAGCGTGCTGGCTGTGCGGGCGCAACGGATGCGCGGACGTGCTGGACAAGCACCACATCTTCGGCGGAGCCTTCCGCGAGAAGAGCGAGAAGCTGGGGCTGGTCGTCTGGCTGTGCCATCACGACTGCCACATCTTCGGGCCGGAGGCGGTGCACAGGAACAGCGAGACGATGCAGCGCCTGCACGAGTACGGACAGAAGCTGGCGATGGACCGCTTCGGCTGGGACATCGAGGACTTCCGGCTGGAGTTCGGCAAGAATTACCTGCCGACAGCAGAGGAACGTGCTGTCGGCACGCACGGCGGGAAGATGCCGAGTGTGCCGGACGAGACGCCGGACGAGGAGGAGAGCGTGAGCGTTTTCGGGTTCGCGCTGCTGCCGGAGGACGCGGCGCTGCCGTGGTGAGGAGGACGACATGACAGGCTGGACATTGTTCTTTACCGTGGCGGGAGTGGGCTGGCGCTCTTCCCTGCTGATGCGGTTCATCGTATGGCTGGACACGCCGAAGGAGGCACGGAGATGAAGAGGACGCGGAGCCTGTTCGCACAGGAAAGCCTGCTGGAGCCAATCATCACGGACAACTTCGCAGGCGGCGGAGGCGCTTCAACCGGGATAGAGCTGGCGACGGGACGAATCGTAAACATCGCCATCAATCACGACGCTGCGGCAATTCTGATGCACAAGACAAACCATCCGCACACGGAACACCTGCAAGCGAGCGTGTGGGATGTGGACCCGGTGGAGGTATGCAGAGGACGGCACGTTGCGCTGGCGTGGTTCAGCCCGGACTGCAAGCACTTCAGCAAAGCGAAGGGCGCGGCGCTGGTGGACCGGAACATCCGGGGGCTGGCGTGGATAGAGCTGCGCTGGGCGGCGCTGGTGCGGCCTGACCTGATGATTACGGAGAACGTGGAGGAGTTCCTGACGTGGGGGCCGGTGCGCAAAGGAAAGCCGATGAAGCGCAAATCCGGGGAGACGTTTCAGAAGTGGCGGACACAGCTGGAAAATCTTGGATATGCCGTGGAATGGCGCATCCTGACGGCGGCGGACTATGGCGCGCCGACGACGCGCAAGCGCCTGGTTATCATCGCGCGGTGCGACGGGAAGCAAATCGTATGGCCGGAGCGGACGCACGCGCCGCGAGACAGCGAGGAAGTGCGGAGCGGGAGATGCAAGCCGTGGAGGAGCGCGGCGGAAATCATCGACTGGAGCCTGCCGTGCCCTTCCATCTTTGAGACGAAGGAAGAAATCGAGGCGAAGTACGGACTGAAGGCCGTGCGACCACTGGCAAGAAACACGCAGCGGCGCGTGATACGCGGCGTCGATAAATTCACCATACGGAGCGGCAAGCCGTTCATTGTGCCGGTGGGGTACGGGGAGCGGAAGGGGCAGGCACCGCGCGTACACGACGTAGACGAGCCTGTGCCGACGGTGGTTTCGACCGTGAAGCACAACGTGTGCGAGCCGCTGATGGCACCGATAACCTTCAGCAACACGAACGCATCGGTGGGAGCGCCTGCGGACCAGCCGATGCACACAATTCGCACGGGCGGCGGAGGCGGACAGCTGATGTCGATGGCGCAGCTTATCCAATATCACACAGAGCAGACGGAGAACGTGCGGGCGTCAGGGCTGGACGCGCCAATTAACACGGTGGACGCATCGAACAGGTACGCGATGGTGGCGGCGCAGCTGACCGAGTATTACGGAAACGGAAACCCGCTGGACGTCCGAGAGCCGATGCACACAGTAACGAGCCACGACAGAGAGGCGCTGGCGCTGGCACACATTGCGGAGTTCAAGGGACAGGACATCCAGAACCTCATCCTGCCGAACGTGGGGCTGGGCGGAATTTCCGGTTTAAGCTATGCGACCGGCGAAACGGCGATGAGCGAGCTGGGCAAGGCCATCACGGACGAGCACTACACGCCGGACTGGACAGCAATCGGGCAGGCGGAGCTGAACGGCTTCGTCTTCGGAGCGTTGTCGCGCTTCGTGAGCATCGCAGCAACGTCGGGGCAAAACAAAGCGGCGATGCAGCAGGAGCTGGACGAGCTGAAGCGCCGGTACGAATACGCGAAGAGCATACTGGACAATCCGGGAGTGAGCACGGCGGACAAGGCGCGCGGCGCGCAGAGCGTGATGGACGCAGTGGACGGCATGAACACAAGGCTGGACGACCTGTACATCGTGGGCGCGCAGAAAGAAATCGACGCCGCGCGCGGGTTCCTGTCGGCGATGAAGGCGGAGATGGAACCGTACACGACGGCGACGAACGCGGCAAGCATCGGACCGATGCCGACGGGACTGGTGCCGACGGGCGGAAACATAGCTGGGCAGGCGGCGCAACAGCAAGGGGCACCGACGGCACAGGCGACAGGGATGACGAGCGCGACATCCGGGGGAGGAACACCGGAAGTTACGCCGATGACGCAGAATCCGACGGCGGAAAACGAAAGACCGCGCATCATGGCACCGACTGCGGAGCAGGGCGCAGAGCTTCCGACTGCAAGCGCGCAGGAACCGACGGCACAAGAGAAGCCGGGACTGCCAGCACAAAAGGAAGCACGCCAAATGATGAACGAGTGGGCACAGCGGACCTTCGTGGACGAGCAAGGAAGATATATGCCCGAACAGGCGAAGGAGTATGCGACGAGCATCCGGCAGAGCGGGGCGCTGGAAGAGATAACAAACTTCGTGACGGCGGCGAGACAGGCGGGCGCGCCGGAGAATGAAATCGAAGCGGGCGTGAACGCGCTGGCACAGAGCGCGCTGGAGAAAACGCGGGCGGCGCAGAAAGACATCTTCGCGGAACCGCAGAACAACACAATGATGAACGGAGGGCTGGACAATGGCGGACAATATGGTGATGCTGCCAACAGCATCGGAGCAACGGCGGGAGCTTCCGACGGCGCAGGGGCAAACGCGCTATACGATGGAGACGGAAGACGGGACGCTGGTGTGGGTGCCGGAAGACAAGATGGAAGCATGGCGGAGGGCGGACCACGAAGCGCCGCTGAACAGAGCAGAGCAGCAAGTGCTCGACAAAATGCTGGAAAGAACCTTCCGAAAGAGAGCCTGAAGGACTACGGGTTCGAGAAGGCAACGGAGACAAAGAGCGTGCAGGTGATGCCGGAGGAGATGTGGGACGACGGCCTGCGCACGCTGGGGCAGACAATCAAGGAAGAGACAGGGCTGGATGTGACGTTCTTCCTCGGAAGGCAGGAAGTGGCAGAGAATGGAACCACGGGATATGCCCGCGCGATTTGGGCACCGGGCAAAGTGGCAATTCAGGCGGACAACCTGCGCGCGTCGCCGGAGCAGCTGTGGGGGCACGAATACTACCACGACGCGGCAGACAGGGACCCCGGACTGCGAGAGAGCGTGCGCGAGCGCATCGAGCAGGAATACAGCCCGGAGGAGCTGCGGACGGTTTACGAGAAGTACCTGCAAAAGCTGCGCGGCATCATCAACCTGCCGGAGGACGCGACGCCGGAGCAGGTGGAAGAGGCCATCAACTATGCGCTGGACGAAGTTTTCGGCGACGCGAACGGCGCGCTGAATTGGTTCGGCTATCACGCGGACCAGTTCCACGACAGCGTGCGCGGCGTGATGACGGAGCGCGGACACTATCCGAACACGCAGAACGCGGCGGCGACGGACAGGATGACCGGACCGCCGGAGAGATTCAGCATCAACAACACGAGAGATATGGGAATCCGCGAACAGCTGAAAGAATACAGAGCTGGCAGGATGACGAGGTACGACGAGTTCTACTATGGAAGCACGCCGCGCGTATTGGGAGATGCTGGACTGGAGGAGCTGCCGCTTGTGCTTTCGCAATCCGACTACAAAAAGTCGAGAGACCAGAAGCACAGCGTGCCAAACCGCGCGATGACGCGGCTGACGGAGCTGATGGAAGACCCGATTCTTGCGTGGGAGAACGGAAACGAAGTGGGCATACTCACGAAGGACGTGGATGCGGACGGAAAGCCGCTGCTTATCGGAATACACAAAAACGTGATGCTGGACAACGAGCGCGTCAATCGCATAAAAAGCGCCTACGGGCTGGATAACCCGCAGGCGTGGATGGACAACCAGAGAAGGAACGGCGGAACGCTTCATGTGTTTGACGAAAACAGAGCGGCCAGTTTCCTGAACGATGCCGATGACGTAATCGGGCGAACAGGAACCGACCGCTCCGCAGACAGAATAGCAGAAGGCGAGCCGGAAGTCAAGCGCGGGATTTTCGATGACGTGCCGAAGACGGAGCTTCCGACGGCGGCGGAGGCGGATGTTTCCGACAACGACGCCGGGAACATCGAGGCCAAAGACCGCTTTTCACTGGACGAGCCGGTGGAGATGACGAAGACGCTGGTGGCGCAGCACAACCTTGACGACGACAAGATGCGCCGGATGATGGAGCTGGGCGCTATCCCCTCGCCTTCCATCGCGGTCGTGCGGGCGGACCAAGGGCACGCGATGTACGGCCCGTATTCCATCGTGTTCCCGCGCAGCACCATCGACCCGGAAGCGGACCGGCGGAACAAGGTGTACGGAAGCGACGCATGGACGCCGACGCACAGCAACGCGCGCGTGGAGAGCGAAGTCAAGAGCGAGGCGATGTGGCGCATCGACGACCGCATCAAGGAGTTGAGCGACAAAATCGCGGACGGCATCTTCAGCAAGTCGAGCACGCTGGAAATGTTCCTCGGAGACGAAACGGAGATGACGCTGGACGACATCGCGGAGCGGCTGGCAAGCGAGGACGCGGTGCGCGCGGCATACCTCGCGGCGCAGGGCGAGACGCTGGAGCCTGTCAAGCGGGCGAAGGAGTGGAACAAGTACGGCAACGACTACCTTCGGATGTTCCTAGACCAAGTGGGACCGCAGAGACTGGCGCAAATCAGCGCGGACCTGTGGGAAGGCAAGAGCACGAAAGAGGCGCTGGGCAAGGAGTACGACACCATCCAGCAAATCATCCGCGAATACTACGCGAACCGGGACGAGGGCTACCTGCAACGGATGGCGCAGCGCAAGGGATGGACGCCGGAAGAGATGGCGGAGCAGCGCGAGAAACGCATCGACGACACGATGGCAAAAAACGTCAGCATCTTCACCATCGAGGACTTTGCCAAGGATGCGTGGGCGATGTACGAGGACGGCGGACAGACCAAGGGCGAGAACGACGTGCTGGCGACAAGCGACGCATTGAGCAGGCGCGTGAACGACAAGGATGTGCAGGCGTGGATTCGCGGCGAGCTGGACGGCCTGCTGGGAGAGCGCGGAATCTGGAACGGCAAGGAGATATTCGACACGCGCGGCAACCGCAGGAGCTTCAAACAGCTGCATTGGCCGGTGACGGCGGAGAACATCGTGCGGGCGATGAACCTTGCAAACGACAGAGGCGCGGGCTACTTCGGGTTTGGCGCGCCGGGGATGCACGCGGTGGCGACGACGGACTTCAGAAACGTGGGCCAGATGCACGCAGAGGAAGGGAGACTGCGCCAAGAGAGCGAGGAGGAGCACGCGGCGCGCTTCGAGGCGCTGGACAAGGAAATCGAAGCGGTGGTCGATGAAATCAGAAGCACGACCAAACACCACGCGGACAACACGTTCGAGGAGAACGAAATCATCGGCGACATCCTGATGGAAGCGGCGCAGGGCAAACGCACGCCGGAGGCGGTGCAGCGCGCCTTCCAGAGCGAGGGCTACGCCATCAAGTACGGCACGGCGGAGGACATCGTGGAGATGTACAACCACGCGGCGGAAATCCCGACGGGCTACTTCGAGGCGAAGCCGAAGCGCGTGGTGCCGTTCAGCGAGGCGCTGGCGCTGCTGGAGCCTTCGGATGCGCCGGAGGACATCAGGAAGTGGGCGCGCGATACCTTCCAGCAGGTCATCCCCTACGAGGCCGGGAACGAGGACCAGCGGCGCGAGCTTATCAACAGCATCCCGGACGCGCGATTCAGCATCGACGACGTGGACGAGGCGTTCACGGAGGACGTGACGCAGGAGATGGACCGCAGGAGACGCGAGGGCTACTTCTACTCGAAGCTGGAGCGCGAAGTAGAAAACTTCAGAGGGCAGAAGATGGGTGCGGCGTCCGTCATGCCGTACCTGAAGGGGCACGGCGTGAAGGACGAGGAAATCAAGTGGAGCGGCATCGAGCAGTTTCTGGAGGGCAAGCGGTCCGTGGACAAAGACGAGCTGCTGGACTTCCTGCGTGAGAACCGGTTGGACATCGAGGACAAGGAAATCCGCGACGAGAAGGGCCGCACGAAGTACACGCCGGAGGAGACGGCGGAGCTTGACCGCATCACGGAGGAAAAGTCTCGACTGTACGACCGCGTGTCGGAGCTGTGGAAGGAAGCCTACAACGAAATCGTGCCGGACGAAATCATTCTGGCGGACAACACAGCAAACGCGCTGACGCGCGCCATCATCGACCGGCACGGCGGCATCCGTGGCTTCACGGGCATCAACACGCTGACGCCGGTGGAGCGCGAGCTGTACCGCGACATTCCGGACGAGCTGCGGAGCCTTGACTGGAGACTGGACGACATCGCTGACCGTGGCAGGGCGCGCAGCGTGAACACGTCGAAGACGCACTGGAACCAATACAAGCTGGACGGCGGCGAGGACTACCGGGAGCTGCTGTTCAAGATGCCGGGGAGCGACTACACAAACGACGCGATGCAAGCGCACTGGGGCGAGCGCGGCGTGCTGGCGCACGCGCGCGTGCAGGACTTCAAGCACGGCGGCGAGCCGGTGCTGTTCATCGACGAGATTCAAAGCGACTGGCACAACGCGGGACAGAAGAGCGGCTATCAGCAGGGCGGAGCAAAGGAAATTGCCGAAAAGCGGGAGGAAGCAAAGAGGCTTGAAGACACACTCGCAAAAAGGCAAGACCGGTATTATGAAATCACAGAACGAGAGCGTGAGCACGGGGCAACACTGACAGAGGGCGAGCGGAAATTCGCGGAAGAGTTCATTGACGACTTCAACCGATTCACAGAGTTGAGCAGGGAAGTCGGAAGAACGCCGGATGCGCCGTTCCAGAAGACATACCACGAGTATGTTCTGAAGGACCTGCTGCGCCGCGCGGCGGAGGACGGGTACAAGTGGCTGGCGTGGACGCCGGGGTGGATGCAGGAGGAGCGGTGGAGCAGCGACTATGCAGAGGGATACCGCATCGAGTACGACCAAGACATCATTGACGCGGCGGGCGGCGCGGCCGGAACGATCCAGAAGATCATCACCGAAGGCGCGAACATTCTGGCCAACGGCGGAGACCTGGGCGAATATTTCCGCAGGAACGCGGGAGACTACTCCGGCGCGGCGAAGGAGCTGGCCGAGAAGCTGGCTATGTACCTGGGCGGACTTCCGGTGCAGAACGTCGAGAAGTACATCCTGGGAGCCGTGCAGACGATCTCCCCGGAGTTGTACGCCGGCATGGAGGACATCTTCGACACGCCGACGAAGAACGACCTGAAAGGGCTGAGCGGCGACGCGCTGGCAACGCGCGCGGACCACATCCTGAAAGCGCGCGGCGTCGAAATTAGCGACGAGACGGCGGCGGCCCTGGCCGAGCTCTACGAGGCGGGACAGAAAACGTCCATTCCTCCCGACACGCCGAGCAGCATCACGGTCAACGGAGAGGACAGGAATCTCAACGCATACCAGCGACAGACCTATGACCTGGTGTGGAGCGCGAACGTCGAGCGCGCGCTGGACGATCTGACGAGCTCCGGCATCTACCGGCAGGCGACGCCGGAGGAGCAGGCCAAGATGATCGACAAGGTGTACGACTACGCGGCGGAGAAGGCAAAGGGAGCGCTGTTCGACGACTACGAGGCGAAGTCTTCGACAAAGGTGGACAACCTGACGGCGGTGGGCATCGACCTTGACGACGCGGTGCGCTACCATAACGAGGTCAACAGCTTCACGGCAGACCACGACAAAGACGGCAAGGTCATCCAGAACTCCAAGAGGGACAAGGTGTTCGACTACATCGACGGATTGCAGCTGACGCTGGCGCAGAAGGACGCGCTGGCGCTGGACGCGGGCTATTCGCAGAGCACAATCGACAAGGCACCGTGGAACACGCGCGGCGGAAACACCATGCTTCCGAGAGGGTAACAGAAAAGGACCGCACCGGGGAGCCGGTGCGGTCCTGCTGTGTGAGAGCTTTATTTGAACAGAGAGTGAAGTACGAGGGCAAATATCCAGTCAAAGACGAGAGCACAGCACGGGACAAAGAGAATATGCCACAAACTGAAGTGGATGCAGAGATAGACGATTGCGCCGATGACGCACAGGAGATGCAGAACGACAAACGCAAATTTCACGGTCGGCGATTGAAAATAGGAGCCGCGACTTTGACTTGTGAAGACGGCGAGGAACGAGGAGACGAGGACGACCAGATACGGAACGGCCATAGAAGCACCACCTTTCGATGGCGAGTATAGCACGCGAGAAGGTGGGAAGTCAAACCAAGCTGCGGGCGTTGCTGTAGACACACAGGCGCTCGATGCCGCGCTGAAGCTCGGAACAATAACTGCGCAGGCGAAGCAAGCCTTCCTGCTCGGCATAGAATTCAAGCAATAAAACGGCGTACTCCGGCGCAGACTTACCATACAAAGGGTCGTCGGAGGACTGCGGTTTTTCGACGCGAGAGAGGTTTGCATCAACAAGGTCCATGAAGTCGCCAAGGTATATGCCGCCACCGACATCGCAGGATGCAACGCAGGAGGCAAAACCATAGACGCGCTCACGAAAAACTGCGCGTTCGCGGCGCGGCTTAAGGAACAGAATATCAAAAACCACATAGGCGAGGTACGCCAAAATGACAACGCCGACATAATCCACGGAAAGCACCTTCCTTTCAAAGTTACGTTTACTTACGTCTTATTCATCTTTAGACTAAAGATAGCACGGGAAAGTGGTATCGTCAATATGCAAAAGACGATTAAGGGAGGCGGGGCGCGTGAAGATATTCCTGCCGGACGGGAAACTGAACCGCTGCGGCGAGCGTGTGCGCGAGGCAAGACTGCGGGCGGAACTGACGCAGGAAGAGCTGGCGGCACGGTTGCAGGTCACGGGCCTGCCGCTGTCGCAGCTGGCTGTCAGCCGCATTGAAATCGGCAAGCGCATCGTGCCGGACTTCGAGCTGCCGTATCTGGCGGAGGCGCTGAACGTGACGACGGCATGGCTGCTGGATAAAGATTGACCGCTCGCCGGTGGAGGCGGGCGGTTTTGCTATCTTGACAAATCGAGATAATCGCCTTTAGAATAAAAATCCACACAAAACAGAAGGAGGCGAAGAGGATGGCGAAGAAGGTTTGCGGCTACTTCCACCACCTGACACACAACGACAGGAGAAAAATTGAGAAGATGCTGAACGAAGGCGCGAAGATTCAGGAAATCGCGGACGCGCTGCGCACGACATATCAGACGGTATGGCGCGAGCTTCACCGTCCGAACGTCACCTATACGCATCTCAATTCTGACCTGACGACGGAGGAGAGGTACAGCGCGGACAAGGCGCAGGCGCAGTACGAGGAGAACAAACGCGGCAAGGGCCGTCCGATTAAGCTGGGCAGCGACTACGCCTTCCACGACTATGTGGAGCACAAGGCCATCGACGAGAACAAAAGCCCGTACACCATCCTGCGCGACATCGAGCTGGAGGGAATGGAGTTCCAGACGAAGGTGTGCGAGAAGACGCTGTACAACTGGATTCATCACGACGTGTTCCTGCATCTCACCATGAAGGCGCTGCCGCGCAAGGGCAAGTCGAAGCAGAAGTACACGAAGGTAACAGCGAACGCGCATGTGCCGAAGGGCGAGAGCATCGAGAAGAGACCGGAGAATATCAATGACCGCAGCGAGCCGTTCCACTGGGAGGGCGACACGGTGAAGGGCAAGAAGACGAACCGCAAGTGCGCGCTGACGCTGACGGAGCGCGTGATGACAAAGGAAATCGTGCTGCCGCTCGCGGCCTGCACGAAGGCGGAGGTCGTGAAGGCGCTGGACGAGCTGGAGGCGAAGCTGGGCGCGGACTTCCCACGCGTGTTCAAGAGCATCACCTTCGACAACGGCAGCGAGTTTCAGGACTGCGCCGGCATGGAAACGTCGAAGGACGGCACGAAGAGGACGAAGGTGTACTACACGCATCCGTACAGCAGCTACGAGCGCGGCACCAACGAGAACCAGAACGGGATGCTGCGGCGCAAGCTGCCGAAGGGCGCGGACTTCGACGCCATACCGGACGAGGACTTCATCGAGGCGGCGCGATGGATGAACGGCTACGCGCGCCGGAGGCTGGGCGGAAACACGCCGGAGAGGATGTGGCAGGACGCGCTTTGCAGGGAGGGAATCAATTTATCGGTTGCGATATAACGATTAAAAATCTTCATACATAATCTTCACGTTTACCCTTGCATTTTGCGAATCGAAAAAACCGTGAAAAAAAGCTTGACCTTTCGCGGGTGCTATGGTATAGTACCGATTACCTGTGAAAGAGGGCTTTCTTTTTGTGCGCATTTTTCGCTTTTCACGCACGGGAAAATCCGCTCTTTAATCCAAACAGGGAGGCAATCGAAAGAGGAGGTGCCGCATATGCGCGTGAAGGTCACTCTGAGGTGCAACGAGTGCAAGCAGAGAAACTACAACACGGTGAAGAACAAGAAGAACACCCCGGACAAGCTGGAGCTGAACAAGTATTGTCCCTTCTGCAGGAAGCATACCGTTCACAGCGAGACGAAGTAAGCGAAAGGTTGTAGAAAGTCATGGCAGAAGAAAAGAAGGAAAAAAAGGATCGCGGCAGATGGTTCCGTGAAATGAAAAGCGAACTGAAGAAGGTCGTCTGGCCCGCGCCCAAGAAGACGCTGAAAGACACCGGCACGGTGCTGATGTTCTCGCTGGTCGTCGGCGCGTGCATCTGGATCTTCGACTATGCCGCCGTTTCGGCAGTGCATCTGCTGATCGGCCTCGCGGGCTGAGAGAGGCTTACATCATGGCTGAGAGCGCAAAATGGTATGTCGCCCATACCTACTCCGGTTATGAAAACGCCGTCAAGACCGCGATCGAAAAGTTCGTCGTCAACCGCCACCTGGAGGACAAGATCCTGGACATCCAGATCCCGATGGAAACGGTGACCGAGATCACCGAGTCGGGCGACTCCAAGCAGGTCGAGCGCAAGGTCTTCCCGGGCTACGTGCTCGTGAAGATGATTATGACGGACGATACCTGGCACTTGATCCGCAACATCCGCGGTGTGACCGGCTTTGTCGGTTCCGCCAACAACGCCATCCCCCTCACCGAGGAGGAGGTGCAGGCCCTCGGCATGGAGAAGCACGAGATCGTCGTGCTCTACAAGGTCGGAGATCAGGTCAAGATCACCGACGGGCCGCTCGCCACGTTCATCGGAACGGTGGACGAGATCGACGCCGAGAAGAACAAGGTCTGCGTCGTCGTGTCCATGTTCGGGCGCGAAACGCCGGTCGAGCTGGAGCTCGATCAGGTGGAGGTCGTGGACCGCTGAAACCCCGCAAATATCGCTAAACGCGATGAGCCGCGCAAGCGGCACAGTGGGAGAGACGCAGGAGCTTGCGTCTCGCTCGTTACCACATTTATAGAAGGAGGTGCCATTCATGGCACAGAAAGTAGTCGGTTACGTCAAACTGCAGATTCCCGCGGGCAAGGCAACGCCCGCTCCCCCGGTCGGCCCCGCGCTCGGCCAGCACGGCATCAACATCGCCGCGTTCACCAAGGAGTTCAACGAGCGCACGAAGAACGACATGGGCCTGATCATCCCCGTCGTCATCACCGTGTACGCGGACCGTTCCTTCAGCTTCATCACCAAGACGCCGCCCGCCGCCGTTCTCATCAAGAAGGAGTGCAACATCGAGAAGGCGTCCGGCGTGCCCAACAAGGAGAAGGTTGCCAAGATCTCCAAGGCGTCCATCCAGAAGATCGCCGAGATGAAGATGCGCGACCTCAACGCCGGCAGCCTTGAGGCGGCGATGAGCATGATCGCGGGCACCGCGCGCTCCATGGGCGTCACGGTGGAAGAGTAAGGGGGTATTGAGCAATGTTTAGAGGTAAGAAGTATCAGGACGCTGCCAAGCAGATCGATAAGAATGCTCAGTACGAGCCGGCAGAGGGCTTCGGCCTGATCTGCAAGACCGCTTCCGCCAAGTTCGACGAGACCGTCGAGCTGCACGTCAAGCTGGGCGTCGACTCCCGTCACGCCGACCAGCAGGTCCGCGGCGCCATCGTCCTGCCGAACGGCACGGGCAAGACCGCCCGCGTGCTCGTCTTCGCGAAGGGCGACAAGGCGGACGCCGCCAAGGAAGCCGGCGCGGATTACGTCGGCGAGATGGATCTCGTTGAGAAGATCCAGAAGGAGAACTGGTTCGACTTCGACGTCGTCATCGCCTCCCCGGACATGATGGGCGTGGTCGGCCGTCTCGGTAAGGTGCTCGGCCCCAAGGGCCTCATGCCCTCCCCGAAGGCCGGCACCGTGACCCCCGACGTCGCCAAGGCGGTGCAGGAGTCCAAGGCCGGTAAGGTCGAGTATCGTCTCGACAAGACCAACATCATCCACTGCCCGATCGGCAAGGTTTCCTTCGGCCCGGAGAAGCTCAACGAGAACTTCGACGCGCTGATGGGCGCCATCATCAAGGCGAAGCCCGCCGCCGCCAAGGGTCAGTATATCAAGTCCTGCGTCGTCGCCTCCACCATGGGCCCCGGCGTCAAGATGAGCACCGCGAAGCTGTAATTCAGACAGCGAAAAAACTTGATATTTGGGCTTGACAACACTGCCCAGCCTGAATATAATAGCGGAGCGTTCCAAAGACAGCAGGTGCGGCACGCCGCGTAAATCCTGCCGAGGATGGCAAGTTATATTGCTTCTTACTGTCCTCATGTCCTTTGACGTGGGGACAGTTTCCTTTTGAACGCACCCCAAATTCCTATGGAGGTGAAACCAAGAATGCCTAACGCAAAAGTCCTGTCCGAAAAGCAGGCGATCGTGGAGAGCCTCAGCGAAAAGCTGAAGAATGCCGCGGCCGGCGTCATCGTCGACTACAAGGGCATTACCGTGGCTGAGGACACCGCCCTGCGCAAGGACTGCCGTGAGAACCAGGTCGAGTATGCGGTCATCAAGAACACCATGCTCCGCCGCGCGTTCAACAACGTCGGTCTCGAAGCGCTGGACGACCAGCTCAACGGCACCACGTCCCTCGCCATCGCGAGCGACCCCGTGGCGCCCGCGCGTGTGATCGCCGATTACGCCAAGAAGCTCGGCGACGGCAAGTTCGAGATCAAGGGCGGATTCATGGATGGCAAGGTCATCGACATGGCCACCATCAACTCCCTCGCCTCGATCCCCGCGCTGCCCGTTCTGCAGGCGCAGGTGCTCGGCACGATGCTCGCGCCCATCACCGGCCTCGCCGTCGTGCTCAAGCAGATCGCCGAGAAGCAGGGTGCTCCCGCCGGGGAGGCCGCTGCCGAAGCCCCCGCCGCCGAGTAAGCGGCAAAAGCCAACTATCAAACAAACAACAAAATTCTTATCAGGAGGAACTTTACCATGTCTGAGAAAGTGACTGCTATGATCGAAGAGATCAAGGCTCTGACCGTTCTGGAGCTCTCCGAGCTCGTTCACGCCCTTGAGGAGGAGTTCGGCGTTTCCGCCGCCGCGATGGCTGCTCCCGCTGTCGGTGCTGCCGCTCCCGCCGCCGAGGAGAAGACCGACTTTGACGTCGTCCTCGCCAGCTTCGACGCTGCCGCGAAGATCAAGGTCATCAAGGTCGTCCGCGAGATCACCGGCCTGGGCCTCGCCGAGGCGAAGGCGTTCGTCGAGTCCGCGCCGAAGGCTCTCAAGGAGGGCGTCGCGAAGGACGAGGCCGAGGAGCTCAAGAAGAAGGTCGAAGAGGCCGGCGGCAAGGTCGAGCTCAAGTAATCAGCTTTTCAAACAAAAAAGGAACGCACGCTCGTGCGTTCCTTTTTTGTCGTAATGAGGCTGCTTTTCTACGCCGACGGCCGCCAGTAGCAGACGATGGCGTAATGCTCGTCGATGGTGTTGAAGAGCGTCTCCGCCGCGCTGCGCGGCAGATTGATGCAGCCGTGCGAGCCGTTTGTCAGGTAGATCATGCCGCCGAAGCTGCCGCGCCAGCTCGCGTCGTGCAGTCCAATCTTGTTGTTGAACGGCATCCAGTAGCGCACGAAGCTCTCGTAGCCGGGACCGGTCAGCGTGACGTTGCGGTACTTGCCGATCAGCGAGAACGCGCCGCCGGGCGTCGTGTGGCGCTGCGCGACGCAGCCGGAGACGATAGGCGATTCCAGCGCCAGCTCGCCGCCGGTGTAGAGATACAGCCGTTGGTTGGTGAGGTCGACCTCGACGTAGTCGGTCAGCGCGTCCAGCGCCGCGCGCTCCCAGACGAGCGTTCCGGCGAGCGGCGCGTCCTCCGCGGCGCAATAGTCCTCAAAGTCCAGCGCGGCAAGCGCCTCCGTCGTGGCGGCAACGTCCAGCTTTTCGCGCCACGTCTTTTCCGTGACGGGGATGACCGAGCCGTCGTGCGCGACGAAATCATGCTGCCCGCCGTCAGAGTCCAGCGCCGCGGCAAGCTCCGCGGCAAACGCGTCGAACACGCCGTCCGCCGCGGCGGCGGAGGTGTCGCAGGACACGTCGAGCGTGTCGCGGTCGACGCGGAGATACGGCACGAGCGTGCGCGCGGGGAAGCTCATGCGCAAGTCGCCCTCCTCGTAGACGACCTCCGCGGCGAGAAAGCGGTTGAGCCGTTCCTCGACGTCCAGCAGCGCCGCCGAGTTGCCCCGGATGTCAGCGCTGCGGTACACGCCCTCGGCGGAGAGGTCAAAGTCACCGCTGCCGTAGAGGATATGGTAAGTCAGCGCAGATTCGAACTTCTGCGTGTCGATCGCGCTGCCGGCGGTTTCCGGCACGACGGAAAATGTATTCTCTGCCTCATTGTAAGCGAGATAGGCGTTTTCCGGCTCCAGCATGTTCCTTTCGCGGAAGGCGGGCGAGAGCGCCTCGATCTGCGCCGCCAGCTTGTCGATGGCGTTGCCGTCCGAGGTGGTGTAGACCGAGTCGGTAAAGAGAGAACACGGCCATGTCAGCGTGTTTTTCGGCAGAAAGCTTTCGACACGCGCCGCGTCCGAGAAGTCAAAGGATTCGGGGATGACGGCGTAGGGCTGGGCGTCGCGCGCCCGGATGGTGAAGCTCATGTTGGGATAGTAGCCGTCCATGCAAGTGCGCTGCACCTCCGAAGCGCGCCGGAGCGACACGTCGACGCCGTTGATCTGCGTGCGAAACGGAAAACGTCCGTCGATGCGCAGCCACGCGGCGAAACCGAGATGCAGCGCGAGCAGGGCGCCCAGAATGCCCAGCGCGATGGGCAGAACAATGCTCTTTTTCTGTTGCACGGAAGCATCCATCTCCCTTTCGGCACGGTTTTGCGCTGCTGCGCGCCGCTCAGCCAAGCGTGGGGGGCTCCTGCCGCGCCGCGCGCTCGCGGCGCTTTTTCTTCCCGCGGCGCACGAGGATCACGATGACGACGACGATCAGCGCGACGACCGCGAGACAGACAAGAAGAAACAGAACGATGCCCAGCGTCGAGGCGGGCAGGTTTTCCATCAGTGGGTCGAGCCTTGCCTCCAGCGCGTCGGCGACGCGGCGAACGTCGCCCTCCACGGTGACGTCGCACAGGCCGTTGTCCTCCAGCACGTCGAGGAACCACTCGCCCGTGCGCACGGCGGAGACGTTCAGGTAGGTGTCGACCGCCGCGGCGCGGTCGTCCAGCGACTGAAGCCAGATGTCCAGCGACGGCAGGGCGGAGGCGGCGTAGGAGATGTAGTAGAAGGGCTGCTCGAACAGATGCGTGATGTAGGGCCAGTAGACGCCGGCTTCGTAGATCTCGTCGAGCCCGTATTCCGCGGTGAGGTCTGCTTCCAGCTGATGCAGACGCTCCACGGTCATGTCCGGGTCGGCGTAGACCGCCTGCTCGAACTCGTCGTACATGCAGCCATCCACGACGCTGGAGAGGATATTCGTGACGACGTAGAGCGTGACCGCGTTGCGCTGCGCCTCGTCCGTCTCGTCCGCGAGGATGCCCTGCAAGCTTGGAATGAACAGCAGCTCAAGCCCCTGCGACTGGATCTCGCTGACGTCGATGTTGGAGTATTGGAACAGCATGGGCGTGGGGTCGTGGTAGGCGGCGTTGAAGTGGCCGAACTCGTGCACGGTGGACTCGAACGCGTCATAGCGCGTGACGACCTTGTTGAACAGATAGGCGGAGCGGTAGGAGGGCAGCGAAACGGTGAAGCCCATGTCCTGCAGGTCATCGCCGCTGCCGATGCGGTACAGGCGGTTGCGCAGCAGGAAGTCCATCGCCTCGTTCAGCTCCGGCGAAACGTCGCCGATGTGCGCTGCGATCGTGTCGATGATCGTCGCCTCGTCCGGCACGGCTTCGTCGTTCCATGGAAGGTCACAGCCCGAGAGGGCGATCATGCATTTCACGTAGAGCGGAGCGATGCGGGACTTGACCACGCTTTCCAGCTGTTGCGCGTCCTCCGGAACATACTCGCGCGCATAGGTCGTTTCGTAGGCGTATTCCGCGAAGCTGTCGTAGCCCGCCTCCTGCGCCTCCGCGCGGCGGAGCGCGGCGAGCTTGAGATAGATCCCGGCGGCGGCGTCCGCAAAATTGTCGTCGTCGGGCAGCAGGTAGTATTGCTGCACCAGAGATGCCTCCTGCGCGACGGCGGCGAAATCCTCCTCGCTCGCCGCCTCGTAATCGACGAAGCTGTCCTCCTCGTCCTCCGGTATCAGCGCGCGCAGCGCGCCGCCCTGCGGGGAGTCAAGCGCGTCGCTGATTGCCTGAAAGATCCGGTCGGACGCCTCGGTAAAATCGTTCGTTGCCTGCTCATAAGCGGCGCTGGCGGCCTCGTCGCCGGCGTGGAGGCAGCTTTCGATCTCGGCGAGCGTCGACTGCGTGCTCAGCTTGTCGTACAGCGCGATGAGCTCGTCGTACTTCCCAAGGGGGTCGCGCGCGAACTGCTCCAGAAACGCATCGACGGCTGAGAGGTCGATGCCGGTGTACGCCATGTCGGCGTAGGCGACATCCGGGTGGTCGAACGCCTCGTAATGCGACGCCGCGGCGCAGGGCGCAAGCACGGCAAGCACAAGGGCGCATACCGCCGCGAGCGCGGCGGAGCGGGTGAAATGCTTCATAGATACCTCCGACGGAACGGAGCCCTGCCTTTCGGCAAGGCTCCGCTTTGTTGCGATATGGTGCGTATGGCGCTTATACCTTCGCGGCGATGTGCCACGCGGCGCGGTTGCCGGTGAGCAGGTTGCCCGCCTGCAGCGAGTCGCCGATGTTGTAGATCTCGGGCGCGACGTGCTGCGCCACGGCGTCGTAGTACGGCGCGTCGTTGGCGGCGCGGCCCATGCACAGCACAATCAGGTCGCTGGGGATGGTCTCGATCAGGCTCTCGGGGCCCATCTTGGGCGCGAGCGGGTTCTCGACGTTCTTGGGGATGATCGGCGTCCACGTGCAGTACGGATCGGGCACGCCCTTGGAGATGTTGCGCTCGATCTTGACCGAGTTGCCGGAGCCGAAGCCGACGACCTTGGCGCAGTTGATGAGCTTGCCGCCCGCCTCCTCGAAGTAGTGGATCAGGTGGCCGCGGTTGGCGGTGCACGCGCCGTCGATCATGTACTGGAGCATTTCGACGACGGTGACGTCGCACTTCTGCTCGTACTGCAGCCAGTAGGCGGTCTCGATGCCCACGGCGCCGCCGCCGATGACGACGATCTTCTTCGCGCCGTTCAGAAGCTCGGGCTTGACGAGAAGGTCGGTGCCCTCGACGGTCTTGACGTCCGCGATGCCGGGGATCGGCGGGAGCTTGTCGCCGCCCTGCGCGCCGCCGGCGTAGACCACGACGTCGAACTTCTCCTTCTTGAGGAACTTGTTGTCTACGGTTTTCTTGAGGTGGACGGTCACGCCCTCCGCCTTTTCGACCTGCGCGATGAGCCACTTGGTGTAGTTCATCATGTCGTACTTGACCATCGGCGTGGACGCGGGCCAGAGCTTGCCGCCCAGCTTGTCGTCCTTCTCAAAGATCTCGACCTTGTGGCCGCGCGAGGCGGCTACGAGGGCAAAGTTCATGCCGCTGCATCCGCCGCCGACGACGGCGATGCGCTTGGACACCTCCGCCTTCGGGAAGCTTCTGGGAACGATCTCCTCAAAGCCGGTGCGCGGGTTGACGGCGCACTGGGGATGGCCGCCCTCAACAAATTCGTTGACGCAGCCCTCCTGGCAGCCGATGCAGGGGCGGATATCGCTGACCTTGCCGGCGTACGCCTTGTTCGCCCACTCCGGGTCGGCGAGGATCGGACGGCCGAGCATGACCATGTCGCACTTGCCGTCGCGCAGCGCCTGCTCCGCGAGGTCGGGATAGCCGAGCTTGCCCACCGCGACGATGGGGACGTCCACGCCGACGTTGGACTTGACGCCGCGCGCCGAGAAGTACTCCTTGGCGACCTTCGAGACGTCGAGGAAGCAGCCGGCGGGCATACCCGCGGGCGGATGCGGCAGCCACCAGTTGTCATAGCAGCCGAGGTCGACGTCGAACATATCGACGCCAGCCCGGACGAGGTTTTCCATGTAGTTGAGCGTGTCGGCGACGGTGCGGCCGTTCTGGAAGCCCTTGAGGCTCTTGACCGTCTCCATGCGCTTGCCGTAGGTTTCGTTGAGGGCGAGGGACAGGTCGATGCGGTACATAATGGGGAAGTAGGGGCCGACCTTTTTGCGGATCTGCTTGATGAGGTCGATGCCGAAGCGCTGCCAGTCGGCGTACTTGCCCGCCTTGCGGCGGTTGAACGCGGGCGAGGTCAGCTGGTCGAGAAGATACCCCTCGTGACCGTGCAGATACACGCCGTCCATGCCCATGACCTTGGCGTCCATCGCCGCCTGGCCGGCGTTCCTGATGATCCTGTCGCACTCAACGTCCAGCAGCGGGCGGCAGGGAACGTCAGGCAGATAGAAGTTGGGGTTCCACGACGCGGAGACCGGCAGCTGGTACTTGGTCAGCAGGCACTGGGGGTTGCCGACGCGGCCGAGGCCGGGCGTGAGCTGGATGAAGATGCGGCTGCCGCGGGCGTGCACGCCCTGCGCCAGATCGCGCCAGCCCATGAAGTTGGTGCGCGTGCCGTCGATGCGCGGGAAGTAGGAGAAGTTGCCCTTCTCGGTGACGGAGGCGTCAATGTGGTGGCTGACGGGGATCAGACCGGTGGTCAGCAGGCCGATGCCGCCCTCAGCGCGGGCGAAGAAGTACGACAGCATCTTCTGGTTGGGGCGGCCCGTCTCCTCGGCCATCTGGCAGTTGCCCATCGGCGCCATCACCAGACGGTTCTTCACCTTGAGTTTGTTGATCTGGATGGGGGAGAAGATGTGGTCGTAGGGGTAGAGCTCCTGCGTCATGCGGGCGGCGCCGCCGGCACGGTTCTCGGCGTTCGTCTCAAACCAGTTGCCGTAGCTGTCGATCAGCTGCTGCACCAATGCGTCTGTTTTCATGGTCTGTCCTCGCTTTCATTCTGATTGTTTCGTCACTCGGAGCGCACTTTTTCGCGCATACTCTCTTCAGTTTAGTTTACCATACCGGAAGGCAGGAATCAACAAAAAAATTGTGGGATGTCCCTAAAATGATGTTGTAAAACCACCGGTTCCATGGTAGAATGACCATGTATAATCGGTGTATTGTGGGGCGCGGTGCGTCCCGGAGGGGGGATGCGTATGCGCGCGAAGATCGTCGCGGTCGCGGGCAAGGGCGGCGTCGGCAAGACGTCGATCTCCGCGGCGGTGCTGCGGGAGCTGGTCGCGCGGCATCCGGACGCCAAAATACTCGCCATCGACGCGGACCCCGCGGTGGGGCTCGCCACGGCGCTGGGGGTCGAGCCGCCGCAGACGCTCGACGACATCCGCAAGTCGCTCGCGGGCGACGCCGTGAAGACAAGCCCTGACGAGCTGACCGCCGAGGCGCGCTTCCGCCTGTTCGACGCCATGGTCGAGACGCGCGGCTTCGCGTTCCTCGCCATCGGGCGGCCGGAGACCGCGGGCTGCTACTGCACGGTGAACGGCTACCTCAAGGAGGTCATCAGCCTGCTGGCGGGCGACTTCGACTACGTCGTCATCGACGGCGAGGCGGGCATCGAGCAGATCAACCGCCGCGTGATGGAGAAGGTGACGCACCTGCTGCTCATCACCGACCAGAGCCGCAAGGGCTATCAGGTCATCGAGACGGTCAAGCGCGTGGCGGACGAGCTGGTGATGTACGAGAGCTGCGGCGTCATCATCAACCGCGCGACGCGGCCGGAACTGGTCACGGACCCGGAGATCGCGGGCGCGCCGGTGCTGGCGGTAATCGGACCGGACCCGATGCAGGCGAAAAACGACGTGCGGGGCGGGAGCGTGTTCGATCTGCCCGACGATTCCAATGTGATCCAGGGGACGCGGAAAGCGGTCTCGTTAATCGATCTTTAAGGAAGAAATGAGGTGTACCATTTGAAGGATCTCAAGCATCTGATCTACTTTGAAAACCTGCTCGAAGAGGCAAACAATGAGCTGGTACAGCAGGCGCAGGCGGAGGGCAAGCTCGCCATCGGCTACACCTGCTACCACATCCCGGAGGTTCTGCTCAATCTGGACAACTGCTTCTCCGTCAGGCTGCGCGCGCCGCGCACGGGGTCGATCGACATGGCGACGTACTACATGTCGAACTACACCTGCGAGTTTGCGCGCGCCCTGCTGGAGCGCGGCATCGAGGGCGGTTACAACTTCCTCGACGGGCTCGCCGGCGTGGACGCATGTTCGATGATGAACCGCTTCTATGAGCATTTCGAGCTTTTGAAGCTCAACGAAAAGCCGAAGATGTTCGTCACGCACGTCGACATCCCGTTCAAGGTGGAGGACTACACCATCCGCCAGTACGTCAAGCAGATGAAGCACCGCCTGCTCAATTACATGGAGGACAACTACGGCGTCGACACCTCGGACGCGGCGATGCGCAAGGCGGTGGAGGAGCACAACGAGGTCTGCCGCATCATCAGCGAGATCGGCGAGCTGCGCGCGCAGGAGAACGCCCCCATCACGGGCTACGAGTTCCACATTCTCAATCTCGTGACCTACTGCTGCCCGAAGTACCTGATCCTGCCGAAGCTGCGCGAGACGCTGGAGGAGATCAAAAAACGCGAGCTGGACCCCAAGCCTTGGTACCGCGCGCGCGTTGCCATCGTCGGCAGCGAGATCGACGACCCGTCGCTCACCAGGATGATCGAGGACGCGGGCGCGTTCGTTGTGTCCGACCGCTTCTGCTACGGCTCGACGCCGGGACGCGAGGAGATCGTCCTCAACGATACCGACGACGTGCTGACGCAGATCTGCACGCATTACATGAAGACCGCCGAGTGCGCGCGCTACATTGCCGACGACAAGGTGCTCCAGCGCCGCGAGACGTCGGACAGGCTCGCGAAGAAGTTTAAGGCAGACGGCATCATCTACGAGCAGATGAAGTTCTGCGACTACTGGGGTTTCGAGCGCGCGCTCGTCAGCCATATCATGAACGAGGAGTACGGCTGGCCGGTGCTCTCCATCGACCGCCCATACAACGCCCGTACCTCCGGACAGCTCCGCACGCGCTTCCAGGCGTTTGTCGAGTCGCTGGAGATCAAGCGCATCCATCAGGGAAAGGAGGCGGTGAGCAATGGCTAAGGCGAAATTCCCCAACCCCGCGTTCTGGCGCTACAAGGACCACATTGACTGGAAGGCGCAGGGTCAGAACCTCAAGGAGGTCGCCGGCATCGTCGGCGAAATGATTAAGGAAACCGACTGGGCCGCTTTTGCCGCGCGTCAGAAGAAAAATCTCTCTCTGACGAAGGACCGCATCGTGGACGAGGCGAAGGCGTTTGCGCAGATGACGAACGCCGAGCGCATCGACCTCATCAAAAACGGTGAAAAGCAGCTCGGCAAGCTCTACCGCTCCGGCTGTATGGCGACGGTGCGCCGCGAGTGGCGTGGCGTGAACGACACGGCGTACGATTTCTATGAGTGGGTGAAGATGTGGGGCATGTTCCTCACGACGTTCGGCAGGGATCTGGTGCCCGCGCTGAACGCGACGCTCTACTACCGCTGGATGATCTCGTACTTCTGCGCGCACTCGTTCATGGACAAGAACACCCTCGGCCAGCGCGGCAGCGCGCTGCGCATGAGCCACCTGATGATCTATGACATCTTCCGCTATGTGGCGGAAAATCTGGTCTTCCTCGCCAAGTGCGACGCGAAGAACGGCAACGCCACGGAGCTGAACAAGAAGGTCGTGCTCTTCGACGAGATGACCATGGGCCAGATCATGGCGGGCTTCCCGGATCTTCTCGGCATCCCGTACCAGCTGCTGCCCGTGTTCCTCGTCTCCGAGGTCGACCAGCTTACGTGTGTTCCGTACATCGACGCGATCGAGAGCTTCGGCCTGCCGGCGGACACCTGCCCAGTGCCGTCGAGCGAGTGCGGCGCCATCGTCACCGACGCGCTGCCGCACATGGGCGCGTGCTTTATTTCGAGTTCCATGCCCTGCGACGGCTCGACCATGGCGTCGGAGTATATGTCGCGGCGCTTCCCGGATCTTCCGGTGTTCCACCTGACCTTCCCCGTGCGCTACGAGTATGAGGAGACCGTCGAGGACGCGGCGGAGGACATCAAGCACTGCATCAAGTTCATCGAGGAGACCACCGGCGCGCGCTGGAACTGGGACGCCTACTTCACGCAGATGAAGCGCTTCAACCGCGAGACCAGCTTCGAGCTGCAAAAGTGGGAGGTCAACCAGACCCCGTACCCGCAGATCATCGGCCCGTGCTACGAGCTGTTCCGCAAGTGGAACTATGAGATGGACGGCGGCGCCGACACGCGCGTGATGAAGACCTTCGAGAAGGTCAACAAGATCATGCTCCGCGCGTACGAGAAGCGCGAAGAGGCTTGGCGCGGCAAGATGAAGTACCGCGCGATCGTGTGGTCGTGCCCCGCGCATTACTACGCCAACCTCTCCAACTGGATCGCGAACTGCTGGGGCGTGGATGTGCTGGTGGAGATGGAGAGTCTCAACTTTACCCGCCCGCTGGAGACCGAGGATAAGGAGCTTGCGCTGCAGGACCTCGCCCGCCTCTACGAGCGCATGGTCATGCGCCGCCACACCAACGGCGGCTACCACAACGTCGTCAACGAGCTGTGGCGCCAGTGCGAGATCTGGAAGATCGACCTCATCCTCATGTACCAGAACGTCGCGTGCAAGAACATGGCGACGCTGCAGGGCATTCTGGACGAGCAGGCGCGTCAGAAGAACTACAAGATGATCTGGATCGAGCACGATCTGATGGACCCGCGCACCGTGTCCCGCCGCGCCATGCGCGACAAGATCAACGAGTTCATGTTCACCGTTATGGGCGCGACGCCCGTCGACCCGTCGCTCGTCGATTTTGAGGACGACGCAACGTGGTAAAACAGCCGGAGGCTGTTTTACCACGCAAACCAATCAAAAAATACTATTTTTAATCATAATTGGGGGAAACATACTATGAAATACTATGGCGGCTGCGACGTGGGGTCCACCTACACGAAGGCGATCATTTTGGACGAGACGGGGAAGATCGTCGCGGATACGACGATCCGCAGCAAAATCAACTCTGAGGTGAGCGCGACGCTCGCGATGGAGGAGGTCTGCAAGACGGCGGGCCTCAAGGACTCGAAGGAGCTGGAATACCTGATCGGCACGGGCTACGGGCGCAACAAGGTGCCGTTCGCGGACGAGAACATCTCGGAGATCTCGTGCCACGCGATGGGCGTGCACATCACGAATCCGGACGTAAAGGCGATCATTGACATCGGCGGACAGGATGTGAAGGGCATCAGCATCGACACGGACGGCACGGTGAAGAACTTCGCGATGAACGACAAGTGCGCGGCGGGCACGGGGCGCTTCTATGAGGCGATGGCGCGCTCGTTCGAGATGTCGCTGCCGGAGTTCTCGAAGCTGAGCCTCACGGCGAAGAACGTCATCCCCATCACGGCGCAGTGCACGGTGTTTGCCGAGAGCGAGGTCATCACGCTGGTCGGCGAGGGCAAGCCGATGGACGAGATCGCGGCG
>SVMM01000024.1 GCA_015067435.1 Oscillospiraceae bacterium | reverse complement strand
GAGTTCATCCTGCTCGGCGCGGGCAGCATCCAGGTTACGACCGCGGTGATGCAGTACGGCTACCGCATCATCGACGACCTCAAGGCGGGCCTCAACTACTATCTTGCGGAGAAGGGCTTCCGCAGCGTCGCCGAGGCGCGGGGCCTTGCGCTCGGCTCCGTCAGCGAGACGACGGACGTGCTGGAGCGCGACACGGTCATCTATCCGAAGTTCCACCGCGAGAAGTGCATCGGCTGCGGACGCTGCGAGATCTCCTGCGCGGACGGCGGGCATCAGGCAATCCGGCTCGGTGAGGATCGCAGGCCGCGCCTCGACGCGAAAAAGTGCGTGGGCTGCCACCTGTGCGTGCTGGTCTGCCCGCAGCGGGCGATCACATCCAGCCGCAAGCGCGTGGAAAAAACATAAGCTCTGTGAGCAGACGATAAGAATTCATTTATGGAGGCGGTAACAATGACAATCACCAATAAAAAAGACGGCGGCAAGCTGACTCTTGCACTGGAGGGACGCTTGGACACGACCACCGCGCCGCAGCTTGAGGAGGAGCTGCGCACGTCTCTGGACGGCGTGACGGAGCTGGAGCTCGATTTCGCGGAGCTTGCCTATATCTCGTCCGCGGGGCTTCGCGTCCTGCTCTCGGCGCAGAAAACCATGAACAAGCAGGGCAGTATGGTGGTGCGCAATGCAAACAGCGACATTATGGATATTTTTGAAGTGACCGGTTTTTCGGACATCCTCAGCATCGAATGAAAACCGTGGAAACGAAAGCCGCGCGCCGTGATGCCTCGCAGGACCTTCTGCTTGTCGTCGATTTCCAAAACGTCTATCTTCCGGGCTATGACTGGGGCTGCCCGGGGATGCCGGAGGCGATGAAAAACACGATCCGGCTCCTGAATGCGGCAAATGCGCCGGATTATATCCTGACCAGATTTCTTGCCCCGACCGCTCCGGCCGGACGCTGGAAGCAGTACAACGAGGCGTTCCGGGACATCAACGAAAACCCGTTCCTCGCCGAGCTGTCCGGAGAGATGGCGCCGTATGCGGCGGAGGGGAAGGTTGCCGGGAAGACGACGTATTCCTCCATGAAGGCGGAGGGCGTGCTCGCCGCGCTGGAGGGGAAGAAAGCGATTGTTCTGACCGGCGTGACGGCGGAGTGCTGCGTGCTGGCGACGATGATGGACGCGATCGACATGGGCTACGAGGTCGTGTACCTCTATGACTGCATCGCCGGACAGAGCGTGGAGCTGGATGCGGAGATCAAGGCGCTTGCGGAGATCTTCACGCCGGTGCACACGACGATCATGAGCAGCGGCGAGTATCTGGCCGCGATCGCGGGAGACTGAAATCACATCAACAACAAAAGGGCTGCAACGGTTCAATCTTCGCTGCAGCCCTTTTATGTGCGTTATGGTTCCGGACGGATCAACCGCCGGTGTTCTGTGTATAATCGTAGTAGAGCGCGGTGTGGTCGTAGACCGTTCTCCACGAGCCGCTGGATTTTCCGGTGACGCAGAGATAGCGGTGTCCCGCCTCATCCTCGCCGTAGCTGACGGCACAGCAGCCGGATTCGGGAACATAGCCCGTCTTGCCGCAGAGGACCGTGATGCTCCCGGTATCCTGATCCTCTATGCGGCGCAGGAACAGGTTGGACAGCACCTGACCGTCGGGATGCTGCTCCGTCGGTTCCGACAGGAATTTATGGGTGGAGAGAATTTCTCGGCATTTTTCATTTCCCAGCGCGGCGTGCATGATCGCCGCCATATCCCGCGCCGTGGTGTAGTGCTCCTCGTTGAACAGGCCGACGCAGTTGGTGAAATGCGTCGTTTCCGAAAGACCCAGCTCCTCGACCTTTTCGTTCATCCACTCCACAAATTGCTCGTGGGAGCCGCCGGCGGTCACCTCGACCAATCCGAGGCAGGCGTCCGCGCCGGAGCACAGGATACAGCCGTAAAGCAACTCGCTGATGGGGATCTCCTCGCCGACGATGTAGCCCACCACGCTGCACTCGTTGAGGTAGCAGTAATCCGCGACCTCCCGCGTCATCGTAAATGTGCCGTCGGCGTCCTCCGGCATGTGCTCCGTGGCAACCAGAAGCGTCAGTACCTTTGTCATCGACGCGGGGTACATTCTTGCGTCTGAGTTTTTCTCCACGATGATCTCGCCGGTCTCGGCGTCTGCCAGCACGATGAATTTGCTTTCGACCTGATGCTTGTCATCGCCCCCGGAGCTTTCGGCGTCCGCGTCGAGGAAGATCGTATCGGCCTCCTCGTGCAGGGAAAACGGCGGTTCGGGTTCCGGCTCCGGCTCCACGGGTTCATCCTCGTGTACGATGGCGATCGTCTCGACGGCGGTTTCATCCGGTTCCGTCGGCGCCTCCGGCTGCGCCGCGGGCAGCAGATGCTGCAGCAGGATCAGCGTGCCGGCAAGGGCAAGGCAAGCGAAAATGCCCACGCCGATCCAAATTCTTTTTTTCCTTTGCCGCATCTGTCCCGTTCCGAACCCGCGGCCGTTGTATGACTTTATCATTTTACCAGCAGAAGCAAACACATGGCGGCGGAAGAATCAGCGGCTGCCCGCGGTTGCTTCATCTCCTTCCGGGAAAGCATATCAAAGCATTGGATTGGTGTCAATAAAAACGTCGAAAAAAACGGCAATCGATTGATTTTTGCCGCATCACCGTCGTTAGCACTCAAACGCTGAGAGTGCCAATGTTCATTGTTTGTTCATAAGTTAGTGCAGTTTTGTTCACAGGTGCGTCCTATACTGGTTACAAAAAGATATGCAAGGGAGGCGGAGACGATGCCTGCGAACAATAAGCGAGATTATTACGAGGTGCTGGGCCTGCGGCGCGGCGCTTCGGCGGAGGAAATCAAGAAGGCATACAAAAAGCTGGCGCGGAAGTATCATCCGGACATGAATCCGGACAGCAGGGCCGCCGAGGAGAGGTTCAAAGAGATCAACGAGGCAAACGAGGTGCTGTCCGATCCGGAAAAGAAAGCGCGCTATGATCAGTTCGGCTTTGCCGGCGTCGACCCCAATTTTTCACCGGAGGCGGCTGCCGGAGCGCAGGGCGCGTCGGGCTTTACCGGCCGCATGGACTTCGATCTCGGCGACCTCGGCGATCTGTTCGGCGGGATCTTCGGCGGCGGCTTCGGCGGTGCGTCGGGAACGCGGGCAAAAGCGCCGCAGCGCGGCGACACGCTGCGCGCGGAGACGAGCGTCAGCTTTGAGGAGGCGGCGTTCGGCTGTGAGAAGGATATGCGCATCGAGCGCATCGAACCCTGCGCCGACTGCGGGGGGAGCGGCTGCGCGCGGGGCACAGCGGCGGAGCGCTGCCCCGACTGCGGCGGCAGCGGTACAACGCAGCGCCGCCAGCAGACGCCGCTGGGCTTCCTGTCGACCGGCGCGCCCTGCCCGCGCTGCGGCGGCACGGGCAAGCTGATTCGAAAGCCCTGCCCAACCTGCGGCGGAAAAGGCGCGGTGCGCCGCCGCCGGACGATTCGGGTGCATATTCCCGCCGGAATCGACAGCGGGCAGACGGTTACGCTGCGCGGACAGGGCGGCATGGGGAGAAACGGCGGTCCGGCGGGCGACCTGCAAATCACGGTCAACATCCGGCCGCACGGCATTTTCCGCCGCGAGGGTGCGGACGTCTGCTGCGAGGCGCCGGTTACGATGGCGCAGGCGGCGCTCGGCGCGGAGATCGAGGTGCCGACCATCGACGGACGGGTGAAATACCGGATTCCGGCGGGCACGCAGTCCGGGACGAGGTTTCGCCTCAGGGGCAAGGGCGTTGCGAACGGCTGCGGCCGCGGCGACCAATATGTGACCGTGCGCGTGGAGACACCGCAAAACCTCAGCCCCGCGCAGGCGGAGCTGCTGCGGAAATTCGACGCGTCGCTGCACGCGGAAAACTATCGGATGAAAAGGAGCGCGGGATAAATGAGCACAGTGGAAAAGGCGCTGGTCAAGCGCGTATCGAAAAAGGAGCTGAGCCGCTGGGTGGAGGAGAACGCCATTGCCTTTCAGGAGCTGATGGCGTATTATCGCACAGCGCTGACGGAGACGGAGGCGCGGGTCAGCCGTCTGCGTGAGGAGCTGACGCTGAAAAATGAGAGTGACCCCGTCGTGTCGGTGCGCCCGGAGCTGAAGGCCGCGGACGCGGTGGTCGACGCGATGCTCAACGAGCAGAAGCAGATGACCGCCGAAAACGTCGAAAAGGCGATCGACGATATCGCTGCGATAACGGTCGTGTGCATGTTCCCGACGGCGTTGTATCAGCTCGCCGACGCACTCACAGGAGAGGACGGCGTGACGGTGCTCAAACGGGAGGATTGGGTTGAGGCGCCCGGAGAAGACGGCTATCGCGCCTTGCATCTGCTGCTCGCCGTGCCGGTCACGCTGCGCGGGCAGACGCGGCAGATGAAGGTCGAGGTGCGGCTGCGGACGGGCGTCATGCAGCTTTGGAGCGACGTGCGCGAAAGGCTTGCGCAGGAGAAGGACCTCATCGCGCCGGAGCAGGTTCGACGGGAGCTGCGCGCGTGCGCAGAGCTCGGCGCGGAACTGGACGCGCGGCTCGGACAAATTCGCTATAACATCGACCATCGCGTCATCACAAAGTGACGCGGCCCGACGCAGCCGGCTCGGGTACTTGATATTTCCGTGATCCATGGTATAATAGACAGAAAAGCAGCTATGGCATTCTACGACGCGACTGCATTGGGCAATAGGAGGTTGACCATGAAAAAGATCCGTGCATTTGGGCTGGCTCTGCTTTTGCTTCTGTCTCTTGCCGCCTGCGGCGGAGGGGGAACAAAGCCCGATGCCGAGCAGCCGGCAACGCCGCCCGCGGTTGAGCCGGACAAGCCGGTCGTCGACGACGAGCCGACGATCCCACTTCCGGATGAGAACACGCTGGTGATCGCCATCGAGGATGAGATCGAGGGGCTTGACGTCCAGCAGATCAGTTACGGCAACATGGTGCATGACCTGGTGGCGGAGCCGCTGGTGGTCTACAGCACCGATCTGACGGAGCTGCATCCCGCTTTTGCGGAGTCCTTCACGCTCACGGATGATTACATCGAGTTTGTCCTGCCTGCCGACGCAAGGTTCAGCAACGGCGACAAGCTGGACGCCGAGGCGGTCAAGGCGTCGACGGAACGGTTCCTCGCGATCAGCGAATATGTGGATGATCTGGATACCCTGACCAGCATCGACGTCATCGACGAGCGCACGGTCCGGTATAATTTCAGCGCTCCTTCGCCCTACAGCATCGCGGATATCGCAAGCCTGTTCTGCGGCATCGTGGACGTCGCGGAGGTCGGGCACGTCGGGGACTGGGAGTTCAACCGCTGCCCCGTCATGAACGGCGCGTACTATGTTGACGAATGGGTGGAGGGCTCCCATCTGGTGCTCAAGCGCAACGAGTACTTCCACACGAACAATCCCGCGCTGAAGAACCATGGCCTGCCGAATTTTGAGACGATCGTGATCCGCTTTATCCCGGACGGGGAGGAGCGCATGAGAGAGCTTGACGCCGGCCGCGTGGACATTGCGTACCATGCTCCGACATACCGCTGGGCGGAGCTGGAGGCCAACTCGAACTACAACGTCTGGTCGTATCAGCAGCCCGGCGTCTGCTACCTGAATCTGCAAACGAATCAGGAGCCTCTGCGGGACATCCGCGTGCGTCAGGCGCTGACCTATGCCGTGGATCGCGACGCGATCAACGAGGTGCTGGGCGGTATTGTTACCCCGTTCTACGGTTTTCTGGTTCCGGCGCAGGCGGGTTACAGCGCGGAGGAGGAGGAAAAGCTCTCCGAGACGCTGCGATACGATCCCGAGCATGCCCGCGCGCTGTTGGCGGAGGCGGGTTGGAAGGATATCGACGGTGACGGCATTGTGGAAAAGAACGGCGAGCCGCTGAGCTTCTACATGATGATCCCTTCGGACCGGTACAGCTTTATGACCGCCGGCGGGGTGCTGGAGAAGCAGTTTGCCGCCATCGGCGTGGATACGGAGGTGCTTTACGAGCCGGCGGAGTACATCAAGGAGCGGATGCGCGCCGATGACTATACCATCGGTTCGCGCGCCTATGAGTGGAACGACGCGGACATCCTGTACTGGTGCTTTACGGAGGAATCCGGCTATCGCTGGGAGGATCAGGAGCTGACCGCACTGCTCAACACCGCGCGGCACATCAACGACCCTGACGAGCGCGCGGAGGCATATGTCGCCGTGTCGGAGCGGTTGATGCAGGATTTCAAGGCAATTGCGCTGTATGCCGACAACTTCATCATTGTGAGCAAGTCGAACCTGACCGGCATTGCCACCGCGATGGACGACCGCGTATGGTTCAACGACGTGGTCAAGAACTGAACCAACATCCCGCAGGAAAAGCAGGGACCGCCGCAAGTGAAGCGGCGGTCCTTTTTTGCGCTTTTGGAGAAAAGGAAGCCCGGACTGCCTTTGCCGGCAGTCCGGGTGGAGGAAGCTGTGAGCGGGGTCCTGAAGCCCGCGCACAGACATGAAAAAGCCGATTCCTGAAACCGGCATTTTCAACCATGCTTTTGCCCCGAATATCCCGCCGCCGCACAGGGCGGCGACGGGAAAAGGGAGAGCGTCGTCCGTGCGATCAGTTGCCGACGGCAGCCTTCGCCGCGGCGACATAATTGTCCACAAGCGTCGGATCGATATCCTGCTTCATCAGGTCGACGACAGCCTGCGTGGCGGCGGGATAGGCGGCCCAGATGTCCGGCGCGAGGTCGGCGCACACGAGACCGTAGGTGTCCTCGCACATCTTCTGCATGCGCTCATCGTCGGCGGGGGACTTCTCGGCGGTCTCCTTCTGAACGGAGTAGAAGAACTGGTTGAGCGCCTGCTTCTGCGCGTCGCTCATGCTCTGATATTTGGCATTGCTGGTGACGAAGGTGAGGATGAAGGGGATGTGGTTGGTGAATGTCATGTTGCTCTGGACCTCGCAGATCTTGGCGCCGACATAGGAGACCCAGGGGTTCTCCTGCGCGTCCAGCATGTTCTGCTGGAGAGCGATGTAGACCTCACCCCACGCCAGCGGGGTCGGGTTGGCGCCCAGCGCCTTCCAGAACGCCATGTGGTACTTGTTTTCCTGCGTGCGGATGTTCAGGCCCTGCAGGTCGGCAAGGCTGTTGATCGCCTTGTTGGAGGAGGTGATGCGGAAGCTGGTGGAGAAGGCGGAGCCGAGATGCAGACCGGCCTTGTTGTAGTAGGTCTCAAGCTGGTCTCTCACGCCGCCGGAGAGCACCTCGTTGCACTGCTCGATGTTCTCATAGAGGCCCGCGATGTCGAGGATCGCCAGCTCCGGAACAAGACCGATCTGGGCGGAGGGGGAACCCATGAAGATGTCCACGCTGCCCATCTGCACGCCCTCGATCAGCTCAGCGTCGCCGCCCAGCTGGCCGGAGGGATAGAAGTTAATGACGAAGTTGCCGTCGGTCCACTGCTTGATCTCTTCAAGGTACTTGTAGACAGCGTCGCCGCTGGCGGTGCCGTCGATGGTGCCGGAGCAGCCCATGGAGAGTTCGATGGGCTCGCAGGCGATCTTGAGGCCGGTGGTGTCGTCCACCAGCTCGGTGGTGGTGCTGGCGGCGGGGGCTGCGGGGGTCGTGGTGGTGCCGGTAGCCGCGGGAGCCGCAGGGGTGGTCGTGGGGGTGCTGCCGGTGTCACCGCCGCCGCAGGCGACGAGGCTGAACACCATGACCAGTGCAAGAGCCAGAGAGATGATGTGTTTGCGCTTCATGTTCTTTTCCTCCATAAATAAATCTGGTTTATTATTTGTTCTCCCGTATCAGGGAGAGGGATCACTTCTGCAGCAGGCACAGGCTGATGGCGGGGATAAAGGCAATCAGCAGCAGCGCAAAAATAAAGCAGACGATGAACGGCAGCGCCTTTTTACCGAGTGTCGCGACGTTCGTATCGCCCAGCGGCGCGGCGACGAACAGGTTCATGCCGAACGGCGGGGTGACGAAGCCGACGGCGAGGTCGGTGACCATGATGATGCCGAGGTGCACCTGACTGATGCCGAAGCTCTGCGCCACGGGCAGCAGCATCGGGGCGAGGATAACGACCGCCGCGCCGACGTCCATGAACATGCCGAGGATCAGCAGCAGGATGATGACAAAGAGCAGCAGGGAGGTGCGGCTGCCGATGAAGCTCTGGAGCAGCGTTTGGAAGGCGTCCGTCGCGCGCAGCAGCACCAGGATACGGCTGAAGCCGGTGGCGAGGCCAATCAGGACGCAGATGGGAGCGTAGGAGGCAATGGCGTCCTTGAGCAGCTGGGGAACGTCCTTGGGCTTGATCGTCTTGTAGATGAAGACGCAGACGATCAGCGCATAGAACACGGACACGCACGCCGCCTCAGTGGGGGTGACAAAGCCGCCATAGATACCGCCGAGGATGATGATCGGCGTTAACACGGCCCAGAAGCCGTCCATAAACACCCTGCCAAAGCCGCGTTTTTTCAGAGACTCGAAGTTCTCCGCGATGCGCGCCTTGTCCTCGCCGTGACGCTTGCAGTAGAACCAGCAGTAGAACATCAGGATGAAGGCGATCAGGCAGCCGGGCAGGATGCCCGCCGTGAACATGTCGCCCACCGAGCCGTTGGTGAACAGAGCGTACATGATAAAGGGGATCGACGGCGGAATGATGACGCCGAGACCGCCTGCCGTCGCCACGATGGCGGCGGAGAACACCTTGTCGTAGCCGAGACCCACCAGAATGGGGATGCACATCGCGCCGACCGCGGCGGCGGTGGCGGGGCCGGAGCCGGAGATCGCACCGTAGAACAGGCACGTCACGACCACGGCGCAGGGTACGCCCGCGGTCTTCTTGCCCGCAATGTAAGCGAAGATGTCAAAGAGCTTTTTAGAGATGCCGCCGCGGGTCATCAGCGCGCCGGAGAGCATAAACAGCGGGATCGCAAGGATCGGCGTTGTGTTCAGACCGCCGATCATGGCCTGAATAATCATGTTCATGCTGCCGGGGAAGCTGGATTTAATCAGCTGCGGAAGAAAGGTCGCAGAGCCCATGGCGACCGCCATCGGAAGCCCCAGAACCATGGCGACGAGAAACGCGCCGAAAACAACGCCCAACATTTACTGCATCGCCTCCTCTTTCGCGGGTTTAAAGAACTTGTAAAGATCCTGCACTTGCCGGACAGATCCAAGGAAAGCGCCAATCAGCACCGCTGCATAGATGATCCACATCGGCAGCTCCATCGCCGCGCTCTTCATGCCGCCGCGCATGGAGTTCGCCGTTGCCAGCCACGCGTGATAAGTAAGGTATACGAAAAATACCAGCGTAATCACACGGCTGAGCAGATCCAGCAGTTTTTGCAGCGCCGCGGGGAACAGCCCCAGCAGGATGTCGACCTTGAGCATCTTCCCCTTGCGCACGCAGTAGCCCATGGAGATGAAGCCGGAATAAACGAAGCAGAACCGGCAGAACTCCTCCGGCCACGACATGGACTGGCGGAAGAAGTAGCGCATGACGACCTGCGCCATCATGACCACGGAGATGGCCACGAGCAGGATCATCAGGAGCGTTTCTTCAAAATTCTCATCCAGCCACTTCCAAAAACGTTTCAAATGTGTGTTCCTCCTCTCCCTGATGTGCCGCGCGGTCCGGCGGCACGCTCATGTTTGACATGGTCAGAGTAACAAAAGAAACGTCCCCGCGAAAGGGGCGTTTCCGTGGAAAAGTCACAGTATTTCCGATGTTCCGAAGAATTGTAACGGCGCCGGAAAAATGTTCATGGCACCTCCGGATGCTGCAATCGTTCGCGCAGCTGACCGGGTGAGATGCCGGTGTATTTCTTGTATACCCGGATAAAATTCTGCGCGGAGTTGAAGCCGCAGCGGAAGCCGATTTCCTTTACAGTCAGCGTGGTGGTACGCAGGAGCTGCTGCGCCTTCTCCACGCGGAAAGCGGCGAGATAAGAGGAAAACTTCTCGTGCGTCACCTCGCTCCATAGCTCGCTGAGATAGGACGAGCTGATGCCCACATGATCGCCCACGGAGCTGAGAGAGAGGTTGCTGTCCATATAATTCTCGGTGATGTACTGCTTGGCCTGTTCGATGTAACGGTAGCGGTTTTTCTGCCCGTAGGTGAGCACCATGCGGAACATATCCCGCGCATCGGCGCGCAAAAGGCGCAGATGCTCCTCGCGGGACCAGCCGCCCGCCGTTTCGGCGCTTGCGCCGCGGTGGGTCAGCAGATACTGGTCCTCCTCCGTCAGGGGATAGGTGATGACGCGCTCCAGCATTTCGTCGCGCAGCATTTGCAGCGCGCTCCGGCATGGATCACCGTCCGCCGTTTGTCGGCCGATCTCGTCCAGCGTGCGCTCCAGCAGCGCTTCCGCCTGTGCCTGCTCGTCCCGCGCCGCATGGTCCATGATCTCCTTTGCCCTTGCCTTGATGCGGTCCTGATCCGTGGCGAGGGCGGTTTCCTCGTCCGCCTCCGCAGGGGCTTCGCCCTCGCTGTCGCCGGTGAAGAACAGGTACTCCTGATACTTGACCCGCTCCATCGCCTCACGGTAGGAGTAGCGAACGTCCAGCAGGCTGTGGTAGACCTTGCCGCGGGCGCAGAACAGGCGGAACGGCATCCCCTCCGCGTTGAGACGGAGCGTTTGCAGGATGCTTTTCGCATCCAGCGCAATGCGCGGAAGCGGCGTATCCTCGGGGAAGCAGCAGATCAGCGCAATCATCATCACATCCGCGTGGATGTCATAAATCGTGCAGGAGACGTCCTGAAGCTGCTGAATCAGCCGGCGGACGGTGAGCAGATAAAGGTTGAACTCCGTGTCGTCGAGCTGGGCGTCCCCGACAAAGGCCAAATGGCAGCCCAGCACCAGAAACTGCCCGTTTGCGCTGATCGGATCGCCGATGCTGCGGAGGATCTCCGTTACGCGCTCCTGCGTCAGATGTTTGCCGATGAGCAGGTTTTTCAGCATGGATTCCTGTATTTCCGGGGCAATGTTGCTCACGATGCCGCGCAGCTGCGACTGCTCCTCCAACGCCGTATGGTACGCCGATTCCAGGATATCCGTCTCGCTTTTGGCGCGCACCGCGCTGCCGGGCGCGGGCATGACCAGCCGCATCAAATGGTTGATGGGATAGTACAGCACCCGCGTGATGTACCATGAGAGAAGGAAACAGATGCCGAGCAGGCAGAGGAACACGGGCAGATAGCTGGTGAGCACCTGCGTCCAGGAGATGCGGAGGCTTTCGCTGTCGATGGGGAGCATGAAGCACCAGCCCAGCTCGTTGCGGTAGAGATACCAGCCGCTGGTGACGCTTGCATAGCGGCTGTTGACGTTTCCCGGGGTAATGAAGCAATCCCAGTTTTGCCAGTCCACCTCAGCCGTTTCCTCCGCGGGCAGGAACATCGGGTGCCGGTTCTCGTCGAAGACCAGAACCACGTCGCCGGGGGTGCTCACCGCCAGCAGGCGGTCGCGGATCGCCTGCTGGTTCAGCTCGTAGACCATCGTGCCGATGTGGGAGGCGATGTTCAGCTCCTGAAACAGAAACAGGCGGCCTTCGTAAAAGAAAAGCTCGGTGGAGGTCCGTGCCTCGTTCAGCGCGGCGGAGTGCTCCGAGCGCTCGAACGCCTCCAGAATGTCACGGTCGGGCAGGTCGCTTTTGCTCATCACGGGGTTTCCGTTGCGGAACACGACGTCCGAGAGGGGCGAAAAGAAGTACGCGCAGGAGATCAGCTCGACGCTGGACACGTCCTGCCGCAGCCGCTGGCTGATGCGGTAGTACATTTCCTGATCCACCGTGGCGGGGTTAATCATGTAGGCAATGAAATCCTGATGCCAGAGCGCCTGCGTCATGGAGCGGCTCAACACGCTGAACGTCACGTCCAGCGACGACGCGCTCAGCCGAAGGTAGTCCAGATTCGTCGTGGCGATCTGCTCGCGGTGGTGCCGCACAAACATCCGGTTGAGCGAAACATAGAATACGGAGACCACACAGATCGACATGGCGAGCAGCGCGCAGAACGTCCGTGTGTAGATCTTTCCCTTGTGATCGATGGCATACAGCAGCAAGCGTCTCACGCGTTTCACCTCCGCCCGGTCAGGACTTGAAAGTATTTGCCCTTTAGCATATAAGATTACGGAGTTTTTGTCAAACCATCCCATGAACATTTTCGCGGAATGTGAAAAAAAGAATCAAAAGTGCGAAAACAAAGAGCATTGTGAGTTGACAGACGGCGCAAGGTCGGATACCTTATTATTGTAACAGAAAACTGCGGGGAGGCGGCGGGATGAACAAGACCTATCGCGTCGGAAAGCGGTTCCGGAGGCTGGAATATTTTTCCGTGACGATCAATTGCCTGATAGTATTTGTTTTTTTCTTTATCTATCGCTTTTTGCTGTCGGGGGTGTTCCCCGGCCTGTCCGACACGGTGCTGGCGGCGGTGTTTTTGCTGCTCGGCGCCGTGGTCGCGAAGTTGACGATGAAGTTCGCGGAACGCTATGCCGCAGGCATCGGCTACCGCGTGACGGACGAGGGCCTGACGATCATCAGCGGCGCGCGGGAGAGGCAGCTTGCCTGGAAGGATTTTACCGCCGCGCGGCTGGTGGAATTCCAGTTTCGGGGCGTTTTTCCCGTGCAGTTCCAGACGGCGGGGGAGACTTTGACGCTCAACCAGTATCTTGACGGTCTGTGCGAGTTGACGGGCATCGTGCTGGAGCGCATTGCGCCCTACGCGGAGCTGGAGCCGGGGCTTATGGAGCAGGCAAAGAAAATGAACGGCGTATATTGACGCTTTGCGGGAGGAAAACATCATGACGGTCACACTCGGCATCGACAACCATGCGACGGAATGCGTCTCGTGGCAGGCGGGGGACGGCATTTACGCCATCCAGTGCCCCGGCTTTTTACCCGGCCCTGGGCGGCTGCCCGGATGGGGCTATGTGATATCCTATCTTGTGCTCGGCACGGAGCGCGCGCTGCTGATCGACACGGGCTTCGGCATATCCGATCTGCTTGCCTTTGTGCGGGGGCTGACGGCGCTGCCGCTGGTGGTCGCAAACACGCACATCCACCCCGACCATTCCGGCGGAAACGGCCAGTTCGACGAGGTCTGGGTCGGCGAGCATGAGGCGAAGAGCGACGAGGGCGTGCTGTTTTACCGGATCCCGGGGCAGCGGGACGCCTGTGACGCGGTGAAGGACGGCGGGGACTACCGCTTCCGCTTCTGGCGGGATGGGGATACCGTCGATCTGGGCGGGCGTGTGCTGCGCGTCGTGGAGATTCCCGGCCATACGCCGGGCAGCATCGCGTTTTTTGACGAGAATACGCATCTGCTGCTCTCCGGCGACGCTATTCTCAAGCGCGTGTTTTACGGCTCCGGCGTCCCGCTGAGCGTCTACCGCGCGGCGCTCGTCAAAACGAAGGCACTGCCCATCCGCGATATTCTCAGCGCGCACTGGCCCGAACCGCTGGGCGCAGACTTCATCGACAAGATGCTGCGCCTGATCGACGCGTTCGACCCGGAAACGGCGGAGCGCGCGGAGTGGAGTGTGCCCGGAATGGCGAGCCGGGATATGCGGATGTGCTTTTTCGGGAAGGATTTTGACGATCCAGAGTTCGTCGCGCTGAGCTTTTTCATGGATCAGCGAGACCGGATCATGAAGTGACGGGAAAGGGAGGACACGATGGCGGACAAATTGATCTTTGAGGTATCTGTGGAGCTGGAATCGGACAAGGTCGTCGAGCTGACCGGCCCGGCGGGAAAGGTGAAGATGCTTCCCTTTACAGGGACGGTGAAAGGAGAGATCTTCAACGGCATCGTCTGTCCCGGCGGCGTCGACACGCAGGTGACGAACCGCGTGGGCGTGCGGAACATGTCGGCGCGGTACATGCTCTCCGGCACGGACAGCGCGGGGCTGCCCTGCCATATCTATGTGGACAACGAGGGCTGGTTCACCACCGATCCGCTGCCGCGCCCGTTTCAGACGACGCCGACGTTTTTCACCGACAGCGCGGCTCTCGCGCCGTATCTGCACCAAAACAGGTTCCGCGGCGAGGGACATCCCGGAGAGAAGGGCCCGACGATCCGTTTTTTTGAGATCACGGACGAATGATGGTTCGGGGACGATTTTGTCATAAATACGAGAAATAGTCTCGACATAGCGCTTGGTTTATGGTATAATATACAAATCCTTTTGGGGCAAAGACACCAAAGTGTACCGCTGCGCCCCGACGGACGTCTGATGTGTGTGGAAGGGGAGAACGAGCCATGAGATCAATCGTTGCCTATACGGAGGAGATCGACGATCTGGATGCGGCAGCCGAGGAGTTGTTTGCGCAGGTGCGCGACTTTGATTTGGCGCGCAACAGTCTCGCGATCCTGTTTGCGGAGGAGGATACCGACTATCCGGCGCTCTATGCGCTTTTGTCACAGCGGTGGAGCTTCCCGGTGATGGGCTGCACGGCGATGGCGATGCTCTCCGGTCAGAATGGCTATTGCAGAAGCGGCATTTCCGTGATGGTCCTCACGGCGGACGACTGCCAGTTCTCCGTCGGCATCACCGACGAGCTGGACCGGGCGCATTACAAAGAGCAGATCGCTCATCTGTACAATGAGCTTGCGGCGCAGCACACGTCGGAGGTGAAGCTCGGATTGAGCTACTTCGGCATCTCAGTCACCGAGATGGAGCTTTCGGGCAGCAATCTGCTTGCTGCGCTCGACGCGGCGGCGGGAGGGCTGCCGCTCTACGGCGGCGCAGCGTCGGATAATCTCTCCTTTGTCGGCTACCATGTGTTTTGCAACGAGCGCGAGGTGCGGGACGGATTGGTTCTCGCGCTGGTGTCTGGCAATATATCCCCCCGGTTTGTGTATGTCAACTCCGTGGAGCACACGGCGAGCTTTTCGTATGAGATCACGTCCGCGAAGGGGAACACGGTCTTCCGACTGGGAGAGGACACCTTTGTGGAGGCGCTGAGAAAAGAGAATATGCGGGTCGATCAGGAGGACATGATGTCCGCCTACATCCTCTCTCCCTTTGTCGTGACGCTCGATCAGGGGAGCGGCGACAGGGTGGAGGCGACCCGTATCCTTGCGACGCTGGATCTGGAGACGGGGGCCGGCACATTTCAGGGCGTGATGCAGGAGGGCGCAACGCTCAGCATCGGCGTGCTCAGCCGCGAAGACGTGTGCCAGAGCGTGGAGACGGCGTTTATCCGAATGCTTCGGGAGCTTTCACAGTGCGGCGGCGAGTACACGACGCTGCTTTGCACCTCGTGCGGCGCCCGTTATCTGGCGCTGATGAACAACCCGTCGGCGGAGGCGGAGGCGTATATGAGCCGCCTGCCGAAGAACCTGCCCCTGCAAGGGCTGTACGCCTACGGGGAGTGCTGCCCCGTGCAGGGCGCGAAAACAGGCAAGAATTACAATATGTTCCACAACTTTACGTTTACGATCCTCGCGCTGTGAACGGGAGAGGCCGCGGGCTCGCATACAGACGAAAAGAGGTGTTGCCATGGACGTGAAAGACGACGAAAAGCGGCTGGTTCTGGAAAACAAAAAGCTGGCCAGAGAGGTCAAGCGCCTGAATCAGGATATTGCGTCTCTTCGCGCGGCAAATGAGCAGGCGATCTATACGCAGGGCTACATCCGCAGGGAAACCGACCGGCAGATGTTTTACATCGAGCAGCTGATGCGGACGTCGCCGAATATCGTTATCCTGACCGATTACAGGCTGTTCACGGTCATCACCTCCGATCTCTATTTCCGTTACAACGATACCTACGACAGAAGGGCGATCCAGCGCGGCATCCCGCTGCGGGAGGCGCTGACCGGCATGTTCCCGGAGCAGGAGCTCGGCGAGTTTCTGGAGATGTGCGAGGCTGCGCTCACGGGGTTTGAGATCAAGCCCTATCTCATCAACGGCGCAGGGCAGCAGCGCTGGCGCTGCACCATCCGCTGCATGAACCGCGACGACGAGGTCGTGGGTCTGAATATCCTTTTTTCGGACACGACGGAAATCGTGGACGCGCTGGAGCGCGCAAAGGCGGCGGATAAGGCAAAGAGCAGTTTTCTCGCCAACATGTCCCACGAGATCCGCACGCCCATCAACGCCATGCTCGGCCTGAACGAGATGATCCTGCGCGAGAGCAGCGAGCGGGAAACGCTCGGCTACGCCGCGGACATTCAGACCGCGGGCAGGACGCTGCTTTCCCTGATCAACGACATTCTGGACTTCTCGAAGGTAGAGGAGGGCAGGATGGAGATCCTTCCCGCGCAATACGATCTCAGCTCGATGATAAACGACCTTGTGAATATGATCCGCACCCGTGCGGAGGACAAGGGGCTGCGGTTTGAGGTCCATGTGCAGAAGGATATCCCGCAGCTGCTGTTCGGCGATGAGATCCGTATCCGGCAATGCGCGTTGAATCTCCTGACGAACGCCGTGAAGTACACGGAAAGGGGCAGCGTCACGCTGGCGGTGGACTGCGAGCCGTCCGGAGAGAACGCGATCCTGCTCAAATTCCGCGTCACCGACACGGGTATCGGCCTCAAGCCTGCGGATATGAAGCGGCTGTATGAGCCGTTCGCGCGCATTGAGGAATCCCGCAACCGCTCCATCGAGGGGACGGGCCTCGGTATGAACATCACCAAGAAGCTGCTGGAGCTGATGGGCGGCCGACTGGAGGTGGAGAGCGTTTACGGCGAGGGCTCGACGTTCTCGTTTGAGCTGGAACAGCCCGTTGTCAAGTGGATGCCCATCGGGGAGTTCTCCGGCCGCTTTGATACGCACGATGCGCAGCGTGTCGCGTACCACGAGTCGTTCCGCGCGCCGGACGCGCGTATTTTGGTTGTGGACGATATGCCGGTCAATCTGACGGTCATCCGCGGCCTTTTGAAGAAAACGCAGGTCGCGGTCGAAACGGCAACATCCGGCGCACAGGCGATCGCGAAGGCGTCGCAGCAGAAATACGACGTGATCTTCATTGACCACATGATGCCGGAAATGGACGGCATTGAGACGCTCCGCGAGCTGAAAAAAATGCCGGAGAGTGAAGCGACGGCGTACATCGCGCTGACCGCGAACGCCATCTCCGGCTCGCGGGAGCTGTACATCAACGCGGGCTTTTCGGATTATCTGTCCAAGCCCGTGGACAGCCAGAAGCTGGAGGAGATGCTGATGACGCATCTTCCGCCGGAGAAGATCCAGACGGCGGAGAAGCCGACGGCAGTCGTGCGGTCAGCGTCGGCGGTGCTGGCGATCACCGGCGACGAATCGCTCTGCAAGATGATCGAAGATGCCATCGGCGGCACCTTCCGCGTCGAGCTTTGCCGGAACGGCGCGGATGCGGTGGAGTGCGCGCGGGCGTATCACCCCGACATGATCCTGCTGGACGTCCGGGTGTGCGAGACGAGCGGATTCGAGATCCTGCGCTCGATCAAGCTGAACGCGGCGACGTACGGCATCCCCGTTGTGCTCATGACGGATGAGGAAAACCCGGAGACGGAGGAGCTTTGTTTCCACTACGGCGCGTCGGACCTCATTCGCAAGGCGTATCTGCGGGAGGTTCTGCCTCGCCGGGCCAAACGCATCATCGCGCTCAACCAGACGCAGGTCGACCTGCAAAACGAGGTGAAGCGGCAGATCCGCCGCAAGCAGCGGCTCGACAGGGAACTGATGGTCACTCTGTCCCGCTCCGTCGACGCAAAGGACCGCTATACGCACGACCATTCCGAGCGCGTGGCCGCCTACGCCGCCGAGATCGCGCGGCGCATGGGCAAGAGCGCGCAGGAGCAGGAGCTGATCTATGAGATGGGGCTTCTGCACGACATCGGTAAGATCGGCGTGAGCGAGGAAGTGCTCAACAAAACGGTACTGTCGGATGATGACTTTGAGCAGATCAAGCGGCATACCCTGATCGGCAGCGACATTCTCCGCTCGATCGCCGAGATACCGGAGCTTGCGCAGGGCGCGCGCTCGCACCACGAGCGCTATGACGGCACGGGCTATCCCGACGGACTTGTTGGCACCGAGATTCCTGAGGCGGCGCGCATCCTCTGCGTCGCGGACTGCTATGACGCGATGACGTCCACACGCGCCTACTCGCCGCCGCAGACGCAGGCGGCGGTGCGCGCGGAGGTCGCGCGATGCAGCGGCGCGCAGTTCGATCCCCACATCGCGGAGATCATGCTGCAAATGATCGACGAAGACGTCGACTGTCTGATGACCGAGGCGACCGCGGATATCCGTGTCTGGAAGGGTGGCGTACAGATTTGGGAGGCCGTTTTGCAGGAACCCAAGGAACCGGAGGAGCCGGCGACCGCGGATGATGAAGAGGAACTGCCGGATGCCGAAGAGGCGCCTGTAGTCGAGATCCCGGACTGGCTGTACCATACGGAGGAGCTGGATGTCGCGCAGGGGCTTCGGTTCTGCGGCGCGGAGGACGCGTATCTCGATACGCTGGAGATCTACGCAAGGACCTCCGCCGCTTTTGCGGATGAGATCGAGGCTTGCCACAGGAACGGGGACGTCGCATCCGTTGCCTTGAAGGTACACGCGCTCAAGAGCACGTCGCGCGCCGTGGGCGCGGAGGAAATCGGCGCGTTGGCGGAAAAGCTGGAATTTGCGGGCAAGGCAGGCGATACGCAAACGCTGGACGCGGAGCTGGGCGGTCTGCTTGCGCGCTACCGTGCGCTGGGGAAGCGCCTTATGCCGCTCCTTGAGCGGGATGCGGAGCCGGAAGAGGAACTGACGCCGATCTCGGAGAAAGAGCTGCGGGAGAACTACAGCATGATCCTCCGGCTGCTTGAGGATTTCGAGTACGACCGCGCCGCCGAATTGATCGACTATCTGGGCGGCTGTCGGCTGCCGGAGGACGAACGGGACCGCGTCAAGGCGCTCAGAGAAGCGGCGGAAAACTTTGAATGGGATCAACTGAACGAGATTCTTACATAACAAAAAACATCGGATGAGCGCATGTGCTCATCCGATGTTTTTGTATGGATAAGATCAGGCGTCTGCCTTTTTTGCCTCCTTTTCGGCGTACATGTTCTCATCCGCGCGCTTGAAATGATCGGCAAGCGATTCCTCCGGCGTATCCATTGTGCTCAGGCCGATGGATACGCTCAGCCGGTTGCCGCGGACGACCTGCTGCGCCGCCATGGCTCGCATCGCGTCGGCATAGGCCGCCGCCTGTCCGGCGTCCGTGTTGGGCAGGAAAGCCACAAACTCGTCGCCGCCCGTGCGGAACAGCGTGCTTGTCTTGGGCAGGCAGCTGCGCAGCAGCATGACGCTGGTGCGGATATACTGATCGCCCGCCTGATGGCCGCAGACGTCGTTGACGCGCTTGAGCCCGTCGCAGTCCATGGAAAGGATGCTCAACGGGAACAGCTCCGGTTTGTTGAGCGTTTCCACGTACTCGCTGTAATAGCTTCTGTTGTAAAGCCCCGTCAGCGCGTCGGTGACGGACTGACGCTTGAGCTCGCGCCGTAGCTGCTCCTGCTCGGTCACGTTGTTGATGAGGGCGATGATGCCGCGCACGCTGCCGTCCTCGGCGCGGATCGGCTCCTTGATGATTTGCAGGAACTCCCGGTTGCCGTCGGCGTTTTCCTCGATCAGATAGGACGTTCCCTCACCGGTGCGGACCACCTCCAGATCGGAGTCCAGCGCACGCTTCCCGTTCACCTTGTCGCTGCGCACCTCGTAGTCGGTTTTGCCGACCACGGTCCAGTTGGGATCACCGTTGGTGTCGAAGTGGTGCCAGAGCTGCGAGGTAAACACATAGCGCCCCTGCGTGTCCTTGAGGTAAATGCTCGCGGGCAGCACCGTGAGCATGGAGGCGAACTCCGGGAAAGAGACGGATGTCACCTGCGCAATGCCGCGCATAAGGCGGTTGCGCAGAAGGGCGGGGAAGATGGGCTTTTCTACGCAGTCCACCGCCGTGTCGCTCAAAAAGGCCGCGTCTGCCTCCAGATGCTCCCGATCCGTCAGCAGCAGCACGGGCAGCGCAAAGATGAAATGATTTCCGCTGCTGACACACTCGATCAACTCGCGTGCGCCCTTCGTGTCAGCGGGACGATCCAGCAGAACGGCAGCGACCGTATGCTCCCGCTCCGGTCCCAGAAGCGCGATGGCGGCGGCCGCATCGGCGCACGGTGCAAGCTCGAAATCCTCCACCAGCGCCTCACGGATCGCCTGAAGCTCAACTTTACCGGGATCGCCAACCAAAAGGACCTTTTTCATAGCTTTTCCCCCTTTCCGGCGGATGCATCCGCCGCGCTCGTGCGGGCGTCGGCAGTCCGCGCCTGTTTCGGTGTTTCCTGACCGGACGGGCTGCGCCGTTTGCGCGTTCGGAACGACGCGGATGCCTTCTTGCGCTGCTGGCGGTAGGTTTTCACATCCTTGGAGCGAACCCGGCAATTGCAGCGGTGGCAAATCAGACACGCGTTGTCCCATGTCCGGCTAAGCTCCTCGTCAATGCGTCGGAGAACGCCGCCGCCCTGCAGCGGGGTGCGGCAGACATAGCAACGCCCGTGCTGTGCGTCCAGAAGCGCCGCTTTGTGCTCCATAAATGCCTTGATATAGGGATCGACAGCGTCATAGGTCTTTCTCAGCTTTGCGCGCTTTGTCCGGCTGACGTGCAGCGACTCGATGCGGACGATGGATTCCTCCTTGCGTTCGTTGCAGCGGCGATGCGTTTTGACGGTGTTCCGCCCGGAGGTGATCCGGTTGCGCAGCGCGATGAATTCCGGACGGTCGAGGTAGTTCTCGTGCCATTTGTAGATCGCCTGCGGAATGACGTGGTCGATGGTGCAGTTCGAGGTAATGGGCTTGCCGCAGATGGCGCAGGTGGGTACGGCGGGCGCGGCGGGATTGGGTTGTGTTTTCTCGGTCATAATCGTTATCTTTTTCTCTGTGCGCGCTGCCGCGCATGTTTCTCTGTGCCGGCGCGGGGGAGGGGGAAGCCTTCCGTTTCTTACACTTTGTATTACTTTATCGTAGATGAGGGGTTTCGTCAAGCAATTTTGTTGCAAATTGCTATATATCATATAATATATAACAATGACGTGATGCCATGAGATGCAAAAAAGCGCGCCGCGGGGATCGTCAAAACCCGCGGCGTGCTGTAACGCAGACAGTTCTATCCGTTGTTTTGGGAGAGCTCCCGCAGCGCGTACAGCGCCGCGTCGATCTCATCCTCCGTGGTGAACCACGAGAAGCTGAAGCGCACCGCGCCCTGTGCCTTTGTGCCCAGCGCCTCGTGCAGAAGTGGCGCGCAATGCGCTCCCGGACGGGTGGCAATGCCATAGTCCTGCGACAGGGCGTCGGACACCGAGCCGGAGTCGCAGCCGCGGATGTTGAGCGCCACGATCGCCGCGCGGTCGCCGCAGAAGTCGCCGTAGACCGTCACGCCGTCAATGGTGCGCGCACCCTCGTAAAACCGCCGCGTCAGCGCCGCTTCGCGCGCCTGGACGGCGTCGAGCCCGACCTCGTTCAGATAGTCGATCGCCGCCGAAAGGCCGGCGATGCCGTGCCCGTTGAGCGTCCCTGCCTCCAATCGCGTCGGATACTGTTCCGGCTGGGTCTTGCTGTAGGTTTGCACGCCCGTGCCGCCGACCTTGAACGGCGTGATCTCCACTCCCTCGCGGATGCACAGCCCGCCCGTGCCCTGCGGGCCCATCAGCCCCTTGTGGCCCGTGAAGCAAAGCACGTCGGCGCCCAGCGCCTCCATATCCACCGGACGCGTCCCCGCCGTCTGCGCCGCGTCGACCACCAGCAGCGCGCCGTGCGCGCGGGCGATGTCCGAAATACGTCTTATGTCAACCATATTCCCGGTCAGGTTTGAGGCGTGCGTGCAGACGATCAGCCGCGTGTTCGGTCGCATCAAGCGCTCAAAATCGGCGTAGTTGACGCACCCCTGCCGGTCGGCGGGAACGAAATCGACGGCGATGCCGCGCTCTGTCTCCAGACGGTAGAGCGGGCGCAGCACGGAGTTGTGCTCCAGATCCGTGGAGATTGCATGGTCGCCCGGACGCAGCAGGCCGCACAGCGCAATGTTCAGCGATTCCGTTATATTGCTCGTAAAGATCACATGGTCCGCCCTTGCGCAACCGAAAAACTTCGCAATCTTTACCCGCGCACCGTAGACCGTGTGCGCGGCGTCCAGCGCGCCCTCGTGTGTGCCGCGCGAGCTGTTGCCCAGCGTTTGCAGCGCGCGGAGGACGGCCTCCGCGACCTGCGGGGGCTTTTTGAGCGTGGTGGCGGCGTTGTCCAGATAGATCATAGCGGTTCCTTTTCAGCAGAATTTGCCCCGGTTGGGATTGATCTGGCAGGGCAGCTCGACGATGCTGTGGTGCTCGGCGTGATGCCGCTCGATGCACGCCTTTATCGCGGCAATGTCCGCCTCCCGCACCAGCAGCGACATGCCGCAGGACAGCTCGCCCTGAATGGAGCGCGGCGTCGGGGCGATGCGGGCATTCAGCCCCTCGCTCCGAAGCAGCTCGTGCAGGGCGAGCCCCTGCGTGTAGTTGTAAAAAAGGATGTAGTAGTTCAGCTCCGCGGGATCCATTATCGCATGAGCTCCAGAAATGCGCCGATCCGGGTCTTGAGCTGCTCCGCGTCGGAGTCGGTGTAGTCGGTTTCCAGACCGAGGAAGCGGATGCCCGCCTCCTTGCACGCGTTCTCCAAGGCATAGCGCTCGGTGTCGTACAGGCAGCAGAACTTGAGGTTGACGTCGATCACGCCGTCCGCATGATATTCCTTCGCAAGGCGCAGAACGTCCTCGATGCGGCCCGGATTCGGCGTGAAGCATGCGCAGTTGTTCTTCATGTACCGCTCGGAGAGCGCGCGGAACTGACCGTCCAGCGTCGTCTGCGACTCATCAACGAGGTTTTCGAAGTAACGCGTGCCGGTGCACATCTCCTCGCACACGACAGCCGCGCCGGAGGTCTCGATGACGTGGTGCAGCTTCCAGTTGGGGATGGCAAGCGGCGTGCCGGTGAGCAGGATACGCTTCGTGCCCTTCGGGAAGACGGAGACGTTGTCCTTGTTGCGCTGCTCCAGCTCATCGGCGAGCTTGTTGCACATCTCGGCGCAGCGCTTGGGATCGTCGAAGAACGCGATCTGCGTCATCAGCAGGCGATCCTTGCCGCTGATGGGAATGTTTTCACCCTTTGTCGCGGCGAAGACGCGCGCCATGGCCTTGCGCTTTTCGTTGACGGTCTTGATCGCCTCATTCAGCTTCTCGACCGTGATCGTGTTGCCGGTAAACTCCTCGACCTTCTTCGCAAACTCCGCGATCTCGTCCGCCCATTTGACGATATCCTTCTCGCGCTTCATCTGCGGCACGTCCATGACGTACATCGGCACGTCCTTACCGAGAATTTCGTATGCTTTCTTCTTGCCGTCGCAGGTCGTCTCACCGACATACATATCCGCGATGCGGAAGAAGGGACATGTTTTGTCGAGCCGCGCGCCGACCGACGCCTTGATGAGCGGGCAGGTGGAGCGGGGGAGTACCTTCTCGCCGCCGGGCACCCAGAACTGCGAGCCGCCGCAAAGGCCCGTCACGATGCCGTTTGCCGCGATGACCACCTCGTCCGGGACGTAGACGCAGAACGTGCCGAACACCTTCTGACCGTTTTTCTGCGCCTCGATCAGCTCCTTGGGACGGATGCCGTGGATCTCCGAGACCACGAAATCCCAGAAGCCCATCGCCTCGGGACGGTTTTCCTGCGAGAGATACACGTCGCCGAACGCGGTCGGCAGCACCTGACAAAGCTGGTCGTGGGTTGCAAGGTCCATGCCGAGGTCTTTCCACATCTGAACATAATCTGACATAATTTGCTTTCTCCCTTTTTCGTCTTTATAGCATCATTTGATAGATTCCGTCCGTCTCGATCCCTGCTGCCTCCGCCGCGGCGGTTACGGCGGAGCGCGCCTCGTCCGGCGCGCTCCAGCACATGCCGCAGCCCGCCGAGATGATCGTCGGCAGGGGAATGAGCCGCCCGGGGACGGCGTTTTCGGCGCAGTACGCCTCCATCGCCAGCGCGTCGGTCGTCGTATGAAATGCGACGACCGTGCGCAGCGTTTTCTCCCTCACGGCTTGACGACCTTCGCCGCTTTCGTCAGCTTTTCGACGATGGCGTACATGTTTGTCACGCTGCCGACGAGCAGCTTGTCCTTGAGTCCGTAGTAGTCGAGGCAGGTGCCGCAGGTCAGGATCTCCACGCCTTGCGATTCCATCGTTTTCAGGTCTTCGATCGACGCCGAGCCCTCGGTCGTGAGCTTCGCGCCGCCGTTGTAGAACAGGATCGTTTTCGGCAGCTCATCCTGCTGCGAAAGCGCATAGAGAAAACCCTTCATCAGCGTCGCGCCCAGCTCGTCGCTGCCGACGCCCATGATCGCCGTGCCGACGGCGACGACGGTGCTGCCGCGCAGGTCGGGGATGCACGCCGCCTCCGGCTCCGCCGCGTCCGCGGGCGCGAGACGGTCAACGTCGATCGTGATAAGGTAGTGCTTTTCCTCCACCTGCTCGCTTTTTGCGGCGAAGCCCTTGCCCGACGCCATGCGCAGCAGGTTCTGAACCGCGATCTCGTTGTCAACGTGTACTTCGACAATGCCCGGCTCCGTCAGCGCGGCGATCGCCTTCGTCGCCTTGACCACGGGGATGGGGCATTGCTCGCCGCGCGCGTCAACGACTGTGTTTGCCATGGTATGTTCCTCCTGTTTGATGAATTGCCACCATTATACTCTTTTGAGAATAACGATGTCAACGAAAAATCCGGCAAAAAGACGATTCATTAAAAGATATCGCCCTCGATGCCGTAGATGTCGCCGAAGGCGATCTCGCGCCCGTCGCGCAGAATGAGAACGCGGCGGACTGCGTCGATCCGCTTTACCGCGGCGGTGACGGCCTCATAGCTGCCGCCTTCCTTGCGCCCGTCCGGGCGGAAGACGGTGATCGACACCGTGGGCGCGTCGGAAAGACGCTCCGCCAGAAGCCGGAGGCGCGCGTCGAGCTGTTCGATGCGCGCGCTGTCCAGCTCGACGCGCGCGTCGGTCAGCCGCGCGGCCTCGGCGGCCTCGTCCTCATAGCCTGTCAGCGCCTTGAACGGGGCAAACTGCGCCGCGCGGTCGTAAAGCGCCATCTGCGGGTGTACGGCGGAGACGTGGTGCGGGAGGCCGATGATGTCGTCATACCGGCGGGGGTTTCCGCGATCGTTTGTCATAGCTCGTCCTCCGTTCCCGCGCGGTGTCCACCGACCTGCCCGTTGCGTTCGCGCGTCATGGCGCCCTCCTCAAAGTTCATGCCCTTGAGGATGGCGTTTTTTCCGTATTTCTTCTGGATGGCGAGGATCGCCTCCTGCCGCTTCTTCTCCCGCTTCCGCGACGCGGCGTCCTCGGCCTCGCGTTCCTCAACATGGGCGTAGTCCGTGAACAGGTCAAGCTGCTCCGCTTTCGCCTCCTCCGGCGCCTCGCCCTCCGGCAGGACGCGTCCCGCCACGACGTACATGCGGCGCACCAGCAGGTTCGGGTCAACGATGCGGTCGTAAAGGCGCATGGCGGCGTCGACGAGCTCCTTCGTCGAGGACGTATAGCGGGGAAGGGCTTCCGTGCCGTGGGCGTGCTTGGGGATCTTCCGCCCGTAGCGGTCGCTGACGACGGCGCCCTTGTACGCCTTTCGCCGCGCGGGATCGGAGAGATTTTCGACGTCGTAGCCCACCGTCAGCACGATCTGGTCCGTGACCAGCCCCTTGTCCACGAGATCCAGCACCAGCAGATCGGTCATCTCGCGCACGATCAGCCGCCCGCCGCCGAAGTCATAGGGATGCTGCAATACCTGACCGGAGCCGAGGCTGCTGCTCTCGGAGCGGTACGCCTTGATCTCCTTCATCGTGCACGGCTCCCAGCCCCAGGCGTGGTCGATCAGAAGCTCGGCGTTGATGCCGAACAGCTCGTAGAGCAGCTCCTCGCTGTAATAGCCGCCGGGTTTTCCCACGGAGCAGCGGGCGACGTCGCCCATCGTGTACATTCCGTGCGCCGCCAGCTTTTTGGCGATGCCGGGGCCGACGCGCCAGATGTCCGTGATGGGCGTGTGCGTCCAGAGCTGGCGGCGGTAGCCCATCTCATCCAGCTCCGCGATGCGAACGCCGTCGCGGTCGGCGGGGAGGTGCTTCGCCACCACGTCCATCGCGACCTTGGCAAGAAACAGGTTCGCGCCGATGCCTGCCGTCGCCGTGATGCCCGTGTTGCGCAGCACGTCGCGGATCATCGCCATGGTCAGCTCGCGCGCGGTCATTTTGTGGAGCGTCAGGTATTCCGTCACGTCGATGAATACCTCGTCGATGGAGTAGATGTGGATGTGCTCCGGCGCGATGTATTTCAGATAAATTTGATAGATGTCGGTGCTGACCTGCTTGTATCTCGCCATGCGCGGCGGCGCGACGATGTAATCCACCGCCCACGTGGGATCGGAGCGGATGACGGCGTCGTTGTACTCGCGGACATAGAGCTTTCCGTCCGGTGAACGCCGCTCCCGCTCGGCGTTGACCTCCCGAATCTTCTGCACGACCTCAAAGAGGCGCGGGCGGCCGGGGATGCCGTAGGTCTTGAGCGAGGGGGAGACCGCAAGACAGATGGTCTTGTCCGTGCGGCTCTGATCCGCCACCACCAGATTGGTGGTCAACGGGTCGAGCCCGCGGTCCACGCACTCCACACTGGCGTAGAACGATTTGAGGTCGATGGCGACATATACGCGGCCCTGCATCCGCGGCGCACCCCCTTTCCCGACGAGTTGCTTTCAGGATATCACAAAAGAGGCAAAAAAGCAAACAGATGTTTGATAGAAAAATCGGGAAGCGGCGGAAAATCGAAGCATTTTCATGGGCGTCGGGAAAACCTTGCAAAAAAAGTGATAGGAGTTATAATAAATCATGAAGATTTATAGCCCATGCGGCAAAAACGGCTGAACAGGGGGAAAACGGAGAATGAGAGAAGAACCCGCAAGATTCGATATGTCTTTGCCGCCGGTCCGAACGAAATGGTATCTGCGCCCGGTGACATGGGCGCTGAGCGCGCCGGATACGATCCGGCATCGCACGGTGATCCGAAAGACCCGCACCGAGGGGCTCAAGCCCCCCTACGTTCTGCTGTGCAATCACAACGCATTTCTGGACTTCAAGGTGGCGACCAAGGCGATCTGGCCGCACCGCGCCAACTACGTCGTGGCGATCGACGGGTTCATCGGACGGGAAAAGCTGCTGCGGGACGTGGGCTGCATCTGCAAGCGCAAGTTTACGCAGGACATCCGGCTGATCCGCCAGCTCAAGCGCGTCGCGACAAACGGCGACATCGCGGTGATCTATCCCGAGGCGCGCTATTCGCTCTGCGGGACGACGGCGGTGCTGCCCGCGTCGCTGGGGAAGCTGTGCAAGCTGCTGGGCGTCCCTGTCGTGACGTTGATCTGCCACGGGCACCACGTCAATTCGCCGTTCTGGAACCTGCACGACCGCGGCGTCGCGCCGACGGAGGCGGAGATGAACGTTCTCTTCACGGCGGAGGAACTGAAAAATTCCTCCGCGGACGAGGTCAACGACCGCATTGTCGAAGCATTTCAGTACGACGATTTCGCTTGGCAGAAGGCGCGCGGTATCCGCACGCCCTACGAGGGACGGGCGGAGGGTCTGCACAAGGTGCTGTATCAATGTCCCGCCTGCGGTGCGGAGTACCGCATGGGATCAAAGGGCGTGAAGCTCTTTTGCGAAGCATGCGGCAAGCGGTGGACGATGTCCGAGCTGGGGGAGCTCACCGCCGACGAGGGGGAGACGGAGTTTTCGCACATCCCCGACTGGTACGAATGGGAGCGCGCCAATGTCCGGGATGAGGTGGCGCGGGGCGCCTACTCCAGCGGTCCGCTGCCCGTGACGGTGGACACGCTGCCGAACGCAAAGCGCTTTTTGCGGCTGGGCGAGGGCATCATGGTGCACGACATGGACGGCTTCACCGTGCGCGGCACAGACGGAGACGGCGAGCCGTTTGAAATGGTCAAGACCGTGCCGAGCCTCTATTCCTGCCACATTGAGTATGAATACCTCGGCAAATTCGGAGACTGCGTGGATCTCAACACGCTGGAGGACACGTGGTACATCTACCCGCACGACTGTGGATTTTCCGTGACGAAGATGGCATTGGCGACGGAGGAGCTGTACTTCGCGCATTGCCGCGCGGCGGGACGGCCGTGCAGGCCGGGATTGGCATAGAGCTCCATGGGCAATTGCCCGTGACCGCAGGAAGAGAATAAAAAGCAACGAGGAGGATGAACATGAACCATACGAGAAAAGCGATCCGCAGGGTGCTTGCCGTGATGCTGTGCGCGGCGGCGCTGCTGACGACGGCGGCGATGGGCGCGACGGTGCAGACCGACAACACCATCCCCATGACCGACGCACGCGAGCTCAGGGAAGAGTGGAAGAAGGATAAGGACTTCACGCTTGCCGATCCCGCGCCGTGGGACCTCGACGAGCTCAAGAAGGTCGTGGATGTGCAGGACCCGCGCAGCGTCGCGGCGTACTGGGTCTGGGCGGTGAACCGCCTTGTGGACAACTACAACGACGGCATGGCGATGATGAAGTACCTCTTTGCCGATCTGGAGCCTTACGGCCGCGGATTTACCGAGGGCGGGATCTCCGGCCGCGCGGGCTGGGACACGTATTTCAACGAGCGTCTCAAGGATGACAACTACAAATGGCTCCCGCGTACGTATTTCAAGGGGACAGACGTCCGGGACGGCTTTAAGCCCACGCTTCCGCTGACGGTCGAGCTGTACTACAACGGCACGAATACCGAGACCGTCAACGCCCAGACGCTGGATTCGCTGGGACGGCTGAACATCATTTACTGGGTCAGGAGCAATGCCGGCGGCAATCAGGTCAATATCAATCTGAGCAGGTTCGAGGGCAGCGACCGCTGGTACGTGACGAGCGGCGCGTCGTCCAACACGCTGTTTTACGACCAGAGCAATGGTCTCGGAAGCACCGCGGCGGAGCGGCAGGCTGCGATCAAGCTGGCGGCGTCGACCCGGGGCGACGAGAGCACCGCGGCGGAGCACGAGAAGTTCTACAGCGGCGAAATCGTGCCGGGAACGATCGAACAGGCGCTGCCGTTTACCGACGTTCCGGCGAACGGGCTGTACGCGGACGCCGTGAAGTGGGCATATACCAACGGTGTGACGAACGGGACCTCCGCCACCACCTTCGGCACGGAGGACAGCTGTACCCGCGGTCAGGTCGTGACCTTCCTGTGGCGCGCGGCGGGCGAGCCGGAGCCGCGAAACGCCGTAAATCCCTTCAAGGACGTCAAGGAGAGCGACTATTACTATCAGCCCGTGCTCTGGGCTGTGGAGCAGGGGATCACCGGCGGCACGGCGGCGGATAAGTTCTCGCCGGACCAGACGTGCAGCACGGCGCACATCATCACCTTCCTTTACCGCGCAATGGGCGCGGGCAGCGACGGCTGGTACGAGGAGGCGCGCTCATGGGCGGCGGGCAAGGGTCTGCTGGAGGGCACCGGCATTACGGTCAGCCCCGATGAAACCTGCCCGCGCGGCAACGTGGCGGCGTTCCTCTACCGCGCCTACGTGAAATAACCGAGAGACCCTTTGCGGCAGAAAACAACTGCGCGTCCATCCCAAAAAAGGTGGACGCGCAGTTTTGATTTTCATTATGATCCGGACGACGGGCAGTGCGCAAGAAACGCCGGATCTCAATTCGGCTGGCTGCCGAGGGCGCGGTACATGTATTCCGCCGTATCGCCGCGCGAGCAGGGAACAGTCGGGTCAAAGCCTTCCCGCAGGATGCCGAGCAGACCGGAGGAGTCTGCCCATGAGACCGCGCGCTGGCACCACGCGTAGCTCTCCGGACAAACCGCCGAGGAATATCTGGTGATCGGCACGGCGGGGGCGCCTACCGCGCGCCAGAGAAACGTGATGATATGCGCGTTGGTGCAGGTGTCCGACGGAGAGAAGGTTTCGCTCGATGTGCCGCTGGTGATCCCCTGCTCTACCGCCCAGAGCACGGGCTTGTAGAAGTAATCCTCGGGAACAACGTCCACAAACGGGTTTTTCTTGGTTTCCGGTTCGGGCTGGCCCATGGCGCGCCACAGGAAGGTCACGACCTGACCGCGGGTACAGGTCGCCGCGGGAGAAAAGGTAGTGGAGCTCGTGCCGGTGGTCACACCGGAGTAGTAGGCCCACATGATGCTTTCGTAGAAGTAATCGTCACTGTCCACGTCGGTGAACGGCGACGACACGTCATACCAGGACTTGGCCGCGGAAGCGGAGGGGGTCAGCACGGGAAGGATTGCGATGACCAACGCGAGGGAAATACAGAGTTTTTTCATATGCAGTCTCCTTTTGATTGCTCCGGACGCTTAGCGCCGCAGTTGGATTAAGCGATATTATAACGGCTTTTTTGTTAAAAAGCAACGTGCTTTTGGACAAATCCGGAATGCGGCGCCGCATTCCGAAAAACATGGGAAGGGAACTATTTCGTCACCAGAAGCTTTTTCATCGCACGTTCCAGTCCGGAGACCGAAAGCGGGTACATGTCCACCATCCGCGCGATCTTGCCGTAGCTTTCGCCCCACAACCCGCCCATCACCGGCGCATCCTCCGGGTTGAGCCAGACGAGGTGCGGATATTGCTCCCGGAACCGCCGGAGATAGTCCATACCGGAGTAGCGCACCTCGTTGGTGCGCCAGTCGAAGCGCTTTTCCAGCAGCTCGTACATGTCCATCATGGCGTCGCCGACGAGGATGACCTTGTACTCGCTGCCGAAGTTTTTGAGCACCCATTCCGTCGCGACGGAGTGCTCCCGCCGCATCTGCGGCTGCGTGTAGACCGACGGCGCGATGCAGTTGTGGAAATAGTAGACGTGCAGCTCCTTGAACTGGTTGTCCCGCTCCGCCGCCTGAAAGAGCATGGAACAGAGGTTCGCGTAATACTCCATGGAGCCGCCGGAGTCCATCAGCATCAGTACCTTGACGGTGTTCTTGCGCGGCCGCCGGAAGCGCACGTCGAGAACGCCGCCCTGCTCGCAGGTGCCGCGGACCGTCTCGTCCACGTCAAACTCGTTTTTTTCACCTTGTGCGCGGCTGGAATACTGGCGCAGCATACGGAACGCCATCTGGAACTGCCGGATGTCCAGCGTGTTGTCCCTGCGGAAGTCACGGTAGTGCCGCTCGCCCGCCACCTTGAAAGCGCGGCGGTAGCGCCCCTGTCCGCCGACCCGCAGCCCCTCCGGCGTGTGGCCGCTGTGGCCGAACTCGGTGAAGCCGTGCGTGCCGATCCAGTAGTCGCCGCCGTTGTGCTCCTCCTTCTGCTCACGCAGACGCTCCTCGAAGCGCCGCAGGATCTCCTCGATGCTCTTGCTCTCATAATCGGCGGTTTGCAGGAAAGCGCGGAACTCGCGCATGACGTCATCCGGCTTTTTGAGCCAGTTCATCAGCTCCTCGGGGAGATTTTCCTCAGGGAAGGGGACACCGTCGAAGTATTCGAGAAAGACGCTGTCGAACTTGTCGTAATCCGCCTCGTTGTGGACGAGGACGGCGCGGCAGAGGTCGTAAAAGCCCGTCAGGGAGCAGCGGTGCAGTCCGAGCGCCAGCGCCTCCGTCAACGTCATCCACTCGTTGAGCGTCACATGGAAGCCGCGGGCGCGCAGCAGATAGAAAAATGCGATGAACATGGCGCGCTCAGCGCCCCAGCCGCCGCTCCATGGCGGCGACATCCTTGTCCTTTTTCAGCAGAACACCTGCAAAGGGGATTTCCTTGCGGATACGTGCGGGATCAATGCCGCCCAGCTCCAACGCGCGGATCCAGTCCACCAGCTCGGAGGTGGAGGGCTTTTTCTCGACGGAGTCGATGGAGCGCAGGAAATAGAACGCCTCCATCGCCTGCGAGAGGAGGGTTTCATCCAGCTTGTCAAAATGGACGCGGACGATCTTCTCCATCTGCTCCGGATCGGGGAAGGCGATGTAGTGGAAGATGCAACGGCGCAGAAACGCGTCCGGCAGCTCCTTTTCCGCGTTGGAGGTGATGATAACGATAGGACGGTGCTTTGCCTTTACAGTCTCCTTGGTTTCCGGGATGTAGAACTCCATCCGGTCCAGCTCCCAGAGCAGATCGTTGGGGAATTCCAGATCGGCCTTGTCGATCTCGTCGATGAGCAGCACGGCCTGCTCTTCGGAGGAAAAAGCCTCGCCGAGCTTGCCAAGCTTGATGTATTTTGCGATATCATCCACGCCCGCGTTGCCGAACTGACTGTCGTAGAGGCGCTGCACTACGTCGTAGACGTAGAGCCCGTCCTGTGCTTTGGTGGTGGACTTGACGCTCCAGATGATCAGAGGCTTGTGCAGCGCCTCCGCCACCGCCTGCGCCAGCATGGTCTTGCCCGTGCCCGGCTCGCCCTTGACGAGCAGCGGCTTTTGCAGCGCCGCGGCGATGTTCACCGCGCCGAGCAGCTCCGGCGAGGCGACGTAGGTGCCGGTGCCCTGAAAGGTCTCGTTCATGGTTTTGTCCCTCCATTGTCCTGAAAGATCCAACGCAGCGCGTCGGGAAAGGTGTTGCGCCAGGTGTCGGGGGCATGGCGCCCGCCGGGGATGACGCGAAAGCGCAGCCCCGCCTCGTCCATGCCGCCGGAGAGCAGCGTGTCCTTCATGCGCAGCGCGCTTTTCATGGTCTGTTCCTTTGTGCTCATGCGGGTGGCGTCCTCGTCGCCGATGTCCATGTAGCAGTACCGGAGGCGCGAGAAGTTCGTTCCTTTCGCGGTTTTCAGCAGCTCCGGCAGCCACAGGTTGAATGCGGGCCCGTGCAGCAGCAGACGCGAAAAATCACCGCCGCGGCACATGGCCGCGTACATGGCGTTGAGCGCGCCGGAGGACATGCCGCCGAGGGCGGTATGCTCCGGCGACGGGTCGGCGGGAAAACTGCGATCCACCCATGGTTTGAGCTCGCGGAACACGAAATCCAGCAGGGCGCTGCCGCGACCGTGTACGACGGGTTCGAAGTCCGCTCCGTGCGTGTCAAATGCTTTGGTATACGGCGCAAACTCTGCCGTGCGCGCCCAGCGTCCCTCCGGCGGATCGATGCCCACGAGAACGATCCGGGGCAGGGACGCGGCGTGCGCCCGCTGGTATGATTCATAGCCGAAGCCGCCGTTCTCCTCGCGGAAAACAACGCCGCCGTCGTACATATAAAGGACGGGCAGGGCGTCGTCCGGCACGTCATCGGGGACGTGGATGTGGAGCGCAACCGTGCGACCAAGGCAGTCGCTCGCTAAAAACTCGTGTGACAGCACGCGCGGCTTATCGGGCGGCGTGATCGCTGAACGCGGAATTGATTGCGCAGATGGGGCACTTCTCCTTGGGACTGTGCGTCGCGCCGCAGACGGGGCAGGTGACCTTCTCCTCTTCCTCGGCGGCGTAGAACTCCACGCGGTCGCACTGGGGGCAGCGGTAGATGTCGACGTGGAACCGCTCGTGGGCAAACGTGCTGCCCATCGGGAAAGCGGCGGAGGCGAGCGTCAGTTCACATTTGCAGGCGGGGCAGAGCTTTTTTGTTTGTTCGGACATGCTGAGGACTCCTTTCCGTGATTTTCCCTGAAATTCTATCAACGCCCCGCGGGAAAGTCAAGCAGCGCGGGATTGATAAGGGCTATCGGGCAAGACAAATTTTCTATCGGGCGGCAAACGGGCGCGGCAGAGCTTGCAATTTTGCCGGCGGGGCATTATCCTTATCATATCGCAGGACGGCGCATACGGCGGTCCTGTTCGCGCTTTCCGCGGCGGCGGACGGTTCATTGAAGGGGGCAACACGGATGGAATGGCTTAGGCGGAACTATAAGACGGTGGTCGGAACGCTGATTATCCTCATTCTGATCGAGGCGGTGGTCGCGTGGTATCTCATCGACCGGTTCCGCGAGAATTACCTCAGCGGCGACGAGGCGTTTACCGTCGCGCTGGAGGACGCGGGGCTTCCCCGTGAAGCCGTCGGGACGCCGCAGATCAAGCTGGAGACGGAAAAAGGCGAGGCTTGGTATGAGGTCACATTTACCCTGACCAGCGAGGCGGGGATGGCCTATCGCTATCAGGTCAACGCCGAGACGGGCGAGATCCTCTCTGCCGAGCGGGAGTAAAATACAGGAAAAAATCACATAAATAGCATCCGGCGGGCAGAATATGCCCGCCGGATGCTATTTATGTGTGAAACGAATATTCACGACGGAGTCACGACCGAATATATTAATGCGGAGCAATCATGCAAACGGAAAGCGAAAGCGTGATAGAGAAAATCGATTAACCTATAGAACAATGGTATGTATGCCGTATTTTGCGATATTTCGACATTTTTTTGTTGGTTATAAACGAAAACGAAAAAGGCAAGTTGTATGAAAAGGAGAGAAAAAAGCCGAAAACCAAATAGATGCATATAAAGCATGAATCAATGAAAATTAGGCATTTGATTTATTGGACAGATTGCAATAACATGTATAATCAAGCAGAGAAAATATTATTCTTTTTCACAAAAACAAAAGGAGGCATCCCATGAACATTGACATCAATACCCGGTTCATTACCCTCATCGGCACGCCCCTCGGCCAGTCCTTTGCCGCCCGTATGCAGAACGCCGGCTACCAGTCGGCCAACTACAATATGGTCTATTTCTACACCGAAGTAGGCAACGACCATCTGCCCGACGCCATCAACGCCATTCGCTATATGCCCGCCTTCGCCGGCTGCGCCGTGACCAAGCCCAACAAGGTGGAGGTCATGCGTTATCTGGATGACTTCGATCCCCTGTGCAAGAAGATGGGTTCCAGCAACACGGTCGTCAAGACCGCCGAGGGACGCCTGATCGGCTACAACACCGACGGCTACGGCGCGCTGCGCTCCCTCAAGGAGGAGTTGGGCGAGCTCAAGGGCAAGACGATGTTCTCCTTCGGCGCGGGCGGTACGGGCCGCAGCGTCTGCTTTGAGCTGGCTGACGCGGGCGCGAAGCGCATCTACATCTGCTCCCGCTCCGGCGCGTGCGAGGAGCTCTGCGCGGAGCTGAACAAGTACTATCCTGACGTCTGCGTTCCCGTCCGCGCCGCGAATGAGGAGGCCGTCGCCAAGGCGCTGGAGGAGACCGATATCATCCTCAACCTCTCCGGCGCAGGCATGCGCGGCAAGGAGGACACGACCTGCGTCGACAAGAAGTACCTCAAGCCGGAGCACATCTGCTTCGACGCGACCTACAATCCGTCCGAGACCCGCTTCCTGCGCGAGGCGAAGGAGGTCGGCTGCAAGACCATCAACGGTCTGGACATGTCCCTCTATCAGGGCCTGCGTCAGATCCAGCTCTGGACCGGCGGCCAGTGCGCGCCGCTGGAGGCCATGCGCAAGGAGCTGATGGATATCATGGCGGAGCAGCAGAAGTAAGAGGCGGCGGTCGCCGCGCGAGCTTCGCGCGGTTCAATACAGAAGAGAGAAGATCGTAGTTCAAAGGAATGGAGGAAGTCAATTGAAAGTCCTGAAATGGTTGGATGAGCACTTTGAAGAGGCGATCCTGGTCGTGCTTCTGGTTCTCATCTCCTGTATCGAGCTGATACAGGTTATCTTCCGCAACCTTCCCTTTGTCGACGCGCTGACCTGGCCGGAGGAGTTTTGCCGCTTCTGCTGGATCTGGAGCGTGTTCCTGTCGCTCCCGTTTACGATCCGCAAGGGCAGCATGCTCCGCGTGAACGTCCTCGTCGACATGCTGCCGCAGGCGGTCCGCAAGAGCGTCAATATCCTGATCGATCTGATCAACGCGGTCGTGATGGGGATCCTCTTCAAGTCCTCGATCGAACTCGTGGACAAGATCCGTACCAGCGCGGAGGCGTCTCCGGCGATGACATGGCCGATGTGGATCATCTATGTCATCCTGCTGGTGGGCTTCGGCCTCGGCGCGCTGCGCGCCGTGCAGATGGCAATCATCCACATTAAGCACTTCAACGAAAAAGAGCTCACCACGCTGGAGCAGACCATGGCCGACGCGGCGGAGGAAGCCGACGCCGGTAAGAGAGCGGAAGGAGGCGAGGCATAATGGCAAGCGCTGCGCTGTTGGTCTTTGTCGTATTTCTGGTCGGCATTGCCGTTTCAATCCCCATCGGCACGTCCATGGTGCTCGGCTCCCTCGCGCCCATTCTGCTGATGGGCAAGGGCGGCTCCATCGTACAGGTGCTCAACAACACCTTCTCCGGCGCAAACTCCACGCCGATCCTTGCCGTGCCGCTGTTCATCCTCGGCGGCGTCATCATGGCGGAGGGCGGCATCTCCCGCAGACTGTTCAATTTCTTCGCCTACTTTGTCGGCCGTATCCCCGGCGGCGTGCCCTGCGCGGTCATCCTGACCTGCCTTTTCTACGGCGCGATCTCCGGCTCCGGCCCGGCGACCACGGCGGCGGTCGGCTCCATGTGCATCCCCTTCATGGTCTCGCTGGGCTATGAGCGGAGGTGGAGCGCGGGCCTCATCGCCGTGGCGGGCGGCCTCGGGGTCATCATCCCGCCGTCGATACCCTTCGTGCTGTACTCGCTGGCGACCGGCGTCTCCACGGGCGCGCTGTTCCTCGGCGGAATTTTCCCCGGTATCCTGATCGGCGTTTTCATGATGGTCTACGCGGTGTTTTACTGCAAGACCAAGGGCGAGGACCGTGCGCTGATCAACAAGAAGATGGACGAGCTCAAGGGCAACGGCTTCTGGACGCTCTTTAAGGAGAGCTTCTGGGCCCTGATGTGCCCGATCATCGTTCTGGGCGGCATTTACGCCGGTTTCGTCACCCCGACCGAGGCGGCGGTTATCTCCGTATTTTATGCGTTGATCGTGTCGCTGTTCATCTACAAGTCCGTTAAGGTCAAGGATCTGGTCCCGATGCTTTGCTCGTCGGTCAAGACCTACGGCGGTCTCGCCTTCGTGCTGGCGTTTGCGACCGCATTTGGCCGCGTGCTCTCGCTGACCAAGGCGACCAGCGCGGTGACGAAGTTTATCACCGAGAACTTCCACTCCAGCTGGACGGTTCTG
>SVMM01000023.1 GCA_015067435.1 Oscillospiraceae bacterium | reverse complement strand
CTAACCCGTCGCAGAACGGTTCCGGCGGCTTTGGCGGCAGATCGTCAGGTGCGACCGTCCCCGTCACAGGAAGCGCCGGCAGCGTTGATCTCGGCGTCAAGGTCAGCAACGGTACGGCGGCGCTCGACTCCCTCAGCGACGCCGATGTGGCGAAGCTCGTCGGCACGGACGGCGGCAACTCGAACGTTGTCATGGATCTTTCGGGTCTCGGCGACAAGGTTGAAACCGTCAGCCTTCCCGCGGCGTCCGCCGCAAAGCTCTCGAACGCGCTGGAAGCACACGAGGGCAACGACAGCCTGACGATCAAGACCGCGAACGGCGCGGTAAAGCTCAATGAAAACGCACTCTCCGCCGCCGCGAACGCGGGAAGCGCGGGCAGCGTCGCCCTGACGGTCAAACAGGACGCCGCGAACACGCTGAGCGCCTCGGAACGCGTGGCGCTGGGCGGCAAAACCGCCGAGGCTGTCTATACGCTTGGCCTTGCGTCGAACGGCAGGGACGTCGGCGCGCTGGGCGGCGGCTTTGCCGCGGCGGAGCTGCCCTTCGCTGCGGACGCGGAGAAGGATGCACTCGGCTACCGCGTGTACCGGCTGAATGACGACGGCACGGCGACGCTGGTGCCTTCCGCCGTCCACGACGGCGTAGTGACCGTGCGCAGCGACCGATTTGCAAAGCTCGCGGTGGTTTATGAGCCGCTTACGGAGCGCTTTGACGACGTTTCCGCCGACGCCTACTACGGCGACGCGGTGCTTTGGGCGATGGCAAACGGCATCACGAACGGCATGGGCGACGGACGGTTCGCTCCTGACGAGCCGTGCTCCCGCGCGCAGATCGTCACCTTCCTGTGGCGCGCTGCCGGCTGCCCGAAGCCCAAACACCCGACAAGCAGCTTCACCGATGTGCCGGACGACGCATGGTACAGCGAGGCTGTCGCGTGGGCCGTGGAGAACGGCATCATCAAAGGCATGGGCGACGGGCGCTTCGGCGTGGACGAGGCCTGCACCCGCGCGCATGTCATGACCATGCTCTATCGAATGGACGGCGGCGAAACGGCAGCATCAGCAGCCTTTACAGACGTGGCGAGCGGACAATGGTACAGCGCCGCCATCGCGTGGGCAGCCGCGAACGGCATCACAAACGGCGTGGGCAACGGGCGTTTCGGCGTGGATGAGCCCTGCACGCGCGGTCAGATCGTGACAATGCTGTATCGGTGGTTTGCCAGGTAGATCCAGCGAAACGCAAAAATCCGATGCCTCACAAAACGGGCATCGGATTTTTATTCCGGTGACGCCCAAAATCCCGCAAATCCGCTTGTGGAGCGGACTTTCCTTTGTTTGGGATAGGGACAGCTTGGACTGGCGCGGGATTTCCGCCGCGGAGATCACGAAGCGCGTGACGGGGAAGGTGGGCAGCGGGTCGATCGTATTGTTCCACAACGCGGGGGAGCACACGCCCGAGGCGCTGCCGGACGTCCTGCGCTGGATGAAGCAGGAAGGGTACGAAATCGTGCCGATTTCGCGGCTCTTGCTGTCCGGGGACTACACGCTCGACCACGAGGGACGGCAGCACGCTGCGGGGTGAGGAGGGTGTGGTACGCTTCAAAACGGCGCATGACACACATCTGAAAAGCCGATCGATTCTGTCCGTTCCGAGGGAAAAAACGTCGTAGTTGGAATTCAATATAATGGTTATTGACATATGTCGCAATATGAATTACCATTATATATCGACATATGTCGGAAAGGAGACGCCTATGCCGAGACCAACCAGATGCCGGAGGATCGAACGGCTGCCGGTCTATCGCAGCTTTTCGCCCGACGATGCGGAGACCGCCGAAAGTGTGCGGATGACGGTGGACGAGTTTGAAGCCCTGCGACCACCACGACCACGAGCACCACGGCGGCGACTGCGGCCACGGAAGCTGCGCGGAGCACCATTGCCACGGAAATGAAAAGGCGGAGCCTCAATGAATACGGACGCAAAGACGGAACTGCCTTCCCGGCTATGACTGGGAGTGCCCCGGAATACCGGAGGCGATGAAGAATACTATAAAGCTCCTGAGCAATGAAAACGCGCCGGACTATCTCCTGACCAAATACATTGCCCCGACCGACCCGGTCGGACGCTGGGCGCAGTACAACGAGGCGTTCCGGGAGATCAACGAAAACCCGTTTCTCGCCGAGCTGCCCGAGGAGCTGACGCCGTTTGCGGCGGAGGGAAGGGTCGTCAGCAAGTCGACCTACTCCGCTATGAAATCGGATGCCGTGCTCGCCGCCGCGGAGGGGAAGAAGGCAATCATCCTGACCGGCGTGACGGCAGAGTGCTCCGTGCTCGCGACCATGATGGACGCGATTGACATGGGCTACGAGGTCGTGTACCTCTATGACTGCATCGCCCGGCAGAGCGCGGAAGTGGACGCCAATGTCCGCGGGCTTGCGGAACTCTACGCGCCGATCCACACGACGGTCATGAGCAGCGACGAGTATCTTGCCGCCATCAGACGGACGGCTCCAGCAGCATTTTGACGTGCGGGATACCGTCGAGTAGGAATTCGTCGGAGATCGTGCGAAATCCCTGCCTGGCGTACAGCTCCTTCGCGTAGGCCTGCGCCTCAAGGTAGATCGCATCCGCGCCGAATATCTCGCGCGCCGTCTTTATGCCCTCGCGCAGTATTCGCGTACCCAAGCCGCAACGCCGCTTCGCCGCGATCAGGCGGCCGAGGGACACCTGCTCGCTCTCCACGCCCCGGTCCATCACACGGAGGTATGCCGCAACCGCGCCGTCTTCCTCCAGCCACACATGGACGGCGTTTTGATCGAGATCGTCCAGTTCCTCGTAGGGGCAGTTCTGCTCCACCACGAAGACGTCGACCCGCAGCTTCAGAATTCGATACAGCTCCTCCGTGGTGAGCTCGTGAAAACGCTTGACACACAGCTCCATGCCATCAACTCCTTCGTGTCAGATAACACGCTCAACCTGAGCGCATCTCCAGTATAAAGAACGATGGCGCCTGCTGTCAATCGCGCCTTTCCCTCAAATCCGCAACGGACGGCGGACCTGCTTTCGGCCTGCACGGAAAAAGTCGATCGGAACGCTTGATTTTTGCAGGGAAGATGCCTATAATAACCTTATAAGGGAGAATGTTTCATTTCGGGGAAGGAGCGTGATGGCATGAACATCGGCCAGCTTACCAGACAGCAGAACATGATGTACCGGTTTGTCAGCCGCGGCACGGGCAGCTATCAGACGCAGATGAAATCCCAGCTCTCATCCGCGAACAGCTTCACCCTCACGGATGAGGCTGACGACAAGATTTCCGGCATGCTTGAGAGCATGGGCATCTCCGGACTGCAGGGGCGCACCGTGCGCGAGATGGCGCAGTATCAGATGCGCGTGCAGAACACCACCGGCACGTCCTCCGCCCGGCAGACGTCCGCCGCATCCGACGCGACTTCCGCAGCGCGGACGGCGCAGACGGCGAAATTCACCGTCCGCGAGCAGTACACCCCGATTTCCGACGAGGCGACTGCGGCGATGCAGAAGCTGGCGATGGAGGACGCGAAGGGAAGCGCGGAGGGCAAGACCACGTCTCAGGCGGATCGCGCCAGGCTCATTCAGGAGCAGCTCAAGGACGTCGATCCCTCCAAGCGCGCCGCCGCGTTCAACACCATGAACAAGGTGTGGGAGAGCGAGACCGAGCGGATCGGCAAGTACATTCAGGAGAAGGACGCCGACTGGAACGACTGGGGCGACAAGTTTGACACCAAGCTGCTCGACGACTACAAGGCGGGCGTCAATATCTGGATGTAAAAATATAAACCAAGGGGTGCGGCGAGTTTACTTCGCTGCACCCCTTTATGCGTATTTTTTGATCGCCGCACTCAAACCGTGCGGAGCATGGCCTCCGTTTTGAGGCGCAGCACGGTCATATCCCGATAGCTTTCCTTGTGAAAGCTCGTGCACTGACCGGGATCGGTGAAAGCGAGCGCGTTCCCGATGCGCCTGAGATCGGCGGCGTCGACGCTGCCGGAATGAAGATGCTCGTGCACGCTCCGGTAGGAGCTGCGGAGCGATTCATCCTGCATCCTCGGATAGAGAAACCCGATCACACCGTCGATCACGGCGATCTCCTCGTCAGTATAACGCATTCTTTCGCTCATGCCGTTCCCTCCCACACACAACTGAACGAAGTATAGCAGACGCTATATAAGAGGTCAAGTAGTGAAGATGCACGACAAAAAACACTAAATATTGTGCATCGTGGGTATTGACAGCATCAATGCGGCATGCTCCGCGCGTCCGACAGGGCATTGCCCGGCGGAGGAACCGCGCGCGGGAACTGCTGCGCCGCTTCAGAATGGGCGTCATTTGGCTGAGTTCCGTCCCTCAGAATCGAACACAACCCCTATACAGTACCATTAAAACATGGTATACTAAGGCATGCACAATGCCGTGACGCTTGTGCGCCGCGGCGCTCGCCGCGCGTCTTGGTGTACCGGACGCGGAAACGGAGAAGCGGCCTGACCGGAATCCCGCGGTTGGGAATCCCATTCTGGAGGAGGAGCGAAAATGGATACAAAAGGCATGATCCTATGGGCGGTCCTGCTTGTGATCTGCGCGGCCGTTTATCTGGCGTCCCTGCGGATGAAAAAGCAGATCGAAGAGATCGGCATCGAGACCACCGGCGTGATCTCGCGCATCACGGATGTGGGCGGACCGGATGAGATCGACCTTCGCTATTACGCCCGCTATCGCACGGAGGACGGCGAGGAGGTCGAGGGCATCCTGTCAAATTCAGGCTCGGATCTGGAAGAGGGGCAGCAGGTGCGGCTCAAATATCACCCGAAGTACAAGACGAACGCACGGCTGGTTCGATAAGAGAGGACGGAGAACGGAGCCCCCGGTTTCATTGTACCGGATTGCGAAATACCATACAGTGCCGGTTCACGCGCGCATTTCCGTATTGACAAATCCGATAGGGTCCGCTATACTCACTTATGTCAGATTTCTGCAATAATATTCACTCTTGGGGGGGAACGTATCCATTGGACCCTATCCGCAGCGTCTTTGTGATCGGAGAGTCCCGCACCAACGCGGACAATGCCATCACCAAAATGTATGGCACGTTCTATATGGCTTTTGAGATCGAAGACGAAACGCTGGAGGTAATCGATTTCAGCTGCACGCACACCATCGAAACGACGCAGAGTTATCTGCGAAAGCTCTTTCTCGGCAAGCGCTTCCCCGACATCGACGAGTGGCTTGAGCAAACGCTTAACAAGCGCTACGGCGGTTCCTCCAGAAAAGCGGTGCTGGTTGCCTACCACGACGCGCTCAAGCGCTGGCTCGCCATGAAAGAGGGCAACAACTGAATTTCTGCTTCACAACTGCTTGCCGCGGTTCCCGCCGCGGCGCCGCAGGTGAAACCCAGAAGGATCGGACGTTTATGCAAACGTCTGGTTTTTCTGGGTGTTTTCTTTTTGGGAGACGCTCTGCTTGCGGATTGCTCCGGATTCCGGAGTTCCGAATAAAAACAAAGGAGAGAGGATCACGATGAGTAAAAGGATTTCCGGCATTCTGCTTGCCCTGTGCCTGCTGGCGACGGCATTTCCATGCGCCGCGCTTGCCACCGCGGGGGAAGCGGGCGAAACCATTGAGGCCGTATACCTCGGCATCCGGGGATACGGCAAACAGGACGCTGACACCGTCAAGGACCCCGCGTTTGACGGCTACCTGTTCAGCGTGGACGGCAAAACGGTGAACTACAAGGTCGCCGCAACCGAGGACTTTACCATCCAGAGCGTCCTGCAGGAGGGCTACATCTACAGCCTGACCGTCAGCGACGGCACGGTCACCGCCGCCGTCATGCTCGACAAGGGCGCGCAGAACGTCGTCTGCGGCGAGGTTTCCGCGCTCGACGCCAGCGCCGTCACGGTCGCGGGCAAGGCGCTCAAGCTCGGCGCCTCCGCGAAGTGGTACGAGATCAGGCAGGCTGCCGGCGGCGCGACGGTGACCGCTATCACGAGCGGCGACGTCAAGACCGGCGAAACCGTCAAGGTCGTGCTGGCGGACGACGGCAGCGCGGCGACCGTCTACAAGGCGTTCGTGGCGAAGGAGTACACTGCCCCCGTCAAGGGTGTTCCGGGCGTGCGGACGCTCAAGAACCTGCTGGCGACCGCCTTTGAGCCGGTCGGCACCGCGCTGTACATCTACGGCGGCTCCTGGGACTGGGAGGACGACACCTCCTCGCTGCAATCCACCACCATCGGCCTTTCCCAGAGCTGGATCGACTTCTTCCAGCAGAACAACAGTCTCGAATTCAGCTACAAGACCCCCGTTGAGGCCGAGGGCGATGAGGACGACGCGTATACCGACGAGCAGAAGGAGAACAGCTACTATCCCTTCGGCGCGTGGAACGAATATTATTACGCCGGTATCGACTGCTCCGCCTACATCGGCTGGCTCGTCTACAACGTGCGCAACACCGAGTCCAGCACCAACCCTGCCGAGGACGGCTACGTCGGCGGCTCCACCAAGACGGCGAACCGCTTTGCCGAATACGGCTGGGGCACCAAGTCCCGTGAGAGCGTTACCTTCGGCGGCGGCGCGAACGATTTGAAGGTCGGCGACATCTTCAGCATGAGCGGCCACGTCTGGATGGTGGTGGGCAATTGCGCCGACGGCTCCGTCGTCATCATCCACTCCACGGCGTCCAAGAACCGCAACGACGTCTATGGCGGCGGCGGCGTGCAGCTCAGCGCGATGAACCCCAACGATCCCACGGACAAGAACTGCGAGGCGTACAGGCTCGCGACCGAGTACATGTCCAAATACTATCCTGAGTGGTACAAGTATCACGACGTCATGCTGCGCAACTGGGACAGCTACACGGCGATCGCCTCCGGCAGCGCGTCGAAGGATCTTGCGGGCAAGTTCACCTGGGACCTCAGCGGCGAGGCGATGCTGACCGATCCGGACGGCTACGCGAACATGAGCGCGGCGGAGATCCTTGCCGACCTGTTCGCCGCGGACGTCTCCTTCTCCGACGTGCCGGACGGCACGTGGTTTGCCGGGCCCGTCGCGTGGGCCGTGCGCAAGGGCATCACGAACGGCACGTCCGCGACCACGTTCAGCCCGAACGAGAACTGCACCAAGGCGCAGATCCTCACGTTCCTCTATCGCGCGGCAGGCAGCCCCGAGCCGAAGAGCGCCGCCCCGTTCAGCGATGTGAAGGCGGACGCCTATTACGCCAAGGCTGCCGCGTGGGCAGCGGAGAACGGCATCGTCAGCGGGACGGAGTTCGCACCGGAGACGCCCTGCACACGCGAGATGGCGGTGGAGTTCATGTGGAAGTGCGCACAGAGCCCGAGCGCCGCGCAGGCCGGCTTTACCGATGTGACCTCGCCCGCCGTCGACTGGGCGGTGGAGGCCGGCGTGACGGACGGCGTGGGCAACAACCTCTTCGCGCCGGAGAAGATCTGCACCCGCGCGGAGATCGTGACCTTCCTCTACCGCGGCTTTGCCAAGTGACCCGCGGCGGGGAACAGAGGACGCACCGAGGACCATAACCAATCGAAAAGCGGTTGCACCGTCCCTTGACCGGGGCGCGGCAATAAAACCAAAAGAGATCATCAGGAGGGAGAATTCATGATTACCAATGGCTTTACTTATGTGGCGGTACTGCTGTTTATGGCGGCCGTTCTCGTCACGCTGGAGAAGAGCGCGAAGGGCGGAATGCAGAAGTTCTTCAAGTTTATCCCCGCGGTCGTGCTCTGCTATCTGATCGCAATGCTGCTATGTACGCTGAACGTCTGGGATCTGGCGGAGACCAAGCCCGCCTACAGCGCGCTGAAAAACAACCTCACCTACGCCATGATCTTTGCGATGCTGCTGCGCTGCGACATCCGCAAGGTCCTGCGCCTCGGGCCGAAGATGCTGCTTGGCTTCTTCTCCGCGACGGTGACGATCATCATCGGCTTCGTCGTGGCGTTCCTGCTTATGAAGGGCACTATCGGCAGCGACGCGTGGATGGGTCTCGGCGCCCTCTGCGGCTCCTGGATCGGCGGCAGCGGCAACATGGTCGCCGTGCAGGCCGCGCTCGACATCAGCGAGGCGGACATGGGCTATGCGCTGGTCATCGACTCGATCGACTATTCGCTGTGGGTCATGTTCCTGCTGTGGGCGATCCAGCTTGCGCCCAAGTTCAACAAGTGGACCAAGGCTGACACCACCAAGCTCGACGAGGTCTCCGTGCGTCTGGAGGAAGAGGCGAAGGCGAACGCCAAGCCCGTCACCTTCCAGAGCCTGATCCTCCTGATCGGCTGCGCGTTCCTGGTCAGCGCGATCGCGACCAACGTCGGCGCGAAGCTCTACAGCCTGACGAGCTTCTCCGACAAGGCGACGTGGACCGTCCTGTTTGTGACCGCCGTGGCGCTCATCGCCGCCGTCACGCCGCTGGGCAAGGTCGCCGGCTCCGCCGAGGTCTCGAACCTGCTGCTCTATGCCGTCATCGGCCTGCTGGCGTCCCGCGCAAGCCTGCTGGAGCTGGGCGATGCGCCGGCGTGGATCCTCACGGGCTTCATCGTCCTGTTCATCCACGCGGGTCTGATGCTCGTCATCTGCAAGCTGCTCAAGCTTGACCTGTTCACCGCGGGCGTCGCGTCGCTGGCGAACATCGGCGGCACCGCCTCCGCGCCGGTCCTCGCCGGCTCCTACTCCGGCTCGCTGGTGCCGGTCGGTATCCTGATGGCGCTGATGGGCTACGTCGTCGGCACGCCGCTCGCCGTGGTCTGCGCCAACATCATGAAGTCGCTCGCATAACGAAAGCCGCGCAAAAAGCGCATTGAGATCATGGGGCTGTGAAAAACGGGAAAAACCTCTTTTTCACAGCCCCTTTTTGGGAGGAAATTACCATGAGCGTATTATCCGGGTTGGAACCCCAGAGCGTCTTTCGCTATTTTGAGGAGATCTGCGCCATTCCGCACGGCTCGGGACATACGAAGGCGATCAGCGACTACCTTGCCGCGTTCGCGCGTTCGCGCGGCCTCCGGTATCGGCAGGACGAGAGCAACAACATCGTGATCTGGAAGGCGGCGACGGCGGGGTATGAAAACGCGCCCGCCGTGATGCTGCAGGGCCATATGGACATGGTCTGCGAGAAGGAGCCGGACTGCGCGAAGGACATGGAGACGGAGGGGCTCGACCTGTTTGTGGAGGGCGATACGGTCGGCGCGCGGGGCACGACGCTCGGCGGCGACGATGGCATCGCCGTGGCGATGGGCCTTGCGATCCTTGACGCGGACGATATCCCGCACGGGCCGCTGGAATGCCTCTTTACCGTGGACGAGGAGGTCGGCATGGTCGGCGCGCGCGCGCTGGACGCCTCCGACCTCCGCTCGGCGTGCATGATTAACATCGACTCCGAGGCGGAAAAGGTGCTCACGGTCAGCTGCGCCGGCTCGACGCGCGCCGTCTGCACGCTTCCCGTGGAACGGGAGGAGTTTTCGGGCGAGACGCTTCTGCTGACGATCGACGGACTGATCGGCGGACACTCCGGCGAGGAGATCCAAAAGGGACGCGCCAACGCCAACGTGCTGCTGGGACGCGCGCTGAACGCGCTCGCCCAACGGACGGAAGTGCGCATCGTCGAGGTGCGCGGTGGCTCGAAGGACAACGCCATCCCGCGCGACGCCGCGGCGGTCATCGCCGTGTCCGACGCGGCGGCGGCACGCGCGGCGGTCGGGGAGCTGGACGCGGCGCTGAAAAACGAGTACCGCGCGGCGGACGGCGGCGCGCACGCGTCGATTGCCGATACGCGGACGGATGCCGTGCCGATGACGGCGGAGAGCACGCGGCGCGTGAGCAGCTTTTTGTTCTGCGCGCCGAACGGCGTGCAGATGATGAGTGTAGAGGTGCCTGGGCTGGTGCAGACCTCGCTCAATATGGGGCAGGTTCGCACGGAGGGCGACGAGGTCACGGTCCGCTTTATGGTGCGTTCGAGTGTCAACACGCAGAAGGACGAGACGACGGAGAAGATCGTCGCGCTCGCCGCGGCGCTCGGCGCTCGCGTGGAGATCCCCGCGTCCTACTCCGCGTGGGAATACCGGGCGGATTCGCCGCTGCGCGACACGGTCATCGAGGCGTTCCGCGCGGTCTACGGCGAGGAGCCGCGCGTCGAGGCGCTCCACGCCGGGCTGGAATGCGGCATTCTCTCCGGCAAGATGCCGCGTCTCGACTGCATCTCCTACGGGCCGGATCTCACGAACATCCACACGCCGCGCGAGCGCCTGCACATCGCGTCGACACAGAGGGTCTGGAAGCTGACGCTCGAAACGCTCAAGCGGCTCAAATGAGGCGGAGAAAACAGCATGAAGAAAGACAAAACCTCCATTGTTTTTACCGGCGACATCGGCTTTGACCGCTATATGGACCAGCGGTGGAAGGACAAAAATCTGCTGTCCGAACCGATTTTGAAATTCTTTCACAGCGCCGACCATGTGGCGGCGAACGTCGAGGGCGCGCTGATCGACGCAGAGGACAACGGCAGCCACGGCGTGTTTTTCCACAGCATGAGCCCGGAGGTGGCCGGCGTCCTCGACAAGATCCGCGCCGACATCTGGTGCATCGGCAACAACCACACGATGGACGCGGGCGTCGAAGGGCTTGAGAGCACGTGCGCGCTCGCGGCGGAGCACGGGTGCAAAACGCTCGGCGCCGGACGCAACGAGGTCGAGGCTTCGGCGCCGGTGTATCTCCCCGAGGCGGGAGGGATCGGCATCTTCGGCGTCGCCTATCTCGCCGAGTGCATCCCCGCCACCGCGACCGAGCCGGGGATCTTCCGCTGGAACGACATGGACAACATCAAACGGCGCATCGACGAGGTCAAGGCAATGTGCCGCTGGTGCGTGATCGTCTCCCACGGCGGCGAGGAGTTTTCCAGCCTGCCGAATCCGTACACGCGCGACCGCTACCTCAGGTTTCTTGAACTCGGCGCGGATGTCGTCGTGGCGCATCACCCGCACGTGCCGGAGAACTATGAGCTCTTTGACGACGGCAAGGCGATCTTCTACTCGCTGGGCAACTTCATCTTCGACACGAACTATCAGCGCGAGCACCTGTACACCGACACGGGCGTGCTGCTCAAGCTGATCTTCACGGAGAAGAAGCTGGATTTCGAGGCGATGGGCCTGCGGATCATCCGCGGCGAGGAGCGCATCGACACCGCGCCGCTGCCGGACATCTTCACGAACGTTCCCGCGGCGGAATACGAGCTGCTTGCGCCGCTTTCCGCGAAGGCGTTCGACACGGAGAACCGCCGGACGCTTGCCTTTCTGGAGCCGGAACGCTTCAGAGATGCGCCGGAGGAGGTCTGGAACGCGTACTACAACAGCACGGAGCCTGACGGCTACTACGAGGGCGAGCACATGGACTTCCGCATTATCGCCCCCTTTGCGGCGACCGCCGCGGACGGCGCGTGGAAAAAGAGCACGCTGGAAAAGGTCAAGGCATACATCCTGCGCCAGCTGTAAGAATCAATGATAACGGCACGGCGCTCCGCCAACCGATTGGCGGAGCGCCGTGCCGTACGTTTTTTCGGCGAATGGAAGCCGTCCGCCTTTTGCCTTGAAATATCCGGTCGAAGCCTGCTATAATAATAGCGCCCGGAGCGGAGAAATGACGCTGACAGACGGCCGGACAGAGGGGTACGCCGCCCCGAATGCGGCAGGAAAAAAAGAAATGGCGGCAAGCGAGGGCAAGGAAAAGAAGGAGAACACGCTCTGAGGAAAAGAAACAAAAACGGATAGAAGGGATATCGTGCCGGATCTGAAATGGATCGGCGATGTTGTGACTGGTTTTTATAGGAAGAGAAATGCAGGAGATTTTTTTTGAAAATAGAAAGGGGAAGGAATTATGCCAACGTTCGTCATTTTCGTAATCGGAGTCATTGTGCTGTTTGCTGTCATCTTCTTCAAGCTCAAGCGCAACAAGGCCATTCAGGAGAACGGCATTGAGGCGGACGCGGTCGTGTCCCGCGTTGTGGAGCATGAGGACAGGGACGACGATGGACACAGCGAAGTGACCTATACCTATTATGTCAGGTATCAGACACAGGACAGAAAGACCGTCGAGGCAAAGCTGGGCAATGCGCCGGCGTATATCCGCGAGGGCGCCGCGCTCCGCATCAAGTATCTGCCGGATAAGCCCAAGTATGTGATCCCGGCGAAGTGAGCGGGGGAGACCGCCCGACAAAAGGAGCGGGAGGGCAGCCTCCCGCTCCTTTTGATTAAGGGACATATCGCGCGGTCGCGCGGTCTGCGCGACGCCTCCTTTTATTCCTTCGGCTTTTTCTCCGGATGTTTGGAGTAATAATCCTCCAGCGCGGACTGGATCGCCTCCTCGGCAAGCACCGAGCAGTGCATCTTGTAATCGGGCAGGCCGTCCAGAGCCTCCGCGACCGCCTTGTTCGTCAGCTGCGCCACCTCGCTCAGCGGCTTGCCCTTGATGAGCTCCGTCGCCATCGAGCTCGACGCGATCGCGCTGCCGCAGCCGAAGGTCTCGAACTTCACGTCGGCGAGCGTGTCGCCCTCGATTTTGAAATACATCTTCATGATGTCGCCGCACTTGGCGTTGCCGACCTCGCCGACGGCGTCCGCGTCCTCAATGACGCCGACGTTACGCGGGTTGCGGAAATGATCCATCACTTTTTCGCTGTATAATGCCATGTCCTTGCCCTCCTTACAGGATATGCGGTTTTTTACCGCTCATGAGGTCGCGCCAGATGGGAGAAAAGCTGCGCAGGTATTCAACGACCTCCTTGACGTTTTGGATGAGGTAATCGACCTCCTCCTCCGTCGCGTCCTCGCCGAGCGTCAGGCGCAGCGAGCCGTGCGCGACGTCGTGTACGCGCCCGATGGCGAGCAGCACGTGGCTGGGGTCGAGCGAGCCGGAGGTGCAGGCGCTGCCGGACGACGCGCAGATACCCCGGTCGTCGAGCAGGAGCAGCAGCGACTCGCCCTCGATGCCCTCGAAGCAGAAGTTCACGTTGCCGGGGAGGCGCTGCTTCTCGTCGCCGTTGAGCGCGCTGTGCGGGATCTCGCGCAGCCCCGCGATTAGTCTGTCGCGCAGGGGGAGAAGATGCGCCGCCGCTTCCTCCATGTGCGCCGCGGTGTCCTTGAGCGCAGCCGCCATGCCGACGATGCCGGGGACGTTCTCGGTGCCCGCGCGCTTGCCGCGCTCCTGCGCGCCGCCCTCGATCAGGTTCTGAAGGCGCACGCCCTTGCGCGCGTACAGGAAGCCGACGCCCTTCGGCCCGTGGAACTTGTGTCCGGAGGCGGAGAGCAGGTCGATGTTGTCCGCCTCCACGTCGATGGGCAGATGCGGCACCGCCTGCACCGCGTCGGTGTGGAACAGCACGCCGCGCGCGCGGCAGACCGCGCCGATCTCGCGGATGGGCTGGATGGTGCCGATCTCGTTGTTGGCGTACATGACCGAGACAAGGCAGGTATCCGGACGCAGGAGCGTTTCCAGCTCGTCCACGCGGACAATGCCGTTCTCGTGCACGGGCAGCAGCGTGACCTCGAAGCCCTCCTTTTCCAGCGCGTTCAGGGTGTGCAGGATGGCGTGGTGCTCAAACGCGGTGGAGATGATGTGCGTTTTGCCGCTCTTCTTGCCCAGCGCCGCGGCGGAGCGCAGCGCCTGATTGTCCGCCTCGCTGCCGCCGGACGTGAACGTGATCTCCTTGGGCGAGGCGTGGATGACCGCGGCGACGTCCTGCCGCGCCAGCTCCAGCGCCTCCTTTGCGCGCTGGCCGAACGAATAGAGACTCGACGGGTTGCCGTACTGCTCCTCCAGACACGGGATCATGGCGTCGAGCGCCGCCCGGCTCATTTTCGTGGTCGCCGCGTTGTCTGCGTAAATCTTCATCGGTTCACTCCTTATCGTTTGCTTTGACACGCACACTATACACCTACCAGCCTAGTATGTCAATAGGCATTAAATCAACAAATACACTTTTTCGCCGGACCGCAAGGCGCTGTCAGATCACGTAGTCATTGCCGCGGCGCTCCGCCTGCTGGTCCAGAATGTCCTGCAGGGTGATGCCGTCAAGGTAGTCGTTGATGACCTTGTCCAGCCCGCGCCAGATTGGAAGCGTCGCGCAGTCCGCCTGATGCGCGCAGGTGTTGTGCTCCGCTTCCAGACACGCCACCGGCGCGAGCGAACCCTCCGTCGCGCGCAGAATGTCGCCGAGCGTATAGTCCTCCGGGTTCCGCGCGAGGCGATACCCGCCCTGATAGCCGCGCGTAGTGCGCAGCAGATCAAACCGGTTGAGCGTCGGAATGATCTGCTCCAGATACTTCTTTGAAATGTCCTGCCGCTGCGCGGAATCCTTCAGCGCGACATAGCCGTTTCCCTGGTGCTCCGCGAGGTCGAGCATCAGCCGCAGCGCATACCGTCCGCGTGTTGAGATCATCATTTGTACCACCGCCTTTGTCTCATTATACTATCAACTTAATAGGCTTTCAAGAGCAAATCTCAAAAATCGAAACAATCATTGCCAAAGCTGTTCGTTTAGGCAAGCATTGTGGGCTATACTTGCCGCAAGGGCGGACCGGAGCGCGGACACTTATATGGGTAAAAGATTCTCTTGACAAAATCAAAAATATTTGATATAATAAGATTGTATCAAATGAAATGCCTTGCATCGAATGACATGCAAGGCATTGAGAAGAATGAAAAACGCTGAATAAAGGAGTATGATAAAAAATGAACATCGCGGTGAGGTATTACACAAAGACCGGGAACACCAAACGCCTCGCGGAGGCCGTGGCAAAGGCAGTCGGCGCGGAGGCGCTGCCGCTGGAGGCCCCCATTGAAGAGCCGGTGGATATCCTGTTTCTCGGCAATTCGTATTACGCGTTCAGCATCGATCCCGAGGTGCGGGATTTTATCCGGAAGCTGGACAAGGGCAGGGTAGGCCGCATTGTGAATTTCGGTTCGGCTGCCATGCTGAATTCCACCTACAAGAAGGTGAAGGCCGAGGCCGACAAGGTCGGTATTCCCATGGATGAGCGTGAGTTCCACTGCAAGGGCGAGTTCAAGGGGCTGCACAAGGGCAGGCCGAACGCGGACGATCTGTCCGCGGCCGCGGACTTCGCAAAATCGATCATCGGGAAGGAGAATGCGTGATGAAAAACGAAGCGCTGGAGGTTTTGAAGAACCGCCGTTCGATCCGCAGGTTCAAGCCGGAGCAGATCACGGACGAGGAGCTGAACGCCGTGACCGAGGCGGGCACCTACGCGCCTACCGGAAAGGGCACGCAGGGCGTTCAGATCGTCGCCGTGCAGACGCCGGAGTACGTTGCCGCCGTGGACGCGATGAACGCCAAGGTGCTCGCTCAGCCGGGCGCGCATCCGTATTACGGCGCGCCGACGATCCTGCTGATTTTTGAAACCGACGAGTGCCTGACGCATGAGCTGGACGGCGCGGCGGTCTGCACGAACATGCTCAACGCCGCCTGCGCGGCCGGGCTCGGCTCGTGCTGGATCAACCGATGCAAGCAGATGTTTGAGCTGCCGGAGGGCAAGGAGCTGCTGCGCAAGTGGGGGCTTCCCGAAACGCTCGTCGGTGTCGCGTCCATCGCGCTCGGATACGCCGACTGTGAGCAGCCGCAGCCGAAAGCCCGCAAGGCAGACTATGTCGTCCGGGTCTGAACGGGGTAAACGCGCGGCCCGCCGCGGGAGGCTTCGCATGACCGCGGCATCCTGAAGCGAATATAAATCGTGCAGGGCGGCAATTGCCGCCCTGCACGTTGTCTTTTTCTGCTCCGCAAACTGCGGGGATCACTGCTGCGTCTTGAAGCGTGCGACCTGATCCTGCAGCTGTCTGGACTGGCCGTTGAGCGAGGAGCACAGCGCGGAGGTCTCTTCCGCCGTGGCGGCGTTGGTCTGGATGACCTGCGAGATCTGATCGATGCCCGCCGTGATCTGCTTGATCGACTCGCTCTGCTCCTGCGTGGCGTTGGCGATGTCGACGATGATGCGCGCCGTCTGCGCGGACATCTCCTTGACGTCCTTCATGGACTCCGCCGTGGCGTCCGCTATCTCGGTGCCCTTGCCGACCGCGCTGATGGCGGCGGTAATCAGCGAGGACGTGCTCTTTGCGGCCTCCTGCGACTTGTTGGCGAGGTTGCGCACCTCGTCCGCGACGACCGCGAAGCCCTTGCCGGCCTCGCCCGCGCGCGCGGCCTCGACCGCGGCATTCAGCGCGAGGATGTTGGTCTGGAATGCGATATCCTCGATGGTCTTGATGATCTTGCCGATCTCCTTGGAGGTGTCGTTGATCTCGGCCATTGCCGCCACCATGTTCTGGATCTCGGTATCCTGCGAGTTGACCAGCTCCTGCGTCTTCTCGGAGAGAGCGCCCGCCTGCGTGGCATTGTCCGCCGTGGTGGCGATCTGCGAGGAGACGTCCTGGATCGTGGCGGAGATCTCCTCGATCGCGGAGGCTTGGCGCGTGGTGCCTTCGGCGAGGGACTGCGAGCCCTCCGCCATCTGCGTGGAGCCGGTGAGCACGTCGCTGGACGAGGCGTTCATGGTCTGGAACGCAACGCCGAGGTCACGCTCGATCGTTTGCAGGTTGTCGCGGATGGATTCAAAATCGCCCGGATAGGCGACGCGCGGCTGCGCGGTAAAGTCGCCGTTCGCCATCGCGGCGAGGATGATGGACGCGTCGCCCACAACAGCGCTCATGCCGGCCTTTGCCTGCTTGAGAACGTCGACAAATCTGCCCACCTCGTCGTCCGCGAAGCGGTATGTGACGTCGGTGGAGTTGAGCTTGCCGCTGAGCATCTCCTGCGCGAAGAGCTCGGCGTTTGCCAGCGGGTAGCTGACGCGCTTGCGGGTGAAGATGATCAGGAACGCCGCGATGCCCGCCGCGCCGATGATGCTGATCGCGACGGCGATCCAGGAGACGCGCGAGAACTCTTTGTCCGCCTCCTCCGAGTTGGAGCCGGCAAAGTAGCAGCCGATCACGTTGTTGTCAATGTCGATCAGGGGCGCGTAGGTGACATAGTAGTGTTTGCCGCTGATCGTGGTGTCGCCGTGATACGTTGTCTTCTGGTTGAGCACGACGTTCGCGATCTTACTGTCGATCTTGGTGCCGACGTTGCGGCTTCCCTGCGCGTTGAGCAGCGTCGTGGAGAAGCGCGTGTCGCCGAGGATCATCGTGAAGTCGCAGTTCGCCTCTTCCTTCGCCTTGTCGAGCCAGTCGGTGCTGCTGATCAGGAACCCGGCTGCGATCATGCAGGTGCCGCTGCCAATGGGCGCCTGACCGGCGTACATGGCGACGAGCTGACCGCCCGCGTTCACAACGCCGTAGAGCGTGCTGCCGCGCGCCGCGGCACTGAAATCATAGCTGTCGAACGGCGTGTTCGGGCTTTTGAAAAGGATGTTGCCGTTCTCGTCGCCGAAGACGAGGAATAACTCCTTCTGCGAACTGAACTGCTCGTTGTAGATGCTCTCAAAATTCGCGACGTTGGCCTCGGCGGTGCCGGTCATGACCGCCGTGTCCTTGGTCAGAATAATCTGGTCCCGCACCAGAATGTTGAGCTCCGAAGCCAGCGTGGTTTCCAGCACCCGCTCGCCGGCGTTGGAGCGCTCCTGCAGCAGATTGCTGCTGTAGGACTTGAACTGCGAGATCGTGATGACCATCAACAGGAGCACCAACAAGGCCACCGCGGCCACCGTGAGCACCGTAATCTGAGTTCCGAGTCTTTTGAACGCCTTCTTGAACATATCCCTGCCTCCTCGATGATTTGTGCTGAAATTGCTTTGTTTTTTTGATACAGTTTCCCTACTGTATCTTTTTAACTTTATATATATTAGCACAATATCGGTTGACAATAAAGTCACCTTTTGTTACTATAATAGAAACTAAAAGTTTCTAAGTTTACAAAGGGGAGAAAGTAAACGGATGGACGATAAGGTGTTGACGACCTTCAGGGCCGTCGCGGAGGAGCGGAGCTTCACGAAGGCGGCGGAGAAGCTCTACGTCAGCCACACCGCCGTCATCAAGCAGATCAACGCACTGGAGGAGCGGCTTGACGTAAAGCTGCTCATCCGCGAGAAGCGGGGCGTTACGCTGACGACCGCGGGGCAGGTGCTCTACGCGGAGGCGCTGCAGCTGACGAAGGAGATCGAGCAGGCCGTCGAGCGTGTCCGCGCGGCGCACTTGTCGGAGACGAAAACGCTGCGCGTTGGCACGTCCCCGCTCTTCCCCTGCTACCGCTTCATGGACCTGTGGCTCGAAATCAGGGACCGCTGCGCGGATTATCCCCTCAAGATCATTCCGTTTGAGGACGATGTGAACCACTTTCCCCGCATCGGCGAGGACTTTGACTTCGTCATCAGCGCCTTCAACCCGCGGCGGTACGGCGACAAGTTCGCGTTCCTGCCGGTCGGCCGGTATCGGTTCTGCGTCGCCGTGCCGAGAACGCACGCGCTGGCGAACAGGAAGGAATTGAGCTTCCGCGATTTGGACGGGCAGCCGCTCATGCTGCGGCAGGCGGGCAGCAGCACGATCAACGACCGCATTCGCAGGGATATCGGGCGGCGGCATCCGGGGATCAATCTGGTGGACGTCGATTCCGACTACAACGTGACCATTTTCAAGCGCGCGGTGGAGCGGAACTGCCCGCTGCTGTCCCTGGAGTGCTGGGACAGGGTGCACCCGGACATGAAGAGCATCCCGCTGGCGGAGGAATACGATCTGCCTTACGGCATCATCTATTCCCGCACAACGACGGAAAATCTGAATGCGTTCCTGTCGATCATTGAGCCTCTGGTTGATTATAAATGAAAATCGGATGCGGAGCGGCACAACCGCTCCGCATCCGATCTTTTATGTTCTCTTTTTGCCGAGATAAGCTTCCTTTACGCTTTCATCCGCCAGCAGCTCCGCGCCGGTGCCCTTCATGGTGATGCGTCCGGTTTCCAGCACATAGGCGAGGTCGGCGGTCTTGAGCGCCATGTTGGCGTTCTGCTCGATCAGCAGGATCGTCACGCCCTGCCGGTTGATCTCGCGGATGATCTCGAAGATGCCCTGCACCACCAGCGGCGCGAGGCCGAGGGACGGTTCGTCCATCATCAGCACCTTCGGGCGGGACATCAGCCCGCGTCCCACGGCAAGCATCTGCTGTTCGCCGCCGGAGAGCGTGCCGGCAAGCTGCCACGAGCGCTCCTGCAGGCGAGGGAACAGCTCGTAGACCCATTGGATGTCCTTCTCGATGCCGTCCTTGTCCTTGCGCAGATACGCGCCCGCCTTGAGGTTTTCCAGCACCGTCAGGTTGGCGAACACGCGCCGCCCCTCCGGCACCTGCGCGATGCCCGCCTCCAGAATCTGGTTGATGGGCTTGCCCAGCAGCTCCTGACCGTCGTAGGTGACGGAGCCGCCCTTCGCCTTGACGAGGCCGGAGATCGTGCGCAGCGTCGTGGACTTGCCCGCGCCGTTCGCGCCGATCAGGGTGACGATCTTGCCGTCCGGCACCTCAAGGTCGATGCCGCGCAGCGCCTGAATGCCGCCGTAGGCGACCTGGAGGTTTTCGATTTTAAGCATCGTCTTCCACCCCCAGATACGCGTCGATGACGCGCTGATCGTTTTGAATGACCTCCGGCGTGCCGCTGGCAATGAGTTTGCCGAAGTCGATGACGTAGATCCGGTCGGAGATGTCCATGACGAGGTCCATGTGATGCTCGATGAGCAGGATCGTCATGTCGAACTCGTTGCGCACGCGGCCGATGAACGCCGTCAGCTCGGCGGTCTCCTGCGGGTTCATGCCCGCCGCCGGCTCGTCGAGCATCAGCAGCTTCGGCTTTGTCGCGAGAGCGCGCGCGATCTCCAGACGGCGCTGCTTGCCGTAGGGCAGGCTGGTCGCCGGCTCGTGCTGTTCCTCCTCCAGCCCGACGATCCGAAGCAGCTCCAGCACCTCCGCGCGCTGCTTTTCCTCCTCGGCGCGGTTGGCATGGAACGCCGCCGTGAAGAAGTTGCTGGTGCGGAGCATGTGCTTGGCGATGAGCACGTTGTCGAACACGGTCTGCGTCTTCCACAGGCGGATGTTCTGGAAGGTGCGCGCCATGCCCAGCGCCGTGAGCTTGTCGGGCGTGGGATTGAGGACGGGCTCAGAGGCGAATTTCTCCGCGTCGGAGCCTTTGTACTGTTTTTTCATCTTGCCCTGCGGGTGGTTGCGCACCACGGGCTTGCCGAGGAAGCTCACCTGTCCGTTCGTCGGCTCGTAGACGCCGGTGATGGTGTTGAACGCAGTGGTCTTGCCCGCGCCGTTGGGGCCGATCAGCGCGACGATCTCGCCCTCGTTGACCTCCATGGAGAGGTCGTCGACCGCGACGACGCCGCCAAACTGCATCGTGATGTTGTCGAGGCACAGGACGTTCATTTTCTCACTCATTGCCCTGCACCTCCTTCGCCTCGGGCTTTTTTGCGCGCCTGGCGCGCAGTCCGGCAAGCACCTCGGGCAGCTCGCGGTCGCCCATGATGCCCTTGCGGAAGAACAGCACGACGATCATGATGATGACCGAGAACACCACAAGACGGAAGCCGTTGCGGAACACCGTCGGCGCGGTGATGCCGAGGAAGCTGCCGGAGTCCAGCCCGCGCAGCCACCACTCGGACGCGGAGATGAACAGCATCGCGCCGATGACCGAGCCGGAGATCGAGCCGATGCCGCCCAGCACGACCATGAGCAGGATCTCATAGGTCATGGCGGACTTAAAGTTGTTCGCCTGCGCGATGGAGAGCACCATCGCCATTGTCGCGCCGGAGATGCCCGCGAAGAAGCAGCTCGTGCAGAACGCGAGCATCTTGTGCCTGGCGAGGTTGATGCCCATCGCCTCGGCGGCGACCTCGTCGTCGCGGATCGCCTTGAACGCGCGGCCGTAGGTGGAGTTCACCAGCAGCACGATGATCGTGATGCACACCGTCGCGATCAGCACGGGCACGAAGGTCGAAAGGCTCAGCGTCGCGCCGCCCAGCTCCAGCTTGAAGGTGGAGCAGCGGTCAAAGTTCTTGAGCAGGTTGGAGCCGTTTGTGACCGGCCCCAGCTTTTTCCACTGGAAGATGGCGCGGATGATCTCCGCGAAGCCCAGCGTCGCGATGGCGAGATAGTCGCTCTTGAGGCGCAGTACGGGCAGGCCGATCAGGTAGGCGAACGCCGCCGCGACCAGTCCGGCGAGCAGCACGGAGAGCAGCACGCCCAGCGCCGTGCCGAAGCCGCCGAGGGCGTTCCCCAGCGTCTCCGGGAAGGAGATGCGCACCGCCGCGTCAAAATACTGGTACACAGTGTCGCGCGCGTCGGAGGGGATGGAGAAGATGGCATAGGTGTAGGCGCCGATGAGCATGAAGCCCGCGTGACCGAGGGAGAAAAGCCCCGTGAAGCCGTTGAGCAGGTTCATGGACACGGCGGCGAGCGCGTAGACCGAGCCCTTTTGCAGCACGGTGAGCAGCATGTACATCTTGCTCGTCGGCTTGATGATCTGGTCGAGCGCCAGCACCAGCAGCAAAAACGCCAGCACGGCGGCGAGGGAAATGAGGTTTTTGCGCTTTGCTTCCTGTTTGTCGATCATATCCGCACCTCCCTCAGACCTTGTCCGTGGTCTTCTCGCCGAACAGGCCCGTCGGCTTGAAGACCAGAATGACGATGAGGAGCACGAAGGTCACGGCGTCGGAAAACGTCGAGAAATCCATCTGCTCGGCGATCACGCCGTGCGTGATGAGAATGGTGTCGAGACCCTTGATGATGCTCTCGGAGATGCCGATGATGAACGCGCCCACCACCGCGCCGGGGATGGAGCCGATCCCGCCGAACACCGCGGCGACAAACGCCTTCAGGCCGGGCATGGCGCCGGAGGTCGGCACGATGCCGGGATAGTTCGAGAAGAACAGCAGCGAGCCGACGGCGGCAAGGAAGGTGCCGATGACGAAGGTCGCGGAGATGACGTTGTTGATGCGGATGCCCATCAGCTCCGCCGTCTCAAAATCCTTGGACACCGCGCGCATCGCGAGACCGATCTTCGTGTTGTTGATGAGAAACACCAGTGCGAACACCAGCGCCACCGTCAAAAACGGCGTGATGACCGTGACGCGCGCGGTCGTCGCGCCGAACACGGTGATCTTATCGGAGATCCACGGGATCTCCGGATAGTTCTTGTTCAGTCCGCCCGTGATGTACAGCGCGAGGTTTTGCAGCAGATAGCTCACGCCGATGGCGGAGATCATGACCGACATGCGCGGCGCGCTGCGCAGCGGCTTGTACGCCACGCGCTCGATCGTGAAGCCGAGCAGCACGGTCAGGGCGATCATCAGCGGGATCGCCGCGTAAAGCGGCATCGCCGCGGCAAAGTAGACCATCATCAGCCCCGCGACCATGAACACGTCGCCGTGGGCAAAGTTGATGAGACGCAAAATGCCGTAGACCATCGTATAGCCCACGGCGATCAGGGCGTATTGCCCGCCCACCGAGATCCCCGAGAGGATGTACGGCAGGATGGTGTTCCATAAGCTCATGGAGGGTTCCCCCTTATCGTTCATTCAGAAGAACAAGACAACCGGCGGGAGCGTATCGCTCCCGCCGGAGCCTTTCCGTGCTGTCAGCCGGCCTTCGCCACGGTGACGAAGTCCCAGACGCCGGTGGAGGTGTTGCACTCCTTGACGAAGGCGCTGTCGCGCTTGGCGTCGCCGATGCTGTCAAAGGCGATGGCGCCGGTCACGCCCGTGTAGTTGACGCCGGGTAGCGCCTTGAGCACATCCGCCGGGTTGGTGGAGCCGGCGGCCTTGAGCGCCTCCAGCGCAACGAAGTAGGCGTCGTAGCCCATGGCGGTGACAGCCGCGAGCTCATCGTTGCCGCCGTTGTTCGCCTTGGCGGTGGCGTCGCCGTTGATCCACGCCTTGACGCCGGCGTCAAAGTTGGCGTCCGCGCCCTCCTGATAGAAGGTCGTCACGCAGATCTTGAGGTCGCTGCCCTTGGCAGCCTCCAGAATGACGTTGGAATCCCACGTGTCGCCCGCGAGGATCGGCATACCGAGGCTCTGGGCGTTCGCCTTGGCGATGATCTGCGCCGCCGCCTCGGTGGAGACGGGGGAGAAGAACACGTCGCAGCCCTGGTTCTGGGCGTTGGTGATGTAGGTCGAATAGTCGCTGGTGCCCTCCGGGAAGGTCTCCTGGACGCAGTTCTCCGCGCCGAACGCCTGCACGAAGTAGTTCACCAGACCGCCGGAGTAGTCGTCGCCCTGCTTGCTCAGGCAATACGCCTTGCTCGCGCCCAGCTCGTTCTTGGCGTAGTTCGCCAGAACCGTGCCCTGGAACGGATCGAGGAAGCAGATGCGGAAGTACACGTCGCAGCCGGAGGTGACCTGCGGGTTGGTGCAGGTGACGCCGATGGCGGGGACGCCAGCAGCCTTGAACGTGTCGCCCGCGGCGATGGACACGCCGGAGCCGTAGGAGCCCAGCACCACGCTGACGCCGCTGGAGATGAGCGTCTGCGCCGCCGTGGGCGCCTTGTCGTTGGAGGACGCGTTGTCCGCGTACACCAGCTCGACCTGATAGGTCTTGCCGCCGATCTCGACGGTGGGGGCCACGGTGTTCGCATACTGCATGCCGAGGACCTCCTGCTTGCCGCCCGCGCCGTTGTCGCCGGACTGCGGTTCGAACACGCCGATCTTCACCACGTCGCCGGAGGCGGAGCTGCCGCCGCCGGAGCTGCCGCCGCAGGCGGCGAGCGCCAGTACCATCGTAAATGCAAGAACGATCGACAAAAGCTTCTTCATGGTTCTATTTCCTCCTCGTTTTCGCAAACGCCATGACACATACCGGCATGCGCGCTTGCAGTTTCGCTTATTCTAAACCAACAGAAAACCGCTGACAAGGGGCATATCTTCCAGATTTTTGCCCCCTGCCGACGGCTCGTGTCCGCCTACAGCGGTACATATGTCCGCCTGCTGCGGACGATTGACTTTATCGAATTATTTCACATTTCGTTGCGTCCGCGTGTCACGGACAAATGTATTTGTCGGGTTGCACAAACCAAAATTCCGGCATGGCATATGTGCGCAGCGGCAAGCGGGAAAGCGCGGCTGATCCGGTTCATGCGGTGCGAAATCCAAGGGCGGCAAAGAAAAAGCTTGACAAGTGAACGCTCGTTTTCTATACTACGAGGTGAACGAACGTTTACCACTCTTTCTTTTGCGAAAGGAGATGAAGCGATGGGCGATACGAAGGAGCGCATCCTGCTGACGGCGCTGCGGCTGTTCGCGCAGGATGGGTACGAGGCGGTGTCGGTCAGCGACATCGCCGGCGCGCTCGGCATGACGAAGGGCGCGCTCTACAAGCACTATAGGAACAAGAGGGACATCTTTGAGAGCATCGTCGCGCGCATGGAGCGGCGCGACGCCGAGCAGGCGAACGCGAACGGCGTGCCGGCGGGTACGCTGACGGAAATGGAGGACGCCTATCGCCGCGCCGAAATCGAAAAGATCGCCGCGTTCGGCAAGGCGATGTTCCGTTACTGGACGGAGGATGACTTTGCGTCGCAATTTCGTAAAATGCTGACGCTGGAGCAGTTCCGCAGCGCGGAGATGGGTGCGCTGTACCAGCAGTATCTCGCGTCCGGCCCGCTCGGCTATCTGACCGATCTGTTCGCCGCGCTGGAGCTGCCGGAGCCGAGGCGGGCGGCGGCGGGCTTCTACGCGCCGATGTTCCTTCTCTACAGCGTCAGCGACGCTTCGGAGGACAAGGCGGCGGTGCGCGCGCTCGCGGACGATCTGCTGGACCGTGCGCGGGAACAACTGAGTATGGGAGAGAAAACTTTATGACATTGGACTATATTCCGCCTCGATACGAGGCATATTTTGCGGAGTATCCGAACCTTGCCCCGTGCCGCGTCGCCGTGCAGGAAAAGGGGCTGTACCGGCTGCTCACCGCTGCGGGGATGCAGAGCGCGCAGGTGTCGGGAAAGCTCCGGCACGAGATCAGAACCGTTTCCGAGTATCCTGCTGTCGGGGACTACGTGATGGCGGACTTGAACGGCGGCGGCACGGCGGTGATCCGCGCGGTGCTGCCGCGGACCAGCGTTTTCCTTCGCCGGGCGGCGGGCAGCGAGACCGCGGAGCAGGTCGTCGCGGCGAACGTCGACACCGTGTTTCTCTGCATGTCGCTCAACAACGACTTCAACCTCCGGCGTCTGGAGCGGTATCTGGCGACCGCGTGGGAAAGCGGCGCGACGCCGGTCGTTCTGCTGACGAAAGCGGATCTCTGCGGCGATCCCGCACCCAGGCTCGCGCAGGTGGAGGGCGCGGCGCCGGGCGTGGAGATCCTCACGGTCTCCTCGATGGAGCAGGACGGCATCCAACGGCTCGCGCCATATCTCAACAAGGGGAAAACGCTCGCGTTCGTCGGCTCGTCCGGTGTGGGGAAGTCCACGCTGGTCAACCGGCTGCTGGGCGAGGACAGGCTGAGCACAAACGGCATCAGAAACGACGACAAAGGGCGGCATACCACCACGCACCGCGAGCTGATCGTCCTCCCCTGCGGCGCGACGGTCATCGACACGCCGGGGATGCGCGAGCTGGGCATGTGGGACGCCGGCGAGGGGCTTTCCGCTGCGTTTGCGGACATAGAAACGCTCGCCGCACAGTGCCGGTTTGCGGACTGCACCCACCGGACGGAACCGGGCTGTGCCGTCCGCGCTGCACTGGAGCGCGGCGAGCTGTCTGAAACGCGTTTGAAGTCCTACCAAAAGCTCAAAACGGAGAACGCCTTCTCCGGGGACGCGGAGAGCTATCTGGCGGCAAAAGAGGAAAAGTTCAGGAAAATCGCGAAAATAAACCGGACCAATCACAAAAAGTGAGGATCGGAGCGGATGCGGAGGCTCCGCGGGGAAGCCGCTAAACGCTCAGCTCCGCCGTGCCCGCGGCGGTATCCCCGTAGACGCCGCGGCGGCGCGCCAGAAAGGTGTCGACCTGCGCTTCGCAGCGTCCGATGTAGTTCTCCGGCGCGAGCAGGGCGTCCATCTCCGCCTCCGTCATACCGAACTCGCCCGTCGCGGCGAGCCGTGCGGTCAGATCGCAGGGCTCGCCGTTTTCCATTTTCTGCGCCGCCTCCATCGAGCAGCGGCGGATCAGCTCGTGGAGCGTCTGCCGGTCGCCGCCGCGCTTGACCGCCTCCATCAGCAGGTTCTCCGTCGCGAGGAAGGGCATATACGCACGGACGCTCTTGTCGACGACCGCCTCGTTGACGCGCAGGCCCGCCGTCACGTTCTGCGCGAGGCGCAAAATCGCGTCGGCGCAGAGGAACGCCTCCGGCAGTGAGATGCGGCGGTTCGCGCTGTCGTCCAGCGTGCGCTCCAGCCACTGCGTCGAGGCGGTCATCGGCGCGTTGGCGGCGTCAGCCATCAGGTAGCGGCTGAGCGAGCAGATGCGCTCGCAGCGCATGGGGTTGCGCTTGTAGGGCATGGCGGACGAGCCGATCTGCGCGTCGCCGAACGGCTCGCTGAGCTGGCGGTCGTGCTGGAGCAGACGGATGTCGTTCGCCATGCGGTAACAGCTCTGCGCAACGGCGGAGAGCGCGCTCAAAATGCGGCTGTCCAGCTTGCGCGGATAGGTCTGTCCGCAGACGTCGAAGCACTGCTCGAAGCCGAACGCCACCGCGAGGCGGTGGTTCAGCTCGTCGACCTTGGCGCCGTCGCCGTCAAAGAGGTCGAGAAGGCTCGCCTCCGTGCCCGTTGCGCCGCGGCAGCCGAGAAAGCGGATGGAGCCGAGCGCGAAATCCAGCTCCTCGACGTCGGACAGGAAGTCCTGCATCCACAGCGCCGCGCGCTTGCCGACCGTCGTCGGCTGCGCGGGCTGATAGTGCGTGTAGCCGAGCGTCGGCAGCGCCTTGTACCGCTCCGCGAACGCGGCGAGGTTGGCGGCGACCTTCAAAAGCTCGCCGCGGAGATAGCGCAGCGCGTTGCGGTAGAGGATCAGGTCGGCGTTGTCGGTGACATAGCAGCTCGTCGCGCCGAGGTGGATGATCCCGGCGGCGGCAGGCGCGGCCTTCCCGTAGGCGTAGATGTGCGCCATGACGTCGTGGCGCACCTTCCGCTCCCGCGCGGCGGCGAGCTCGAAGTCGATGTCCGCGATGTGGGCGTCCAGCGCGGCGACCTGCTCCGCCGTGACGGGGAGCCCCAGCTCGTGCTCGGCGCGCGCCAGCTCCGTCCACAGCCTGCGCCACGTCTCGATGCGCGTCCGCTGCGAAAACAGCCGCAGCAGATACGCGGACGCATAGCGCGTGGACAGAGGGGATTCGTACTGCTCCACCATGCCCCTTACCTCCTGATGTAAGAGTCGCGCTCCGCGCCGACGGAGACGTAGGAGAACGGGCAGCCGACGGCGCGCTCGATGCGCTCCACGTACGCCCTCGCCGCCTCCGGCAGCGCATCCCAGCTCCGCGCGCCGGAGATGTCGCAGTGCCAGCCGTCCATGTACTCGATCACCGGCGCAGCCTTGTCCAGCGCGGCGGGGAAGGGGAACTCGTCCGTGCGCTTGCCGTCCAGCTCGTATTGTACGCAAAGCGGGATCCTGTCCAGATAGCTCAGCACGTCCAGCTTCGTCAGCGCCAGCGAAGTAGCACCCTGCATCCGCACGCCGTAGCGTGTTGCGACGAGGTCGATCGGCCCGACGCGGCGGGGACGGCCCGTTTTGGCGCCGTACTCCGCGCCCGCCTCGCGCAGGGCGTCCGCCTCCGGCCCGAACAGCTCGCAGGTGAACGGCCCCTCGCCGACGCAGGTGGAGTACGCCTTGACGACACCGAGCACCTCGTCCACTTTCAGCCACGGCGCGCCGGAGCCGACCGGCGCGTAGGCGGCGAGCGCGTGGGAGGAGGTCGTGTACGGATAGATGCCGCAGTCGAGGTCGCGCAGCGCGCCGAGCTGCGCCTCAAAGAGGATGCTCTTGCCGCTCTCCTGCGCGCGCCCAAGCTCCGCGGCGGTGTCGCAGATATAGGGCATGAGCTTGCCGCCGTACTCGTCCAGCCAGTCCAGCAGCGAGCGCAGCGTGCAGGGCTTCGTGCCGTAGACGCCGGTCAGCGTCAGGTTTTTCCACCCCAGCAGCTCCTCCGCGTGCGCGCGCAGGCGGTCAGGGTACAGCAGCTCGCCCGCGAGCAGCGTTTTCTTCTGATATTTGTCCGAGTAGAACGGCGCGATCCCCTGACGGGTCGAGCCGAATTTTTTGTCGCCGAGCCGCGCTTCCTCCAGCGCGTCCAGCTCCCGGTGCCACGGCAGGAGCAGCGACGCGCGGCTGCTGATCTTCAGATTTTTGGGCGTGACGTGCACGCCCGACGTGCGCAGCGTTTCGATCTCCGACCACAGGTTTTCGAGATCGAGCGCGACGTCGCTGCCGAGCACGTTGACGACGCCGTCGCGGAACACGCCGGACGGCAGCAGATGCAGCGCGAACTTGCCGCGCTCGTTGACGACGGTGTGTCCGGCGTTGCCGCCGCCCTGATAGCGGACGACGTAGTCGTACCGCTCGGTCAGCAGGTCGACCATGCGGCCCTTGCCCTCGTCGCCCCAGTTGATGCCCACGATCGCACAGTTTGCCATAGATATATCCCCTTTCCCCGAAAAGAAAAGACGCTCATTGAGGGCACTTGCCCCCTGAATGAACGTCTTTGTTCAACACGGTAAACATACTACAGGACGCCGCGCTTGTCAATAGCCTCCGGCGATGTTTTCCGCCGCGGCGGGCGCGCAGAGCGACTTCCGCATCCTTGCCGCAAAGGCGTCCAGCCGCGCGTTGACGCCCGACAGCATCAGCGCCTCGCCGGGGTCGTTCGCCGTCTCGATGAGCGCGAAGCGCGGCGGGAGGTAGAACGACTTGTTCATGTTCATCGCGTCGAGCACCTGCCGCGCGACGATGTCGCCGCCGGAGTAGCCGGACACGACGATGGCGAACACCGCCTTGTCGTAAAACCGCGTCTGGCGGAACAGGCCGGTCATGCGGTTGATGAACGCCGTCAGATTCGCGGACAGCGCGTCGTTGTAGTTCGGGCACAGCAGCACCACCGCGTCGCAGCGGCGCACCGCGGGCCAGACCTCGTCCTGCATCAGCCCGCCGTAGAAGCAGCGCCCCTTCTCGCCGAAGTGCAGGCATGCGGTATAGGGGCAGCCGGAGCAGTCGGACACCGCGCCGTTGCGCAGCCCGATTTCCTCCACCGTGCAGCTTTTTTTGAGGCGCACCTTGACCTGCGCCCAGAGCTGCATCGTGTTCGAGACGTGATAGCTCGACGCGTGGAGCGCCAGCAGCGCAGGCTTCTCCCGCAGGGGAAACGCTTCACTCGCCAGCCGTTCGGCGAGCTCCCGCACCGCCGCGCGGTACGCGCCCATGAGGTCGGTGCCCAGATTCTTCGCCTGCACGCGGAAGTTTTGCAGCGAGCCGGTCGCCTCCACCAGCGGACGCCCCGGCAGCGCGCTGCCGGCGCTGTTGAGCGCGAGCGCCAGCTCCGCCGCCGCCGACTTGGTGTACAGCTCGCCGCCCCCGTCGACGATGAGCGCCGAGACGCAGCCGTCGAGCGTATCCGGCGCCGCGCGCAGACGCGCGAGCAGACGCAGATACGCCGTGTTGACGCCGTACGCGCCGAGCGCCATGGCGAACAGCAGGCGCCTCCCGCGCAGATCGGGCAGCGCGGACACGTCCGTGACCGTCGCGTGCGCGACGCCATCCAGCGCGCTTTGCAGCACGCCGTCCAGCCGCTTATCGTCCGACGCGTCGTCGGCGGGAAGGCGGATCACAGTCAACTCCATCACACGATCCCCCTCAGCTCCGCCGCCGCGTCCTCTATGCGCGCATACAGCGCGTCGGGGATGTGGTCAAGCAGCTCGGTTTCGATGCCCGCGGGGGTGAGACGGTTTTTGCAGCCCATGTACACGCCGTCCAGATAGACCGAGCCGCAGTGCCACGCGCCGCGCAGCGTCAGCAGCAGGCTCAGCGCGCCCGACGAGAGCGCCGGCGCGACGTAGGGCTTGAAGCCCAGCTCCCGCATTTTGAGGTTCGCCGTGACGGCCAGCTCCGTCAGCTCGCGGGAGAGCGCGTCGTCGTAATGCCCGATCGAGTTGGCGATGCAGAGCCCCTTGCCGTGGGGGCCGAAGGAGCGCCCCTCGGTCAGGAACGAGGCGAAGCGATTATCCCGCTTGGCGTAGTACGCGGCGCGGGCGTTCATCACGCCGAGACCGAAGCCCTGCACCTGCTCGGGCAGGAGCCCCATGCCGTCCCAGACGCCGTTCTCATCCTTGTTGCTTTCCAGATACGCGACCTTCGCCAGCGGGTCGACGGGGTCGGACACCGCCGCCCAGAGGCCGCGGAACGCCTTCCCGCGCGCCATGCGCGCGTAGTGGCGCACGATGGCGGCGTTGCTCTCGAACTGCGCCATGCGCACGTCCTTGACGCCGGAGCCGACCGGCGGGATGCCCTTCGAGGCGACGAATACCAGCACGTCGCAGTCGAACAGGTGCTCCGCGTCCACCGGCTCCACCTCCGGGAACGCGCCGTAGTCCCACGGGAGCGATACCTGCCCCATCTCGAACGTCCAGCGCGCGACCGCCTGCTCCGAAAGATCGCAGACGCCGATGGACGAGATCACGTCGCCGCCGAGGAGCTTGAGCCCCGTCAGCAGCGTCCCGCCCACGTCGCCGAGAGCGAGCAGATTGACGCGCTTTTTGCCCGTTTTGGGCGCTTCCAGCATCCGCTCCCAGCCGGGACGGCTGCGGTTGACGACGGTGAGCCTGCCCGCGTCCAGCGCGCTTCGCAGCGCATTGTCCAGCGGAACGTCCGGCAGGCGCGAGGCGTCCAGCACCGAAAGCCCGTGCGGCGCGGCGAGCTGTCCCGCGCAGTTTGCGCGGAAACTCCCGCGTCCCAGTACGGGATCACCGTCCACAAAATAGTAGAGATTGCCGTTTTTCTCGATACAGTCGTTCATAGGCCCGCGCTCCTCATGAGTTGTTCGAGGTCGTTTTCCAGATACACCGACGCGGCGAGGCTGGGGTCGTAGTGCAGGCACGCGCCCTTGTCGGGGCACAGCGGCAGAATGACAGCCTCGCTGAGGCGGCTGAGCGTCAGGTTGCGCGCGTACTGCTCGCGGTACGCCGCCTCCAGCGCCAGCATCAGGTCGCGCGCGGACTCGATGCAGCAGCGCGAGAGCGCGAACACCGCCCAGTCCGGACACTCGCCCTGATAGGGCGGCGCGGCGTAGGGCAGGATGTGGTTCACACCGGGCAGCAGCCCCGGCACCGGCGCGCTCGCGCGTCGGACGGTGTTGCCGCCGATGAAGGGGTAGAGCGTCGACTCCACGAACCACTGCCGCAGCGTCGGCACGAAGTATGCGCCGTCCACCGGACGGTTCCGCTCGCGCATCAGGTCGCGCCCGTGGCCGGAGAGCAGTCCGACGAGCACCATGCAGATGTCGACGTCCTCCTGCCGCAGCAGCGGGTCGAGCGCGCGGATGCGCGTGCCCGGATGCATCACGTCGTCCACCAGAATGACGGGGCGGGCGAAGGAGCGGATCGTGCGTACCTGACAGGGGATGGGTGCGTAGTAGGGGAACGCCTCGACGCGGCTGGAGCGGAGATCCGGCTCGAACACCTTGTCGGTGTGGATGGTCTTGGTGACGGTGTTGGGCAGGATGCGCCCGCGCAGCAGCTTGCCGAAGGGCACGCACATGCACTCGCCGAGCGCCCGCGGCTCCGTGGGCGTGTCGGGCACGTGGTTGAACGCCGTAATGCGCTCTAAAAGCCGCTGGTGGATCACGTCGGACGAGAGCGTCAGCACCAGCGAGCCGGGGTACAGCCCCGTCAGCGCGTGCTGCAAGCGCTGATGCCCGTTTTCAATGGCGGCGAGCACGCGCCTGTCGCGGGCGAGCGGCTCCTGAATGGTCGTTTCCAGATTGCGGATGAGCACCGTCGGCGCGCGCATGTCGACCTCCATCAGCGCCGCGCCGCCCTCGCGGCGGACGAAGCCCTGCCGCGCCAGCAGCTCCTCCAGCTCCGGCGTCACGCCGTGGCGCGGACGGCAGAGCGCGTAGACGCAGTCCTCCTGCAGCGAGCGCGCCAGCACCTCGCTGAGGAGCAGCTGCGCGTCGTCGCCCGAAGCGTAGACGCCGGTGACGAGCAGGGTCTTGCCGCCGGCGCGCAGGCGCACGCGGTCGGAAAGCGCCGCGTCGCCAAGCGCCGCGAACAGCTCCGTCGCGCCGAGACAGCGCCACGTCACAAAGCCCGCGCGTTTCTCCCCGCGCCGCAGCGCCAGCAGCTCGTCGCCATCCCGCGCCGCCTCGGCGAGCGCGGGATGCCCCATGCCGCCGTAGGGCGGCGCGAGCCAGTCGAACGCAAGGTCGGAGGGCGTGAGCAGGGGCTTATCCTGACTGTCGCGCAGGTACAGGCCGTTCTGGTAGATGAAATCCTGAATGATCGGGTCGATGAAATGCGAGATGTCGCGGTTGTGGTCCACGTTCTCGCGGATGCGCGTGGAGCTGATGTCCTCCAGCTCCGGCGGAAGGCGCAGCTCCATCACGTCGCCGCTCAGGCGTAGCCGCTCGCGCGGCGGCAGGCGCGGCTGGTCGGGGCGGCTGAAGATGATGTGGTCGAGCGAGTGCACGGAGTACGGCTCCGGCTCCTTTTTGTACGCCGAGGCGCCCGCGATGACGTCCGCGCCCGCCACGAGGTACAGCCGCCGCCCCTCGAAAATCTCCCGCAGGCGTTTGAGGTCGCCGGGGTTGGCGATGTTCACGGGGATGTCGGTCGGGAACAGGTATACGTGGAAGTCGCCCGCCACCGACATGTTGATGATCTGGCGGCGCAGCAGATGCGGCTGCGGTTTCTTCGACCACGAGAACTCGTCGACGGCGAGGTAGACCTCGAATCCCATCTCGCGGATCTCGCGCACGATGCCCTTGTGGGAGAGCGTGAAGGGGTCGAAGGTGCCGGGGAAGAACGCGACCTTGCGCGGCCGCTCGAAGCGGAACGCGCCGTGCTCCAGACGGTGCAGCGTGAGGAAACGGTCGATGTGCAGCAGCGCCGAGGCGCGGTAGAAGAACGTCAGAGCGTCGTGATCCGGCGCGGCGTCGATGAGGAAGAGCAGCTTGCGGCAGCAGAGCGTGAACAGCCGTTCGCGCTCCGCTCTGCCCAGCGCGCCGCCGTCGAAGAGCTGCGCGAAGATCAGCAGCGCCTCCTGCCGCACCGGCTCGCGGTAGTGGGCGAGACCCTGCAGCAGCAGGCCGATCAGCTCGTGCAGACGCTCCGTGTAGCGCGCGGAGGGCTCGACAAAGCGGCCGCGGTATGCGCCGTAGTGCTGGAGCATGACGCCGATCGTGCGCAGCGCGCCGGCGACGGCGCTGTCCGTCGGGGAGCCGAGCAGCTGCTTGAGCCAGAGCACCTGCTCGTCCAGCTCGCTGGGGAAGAGCAGCAGCGCCGCGCGCCCCAGATAGTCCGGGATGTATTTCGAGATGGCGTACTGCCCCAGCTCGATGCCCTTGCCCAGCTCGACCACGACCTCGTTGCGCTGCTCGCGCCGCAGCAGCGGCAGCACGTCCAGCAGCGCCGCGCCCGCGGCGTGTCGCACGACGACGCGCTCGGAAACCTTGATGAGGTTGGAAAAATGGGTGCAGATGTGCAGGATGTTGTCCGTGCGGCTGCGTCCCGCCTGATCGCGCAGGATCTCCACGCCGACGACCTTGTTGACCCACGGCGTCGCCGTCTTGAGATTGTCGAGAAAGATCTCGCCCGTGATGTCCCGCGCGCCGTCGAAGATCTCGCGATAAGCGGACACGTCCTCGCCCGCGCGGCTGAGGATGCGGTAGCGGAGAAATTGCAGCGTCAGCGCGTCGTCCGCGCCGCCGCGGGCAAGCTTGGCAATACGGCGCATCTGCGCGTGCTCCCGCGCCAGCGGGCGCTGCGTCTCGCGCAGAAACAGCAGCGCGGCGGTCTGGAGCCGCGTGTCGCCGTTTTGAACAAAGTAGCCGGCGAATTCGATGAGCTGTCCGCGCGTCTGCTCGTCGTAATAGCGCGGCGGCAGGTTCTGGATCGCGTCGAGCAGTGTGAACGCCGTGTCCGCGTCCAGCGTCTCCGGCGCTTCGTAATACCGCAGCAACGCGCCGACAAAGCGCGGCAGCGTTTCGCTCCGGCCGCATTGCAGCATCGCGTCCACGACGATCTTGAGCGTGTAACCGATGTGCGAGCGCTGCTGCGCGGTGGTCTTGTGGTCGGGGCGGATGATCCTGTCCAGATACTCCTCCCACAGCGTAAAGGGAACCTCCTCCGCGGGGTCGGAGGGCGCGTCGTCGGGCAGGCGCTTGCGGTAGACGAGGTGGAAGCGCGCGATGATCTGCCCGATCAGGCTCGCCGCCTGACGACGGATGTCGCCCTCGCGGTGGCTCAACAGCTCGTAGAGGAACGCGAGCGCCTGCGTTTTCTGCCGCGCCGAGAGATAGGTGCAGTATTCCTCAAAGATGTTGAGGTAGACGCGCAGCTGCTTCCAGTCGCGGCTGGCACGCGCCGCCTCGATGATGTTGCCGAGCTTCTGCTCGCTGGAGAGCTGGTTCATCAGCCGCAGATGGTGCTCCATCGAGAGCATTTGCAGCCGGTCGACCGCCTCCTCCGCCGTCATCAGCGCGGCGTCCTTCACCGGCGCGGCGACACAGGGGGCGCCGGTCAGCTCAATATCCGCGCCGAGCGAGCGGAGATAGCGCTCGAAGTCCTGCAGGCGGCTGTAGACCAGCTCGTAGCGGCGGCGCTTGGCGGCGTCGACGTTTTCGAGCTTTTGCAAGATGACGTCGAAGGCGTCGGCGAGGGAGTAGACCGCCGTGATCTCCCGCCCCTGCGCGTCGCGGCCCTGCTTGCAGCGCATGTCCGCGTAGATGAGGCAAAGCGACTCGACGGAGAGCGCGTCGAGCTCCAGATCCCATGTCGAGTGGTTGGAGGCGATGTGGCTGACGGCGTTCAATCCGCGCTTTTCCAGCCAGTAGCCCGTGTAATAGTAATGAAGGTGCGGCACCGCCTCGCCCGGACGGCAGCCGTATTTTCCAAGGTCGTGCGCCGCGGCGGCGGCGGAGAGGAGCGCGAGGTCGATCTCCTCGCCCGCGTTCAAAATGCCGCGCGCGACCGTCAGCGCGATATGGTGCACGCCCGCGATGTGGCTGAGCGTGCGGTACGGCGTCACCTCGTCTCCGAGGCGCATCAGCTCGTAGATGAACCCGTCCCGCCACGAGGCTAGGAAGCGGCGGTACTCCTCCGCGCGGTCAAAGGCGTCGTACTCCTCCGGCGCGAGGAAGGCAAAGTCGACCATCGGGTCGAAGGGCAGCGCCTGCCGTTCGCGCGCGAGCAGCTCCTGCAGGACCGTGAGGAAGGTCAGCGCCCCGCGCACATAGCCGCCCGCGTCCGGCGCGAAGTGCCCCTGCGGGTACATCCGCGTGCGGATGAAGTCGTAGCAGAACGCGCACCAGCCCCGCTCCGGCGCGTCGCCGAGCAGCGGCGCGCACGCCTCGGCGACGGCGTCGCAGCGGAGCCTTCCGCGCAGCGGAAACAGCGCGCCGAGGCGCTCCGCCGTCTCTGCCCTGCGCAGCAGCTCCGCCGCGGCGCGCTCGTCCGGCGCGAGACCGCGTTCACACAGCGCGCGCGAGAGCGCGCCCATCAATTCCCTTGCAGCTTTTTTGTTCATAAGCACCCCGCAGAAATGGTTGGCCGGTTAAAAATCATGCCATCACTATAGCACACCGCGAACGGTTTGAAAAGAAATAATCGCGCACGTCGGCAAAGAACCCTATTGACAAATCAAAACGCGGCGTTTATACTGACCACAATGAACGAAGGCGTTCATCTGGGTTACTATACCCAGATGGGCGCCTTTGTCGTTTTATTTCGGAATCATGTGAAAACGACTGGAAGGGAGAAACTGAAATGAAAAAACTGACTGCACTGCTGCTTGCGTTCTGCATGGTACTCGCGCTCGCCGCCTGCGGCGGCGGTGGCGGTTCCACCCCAGCGCCCGCGACCCCCACGGCACCCGCGGCTCCCGCGGCTCCCGCGGCGGCCACGCCCGCGGCGCCGTCCGGCGGCGAGAGCAAGGGCCTGACCGACGCGGAGCGCGCCAAGGAGTTTATCACCGTCGGCACCGGCCCGACCTCCGGCATCTATTATCCCATCGGCGGCGCGTTTGCCACCGCGCTTCAGGAGTACGGCTACTCCACCTCGGCGGAGGCGACGAACGCCACCGGCCAGAACATCCAGAACATCCTCAACGGCGACTGCGAGATCGCCATTGCCATGCAGGACGCCGTCATGCAGGCGTACACCGCCACCGGCGCGTATGAGGGCAAGGACCCCGCGAGCGACCTGTGCGCGCTGATGCGCCTGTGGCCGAACTACGTCCAGCTTGTCACCACCGCGAACACCGGCATCACGAAGGTCGAGGACCTGCGCGGCAAGCGCGTGGGCGTCGGCGCGGCGAACTCGGGCGTTGAGATCAACGCGCGCATGATCCTCGCCGCCTACGGCATCACCTATGACGACATCCAGCCGGACTATCTCGCCTACGGCGAAGCGATCGACAACATGAAGAACGGCCAGTGCGACGCGGTGTTCGTCACCTCCGGCCTTCCGAACGCGACGGTCATGGAGCTGGGCGTGCAGTACGACATGGTCGTCGTGCCCATCGACGGCGCGGGCCGCGACAAGCTCGTCAGCGAGTATCCCTACTACGCCAAGAGCGTCATCCCCGCCAATACCTACAACAACACGGAGGACGTCGAGGGCGTCTTCGTCTACAACATCATGCTCGTGCGCAAGGATTTGAGCGACGCGATGGTCTACGATATGCTGGAGGGCATCTTCGCCAACATCTCCACCATCAAGGCGTCCCACAACGCCGCGGACAAGAACATCGACATCACCTTCGGCGTCGATGACATCCAGCTCCCGCTGCATCCGGGCGCGCAGGCGTTCTGGGCTGACAACGGCTACATCCACTGATGGACTGCGTGAGCGCCGCGGGAGACGACGCCGTTTCCCGCGGCCTCGGCATTGTATTCGGAAACATGGACAAAAGGCTGCGCGGCGTTCTCTGCGCCGCACTGGCGTTCGCCGTGCTGGGGGGCTTTGTCTGGTGGGCGTTTTACGCGCCCGCGGGCCGGGCGTTCCGGCTCTACGACCGCGAGCGGGAGACGGTCGTGTTCTCCGTGCCGGTCCGCGCCGGAGATCAACTCCGGCTGGAGATCGAGCACTCCTTCGAGCATATCCCGTGGTACGAGTTCTACACCGTTCGGGAGGACGGGCAGTTTAACCTCGACGCCATCGCCGTGGCGGGCTACGGCGCGGGCATTCCCGCGGAAATGGACGTGCCGACGCGCGTCGAGGACGGGCTTGTGTGGATGGAGGATATCAACAGCGTTTTCCCGTACTTCTCGTGGATCACGTCCGCAACCTATATGAAGGGGCTTTCCCTCAACGGGGAAGAGGTTTTCGACTTCCGGAGCCTGCCAGACGCCAGCAGGATTCGCGGTGAAATCATTACAGTAAGGGGGAATCTCACAGGTGTCCGATCTTGAGAAAAAAGCCGCCGACGTACCGGCGGACACGCCCGCGCCGGAGGAAAAGGGCGCGGAGATCATGGAGAAATTCGAGAAGGAATCCCGCACGCGTGTCTTTGACGCGGAAGTGCTGAAAAAGATCGTCTATTTTCTCTGCCTTGCGTTCACACTCTACCACCTTGCTTACGCATCGGGTATCCGCGCGCTGCAAATGGTCAACATCAAGCACCACGCCATCCATGTTGGCCTGATCCTCGTGCTGGGCTTTGCCCTGTATCCCGCGTTCAGGAAGTCCAGCCGCAGGAAGATCGCGTGGTATGACTGGCTGTTCATCGCCGCCTCGGCGGTCATGCCCGTGTACGTCTTCGTGCGCTATCCGACATTCATCTCCACGGGCTTTCAGGGCGAGACGATCGACATCATCTTCGGCACGATCCTCATTTTGCTGGTGCTGGAGTGCTCGCGCCGCCTGAGCGGCTGGGCGCTGCCGATCCTGTCCATCATCTTCCTTCTCTACGCGCTCTACGGGCGCTCGTTTCCGGGCATCTTCCGGCACCGCGGCTATACCTGGCACCGCATCGTCACCTACCTGACCACAGACGTGTACGGCATCTACGGCACGTCGATCAAGGTGGCGGCGACGTACATCGTGCTGTTCATCATCTTCGGCGAGGTCATGAACAAGTGCGGCATGGGCCAGTTCTTCAACGACATCGCCAACGCGCTCGCCGGACACACGAAGGGCGGCCCCGCAAAGGTCGCGGTGCTCGCCTCCGGCTTCCTCGGCTCCATCAACGGCTCGGCGGTGGCGAACGTCGTCACCACGGGCACGTTCACCATCCCCCTGATGAAAAAGACCGGCTACTCCAAGGAGTTTGCCGGCGCGGTGGAGGCGACCGCCTCCGTCGGCGGGCAGCTGCTGCCGCCCATCATGGGCGCCGCCGCCTTCGTCATGGCGGAGACGCTCGGCGTAAAATACGCCGTCATCATCAAGGCGGCGGTCATCCCCGCGCTGATCTACTACCTCGGCATCATCATTCAGGTGCAGATGCGCGCGACCAAGGACAACCTCAACGGCCTGCCCAAGGATCAGATGCCCAAGGTCAAGGAGGTCATGAAGGCGCGCGGCCACCTGCTGATCCCAATCGTGTTCCTGCTTTACATGCTGATCTTCAGCGGCGCGACGGTCATCCTCGGCGCGTTCTGGACGATCATCGTCACCATCGTTGTGGCGGAGCTGCGCCCCATCAGCCGCATGAGCTTCAAGGACATCTGTGACGCGTTCGTCGCGGGTGCGAGATCCACGGTCTCCGTGGCGATGGCGTGCGCCTGCGTCGGCATCATCGTCGGCGTCTGCGGCATGACAGGTTTTGCACTCAACGTTGCCCACGCCATCATCAGCATCGGCGAGCAGAGCCTGATGCTCACGCTGCTCTTCACGATGGTCACGTGCATGATCCTCGGCATGGGCCTTCCGTCCATCCCGTCGTACCTCATCACCGCCACCATCGCCGCGCCCGCGCTCGTCGAGCTGGGACAGCCGGAGATCGCGGCGCACATGTTCTGCTTCTACTTCGCCATGTTCGCGAACCTTACGCCGCCGGTGGCGCTTGCCTCCTTCGCGGCGGCGGGGCTTTCGGGCGGCAGCCCGATGAAAACGGGCTGGCAGTCGGTGCGCCTCGCGCTTGCGGGCTTCATCGTGCCGTTCATGTTCGTCTACAACCCCGCGCTGCTGCTGGAAAACGTCACGCTCCTCACGGGCTTGCAGGTCGTCGTCACGGCGTGCATCGGCGTCGTGCTGATCGCCGCGGCGGTGGAGGGCTACCTCTACGGACGGCTGAACGTCGTGCTGCGCATCGTCGCGGGCGCGGGCGCGCTCCTGCTGATCGACAGCGGCCTTGTGACCGACCTTGCGGGCATTGTGTGCCTCGCGGTCATCATTCTGGCGCAGAAGTTCGTCTTCCAGAAGCCGCAGGCCAAAACAGCTTAGCGGCCGCCCTTCCCGAAAAGGGCGCGTTGCAGAAAGAAAAATCTGCAACGCGTCCCTTTTCGCGCCAAAAAGGCGCTGAATGTGGAAAACAA